>NZ_JAFLVT010000001.1 GCF_017316025.1 Candidatus Enterococcus myersii
ATCGAAATCATAGATAGTAAATCTGTTTATTTTTCAAATACCCAGTGAACTTCCATTCTTTCAGGATATACAACGATATTTTTTATTAATTTACGAACCAAATTTTTTTGTTGATCGTAAGGCAACGTGTATACTGAACTTTTTATATTGCTTAACTCCCTCATCAATTCCTTGACGCTTACTTGATTATTATTATTTTCTTTTAAACTTTCCAATTTAGTTTCGATTGAATCAATCTCGTGGATAATTGATTTTTTTCTGATTTCTAAAGTCTTCTTTGGTATCTCCATATCGAGATAGAGATCAATCAATTTTTCTAACTGAGAGTTCAATTGTTTTAGCTTGATTTCATAACTATTTGTATCAACATCGGATTGCGTGAGAGATTTTTCTTGAATGATATCAGTATTTATTCTTAGTTTTTCAATTTGGGCTAAAATAGCATTCTCTAATTCTTCCATGTCATATGTTGGCGAAGTACAACCATTAGGGTTTCTCTTGATTGTATAGTTATGTCTTTTTGAAGAGTGACTTGCACATCTATATTTTTTTAATCTTGTTCCATCTTTTCTTACATTCCTCAAATTCACTTCAAAGGTAGAACCGCAAATACCACAACGCATCAGTCCGGATAACATGTACTTTGCTTGAAATGGTCGAGGATTATTATTTTTTTTATATGCTTCTTTTTGTCGAATTTCTAATTCTTTTTGTGTTGTAAAATATGCTTCTTTCGTAACAATAGCCTCATGGTTTCCCTCAAAAAGTTCTTCCTTAAACTTACTAAATCCAGCATACGTTGCGTTGTCCAAGATGGAACGTATTGATCTATATGGCCACTCAGCTTTTTTGCCAATATGTCCTTCTTCATTCAGATGATCTCGTATTTTTGTGATTGATGTTCCTGAAAGATACTCATCAAATATTCTTTTTACTATTTGTGCTTCAATTGGCTCGATGACATAGTTACCATTTTCGTATCGATAACCAAAAGGGGATTTGTTCCATGCCATAGCCTTTCCTGATTTAGCCCGACCTAATTTCCCCATTGACATTCTCTCTTTTATTTGTTCTCTTTCTAATTGAGCAAAAACAGCGAGGATTCCTATCATAGCCTTTCCAAATGGGGTAGAAGTATCAAAGTTTTCGTTCAATGAAACAAAAGAAATTCCCATCTTACCAAACACATCTTCAATAAGATATAGAGTATCTTTTTGAGAACGAGATAAACGGTCAAGCTTGTACACTAAAACAGTGTCGAACAAGTTGCGTTTTGCTGCAGAAATTAGAGCGTTTAAACCAGGTCGGTTAGTGTTTGAACCGGTAAAACCAGGATCTTTATAGATTTGATAAACATTCCAATCCTTAGCAGCACAATATTTTTTTAATTTGTCAATTTGTTCATCAATAGAATATCCTTCTTGAGCTTGTTCAAGCGTTGAAACTCGCACATAAATTGCGGTTCTCATGGTAATCACTCCTATTTTTTGATAAAATAGGCATAGAAAAAAAGCCTATGCCTTAGGTTATTTTTTGCTAAGCCGCTCAAATTTTGGTCGAGGAGAGCGGCTTTTTTATTTTTCTATACGTTCTAACAAATATAGATTCTCTCTTAATAGATTTTCCAAAACATTTTTATCGTGATTGGTTAAAGATGTCTCGCTATACAATTTTGTAGATTCGATTGCTATCGCAATCTTTCTTTCGACTTCATTTTTTTCTTCAACTGTTAATTCTTCATAAACTTTCAAAACTCACACCTTTTTCTATAAATCAAAACTTACCTTCATAGCTTTTCCAATTATTCTTGCCGGAGTGTCGGAGGTAATGATAATGGGTGCATATTTTGGATTATCAGCCAACAACATAACATATCCATTTTGATGTTTCACTCGCTTCAAAGTAGCTTCATCATCGCCATTAACGACAACTGCTGCAATTTCTCCGTCTTCAACATCAGGTTGTTTTCTAATCAACGCAAAGCTTCCAGAGGGGATCGTTGGTTCCATTGAATCTCCCCTTGTTTTTAAATAAAATAATTCTCCTTGCGGAAGCCCCTCACTCATTTCAGTCCGATAGCCTTCAAGATTTTGAACTGCTAAAATTGGCTCGCCACAAGTTATAGTTCCTAAGATAGGAATTTTAGTTACTCCTGCAGATATAGAAATATTAGATATCTGTTTCTCAGTATCCATTAACAATTCAGTTTTAGGAACACCAAAGTAATCAGCTAATTTTTGAATAGAGCCAGATCGTGGCATCTTTTTCCCATTTGCCCAATCTGATACAGTTGATTGAGAGACACCGATGGATTCTGCAATTTCACTCATGCTTTTGTTATTTAACTTTCGTAATCTTTCCAAATTATGAGCAATAATATCTTTTAAATCATCTACCATAAATAATTTCTCCTTCTACTTAATGTCTTGAAAAGAGTATATCACTTAAAGCGATCTTTGCATAGCCTAAAGCGATATTTTTTTAACTTACTGTCGGTTCTTTATCGCTTTAAGTGTTGACATATCGCTTAAAGCGATTTAAGATTAAGTCAACGAAAGGAGGAGATGATATGCCACAGGAACAGATGATGACATTAGGTGCGCTACGCAAACGAATGCAAATGACGCAACAACAAGTCGCCGAACAGGTTGGTGTGACTCGCGAGACTATTATGCGATGGGAAAAGGACTCGTCCGATATGCCAGCAAAATATATGTTTGTGTTTTCAAATTTATATCGATATCCAGTAAATGGAATTTTTTTTGGCGATACTATCGCTTTTAGCGATAATTTGAAATCTATTGAAAAATAAAGGAGAAAAAAATATGGAGGTTATCAATTTTGATTGTAATGGAGACTTAATTTCAGACTTGAACAGTATAAACCTTTCTGAAGAATTAACGGAATCAATTTTCCAAATTTTTTTGGAAGTCTTTAACAAAGATAAAAATAAAAGGAGAGCTAAAACATGAAATTTTTAAAACGAATTAATGACAGCTTAACAGCAATGATTGTCATCGTGATATTTAGTTTATTATTCGTAGCTTTTGCTTACATGGGAAGTATAAATCTGACAATCACATTAATCGTCATTGTTGCATTCGTAGTAATTGCTTGTTCGTTTTTACTGGGTGAATATGTGCAAGCTCAGGAAATTAAAAAGACTGACTCGGCCGGGAAGCTCTAAGTCAGTCAAAAGAAATAATACAAGCTCATTTTAGCATGAGCAGGAGGAGAAATCGAATGACTAAAATTGAAGCACTATTTTCAGCATTAGCTCAAGCCTGCAGTGATGATGGATCATCTCTTGTTGTGGGTATATCAAAAAATCACGAATTGGAACACATGGAGTTTGTAGGCCGTACCGACGAAATGGCACTCATAAATTTAGTCGCGGCCGATACTATCTGTGATTTGATTGAGGCTAAACAGTGTGATTGTCCAGGTTGCCAACAAGCAAAAAAATTGTTGAAGAGAGAGAAGTCGCAGAACAAAAAAACGAAAAGACCACAAATCCACATTGTTGACATGATGAATGAAGATCCAAACATTGATGATATCTTGCAACGAATTTTTGGAGGTGGTAATCGTGACAATGATCAAAATTAATTGGATTAAATATCGGCATTTTAAAGGGATAGAAAATTTTGATCTTGATTTGATGGGGAATAATGCTACCGTAACCGGTCAAAATGGGTCTGGGAAAACCACGTTAGCTGATGGTCTTCTTTGGTTGCTGTTTGGCAAAGATAGCAAAGGTGCATCTATTAATCCTAAACCCTTGGACAACGTCAACAATGAGGTCTTGGGACTATCTCCTGAAGTTGAAGCCGAAATGATCATTGATGGAAAAGTGACCATTTTAAAACGCGTGCAACAAGAAACTTGGACGTCAAAACGTGGGGAATTAGAAAAAACACGTGGCGCTGACACCACTAAGTATTTTATCGATACAGTTCCTGTTAAGCAAAAAGAGTGGAAAGACTATCTAGCCGCTTTGGGTGACGAAAGCATTTTACAGATTTTAGCCGATTCGGGATTCTTCATGCGTCTTGACTGGAAAAAGCGCCGAGAAATACTTGTCAGTATGACTGATGTCACAGACAACTCTATTATCGCTGGTGACGAGGATTTAAAAGAACTGCCAGAAATTTTAGGCAATCATTCTGTTGACGACATGCGAAAAGTGTTAGCTGGACAGAAAAAAGAAATTAAATTGGCCATTGATGGAGTTCCAGCACGTATTCAAGAAGTCACTGACATGAAAGCAAAATTGATTGCTGATTTGGGTGATTTAACTCAAGAAGAAATTAAAGCTGACATTATGGATCGTGAAGCTGATATTTCTGACTTGCAACTTAAGCTAGAAACTTTAAAAAGTACGGATAGCAATCAGGTGAAGCAATCAGAAATTGCAAAGTTAAAACTGGAATTAGAGCAAGCTCGTACCCAATATTTAACGGATTCTAATCTTCAAACGCAATCCTTGCAAAATGATGTTATGACGCAGCAGTCAGAAGTTAATCGTCTGCGCCGAGAAAAATCAGACACAGAATCAAAATTGCACGATTTAACCAATAAAATTCAATCTGGCAATGATCAACTATCACAGATGAAGGCAGAACGAAATAAATTTAAGGACGTTGAGTTTGATGATCATAAAAAAATCTGTCCGACTTGTGGCCAAGATTTACCAGTTGATCAGATTGAGAAATTGGTTGCGGACTTTAACCAACGAAAATCAAATTGGTTAGAAACTGACGCTGAAAAAGGGAAAGCTCTGAAAGCATCGATTAATGAGTTAGCAGCTGAAAAAGGAAAGCTTGAAGTAAATTTGGATTCAATCGATTTGGGCTATAAATCAGCCGAAGAATTACTTAATCGACTGAATGACGAGTTAAACAACGTTAAAGCTGAAATTAAAACTTTTGAAGAGACTGCAGTTTATCAATCAATCACTTCCAAAATTGAGATGATTGCAGCTGCAGATGATGATACCGATATTTCTAGCAATCAGAAAGATGAAATCAAGCAAAGCATTGATAGTAAGCGTGCTGATATTGCTGATTTACAAGCCAAGTTATCTTCGTTTAGTCAATTATCAACATTTGACATACGTATCGAAGAATTAAAAAACGAAGACAAACGTCTCAAGGATCAGAACCAGGATGTTGAAAGAAAATTGTGGCTTCTGGATGAATTCACTCGTAAGAAAGTAGCTGCATTAGAAAGCTCCATTAACGAAAAATTTGAGTTGGTTCGCTGGAAATTGTTCAATATCCAAAAAAATGGTGCTTTAGCTGAAGTGTGTGAGGCAACTTATAACGGAATTGAATACGGAACTAGTCTAAACACGGGCGCTCGTATCAATTGTGATTTAGATATTGTCAACACACTTTCCAAAGAATTAGGTATCAAAATGCCGATATTTGTTGATAATACGGAATCTGTTAATCAACTGATTTCTATTGATACGCAAGTGGTCGAACTAAAAGTTGGTCGCAATAAAACATTGAAAGTTGAGGTATAGGAATGAATACTTTTGTTTTTGCAAAGATTAATAATGAACGGGTTTTTGTTGGAACGTTCAGTTCAATTGAAACAATCTATGACGAAGTGGAATCTAAATTGATTGAGCTTGGTCATGATGATTGGATTGGGGCACATCCAATTTACATGATGGGAACTAAAGGTGAACCATATCGAATGTTATGGGCAAAAAAAGAACCTTCCCAGAATAAATCCGGAAAGGTCGATGACGAAGTGGATTATTGATTTTCTAATCGTTCTAAAGATTTTTCATAAATCGACAGATAAATTTCAAAAGAATCGATTTTGGGTAGATCTAGTTCAACTTCCGATTCATCTCTTAATTGTTGCCGTTCTTCTTTAGCTTTTTCAATAGCAATT
Source organism: Candidatus Enterococcus myersii (assembly GCF_017316025.1). Taxonomy (GTDB): domain Bacteria; phylum Bacillota; class Bacilli; order Lactobacillales; family Enterococcaceae; genus Enterococcus_C; species Enterococcus_C montenegrensis. The sequence continues at coordinate 5,911 of NZ_JAFLVT010000001.1, forward strand.
GGAAGAACTGCAAGCGCATAATCATGAGCTCTTTGCTCGTTTGTCAGCATAGTTTTCACCTCGCTTTATCAACCCAGTATATCAAAGAAAGGGGTCAATCAAATGACCAATCAAACACCAACTGTTTTTAAATCACAGCTTGCAAAAATTAATGATACTTATATGCCGCAGATTGAATCGCAACTTCGTGGCAATGGAATTAATATGACTGAGTATCAACGGACTGTCACAATCAACGCAATTTCAGCGATTAATGAGCTGTTATCAAAAGAAGGACTTAATATTGGTGAAATTGATCAAAGTAATGTTACTCAAACACTGATGAATGTGGCTGCTTTACAATTGAATGCTATGGCTACACCAAGAGAAGTATATTTCATTACTCGTAACCAACCTCGAGGTAAAGGCAAATCAGCTCCAAAAGCAAAAGTAATTGAGATGGGGATTGAAGGTGATGGAAATGACGCAATTTTGTCCCGGTTCGGACGTAATGTAAAAACTGTACACAGACACTGGGAAGTTCGTGAAGATGATGATTTCACTTATCCAGGTTACTCAGGTATTGAAGTAACTCCACCAACATGGGAGCCAAAAGGAACCGGAAAAGTAGTTCGGGTAGTGTATCCAATTGAATATAACGATGGTCAAGTTGAGTATTTCATTGCCGAACGAGAAGATGTAAAAGCCAATCTGATTGCCCATATCATTAATAACTCGATGTACAACGGCATGGGAATTACCAATGACACATATAATGCAACTTTTGATGAGAAAAAGAAAATTGCAGCAAAAAAAGATGAAATGAAAAAACGTATATCTGATTTAACGCTTGATAAAATTTTAGAAGATCCAGAAATAAATGAATTTGGTTTGATTAGTCCAGCATGGAAGGATCCGCAGTCTCAAGAAACCATGTTAATTCGTAAAATGCGTAACCGTATCGTGAAGAAAATCCCGAAAGATTTCTCTAATGCTTATGTTCAATCTATTGCGGAGTCTACAGAAGATGATTTCAATGAACGCCAATATCTTCGCAAAGAAGCTGAAATTATCGAAGAGGTGGAGCAAAACGCAAACCAAGAAGTTTTAGATCCACCAAGAGTTACTCAAACTACTAATGTTGTGAATACCGAAACTGGAGAAATCACTAGCGAACCTTGGCAAGTGGCCGATATTGACGAACGAAACTTTGATGAAAAGGTTGCGGACGGAACTATTGAACCAATCGGAGAGGATGATCCGTATTGATTAAGATCAAAAGTTTTGGATCGGGATCAGACGGAAATGCCTACTTGATCGATGATGGCCAAACACAATTAATGATTGAATGCGGAATTCCTTTAAAAAAAATTCAACAAGCAATGCGTTTCAATTTTAGTAAGGTAGCTGGTTGTTTGATCAGCCATGAGCATCGAGATCACTGTAAATATGTCTCTCAGTTTATTGATTCAACCAGCATTGATTTCTACTCTACTCAAGGAACTTTTGAAGGAATGAGTGAAGACCAAATGCTTCATATCCAAGCGAATGATTATTATCGTTTCAATTTCTTGAAATATAAAGATACGAAAAAAATTGGTACTTGGTATGTGACACCATTTGAGACAGAACATGATGTGAAAGAACCTTGTGGATTTTTAATCGATAGTGCAGCTGGTGACCGCTTGGTATTTATCACTGACAGTTACTATGTTCGATATAAATTTCCAAATATCACTTATATGATGATTGAAGCTAATTACTCAAAAGAAATCATTGATCAAGATATGACTACAGGTTTTGACCTGAAGAGAAAATCACGACTTTTGGAAAGTCATTTTGATTTTGGGAGAACTCTAGACTTTATTAAAACGAACAAGTCGAATCAACTGCAGGAAGTCTGGTTGCTCCATCTATCTGATTCAAATTCTAACGAACAAAAATTTAAAGAAGAAACACAACGTTTGACTGGTGTTCCTGTCTTTATCGCATAGGTGGTGAGTGCATGGCTGACAAAGGATGGATAGCTCTCCACCGTAGCATTCGGGATCACTGGCTTTATCAAGAAAAAAGGGTCTTCTCAAAATACGAAGCGTGGTTGGATATCCTAATGGACGCCAATCACCAGACGAATAAAATTGTTTTTGATGGTCATCTCCTCGAAGTGAAACGTGGACAAAAAGTTACTTCAATTCGCCAATTAGCCGATAGATGGGGTTGGTCTCGCACCAAGGTTAGGGACTTCTTAGACCTACTTGAAAGTGACACAATGCTTACCAGAGAAAGTGACAGTAAAAAGACGGTGATAACCGTGATAAATTACGATTCTTACCAAAGTGATAAACCGCAAAAAAGCCACCAAAAAAGCCACCAACCTGACAACGAAAGTGCCACAGAAGTGCCACAGAAAGACACAAACAACAATGATAACAATGTAAACAATGATAACAATATAGTTGTTGATGATGATAAGGGACTGAATTTTTTTCAAACCTATCAAGAAGTATTCGGTGTGTTGAATTCATTAACTGCCCAAAAATTAAATGAATGGGCTAAAGACATGTCGCCCGAAATTGTAAATGAGGCTTTGGTACGTTCGGGCCTAAATAATGCTCAAACGTTTGGATATACTGAAACAATTTTGAAAGCATGGTCAAGATCTGGGGTCAAAACCTTAGATGACGTTCTAGCTTTAGATGTGAAGCGTGAAAAAGCTAATCAAAGTCCGAAAAAAAACAAGCAAAAAGCTAAAAATCAAAATAATTCGGGGGTGGTATATTAATGGACCCATTAAGAGTGCTAGAGCATATTCATGATTCAAATGAGTTTTGTGAAATTCACCAGCAAAAAAAAGTGAGTATCGGGAACTCTAAGCCGTTTTGCTCTACATGTCAAAGAGAAGAAATGGAGCGAAAAGAAAAAGCAATTGTGACGGCAGCTTCAGATCGTCATCACCGCAGGAGAACTTTAGAAACTTTATCAAAAGATTCATTAGTAGGGGATGAGACACTTTGGAACGCTGATTTTTCAAATTATATTCCCGATAATTATGAGACAAACGATGCTTTATCTAAGTCAAAAATATTGGCTGCTGACTATTTGAATCCAGAAAAAAAGTTTAACACTTTATTCACTGGACTTCCCGGAGCTGGTAAATCTCATTTAGCCATGTCCATCGTTAAAGAAGTAAACGAAAAAGCAAATCCTTACATGAGCTGTCTATTTATTTCTACGGTGGAACTACTTCGCTTAATCAAAGATTCAATTAGCAATAAAGAAAGTAAATACACTGAAGAGAACATGGTTCGCTTGCTAACTAGAGCTGATTTGTTAGTTCTAGATGATTTGGGAAGTGAATCAAGCTTGAAATCAGATACAACTGAGTCAAGCGAATTTAATCAACGAGTTCTTTATGCAATCTTGAATTCTCGTAACAGAACAATTATCACTACTAATTTGAATTCACAAAAAATGAATGAAATTTATAACCCAAAACTAGTGAGTAGAATTCACCGCGCCGTGGAAGGGAAAATAATTAAATTTACAGAACAAACTAAAGACAAAAGATCAAAAATTTTTTACTAGAAGGTGAAAAAATGCAGTGTAATAAATGCGAAGGGCAGCGAGTGATTTGGGTAGAGATCACTCCTGGTCTTACTAAATGTCAGCCCTGTCCAGTTTGCAACGCAGATGGTCAAGCTGTTGCCGAAGAACAAAAAGAATTTGAACAGATTTACGCCGAACTTTCTGAAAAGCGAGATGCCAAGATTAGGAGGGCTGTCGGTGATTAAAGGTAAGGCAGTAAAAGTTACCAGGTATATTGGGCCTGAAGGAACCTTAGTCCGTAAGCCTTCTGAAGCGCAGCTCTTTTCAGATGAATCATTGGCAGATGTAGCGGCTGAAGTAGCTAACGGTTGGGTAGTTGATGTTTTAATCCCAAGTCGAAAGCCTCCAGCTCCATCAAAGCCAGTGAAATCAAATCAATCTTGGATGAAGGAGTTGAAAAAATGAGTAAATCACCAACAGCACTAAATAAGCGGGGGAGCAAAGTTGATATCGATGGCTTTACTTTTGATTCGGAAAAAGAAGCTCAATTTTATTTGAGATTTGTGAAAGATTGTGGCTTGCCTTTCGTAGTTCACCCTCGTTTTCAACTTACACCTCTAACTGATATTGGGACTGGAAAAATCACATCGATTTCCTATTCGCCAGATTTCATAATTAAAAATTTGGATGGATCATGGCTACATGTGATTGATGTAAAAAATAGTCACGGGATATATGGGATTGATCAGGGAAACAAGATTCGATTTCGACTATTTGCCGCTAAATTCGGACATCCAGTAGAGGCTGTAGTTGTCAGAAAAAATGACTTCAAAGTTATCACCCAGGGCGTGACTAAACCTCTGAATGAAAAGAAGCCGTTTATTACAAGCGATTTTGCCTACAACTGGGAAGATGCGACGAATTACACGGAAAGGTGATCAAGTGGAAGAAACAAAGGAATGGACTATTCAAGTCCTTGACGCAGAAGGAAATATCAAGTATCAAGCGGCAATTTCTGGCAACGAAAAGAAGGCTCGTTCTTTATGTCTTCAGCTAGAAAAACAATATCAAAAAAATCGAAATCACGTTGGATTAAAAACTAAAAAAGAGACCATCGCACACAAGCGTTGGTTTTAGGAGGAAGAGAAATGATGTACGTTTATACAATTTACTCTTACGAAGATCAAGAAATCAAAGATGTTTTTTCAACAATTGGAGAAGCCGAAGACTGGATCAAAGAAAATCGTGAAGATCGAGAAGATGACATTCGTATTCAAAAATGGCGCGTAAACACCACAGGAGAGGAAAATAAATAATGACATTAGAATTTGATGCAACACTACGTGACAAAGGTTTAGGTAATGACGATAAAAAGAAAATTTTACTTGAAGTACCAATTGGTGAACTGAAAGGAAAGGTTGAAGAACTAACACGATTTGCCAATAAAACAGTGACAATCCAAGTTATCCCGCAATACTATAGTTTTTCCATACCGTTTGACAAAAGCACCAACGCACCAACACAGGAATACGTGGTTAACAACGATGGCACAATTGATCTAATTAAACAGGAACAGACTCAGCTTGAGGTGGACGATAATGGAAATATCGATATCGAGGATCGACCATTTGAAGTCACTAAGGATATTGTAGATGAATTCATTCGAGCTGCTAAATCTTTAGAGTTCCCTGGATCGATCAATCCACGTGATGTACTTACTCGAAATGAACAAGGTGAGGCGTTTGAAGAAATAGCGAAGGATTATGAAATGAGCGAGCTGTCTGTGATAAATGAGCTAGAAAGAGCACGTGAGTACTATGCACCTTACGCTGCTGCTTGGGATAAAAAGCGGAATGAAGTTGTTTTTAAAGATAATCAACTGGAAGAAACACCGGACGATTCTGATAACGAAATTGCTGAATCTGAGGACGAAACAGTCGAAAATCAGAACGAAAATACCGATTCTGAGGACGATGATCCATATTAAGCAAGTTAGGAGAACACGATGAAAATTGGAGACAGAGTTCAAGGCGTCTCCTGCCGATTAGGCGGCGGTACTATTCAAGGTATCGTCGTCTTAGTAAAGGAGAATACATTGGTCGTATCAACTAATGGCGGTAACGAATTGATTAAGAAAGAGGGGGCAGAAAAATTGGGATATAAAATTACGAAATTGCTCATCAATGAATTTTTAAAAGATAAAGGCTACAAAAAAGGGACCTGGGAACTTTATCAAAAGCATTTAACGAAATTTATGGAAATTACGGGTGGTGTCGTTAATCCGGAAACGGTTATGAAGGCTCAAAAACAAATCGCTGACACTTTGCCAGAGGCTTCAAAAAAGCAATCGCTAGGCGCGGTAAAAAAATACTTGGAATGGCTTGGATATTATGATTCAGAAATTGCAGCTCCATTGAGTGAGCCAACTAGCGATACTGAAGCAGTTAATCCATACGAAGATGTTATGGATGCTGAATACGTTGCAACTGAAACGAAATTACTAGACAGCAAGAGTATCTCTATCGCAATGCTAGGAAAGGCATTCGTACAGCTTGAAGGCGATGTAAAAAAGGTCAGTGTGACATTAGAACATTCTGAGGCTTCTGAAGTTACAGATGATCAAATGGATATTTTGGAAAACATGTTTGGTTGCCGGCCAGCAAAATTGGAAACAAGGTATGTTTTAGTTGAGTGATCATGGTCATCATTATTAATTTGGGCGAAATTCTATAAGCTGATACTGATCGAGACCTTTTCCAGGAGAAAAAATCACTGCTATATAACCATTGTTCATATAATATGCGTATACCTTGGTGTTTTCACCATCAAACGGATAGAAAAAGTCAGAGCTAATTGAACCAGGATCAGAGCTTGGCACTAGCTGGGTATTGACTTTAACATCTTTTACTATTCTGGAATGCTCATTGACTCGTATTATAGTTGTTGGAATGGTTTGTGGTACAAAAGTACATCTTTCACTCATGTAATTACCGTATTCACGTTCATATTCAGGTGTGTTCCAAGATATAATGATATGATCTCCATCGGTATGTGTGCTAAGGAAAAATTCCCAAGTACCATAATATCCTAGTTGCATCTGATCTTTTGGAAATGTGACAGCGTATTTGTATTCTTCTTGAGAGCTAGTAGACTCTTTGATGAAATCTTCTGATGATGTTGAAGATATGTCGTTAGAAATACTAGTCGATGATTCAGTCGATTCAGCCAAAGATGAACTATCAGTATCATTTTTACTATAAAAACTACTGATTGCTAAATAGCCTAATAATATAGCGATAATTACTAATAGAATGATTACAATCCAGGTTAATCTCTTATTTTTGAGGTCTTGACTTTGATTTCTCATAGCGATTGCTCCTCTCGTGAAAATGGTATGTAAGGGCTATTAAAATTATTATGTCACAAGTAAAGGTTTTAACAAAATAAATAGAAGTTATTCGAGTGATAATCTGCAGAAAAACTGCAGAAATAACCCGAAAACATTGATATATCAGTGTTTTAATCTGCGGATATTTGCGTGACATTCGCGTGAATTAAAGAGTGCTCCACAGTTGGTTAAAGACAGATTTAAATGGCAAGGTTTTCTTTTGAAATACTTTTGATTTCAAAGCTATTTCAAAAGTAATGTCCGAATTAAGGAAGTGGAAAAATGGAAAATAATTACGAAAAGTACAAGAATTGTGTTGATGAAGTCAAGGATAAGAATGGCAAAGTGATCCGGTATCATGATGTTGTCCGTACATCAAATGGAGAAATTTTATTGGTTGGGCAACCGGACACTATAAAAATGGAAAATTGTACGGAGTCTCGGGGGAAAGTCCAATTTATTCAGGCGTTTCAGATGAAATTTGGGATGATTGTTACAGGATTTTAGAATAGTTGGACGTTGGAACAGGAGGTAGCTGAATGAAAAACGAGTTAACAAATCTGGAATGGATTGCACTGACTAGATATCTCCAGGGTACGCTTTATCTCGGTGGTAGCAATCTAAATCGTCAACAATTAATCGAAGCTTTTAAAGTAGCAAAAGAAAAAGTGATCCACGTTGGTTTGGAGTTGATGTGATAATGTATTTTGCGTTAGGAACTATCATGTTTTTCTTGGGAATTGTTACTAATGAATTAGGGCATTATCTTGATAGAAAAGAAAAATAAAAAAAGCCGGATTTCTCCAGCTGTTAAAAATATTTCTGACAAAAATATTATAACACACAGCGACAGGGGGAATCAGTTAACATGGCGCTTTTTGATGTTTCTAAGTATCAAACTCCAGACATTCTTGAGGTGGATATGCGAGCCACCAGAAAAAACTTTGAAACGTTCATGACAGTTTACGGTGCAGCACGAGAGAAAGTCGGTAAAAACAGGATGCCAAAAATGACCCAATCTTTTAGCGCAATGCCTGCAAGTACCAGTAGCGAATACTCTGGTGACGCTGAACGCTTTATGATAGAACGAGAACAATTTATGCCAGAATATCGTGAACTTCATTCGATTTTTGGTCAAGGATATTTTGCCATTAGTAATCCGCTTCGGCAAGATGCTACTGATCGCCGGCGACAATTATTTATGTTGCGATATGTTTATGGCCACAGCGTTAAAGAAATTTGTGATCAAATCTATGCTGGGAAATCGTTTGTATCAGAAGAAAGCCAAAAAGGATTTATCCAATTTTGTGATAAAGTCGGGTTGTTAGTTTATGAGGAAGAGACTGAAAGATTAGTTGAACCTATCACTAAATCTTTTGAGTAAGCAGACCATTCACAGACGTTTGCCGGTCATTTTGCAGTCATTTTCCGGACCACAGCAGTCAAATTTCATGGTAAATTAGTATTATCAAATAATTAATAAAACGAAGCAGTCATCATTTTGGTGGCTGCTTTTTTTGTTGGAGGATATATGGAAAATGAATTGTTACCAGGGGATATCGTCTCTGTGATTGTAGAAGATTCCTTTTGTGGATTGCCAATTGGTGTGCATCAAGGAATTATTGTTGATTTAGCTGGATACGGCCTATCTATTGCTTTTACCGATGTTCAGTTGGCCATTCGAGCCAAAGGATTAGGGGTTGGACAATTCTTAGATCAAGCTTGCTGGGGAAATTTTGAGATTGTTAGAATTTGTCGAGGAACTTTACACAACTAGTTATTTTTCTTTATTCTTGCTAAAATAGAAGAAAAATAAGGAGTGATTTAAGATGGAATATGAAGACTTGAAAGATTACGTTTCTAATCAATTGCCTAAAAAATCTAGATTAGTAGTTATGAAGAAGGTTATTGATGAGATGGCAGAATATTTTTCCATGTTAAAAAATAAATTAACTGTAGATCTCGCAATTGATGACATTCAAAATAATATCAATGTCGCTACTACTGGAGGACACACAGGTACCTTTTTTTCAATTGGCGATAGAAGCTTAAGTGCCAATTATGATGGTGATAAAACAATTGAAGTTACTGCCTATGAACCTGGAGTTTTGCCAGCATCAAAAGTTGACACTATCGTCTTTCGAGATGGAAAAGCAATTCATGAATTAACGGGAGAACAATTCGATATTAAAAATGTAGAAAAATATTTGGACTGGTTTAAAAAATAATTGTAAAAAAGATGCCTGAATGCAGGTGTCTTTTTTTGTTTATCAAAAAGGAGATATCAAAATATGACCGTAAGAGGGCCTACAAGGCAACAGAAAAATTTCGTGGATAATTACTTAAAACTAAGAAAAAAGAACCAGACACAAAAGCAAAATATGTTTACCTAAGGAATTAAACTATTACTGATATATAAAACAAAACTCAACAAACTGATAGTGAGGTGGTGTCCTATGTATGTCAAGACAGCGTGACCCTCGCAGAGATCAAGCTTTGGAAATTTTCATAGAACGTAACGGAGAGGTAAGCAATCGTGAGCTTGCCTCTTTTTTATCTGTTCCGGAAAAGACAATCTCTGCTTGGAAATCCAAAGACAAATGGAAAAATAATTTAAATGGAGTACTCCAATCAAATGAACGGAGTGCTCCGAAAAACAAAGGGAGTACTTCGAATAAAGGTGGTGCTCCGGTAGGGAACCAGAATGCTGTCGGTAACAAAGGCAATGCGAAAGCTTCTGCCCCAGCTGGCAACAAGAATGCCGTTACCACTGGAGAGCATGAATCAATTTTTCTTGAAACTATGAGCGATGACGAAAAGGACCTTTACTCAACAATGAGCGAAGATCCTTTTTTTGTGATGACTGAAGAAGTCCGACTTTTGAAAATTCGGCAGCTAAGGATGATGAAACGAATTCAGAAAGCTGAAGCAGGTCTGAATGAATCTGAGCTGGAATATCTGCAAGAGCTTCGTGGTAGGACTGCAATCATGGAATCTACTAAACAAAAAGGAAATACTGAATTGGTTCTTACAGAAGTCAAGGAGCGCAAGACCAGGAAGATTGATGATGTTCTCAGAATTGAGGATGCACTGACCAGGGTCAGTGGTCAACTTCAGAAAGCCATCAAACAGTTGGAAGAAATCGCATTGAACAAACGTCGTCTAGTATTGATTGAAGCTCAGACAGACCACACCAAAGCCCAGACAACCAAAGCACTAATCAACAAAGATGGGGACGAAAACGACGGTGGCACAGTGATTAATATCATTGATGATATTACTGCGCAGGAAGGTGAAGCAAATGGCTAAGGTAATCACACAGAAGAACGTGAAGCTTACTGATGTTTTAGCTCCATCTTTTTATCCATTCCACCAAGCTGTGAAAGATGGTTTGAACTCGTCTTATTGGTTGAAAGGCGGTCGGGGTTCCACTAAGTCGTCAGCAATCTCGGTGGAGATCATACTCGGTATTGAAAAGGATGGTAACGCTAATGCTGTAGTTCTTCGTAAAGTCGCTGAAACATTACGAGAATCGGTGTACGAGCAGATGTTATGGGCCATAGATATTCTTGGCTTAACAGACGAATATCATGCATCAATCAAGCCGTTGCGAATTACTAAAATTAAGACTGGCCAACGAATTATTTTTAAAGGTGCTGAGAAACCCAAGAAGGTAAAAGCATCTAAATTCCGTCGAGGTTATGCCAAATTCATCTGGTTCGAGGAAGTTGATGAGTTCAATTCAATGGCTGAACTTCGTACCATCATTCAATCGTTAGGTCGTGGTGGCGCCGGGATTAAGATCTTCTATTCCTTCAACCCACCTGAATCGAATACCAACTGGACGAATTTGGAGATTCAATCTCAAAAGGTTCGTGATGATGTTTTTATCCACCATTCTGATTACAGAGACGTCCCTAAAGAGTGGCTAGGGGAATTATTCATCCAAGAGGCAGAACACCTCAGAAGGACAAATGAGAGCAAATGGCGGCATGAGTATTTAGGGGATGTGACTGGTACTGGCGCTGAAGTGTTCAAGAATATCACCATTAGAAAAATTACTGACGAAGAGATTGCATCGTTTGATAAAATCCATCATGGACTTGACCATGGTTATGCCGGCGATCCTATGCACTACACAAAAAACTATTACGACAAAACTCGCTTAAGGTTGTATATCTTCGGTGAAGTTCACCAAGTCGGTCTTTCAAACAGAAGGGCAGTCGAGTCTATCCAGAAGCTGAATCCTAGCAATGATTTTGTTACTGCTGACAGCGCAGAGCCTAGGACGAACAGCGAATTTGAAAGCCTAGGACTGAGAATCAAGAAAGCCAAAAAAGGCCCAGGCTCAATTGAGCATGGTATTAAGTGGCTTCAAGATTTAGAAGAAATAATCATCGATCCTTATCGCTGCCCCAATACCAAAAGAGAATTTACCACTTACGAGGTCGATCGAGATTCCAACGGGAACCTAAAAGGGTCGTATCCGGATCGCAACAACCACTCGATTGATGCAACTAGATATTCTATGGAAGACGAGATGGCCAAAAGAGTCGCAAAAGTTCGCAAGAAAATCAAAGGTTTATAAGAGAGGTGAGAAAATGGCAATTGCAATTAATCGAGAAATTGCTGGTAATTTGGATAATCCGTCAGCAGAATTATTGAACTACTGCATGGCACAGCATCTGAATAACAAAGCAAGGCTTGAAAAGCTGTCGAACTATTATGATGGCAAGCAGGAAATTTTGAATCGCACAAAAGAGGATGATTCAGCACCAAACAATAAAATTCTAATTAATCACGCAAAGTACGTGGTGGATATGAATGTCGGGTTCATGGTGGGAAACCCTATCGCTTACAGTGCTTCTCAGGGAAATGATATCTCGTCTATCTTGGAGGAGTACGACCGAATCGATATTGTTAGTCATGATACCGAGTTGGAAAAGGATCTTTCGACTTTCGGAGTCGGCTATGAGCTCATCTACCTACGAAAAGTATCAGAGACAGAAACTGAGACAGATGTCCGCTGCATTGACCCGCGAGGGATTTTTCTCGTGACAGATGACACCATCGACAAGAATCCACTCTTTGCGGTACACGTCCAACCTGTCTACGATTTGGAAGGCGGTATTGACCACTATCTGTACAAGTATTACAACGACAACCGAATTATCACCTTTAAATCTGACACAGAAGGGCAGAGTGTATACACATTTGTTAAGGCTCTACCGCATTACTTTGGCCGAGTGCCGGTGATTGAGTATCGGAACAATGAGGAGAAACAAGGGGACTTTGAACAAGCTATCAGTCTGATTGATGCCTATAACCTTCTTCAATCAGATCGTCTGAATGACAAAGAGGCTTTTGTGGATGCCATTCTATTTATTCAAGGTTTCATGCTAGATGAGGAAGATGGAAAGGCCTTGATGGAAGAAAGGATGCTCCAAGTGACTGGAACCCCATCTGAAACTGCAGCTGGCTATCTGACCAAGGAACTGAATGAAAACAATGTCAGCATGCTGAGAGATGCCATTCTGGATGATTTCCATAAAGTGACCTATGTTCCAAACATGAATGATGAAAACTTTGCTGGCAATGTTAGCGGTGAGGCTATGAAGTACAAGCTTTTCGGACTGCTACAGTTGATGTCAGTGAAATCACGATACATGATTAAAGGCCTGCGACAACGACTTGAAATCTTCGCCAATATCCAAAACCTTAAAGGACCTAAAGTGGATGTAACGGGTGTTGAAATAAAGCTCAAACCGAATCTACCAGTTAATACTTCAGACACGATTAATCAGATTGTATCAGCATATAACGCTGGTATTTTGCCTTTGCGTTTCTTACTAACGTGGTTACCTGATATCTCAGATGTGGATGAAGTGCTAGAACAACTAAATCTCGAAAAAGAGGAAGCTATAGCTCTTCAGCAAAGGGCCATGGGTTCTCAGGCTGATGATAGCCACAGTGATTTGGACGATGAACCGGAGGAGGGGGAAGATGGAGAAAATACCTGACGCAAATGACTTGCGGAAAAAAGCAAAAGAACTAGAGGGATTGGAAGATGCCATTGCTAAACATATTATAAAAGCAGTTGACGAAGGATCTAAACAGCTGAAACTTAATTTGTCATATGATGATGGAGATTTGAACTACTTTGGAAAAAATAAAGAAATGATGATTAACCTTCTGGAATCTAAGAATTATGAGGTTGAATTGATTCCTAGAATAATATTATCAGGTGGATTTGAAACATACCCAGAAGGTTTACGAATAGACTGGAGCTGATTAGATGGCTCGAAATAAAAAGCTTTCCTATTGGCAAAAAAGAGCTCTTGAAGACGAAAAACTCATCAATGACGGTGCGAAACAAGTCGAAAAGACAATCATCTCTGCTTATCGTCAAGCCCAGGAGTATCTGACTCAGAAAGCCAAGGAGCTTTTCAAACGGGCTCAAGTGAAGACGGGCTATGAGGAGGCTGAACTCAAAACACTGTTGAATGAAACTGTGCCTGTTGAGCAGCTAGTCGAGCTTCAACGGTTAGCAAAGGATATCAGCGATCCGAACATTCAAGCTTCAGCTAAGAAGCGACTGGATACGTTAGCCATAAAACACCGTATTTCTCGTGCAGAAGACCTGAAAGCAAAAGCTCATCTTGTTACTCGTCAAATCGCTGACATACAACTGAGTGAGTCTACTGATTATTTTGTGGACGCCATCCATAAAGCCTACCAAAGAGAGCAGGCCAATGTGTCTATTCAAAAGTTGGAGGCTAAGGGTGTACAGCTAGAAATCTGGAACCAGTCAGACTGGGAAAATGCCCAGCATGAATTCAAACAACTTTCCACCAAAGAAACTCGGAACATCCTAGAGAGCCATTGGCACGGATCGAATTATTCTAAGAGAATCTGGAATGATACGGACAAGCTGGCCAAACGATTAGAGGAGCTTTTTACCGTTGAAGCACTCGCCGGTATGAGTCAGCAAGAGATGGTGCGAGCCATTTCTAAAGAATTTAATACGTCCATTGGGATAGCGCAACGATTGATCCGAACTGAAGCCAATTATATGGCGAATCAAGCTAAGTTGAAATCTTGGGTTGATAATGGGGTGGAGTATTACCGGTTAGTAGTGGTTCTGGACTTTCGCACTTCTAGCATTTGTCAGTCGAAGTCGAAAGAGAACAAGCGATACAAAGTATCTAAAGCCGTTGTGAATGGGGCAGCAGGAAACTATCCACCGTTCCATCCATGGTGTAGAACGATTGCCATTGCTGATTTTGGCAAACGAACCGCAGCGGGAATGAGGATTGCCAATGACCCAATTAGCGGGAAGACGTTTGATTTACCACAGCGAGCCACCTACGAGGGCTGGATCAACAAGCTTCGTGAATCGTATTCTGATGAGGAGATTATCAATCATAAGGAAAAGATCCTGAATCGGGCGAAAGACAATGAGCAGTATCGGCATATGAAAACAATTATTCCTAAGGAAAACTGGCCGAGGAATTTGGATTCTTTCCAAGAAATCAAGTATAATGGCAGTAGAGACTGGCAATTGACCAAAATTGATTACCAGCGAAGGAAAAGGCTGTTGAATAATCCTAATTTGAAGTTACCTAATGCCGAGGATGCAACTATCGACAATCGAAAATTTACTAGATATTTATTTGATGGTTCCAACGAAAAAGGTTTAATCAAAGGTCGTTTGATTACTAAAAAGCTAGGATATTCTATTGAAAACTATGCAGAATTCAAGCGGGAGATACTAAAACGATCACTTCAATATCCTGTAACTTTGAAACATAGCGATTCGCATGGTGCTCGTTATGAACAAAAAATGATAATGTATGACACACAAAATAAGCCAGTAAATGTCGTTGCAGGTTGGAATGTAAAAGATGGCAAAACACACATGAGTACTATTTTAATCAAGGAGGTTAAGTGATGAAATTGAGTTTATATGATGTTGTGAGACTTAAAGACGGTCGTATTGGCGACATTACGGATATTAGCCCAACCTCTTTGCAAATAGATATTCAAGTTGGACCAGAAGAGTTTGTAACAGACTACGATGTTGATCCAAAAGAAGTTATAGAGGTTATAAGTAAAGGAAAATTATAGCACCCAGTCGCGGTTATGTGATTGAGTGCTATTTTTGTACCTAAAATCAAGGGGGGATTATTACGGAAGAAAAAGCAAAAATCAATATTCTAGGCACAGAATATACAATCTTCGTCAATGTCAGCGAGAAAGAAAAGTCGTTTATGAGAGACAATGATGGAGTGACAGATTTTACCACTAAAGAAATTTTCATTGCAATCTTGGATGATGGCAACCCTATGAATATGCAAAATATGCACGTTTATGAAGATAGGACTATTCGTCATGAGATTGTTCATGCAACTCTTTTTGAGTCTGGCTTAGATCACAACACAAAGTGGGCTAGAGATGAAGAAATAGTTGATTGGATTGCTATTCAAACACCTAAGCTATTTAATATTTTTGAAAAACTAGAAGTAATGTCCTGGCGATAGGGCTTTTTATTTTGAAAAAGAGAGGACTTTGTAAAATGGAATTGATTGTATTTACTAACAATGGACAAACTTATCACTTCAAAGGTATAGAAAATTTTAGACCAACGACCACAGGGTTTAGCTTTGATTACTTGGGAGTTGCGACAGGTGTTAAACGATCAGCAGTGTTTAACAATACCAGTACAGCAGGCTATGCATTAGCGGAGGTAAAATAATGGGAGATCAAGAATTTGTAACGGCAGCAAAAAATGCAATCGTCAAGGCGTTTAACGAACGAAAGGGATCGCTACATCCACCACTAAAAGAGGAAGAGTTGTACGTAGTTTGGCTAGTAAAAGCGTTACAAAACAACAAGGCGCTCTTATCAACTAGTCGCTCTGGTGATGGGCTCTATTTTGAAGTAACTAACAACGGGGATAAGAATGAAATGTATTTGGATGTATACAAAAAACAAGAAAATATTCGTGTTCCTTATTAATCAGAAGTCTAGCAACCAATAGGCTTATTATTTTGCCTTTTTTCTTGTTCCAGGCGTTAAAGAGGACCTGTCTCGTCGCCGGACGTAAAGCGAGATTCGAGTAGCGACGTAATCGCCGGAGGAAATACTATGAAAGACTTATTTAAATTGCCGATGAATTTGCAGTTTTTTGCTGAACAAGACGACGAACAAGAGACTGGTGCTGATGATGAAAATCAACAACAGGATCCGCCAGAAAGAAAATTCACCCGTGCTGAAATGGCTGGAATTATCGCTGCAGAGGTAAAGAAAGCTACCGAAGCCATTGTTCAGAAAAAAGACGAGGAAATTCAACAGGCAAAGACTGAGGCTGAGAAACTAGCGCAGATGAATGAAGATCAAAAGTCCGAGTATGAGCGTCAACAGCGAGAAGATGCTCTTTTGAAGCGTGAGGCTGATATCACTGCAAGAGAATTACGAGCTCAAGTTACTGTCCAACTGACCGAAGATAATCTACCTGCTGAACTGACTGATTTATTGAACTTTTCTGATGCGGATGCATGTAACGATTCCTATCAAAAAGTAAAAGATGCCTTTGCAAAAGCTACTGGCTCATTTGATGAGGCTGTGCAAGCAGAGGTTAACAAGCGCCTAGCTAATTCGGCTGATCAACCTTTGGGGAATGGTCAATCTGCGGCTAACAACAACAATCCTTGGTCGAAAGAATCTTTCAACCTAACTGAGCAAGGTCGGATTTTAACAGAGGATCCGGAACGTGCGAAGTTACTGATGCAACAAGCCAAAAAATAATGAGAAAAGAGGAACAGTGAATGACCCAATTAAAAATGAAAATGGACCTTCAATATTTTGCTGCTAAGACAAAAATTGAAGATGTAATTGTCCCAGAAGTCTTTAATAAGTATGTAATTGAACGTACTGCAGAATTATCAGCTTTGTACCAATCCGGAATTGTCGTGGCCGATCCAGAATTAGACGCTTTAGCCACAGCTGGTGGTAAATTAATCAATATGCCGTTTTGGTCAGATTTAACTGGAGAAGATGAGGTGTTATCAGATACTGATCCGTTAGAAACTGACAAAATTACTTCTGGCCAAGACCAAGCTGCATTACTAATGCGTGGTAAAGCTTGGAAAGCAAATGATTTAGCAAAGGCGCTATCAGGTGATGATCCAATGCGTGCTATTGGTGATTTGGTAGCAGCGTACTGGGCACGTCGCCAACAAGTTACTTTGCTATCTACGCTAAAAGGAGTGTTCGGAGCAGCGTCCACTAAAATGACTGGAAACTCTTTAGATATCTCTGCTGAAACTGGCAATGCTGCAGCCTTTACTGGCGAAACTTTCATTGATGCATCATATAAACTGGGCGATTCCGAAGAAAAATTGACTGCGCTTGCTGTGCACTCTTCTGTATATGCTAGCTTACGGAAACAAAATTTAATTGAATTCTTGTTAGCATCGGATAACAGTAAGATTCCAACTTATATGGGTAAACGTGTAATCGTAGATGATGGAATGCCTGTTACTGGCGATACTTTTACTTCTTACATTTTCGGTGCAGGTGCAATTGGTCTGGGTAATGGTGCTGCACCAGTTCCGACTGAGACGGATCGTGATGCTTTGGCTGGGGATGACATCCTAATCAACCGTCAACACTTCTTATTGCACCCTCGCGGCGTAAAATTTACCAATAAATCTGTTGCGGGTTCTTCACCTACGAATGTGGAATTAGCAACGGGGACAAACTGGGAACGGGTTTATGAACCTAAAAACATTCGTATCGTACAGTTCAAGCATAAACTTTATGTGCCAGTTGTGACAGTTCCTGGCGGCACTGGCGGAGAGTAAGGAGGTCTAATTGATGGATGAGGAAAAGCTGAAAGAAATGACTGATTCCTTAGCAATCCGCTTAGGCGTTAGTGACGAGAATGAGAAAGCTAAGCTAAAAGGCCTAATCGAGGATGCTTTAATCCTCGTCCTCGATTTTACCGGGAGAGATTCTGAAGATATTCCAGAACAACTCTATTATTATGCTCGCCAATTAGCTGTGATTACATGGAATCGTGAAGGAAATGAGGGAGAGGCTTCTCGTAGTGAAGGTGGCATTTCTCAAACATTCATTATCGATATCCCTCCAGATATTCAATCTGGTTTGCGGCGTTATCGTGTTGGAAAGGTGGTCAAACGTTATGCGTCTAAGAAAGCGTGAGCTTCAAACAGTTTGGTTGAAACATCGAAAAGTTACTTCTGACGATGAGGGGAATGATGTAATCACATTCCCTAGTGAACCTATCAAATTGGAAATGAACGTACAATCTGCGGGTGGTCAGATTATGGCTCAGATTTACGGCGAGAGCCTTCCTTACATCAAAACATGTAAGTATCAGGGTGACCTGCTAAAAGTCGGACAGAACGAAAAGGACTGCATTTGTATGTACGTTTCAAAGGACAAGGATCCAGACTATGAAGTTGTGGCTATTCAACCCTTTTCTACCCACTTAAATATCACGCTTAAGAAGCGAGGTACAGAACATGGGAGTTGAAATCAAAGGCCTAGAGAGTCTGCGTAGAAAAGTAAAAGCTATGCCCAAAGTTCTTGATGATGCAATGTGGGACGCTACTTTTGAATTGACTGAGCTAGTCCAGCAAGCTGCAGTGTTACGAATACAATCAAGTGCTAAATATAGTTCTGGAGAATTGGCCGGAAGTATCAAGTATGAGGTTGTTGTAAACGCACAAGGGAAAATTGTTGGCCGAGTCTGGTCTGACAAGGAACAAGCGATGTATCGTGAGTTTGGGACTGGACCTGTCGGGCAAGAAAGCCAGAAGGATCTTCCGGAAGGCGTCACGCCAGTCTATTCAACAGCTGCGTGGTTTATTCCGGTGGATAAAGTGGGCGTTGATCTGGAAGCTGTGTACGGTATTCCGCGAATTATCATTCAGGGCAATGAATTTTATCTGACTCGTGGGCAACCGGCACGTCCGTTCTTGTATCCATCTCTAAAAGAAATTATGGAACAAGCTCCCGAAGTGTATAAAGAATATGTGCGGGAAGGACTGAAAAAACTATGACCAAAATTAACATGAAACAAGTCACAGTTGATGTCCTGAAGTCAGTACCGGAAATCAAAAAAATCGCTACTGATTATCCATCGAATTGGATCACTTTTCCAACAGCAATCTATCGAACTGTCAGTAAACCTTATCAAGTCGATGCACTTGGACAAGAATTACAGACGCAATGGACAGTAACAATTGAAATATATGGAACAGCAAGCTTAACCAATATCGCAGGAAGTGTATTAGACACATTTGGTGGTATTGGTTTTTTTGGCACTACAAAAGATGCAAATACAGCTGATTTGAAACGAGTAATCGTTGAGGTATCAGCTGTAGTGGACAATGTAACAAAATACGTATATCAGAAATAGGAGGAATTAAACTATGGATTTTGCAGGTCTATTATCAAAAGGTACTGTACTGACATATAAAGACGGTGCCACTACCAAAACCGTTGCGGCGGTTAAATCTATCCCAGCTTTGGGATCTGATCCTGAGAAAGTAGATGTCACTCACTTAGAATCAGAAAAGAAAGCCTATATTAAAGGTATTGAAGATACAGACAACTTAGAGTTTGCCATTATCTATCAAGGGGATAACTTCCGCGATATTCATACGTTAGTAGAAGCCGGTAAGTCTATTGAGTGGACAATTACCTTCCCAGACGGTTTGAAATCAGAATTTACTGGGGAACCTTACTACAAATTTGATGGCGTAGAAGTGAACCAAGCTATTGGATTTAACTTAGGTGTCGTTGTGAGTGATGGTCCGACCATGACACCGGCACCGGCTTCATCAGGAGATTAACAAATAAGAAACTATGAGACCAAGATATTTCTTGGTCTCTATTTTTTACTATTCTAGGAGGAAAACAAATGCCAGCAAAAAATAAAATTGTACAAATGCCGAACACAACAACTTTTCAATTAGGTGATCTAACACTTCAATTACGACTAGACGGAAAAGCAATCTTAAATATTGAAAAACGTTTAGACGAAGGTATCATGGGGTTATTTGTCAAAAAGCAAGGTGAAATCAAATTACCTCCGGCTAACACTCTGTTGATTATTCTTCAAGGTGCAAATAAAACATCTGGGGTTACCGATAAAACGATTGTTGAAGCTTTTGAAAAATACATTGAATCAGGTAGAACCACGATGGATTTATTTGGTGATATCAATGAATTTTTGGATGAACAAGGTTTTTTCGGAAAGAAAGAAACGGACAGCGAAGCGACAGATGGGGAATCTTTGGATCAGGAACCGACAGCGGAAGCAGACAGTCTGCTGTAACATTTAACACGCTTTCGGAACTGCTGCAGCACATGTACCCTCAGGCAGTAGAAGCAGGCATACCTGCAATTGACTACTGGCAAATGACACTAGAAGAAATCATGATTCAAGTTTCTGCCAACAAAAAGAACAAAGAAAACGAGTTGCGAGAGCAGGCTCTTTTTGATTATTCCCAACAGCGTTTGGCTGTATTTGCCTTTAACGATCCCAAAAAGTTTCCAAAATTTGAGGAAGCCTATCCTTTCTTGAATCAGATTAAGGAAGCTGTTGAAGAACATAAGACAGAAGAACAGCTGAAACAGGAAGCTATGTCTAGGGAGCAGGAGATCTTTTTGGCTCAGGCAGAAGCCATCAAAGCAACCCGGAAACGGAGAAAACTACTAGAAGAAAGGTAGGTGAGAGATATGGAATTGGAAACTCTTGAAGTACTATTGGACATTAATACAGCTTGTGTCGAAGAATCTTTAGAAAAGTTTATGCCACAAATTGAAAGCGCGATGAATCGCATTCAACAAATATCAGGCAATTCAATGGATCGTACTGAAAAGAATATGAATATCGAAAGAGGTACAAGTAATTTTTCTAAGCAACTCGATAAAATGAATCAGACATTAGAAAAAACAATGGCTAATTTTGAAAAGACAACAAAGCAATCAAGTACACAGGTTGGCGATAACTTTTCATCTGGAATCCGGAAGGCGCGTCCAAAAGTTACTAAAGAAATCGATGCAATGGTGAATGAAATCAATGCAAAAATGGGGCAAGCTAAAGCTGCGCAAGAGAAAGTTGCGTATTTGAAATCCCAACGTCAATCAGCGTCTTCTGCTGGCGATACTGGCAAAGTGGTTAAATATGATGAACAGATTGCTCGAACTCAGGCGCAGATGTCGAAGTTTGAAGACCAGGCAAAAGGAATGGCCAATACTATCAAGCGGGAATTTGATGCGGTGCCTTCTTCTTTGGATACTATCACGAAATCCATGGCTCAAAATGAAGGCCAGATTGAAGCGATGCGAAAAAGAATTAAAACCTTGAAAGCAGAATATGCAGAACAAAGAAAACCTGTTGGTAGTTTTAGTAGTGGATTTAATGGATCAGAAGATACGCCACAATCGTTAAAAACATCAGCTGAAATTGAGAAGCAATCTGCAAAAATGGCAAAATTAATCAGTAGCAATGATCGACTGCAAAAGGAATACGCCCAAACAGAAGATCGTGCTACGTCGCTTAGAAAGGCTTTAGCTCGGATTAACAATACGATGAGTCAATCATCTATCCAGACAGGTTCGGCCGCCAATGGTGCCGCTCAGACAGGAACAGGATTGAAGCAATCCGAGCGTGCAGTCTCCAAGTATGGTGGCGTCTTTAATCGAATGTCCAATGCTGTATCTCATGGTTTTGGAGGAATTGGAAATGGTCTGAAATCTTCTCTTGGGTTCATTGGAAAGTTCGGAAGTCTATTTTCTAATTCATCCAAAAAAGTAACAGCTGGAAATAATCAAATGATGAATAGTACCAATGCTTTTGGACAGTCTATGCGGTATTTGTTGCCATCATTAGTTGTTTACCAATTGCTTGGAGGAGCTATTCGAGCTTTAGCGGGCGGTATGTTCTCTGCGTTAAAAACAAACGATCAATTTTCGGCATCGTTAAATCAGATTAAAGTAAATTTAATGACTGCGTTTTATCCGATTTATACCGCAATTTTGCCGGCAGTAAATGCGCTGATGGCAGGTTTGGCACAACTAACAGGTCAGTTTGCATCGTTCATTGCGGGGATCTTCGGTACGAACTACGAGGCTGCCAAAGCCGGCGCAAGTGGTTTGTATGATAATGTCCAAGCGATGAATGAGACAGGATCATCGGCGGATAAAGCGAAGGAAAAGGTCAAAAAACTCCAAAAATCGTTAATGGGATTTGACCAGATCAACAAACTGAATCTTGACTCTGGCGATGACGATAAAAAAGATACATCACTTGATAGCAAAACCCCAGCTATAGACTTTGGCAAAGCCACAGGTACCTACACAACACCAAAATGGATGTTAGATATCCAGCGACTGCTAAAAGACTTTTTCAAACCTTTTAAAGATGCTTGGAAAAATCAAGGTCAGAAAGTAATAGATGCGTGGAAATATGCATTAGACGAAGTGATTGGTTTAGCTTCAGCAATTGGCAAGTCATTTATGGAAGTATGGACAAACGGAACAGGACAGTTATTCATTGAGAACTTACTCATTCTTCTAGCAGATGTTTTAAACATTATTGGCGATATTGCCGGAGCGTTTAAGCGTGCATGGGAAGATAATGGTCGAGGAACGCGTCTGATTCAATCTATTTTTGATATGTGGAATCGAATTCTTGAGTTACTTCATGAAATTGCTGTTGCTTTTCGAAACGCATGGAACGATGGTCGTGGAGAAAGTATAGCTGCAAATATCTTAGAAATTTTTACCAACATCTTTAACACGGTAGGAAATCTTGCTGGTCAATTGAAAAAAGCTTGGAAAGAGGGAAAAACTGGAGAATCAATCTTCGGTACAATCTTAGATGTTGTAGACGATTTACTAGGGAATATCAATAGTATGACGAAAGCAACGTCTGATTGGGCAAAAACGTTAGATTTTACACCGCTATTAAAGTCTATTGATAAGCTATTAAAATCTATTCGACCGATTACAAAGAATATTGGTGATGGGCTAGAGTGGCTATATAAGAATGTCTTACTACCTTTCGCAGGATTTGTGATTGAAGATTACATTCCAAAATTCTTTGAATTACTTGCTGGAGCTTTAGATGTACTGAATCAAGTGATTGAGATTCTGAAACCAATTTTCAAGTGGTTCTGGGACACAGTCCTTCAACCGTTGATCACAATTGCCAAGTTTTTAATTATTGAACAATTCGAATTCTTTATTCGGGTTTTAAAGAAATTAAGCGATATTCTTGGTGTTGTAGCAGATGCCGTTAAAAATCCGAAGAAAGCAATTTCTGATCTTGGCGATTTAATCTCATTAAAATTCAATCAAATTAAAAAAACAGTATCGGACACATGGTCGAAAGTCACTACATGGACTTCAAAAACTTGGAATGGTGCGAAAGACACCGTCAAAACAAAAGCTTCTGAGATTTGGGACAATGTGAAGAACAGTTGGGCTGATATCAAAAAAAATACACGGGAAACTTGGGATAATTTTTCTTCAAAAGTTTCCGATAAAGCGCGTAGTGCAAAAGATAATGCATCAAGTCGTATTAGAGAATTGAAGAACAACGTCTCTGATCGTTGGAACGAAACATGGTCTAAAACTAAGACGATTTGGGACAATGTGAAAGACAAAGTTACTACTAAATCTGGTGAAGCTCGTGATCGCGCTTCAAGTGCTTTTCGAACTTTGCGTTCTAATTTGTCAACGTCGCTTGAAGGCGTGAAGAAAACCGCTTCTGATGTTTTTGGAAAAATTGGTTCGTGGGCAGCGGATTTGCCTGGACGAATTGCTAAAGGTTTACGAAATGGTGTGAAATCTATAAAAAATGCCGCGGCATCAATTGGTAATGGAATTGTTGGCGTTGTCGGTAAAGCGATGAATGGTGTTATTAACGGGATAAACTGGGTTTTAGGAAAAGTCGGAGCTGGAAAGAGCAAATTGACGCTATGGACCATACCTAAATACGCAAGGGGAACTGGGTATCATCCTGGTGGATTAGCGATGGTAAATGATGGCTTAGGCAATAATTACCGTGAAGCATTCCGGACTCCAGATGGTCGCACTGGCATCTTCCCGGCACAAAGAAATTTAATGGTGAACTTACCAGCCGGAACGTCTGTTTTAAGTGGTCCCAAAACTTCTGCTATGTATGGGATTCCTGCATATGCTAGTGGTATCGGCGATTGGTTTAAAGAAAAATGGAATGGTGCTAAAAAAATTGCATCTGATGTTTGGTCGTATGCTTCTAATCCTAAGAAATTACTCAATGCTGCAGTTTCAAAATTTGTTAATTTAAAAAACGCTGTTGAACCAAGTTCGTCTATGTCTAAGGGGTCTGTTGGTACCATTGCTGAAGGCGCATATAATTGGGTTAAATCTAAATTTGATGCGGGTTATAAAAGCTATCAAGCAAGCTTAAGTGGTGGCGATGGAAGTCATGATGGTTCGATGGGCGGATGGGGTGTTTACAAATACCTTTATAACGTTGCTCAAAAAACGATGAAACGATTCCCAGGAATGGTTATTACTTCTGGTCAACGGAATGGTGATCCATATTCTCACGGAAAGCATATGGCCATCGATATTGCTTATCCAGCCAGCATGAATGGTTCGAGAGCATATTTTGGACCAGCTAACTATGCGTTCGAACAATTCCCTTCACAAGTTGCGTACGTCATTACTCAAGGTAAAGTTCGTGATAGAAAAGGGATGTCGGGTACTGAAGCTAGTGGAACTTGGACAAGATGGCCAGACAATGACCACTATGACCATCTACACATTAACGGATCGTTAGGTGCAAATGATATTGCCAAAAAAGGCAGTGGAATTGGTTCGGAAGGCGGACAAATTGCCAACCAAGGAAGTGGCGTAGAAAGATGGCGTGGCACCGTAAACAAAGCTCTAAAAATGTTAGGTATCTATTCTGTTGCTAATGCTAATAGAACTTTGTACCAAATGAAAACAGAATCCGGAGGGAATCCCAACGCAATCAACAATTGGGATATCAATGCCATCAATGGCACGCCTTCTAAAGGTTTAATGCAAGTTATTGATCCGACATTCAGGTCTTATGCTCGTAGCCCGTACAATAAAAATATCTGGGATCCAATGTCAAATATTTTAGCATCTATGCGATATGCATTAAGTCGATATGGTTCACTGGCGAATGCTTATCGTGGAGTTGGCTATGAAAATGGCGGATTAGTAACGCAAGACGGCCTATATCGAATGGGTGAAGGCAATAAGAAAGAAATGATTATTCCGCTTGAAAAACCGCAACGAGCAGCTGAATTGATCCAACAAGCCATTGAGTATCTAGGCTTGGATATGTTTGGTTCGGCTTTGACCTTGCCGGAAATTTTCCAAGAGCCAAGCTTTGCACCATCGAATAGTACCTTCAGCAATAACGACCAAATGAACTACCAAGGCGGCGGGATGCAAGACTTCACATCAGCGATGGTAACCACGTTGATGAATGCTATCTCTGCCATGGGAGCAACGCCAACTCAAGCACCGAACGGCGATATCGTCATCAACATTGGCGGCAAAGAGTTTGGTCGCATCGCTGTCAAAGAGATCAACAAATACCATCAACAGCTTGGACATACCGAGCTGAATATCTAAGGAGGTTGAGAGATGGCTGGTTATCTAAGTGTCAATGGAGTCAGACTCAAGACTCCAAAGAAATTTTCAGTCGGAATCCAGGCGGTTGATGGAGATTCTGGCCGAAATGCTAATGGTGATATGGTCCGGGATTATATCACCACCAAGCGGAAAATGGATATTGAATGGGGCCCTTTGACTGATAACGAGATTTCTACGATCTTAAATGCGGTCATGGGGGTCTTTTTTAGTGTTACCTATCCAGACCCGATGTCTGGCGGAATGATGACGAAAACATGCTATGTTGGAGATAGAACATCTCCAAGCTATTCTTGGAATGATAAACTCCCCAAATGGGAAGGTCTAACAATGAGTTTTATTGAAAAATAGGGGGTGAGGGAATGCTTGCAATTAGCGATGCAGTAAAAGAGGCATGGCTAAGTCCGGCACGACAATTATCTATTCGTGTAAAGGTAGATAAAACAACGTATGGGAGTGAGGATGTTTCCTCACTCTCTTTTGATTCCGGCAGTATATCTGGTGAAGTTTATCAAATCGGTTCAACGTATATGAATTCAGTGATATTGAGCTTTCCGTCAATAATCGAAACCATCAAAGAGGATCAAGAAGTTATTCCAGAACTCGGCATATTAGTTGATGGAGAGTATCATTTTTCAAAACTCGGCCATTTTTATATCACCGAATTTAACCGTGATAGAAATGCGAATGTCACAACGATTACTGCTAATGACAAAATGACTTATCTCGAAGGTGTTTACGATTCGAAATTGACTTATCCAAAGCCGTATCGAGAGGTTGCATTAGAAATTGCCAACTTAGCAGGGGTTGAAGTCAATCAAGCTTCTTTTGCCAGTTTGGGTATTGGAGCAATTAAAAAGCCAGAAGGATATACATTTAGACAAGCAATTGGCTTGATTGCCCAGTTTGAGGGTGGCTTTGCCAGCTTCAATCGAGATGGGGAGTTGGAAATCCGGCGGTTAAGGCCGACAGAATTTAGTGTCACTCCCGAAAGCTACTTACTAAAGGGTTTCACTAAAAATGAAAATTCATACAAAATTGGTGGCATTACAGTTCGAGTCGGTGAAGAAGAGACAGATGTTTTAAAAGTAGGCACCGACACAGGCTCTCAGGTAGAATTGGAAAACAAATCAATGACACAAGATTTATTAAACCAAGTCTGGAGATTAGTTAAGGACATTAATTATTTTCCTTATGAATTGAAATGGCGGGGGTGTCCAGCGTTGGAAGCCGGCGACTGGATATATGTCACAGATAGAAACGGTAAACGATATTCCGTTCCTAATTTATCGTACAGTATGAACTTTAACGGTGGTTTATCTGCTGAATCAAAGGCAACTACTAATTCTGTCTCAGGAAATGCCACGAAATACCGTGGAACGTTAAATCAAAAAGTTCAGTGGCTTGAATCAATTCTTAGCTCAAACGATTGGAATCACAATTATTATGATGCAGAACCAGGAAATCCCAAGGTTGGAGATTTATGGTTTAAAAAAGTTGGTAAAGACATTGAAATTTGGCAATATGTTGAAACAGATGGTGTGCAAGATTGGGAATTACAAATTTCATCTGCGCCAAATCAAGAATTGCTAGATATGATCGAGGACTTAGTTAAGGAGACTGCAGACGCCCAAGCTGCAGCTGAAGAAGCCAAGGCAGCAGGAGAGGCTGCAGAACAATTAGCAGAAGAAGCTAAAACTGAATCTGCTAAGGCTATAGAAGATGCTAACACGGCAGTCGCTGGTGTTACCAATTTAGGTCAGATAGTCCAGGCTGTTGACCAGGCAGCACAGTTAGCCATCGAACAGTCAGCTAATGCTGTAACGGATGCCCAAGCGGCTATGGTAAAGGCAAATGAGCTGTTAACTACCGTAACGGAGTTAGAGGGAACGATTACCAATATTACTGCTGACATTGACGCTATTAACGGAGAGTTATCTGTAAAGGTTGACCAAACAACTTTCAATCAATTAAAAGGCACCGTCGATACGCATAGCACGTCGATTAGTGCGAATGCTCAAGCGATAACGCAAAAGGCAAATCAAACGCAAGTTAACGCAATTGATCAGACAGTGATTAGTCATACTGCAGAGCTGACGACGCAGTCTGATAAAATTGCTGGTCTGGTGACAAAAACTGACGGTCAATCTACTAAGATTAGTGCTTTGGAGTTGCAGGCTGGTCAGTTTAATTTGACGTTGAGTAGTGTGCAGTCTGATCTAGCGGGATTGGAAGTAGGAACACGTAATTATGCATTGATGACAAGTGTGACCAAAATCGTACCGCAAAATAATTATGCAAAACATCTGTATGACTTGTCTAACGGCGCGTTTGATATTGAGTCAAATGCAGAAATTATGGTCACTTTTGATTGGGAAGCACCTGACGCAACAGAGTCAAGTAAGTTTAGGCTCAACAGAGTTGTGAAATTTAAAAACGGAGCTGCTGATCAGTGGTCTGGAATGATTGTTGGTAACGGTGGAGATGTCCTCACAAAAGCAAAGAAGGGCAGCTATGCTGGCATTTGGAGATGGTATAAAACAGACTATTCTTCTGCGGATATTAGTAAGATTGAGGTAGTTTTAAATCAAACGGTGCTTGGCGGAGCAATAAAAATTTCTAACCTTGCAGTTAGAATAGGCAACAAAGCAACTGACTGGACACCAGCGCCTGAAGACATGGCAACTGTCACTGCACTAACAAGTGTACAAGCTACAGTTGATGGATTAGTCACCACTGTAGCTACAAAAGCCAATCAATCTCAAGTGACGCAGTTGGCAGATCAGATTACGAGTGTGGTGCAAAATACATCAGATTTGGTTAATAAATTCCCAGATTCTAAATTCGCAAAAAAGGTTCCTGAACCAACGGCTGAAGGCAGTGTTACCTACAACTACGATGAGGATGGCTTGTTTGTAAAAAATAATGGCACAACAAGGTCAAGAATTTATTGGCAGATTGGCTTTGTTGTTGGTCAAACCTACAATATTCGGTTACTTGCAAATTGTGAGGTTGAAGTTTCGAAAATTGAAATTGGAACATCTGAAGGAGAAAATCTAAAAGTTAATCCTAGTCTCAACAAAAATTGGATAGAAGGCACAATAAAAGTGACTAAATGGACGGCACTTAGTATTTTTATTGAACCAGGAGAGGCAATAAGACTGAGAGAACTATGCATATATAATGCTAATACAGGATTGACAACATCTCAAATCACTCAACTTTCAGACCAAATCAATTTGAGAGTCCAAAAAGGCGAAGTCATTAGCCAGATTAATATCAGCACTGAGGGTATTTTAATAGCCGGCGAGAAAGTCTGGATTAGTGGATTAACTAAAATAGACAATGCGGTAATCGCTACAGCTAACATTAAAGATTTGGCTGTGACGAACGGTAAAATTGCAAATCTTGCTGTAAACACAGCGAAAATAGGCGACGCTGCAATTGTGACCGCAAAAATCGGAGACCTGGCTGTCACGAACGCTAAGATTGCAAATCTAGCTATTAACGATGCCAAAATTCAAAATGCATCAATTAGTAGCGCTAAAATTATCAGTTTGGATGCTTCAAAAGTCGTAGCAAATACTCTGTCTGCGATTACGACCAATACTGGAACCTTAAATGTCACTGATTGGATAAACGTCACAACGGATAATCGCGGGATTAGAGGTACTTATGATTTTGGTGATGCCTATGGTGAGGCTTATAATTATCGCTGGTTCGTCGGTGACTATCGTCTATCACACAGACACCTCATATATACAGGAAAAGGCTATAATGTGAATGTGAATAATACAAAAGGTAGTTATTTGTATGATTTAGAGACATTTTATGGCATCGACTATCTCAAAATGCGACAATATACGTCGGGTGGCACATTGTTGAATCGGATAGACATTAATGCGAATGCAATTACGATGGGCTCGGGGAATTGGAATACTGAAGCTAAAATTAAGATTAATTCTGATGGAACAGGATTCTTTGGGGAACGTTTTAATTTTAATGGTGGTATTGATGTTGCAGCTCCAAATAATGTTGGTCTGAGGACTGGCCGAATTGACGCGCCATTAAACTATAATTCTATTTCTATTAACGCAGAACGTCCAGGCCTGACCAGTGTTGAATTTGGAATAGATAATATTTATTTTAACAGCACTAGAACAGGTAGCGCTGATTTTAGAATTGGGAAAGATGGCTCTGCCATTAACGGTGGACGCGTAATTGCTTCAGAGGCGGTATACAAACGGACATATTCTGGTGCTGCTAATATGATTGTGATGGATACAGGTACAATTGGTAGAACGACTTCCGCTCGAAAATATAAGGCGGATATTCTGGTTGCTAACGAAGTCATGAAAAAAGCAAAAAAGGTGCTGGAGCTAAGTCCGGCAAGTTGGTGGGATAAAGGTGAGTTAGCTGATGGGACAGCAAAGGAAAGATACTACGGATTCATCGCTGATGAATTTGATAATTTAGGATTAACAGAAGTTGTTATTTACGAAAATGGTCAAGTAGAATCATTAGCCTATGATCGCATCAGTATGTATCACAACGTTATATTGACAGAACACGAGCAAGAAATTAACAAGCTCAAGAAAAAAGTTGAAATATTAGAAAACGAAATTAGAGTGCTGCAAGTAGCCTAACTTGTAGTGCTCTTTTAATTTTTTAGGAGGTAAACAGATGAAAATCAAAATCAAAAATAAAGAATTAGTCAATGTAGAGCAATTTCTTGGAAATCTAACAATGAAGGGAAAACAGAGTATTGCACGATCACGTATGTTGCAAATCTTGGAAAAGAAACAAAAAGAATTCGCAGAAGATCGTAAGTCAATTGTAATCGCCTATGCAGAGAAAGATGATAAAGGTGAAGCAATCGTCAAAGAAGATGGGACTTACGAATTATCAACAAAAGGTAATGCAGAAGCGTCTAAAGAGATTGCTGACTTATTAGAAGAAGATGCTGTCATTGACTATGGTGAATACTCTAGTCGCCTTAATGACTTAGAAAAATTTATCATCGAATTTGACGATGAAGTATCTGGTAATGTCGCTCAAGGATTTTTTGTTTTAGTAACAGCATTTGAAAATAAGGAGGAAAAATAATATGAATAACAATTTTAAAATCACAAATATGGTATTTGACTACTATTCTGATCCTATGAACGTAGGAGTCAATTTCACTGCAGAATTTGAAAGTGGCAATAACATTGCTGGGAAAGTTAATTTGACAATGGATGAGTTTAATTCAAATACTGGCGGATTGGTCGGCTATTCTAAAATGATTAAAGACAAACTTGTCGCTGATTTTGAAGGCTTAGCGGCAGCAAATTCTAAATAAAGTCGGAAGTCGGGAAGTTGGTGAGGTATGTCAGATTTAAAAAAGAGATTGCGTCACGATTGGCAGTTTATATTAATTGCCTTGACAACAGCAGGAATAGGAATAAATTTTTTAATCCATCCTGGCCTGCTGGAAGATAAGTCCACATACGCTTTTATCATGAACGTTTTAGATGATGCCGTATTTTCTGTGCCAATTATGGTCGCGGGAATTATTGGTGTCATTTTATTTTTGTTTGGTAAAAAGCAGTATCGTTCTTTTCTCCTAGTTTTCTATCAATTTGTCTGGATGATTTTGCTATTAGCCTACGCTTGGCGAGCAATTAGTGGTTTCCAAAATAGTAGCTGGATTATGGCATTATGCATAAACGTTGCCATTTTTCTGCTTGCTTTGTGGGGTGATACTGATGGCTGATTATCAATGGGCAATCACTCTCGGTGGGGCAGCCATTGGTGCATTGGCAACTCTGTTTGCGACACGATCGACAAATAGCACCACGTTGGCCAAGACAAATAATGATAACGCAGTGCAGCTCTTTGAGCAGTACAAAATGTTGAACGAACAACTACAGTCTAAAGTAGACAGATTGGAAAGCAAATTGGAAAGCTTACAAGAGAAGTATGAAAAAGAAATTGCCTTCTATCAAAAAGAAATCGAGCGATTAGAAGATGAGAACGAAATGTTGGTATCTGAATTGGAAAATTTGAAAGGTGGAAAATAATATGGAACAAATCACAAATGCGTTATTTCAAGCTGCTTCATTAATTATCGTAGCCGTCATTGGCTACGTTGCCAATCGCGTTACGGCATATTTTAAAAAAGAGGGAATTCTAACTGAGTTGGAAAATAAGCGGGCTTATGCCGAAATCGCTGTGGCCGCAGCGCAACAGATGTTTAAAGAAGCAGATGGTCCGGAGAAGTTTAATCGTGCTAAAAGTAAGTTGGTTGATTTTTTGAACAAAAACAAGATTACGTTCACAGAAGACGAACTAAACGTACTAATTGAATCTGCAGTGAAATCGATGAAAGATGGCGTTAGTGAAGGGCTGAAGGAGGGAAATGAAAATGTTTGAAGCAGGTCAAAAAGTCAAAATTCACGGAAAATTCATTGTCAAAACAATCGGCGAGGAATTCGTTGAGCTAGATCCATATTTACAAGGTGGCATTCCATCAGTAGAAAAATTTGAAAAGCAAGGATTCACAGAAGTTGCTGAAAGTGGTGAAGTCAAAAATTTTGACGGATTCACAGTTGGTGACTTTTTTGCTTTGGATGGAACATTTAGTGTCGTTCGTTCAAATGAAATCTTTTGCAAATTGATGGTTGGAGATCAAATGGTATCTGTACCGATCAACAAAGTCTTGGAGGTGGCGTAAATGGTTGTAAGTTATTCTGGAATCGCAGGCAGACGTGGAAAGAATCCAACACGAATTGTGCTTCATAATGACGGTGGTAGTCAGGGGGCTACTGCCGCTTTTTATAAGTCTTGGTTGGAAAACCATAATCCGGAACTCGGGTTTGCACACGAATATATTGCCTCTGACGGTACTTATCAAGCTGAAAACGCTGGAAATTGCGCTTGGCATTGTGCGAACGTAGCTGGAAATCGTGATTACTATGGCATTGAAATTTGTCAATCTTTAGGCAATGAAGCAACATTTAAAGCGAACGAACAAAAAGCATTTAAGCGCGCAGCGCAATTATGTAAGCAGTGGGGATTGAATCCGTCAACTGCTATTTTCCCTTTGCATCGTGAATTAAGCTCTACCGATTGTCCGCACCGTTCGTTTGCTTTACACGGGAAATCGAATGCAGCTGTTAAAGCATATTACGTGGAACAAGTTAAAAAATACTATAACGGAGGTACTCAAATGGCTAAATACGCAACAGAACCTGGAACTTATGAGGTAATCAAAGTTGGATCAGCTGGATATGAATATCTTTTTGATGATGTTGGTCGTAAGTCAAAACGAAGAGTTCGGCTTGCGAAAGGTAGCAGAATCTATTTTAGAGAATTACAAAAATACGGTAGCATTCGTGTGGCCAAAACAGCAGTAGGATTTATGACAGCTAATTTAGAATATGTAAAGAAAGTTTAATTAGTAAAACCCCGGTCTCAATTAAGAGATCGGGGTTATTTTTTTTGTTTAATTAGCAATCATTTATTTCGATAAGTTAATTACAAGAGGTTCATTCTCGCTTGTTGGCATATCTTCTGAAAGTGATACATTAACAGGTTTAACAGTATTATTTAAAAGGATTCCAGTTGCGCATTGTACACTTTTCCCTGGTAATAATTCGGCATAGCTTTTTTCTTCAAATTCCTCATAGAATTTATTTTGTTCGGAAATCGCCGTATTATAAGTATCAACATCTTCAATAGTGCTCCCATCATCATTATACATAGGATATAGAGCTTCTGCTGCATCAAATTTACCTACATCTTCGGTTAAATCAAATTCAGATGTTTCATCTTGTTGTTTGAAAGTTAGTAACGAAAGTATGTCATTAGGGACTAGGTTATCTTCAGATTTATTTTCTACTGTATACCAAATGATAAGTCCATCTTCATCAGTAGGATTGCTATGTCCGACTTGCGTTTTATCAATGGTTAGTTTGTAATTAACGCCGGTCAAAGTTTTATCTTTAAAAGACATCTCAAAAGCATCTTTTTCACTGCTGTTTTGAGTAGAAGCGTTTATCTCGGTAGTTGATTCAGTAGAGGATGGCGATTTTATTTCGTTTGAATTTGTTTCTTTGGTTGTTGAGCAACCTGATACAAAAAATCCAGCTAAAACTAAAACTCCTAATAACATCTTTTTCATTTGATCCCCGCCTTCACTTTTTCATATTTAAATTTTAGCAAAGGTTCATAAAAAAGCCTACTCAAAACGGTAGCGCCAAACAATATATTTACTTACGATTATCGAAATGTTAGTTGTGTTATTTATTATTAGTATTTTATTGCTGCTTTTTGTACCCAATTTATCACAACAAAAAGATGAAGCACAAAAAGGAAGTGAAGCTGCCATCGTTAAGACGGTTGCGACACAAATTGAATTGTATGAATTAAATTATGATAAAAAGGCTACAGGAGAAGATTTGATAGAAAAAAATTATGTCACAAAAGAACAGTGGGAAATCTATGAAAGACATGCTGAAGAAAATAGTCCAAAAAAGCCTATGCCATAAGAAAATGCCTGCCTTTACTCTCGCAGAATCTTTAGTCGTACTCGTTGTTATTACTTCTTTTTTATTAATTCCGGTGTTAATTTTGCGTCCGGCTGAAGAAAAAGTGAAAGTGGAAATATTTCTAGCACAGTTTGAGCAGAATTTTTTATTATTGCAACAGACTGCAATTGCCCAACAAGTCGGAACGACACTTGAAATTAATCGGGAGGAACAGTTGCTGCATTTTAAAATTTCCGAACATAAAAGCTATCCTGATTTGCAAATTCCGACAGAGTTGTCTTATAAAATGCCAGATAGTATCACAATAAGTGCAACAACGGGAAATTATTCTGGGATGGATACTGTAACCTTCGAGTGGGAAAATCGCAATCAAAGGATCGAATACGTGTATCAGATGGGAAGTGGCCGTTTTGTCAAAACCATTACCTAAAGCTTTTATTTTGCTGGAAGCTGTGGTGGCACTTACCATTTTAACAGGTTGTGCCTTAATTTTAATCCAGCAACAACAGCAGTTACTAACGCAAAGCAACAACGCCAAAGAACGATTGACACAAAGCCGCATAATGTATGAAGAGGCAAAAATTATCCTGCGACAAGGTGGCAAGCTTACCCAGACTCTAATTTATGATGACCAAAGCTACCATATTCGCTATAATCCGCAAGCTTATCATTTTTATTGTGAGACAGACGGTGTGGTAATGGAGGTGCAACTTGAAAATTAAAGCATTTACCCTCTTAGAATGTTTGATAGCATTATTAATTTTCAATTTATGTTTATTGTTGATTACGGGGCTTTTCTTACGAACGATCCGCCTAAAAGAGCATATTATGAGTAGAGAAGAGCAGGAGTTTGCAACGTTTATGTTTCAATTAGAAAATGAGCTACAAAATACTAGCATGATTTCTTGTACAGAGGCCATTTTAAAGTGTAAAGATCAAAAAGGGCAGACAATCTCGATTGAAAAAGGGCAAAACATGATTCGAAAAAAAGTGGATAAGTTAGGGCATCAACCGCTTTTAATGGATGTTTACCATTTACGGTTTTCAAAAGATTTAACTACGAAAAGTGTGACGTTAAAAGTATTCTTTCAATCTGGGAGGGTTTGTTATGGGAAATGGGTGGAAAACTAAACCAAAAGCAAGTGTCTTACTTTCCGCATTATTATTAGTCGCATTGCTGAGCCTGGTTAGTTATGGGGTTTTAACACACCATTTTATTACTGTAACAGGTACGATAAAAGCAGAAAGGTTGTACCGCGCCAAAACGATGCAAGAATTATTTTTCGTTTACTATTTCACACTACCAATTGAAGAACGTAAAAAAGGTGTCGTGAACTTTTCACAAGGAAAGTGTGAATTTGCCAAAGAAAAGGACAGTCTGAAACTTACAATCCGGGTGGATAAACAAAGTTTTCATTTTTTGGTTAGTAAAACAGAGCTGACAAAGCTTTCTCAACGTTTTAAAGATAACAAAAAATCTGTTTCGGATTAGGAATATAACAGTTGCTGAGAAAACCTTACCATTTGTGTTTCTCAGCTTTTTGGTATCCTTCTCAAAAAAGCCTTATGTTCGTTGTTTCACAAACAAAAATATGAATTTTTGATTGATAATTTTTTAGGAATCGGCTATCATTAAACAGGTACAAAAGGTGTTATAATCTCCAGAAAGAAGGTGTCATATGTTTCCTGATCAATTCGAAAAAGCTTTTTCATTGAATCTTGAAGCAGTCCAACTGCTGCAAAATGCTTTGGGGTCCTCATTTCTGGATGCATACATCGAGAATGTGGAAAACCAATTGGATGGATTTACTGTACGAATCTTAGATGGTGTACCAAATGCTGAGACTGTTGGGAAAATCGAAGCATTATACACAGAGCTAAAGGAAATCCCTTTAGCAGGAGAAGATTTACGGAAGTTATCCCAATTACTTTTATTAAAAGGTAGTAAGACAGAAAAGTTGCAAGCCAATCATCAGTTAACACCAGATGGGTTAGGATTTTTGTTTGTTTATTTATTGGAGCAGTTTTATTCTGACAAAAAACAAAGCTTAACTATTTTTGATCCAGCAGTGGGAATGGGGAATTTATTATTAACAGCCCTGTTAAACTTAAAAATTGCTGGTTATGAAGCAAAGGGTGTTGGTGTCGATATCGACGATACGTTATTGGCGGTCGCAGCGGCAGATGCAGAATGGACTAAAGGGAATATGCAGCTTTTCCATCAAGACAGCTTGCAAGACTTATTATTAGATCCAACTGATGCGGCAATTTCTGATTTACCAATTGGCTACTATCCTAACGATCAAAAAGTGCAAGATTTTATCACCGGTGTCACCCAAGGACATTCATACGCACATCATTTATTGATGGAACAAGCAATGAATTATGTGAAAGACGCGGGCTATGGTTTGTTTTTAGTACCAAGTAATTTACTTGAGTCTGAACAAGCGACATATTTCAAAAAGTGGTTGGCTGAAAAAGTCTTTTTACAAGGTTTAATCCAATTGCCAGACCAACTTTTCCGTTCCGAACAATCACGTAAAAGCATTCTAATCGTGCAAAATCATGGTGAAAATGCAAGTCAAAAGGAAGTCTTTTTAGCAAAATTGGCTTCACTAACAGATGAAAAAGTCATTGCTAAATTCTTTAAACAATTTGAAGACTGGAAGTTAGCTAATTAATTATTTAGAAGGAGAGTAACATGTCTAAAACAATCGCAATCAATGCAGGAAGCTCAAGTTTGAAATGGCAATTGTATCAAATGCCAGAAGAAAGTGTTGTCGCTAAAGGAATCGTGGAAAGAATCGGCTTAAAAGATTCAATCTTCACAATTAAATACGGCGAAGATAAAAAATATAATGAGGTTGTGGATATTCATGACCATGAAGTTGCTGTTAAAATGTTGTTGGATAAATTAATCGATTTAGAAATTTTAGCCAACTATGACGAAATTACCGGTGTTGGTCATCGCGTTGTTCACGGCGGCGAAACATATAAAGATTCTGTTGTTATCGACGATGAAGTAATGGAAAACATCCAAGCATTAGCTGAATTTGCACCATTACATAATCCAGCTAACTTAATGGGAATTCAAGCTTTCAAAAAAATCTTACCAGAAATTATCAGTGTTGCTGTTTTTGATACTTCATTCCACGCGTCAATGCCAAAACACAACTATCTATATAGCTTGCCAATGGAATACTATAATGACTTCAAAGTGCGTAAATATGGCTTCCACGGCACTAGCCATCGCTATGTTTCAGAACGTGCTGCTGAAATGTTAGGTAAACCAATTGAAGAGTTAAAAATTATTACATGCCATTTAGGTAATGGAGCTTCAATCACAGCTGTTGATGGTGGTAAATCTGTTGATACCTCAATGGGCTTCACACCACTTGCTGGTGTAACAATGGGAACACGTTCTGGTGATATTGATCCAGCCGTTTTACCATACTTAATGGATAAATTAAACATCAACATTGAAGAAATGGTTGATATTTTAAATAAAAAATCTGGTTTACTTGGTCTAACAGGTCTTTCCAGCGACATGCGTGATCTTGAAGCAAACTATGATAAAGAAGAAGTAAAAATTGCGTATGATGTCTTCACTGACCGTATTCGCAAATACATTGGCGGCTACGTAACAACAATGAACGGCGTTGATGCAATTGTCTTCACGGCGGGTATCGGTGAAAATGATGCGCACGTGCGTAATGAAGTTATTAAAGGCATGACTTGGTTTGGTTGCGAAATCGATTCAGAGAAAAATAAAGTTCGCGGTGAAGAACTAGACATCTCTACACCAGAATCAAAAGTAAAAGTATTACTAATTCCAACTGACGAAGAATTAATGATTGCCCGTGACGTAGAACGTTTACGTTAATTTAGAGCTTGAAATAGGCGTATAGGTAGTTCAACTACCTATACGCCTATTTTTTTACACTTAAATAAATTAATTTACTAAAAATAGACAATAAATTTAGAAAAACGTTTACAATTTAAAGAAATTATGATACATTCGATTAGTAAATAAATTCACTAATTAAAGTATATTTATTTTATTAACAGGTTTTAGAACGGATTTAGAAGATAAGGAGATAATACAATGCTAAAAAAATTACCAAAAGATTTCATTATGGGCGGTGCTACGGCTGCTTATCAATGTGAAGGTTCTACAGATGTTGATGGTAAAGGACAAGTTGCCTGGGATCAATTTTTAGTTGAAAAAGGTCGATATTCAGCGAATCCGGCTAGTGACTTTTATAATCAATACGCAGTGGATATCGCGTTATGTAAAAAATTCAAAATTGATAGTATTCGTATGTCTATTTCTTGGAGTAGAATTTTTCCAAATGGATATGGCGAAATTAATCATAAAGGTGTGGAATATTATCACAAAGTTTTTGCAGAATGTAAAAAACAAGGGGTGATTCCTTTTGTAACATTGCATCACTTCGATACACCAAAATCATTGTTTGATGATGGAGATTTTTTAAATCGAAAGAATATAGACTACTTTGTTGATTATGCAAAATTTTGTTTTGAAGAATTTACTGAAGTTTATTATTGGAGTACTTTTAACGAAATTTACCCTGTTGCTTCCAATCAATACTTATTAGGTTCGTTTCCACCCGAGGTACAATTTGATATCGCAAAAACAGTGACTTGCTTACACAATATGATGTATGCACATGCCCGAGCAGTAAATGTATTTAAAGAAGGAAACTATGCTGGTGAAATTGGAGTTGTACACTCGTTAGAGACAAAATATCCAGCTAGTGAAAGTCTTAAAGATAGACATGCTGCAGCGTTGGATGATGCTTTATCAATCAAATTTTTGTTAGATGCAACTTATTTTGGTTATTATTCGCCAGAAACGATGGAATTGGTTAATGAGATATTAGCCGCAAATAGTCAAACTGTTGAAATAGATGAAGAAGATTTTATTGAAATGAAAAAAGCATCAAATCGAAATGATTTTTTAGGGATTAACAACTATGGAAGTCACTGGGTTAAAGCGTATGATGGCGAAAGCAAGCTTCATTACAATACTACTGGTGAAAAAGGAACGCAGGTATACCAAATTAAGGGGATTGGTGAGCGAATAGTAAGAGAGGATTTACCTAAAACTGATTGGGATTGGATTATTTATCCTAAGGGGCTATATGATTTGTTGATTCGCATCAAAAATGAATACCCTAATTACAATAAAATATTTATTACAGAAAATGGTCTGGGGTATAAAGATGAATTTGAAGAAGGTATTATCATGGATGATGCACGTATTGACTATGTCCGGCAACATTTTAATTCTATTGCAGATGCGTGTGAAGAAGGTGTAAATGTAGCTGGATATTTCATCTGGTCATTGATGGATGTATTCTCATGGGTCAACGGTTACACCAAGCGGTATGGACTATTTTACATTGATTTTGAAACACAGAAACGTTATCCAAAAGAATCGGCTTATTGGTATAAGTTTGTGAGTGAAACAAAAACCATTATCTAAAAAATGTAAAGGCAGAGGTATTTTCTTACTTCGATCATAA
Source organism: Candidatus Enterococcus myersii (assembly GCF_017316025.1). Taxonomy (GTDB): domain Bacteria; phylum Bacillota; class Bacilli; order Lactobacillales; family Enterococcaceae; genus Enterococcus_C; species Enterococcus_C montenegrensis. The sequence continues at coordinate 45,621 of NZ_JAFLVT010000001.1, forward strand.
TAAATTAGGAGGAATTAAAAATGAATAAGGAAGAGTTAGCAATGTTAGGCTTTGAAATTGTTGCTTATGCAGGGGATGCTCGCAGTAGCTTGTTAAAAGCATTACAAGATGTTCGATTGGGAAACTTCGATAGCTATGAAGCTCTTTTAGCAGATGCAGATGAAAATTTGAAATTGGCACATAATGCACAAACAAAGGCATTAGCTGAAGAAGCTAGCGGTACAAATTTGGAAATTGGATTTATTTTTATTCACGGACAAGATCATCTAATGACAACGATTTTACTTCGTGAACTTGTTCAAGATTTTATTTCTCTTTATCAAGAAAAGTACGGAAATTAGAAAGGAAGGAAGTTGTAAAATGAACGTTATTATTAAGCAAATTGAAAAAATGAAACCGTTTTTCGAAAAAATATCTCGTAATATCTATCTCGGAGCAATTCGAGATGGGTTCCTAACAGCAATGCCTGCGATTTTATTTTCAAGTATTTTCATTATGATTGCCGCAGTGCCAGAAGTGTTTGGTATTGCACTACCAGAAGCATTTGCCAATTGGTTATGGAAAGTTTATGGATACTCAATGGGCTTTGTGGGCTTATTGGTTGCAGGAACAACAGCACGTTGTTTGGCTAATTCAATGAATCGAAGACTATCAGATTCTGGCAAACAAATTAATGAAATTTCCGTTATGCTTGCTTCAATTATAAGCTTTTTATTACTTGGTGCCGATCAAATCGATGGGGGTATTTCTACCGGATATATGGGAACAAAAGGTTTAATTGCTGCTTTTATCGCTGCATTTATTACGGTAAACGTATATAAATTTTGTGTGAAACGTGATTTAACAATCAAAATGCCAAAAGAAGTACCCGGTACTATTACCCAGATGTTTCGAGATATTATTCCTTTTTCAATTGCGGCTTTTATTGCTGCAATATTAGATGTTTTAGTACGAATGGCAACAGAAGCTTCCTTGGCAGAATCAGTTATTGAGTTACTACAACCGCTATTTTCTGCGGCTGATGGCTACGTAGGTATTGCTATTATCTGGGGAGCAATGGCGTTATTCTGGTTTGTTGGTGTACATGGTCCATCTATTGTAGAGCCAGCAATTGCTGCCATTATATATGCAAACGTTGAAACGAACTTTGAACTTTTCAAAAACGGTGAGCAAGCATCAAAAGTTTTAACTGTGGGGTTAGGAAATTTTGTCGGTACAATGGGAGGAACAGGAGCTACTTTGGTCGTGCCATTTTTATTCATGCTGTTTGCGAAATCCAAACAACTAAAAGCAGTTGGTAAAGCATCGTTTATTCCAGTCTGTTTTGCAGTAAATGAACCGTTATTATTTGCTGCTCCTGTTATCTTGAATCCTTATTTTTTCGTGCCATTTCTTCTAGCTCCAATGGTGAATGTGTGTATCTTTAAATTCTTTGTTGATGTGCTCAGTATGAATAGTTTCATTTCTGTTTTACCGTGGGCTACTCCAGCACCAATTGGGTTAGTAATGGGAACAGGCTTTGCCCCGTTAGCCTTTGTTTTAGCAGGCGTATTATTATTGGTTGATACGGTAATTTATTTACCCTTTATTAAAGCTTATGATGCAGAATTAGTATTAGAAGAAGCTAAGAATATCGAAGTAGCAGAGGTAAAAGAAGAATTAACCCACGTAGTTGAAACAGTTGGAGCTACGGCAGCAACTGTCATCTCACAATTGGATGATACAGTTGACGCAGAAAAAAAAGTATTGGTCTTATGTGCGGGAGCAGGAACTTCTGCAATGTTAGCAAACGCATTGGAAGAAGGGGCTAAAGAAACGGGGGTTAAGCTAAAGGCACAAGCAGGCGCATATGGCTCACATTATGATATTATGAAAAATTTTGATTTAGTTATTTTAGCTCCTCAAGTTAACGCCTATTTAGAGGATATAAGAAAAGACGCAGATAAATTGGGGGTAAAAGTAGTCGCGACAAAAGGGGCGGAATATATCAGTTTGACCAACAATCCAAAAGGAGCAATTGATTTTGTTCTTTCTGCTATATAGCGGAATAAAAAAGGCTTCAAAAGATAACGGTGAATTATCTTTTGAAGCCTTTTTCTAATTTGAATTTGTGAAGGGAATAAAACTTTTCCGTACAACTAAATTGGCACTTAATAATATAGTTTTGGTGATGTCGCGAGGATAGACCAACTGATCTGACAATAAATCGATAGTTGATTTTGCCATTTCTTCGATATCAATATGAAAAGTGGAAAGTGGAGGCGTGACAAATTTTGCCATTTCGTAATCATTCACACTGATGAGTGCCATTTGGTTTGGTAAAAATACGCCTTTATCATTAAAGCCTTGTAGCGCACCCACAGCAATTGTATCAGAAGCAATAAAACAGGCCTCTGGTAGATCATCTTTCAAAGAATCTACCATTTCTTTTGCCAATTCAATCCCAGTTTCCATTGTAAATTTACCTTTAGTAAAAATGTACTTTTCATTTAATAACCCTTTATTAGCCAAATGTTCACGAAAAGCTCGTTCACGATTATCTAACTCTTCTTTTTTTGTACTTGGATTAAAAAACTTTCCTCCGATAAAGCCAATTTTTGTAAATCCTTCAGCTAGAAATAAGTCAATAGCTTCACGTGTCATCTCTCTGGTATTAGAATCAACGGTATCAAAAAGTTTTGGGGTGGGATTAATCCCACGTACTACCCCTTTAATTCCCTTTTCATACAGTACAGTTAACTCTTCTTTTGTAATAGGGCCAATTGCAATGAAGCCTGAAACATCTTCTGGAATAGATTCAATCCCTTTTTCTCTACTAATAAAAACCAGTTCCATACCAGCTATCTTGCCATATTTTTTAAGTCCGTCTTTTAAATTTCTAAAAAAAACATCTTCTTGCACTTCTGATTCAGATAGCCAAAATAAGACAGCAATTTTGTATAAAGTAGTTTTAATTTTAGACCGATCATACCCCATTGTAAGAGCGGTTGTAATGATTTTTTCTTTAGTTTTTGGCGTTATCGCTAAAGACTCATCGCCTTTAAAAAGGCGTGAAATCGTTGCTGATGAGAAGCCTGACTGTTTTGCAATTTCTCTTATTGTTACCATAAAGCTCCCCCTTTTTAATAATTATACTAAATAAATTTACAAAAAACTATGGTATATGTTTATTCCTTTCATTTGGAGTAGAAGAAGCTGAGCTTGATTTGTTTAAATAACCCAGGTAGGTAAGTATTTACTTTATAAGCTATAATGAATTGGAAAGTTAGGTACATTATTTTTACGATTGGAGAATATATGCATACAATAACAGAACAATTTGCTCTTGATATTGGCTGTTCTATAGCTGACTTAACTACAGATGTTTTTTGTTATGGACAACCGACAAAAGAAATGTTTTCCTATCATAGATTTGCCGGTGTTGCGCTTATTTATCAAGGAAAACTTTATGTACGGGCAAATAGCGCACCTTTACTGGCGCAATTAAAAAAACAATATCAAGGCAAAAACAATCAGTGGTTTTTTGAATTACAAAATATTCAAACTTTCCAAGCGATTTTAGCAGAAAATGGTTATTCTTTAAATGAGTGGGGCACGTTTTTACTTCCTCAAAAAATAGTCAATAAAGAAGATGAGGCCATAAAAATTTTTTATGAAGAAGATATTAAGCAATTTAAAAATCAAAAGAATTTTGATCAATGTTTCGCCGATAGCGATGAAGACCCTGACAAAATAGGGGTTGCCTATCAAATGAATGGTGAAATTATCGGGATGGCCGGCTGTAATGAAAATGGCGAATACTGTTACGAAATTGGTATGAATATTTTGCCACATTATCGTAAACAAGGATTGGCGACAAAGTTAATTCAAAAGCTTACAGCTGAAATTAGGCATGGGACGAATAATACGAAGATTCCGGTGGCAAGAACGGAATTTTCACATACAGATTCTATTAATGCTTTTTTGAATGCAGGCTATAAAATGGGTTGGACGGCGATTAGTTTTGTGAAAAAAGATGATGATTAACTTGGGTTATCAAAAATAGTACTTCAATAACAAATCGTGGCATGATATTGCTACTTTTTTCATTGAAAAAGTCTTACGAGCAATTGTTTTAAGCGATAGATTGAATTAGCTGTTAGTTCCTCAGCGTCTAAAACTTACTACCTCATCAAGTAGTACCTAAGGTGATAGAAGCACAAAAGATTCCTTAAAGAATGTTTCTGACAATATTGCTTTAGTTTGCTTAACTTTTTATCAGGGAATGTAGCAATTACTAAGATTTTTCTGGGGGTGTCCTAGCTACTTATCTCCATGAAGGTGTTTAGGTGTTTCTAAGTCATTTTTAGGTGATTGGAAGGATAAATGAGTTGGATTTTATCTTATCTGTGGAATTGTCAAAAAATGTTTAGGGATTTAGGTGTATGTAAATTCATGAAGAGTTTGAGTATTACTACATCGGTGTGCGTGTAAACAAATAGAGCGTTAGCTTTTGTCGCTAACGCTCCTGTAGTTTGTGTCTAAGTTGGTATTTATGATTTCGTAAGTTCAATAAAGTTTTGATGTTGCCTTAAAAATCTTGTAAAGTCTGAAATTATCTTTTCAGAAGGCTCGTTGGTTGTAAGCAAGTGTGTCAGTACGCCTACCAAACCATTGGTGATAAAGATTGCGTTCACCTCTGAGACAGAATAGTTTTCTGTCAGTAAGAAGTCTCTCAATTGAGTAGTAAAGAAACCCTGAGTATCTGCTTTTAGTAATAAGGAAATCATGTCTTTTTTAGTTAACATATATTCGAGGGTTTTTGTTAAGTGATCTGCATTTTCTTCATGTTCTGCACAAAATTCAGTTAAACTTCTAATCTCTTCCTTAATTACTTGTTCAAGTAAATCATACTTGTCCAGATAATTAAGATAGAATGTTCCTCTATTAATATCAGCTACTTCACACAATTTGCTTACTGTGAGTTGTTCAAAGCTTTCTTTTGCGATAACTTCATAAAACGCATTGACAATATTAGCTTGCGTCTTCCGTTTCCTTCTATCCATAATCATTCATCCTTTTATGTTGAGTAATCAACATATTTCTAAATCTGTTGATTGCTTTGAATATTTCTTTAACTTACTATAACTTTCAGATGTTGATTAATCAACACGTGTCTATTATGGAGGTATTTAATTATGAAAATATTGATTTATGGTGCTGGTATTCAAGGAAGTTACTTAGCACATAGTTTAGCTCAAAACTCTCATAACCAAGTCATAATGTTGGCTCGTAATAAAAGATTAGCTCAATTGCGATCAGATAATTTAGTTCTTTATCATCAATTACAAAAGAAACGTACAGTTGATACGTTAACGTATGTTGAACAACTTAACGCAGATGATTTTTATGACATCATTTTTGTTACTATGAAATATAGTGATTTTGAGAGTGTGTTACCTGTTTTAGCTGCCAACATGAGTGAAAATATCATATTTGTAGGAAATCAAATGGATACCTTGTATCTTGAAACCCAATTAATGAGTCTTGCAACAAGTAATAAGAATGTATCCTTTGGTTTCCAAACAACAGGCGGTACTAGAAAAGAAGACCTGATAACAATCTTAAGGTTTGGAAAAGGGAAGCTTAAGATCAATTCATCTGTTAATACCTCTAAGCTTGAACCTATTCTTGAAGCTATTTTTTCTAATACGAGTTATACATGGGAAATAGATAAAAAATTAGATGATTGGCTTAAAACTCATGCTGCTTTGGTTACGGTATTAAATACCTTCGACAAGCTTCAAGCTGGTATTAGTAATAAAAAAGAGAAAAAAGAGCTAATGCGTTTAGCTTCATTAAGTTATAAAGAAGCCTTTCAGATATTAAAAGACAATGGTGTTAAGATCACTCCACCTATGCTGGGCACTGTATTTTCTAACGCTAAAGTAGCTTACAGTATCATGAAGCTTATATTTGCTACTCCTATAATGAAAATGCAAGAAGGTGACTTTCGAGAGATTGAGGCAATGATTGAGTCTTTGCTTAAGTTCCAGAAACAATCTAAAACCTCTATTCCAAACTTTTCAAAATTACTTGCTAGGCTTTAAGCTAGAAAATTCAATGTTCGTAGTATGAAATTTACGAAGACTCTTTTAACCAATTTTGTTAGTACCTTAAGAGATTTTTTTTATCCCGTAGGTATGAGTATTAAAAATAGGCTCCTAAAGTTTTATTTAGGAGCCTATTGGTTGGTTGCTTTGGCTTGTATCCCCTAAGGTTTAAACGGTTAGAGATCATGTAAAAAACATTTTTACGCTGTGTTGTGCGTGTTTGCTAACCGCTAGTGTCGTTGTAAAGATAATAGAACTTCTTTTTATGCGAACATGGTAAGATGACATAGTGACTCATAATTGAATTCTTCCTAGTAGTTTTCTTAGATAAGACTTTTCTAGTTGGGAATTCGGTATGAGTCATTTTTTACGTGTGCACTTAGATTGTAAGTTCAAGAGCAAAAAAATTCTAAGAAACTATTGACCAATAAATAGAAATCGATTACACTAAAAAAGTAAAACGTCATATAACGTTATAAATGTAAAAATGATTTACTGTAAAAACAGGTACGCTATTTAAACAATTTTTTTAAATTTAGGAGGACAAAAAATGGACGTAACCAAAACTGTTGAGAAAATTTTGGCTAAAAATGAAGGGCAGCTTTCAGGTATTTATTTTGTTGCTTGTGGGGGTTCTTTAGTTGACATGTATGTGGCAGAGTACTTTATGAAAGCTGAATCAAGCAAATGTTTTACCGGTTGGTATACTGCTAATGAGTTTTGTCACGTGCCACCGAAAGCTTTAGATGAAAATTCGGTTGTCATTTTATGCTCCCATGGTGGTAATACCAAAGAAACCGTTGCAGCTGGAAACGTGGCACAAAGTCGCGGCGCACAAACAGTGGGGCTAACTCATAATAAAGAAGCTGATTTATTTTCGGTATCAAATTACAGTTTTTTATATGATTGGGGAGCAGATGCTGAAGTGAAAAACAATCCAATGGCGATTATTTTGGATTTAACAGTTTCACTCGTTGCGCAAACAGAAGGGTATGCTCACTATGATAAATTTAAAGAAGGTATGGGCATTATTGATACCGTCGTAAAAAATGCAATTAACCAAGTACAAGAGCGGGTAAAAGTTTTTGCTGATAAATATCAAAATGATACGATGTTCTACATTATGGGCAGTGGACCTAGTTATGGTCACGCTTATGGTTTTTCAATTTGTTCGTTAATGGAGATGCAGTGGTTGGATTCAACTGCTGTCCACTCAGGCGAATATTTCCACGGACCTTTTGAAGTGACAGATCAAGATCGCAATTACATTATGTTAATGAGTGAAGGACGCAGCCGACCACTAGATGAGCGGGCAAAAACTTTCTTACAAGCATATGCTAAAAATGTCGAGTATGTCGATGCAAAAGAATTAGGGTTGGATTTAATTGCACAAGAAGTTAACGAATTTTTCAATCCAATTTTATTCTATAGCGTTTTAGCTGAATACCGCTTAGCGTTAGCTAACGTGCGCCAGCATGATTTAGACGTGCGCCGCTATATGGGAAAAGTTGCTTATTAAAATATTTTTTTAAAGACAGTTGCCAAAACTTCGTAACTGTCTTTCTCTTGAAAAATAAAATATATTTGTTATTTTTGCAAATGTAAAAATAAATTGTAAAGAAAGGGGCAGTTGCAATGAAGGTTCTTGGATTAGGCGACAATGTTGTTGATAAGTACGTGAACTATCAGCTGATGTATCCAGGAGGGAATTCTCTGAATTTTGCCGTATTTGCGCAAAAATTAGGAGTAAAAAGCAGTTTTATGGGGGTCTTTGGAACAGATAGAGAAGGGCAGCATGTCAAAAAAGTTGTCGATGAAATTGGTTTGGATAATAGTCATTCTCGTGTAGTTGAAGGCGAAAATGGTTGTGCACGTGTGGAAATTAAAGCGGGAGATCGTATTTTTTTAGGCAGTAATGAAGGTGGCGTAACGCGGACGCACCCGCTTACTTTAACCAAGGAAGATCAAGCCTATTTAAAAAGTTTTGATTTAATTCATATGGGGTTATACAGCCACGTGAATCATTTGTTACCGGCTTTAAAAGCAGTCCCAGCTAAAATTTCATATGATTTTTCTGACGATTTTACTGAAACTGAAATTCAAAATGCGATCGCTGCAGTAAACTTCGGCTTTTTCTCCATGAGCGACAGCAGTGATGAGGATACAAAACAGTTTTTGCATGAGCATTTTACCGGTAACAATGAAGTTTTAATTGTTACTCGCGGCGCTAAGTCTGCTTTTGCTTATGATGGTCAAAATTTTTATGAAGTTGTACCAGTTTTAAAGGAACCTGTGGATACAATGGCAGCAGGAGATTCATTTTTGACGGCCTTTTTAATTCATTATTTAAAAGGAGCAGGCATTATAGAAGCCATGGAAGCAGGAAATAATTTTGCAGGAGAATCTTGCCTTATAGAAGGCTCTTTTGGTTATGGTGTTGCCTACTAGCGGCTTGTGTTAAACAAGGGCATTTGGTACTCTACTTGAGGAGAGATCTTTTTGATCAAAAACTAAGTGAGGGACTAATATGCTTGATGCTAATGCACAATTGCCACTATATAAACAATTAAAAGAAGTAATCAAAACAAAAATAAATACCGGCGAATATACTGAAAACAAACGCATCCCAACAGAACCAGAATTTATTGAAAATTATGGTGTCAGCCGGATTACAGTTCGTAAAGCGATTGAAGAATTGGTGGCAGAAGGTTATTTGGTAAAAAAACAAGGCAAAGGAACGTTTATTAGCGGTCACAAAGTATTACGCAAAATTGAGTATGTGACCGGTTTTAGTGATAGCGGAAAAAGTAGTCAGTTAAAGACGACGAGTATTTTATTAAAAAAAGAAGTACTAGCCGCAAATCAAGAACTAGCGGAAAAATTAGAAATACCGGTGGGGGCTAAAGTTTTATACACCCAAAGAAAACGTCTAGGCAATGGTGTACCTTTACTACTGGAAAATAACTATTTTGATTTTGAACGTTTTTCTTTTTTACAAACAGAAGATTTAACCGGTTCGTTATATGCTATTTTAAGAGAACATGATATTTTACCAATTAATCCAGGAGAAACAACATTAGAAATTGTTTCTGCCGATGATTTTATCGCTACGACAATGGCCGTTGCGATCGGGACACCGTTTTTTTACATGCAGACAGTAGTGAAGGATCAAAATATGCGCCCAATTCATTTTGGTAAGCAGTTTTATTTAGGTGATGCCTATACTTTTAGTATTTGATTTGCCGCCAAGCAATTTGCTGGAGGAGGAATCATGGAAACAATTATTCGCACCAATTTGCTTTTTGATGGTATTCATCCCGTTCAAAAAGGCCACATTGTGATAGAAGATGACCAGATTACCGCGAAATTTTTCAACTGGGAATATGGTGAAATTTCTAATAATCGCCAACTACTTGAATATGATGATTATTTTGTGATGCCTGGCTTGTTTGATAATCATGTCTTTTTTAGCGGCTATTTGCGGATGAATGCAGGTCTTGATTTAAGCCAGTGTTTAGATAAAGATGCTGCTTTAAAAAAGATCAAGGCCGCAGCAACAAAAAAACAAGGAGAGCCGATTTATTTTCACGGCTTTGACTTGACACAATGGTCAGAAAAACCAACGCAACAAGATTTAGATAACCTAAATTATGCCGGTGCAATTAGCGGCATCGATAAAAATCGTTCGTATTGTTGGTTAAATCGTGCTGCTAAAATGCGCTATGGTTTTAAGGAAACGGATACCAGTGCTGAGGCAGCTGAAAAGTTGATTAACGAGTTATTAAGGAATGAAGCTGAGCTGGCTTGTGTTTATCAAAAGTATGAAAGAGCCCTGCTTTCTCGTGGCGTGGTCGCAACAAAAGAAATTGTTTTTGACAATGCCGATTATTTTAAAAGACGTCCACAAGGGAAACTTCAAACACGATTTTATGTTCAAGCGGTGGCAAAACCCTTGAATATAGCGCAGTTAATCCAATATCAGCAAGCTGAATTTGCAAAAAATATCACTTTCGGCGGTGCAAAAATTATGGTAGATGGCGTAGTAGCAGATGAAACAGGTGCTACCTTTGGAAACTATTCTTCTGAGCAAATACAGCCACAGATTGATTACACTGCTATTTATAATTTAGTGAAAGCGTGCAATAGTCAAAATATTCCTTGCTGTTTAACCACAGAAGGCGATAAAGCGGCAGCAAAAGCTGCTGAAATTTTAGCTCGAAATGGTAAGCGTTTACCTAAAGGTGTTTATAATTCTATCAGTGATTTAGAAATGGTCACTAAGCAAACTGCACAGAAAATGGCAGATAACAAGATTGTAGCAGAAATCTATCCGCAAGTATTGGGACTAAATGATAGTTATGAAAAAAGCTATATGGAAAATGTTTTGCCACAAAAATATGCTGAGCGTTTCTTTAATTATGGCACCTTAAAAGATGCAAAGGTATTGCTTACCAGTGGTACTGATTTACCACTTTTCATGACAGATTTACCAGAGTCCATTATCCGCAGCGTTTGGCGTAAGTTTCCTCATGGACAGAAACGCTGGCAAGAAAAAAGAGGGCTGGATTGTCTTACCTTGCTGCAAACTTTTACCCAAAATGCTTTTGCCGCAAATGGTATGCTGGACTGTGGTACTTTATGTAAAGGACAAAAAGCACATTTAGCAATCTTTGATCAGGATTTAACGACTCATGATATTATGGCTTTAACTAAAGCAAAAGTAGTCGCCACCTATATTGATGGGCAGGTCGTTTACCAAAGTTAAAAAAATTTAGTTAAAAGCATAACGTCTTGATACGTATTTTTGTAATTGAAGGAGGAAAAGAAATGGAAGTAACAGAAACAAAAGCAAAAAAGAAATTTGTCTTTCCCCATAGCTATACATTGATTTTTTGCTTGATTATCGCAGCTGCAATTTTAACTTGGGTTATTCCCAGTGGTCAATTTGAGACAGTTGTTGAAAATATTAACGGCGCAGAAAAAACAACAGTTGTTCCGGGGACGTATCACCAAATCGCTAAGGCTGGCTATGGTCAAGGAATTGGTGATATCTTAGAGGCGCCAGCTGCGGGAATTATTTCGGCGGTTGAAGTAGTTGCTTTTGTGTTGGTTGTTGGTGGTGCTTTTGGGGTTATTCTAAAAACGGGAGCAGTGGACCGCGCTTTGTTTTCATTAGCAACTTCTCTTGGGGATAAAGGAATTTTAGTAATTCCGCTGTCTATGATCTTATTTAGTCTTGGCGGCTCGACTTTTGGCATGAGTGAAGAGGCGATTCCTTTATTTGCAGTATTTATTTCGTTGATGTTTTCATTAGGCTATGATTCGATGACGGCAATTTTAATTTTATTTTTGGGAACGCAAGTGGGCTATGTTGGATCAACGATTAATCCCTTTAATGTTTTGATTGCCCAAGGCGTTGCAGGTGTACATGGCAATCCATTATTAGGCTATCGCGTCATTTGTTGGGTCATTTTAACTGCAATTTCTATTATTTTCACTATGAATTATGCCCGTAAAGTAAAAGCGAATCCTGAAAGTTCAATCGTTTATGCTAGCGATCAATTGGTCAAAAGTAAATTTCAAAATTTTGAGCAAGACAAGCCTTTTTCCAATGGTGATAAGTTGATTGTGGCTGGATTTATCGGCGGTTTAGGCGTTATGATTTGGGGGATTATTGCCCAAGGATGGTACATGGTGGAAATTTCGGCATTGTTTGTCGCACTGGCCTTATTTGCTGGTGTTGTCGCTAAATTTGGACAAAAGAAGATCGCGGAGGCTTTTGTAGAAGGCTGTGCAGATTTTGCCTATGCTGCTGTGATCATCGGTTTAGCACGGGGAGTTTTGGTAATCTTAGAAAATGGCATGATTATCGATACGATTTTAAATAGTTTGGCCACTCTTTTAGGGGGACTACCCAAGGCATTATTTTCGACCATTTTGTTAGGTGCACAAGTTTTAGTAACATTCTTTGTACCATCATCTTCGGGGGCTGCTGCTTTAACGATGCCAGTAATGGCTCCATTAGGTGATTTACTAGGTCTAAATCGTGATGTTATTGTTTTAAGTAATCAGTTTGGCAATGGGTTAATGAACATTATTTCCCCAACAGGTGGCGTGTTGTTAGCCGGATTAGCGATTGCAGAAATTAACTTTTCAAAATGGTTTAAAGTGGGTTTGAAAGCCTTCGGTATTTTAGCAGTTGCTTCGGCGATTTTACTTTATATTGCAACATTATTCTAAATTGTAGTTCTGCTTATAATAAAAGCCGTTTCCAGCAAAGTCAGTGGGCGGCTTTTTTGTTTGGATCTGGCTACTTATAAAGTAAAGGTTTCAAAAGGAAAGCTTCAGGACGAAACAAACAGCTAGAAGAATTTGGAAATTTTGGGGATAATTCGATTCGCATCATCGCTAGTCAAAATTTTTGTGACAGCGTAAAGCTTGGTTTGGGATTCAATTTTTTAGCTTGTAAGTGACAGCTTGCTATAGATTATTAAGGACAAATGTAATGAAAATCAGGTATAATACATTTGTGAGGCTAACGTTCAACTTCAATTCGTTAGAATCATTCTTTCGCATTTTAGCGAAATTGACACCAACTATTTTATTATTCACGCCAAATGGATAATAAAAGTTGGTGTTTTTTTGTTGACTTATTGAATACCTCGCTTTATTATACTTGTGTAACGAGGTATTGATTGAGGTGAGGAAATGGAGATTGATAAAGAAGTACTGCGGGGCTATATTGATCCAATTATTTTGACAATTTTAAATGAAGAGGATAGTTATGGCTATGATATTGCCAAAAAGGCAAAAAAAATTAGTCAAGAAGCTTTTGAATTAAAAGAGGGGACGTTATACGTTGCGTTTAAGCGTTTAGAAAAAAATGGGTATGTTACCAGTTATTGGCAATCTGGCACAGGTGTTAAGCGCAAGTACTATCATATTACCACTAAAGGCAACGCATTTTTGCGACACAAAAAGCAAGAGTGGTTGTTTATAGAAAAATTAATGAACACATTTTATAAGGGAGTTAATTGAGATGACACTAACGGATAAGACCCAGACAGCAATTGAAACATTGGCTAAAAAAGCTGTTAAGAATACATTGAGCAGCAATGAATTAAGTTATTTTGAAAAAGTTGCGCGTAAATTTGATGAAATCGAAGAAAAAGCCAGACAAAAGTTTTATCCTAATCGAAAAGAAGATGAAGCAGAGCTGGAAATTTATATCCAAGATTATGTAGAAGAATTAATTGCAAATGGGCTAAGTGAAGAAGATGCCCTTGAAAAAGCAGCAGCAGTCATTTTTGCTGAACAACCCAAAAATCCAGAGGAAAAACGTAAAGAAGCTTATCAGGCACACTATGAAAATATATCGGTAGCAGAAGAAGAAGCAATTGGCTTAACTTATGGCAGTCGGATATTTTTAGGAATCGTGATTGGCGCCATGCTGGGAATAATTACTCAGATTATTTATACAGGATCACTATTTGGCATAGCCTTTGGGGTATTTCTCGTTCTAGGATTGTTTTTAGGGGTTGCACTGGGTTTAGCCGGGCATGCAAAGATTGTTAAAACGAAATCGTAAAAGCGATTGTGACAAAAGTTTGAAAAACTTTTGTCACAATCTTTTTTTGTTATAAGACAGAGACTGTCCTATAAAAGATTTAACTAATTTTTTTTGAGATAAAAGTATTGACAATTGTTCGGTACCGAAATATAATCACTAATGTAATAAAGTTCGGTACCGAAATATTCGGTACCGTAATAAAAGCGAGGTAATTTTAATGAATACATTTAGTGACCAATTATTAAAACAAATTCGTTTCATTAGTGATGCTGGCAATGCGTTTATGAGTAAAAGACAAAAATTAACAGGGCAACAGCGAGTATTGGCAGTATTGCGCTTGGAAGACGGATTAACCCAAGGCTATTTAGCAGACATTTTGGGTTTGAGTCCTAGTTCACTGGCAGAATTATTGAAGAAATTAGAAAATAGTGGCGCCATAAAACGCATTGAAGATGAGCAGGACAAACGTATTAAGAAAGTATTTTTGACCGAAGTAGGCAAAAAGCAGGCAGAAGCATCGGCACAGACAGCACAAACAAGTGAAAGTGCACATTTCTTTGATGGCTTGACGGAAGAGGAAATGACGGAACTAGCAGATTTATTACAAAAAATTAAAGACGGCTGGAATGATGACATGAAACAAAAAGCCGAAGCCTTTGTAGATCCTTTTGATCGTCTCGCAGCTATTCAAAATATGCAGGAAGTTTTTAAAGAACAGTTTGGGCAAGAATGGGCTGAAATGGATGCTGCGGACATGAACAAATTACGTCGGGAAATGCAGAAAAAAATGCGGGAAATGTCATTTGAAGATTTAGAACAAATGCGTAATTTCCGTGGAGGCTTTGGTGGTTTTGGTGGTGGACCAAGAGGGGGTCGTGGCAGCCGTCATGGCGGTCGTAATTTTCACGAAAATCACCCCCATGCAACCAAAGAACAACAAGAGGCCTGGTTTGATTGTTGGAAGAATAAATTTGGCGGTATGAAGCCAAATCACGGCAAAGAAGATCAACAAGATCAAGATGAATGGAAAGATTTTTAAAAGCGTTAACGACGTTTTAAAATGACTATGTTTAAAAAGATTTAGTCTGGCAGATGCTTTTTACAAAAAATTTCAAGTTTGTAAAGGCTACAGGCGGTTTTTCTTTACACGTGCGTAATGCCAGATGCTTAATGAAGAAAAGAGGAATTTACAATGCCACAAGGTGGAGGCGGCCGTGAAGCTGCAATTTTTGAGGATGAATTACCAAAAGCTAAAGGAACATTTAAATTTAAAGATTTTTTGAAACTAATTAATAGTGTGAGCCCCAAAAAAGCACTTTTTGCTTTTGGTTTATTACTAAGCTTAATCACGAGTGGTGCGAGTCTTGTTGTGCCACAGTTAACAAAAGGATTAGTAGATACGAGTGAATTAGCAAAAATCGATGGTAAAATGGTTGCCGTCTTGGTGCTGGCGTTTATCGTATATTTAGGTTTCGGTGCAATTGGCGGTTATTTTTTACGTTATGTCGGGGAAAGCTCTGTCAAAACATTACGAGAAAAATTATGGCACCATTTGTTACATTTGCCTGTCGCATATTATGACGACCATAAATCTGGTGAAAGTAGCTCTCGTTTGGTGAACGATACCAGTGTAATCAAGGACTTGGTAACGACCCAATTTCCTAATTTTATTACGGGGGCTATTCAATTAGTTGGCTCGGTGATTATCTTATTTATCATGGATTGGAAAATGGCGGCGCTAATGTTTATATCTGTGCCCATTGTCATGTTAGTGATGATGCCAATTGGAAAAGTGATGATGAAAATTGGGCGCCAAATGCAAGGTGCGCTAGCAGATTTTAATGCGGATACGACAGAGAAGATATCTGAGATTCGCTTAATTAAATCCAGTAATGGTGAAAGCTATGAAATTAAAAATGGTGGTCGCTATATTGATAAAATCTTTAAACTGGGTTTAAAAGATGCCAAAGTTGAAGCTGTTTTGCAACCGGTAATGATGACGACGATGTTAGGTTTATTTGTTGGTATTTTAGGTTATGGCGCAGTGCGGGTGCAAGCAGGGACACTAACGAGTGGTGAATTGGTCGCTTTCTTATTGTATCTCTTCAATATCATTACACCAGCAGCTAGCTTTGCTACCTTCTTTTCTCAAGTGCAAAAAGCAATGGGGGCAACAGAACGGATTCAAGCAATTTTAGAAACGCCAACGGAAACGATTACAGTGGATACTAATATCGCTGTCACAGGTAAAACGATTGAAGCAAATCACTTATCTTTTAGTTACGATGAATCAAAAGTGATTTTACAAGATGTTTCTTTTGAAGCTAAACCTAATACGGTGGTGGCATTTGCCGGACCTAGTGGCGGAGGTAAGTCAACGATTTTTGGTCTGTTGGAACGTTTTTATGAACCAAAATCGGGCACCATTACCATTGGCGGACAAAACATTAATGATTTGTCTTTGAAAGATTGGCGTTCACAAATTGGCTATGTCTCACAAGATAGCGCGGTTTTTGCCGGTAGTATTCGAGACAATCTACAATATGGTTTAAATCAGTTATTAACAGATGAAAAAATGTGGGAAGGTTTGTCATTAGCGTATGCGGATCAGTTTGTTCGCGATTTTCCTGATCAATTGGACACGCAAATTGGCGAACGGGGCGTCAAATTATCCGGCGGACAAAAGCAACGAATTGCGATTGCCAGAGCCTTTTTACGCAATCCGAATATCTTGATGTTAGACGAAGCTACCGCAAGCTTAGATTCCCAATCAGAAGAAAAAGTACAGCGAGCATTAGATCAGTTAATGGCAGGAAGGACAACATTAGTAATTGCGCACCGCCTATCAACGATTGTTGACGCAGATAAAATTTACTTTATCGAACATGGAGAAGTCACAGGTAGTGGGACACACCGTGAGTTAATTGCGACGCATCCTTTATATGCCAAATATGTAAATGAACAAGTCGTAGATTAAAAAAGTCTAGCATAACCATTAGTGATAAGATGAAATTTATGAAACGGTTTAAACCGTTACTTAAATTTCATCTTATTTATTTAGCGGACAAAATTGAAATTTACGGCTAATTAAAAGCAAAAGTCTTTTTGTTTTACAATTTTTGAAAATGGCGATATTATTTTCACGTAAAGGGATGGTGTTCCCTATAAGTGCTGAAATGGCTGATGACACCTGTTGTAAGAGTTTATTTGAGATGTTTTCAAATACTTTTACAACAGGTGTTTTTTTGCATTTCAAATTTTGCCACCCAAAGAATCTAAGGAGGAATTATCATGTCAGTAGTGATTGAAAATGTTAAAGCAAGAGAAGTTTTTGATTCAAGAGGTAACCCAACTGTCGAAGTCGATGTCATTTTATCTGATGCAACATTAGGACGTGCACAAGTGCCATCAGGAGCTTCAACTGGCGATCGTGAGGCTGTCGAATTGCGCGATGGCGGTGATCGTCTGCAAGGCAAAGGCGTTTTAAAAGCAGTGAACAATGTAAACACAGAAATCAAAGATGCACTAGTTGGGTTGAGTCCATTTGATCAAGAAAAAATTGATCACATCATGATTGATTTAGACGGTACAGCCAATAAAAGTCGGTTGGGTGCTAACGCTATTTTAGGTGTTTCGATGGCGGTTAGTCGAGCCGCGGCCGCTAGCAAAAAGGAACCTTTGTATCGTTATTTAGGTGGTGTTGATTTAGAATTACCACAACCATTTTTTAACGTAATTAATGGTGGTGTCCATGCAGATTCGGGCATTGATGTTCAAGAATTTTTGATCACGCCAGTTAAAAGAGCAAGTTTCCGTGATGGAGTAGAAAAAATTGCCAATATCTACCACACACTAAAAGGAATTTTAGCTAAAAAAGGCCTTGAAACAGCGGTTGGGGATGAAGGCGGCTTTGCGCCAAAACTAGGTAGTACAGAAGCTGCTATCGAAACATTGTATGAAGCAATTAAAGCTGCTGGTTACATGCCAAAAGAAGAAATTGCGATTGCGTTAGATCCAGCTTCAAGCGAATTTTATAATGAGGATACCCATAAATATAATTTTGAAGGCAAAGAAATGTCCAGTGGCGAAATGTTAACCTACTACCAAGAATTAGTAGCGAAATACCCTGCTATTATTTCAATTGAAGATGGTTTTTCCGAACATGATTGGGACGGGTTTAAAAAACAAACGGATACGATGGGGGCTAACATTCAACTAGTTGGCGATGATATTTTTGTTACCAACCCTACTATTTTTAAAGAGGGCATTGATAAAGGCGTCGCCAATGCAATTTTAATCAAACTAAACCAAATTGGCACAGTTTCTGAGTCCATTGCAGCTATTAAATTGGCGCGCCAAAATGGTTACAATACAATGATTTCCCATCGTTCAGGAGAAACTGGTGATACTTATATTGCTGACTTTGCTGTCGCAATGAATGCCGGACAAATTAAAACAGGTTCTATGGCCCGCAGTGAACGAGTGGAAAAATACAATCAATTTTTACGGATTGAAGAAGAATTGGAAGGCTACGCTAAACTAGCACATTTTCCTAAGAAATAGAAGATAGTAAGAAGTTTAAAAAGGGCATTTCATCACTAGCTTCAAGAATAAACGGATAAAAATTATTAAAAACCAATTTTAAGATTACTTTGTTTCCGGGCTTTTTCAGGCTGTAGTTGAATACTTTTGTTAAGAACGTCCCCTTATCAGCGGTTTAGTAAGACTGAAGACTATGACAACCTATCCTTTTAGGGATGGGTTGTTTTTTTAGGTTGTAATAGTAATTGATAATGGATTTTATCAGTGGGTTGTTGAGGGAGTATATTATAAATTGCAGGCATGGGATTTTGCCTTCCTTTCAGAGGTACTCACTTTTAATGTATTAGCTTAAAAGAAAAAGTACAAAATATTCGCAGGCAATAATTGTGATTTTTTCTTCTTTTAATAAATTGGCCAATACATATTTTGAGCATGAATTGTTATTTATTTGAAAAATAATAATGTAAGCGTTGACAACAATTAAGTTTAACGTTAAACTACAAGAGAAGTTGAACGTTAAACTTAACAAGGAGGAGAACTTCATGAAAATGAGTAAAGTTTTAACAGCACTAGCAACAGTTTTGATGGTAGGCACTTTGGCAGCCTGTGGTTCATCAAGCAAAGATAGTGCAAAAGGTACAACTGACACCAAAGAAGATAAAGGGATGGAAGTTTTGGGGGAGCATGTAAAATTTGACCCCAATAAACTAGTCAATGATGGTAAACCAATCCAAATTGAGTATTGGACTTGGAACGAAGGTGATCCTGCCATCACAATGGCAAAAGATTATGAAAAAATTTATCCGAACGTCACTATTAAAGTTGTAAACCATCCATGGGATGATTATTGGACAAAATTACCATTGGCGCTAAAAGGGGACAATGGACCAGCAATTTTTAATATTCATAATTCACAACATGATTTGTTGTTTCCATATTTAGCACCTTATGACATTAAAACAGCAGATTTAACAGCAGATTTTACTTCCGTTGATCCTCACATTATTGACGGGAAAGTTTATTACACCGATAGCATGATTAACACAGGCAATATTTATTACAATAAAAAATTATGGCAAGATGCTGGTTTAACAGATAAAGATATTCCAAAAACATGGGATCAATTCCGTGAAGTTGCAAAAAAATTAACCAAAAAAGATGGTAGTAAAATTACGCAAGCTGGATTTAACTGGAACGGCGAAACATATAGTGCGATTTACGAAGGTTTAAATTACCAAAAAGGGGAGTTACTCTTTAAAGATAATGGCAAAAAAGTAAATTATGATAATGATGTAACAAAAGAAAATTTACAATTTTTAATTGATCTATATGAAAAAGATGGCGTAGGTTCAAAAGACTTTGGAGCAGAATCTTCACAAAGTTTTGGGAATGGTCAATCTGCAATGGTTTATAAATGGGGTTGGTATTTAAATGAATTAAAGACCAACTATCCAGATGTGGATTTTGGTGTTTTTGCAACACCAACACCATCTGAAGATACACCTTTAGCCTATGATCGTTTCAATGGGGAGAGCACACCAGGAATTAATAAAAATCAAGCCAAAGAACAACAAGCTGTCGCACAAGATTTCTTAAAATACTGTTTAGCAAATGATGAATATTCCAAAACAGGTGCTTTAGCATTAGCATCGTTCCCTACAAAAAAATCATTAGCAAACGATAAAGATATTATGGCAAATCCTGTTTTAGAAGCTATTGCACCTCGCGTTGAGCGTTTAATTTGGCCAGGTCCATTCCCTGCTACAGTAGAAAGTACTGGAACGCAAACAATGGAAGATGTTTTATTCAATGGTAAAGACTTGAATGCAGCCGTAAAATCAGGACAAGAAAAGATGGAAAAAGATATGAAGGATACAGATTTTACGTCATTAGAAAATAGCTACGCACATATTGACGAAGCAAAATAAGTTGTCAGGTAGGGTGTGTCACAAATTTGACACACCCTTTTTCTAAAAAAGTTAGCGGAAAAATGACTATTCAATTATATATGCTAACGCAGACGTAAAAAAGGGGTGAAGTAAATGCAAGCTATTAATAAAAAAAGAAATTTTTTTAATCTGAAAAATGTTGCGGTCGTTTTATTGATTATCTATTTTGCCATTTTTCTTGTTTACCCAATCTACAAGGCATTTGCTGGAAGCTTACATGATTGGAATCCAATGATCGATAAATACGATTTTGTTGGTTTAGATAATTTCAAAGATGTATTAACCAGTGATTTATTTTGGAAATCAATGTCCAATACATTTGTTTTTACTTTTTTTGCGGTTTTATTCCGCGTAGTGCTAGGATTAGGACTAGCATTGCTAATTTCCTCAAAACTAACCAAAGCTAAAACATTGTTTCAAGGTCTATTTTATATGCCGACCATCACACCATTAGTAGCTGTTTCTTTTGTTTGGATGTGGATGTTTGATCCGCAATTTGGCCTGATTAACAAGGTTTTTCATCTTGATATTAATTGGTTAAAAGATACACACTGGGCGTTACCGGCGATTATTATTATGACTATTTGGAAGGACTTTGGCTATGCTACCGTGCTTTTTTTAGGTGGCTTAATGGGATTGCCAGAAGATGTTTTTGAAGCTGCTGAAATTGATGGTGCCACCTCTTGGCAAACATTTTGGAAAATTACAGTCCCATTATTAAAACCAACGACTTTGTTTGTTGTAATTACATCTCTAATTACGTATCTACAAGCTTACATCCAAATCTTGATCATGACTGACGGCGGACCAGGGACTTCAACATATGTTATTTCTTATTTGATTTATGATGAAGCTTTTGTAAAGTATAACTTTGGTTCGGCCTCTGCAATGGCGATTATCTTGTTTGTAATTATTGGTATTTTAACAATTATTATGTTTAAAGTCACCGGTGAAGGGAAGAAAAATCAATGAAAAATATCCGTTCGATTCTTTTAAATGTTGTCTTGTTGTTATTGGCTTTGGTGACAATTATCCCTTTTATCTGGATGCTCGTTTCTTCTTTTGCGCCAAACAGTGAGATTGTAAAAATTACTGGCTCGTTATTTCCTACGCCATCAACTTTTCAGAACTATATTGATGTGCAAGAAAAATTTAACTTTATGCGCATGTTTGCAAACAGTTTGTTTGTATCAGTACTAACAACTGTAATTATCATTTATACTAGTTCATTGATGGGGTTTGTTTTTGCGAAGTTTCGTTTTAAAGGAAAGAATTTACTATTTGGTGTTGTTTTAAGTACGATGATGTTACCATGGGCAGTAACTATTATTCCTAAATACGAAATGATGGTAGACTTTGGCTGGCTGAATACGTATAAGGCGCTAATTATTCCATCAATGGTTTCGGGATTTGGAATCTTTATGTTCCGTCAAGCGATTTCGCAAATTCCTGACGAATTGATTGAAGCCGCAAGAGTAGATGGTGCAAGTGATTTTTATATTTTTCATCGCATCATTTTACCAATGTCCCAAAATGCAATAGCCAGTTTAGCAATTTTCCAATTCTTGTGGAGCTGGGAAGATTTTCTATGGCCGTATTTAATGATTAATGATGAATCAAAACAACTTTTATCAGTTGGATTACGCTTGTTTAATGGCCAATATGGTACAGATTATGGCGGACTTTTTGCTGCTACCGCAATTTCGATTATTCCAGTTGTAGTCATTTATATAGTATTTCAAAAAAGATTTATTGCCGGTGTTTCTAGCGGTGCAATTAAATAGAAACTAACCAAAGGCGATAGTGAAAAAAGAAAGGGCGAAGAAACATGAAAATCACCATAAAAAAAATTGCAGAAGAAGCAGGAGTGAGCGTGACAACTGTTTCAAATGTAATCAATAATAAGGCTAATCGTGTTTCAGATGAGAAAAAAGAGCTGATTAATCAAATTATTAAAAAGTATGACTATTCTCCTAATATGAATGCACGTGCTTTAGTTCAGTCATCTTCACATTTAATCGGCTTGTTGTATTTTTCTGAACGTCCCCGTCTAGATTTCACAGATCCTTTTGTTTCTGAAGTTTTAGAAGGTATTGAACGTGTTGCAAAAGAAAAAGGTTTTTTTACGTTGATTCATAATATTACCTCTCAACAAGATATTGAAGATATTCAAAAAAATTGGAAGTTTGATGGTTTAATCGCCGTTGGTTTCAATCAAGCATTCTTCGAGTTGATTAATGAAAGCATCAGCGTTCCCATTGTATTTATTGATACGCATATTGACGAGCGCGTCTACAATAATTTGCACGAATATCCTGATCGGTACTTTTTGAATACAGATGATTTTAATGCAGCTTACAAACCAACAGAATATTTGATCCAAAAAGGACACGAACAAATTGCATTTTTATCTTATGATTTTGATTTGACGCAATCTGGCGTTGTGCAACAGCGTTACATTGGCTATATGTCAGCACTCAATGCGCATGGTATCGATGTTGATGAAAAATTGATTTTTACAGAAGAAGACTTTGATTTATTGTTGTCTACTAGCGAATCTTTTACAGCTATTTTGGTTACAGCGGATTACTTGGCAATGCAGTTGATTCATTTTCTTAAGGAAAATAAGATCTTTTATGAACGGAAAATTTCTGTTATTGGTTTTGATGATATTAAATATGCGGCCTTAAATGACCCACCATTAACAACTGTGAGACTAGATCAGCTTGCCAAAGGACAAAAGGCAATGGAAATTTTAGTATCCGTTATTGATGGTACAAAAAAAGATTCAGAAGTATTCAATTTGAATAGCGAATTGGTGATTCGACAAACCGTTTATGAACATAAAAATAAGAAATAGGAAGTGAAGAAATGGCAAAAGTGGCAGATCTTTATTACCAATTAGATCCATGGAAGATTGCCGAAAAAGGATTCGATAAAAATCGGAGCGAAGTTTCAGAGGCGATTTTTGCATTGGGAAATGAATATATGGGCGTCAGAGGTTATTTTGAAGAAGGTTTTTCTGGCGCTACTTTACTCGGCAGTTATTTTAATGGCATTTATGAAAATAGTCCGGAAGAAAATCGGGTACAGTATAAGGGAATTGTTAAACGTAGTCATTTTATGGTAAATGCAGTTGACTGGTTAAAGACGGAAATTATCATTGATGGACAACGTTTGGATTTAAATCGTGTTGCTGTTAGGGATTATTACCGTGAACTGGATTTACGTAGTGGTATTTTAACTCGGAGTTTCCAGATTACAACAGGAACAGATAAAGAAGTATTCTTTAAGTTCGAACGATTTTTGGATATGGAGCAAGCACAATGGGGCTATCAAAAAATCTCTGTATGTACTAAAGCCGAGAACGTAGAGTTGGAGCTTACATTAGGGGCTGACTTTAATAGTGAACATGTTTCACAAGGACAAAATTTTTGGCGAGAAATAAAAAAAGATACAGTTGGAGAAACGACTGGAATTCTAGGAGAAACGCTAACAACCAAACAAAAAGTTTTTAGTGGCTTTTATCTAAAAAACAATCAATCCCTGTCAAGTGAAGTCGTGACGAGGGATAAATTTATCGGTCGTAAGTTTAACGTTAAACTTAGTCGTGATAATTGTTTTGAAGTAGAAAAACACGTGAACAATATTGTCAGCAAAACTCCTATTGCGACAGAAAAATTATGGCAAAAAGGTATTCGTGACAGTCAAAGACAACAACAAATTAGCTATGAGCAAACTAAGATTAATCAAAAAGTCTATTGGAAGAAAGTTTGGGAAAAATATGATATTACCATTAATGGGGATGAACTGAATCAACAAGGGATTCGATTTTGTATTTTTCAATTACAACAGACGTATCATGGACAAAATAAAACCAACAATATTGGCGCAAAAGGTTTAACAGGTGAATCCTATGGGGGATTGGCATTTTGGGATACAGAAACTTGTTGTTTACCATTTTATTTGTTGAACAATTTAGATGCAGCAAAAAATTTATTAGAATTTCGCTATGAGACATTGTCCCAAGCACGACTGCGAGCAACTGAATTGGATTGTAAGGGGGCTTGTTATCCGATTGCAACATTAAACGGTCATGAAGCAAGTGATCTGTGGCAACATGCCAGTCTTCAGTTTCAGCCAAGTACCGGCGTCGCTTATGGTATTTTTCATTATATGAATTTGTCAGACGACACAGAATTTTTATACGGTCATGGAATTGAAATGTTAATTGAAATATGTCGCTTTTTGGCTAGCCGGGGTGATTTTAGTCCAACTGGAGAATTTGGCTTCTTTGGTGTGATGGGGCCGGATGAATTTCAAATGATGGTAAATCATAATGGTTATACGAATTACATGGCTAAAAAGACATTTGAATATACGTTACAAACGTTAAGTGAGATTGCAAGAGTAAAACCTGAAAGAAAAATAGAGTTAATCAGTGAATTGCAATTGACGCAAGAAGAACAAGAGTTATGGAAATTGTGCGCAGATAAAACACTGATGTTAATAAGAGAAGATGGCGTGATTGAACAGCATGATGGATTTTTCAAATTGCCACATCTTGATATTCAAGAAATTCCAATTGAAGATTTTCCGTTGTATCATCATTGGTCCTATGATCGCATTTATCGTAATGACATGATCAAACAACCGGATGTTTTAATGTTTCAATTTTTGTATAATCAAGATTTTTCTTTTGAATCTAAGAAAGTCAACTATGAGTTTTATGAACCCAAAACGATCCATGAGTCGTCATTGTCACCTTCAATCCACTCTATCTTAGCAGCGGAATTGGGAAAAAACGAGGCGGCATACGAATTTTTTGGTTTTGCAACCCGTATGGATTTGGATAATTATAATCGCAATACACGAGAAGGTTTGCATACAACTTCTATTGCAGCAGCTTGGATGAATATCGTTTATGGCTTTGGCGGTGTTAGAACGGATGGTCCAATACTTCAGTTAAATCCAACTATTCCGGAAAATTGGCATGATTATGAATTTAAGTTTACCTATAAAAACGCATTGATTGCCGTCAAAGTAAGCCAAAAATTCGTTTCATTAACCAAAATTACTGGTCCTGATATCACAATAAGTCTCTATGATAAAGCTGTTACATTAAATGACGAAGTCTATGAAATTAAAAGAAACTATTAGGAGGAACTTAGATGTCTTGGCAAGTTAGAGCAGGTTATGACCCTAACCAAATTGTTTCAAATGGCAATAAGTTTCTCTTGGCAAATGGTTATATGGGCTATCGCGGTACAATGGAAGAGTATGGTGCTGAACAATTAGCTGCAAATACTATTTTAGGCTTGTATGATCAAGTCGGAGATAAATGGCGTGAACCAGTAAATGCACCAAATGGCCTATTTTTTAAGCTTTTTGACCAAGCAACTGAAATCAGCTTACTAACGCTAAAACCGTCATTTCATCAGCAGACATTAGACTATCAACAAGGTTTGCATATAAGAAAAACTGCTTTTTCTTATAACGAAAACACGATCACTCTTCAAGCTGAACGTTTTTTGCATATGAAGCGACTGCATTTAATGGTAGACGAGATAACGCTAGCTGCTGAAAAGCCAATAACATTACAAGTGAAAATTGGGATTGATACAGCAGTTTGGGATATTAATGGCCCACATTTGATCAATTTTGAAACAGAAGATTTAGCAGATCAGATTATTTTGTCAGCCAAAACGCAAAGGGAACACAAAAATATTACAGTAGCACAAGCAGTGAATGCTTCTAAACTGAATTGTTTAAAAAAAGAGGGGCAGTTTGCCTACTATGAGGTCACGCTAACGCCTGAACCGATAACTTTTCATATTTTTGCAACAACTTTTAATGCTAATGACTGTCAAAATCCCAAAGAGGCTGCCAAAAAAGAATTAGATGTGGCTTTTGCAATGGACTTTGCTAGTTTGAAAAAAGAACATACGCAGATTTGGAAAGGTCTGTGGGAAAAAGCGGATGTAGAAATTGATGGCGACAGTAAAGCCCAAGAGGCAATTCGATATAGTCTTTATCACTTGTTATCCATTGCACCGAGACATTCCGATACGGTTTCTATCCCAGCTCGTGGTTTATCTGGGCAAACCTATAAGGGTGCAATTTTTTGGGATACTGAAATGTTTATGCTCCCATTTTTTATGCATGTTTTGCCAGAAGTTGCTAAAAATATTTTATCGTATCGCATTTATACACTTCCTGGCGCATTAGCTAAAGCAAAAGAGTACGGATTTAATGGTGCTTTTTACGCATGGGAAAGTCAAGAATTAGGTCAAGATGCAACATCTGATTACAATGTGGTCGATGTGTTTACCAAGCGGCCAATGCGAACTTATTTTCGGGATAAACAAATTCACATTTCTGGTGATATTGCGTATGCTTTTTGGCAATACTATGAATATACAAAGGATTTAGAACTGCTTTTAAAAGGTGGTGCACAAGTTATTTTTGAATGTGCCAAATTTTATTATTCTTATGCGTATTATAAAGTCGAAAAAAATCGCTTTGAATTAATTGATGTAATCGGGCCAGACGAATATCATGAACGGGTTTACAATAATGCCTATACCAATAAACTTGCACAAAAAACAATGAAAATTGCGTTGGATTTATGGGAAATGTTAGCTGAAAATGCGCCAGAAGATTTGGCTGAAATTTTAACGGCAACCGAATTAATGGAAATAGATAAAGAAAAATTTCAACGATTTTATAATGAAATTTATGTACCACAGCCAAATGATGCAGAAATAATCGAACAATTTGACAATTATTTTTCTTTAGAAGATGTTTCGGTTACAGCAGTAAGAAAGCGATTACTAGATGACAAAGAGTATTGGGGTGGCGCATATGGTGTTGCTGCAGATACCCAGGTTATTAAGCAAGCAGATGTTATTTTTATGCTGCATCTATTTGGCGAAGACTACACGAAAAGTGAAATTCAAAAAAATTGGGAATACTACGAGCCAAGAACCGAACATGGATCTTCATTGAGTGCTTGTATCTATGCTTTAGTTGCTTGCCAGTTTGATAATCAAGACTGGGCCTATCCTTATTTTATGAAAACTGCCACTGTTGACTTAACTGGAGAGACAAAACAATATGCGGGAACAATTTATATTGGTGGTACCCATCCTGCTGCTAACGGCGGGGCGTGGCTAGCAGCTATAAAAGGATTTGGTGGTTTGTCTGTGAAAAACAACCAGTTGCAAGTCACTCCCAAGTTACCAAAATCATGGCAACGTCTGGCTTTTAATACTATTTTTAATGGAGAAAGCTACCATATTGAAATTGAAGCTGGAAAGACACCGCGCATTTCAAAAAAAAATAATTCATAAAACGTCTTTTAAACACGATTAGCTTAAAACTAGGTAATGAAGTTTTAAGTTAATCGTGTTTTATAGGATGTTTTTTATGATGTACATAGCAAATAAAAATTCACCTGACAGTAGCTTTTTATGAAAAAATATAGCAAACTTAAAGCAAAGAGAGGGTGAAGGAAATGGGAACAATTGGGTTTTATGGTGGGGGAAATATGGGGCAGGCGATGCTTTTGGGACTATTACAGGCAAAGCTATATGATAAAGCTGATATCTTTGTCTACGATGCATATGCGCCTACCCTAGAAAAAATCAATAAAGATTTTGGTGTGAGAACACTTCAAGCTGCTGATACGTTAATTAAAAAAAGTGATAGTATCATTTTCGCAGTTAAGCCAGATGTTTTACCTAAAGTTTTACCGCAAGTAGCCAAAGTTATTAAAAAAGAGCAATTAGTAATTTGTATTGCTGCAGGAGTTACAATAGAGACAATCGCTGATTATCTTGGAGAAGACCAGAAAATTTTACGGGTGATGCCTAACACGCCAGCCTTAGTTGGCGAGGGGATGTCAGCTGTTTGTGCCAATCAAAACGTTACCGAGGAAGAATTAGCGCAAACTTTGGCGATTTTTAGTAGTTTTGGCAAAGCTGTGGCTGTGCCTGAAAAAATGATGGATGTTGTAACGGGGCTAAGTGGTTCCGGACCGGCGTTTGTTTATCTGTTTATTGAGGCGTTAGCTGATGGTGCCGTTTTTGAGGGAATGCCGCGAGAAGCGGCTTATGAATTTGCAGCACAAACGGTTCTTGGTGCCGCAAAAATGGTGGTGGCAACAAAAGAACATCCAGCTGCTTTAAAAGATCGCGTCACTTCACCTGGTGGAACGACAATTGCCGGCGTGAAAGTATTAGAGACAGAAGGGCTACGTGCTGCAGCAATGAAAGCTGTGAGTGCCGCAACCAAAAAAAGTCGAGAGTTAGGTAAATAACGGAGGGGATGAGATGCCAAAAGCTACTTTTTTGAATTTAACTGTTGATAAACAGGAAAAAATTGAAATGATTTTATTGGCAACTTTTTACAACCGTCACATTTCTCAGGTGAAAGTATCTGAAATTGTTGAAAAAATGGGGATGTCACGGGGAGCGTTTTATAAATATTTTAATGATTTGGAAGATGCGCACCAATATGTGGTGCAAAAAGCTTCAGTTGCTGTTCATCGGGATATTTTGACTTTTGTTTATACGATGTCAGATGATTTGTTCGCCGGGATTAAAACCTATTTGAAAAAAATCGCAGGAGTAGATAAAACAGCAAAAGAATGGCAACAAATCCAGTTGTTAACAGCCAATCCTACCATTTTTGCCAAGCGCAATAGTCATAATAACGGTCAGAATGCGATGGTTTTGCAATGGCAAGAGCTTTTGATCAAGAACGATATTAGCTTGGATACGCTAGCAGAAAGTCAAGAATTGTTATTTTTAATTATGGATTTAGTGATGGAAGTATTGACTGCCTTTATTGTAAATGACTGGGGTGAAAAAGAATTGGTAGATGTCTACCAATTACGGATTAAATGGCTTAAACAGGGTATTCAACAAAAATAAAATAGTTCAGATTAAACCAGGTATTTGCAGCTAAAAAATAGTAATTTTGCTATTTTTAAAGCAGGTATCTGGTTTTTTGACTATAAGAAAATATAAAATCTTGACAAGAATAAAACGCTCTACAACAAATATCGTCACGTCAGATTTCACACTCGAATATTTGTAAAGCTAAAGTTGGCAAAACACCAGAAAATAAATTGCAAGAAATTTTTAGAAATCATTTGTGTTATGCGCAGATTGGACTTCATTTGCATTTATAAATATTAAGAAAATATTAAGCAATTTGCAATTGGTAAGCAGAATTAGTGACAAAGTGTTACTGGGCGTTTAAAGTGAATACCGTACTTAATGAAATTGTAAATAAAGGATGATGAATATGTTTTTAGCAATTAAAGAAATGCGCTATGCGAAGTTACGCTATGGCCTAATCATTGGCATTATGCTGCTAGTTTCTTACGTAGTTTTCTTGTTGTCGGGCTTAGCGTCGGGATTGGCACAAGAATTTATGCAAGCAGCAGGTGACTGGCAGGCCGACACGGTAGTATTAGCCAAAGATGCGAATAAGTCACTAAACGCTTCCCAGTTGACGTTACAAGATTTTAATGACGTAGCTACCACCAGCAAGAAGGCGCCCATTAGTATTTATAATGGTGCTGCAAAATTAGATAAAAAAACTACCGATATTACGCTATTTGGAACTGACGCAGATGCGTTTATGTTACCCAAAGTCACTAAAGGTAATCGCAATCTAAAGAAAAATGATATTATTATTTCGCAAAATTTAGCGGATGAGGGTTATCAGATTGGCGATAAGATCACGATAGGCAAATACGAAGAAAAATTAACGATCGTTGGAATTTTCAAAGCGACGTATTACACAGTTACGCCAGTTATTTATTCTGATACGGAAACATTTGTTAATGTAAAATACAATGGTCAAATTCCACAAGATAAAACAAAGACGCCAATTAATGGAATTTTAGTAAAAAAAGGGCGTCCTACTTTTACATCAGAACAAAAAGAAGATCTGGATTCACTAACTTTGGCAGATTTTATTGAAGCAATTCCAGGTTATTCTGCGCAAAACTTAACTTTGAATGGGATGATTTATTTCTTATTTATTGTTGTGGCTGCCGTAATCGGTATTTTCATGTACGTGATGACACTGCAAAAGACAGCGACCTTTGGGATTATGAAAGCAGAAGGTATTTCTACTAGCTTTATCGCAAAATCAATTATTGCACAATCCTTTATGGTAGGTGTGATGGGTGTGCTAGGAGCTGCTTTATTAGCCTTTTTAACGAGTCTGATTTTACCAAGTGCCATGCCGTTTCAAATTGTTGTAAATGATTGGTTGTTATACGGTGTCGTCTTGTTAGTTGTAGCTGTTGTTGGTGGTTTGTTCTCAATTAGAACAGTGACCAAAGTCGATCCAATTACAGCCATTGGAGGTTAAGAATATGGAAAATGCTTTAGAAATGAATAATGTCAAAAAAGTTTTTGGTAGCGGACATACACAAATTACCGCTTTAAAAGGAATTGATTTTGCTGTTCAACCAGGAGAATTTGTCTCGATTATTGGTCCTTCGGGCTCTGGGAAAAGTACCTTTTTGACCATTGCTGGTGGCTTACAGACACCTTCTAGTGGGAGCATCTTAATCAATGGACATGATTTTACGAATCTAAATGAAAAAAAACGTAGTCAACTGCGTTTCAAAGAAATCGGCTTTATTTTACAAGCATCTAATTTAATTCCTTTTTTAAAAATCGAGGAACAATTTTTCTTAGTAGATAAAGTTAAAAAATCTAATTTGGACAAAGAAAAGGTCGAAACAATTTTACGTTCATTGGATATTTTTGACCTAAAGGATAAATATCCCCGTGACTTATCTGGCGGTGAACGGCAACGGGTTGCAATTGGACGGGCCTTGTATAATGATCCAAGCGTGATTTTGGCAGATGAGCCGACTGCTTCTTTGGATACGGATCACGCCTTTGAAGTAGTAAAATTATTGGTAAAAGAAGCCCATCAAAATAAAAAAGCTACGATCATGGTCACCCATGATCCACGCATGACGCAGTGGAGTGACCGGGTCTTGAAGATGACTGATGGCGTACTACAACCGGTGCCAAAAGAAGATTAAAAAAGAACTGTCTGAATCANNTGATTCAGACAGTTCTTTTGATTAAATACTATGTTTCACCGATTCATCACTGATTTCTCCAAGTTCAACTTGGATTGTAATATGAGATAAGACAAAATTTTTCGTCAGCTCATGATCCAAGTTCTCCAAAAATTGATTGTTATCTGCTAACGTATCACGACAAACGTGGACTGTTAGTGCATTTTCGGTGGTGCTTAATCCCCAAATATGAAGATCGTGAATGGCTAATACGGTTGGCCTATTTTCAATAAATTTTTTAACTTCATCATAATCTACAGCTTCTGGAACAGCATCTAAAGATAAGTTCACAGCACCTTTTAGTAATCCCCAAGTACCGATAAAAATAATCCCAGCAATGATTAAACTAATGACAGAATCTAGCCAGAACCAATTGGTAAATTTAACGATAATAGCTGCTAGGACAACGCCAACAGAAACTAATGTATCAGCTGCCATATGCAAAAAGGCGCCCTTTACATTTAAGTCGTGTTGCTGGTCTTTCATAAAGAGGTAGGCAGTAAAACCATTGATAATAATTCCAACTAAAGCTACTAGAATGACCTTATTTTCAGCAACGGGTTGACTATTTTGCAAACGAGAAATGGCCTCAACTAAGATGCCACCAATAGCCACTAATAAAAAGATAGCATTAAAGAGGGCCGCTAAAATAGAACTGCGTTTGTAGCCGTAAGTTCTAGTTGCTGTTCGTGGACGGGCGCTTAACAAGATTGCGATCCACGAAATAACTAGTCCTAAAACATCACTTAAATTGTGACCAGCATCGGCGACTAAAGACAAAGAGTTGGCCGAAAAACCAAAAATAGTCTCAATTACAACAAATAAGAGATTAATAATAATTCCAATTTTAAAAGCGCGTTTAGTTTTTGTGGTGGGCGTGTGTAAATGATGCTCATGCATAAGGATGACCTCCAATTTCATTCGATAAATATTAAGCACATTTTTATAAAGAGGTAAAAAATAAAAAACTTACATATGATTGTTTAATCATATGTAAGTTGATTTTAACACAACCAATTAAATTGTGCGAATAATACTCTACCCTTTAACTGGTGTATTTAGATAAACAGAGTAACAGCAATTACAGGTCAGAAGCCAAATTTTTTGAAAGACAATTCAAGCCAATGTCTCTAGCCCCAAAATCCGCTGAATAAAAAACATACGTTACATTAAAATAATGAAATAGGTATTAATTAAATGACGTAATTGTGTTCATAAAATGAGGGTTATTTAATTGAAAAAAGAGTGCATATAAGGTAACTTAATGAGACGATAGCCTTTATAATAATGGTGAATAGCAATGGGAAAATAATATTATTTTATTCTTTGAAAATAATAAAATTTATTTTTTGTGACCATAAAAAAACAAGCAGAGAGGTTGAAGGGTGGTGGAACTCATGAAAAAACGCGAATTGCTACTGGCGAGTTTAACGTTGCTTTGTCTGATAGTTGTTAGTATTAGCTTTTTTAAAGTTTATGCAAGTGCCCAGCGACGCTTGGATCAAGTATTAGTCGAAAATGTAACATTTGACGCTAGCGCCAAAGAAGTTGTGAGTAAAGAGGCATTGCTTGTCGCTGCCCATATCAATAAAATTCCTCAAGTGACAAAAGTAGACGTCCTTAATTTAGAATCTATTCAAGATATGAAGCCAGGAACTTATGAAATCATCGTTAAGATATATATTCAATTTGATGAAGTTATAACCCGCAAGATTACACTTCAAATACGCGACAGAACAAAACCCGTCATTAGACAAAAGAAAGCCCTAATTATTCCACACAATGCCAAGATTGATTGGGCGGACTATTTCTCAATTTATGACACGGTTGATGGGATCATTTCCTTAGATAAAAGTAAAATTAGCGCAGTTGATACAAATAAAGTTGGTAAGCAGACTGTCGTAATAAGCACAAAAGATCAGGCAGGAAATACTGCTAAAAAAGAAGTAGTAGTAGAAATTGTTTCCAGCACGAGTAGTCACGCGGAAAAATTAGAACAGCCACTGTCTCTTCAAAATAGTTTGAAAAAGACAACAGCACCCAATACGGCAAAAACGCCACAAAAAGAAAGTTCTGCTGAGAATCTAGCTTCACCTACAACAAAGGCTGATTTGAAGTCACCTGACAAGTTCACTTCAGTTATCCAGTTTAACGGTCAGACAATTTCTTATTCGCATGCGACAGGTGCTAATTCTGCTCCTGATGAAGGAGCCGCTACTTGGCTTGGAAAAGGGCTTGTGGACGATAGTGCACCAACACATTTTATTGGACATAATCCCGGTGATTTTGCGACGGTAATGGAGCTTTATGTAGGAGCGCCGATTCACTGTTTATGATGATAATGGTAAGCAAAAAACATATCATGTGTACGAGGTCGTTGATGTGACGGATGAAGGATATA
The DNA here is from genome assembly GCF_017316025.1 of Candidatus Enterococcus myersii. Classification (GTDB taxonomy): domain Bacteria; phylum Bacillota; class Bacilli; order Lactobacillales; family Enterococcaceae; genus Enterococcus_C; species Enterococcus_C montenegrensis. The sequence continues at coordinate 79,294 of NZ_JAFLVT010000001.1, forward strand.
ATGCCAATGACTTAAAAGACGACGTTTTACCACGCATGTTAGATGAAAAAGGTGAACGGATTAGTTTACAAACTTGTATTAATGATCATATCAATCGTTGTGTGCTAGCCCGCTAGAAAAATAAAAAAACGACGTGGATGAATTTTACTCTGGATTTTTTCTCATAAAAAAATACCTAAAGATATCAGCATTACCAGCTTATAAGCTCGTAACACTAGAAATCTTTAGGTATTATTTGTTTTTTAAGGAATGCAACACGAAAACACGGACTGTTGCTTATTCTTTTTCTTCTTTGACAACTTTGTTATTTAAGTCAGTCCGGACAACTAAAACATCACAAGGTGCGTTACGGATAACATATTCAGAAACAGAACCGATAAAAAGACGCTCTACTGCATTTAACCCGGTAGCCCCTAACATAATTAGATCTACGTTGTGTTCTTGTGGCAATTGTTTTGCAATGATAGGTTTTGGTGCACCATATTCAATAACGGTATTAATATCATGGCATTCTTGTTCTTTTGCATAATCGGTATAATCTGCTAATGTTTGTTTTGCCATTTCTGTGGCCTGTTCAGCTAACATACCATCAAAAGAGGAAACTGTTTGAAAAGCTCTTGTATCAATAACGTGGGCAATTAATAGTTTTGCCTCGTTTCGCTTTGCTACATTGACAGCTTTTTTGAAGGCAAGTTCAGCTTCACTAGAACCATCGACTGCCACCATAATTGTTTTATATTGTTGTAACATTTTACCCACTCCTTTACATTTACAACGCCCTAACTACAAAGCATCTTGTTAGCTACAATTTTATTGTAAACTACTTTAGGTGAATTGCAAAAAAGAAGCTATCAAAATCAGAATTATTTTTTGAGTGATTTTGCTAGCTTTAGACTAAAACTTGCTGCAAGTATAAGGACAAGAAAAATATAAAGCAAAATAATGATTTTTAAATTGATGATTGCTGCAATGAAGCCCAAAATACCAAAGGTTAAATAGAAGTGACCATAGGTTTTTAAAAAGCTCGGAATTTCCTCTTGTATTAATAATGGGGTTAATAATTGCGGTTTTTTCAATAAAACATAACTTAAAAGTAATAACAATAAAGCAAATAAAATGACTAAAACACGAATCATAAAAGTAAACTCCATTTCTAAGCTAAAAATAAAAGCCGTCTGTCAAAAGACAGGCGGCTACATTCATAAAGAATGGGTAATATCCGTAGATGCCGTTATTCGTCCCATAGTATTGATCCCGCAATTTCTAGCAGGTGGGTTCCACGGTTTAAGTATCGAACTACCAAAAGAAAAGGCATGTTACCAACTCACACACAGGACGGATCCCAATATATCAATAAAAATGTTCGGTCAACACACAAAAAGGATAACTCGTACATCACAGAATTCCCACTTACATAGTAGCATAGGGGGACAAAAGTAGCAACCAGATTGCTTTTGTTTTTGTAATCGCTATCTTTAACTATCTGACAGCTTTTTGGTTTGTCGCCTTTTATGCTGCCAATCTTTGATACGATAATATTGTTGGCCTAATGCTTGTTCATATTTTCCCGATGCTTTAGGGTGATAATAATGCGCGTCTTTGATTTTATCGGGGAGATACTGTTGATTAACCCAAAAATCTTCGAAGTTGTGGGGATATTGATAACCCACTCCCCGCTCTAAATCTTTTGCCCCTTTGTAGTGACTGTCCCGTAAGTGATCGGGAACATCCCCTGTAGCTCCTGTTCTAATATCAGTAATGGCAGCATCAAGAGCGGCATAAGCAGAATTTGATTTAGGCGATAAACATAAATCAACGACACAATCTGCTAGTGGAATTCGTGCTTCTGGCAGACCAAGACGTTCAGCCGCTAAAACCGCATTGACAGTCCGTGCCGCAGCGGCGGGATTTGCTAAGCCAATATCTTCGTAGCCAATAACCATTAAGCGGCGACAAATAATCGCTAAATCCCCGGCTTCAACTAGCCGTCCTAAATAATGCAGTGCGGCATCCACGTCGCTACCGCGAATTGATTTTTGAAAGGCTGAAATAACATCGTAATGGGCATCACCGTCTTTATCGTGGGTAAGGGCTTTTCTTTGGATACATTCTTCAATGATACTAAGGGTTAAATGAATTACTCCGTCTTTTTCTGGCGTAGAGCGAACGGCTAGTTCTAGTCCGTTTAAGGCGCTGCGCAGGTCACCATTGGTAGCGCGGGATAAATGAAGGCGTGCGTCTTCATCAATTTTAACAGGAAAATCTCCTAAGCCTCGTTTAGAATCACTTAACGCGAGATCGACAGCTTGCAAAATATCAGCTTCTGAAAGGGGTTTGACTTCAAAAATTTGGCATCGACTGCGAATCGCTGGATTAATTGTAATATAGGGATTTTCAGTTGTAGCACCAATCATAATAATACTGCCGCTTTCTAAATGAGGTAAAAGAAAGTCCTGCTTGGTTTTATCTAGGCGATGGACCTCATCTAATAATAAAATGACTGTTCCACTCATCTTGGCTTCTTCGGCGACAACTTGTAAATCTTTTTTGGTATCTGTTGCCGCATTTAGCATCCGAAAAGCGTATTTGGTCGAACCAGCAATTGCTGAGGCAATACTGGTTTTACCAGTTCCAGGTGGTCCATATAAAATCATAGAAGATAACATTTTGGCTTCCACCATACGTCGGATAATTTTGCCTGGGCCTACCAATTGTTGTTGGCCGACCACTTCATCTAAATTACGGGGACGCATGCGAAAAGCAAGTGGCTTTTGCATGAGAGCAAGCCTCCTTTGTAGGGTTTATAGTGTGTTGTAAGCTAAAATGCAGCTCTTTAAAAAATAGTGTTGCTAACTTTTTGATCCCGTATCCCATGCCAATTTTTTTGAAATTTTGAAAACATGCAACAGACAAAAAACGTCAGAATAGGGGGATATTTTTTTAAAGAGAAATTCGCTAGTTTGGCTTTTTCTGTTTTTTTTAGAATACAATATAGGATGGTTAAAGTATAACATAGCTTTTTGACAATTAAATCTTTTGAAATTGTGGAAAATCCTTAAAAACCAACTGATTTCATGGTCAGAAGCAGGTCTTTTGTGTACAATGAGGGAAGGTGAATGAGATGAGTACATTAAATGAAGCACAAGAAATTTTTAATACAAAAACGACGCCGGAAATTGCTGAGTATTTGATTGGGATGTATGTAGAAAATGTGACGCCAAAAGGAACTACTGGTGGTTATATCGTCGACTGTGAAGCTTACCTAGGTCCAGAAGATGAAGCTGCCCATAGTTATGGCATGCGCAAAACACCACGAGTTCGTGCGATGTATGAAAAAGCGGGCTCGATTTATTTGTATACCATGCATACCCATTTAATTTTGAATATGGTCACTCAAAAGCCCGGTATTCCTCAAGGGGTCATGATCAGAGGGATTGAACCGGCGGCGGGCATTTCATTAATGCAAGCAAATCGTGGTGGCAAATACGGCCCAGAAATTAGTAATGGTCCAGGAAAATTAGTGGCTGCTTTAGGGATTAGCAAAGATTTATATGGCGATTCGATTTTTTCGAGTCCGTTGCATCTTGTGCCGAGTAAAAAGCGAGAACCCAAAGAAATTTTACGCTTGCCACGTATCGGCATTCCCAATAAAGGAAAGTGGACGCAGATGCCATTGCGTTATGCACTTGCCGGCAATCCTTATATTTCACAACAAAAGAAAGCTAAAATTACAGAAGATTGGGGCTGGAAATAGAAATGAAAACCAATATTTTAACTTATTTAGATGAAGCACTAACCAAAAAAATTCCCGATTATGATGTTGCACTAGATTGGGATAAGAAAAATCATACCATTGAGATTGTCCTGCGACTTTTTGCTGAAAATAAGGCAAAACTAACAATTGATGATGCAGCTGGAGTGGAATCAGAAGAAGAAATTATTGAATTTGAGGATGGTATTTTATTATTTAATCCACAAAAATCAAAATTTGAGGAAACAGACTATTTAGCTGTCTTGCCCTATGAAGGAAAAAAGGGAATGCCAAAAGCGATGTTAGATGGTTTAGTAGATTATTTACAATTGGTTTTAGACGAGGGGCAAAGTGATTTGCTGGATTTTTTGGCGGATGAAACAGCAGAAGTTTTTGCACTAACTTTTGATCATGACGTCTTATTTTCTATCATGAACAGCTATAAAAAAGATGGGGATAGTTATATTTCCTATCCTGCTTATTAATATAGTTAAAAACAGGCAAGAATAACTGATTTTAGTGACTGTTTGTAACAGCTATTGCGAAAACTTTTATAAAGGAGCACAAAAATGAAATGGAATGAAATTAAAGTGGAAACAGCTAGTGAAGCGGTGGAAGCTGTAGCAAATATTTTAATGGAGGCTGGCGCTAGCGGAGTTGCGATTGAAGATAGTTTGGATGCAGAATATTTTCAATCTGACGCTTTTGGTGAATTGTTAGACAAAGAAAACTTTACTAAGTTAGATAAAGGAGCAGCGACAGTTCAAGCCTATTTTCCCGAAACGACATTTTTACCAGAAATATTGCCTTTTATCAAAGACCAGATTAATAAATTACCGGAATTTGGTTTAGCTATTGGGGCAAATATTGTTACGACGAGTGAAGTTTCTGAGCAAGATTGGGCAACAGCTTGGAAAAAATATTATCATCCAGTGCGGGTCACACGTTTTCTAACCATCGTGCCCCAGTGGGAAGAATATACAGCTTTAATGCCGGAAGAAAAAATTATAACATTAGATCCAGGCATGGCTTTTGGGACAGGGACACACCCAACGACTAATTTAACTTTGCAAGCATTGGAAATGACGTTGCGCGGTGGCGAAACGCTGCTGGATGTGGGGACAGGTTCTGGTGTATTGAGTATAGCCAGCAAGTTTTTGGGCGCAAATGACGTTCATGCTTTTGATTTAGATGAAGTAGCTGTACGCGCGGCCCAAGAAAATATGGACTTAAACCCAGTTGCAAAAGATGTTCAAGTAAGTGCCAATGATTTATTAAATGGCGTAGAAATTCAAGCTGATGTTATCGTTGCCAATATTTTAGCTGATATTATCATCAAAATGATTCCAGATGCCAACCGTTTATTAAAATCCGATGGAACATTGATTGTCTCTGGCATTATTGAAGATAAAAAAGATGAAGTGCTGGAAGTCTTATTCACTTATGGCTTTTATGTAGCGCAAATTTTGCAGCAAAAAGATTGGTTTGCGATTATTTTGAAAAAAGAGGAAGTTTAAGATGCAACGCTACTTTATTTCCGCGCCATATCAAAGCGGTGAAATCCGGTTAGCAGGGGAAGCTTTTCATCATATGATTCGTGTCATGCGGATGAAGCCAGCAGAAGAAGTATATCTGGTTTATGAAGATCAGATTGCTATTATTGCCCAAATCACCGCCGTCGAAGAAAATACGGTCGTTTTAAGGGAAGTCGCTAAAGAAATGCAAAATAAAGAGTTACCTCTTTTGGTTACGATTGCCAGTGGTTATCCAAAAGGCGATAAGTTGGAATGGATTGTCCAAAAAGGAACTGAACTGGGTGCCTATGAATTTATTGGCTTTCCTGCTCAAAGTTCGGTTGTAAAATGGGATGAAAAAAAACTAGCAAAGAAAAAACAACGTTTAACAAAAATTGCCCAAGAAGCTGCTGAGCAATCACAACGGCAATTAACGCCAAATGTAGAACTTTTAGCTAATGAAGGGCAATTGTGGGATAGATTAGCAGAATACGACGGAATTGTCGTAGCTTATGAAGAGTCTGCTAAAGAAGGGGAAAAGGCCCAATTGGTTCAAATTTTGCAAGAATTGCCAGCTGGCAGCCGGTTACTTGCAATTTTTGGCCCAGAAGGTGGGATTACACCTAGTGAAATAGAAAAAATGCGTGCAGCTGGTGGTAAATTATGCGGTCTAGGTCCACGGATTTTACGAACAGAAACAGCCCCCTTATACTTACTAAGTGCGATTAGTTATCAGTGGGAATTATTGTAAAGAGGTGAGCTTATGAAAGTTAGTGAGATTATCAGTTTACGTTTGGTTGATCCGACGATTACAGACTGGGATTTTAAAGATCAACTTTTGTCATTACAGAACAAGCCTTTAAAAGAAATTGTTGTCTTGCCTAATCATTTGGAGCGGGCAAAACAGCTTCTAGCGAAGACATCCATTGAAATTGGTACGGTAATTGACTATCCTTTAGGCAATGGTACGATTGCAAAAAAAGCTTTTGAGGTTGGCAAAGCATTTCAAAGTGGCGCCGATTTTTTGGAAATTACTGTTTCACCTACGATGCTCATTCAACAAAGTGCAAAAGCAAAAGAGCTAAACAAAACATTACAATCTTTAGCAATGGCGTGGGGTGAAATACGCCTCCGGATAGACAGCCGCAACTTAAAAGAATTGCAAAAAATCGAAATTGCCCAACAAATTAAAGAATTGGGCTGGCACCATTTAATCTTAGGTGAAGGGGATTCTTTTGACAATGCCAAGCACGATGCGACAATTTTTGATTATGACGCGGGTAAAACTGTCAAACTACAAATCAATTTAACCAGTGTAACAAGCGAACAGCTTCAAGAGTTAATTTTAAGTGGCGCTGATAGTTTTGGTGTTTTAACTTTAGCTAATTTGGATTTAACGGCAGAATTAAGGGAGTTTTAAGCAAGTTTTAAGCAATTGAAATCTCGCTAGTTTCTAGTGTATAATAACCCTAATTATTCGCAAAGTACCGCTTTATTGTCGGTACTTTTCTTCATAAAATGAAAAATAATTTAAACCAAAATTTAGCGAGTTTAAATTAAAGTTTGCTTGTTTTTTTTAGTGGTTTTTGAGGATATTAAGGCGAAATTTTGAATAATTCGACGTAGTAAATCAAGACTTCGCCTTAGTAGCTAAAAATGATTTTTTACAAAGTTTTTCAAAAGAAAAGAGGTATGCTTGTGGCAAAAGATGAAATCGTAACAGGCCCCGGTGTGATTCGTTTAGTTAGTCAATATATGAGCCCAGAACATGTGGCCTTTGTGCAAAAAGCATTGGATTATGCCACGGAAGCTCACAAGGAACAATTTCGTAAATCTGGCGAACCTTACATTATTCACCCCATTCAAGTTGCGGGGATTTTAGCTGAATTGCATATGGACCCACATACCGTTGCAACAGGATTTTTGCATGATGTGGTAGAAGATACACCCATAACTTTAGCCGATTTGACACGAGATTTTGGCAGTGATGTGGCGATGTTAGTGGATGGCGTCACAAAACTGGGGAAAATTAAATACAAATCCCATGAAGAACAACTAGCTGAAAATCACCGTAAAATGTTGATTGCCATGGCACAAGACTTGCGAGTTATTATGGTCAAATTGGCAGATCGCTTGCACAATATGCGAACATTAAAACATCTGCGAGAAGACAAGCAGCGCCGAATCGCCAAAGAAACATTGGAGATTTATGCGCCGTTAGCACATCGTTTGGGGATTAGTCGAATTAAATGGGAACTAGAAGATACGGCTTTGCGGTATTTGAACCCACAGCAATATTACCGTATCGTTCATTTAATGCAGTCAAAACGAGATGAACGGGAAGCTTACGTGGCCGAAACAGTGGAAGAAATTCGGGTGGCCACAGAAGAGTTAGACATTTACGCGGAAATTTATGGTCGTCCCAAACACATTTACTCCATCTATCGCAAAATGGTAGATCAAAAGAAAAAATTTGAAGAAATTTATGACTTGTTGGCAATTCGCGTAATCGTAGATACGATTAAAGACTGTTATGCTGTTTTAGGGACCATTCATACAAAATGGAAGCCGATGCCAGGTCGGTTTAAAGATTATATTGCGATGCCAAAAGCCAATATGTATCAGTCGTTACACACGACTGTTATTGGTCCTAAAGGCAATCCTGTTGAAATTCAAATTAGAACCCATGAAATGCATGAAATTGCAGAGTTTGGGGTAGCAGCACACTGGGCCTATAAAGAAGGTAAGACAGACAAAGTAAAACCAGATAAAATGACGAACCAAATTAGTTGGTTTAGAGAAATTTTGGAACTACAAGATGAAAGCTATGACGCCTCAGAATTCATGGAAGGTGTTAAGGGGGACATTTTTAGCGATAAAGTTTACGTCTTTACACCAAAAGGGGATGTAACGGAATTACCCCAAGGATCTGGACCACTAGACTTTGCCTACAGCATTCATACAGATGTTGGCAATAAGACCACTGGTGCAAAGGTCAATGGCAAGATGGTGCAGTTGGATTATAAACTGAAAAACGGCGATATCGTTGAGATTCTAACTTCACCGAATTCTTTTGGACCGAGTCGTGACTGGTTGAAATTTGTTGCCACAAGTAAAGCCAAAAATAAAATTAAACGCTTCTTTAAAGCACAAGATCGAGAAGAAAATGTGCAAAAAGGCCATGATGCAGTGTATAAGACATTGCAAGAAATGGAATTTTTACCAAAAGATTATATGAACAAAAACAAAATGGCAGATCTTTTGGAACGTTTTAATTATCAATCAGAAGATGATTTGTATGCTGCTGTTGGTTATGGTGAAGTTAGTCCGACAACTGTCGCAAATCGCTTAACAGAAGAAGAACGCCGTCAGAAAAAAGAAGAAAAAGAAAAGCAAAAAGTGCAAGAAATGATGAATCAGCCGGCGACTAAAAAAGAAGACCGTATGAAAGTTCGTCATGATGGCGGTATCGTGATTGAAGGCGCAGATAATTTACTCATTCGAATCAGTCGTTGTTGTAATCCAGTGCCAGGCGATGATATCGTCGGCTATATCACCAAAGGTCGGGGAATTTCGATTCATCGCCGAGATTGTCCCAATGTCAACACTCCAACGGCTGAAAAACGGCTCATTGAAGTAGAGTGGGAAGATACTTCCAATAATTCTAAAGAATACGATGCCGATCTAGAAATTTATGGTTACGATCGTTCGGGTCTTTTAAATGATGTCTTGCAAACAGTTAACGCTATGACCAAACGCCTGCAAAGTGTAGAAGCCAAATCAAATAAAGATAAAATGGCAACGATTCGCATTACCGTGGGTATTCAGAACTTAACACATTTGAAACAGATTGTTGATAAAATCAAACAAATTCCTGAAGTTTACAGTGTCAGACGAACAAAGGGGTAGAAAATGAGAGCAGTTATACAGCGGGTAAAATCAGCCAGCGTGGCAATTGATGAAAAAATCGTTGGAGAAATTAATCAAGGGTTTATGATTTTACTTGGCATTCATGAAGAAGATACAAAAGAAGATGTGGACTATTTAGTGCGTAAAATTGCCATGATGCGTGTTTTTGAAGATGAAGCAGGTAAGCTGAATTTAAGCATTGATGCTATTTCTGGTAGTATTTTGAGCATTTCACAATTTACGTTATATGCTGATACAAAAAAAGGAAATCGTCCGAGTTTTGTCAAAGCGGCGCGGCCAGAGCAGGCCATTCCGCTGTATGAGGCATTTAACGATGGTTTGCGTCAAAAGGGACTTGAGGTAGAAACGGGTGAATTTGGCGCCGATATGCAAGTTTCTTTAATCAATGATGGACCGGTAACCATCATTATGGATACGCGGGACAAATAAATAAAAGACCAGCCAAAAAAATCTTTTAGATTTTTGGGCTGGTCTTTTTGATTATCAAGTAAAAGGAAAATTAAAATGAGCCTAGTGATAGCGGGCATAATAGCTTCTTAAAATATCCAAAGGGTCAACGTCTGCTTTTTGTAAGATTACAGGTGAAAATTTTTTGTCTGGAAAAGTGACAGCTGGGCTGCTTTTTTTTATCTGTGTATCTACAATGACGCCATAAGCGATAAAATAAATTTTTTCTCTGTCGTCTCCTAAGGGAAGTTTTAGCGTCAATTGCTTTTTTTGACAGAATTCATTGCGCTGCAGCAGGTAATGATAGAAATGTTGGCAAAGTTCTAATTGCTCTTTTATCAACTGAGCGTGTTCAAAATTTTGCTGCTTGGCGCTGTAAGCAATGCGGGCGTTTAATAAATTGAACAAGTTTGTCTTTTTACCGGCAAAAAATTGTTGGCAATTTTTTAGACGCTCTGAGAGTGGTGTTTGTTCCACTGTGGGCAATTGTTGAAGAATCATTTTTTTGGTTACATTATTCACATTTGGCAGCAGATAGTTTTCCGTTAATAGTGCTAAAATTTGAGGCAGTTTTTTATATTGACGAAAAGGGCCCAAGCTGGTTTTAGTGGGAATATCAGTTAAGATAGGTCCCGTTTTAGTAAAGTCAACGTAACAATAATTTTGATAATAGTTCATGATGCGATTGTAATGAGGATGAATTTCTTGGATTAGGCGACATTCCAATAATAGTGCATCTAATTCTGTATCAACTGGACGAATTTCTAAATCAGCAATATTGAAAATCATACGTTGGACTTTTTTGGTATGTTGTTGATTTTTTTGAAAATAGGAGCGAACGCGTCGCTTTAAATTTTTCGCTTTACCGACATAAATAATAGCGCCATGGGTATCTTTCATTAAGTATATTCCGGGTGTTTCTGGTAAATTTTTTAGTTTATCTTGTAAAGTCATTATTTCGTCTCTTTTTTTTATTTTTAGTGGGTTTAGTATAACGTAAAAATGAAATTTAGCCAAAAACATAAGAAGAGTAATTCTTCAACATTCAAGGTACAATAACAATGAGGTGAAAAAGATGGAAACTATTGTGATGGATCGTTTTACTTGTAGCGGCCATGATTTTGTCGTTGGTCGCATTAAAGCCGGCGTTTGTTATATTGGTACGACAGCGGTAGCAAAAAAAGAGTTGACGAAGTTTTTTAAAGGCTGGCCGATAACGGAAGATATTGGGAGCAGTCAGGACGTAAAAGAACAATTAACAGCATATTTTAATGGTCAATTAGAAGAATTTAATTTTCCTTTGGCTTTTGTGGGAACCGATTTTCAAAAGCAAGTGTGGCAAAAATTAGTAACGGTCCCTTATGGTAAGACCATTGCCTACAGTGAATTAGCACGACAAGTTGGTAATGAAAAAGGCGTACGGGCAGTAGCCAATGCTGTCGGTCGTAATCCGATTATGATTGTTGTACCTTGTCACCGCATTATTGGAAAGAACGGGCGCTTAACGGGCTATCGTGGCGGAATAGAGATGAAAGTTGCGCTATTGCGGCAAGAAGGAATATCTGAATTTGCATATTAAAATTTTTTTAAGGAAATGAAAAGACAAGAAACCAACGTTGTATTATAATTAATTTATTATCATGTAAACACTTTAATTTTAATATAGACGATGGGAGGAGAACAAATGGCAACTGTTGGCACTTATTCACATCAGGCTATTAACCCTGATAATCATTTATTCTCAAGCTTTAAAACAATGGTGGAGTCTGTTTTTTATGGAAACAATGTTACGCTGGTAAAAGATTTAGCCACCGCTTATGACTTAGCAAAAAATGTTCCTGGCGCAGTCATCACGGATATGCCAGTCATTCACACTAAAGAGTTAGGCTTACCACAAGATGCAAAGGTGATTGTTTTTAATGACGGCAAAATCACTGGGCGTACCGCTGCTGCAAGACGTGTGATTGGGCAACCTGGAATTGATCGCACTTTTTATGAAGGCGTTTTGCGTCAAGCTTTGTATGACGGGCAGCATCACAACTTTTACCGCGGTGAAGTTTCAGTTGGCTTAGATCCGGAGTTTATGGTCAAGGGACATTTGTTATTGCCCGAAGGCTATGAAACCAACTTTTATTCTTATCTACTAAATTTTCAAATTTTAACCAATGAATTTCAAGAGTTGTACGCAACTTCAATTGAGTATCCGGAAAATGATATTTATTTGTACGCAGATCCTACATGGACACATCCGGATTTCCCACATGGATTAGCGTTATTTGATCCAGAACATAACGTCGCTGCTGTTTTGGGCTTGAATTATTTCGGAGAACTAAAAAAAGCTACGTTAACGCTGGCTTGGGCAACAGCACACCGCAATGGTTTTGTCGCATGTCACGGTGGTATGAAACAATATCATAAAGATGACAGCAAGTTTACAATGGCTGCTTTTGGTCTTTCTGGTTCAGGTAAATCAACAATCACTCTAGCCAAACACGGGGATAAATATCAGGTGGATGTCTTACATGATGATGCTTTTGTCATCAACAAAGAACACGGGTCGACAACGGCATTAGAGCCGGCTTATTTCGACAAAACGCAAGACTATCCACTGGAAGATGAGGCAGTAAAATATTTTCTGACTTGCCAAAATGTAGGGGTAACATTAGACGATGAAGAAAAGAAAGTAATTGTTACACAAGATATTCGCAATGGTAACGGCCGTACGGTTAAGTCGCGTTATGTCACACCAAATCGCGTCGATCATTTAAAAGAAGCAGTCGATGCAATTTTTTGGATTATGAAAGACGATAGTTTACCACCGATTGTTAAAATCGATGATCCAACATTAGCGGCAGTTTTTGGCTTAACGCTTGCAACAAAGCGGACGACAGCAGAAAATGTCGTTGGCAATGTTGATTTGGACAAATTGGTAATTGAACCTTTTGCCAATCCGTTCCGCTGCTATCCATTAGGTCAAGATTATGCTGATTTTCGAGAAATTTTTGCAAACGAAAAGACAGACACTGCTTGTTATATTTTAAATACCGGATTTTATAAAGGCAAAAAAGTTAAACCTCAAGATACATTAGGGGCGATTGAAAAAATTGTAGAGGCAACTGCCGATTTTATACCATTTGGTCCTTTGGAAAATATGAGCTATTTGCCAATTGAAGGCTTTGAGGTGGACTTTACAGATCCAACCTATCTCACACAATTGAAAGTGCGGATGCAAGGACGCCTTGATTTTATCTTGGCGCAAACTAAAGAAAATGAAGGTTATAATGCTTTACCAGAGGAAGTTGCAAAAGTTATGGAGAAATTAATGGAGCAAATAGTCTAAGTAAAAATGAAAATCCGCTAAAGATCGTTTTCTTTGCGGATTTTTTTTGCGGTTGCATTATCAAGAGGTTACAGATTTTTACCGATAAAAATTCATTTTACCAATATCAGTGTAAAGGAACTTTTTTGGATAAATTTTCAAATTGGCTTTTGGTAAAGAGTACCAGTAGAGTGATTACTAAGATTTAGTCAAAGGATTAAATCAGGCTTACCGTCTTTTACTCATCAATAGATAGCTATTTTTACAATCATTATGAGAGAAATGGAGTGAAAAAAATGCTTTATGAAAAAAAGAATCGCCGTGAAGCGGAATATTTAGAACCAATCTTTGGAACTAGAGATGAAGATGAAATGTTACCTTCTTATAAACTAGGAGAACAATCAATGGAACCGCGGGTGGCCTACCAAATGATTAAAGATGATTTGTTAGATGAAGGGAAATCGCGCTTAAATTTAGCCACTTTTTGCCAAACCTATATGGAGCCAGAAGCGGTCAAATTAATGAGTGAGACGCTAGATCGTAATGCCATTGACAAGTCCGAATATCCTCGGACTGCCGAAATTGAAAATCGCTGTGTCAATATAATTGCAGATTTATGGCATGGACAAGAAGATTTTATCGGGACTTCTACGATCGGTTCTTCCGAGGCGTGTATGTTAGCGGGGATGGCGATGAAGTTTTCATGGCGTAAACGGGCTGCAAAACTAGGCGTGGCGCTTGAAAAAAGAAAACCCAATTTAATTATTTCGTCAGGTTATCAAGTTTGTTGGGAGAAATTTTGTGTCTATTGGGACATTGAGCTTCGGGAAATACCATTGACAGCTGATTGTCTTTCTTTAGATATTGAAAAAGCAATGGCTGAAATTGATGAATATACCATTGGCGTCGTGGGAATTTTAGGCATTACCTACACAGGTCAATACGATGATATAGAAAAACTCGATGCAAAATTAACAGAATATAACAAACAGACAGAACACAAGGTTTATATCCACGTAGATGCAGCTTCAGGGGGATTGTATGCACCTTTTGTAGAACCAGATTTAAAATGGGACTTTCAATTAGAAAATGTTATCTCAATTAATGCATCAGGTCATAAGTATGGATTAGTTTATCCTGGTGTTGGTTGGGTGGTATGGAAGAATAAGTCATTTTTACCAGAAGAATTAATTTTTAAGGTGAGCTACTTAGGTGGTGAGTTGCCAACGATGGCAATCAATTTTTCCCATAGTGCTGCACAGTTGATTGGACAATACTATAATTTTGTACGCTTTGGCTTTAACGGCTATCAAAGTATTCACAAGCGCACCCATGATGTTGCCATGTATCTAGCAGAAAAATTAAAAGAGTCGCATCAATTTGAATTGATTAATGACGGTAAGCAATTACCGCTTGTGTGTTATCAGTTACACCCCGACGAAAAACGGCAGTGGACACTTTATGATTTGTCTGATCGCCTATTAATGAAAGGCTGGCAAGTTCCTACCTATCCTTTGCCGAAGTCTTTAGATAATCAAGTAATTCAGCGGATTGTAGTTCGGAGTGATTTTGGGATGAATATGGCGCATGATTTTATTGAAGATTTAAAGGTGGAAATCACAGAGTTAGAGCAGAGTCATTTGGTTTTTCACGAAAAAACTGAACGGAAAAATTATGGCTTTACTCATTAAAAATGCGCAAATTTATTTAAAGAGCATAAAAGTATTTTTTACCAAAAAAGTAATGCGAGTTAAAAAAGAATCTGTTATACTAAGGAAAAGCGTTTTCAGAAAGGGTGCTTATTTTGGCAAAGAAATTACCATTGGCATTAAGTTCAGATATTCGTGGAATTGCAGTAGCAACAACAGATTTTATAGCAAATTTGACACCAGTAGAAATGGCAGAAATTGCAGCAGGGCTGATTCAATTTTTACAAAATAAAGGCTTAGCGCAAAAATATAAGAGCGGAAAATTACGGGTAGGAATTGGACGAGATAGCCGGATTAGTGGTCCAGAGTTGAAAAAAGCTTTTGTTGCTGCTTTACAAAAGCAAGGAGTAAATGTGATTGATTTTGATCTTGCAACGACCCCAGCAATGTTTATGAGTACGCAATTTGCACAATTTAACTGTGATGCGGGCATTATGCTGACTGCAAGTCACTTACCTTATTATTATAATGGTGTAAAAATCTTTACCAAAGCCGGCGGTGTAGAAGAAGAGGACATTCGCTACATCATGGCCCATCCTGAAATTCATGAAAATAATTTTGAAGGAACCTATCAAACTGCGGACTTGATTTCTATATATAGTGCTGATTTGGTTGCAAAAATAAAAGCTGCAACTAAAGACTTTGGTGAAAAACCATTAACAGGCTGGCATATTGTTGTGGATGCCGGCAATGGGGCAGGTGGCTTTTTTGCAGAAAAAGTCTTGCAAGTTCTAGGTGCCGATACAAATGGTTCGCAATTTTTAAACCCTGATGGGAATTTTCCCAACCATATCCCAAACCCGGATAATAAAGAAGCAATGGCCAGCATCAAAGCTGCTGTTTTAACACAAAAAGCTGATTTAGGAGTAATTTTTGATACGGATGTAGATCGAGCGGCTTTAGTAGGGCCAAATGGCGCTGTCTTAAATCGGAATAATCTAATTGCGGTATTAAGTAAAATTATTTTGACCCAACATCCTGGAGCGACAATTGTGACGAATTCTCCGACGAGTGACCACCTAAAAGATTTCATCGTTTTACAAGGAGGGCAACAGGTTCGCTACATTTCGGGATATAAAAATGTGATTAATAAAATGATTGCTTTAAATGCAGAGGGGATTGATACACAGTTAGCTATTGAAACGAGTGGACATGCCGCCTTTAAAGAAAACTACAATTTAGATGACGGTGCGTATGTTGTTGCTAAAATTTTGATGATGTTACCTCAATTAAAAGCACAAGGTCAAACAATCACCGATTTGATTGACCAGTTAAACCAACCAGCGGAAACTTTAGAAATTCGGCTAAAAATTAATGAAAGCAATTTTAAAGTTTATGGTCAAGAAGTGATTGACGCGTTAAGAGCAGCCGATTTTGTCGGATTTAAAGAAGATGAGGAAAACGAAGAAGGGGTGCGCTTGACCCTGAGTGAACCTTATGGTGCAGGCTGGCTTTTATTACGACTAAGTTTGCATGAACCATTGTTGGTTTTACAAGTAGAAAACGATGAAGTGGGCATGATTGAAAAAGTTTTGCCGGTTTTACGTGAGTTTTTTGCTACATTTACTGAATTGGACTTGGCACCTTTTGACAAAAAATAACTTCTGTCTGGATAACGCTTGCAAAATTTGTCAAACTTGGGTAAAACTAAAGATGAAAAGGTTTTAGTCAAAGGGGTAAGAAAAATGATAGGTTGGGTTTTAGTTGGTGCAACAGTAATCACGTATGGGAGTAATTTTTTAGCATATCGTTATTTGAAAAATCGGCCCAGTGATTGGTTTGAAAAAATAGCGTTATACTTTGGCGTTAATATGAGTGTCTTATTTGCTGATGGAATATTTTTATTTATAGCCAAATTAGTGGAAGAGGGCATTTTATTAATTGAATAAATTATAATAGACATAATAAATGACTGTGCCAATATTTTTGGCACAGTCATTTATTTTAGCTAGACGGCGTTTTATAAGTAACTTCAATCGTGACCTTGTATCAGTCTAAATTAGCTAAGTTATTTTTAAATCAGCAGTCAGAACTTGCGACAAAAACTAAAATGCGCTAACGTGATACTAGCGAGTATTTTAAACGAATGTGTCTGATAGGAGGATATCATGGCAAAAATTATGGTAGTAGAAGACGAAGGAGTCATTCGTCAGTTAATTATGGAAGAGTTAAAAAAGTGGCAATTTGATGTCTTTGGCACCACCAATTTTGAAAATGTTTTTAGTGATTTTAGTGAAGAAGAACCACAATTGGTTTTATTAGATATTAATTTGCCAGTTTTTGATGGCTATTACTGGTGTCAAAAAATTCGTGAAGTTTCCAAGGTGCCGATTATTTTTATTTCGAGTCGCAATACGAATATGGATATGATTATGGCCATGAACATGGGGGCAGATGACTTTGTCACAAAACCTTTTGAATTGGATGTCTTGGTCGCAAAAATTAATGCTTTGTTACGCCGTTCTTACAATTATTCCGAAGCAAATGCTGAAACGTTGGTCCACAATGGTTTAACGTTGAATGTGGACAACAGTACCATGATGATTCACGATGAAGTAATTGACTTGAGTAAAAATGAATACCGGCTGTTGTACATCTTAATGAAGAATAATGGCAAAATTTTATCCCGTGAAAAATTGCTGCGGGCGTTGTGGGATGATGAACGTTATGTTGATGATAATACGTTAACCGTGAATATTAATCGCCTGCGTCGAAAAATTGAACAGGCTGGTGTGAAAGACTACATTGAAACTAAAGTAGGACAAGGTTATATTGTTCCGTAAGTTATTTTTTCCCCGGTACAACAGGTCAGAATTTCAAATTTAGGAGCGAACATGAATTTTTTTAAATATTTAAAAGATCAATGGTTATTAGTTTTTGGTTGGGTCGGTTTTGTCTTTTTAACGGCATTTGTGATGTGGTTAACACCAGGATTTCAGATGAGTTGGCGCAATGTTGGCTATTTGGCCTTAATCGAAGGGGTATTTTTTGCGGTAATTCTAATTTATCATTATTATTATAAGCGTCGCTGGTGGCAAAAATTACAGTCTGCTGAAGAAGAAAGTCCCATTCAAAATTATTTAACTGGGGCAAGAACTTATGAAGAACAAGTACAACAAGACTTCATTAACCAAATTATTCGGGAACATCAAGTCCATATGCAAAAAATAATAGCGGCCCAAGAAGAGCAAAAAGACTATATCGACTCTTGGGTTCATGAAATTAAAGTCCCATTAGCAGCTAGTCGTCTTTTGCTGCATGCAGTAGAATTTGATATTTCTGATGAAAAATATATGCAATTAGAAAATGAATTAGGCAAAATTGATGGCTATGTTGAACAAGTTTTATACGTTGCTCGCTTGGATAATTTTTCAAAAGATTATTTAATTGAGGAAACGAAGTTAAAGAGTGTGATACAGCCAATTATGCGGAGCAATGCCAACTATTTTATTCAAAAGAAATTGCGGTATCAAGTTATTGGTGAAAATCACAGTGTGCTAACTGATGCGAAGTGGATTGGTTTTATTTTTCAACAGCTGTTAAGTAACGCGATTAAATATACGCCGGAAAATGGTGAAATTTTCATTTTGCTCGATAAATCTGATAAAGGGGTAACTTTGACAGTAAAAGACAGTGGAATTGGGATTCCCAAAGAAGATTTACGCCGTATTTTTGATAAAGGTTTTACTGGCCAAAACGGTCGCTTTTCTGAAATGCATGCAACAGGCTTAGGGCTTTATTTAGCGCAAAATTTAGCAAGTCAGTTGGGTGTAGAATTAACAGCGGAATCAACCGTAGGAGTTGGCACAGCCATGACATTGTTCTTTCCGTATGTCTCTTATTATCAAGAACAGCGCTAAACTCGTAGGAAACTGCGAGTTTTTTCTTGTTTGCAAAACGTTTTCACTGCTACACTGATTGGGTGTCTTTTTAGATTATATAGATTGAGGAGAATGTCAATGGCTTTATTAGTAGCTTTAGTACCAATGTTTGCTTGGGGCAGCATTGGATTAGTAAGTGGGAAATTAGGTGGCGATGCCAATCAACAAACCCTTGGAATGACGATGGGAGCGTTTATTTTTTCACTGGGAATCTTTTTTGTTATGCGACCAAGCATTGATATGTTAACAATTATGATTGGTTTTATTTCAGGCTTGTTTTGGTTTGTGGGACAAAATGGCCAGTTTCATGCCATGAAGGCCATGGGCGTTTCAGTTGGCTTACCACTTTCAACAGGGATGCAATTGATGCTAAATACAATTGCTGGGGCTATTTTCTTTCATGAATGGCGTCATGGGCGAGATTTTATTTTAGGATTTTTAGCTTTGGCATTATTAGTAGCGGGAGCTTACTTAACTTCCCGTAAAGATCCCAATGGTAAAAGTAAACCAGAAGCCGGTATGAAAATGTATGATTTTGGCAAAGGGTTTCGTTTCTTGTTTATTTCGACAATTGGCTATGGTCTTTATACGATTATCATTACTTGGGCTGGACTTGATCCTTTAGCAATTATTTTACCTCAAAGTATTGGGATGTTAACTGGTGCGTTATGTTTTTCAGCGCGAAAAGTTGCCTTTGATAAATATGTCTGGCGCAATATTACTTCGGGCCTTTTGTGGGGGATCGGAAATATTTGTATGCTGTTATCCATTCAAACCGTTGGCCTGGCGGTCGGATTTTCGTTATCACAAATGGGTATTATTATTTCGACTTTGGGTGGAATTTTCTTATTAGGTGAACACAAGACGAAAAAAGAAATGTTTTATGTCATTATCGGTTGCCTTCTTGTTATTTTTGGTGGTATTCTTTTAGGATATATGAAGGCTTTATCTTAAAAGTCGACTAAAAGAAATATCGTTAAATTATGAGGGGGAGCCCAATGAATTTTCGCAAAAAAGAGATTGAAACAGGTTATGCTAATGACTTAAAGCGTAATTTGCAGCTAAAAGATTTAATTATGCTGGGAATTGGCGCTATTATCGGAACGGGGATTTTTGTGATTACGGGGGTGCCAGACGCCAATCATGCTGGTCCGGCATTAACGTTATCTTTTGTTTTAGCAGCGGTAGTAGTGGGTTTATCAGGACTTTGTTTTGCTGAATTTTCAGCGCGTATTCCTGTTATCGGCGGACCATATGCCTACATGTATGTTGTCTTTGGTGAATTTGCCGCTTGGTTTACAGGCTGGTTTTTAATTTGTGAGTTTTTATTAGCTGTTTCATCAGTCGCTTCTGGTTGGTCAGGTTATATGCAGGGATTTTTGGGTAGCTGGGGTATTCATTTACCCAAGGGGCTAACAGCTGGATATAATGCTGCAAATGGCACATATATCGACTTGATTGCTGCATTGGTGATTGTTTTTATTACTTTTTGGGTGAGCCAAGAAGCCAAAAAAGCATTACGCTTAAACAATGCGATGGTGTGGGTGAAATTTTTCATTATTATTTTATTTATTGCGGTTGGAATCTTTTATATTAAACCCAATAACTGGACACCGTTTATGCCGAATGGTGCCAGTAGTGTTTTTCGTGGATCATCTTTAGTTTTCTTTGCCTTTTTAGGGTTTGATTCAGTGGCAATGGCAGCAGAAGAAGTGAAAAATCCGCAAAAGGATGTACCAAAAGGAATTATCGGCTCTATTGGTATTGCAACTATTTTATATATTATTGTAACGTTGATTTCGACCGGGGTTGTTCCATTTGCTAAGTTACAAGTATCTGATCCAATGGCGTTTGTGATGCGTTATGCCGGACACGGCTTTTTAGGTTCTGTAATTTCTGTGGGGGCCATTTTAACACTACTAACGGTAACAATTTCAATGATGTATTCTTTAGCGCGTTTATTGTATGCCATAAGCAAAGATGGTCTTTTACCAAAGCAAATGCAAAAAATTGATCAAAAAACGCGTACACCAAAAAATGCGACTTTTGTCGCGGGAGCCTTTGCATTATTCTTTGCCGCTGCTTTTCCGTTGCAGATTTTGGCGGAGTTGACGAACATTGCGGCCTTGGTTTACTTAATGATGGTTTCTGGTGGTATTTTGAAATTACGGAAAGAATTTGGTAAACCAGAAAAAGGCCAATTTGCAGTGCCCTTTGTACCCTTGTTGCCAATTTTATCGGTGCTGGCTTGTATCTTTTTAATTGCACAGTTTAGCGTGACCACGTATCTTGTTTTTGCTGTAACGTTAGTATTAGGTTTAGCAATTTACTTTTTCTATGGGTATCGCAACAGTAAGATGAACAACGAATAAATTGAAAAGGTGTCAAAAACTTCCAAATTAAGTAGGGAGTTTTTGACATCTTTTTTCATTTTAGCTAGAAAATTTATGATTTTGGATAAACGAGCAGGCGGTCTTGATTTAAGGTCGTAATTTGAATCGGCCGTTCATAAAAGTCATTTAAAACAGGCGCGGTGATTAAATCAGCGGGTGTTCCTTTGGCATAAATTTGACCATTGCGAATCATCAGGACTTGTGAAATAAATGGTAAAATTTCTTCGGTGTGGTGGGTGACAAATAAAATCGTTGGGGCATTTTTTTGTTGTTTTAGTTTGGTAATCTTTGCTAATAAGTCTTCTCTTGCAAATAGATCCAGACCATTACAAGGCTCATCTAAAATTAAAAGCTCGGGGTCAGCCATGAGGGCGCGGGCAATTAAAACAACTTGTTTTTCTCCTTGGGATAAAATTTGATAAGGCTTTTGCAGCAGTTGGCCGCCTCCTAATGTGGTTAATAGGGCAGCTGCTTTTTCTTCATCTGCCAGATTGTGTTCTTGCCATAAGCCAATACTGGCAAATTTACCAGAGATGACGATGGAAAGTGCAGTGTCACTTTGATACAATTTTGCCTCTACGACATTGCTGACCCAGCCGATCCGTTTTGTTAAATTAGGTATATTTGCTTTCCCAAATTCAGATTCCAAAACAGTTAGTTTACCATTTGACGGCCAAATATTTCCGGCAATCATTTGCAATAATAATGTCTTACCAGCGCCATTTAAGCCTAAAATAGCCCAATCTTCGCCATTTTCAATTCTCCAGTTGATATTATTCAATAAAACTTTTTGTTTACGAATTAAATTGACTGCTTCAAAACTTAAAATTGTCATGGTAAGCCCACCTTTTAATTAACAGAATTTTCCTACATTTTAATGATAGCAGAGGTAGCAACGTTTGGCTATCCTAAAAAAATATGCACAAGTAAAAGAAAATACTGCAGTGCAGCTGTAGTTTGCAGAGGGTTTTAAGCTGTTATGTGAAATAAAAAAGTACTAAAGAAGAAAGTCCGATTGACTTTTTTTCTTTAGCACTCAGGTAGCTTATCAAAAATTATTTTTCGCTTTGGGTTAATTCCAAGAGGCGTTGTTTTAAATCAGCCTCCATATGGCCCAATTCCACTTCAGCGGCGCGGCGTTTTTCTTTACCTTCTCGTTGAATTTGTAAGGTTTGTTGGATAGTTTCGACTAAGTCGTTTTGAGTTTTTTGCAAGGTCTCAATATCCACAATGCCACGTTCGTTTTCCTTAGCTGTTTCAATTGCAGAAACTTTTAACATTTCAGAGTTTTTCTTCAACAATTCATTGGTTGTTTCAGAAACTTGACGTTGTGCTGTTACAGCATCTTTTTGACGTAATAGGGTCAAGGCAATCACAACTTGGTTTTTCCACAATGGAATAGCTGTATTAACAGACGCTTGGATCTTTTCTGCTAATGCTTGGTTGGTATTTTGAATTAAACGAATTTGCGGTGCTTGTTGGATCGTGATTTGACGCGCTAAACGCAAATCATGGGTTCGTTTATCCAAACGGTCTAAAAATTGATTGTAGTCATTGACGATTTGGACATCCATTTGATCACCGGATGCTTGTGCTTTGGCTACTGCTTCTGGGATAATTTTGGTTTGTAATTCTTCCATCTTTAATTCACCAGCGGCAATGTAAAGATTTAAGGCATCAAAATAATCTTTGTTTTTATGGTAAAGTTGCTCCAACATTAAGTTATCTTTTAATAAGCCATCTTTTTCTTTGTCCAATTTAACGGCAATTTTATCAATTTGGGCCCCGATTTTTTGATACTTGGCCGTAATTTCATAAATTGATTGTTTTACTTTGCCAAACATTCGTTTAAAAACATTGCCCTCCCCAGCTCTTAAATCGTCAGGATTGGCTTCGTTTAAACGATACATTAAATCTGTCAACGAATCGCCAACAGGACCAATATCCGCTGCTTGCACATGATTTAACATGGATTGAGAAAACTCGCTTAATTTTTGTTGTGCTACTGCGCCGTAAGTAATAACGCCTTGTTGATCGCTAACATCGATTTTTGCAGCGAGCTCTTGTGCTTGTACTTTACGATCTTCTGGGAGTTTATCGACAAGCCGCTCTGCTTTTTGTTGGTCTTTCAAAACGTTAATTTCGTTTTGCTGTGTCTGTGTTAAAGAACCTACTGGTGTAGTAAAAGGATTGTTTAATAAATCGTCTAGTGTTTGATCGACGTTTTGTTGTGTTTCGGGTGTATCCGCCATGTTCATTCCTCCAATATTAAGTCATTGACCTAAATAAGTGTTTAATAAAAAATCTAGCTTGCGCTAGATTTTTTTCTGTAAGCGCCCGCTTACAAACTATTATCTCTTTTTAAGCTTTGTTTGGCAATGGAAAGCTCTACATCTAAATCCTCTAAATCATCAGCGACAAATTGTTGATAATCTTTTGCAATTAACGCCGCCATTTGATCGATAATTTGGGAGCTTTCTTCAATTTTTTCATATGTTTCTTTTGTTTTAATTTCATGACCATTGATTTCAATAAATTTGTCCGTTAAATCAACCATGTTTGGCAAATGGGTGTATAAAAAGTGATTAGCAAAATGCAATTTTTGTGGGTCTTTCACCAACTCTTTAAACAACGCTTTTGATGCCCGTAAAGTATCATGCCGCAGGTCAATGGCTTTTAACTTGGCATTTTTATTAATATTTGTCTGTAATTGTAAAACTTGTTTTTTTGTTTGGTTCATTGTTTCTCGGAAAAATTCAATTTCTTTTTCTGTCATGCCACTTTCTAAGTAATGTGCTTCTTTTTCTTTGGTCATAATTGGCAATGCAGAAGGACTACTACTGCGACGACGATTTTTCACGCCGTAAATAATCAAAGCTGCCCCACCTACGACAAGTACAAATGGGATAAGTTCATCTGAATTGCCGGATTTTAGTAAACCAAATAGTAGTAAACAAGCGATAATTACCAGTAAGAGCGTGCTGGTTTTCTTCTTCATTTTTTTACCCTCCTATAATTTGGGTGATTTATCTTTTAAAGGTCTTCCCTTAACTTCACGAGTTCATTTTACCACGGGGGAAGGTGGAAAAAAATCAGACCAAGGGTGGATTTTTGCGATTTAGAAAATTCATAAGATTTATTATCGCAATCTTAAGTTTCCCGTTCGTGAAATTGTGTATAATAGTATTTAGTTTTGATAAACAACAAGTTCTTTTTTTGACTTGGTTTGTGGGTTGCTTTG
Organism: Candidatus Enterococcus myersii; assembly: GCF_017316025.1. Lineage (GTDB taxonomy): Bacteria > Bacillota > Bacilli > Lactobacillales > Enterococcaceae > Enterococcus_C > Enterococcus_C montenegrensis. The sequence continues at coordinate 103,479 of NZ_JAFLVT010000001.1, forward strand.
CTTAAGCAAAGAGTAAATAAATATTACGGATAGAAAGTAGGGATAAGATGCTTTCCTTTGCAGATTTTGAAGAAAAAACAATTCAACGAAAAGAATTATTTCACGGCAAAATCATTGATGTCTTTTTAGACGATGTTGCTTTACCTAATGGCGGCACAGCCAAACGGGAATTAGTATTTCATCCTGGCGGTGTGGGGATTATTGCCATTACGCCAGAAAATAAGTTGCTTTTGGTGAAACAATTTAGAAAACCTTTGGAAAAAGTTATTTTGGAAATTCCTGCCGGTAAAATTGATCCCGGTGAAGGAAGCCACCCTGAAATTACGGGTGCGCGGGAATTGGAAGAAGAAACTGGTTTTACTGCTAAAGAAATGAAGCATGTTGGTTCCATGTATTTGTCACCGGGCTTTTCAAATGAAATGCTACATTTGTATCATGCAGTAGATTTAATTAAAGTAGAAAATCCACGAGCACAAGATGACGATGAGGTGCTGGAACTATATACCTTGACCCTTTCAGAAGCAAAAGATGCAGTGAAAAAAGGTTTAATTTGTGATGCCAAAACGATGTATGCTATTACCTATTGGGAATTATTACAGAAATGAGGAGCGTAAGTGAGTAAAGGTCCATTAATTACCCGCAGTGAATTGCGCCGTCAAAAGGAAAAGGCTGGTATTGTAGAAGAATTTGATGCACCGGTGCGGGAAAAAAACACGATGAAGTTACAAAAAGAATACGACCGCAAAGATGAAAAAATTAAAAACTTCTATCGTAAAGAGGCGAAAAGACAAAAAGAACTAACAAAAACGAGAAGTGGTGAGTCCCGCAAATCCCGTGAACTAAACAGTTTTTTAGTGGGGGCGATTATTGTCGTCTCATTATTAATCGGCGTTGTCTTATTAGCAACCTTCTTTTTATAGTTAGCACAAAGTAATAAGTTGAAATCATGGAATGCCGTTTAGGCTACTTGGTTTCAACTTTTTTTAGGATAAGTTGACCGAGTAGATAAAGCTTTTCTAAGTGTCTAGCTAGACAAACTAGCCCGTCAAGAAATAAGTCGAAATTTTCAAAAATTTGAAGAATAATTTTCAAAAATCTCGTTCTTATTTTTTGCGGCCTAAACGAGTTTGTAAAGCTTTTCAAAGTGTCTAGCTTTATGAACTAACTCGCAGCGACAATAGGTCAAAATCTTGAAAAATTTGAGGAACAATTTATCAAGACTTTCGTCTTATTGCTAGCGAGTTGACCGAGTACATAAAGCTTTTCTAAGTGTCTAGCTAGACAAACTAGCTTTCTCGGCCTTAAGTCAAAATTTCAAAAAATTTGAAAAGCAATTTATTGAAATCCTGTCTTAATGCGCAAAAGCTAAACGAGATTGTAAATCTTTTCTAGGTGTCTAGCTAGACAAACTAGCCCCCAAAAAAATAAGTCAAAATTTTCAAAAATTTGAAGAACAATTTTCAAAAATCTCGTTCTTATTTTTTGCGTCCTAAACGAGTTTGTAAATCTTTTCTAGTTGTCTAGCTTTATGAACTAACTCGCAGCGACAATAAGTCAAAATCTTGAAAAATTTGAGGAACAATTTATCAAGATTTTCGTCTTATTGCTAGCGAGTTGACCGAGTACATAAAGCTTTTCTTATCGAGTGAAATTTTTTTTAGAAACTGGTACTATTAGGCTAAATAATAGAAGTAAAAGCTGGAGGAATTTGTGTGAAAATTGGAATTATCGGTGCTATGGAAGAAGAAATTAAAATTTTGCGAAGCGCCATTGACAGTCCACTGTCTTGGGAGAGGGCGGATGCTTTGTTTATCTCTGGCCGCATTGGCAATCATGAAGCTATTGTTGTACGGTCTGGTATTGGCAAAGTGGCAGCCTCTGTCACAACGAGTCTATTGATTCAGCAATATGGGGTAAATATGGTTGTTAATACTGGTTCGGCTGGCGGAATCGGAGCCGATCTTAGTGTCGGCGATTTAGTAATTTCCGAAAAATTAGCTTACTTTGATGTCGATGTTACCGGTTTTGGTTACAAGAAAGGCCAATTACCGGGGGGATTTCCCCTTTATTATGATGCTAGTGCTTATTTGCAACAAGTCATGACTGAAGCAGCAGAAAAAACAGCGCATCGAATCAAAAAGGGCTTGATTGTAACCGGAGACAGTTTTATCGACAGTCCGACTAAGGTGGATGCTATTTTAAATGATTTTCCAACAGCCTTAGCTTGTGAAATGGAAGGCGCGGCAATTGCTCAAACGGCCAGTCAGTTTGCTATTCCGTTTCTTGTAGTGCGGGCTATTAGCGATACTGCTGATCACAGCGCTACAATTAGCTTTGATGAGTTTATCGAAGAAGCAGGCAAACGTTCGGCAGAACTTGTTTTAGAATTTATTCGCATTTTAAAATAAGGTAGGAAGATTGCATCAAAAAGACTGGAGGCATAAGATGAAAAAAGCGTTAATTTCAATTGACTACACCAATGATTTTGTCGCAACAGATGGCAAATTGACCACGGGTGCAGCTGGGCAAGCAATCGAACAAAAATTGGTAGAATTTACCAAAGATTTTATTGAAGCGGGCAACTATACTGTATTTGCCATTGATGCCCATGATCCAAATGATGCGTATCATCCAGAGAATAAGTTGTTTTTGCCCCATAATGTAATTGGAACGACTGGGCGAAATCTTTATGGCAGCTTGAATTCCTTGTACGAAAAAAATAAAGATGCTGCAACGGTTTATTGGATTGATAAAAGACATTACTCGGCTTTTAGTGGTACCGACTTGGATATACGTTTGCGAGAAAGAGGAATTACTGATTTGTACTTAACAGGTGTTTGTACAGACATTTGTGTTTTGCACACCGCAGTAGATGCGTATAATCTGGGCTATCAGTTACACATTGTAAAAGATGCAGTGGCAAGCTTTGATGAAGTGGGACATAACTGGGCGTTAACACACTTTCAAAATACGCTAGGAGCAGAGCTTTTAGAGCTAAGTGAAGGAGAAAAAGATGAGTATTTTTGATCGTTTGAAAGACGGCTTTGATTTAGCCGATATCAGTGGCATTATTGGTGACTTGCAAAAAGAGGGCAATTTGAACTTTGATAAAATTCTAAGCAACGATTTTATTAAACAATTTACGGACTTTAACGATAAAGATGAATTGTTAGATAAGTTGGGGATTCATGATTTAAGTCAACTAAGTAATTTGCTACAAAATCCTGCTGCAAAAGAAAAAATTGACGGTGTTATTAACCATAACTCACAGTTTGCAAATTTAGAAGAACTATTAAAAAAAGCCTTAAAACGTTAAGTTATCTCAAAAAAACTCAGTGGAAAGTCAGCTAAAACTAGCTGTTACGATCACTGAGTTTTTCACGTATAAGAAAGCATAAGTTTTTTTTTAGCAGTAAAACATTAAAGGGACAGTTCTGACGATGGCCATTCTTTCAAAGGAACTCACTGTGACAATCAGGCAAAACTTCAAGAAATTTGGGAAATAATTTATTGAAGTTCGCCTTATTGCAGGTGTGTTCCATGCGTTTGAGGAGCTTTTCTGAATTTTTATTGTTGTAAAAACCGTAGTAAAGCATCCTTTTGCAAATAAGGTATAGTACCATCGCCTTTTGTAGGTGAACCACCACCGCGTCCGGCAAATTTTTGGTTGGCGGTCCGAATTACTTGGCCAATTGGACGCTTTGGATCAGCTGTTTTTAAGTATAAATGATAGCGTAAACTATCCTCATCACTTGTGGCGGTACAAATCAGCTTATCAGGATAAATTTCGGCTATTTTTTTTGCCGCTGTTTGTAATTCTTTTGCTTCGGTGTCAGTTATTTCACTGTAAATGAAATGTGGTGTCAGTTCTTTGGCATTTGCCACCAACTCATTTACTTGATAAAGCGCAACTTGCCCTTGATAAAACTTGATTGTTTGTTGTTGTTCTTGGAAAGCTAAAGCTAGCCCATCAACAGGAACGTTAGCTTGTAGTGTCAATGCCGTCAATTGTTTTTGATTTGTTTCAAATTGTTGCAACAAACGATTACCACAAGCAAAATGCAAGGTAGTTGTTTTTTTGTGCTCTTTTACTTGCGTTAAAGCAATAGCTTGCACTTCGGCAGTATTTTTCACATGAGTACCACCACAACCAATAATATCAAAATCGGCAATTTTTATTAGTCGGAGATCTTTAAAGTATTTTGGTGGCGCGGTAAAGAGCGTTTCTTTTGCCAATTCTTCTTCAGTGGGAAATAGAATACTGACTTGTTTTTGTGCCCGAATAATTTCGTTGCTCCGTTTTAAAGCCGTTTGCAATTGTGTTTTATCAAGTTTCACATCAATTTCAAAAAATGAATCTTTTAATGTCATTTGTTCTTTTGTGATTCTTGCTTGAAATAGATCTTCGCAAACTCGGGCTAAAATGTGTTGGCCGGTATGTTGCTGCATGAAGTCAAAGCGTTGCTCCCAATTTATTTTGACAAGAACTTTTTCAGGCAATGTCTCAACGTCAATGTCGAGATAATAAAATACACTGTCTGCTGTTTTTTGTATTTTTAAAATAGGATTGCCCGCAATCCAAGCACAATCAGCCGGTTGACCGCCACCACCAGGATAGACGACAGTTTCCTTTAAGCAGACAAAATTGCCAATTTCATCTTTTCCGCGTTCTGTAATAGTTGTTTCAATTTCAGTTAAATAACTATTTTGTGCATATTTTTCCAAAGTAGATCACCTCTTTTAAAGTTGTTAAAAAGAGCAATAAGTTAAACGTATTTATTTCTACGTAAGCTTACTGCTCTAATTTTTAATTACCAGATATGCACGCGTTTTTCTGGCGCTTTATACATACCATCGCCTTCTTTAATTCCGTAAGTTTCAAAGAATTCAGGGACATTTTGTAACTGAATATTCGCCCGTAATTTTGCTGGCGCATGGACATCAATAGCTAGTAACAATTGTTGGTATTGTTCCCGTGCTTTTGTACGCCAAATTTTTGCCCAGTTGACAAAGAAGTCTTCAAAAGCGACATCTGCTTCTTTTTTAGCTGCAGCTAGAGCACAACTAACACCACCGGCATCGGCAATATTTTCTGAAACGGTTAAGGTACCGTTAACCGTGCCACCGGCAAAGGCAATACCGTCAAATTCTGCAATCATTTGAGCAGATAATGTTTCAAAATGCGCTAAATCAGTATCCGTCCACCAATTGTTCATGTTGCCATACTCATCAAATTTCGCCCCGTTATTGTCAAAAGCATGGGAAATCTCGTGGGCAATAACGGCACCAATACCACCATAGTTGGCGCTAGTCGATTGTTCTAAACTATAAAATGGCGCTTGTAAAATCGCAGCAGGAAAAACGATAATATTTTTGAAGGGATGGTAATAGGCATTCACAGTCGCAGCGCTCATTTCCCATTCGTTGCGGTCAGCACTTTTTCCATAACGACTAAAATTATCTTCTCTGACAATTCGACTAAATTTACGACTATTTTCCACCAGCGTGCCACCGGCGTTTTTTGGCGTAGTATCAAATTTTTCATAAAAAGCAGGAATTGTTTCAGGATAACCCACTTGAACGCCTAATTTATTTAATTTTGTAATTGCTTTGGCACTGGTTTCTTTTGATAACCAGTCGTTTTTTTCCAAGCGGTCTTGGTAGATGCCAATCATAGTGTGAACCATGTGTTCAACATCTTGCTTTGCCTTTTCACCAAAGTATTTGGTTCCATAAAAGCGACCGACTACTTGACTAAAACGACCATTCGCTAAGTAAAAAGCTGCTTTTTCTTGTGGCATGGCACTAGGCGCACCAGACAATTGACGGGAATAAGTGCCGCCTAATTGCCGCAATTCTTCACTTAATAAATTGGTGTATCCCAATGCAGTTTGAATATACAGCCAATTTTGTAATAAGGAGAAGTTCTCTTCTGTCAGCAGTGTATTTAATGCGTCAAAATAATCGGGTTCAGTTACAATAATTGTCTCAGGTGTGGTCTTAATTAAATTTTCTACCAGCTCTTTTAAATCTAAGACAGGTGCATAGGCACAAAATTCAGTAAAGCTGCGGGGATTATAGTTTTTGCTATAGTCGGCATTTTCTTCTGAACTTCTTACGTGAGGGACAATTAGGCGATCAAAAGCCAGCGCATCTTCAGTAATTTGTTGGGCTTCTTTCTGGTTATGGCCCATTTTTTCTAAGACAGCAATTGTCATAGCTGCAAAAACTTCCAATAATTTTGCCCCTTGAGGATGTTCTTTTGCATAATATGTTTTATCTGGCAAAATTGTATCAGCCGGATAAGCAAATAAAACATTTTGTTGGGTATTTTTCATATCTTGATCCACGTTTAAGCTAAAAGGTAGCGGGAGACCTTCTAAAACCCAATCAGTTAATTGTTGATTTAGATCTTCGTAATCTTTTAGCCCACGAATTCTACTTAATAACGGTTGGATCGGTTCAGCGCCAAGTTCATCTCGCGTTTTATAATCTTTAGCTAATTCGTAATAGGCAATGACGTCTTTCATTTTTCCTTGGGGAATTTTACTTTCATCAGCTAACATATCCTTAAATTCTGTTTGCAATAATTTATCAATGCCATCGACTAAATCTTGGAACCCACCTGTGGCTGGTTTATCAGCTGGAATGACAGCGGTTTTCATCCAATCACCATTGACGTATTCATAAAAATCATCTTTTAGTAAGTTGTTCATAAGACCACATCCTCCTATTTCTAATATCTCAATTCTCCGTAAAATTAAGACAATTTTGGGACAATCTGCCCATTTTTTCGTATCATTACCTATTATCATACACAGAAAGCTTTTTCACAAAGAAAACGTTCAGAATTTTTTGACGTTAGCTCAGAAAATCTCAACTAACAAACTTATGCTATACTTATCGCGAGGTGAGAAGATGACAATTACAAATGAATGGCTAGGGATTTCAGAATCAGAATTTTATCCTTATCGCAACATCACCACCAAATCAGGTTATCTATGTGGCACAAGCGCGGCAACAGTTTTTTTGTGTTACTACCAAGATCATCTTGTAAAAACAATTGTGCCTGAACACATTCGTCAAAATGGCAGTGAAAATACCAAAGCATTGCAAGATTTACTACGGGTAATCATTCAACCTTTTGATTTTCCAACTATTTCTTTACAAGTTTCCCACGGTCTTTCCCGCTATTTTCGTTTGTTTAAATTACCATTTAGAGCCCGTCAAACTCCTGTTGGTGGCTTAGAACGGGTAAAAAAACGTCTGCTACAAGGTAAACCAGTAATTGTCGGTTTAATGAAACTTAAAGGAAGCACCTATGGGAACCACTGGGTAGTAGCGTATGGTTATAAAAAAGACGAAACAGGGAAAGAATGGCTTAAAGTTCATGATAACTGGGGAAACTATCATAAAGTTATCCCTGCTAGCTGGATTAATGGGACCATTTCGTTACCTTAAAATAGATAAGAGGGAAACCAGCTGTTACAGTTCAAAAAAGAGTGAAAAGATGTTAGAATGAAAAAGAATTTGTCATAAAAAATGACTAGCGCAAAGAACTGCCAATAACTAAGGAGGCTATCATGGGGGAACAATACCAGGATCAATCGTTGAAAATTTTTAGCTTGAATGGAAATGAACCGTTAGCAGAAAAAATTGCTGCTGTCTTTGGCACAAAATTAGGCCAATGTGCGATTAAGCAATTTAGCGACGGTGAAATTTCAATTAGTATCGAAGAAAGTGTGCGAGGTGCGCACGTGTATCTGATTCAAGCAACAAATCAACCTGTTAATGATTATTATATGGAATTGTTGATTATGATCGATGCAATGAAACGAGCAAGTGCGAAGACAATTAATGTTGTCTTACCCTATTATGGTTATGCTCGTCAAGACAGAACAGCTAGACCTCATGAACCAATTACAGCTAAGCTTGTGGCGAATATGTTACAAGAAGCTGGTGCAACCCGAATTTTGACGTTGGATTTACATACCGTTCAAGTTCAAGGTTTCTTTGATATTCCAGTGGACAATTTATTTACGATGCCGCTTTTTGCCAAATATTATCGGGAAAAGAAAATGTTTGGAGACGACTTTGTGGTTGTTTCACCGAAGAACTCCGGGGTCAACAGAACCCGCAGCTTAGCAGAGTATCTAAATACAACATTGGCGATTGTCGACCAAGAGGAAAGTGATGAAAACGGCGGTTATGTAATCGGCGATGTCACAGGAAAAACTTGTATTATGGTGGACGACATTTTAAATACGGGGAATACATTTAAAGTTGCAGCGCGCTTGTTAAAAGAAGCAGGTGCCAAAGAAGTTTATGCTTGTGCTTCCCATGCACTATTATCACCGCCAGCAAAAGAAAACTTGGAAAGTGCAGATATTACAGATATTTGTGTGACAGATTCTTGTTTTACAGATGAAAGTCGCCATCCTAATAATTTGACGTATATCACTTGTGGTCAATTAATGGGAGAAGCTGTGAAACGAATTCACGAAAATACACCAATGAGTCCCCTATTCCGTTTGGAAGAAAAAGATTTCGCTTAAGCTAATACAATTACGATTTGGACTGTATCAAACTTTTGGTACAGTTTTTTTATTTGGCGAAAAAGGAAAAATGGTAATCAATTAATAAAAAATTCTTTTTATGCTAGAATGACCCTAGTATGCACAAGAAAAGGTGAAGAGAGTGAAAGAAATTTATTTGGATCATGCGGCAACAACACCGCTACACCCAGAAGTAATAAAAGCGATGACAGAAGCGATGCCAATTTTTGGGAATCCTTCTAGCGTACATGGCTTTGGTCGCAAAGCCCACGAAAAATTAGAAGCGAGTCGGCAATTAATTGCCAAAAGTTTAGGGGTGAAAGCCCATGAAATTATTTTTAACAGTGGCGGCACAGAAGGAGATAACACCGCAATTATCGGCACCGCTCTTGCTCGTCAAGAACTAGGGCGACATGTGATTACCACTGCAATCGAACATCCGGCTGTTTTAGAATCGATGCACTATTTGGAAAAACAGGGCTTTGAAGTTACCTATTTACCCGTCGATGAAAAAGGCCAATTAGCAATAGAAACGCTAAAAGATGCCTTGCGTCCGGAGACAATCTTAGTATCTGTGATGGCAGCCAATAATGAAACAGGGAATTTATTACCCATCAAAGCCATCGGTGAATTGTTAAAAGATCATCCTGCTATTTTTCATACGGATGCAGTTCAAGCTTTTGGAAAAACTGCTTTAGATCCTTACGAAAATAATATTGATTTATTCAGTATTTCAGCGCATAAAATTAACGGACCCAAAGGCGTAGGCTTCTTGTTTAAAAAAGATGGCGTAAACTTACCAAGTTATCTTCATGGTGGAGAACAAGAAGAAAAGCGACGTGCCGGGACTGAAAATTTAGTGGGAATTATTGGCATGGCAAAAGCGGTAGAAATTCTAACCCCAGAAAAACAATTGGAAAATAAAGCTCATTACGCAAAATTGGCAGAATTACTGCTAAAAAAATTAGACGAAGCAAAAATTGCTTATCATATAAATGGTGATGTGACGCATAAATTGCCACATGTTTTAAATTTACAATTGAATGATGTGGATAACAATTTATTGTTAATGAAATTAGATTTACAAGGCCAAGCGATTTCAACAGGCTCTGCTTGTACGGCCGGCAACATTGAACCTTCTCACGTTCTAACAGCCATGTATGGCAAAGACAGTGATGCAATCCACGAATCCATTCGCGTCAGCTTTGGTTTTGGTAATACGGCAGAAGATGTCGCATATTTTGCTGAAAAACTAATTGCGGCTTGCCAAAAATAACGAAAGAGCAGTAGTCAAACACTCAGAAAACTTTTATAATTAAAGAGACAATCAGATTGTAGCGGTAATAAAGTCAGTAGTAAAAATAAGAGATTGCAAAAGTTAAGGCTAATTTTTTATGAAAGCGGCAAGTTTTATTACCAGCAATTAAAAAGCAGGGGGGAAAATAGATGGCATTTCAAAAAAAGGCAACGGTGTTAGGTGCAAACGTTATGTACCAATTAGACCCAGAGGCAAAGAAATACACATTGCGCGATAATGGTTTTAAAGAAACAAATGGGGGGAATTTTCAATTAATTCAACCACTTGAAGCAACACCTCAAAGTAAGGAAGGCTTCAAATTGAAAATCACCGTTGATGGGGAAATAGAAACTTTAAAAATGTCAATTACGACAGCTAATGGTTTAAAAGCAGTAAATATTTTTAAAGACCCACAACATAAAATGTTACAAGATAAATTTTACTTTTTAATGGATGGCTTTATTAGTCGTGGCCTCTTTGAAAAAGTTGCTTAAAAATTTGCCGCCGCCAGCTTTTGCTGGTGGTTTTTTTGTAACCAATCATAAGTTTTGTACGAAAAAATTTGTCATGTTGCTAACGTTAGCGTGCAGACCGCGTGCAGCCAGCTTTTTTAGGTGGCTAGCTTTATGCACGAACTCGCAGCGACAATAAGTCAAAATCTTGAGAAATTTGGGAAATTTATATTTGCTAATAGTAATTTTTTTACCCAATCATAAAGCTGGTTTATACTTGAAGTAAGAAAAGCGAGATGGAGGTAGACACATGGAAATTGCTGGCGAAAAGATTTACCCGATTGGTTTAGGAACGTGGCATATGGGAGACGACTTAGTAAAAAGAACAGCAGAATTAGCAGCTTTGCAAACGGGTCTCAAACAAGCAAGTTCAACGGTAAAAATCGCAATTGATACAGCCGAAATGTATGGAGATGGCAATTCAGAAGAGTTAGTAGGAAAAGCGCTACAGTCTGTCTCGCGGGAAAACGTTTATCTAATTTCAAAAGTTTACCCTTGGAATGCTACAAAAGAAAAATTGCCTCAAAGTTTAGCTGCTAGTTTGAAGCGATTAAAGACGGATTATCTTGACTTGTATTTACTACATTGGCCAGGAGAAGTGCCCTTAGCTGAAACAGTCACTGCATTAGAGGATGCTAAAAAAAGTGGTTTGATTAAAAATTGGGGCGTTTCAAATTTTGATGTATCCGATATGCAAGAACTGTGGCAACTACCAGCTGGCAAAAACTGTGCTGCCAATGAAGTCTTATATAATTTAGGTAGCCGCGGCATTGAATTTGATCTACTTCCTTGGCTGAATAAGCAACAAGTGCCACTAATTGCGTATTCTCCGATTGCACAAGGGGATAGTTTAGGTAATCAATTTTTGCAAGATGGTGGACTACAAGAAATTGCTACTCGTCATGGGGTTTCTATTTTTCAATTGCTTTTAGCTTGGGCAATTCGGGATGAAAAGACATTGGCAATTCCGCAATCGAGCAACAAAGATCATGTCCTAACAAACTTAGCTGCAGCAAAAATCCAGTTAACCAAAAAAGAGTGGCAAAAAATTGCAGCACGTTATCTTGCTCCAACCAAAAAGCAGCCATTGGCAGTATTGTAGGTGAGCGAAATGAAATTTTTTACATCCGATACTCATTATTTCCATCAAGATTTACTAGGGGACAATGATTTTGCACCGCGCCCATTTGAAGATCTGCAAACAATGCATGAATTAATGATAAAAAACTGGAATGCTGTTGTAAAACAAGGCGATACTGTATACCATTTAGGGGATGTTGCAATGCATCCTGCTTATGAGGCAGGCTACCCGGAGATTTTAGCTTTACTGATGCGTTTGAATGGGCAGATAATTTTTATTAAAGGAAATCACGATCATCGCACGTTTTTCAAATTTTTAGAAAAAAATAATAGAATCTTATCAAATGGTCAGCCAAAATTTCAGTTTGCAGATGTGGGGATCATTATCAAATTTAATCACCATCAGTATTATTTGACGCATTATCCCATGTTGTTGGGGGTCACCAAAAACATTCGTAATTTGCATGGACATGTGCATCATTATAGTGTACCGATTAAAGAAAATATCAATGTCGGCGTCGATGCACCAGAAATTGATTTCTTACCAGAAAAATTGCCCTTTGGAACTCCCATCTCAGAAAATCAAATTGATCTGATTGCAGCCAAGAAAGAAGCAGAATTGGCTAAACTTCGTTAATAAAATAACCTTAAAATATTTTTTTAAAAAGTTGGATCTTCAAAAAGAAACAAAAGGAATTTTCCTTTTGTTTCTTTTTTTTATTCTGAAAATTATCTCTTAAATAAATTTTTTTATTTCTAATTTGAAATTTTGTGAGAATAGCAAGCGTTTACCGTCTTTTTATCTTGCCGTTAAAAATTGCGCCGGAAAGCATAATTGTTATATAATTATAAAAAGATTAGAAAATAAAAAGAATTGTGAGGTTAAATATGAAGATAAAAAATAAGAAAATAATTTTTATGGTATGCATCTGTCTACTTTTTCCTTTTTTAGAAGCTATGAGCGGGAGTATGTTTACGTGGCGTCCCAAAGCAAGCAGTGATAAAAATTATTTGGTCAATAACGATTTTTTGAAGATCGACCACAAAGTAGAAATACAAGGCAATGATCATTTATTATGGACATTTCATTATGTTAAAAACACCGGTGTAACCGCAACACAGCTTGCGATAAAAATTAGTGATGACAAAATTGTTCAGCCGCTTTCTGGAAACGACTTTTTTACAGAAACAAATTGGCTAAAGGAAAAAAGTGAGTCAGACAAGACTAGTGGCACAACAAAAAGTGAAGGGCAATTTACATTTACCACAACAAAAGACGTCCGTCCGACGATTCATTTTGACTTGTTGCAAGAAGAACCAACACCCAATTATGCTTTATCAGCAACAGAGAAAACGCATACATTAACTAACCCCCATCAAAAAGAAAATGATGAAGATAAAAAACACGCCGTTGATCAGACAGCAACTGAAAAAACACCACCCGTTGTAAAGCAAAAAGTAGTGACACCAATTACGATTAAAATGCCAACAGATCTATCAGGGTGGCCGATTGATAAGGTCAGCTTTGAAACAAAACAAGGTAATGGCGACTGGCAAAGTGTAGATGAAACACAGCCACCATTTATTTTTTCAGACACATCGATTCGCCTGCAGTATCACTTTAATTTGGATCAGTTTTTTCAGACACCAGCAGGAGCAAAAGTCAAAGCAGAAATTGATGCAGATGAAAATAGAGAACGAAATTTTGAGTTTAGTTTTGAAATTTCTGGGGATATCTATTTGGAAAGTGATATAAAAGAAATGCTGACAATTAATGGTGAAAAAAGAGGAGAATTCACCATTAAAAAAAATGGGGGCAAAGACGGCAAAAATCATTTATGGACGGTTACATTTAATAATGAAAATTGGAGTAAAGAGAATGTTCAAGGTGAAATGAACTTAACTTCTACAGTGGTCATAGAAGAAGTGACAGAAAGCATTGATGTAATGCTTGATAAAGATGCTGAAATTAAAGAAACGATTCAAATTCAACCGGTAAAAAATGAGTACAGCCTGCAAAAAGGTGTAAGTAAAGCGCCCACTAAGGTTACTTTAGCTAAAGAAGACTACCATCTCTTGGAGTGGGAAATCACCGTTACACCTGGTCGGGATAAAAAGGATCCAAGTAAATTTGTTCCAATTAAAGACTTGCGCATTGCCGATGAAGATATCACAACACTTTATCCAGAGAGTGGCGCCAAGGCCGGGTTTTACTTGCCGCCGACAGATTTGGCAGCAAAGATTAGCGAATTGGCAGATTTTCAATTGTTTAAAATTACAATGGAAGTTGACGGTAAGGCCAAAGAATTACTAGCAGGAAAAGATTATAAAATTACGTATGACAAAAATAATGATAGTAAATTTTCCTTGCTGTTTTACCATTGGAATGACGGAATTGATACCCAGATAACAGGGCCGGTCAAAATTCAATACACCACGATTTTAAAAGACAATCATCCCAGTGAGATTAGCAACAGGGTTCAAAGTAACATCGCCGGCAGTAGTAAGTTAGAGGCAATAGCCAAAACGGAATACTACTATGATCATTTGCAAAAGTCAGCTGTTAGTAAGGGCAACGGTATTATTGAATGGACCGTCATTTATCATCGGGACAAAAATGAGAAAATTGACTTTATTGATGAATTAAACGATGGTCAAATCGATTTTAAGACACTTAAAGTTTTTGCCGAATTAAAAAAAGGGCAACAAGTATTTCCTAATATCGCCACTACACCAGAACAATACCACGATTTAATTACGCTTAAAGACACAAAAGAAAGTCAGTTTACATTATCCTTCAGTGAAAAAATACCAAAGGGGCGCTATATCGTCACCTATCAAAGTAAGCATGAGGATACTAAAGGCCAGACTTTAGTGGAAAATAAAATCAGCGGCGGCGACTTAACGGCAGCTTCTAGTACGTTTACTTCGTTAGCTGTTGAAAAACAAGTAATCAGACAAACGCTCTTTGACGAAAGTGTTGATAGTAACTTTAGCGATAAAACGATTTTATGGTCAGCTTCGGTTGTGACAATACCAGGTGCAGGTGAGATTTTAATTAACGATGCCGCATTACGGTTAAAAGAAGGCGTCTTTTATAAAAATGGTCTCGCTTATTATTGGAATAAAGATAGCACGCTGGCAAAAGAGGCAGTCCTTGTAACTGGAAAAAAATTTAATGAAGGAATTAATCAACCCTATTTAAAGGAAAAAGGCATAATTGTCGCTTATCAAGATGAAAATGGAGAATTTCGTGAAATTCCCACAGTAGATATCACGCTTACGATTGATAACGGCAAGTTAACTACAACAGCAGGGACAATAATAGCCGATCCTGATGCTGGAATTGCATTGCAATCTGATACATTGAAAACAGGGGAGAAAGCAGCTGGATTTCAGTTGAAGATTAATGAAAAACATGCTGGTAAAAAAATCTGGTTAGCAATTGCGACAAAATATGGCAATACACCAGAACTTGTACCGCAAGTGCCGATTAGTAATTATTTGTTTAATACAATCGAAGCACTACAAGGCACGTATCAAGGCCATGCCCAGGCGAATACGGGGTGGACGAACAATGTCCAAGTTGCTGATGCATTGAAAAAAAGAGGAACGCTTGATATAAAAAATTCTTCTGTCACCTGGGAAATATTAGCAAACACAAGAGGATACGCCATCAAAGCTGGAGATGAAATTGTCGACCATATGAATGTTTGGAAATTTGATGATAACACCACGAGCTTCATTCAGCGTATGACATTACAAGATTTGCAAGAAATCGTTGTTTATCAGTTGGAAACAAAAGATGATAAAGAAAAAAATTCGACTACAGATTGGTATCACGACTACAAAAAAGTGAAATTAGAAATCAATGCAGATTATGAAATAATCCCGCTAAAAAATGACGGCAAGCAGTGGTCTGAAATACCAGTTTTAGAACAAACAAAAGATACCTTAGCACAGGGCTTTACCATCCGGTTTAAAAAAGATATGGGATATGCCGCTTTTAAAGTCAGTTTTGCAACGCAACTTGATAAAGCGATTATGGCCGCTGAAAAAGGCAATAAAAATCAAATCTTAAATACAACCGCGCTGGTAACGAATAGTGGCACGACAAAAAGTGCCGCTAGTGTATCGTATACAAAAGTGGCAAGTGGGGTTTATAAAACAGCTTCAGATTTTGATGTAGAGACCATGGAAATCCCTTGGACAGCTATCGTTAATCCTGAAGGTGCTCGGTTGCATAACTTAGTGATTGAAGATACTTCATCAGACCAAGATATAATTCCGGGTAAAATTAAATTGTATTATGCCAATTTAGAAACAATAAAAGAAGGAACGAATACTTGGAAACCACAAATAGACAAAGACGGTGAAGTAGAAACTGAGGCTTATCAACTTGAGTGGGAAAATGGCGGCTTCAAAATTTCCTTTGCCAAAGATTTCGTGGTGAGTACACCTTTAATTATTGAGTACAGCGGTAAACCTAAAAAAGCCGAGCAAAGTTATATTGAAAATCACATCAAAATTAAGTGGGGTGAAAAATCAACAAACACGCATACTGAAAAAATTGAGATCAGAAATGTCAGTGCTTCTGGTACCATTAGTGGAAATGCTAGAATGTTGACAATAAAAAAACATTCCAAAGATGAAGAGGCCTTGGCGGGTGCGAAATTCATTTTAGAAAAAAAGAACGGAGACACCTGGCAAGAAATTAACGTCAAGCAAGCTGAAGCCTCAACTTCCAACAGTGGACTACTATCTTTTACCGGACTTAGATCAGGTGATTATCGCATTAAAGAAGTCCAAGCACCAAAAGGGTACCAACTATTTTCACAATATGCTTATTTCACCTTAGACAAAGAGCAGCCAGTTATTACCGATGAAGCCGGGGATGTAACAGCTACATTGACGGAGCATTATCATTTTGCTGCCTCAGCGGATAATTTGAACTTGACTTTAAATGTAGCCAACGATGAACGTCCGCCCTTTGATTTTGAAGCTAAAAAAATACTTCAAGGTGCAACAGGAAAAGCGACTTTTGATTTTAACATTGAAACAGTAGCAGATGCTACGATTGTAGCCTATGGTTGTGGGGAAATTGAAGCAGGAAAGACAAAAGGTGAGATAAAATTTTACACCACCGCTAAAAAAGAAGTATTAATAAAAGATTGGCGCCAATATTTAACAACAGGTGTAAAATATCGTTTAGTCGAGGTCAATAAACCAAAAGAATTTTCGGTTAAATATTACAATGAAACCAATCAAACAGAGTCCAATGAATTTGTAATCGATGAGAAAACGCAGGTGATAGCATTTACGGTCACAAATTCACGCCCAGAAGGTTTTATGCCTGCAACAGGGGGAAGGGGCACGCAGATCTTTTTAATTATGGCGGCTGCTCTAAGTAGTATTGCAGGGCTAACAGGTCTTTATTACTGGTGGCGCAATCGCAAAATGAACTAAAAATAATGCCAAATATGAAGCTGTTTTTAACGGATAAGTTTTCCTTTTAAACATAAAATTTCATATTTGGCATTTTTTTTGCTATATTAATTAACCTGCCTTTAAAGAAAATCCTAATTTAAAAACAAGTACATGAAATTATTAGCCATCTGTTGTATAATGACAAATACTGAAAAGTTGCGACCTTCAAATCGTTAAATTTTCGGAATTAACAATGAAATGATGGTGATTACATGACAGACAACAGCAACACACGCGTTGTCGTGGGCATGAGTGGCGGAGTGGATTCTTCTGTAACCGCACTTTTGCTAAAAGAACAAGGATACGATGTCGTAGGTATCTTCATGAAAAATTGGGATGATACAGATGAAAACGGCGTCTGTACTGCAACTGAAGATTATAAAGATGTTGCGCAAGTAGCCGCTCAAATCGGGATTCCTTATTATTCAGTCAATTTTGAAAAGGAATACTGGGACCGCGTTTTTGAATATTTCTTAGCAGAATATCGTGCTGGCCGTACGCCAAATCCTGATGTTATGTGTAACAAGGAAATTAAATTCAAAGCCTTTTTAGACTATGCATTAGAATTAGGTGCCGATTATGTGGCCACTGGACATTATGCGCGCGTTACAAAAGATGAAAATGGCGTCGTTCACATGTTACGGGGTGTGGATAATAATAAAGATCAAACTTATTTCTTAAGTCAATTATCTCAAGAACAGTTGGCTAAAACATTGTTTCCATTAGGTGGCATGGAAAAATCAGAAGTTCGTGCCATTGCTGAGCGGGCAGGTTTAGCAACTGCGAAGAAGAAAGATTCTACAGGGGTTTGTTTTATTGGCGAAAAGAATTTCAAGAAGTTTTTAAGTAACTATTTGCCTGCGAAAAAAGGAAAGATGGTCACCCTTGATGGACAAGTGAAAGGTGAGCACGATGGGTTAATGTATTATACAATCGGTCAACGCCAAGGATTAGGGATTGGCGGCGGCAGTGGTTCAAATGATCCGTGGTTTGTGGTCGGAAAAGATTTGGCGACCAATACGCTTTATGTTGGACAAGGCTTCCATCATGAAGCATTGTATGCAGATCGTTTGGATGCAAGTACAATTCATTTCACCACCAATGAAAAGATGCCACAAGAATTCAAATGTACGGCTAAATTCCGTTATCGTCAGGCTGATGTTCCTGTGACTGTCCGCTTGTTAGCTAATGACCAAGCCGAAGTCATTTTTGATGCACCTGTACGGGCAATTACACCCGGACAAGCAGTAGTTTTTTATGATGGGGATAAATGTCTTGGCGGCGGATTAATTGACCGTGCTTATAAAGAAGAAAAAGTTTTACAATATGTCTAAAAATTGAGATGTGCCTTCGGGTGCATCTTTTTATTATGTTTAAAATAAAACAAATATAGTTCTAGAAATTCGTTAACTTTTATTAAAAATGCGTGCATTAAATTAATATACGCCAGGATATAAGGTAAAATAAAATAACTATTTTATTAGGAGCATAAAAATGACAGAACATTTA
Organism: Candidatus Enterococcus myersii; assembly: GCF_017316025.1. Classification (GTDB taxonomy): domain Bacteria; phylum Bacillota; class Bacilli; order Lactobacillales; family Enterococcaceae; genus Enterococcus_C; species Enterococcus_C montenegrensis. The sequence goes on from NZ_JAFLVT010000001.1 coordinate 121,919, forward strand.
AGAAGTCAAAAGAATCAAAAAAAGAAGGCGTTTAAGCCGATTTTTATTATCGTTCCAATTATTTTATTGCTAGTAGCAGGAGCGGGATTTATTATTCATGTTACAGCAGAAAAAAAACAGCAACAAAGAATAGCTCTCGTGGAAGATTTCACCCGCTATTTGGCGCAAGGAAAATACGAAAGTCTGCCTAAAACATTGTTAGCAGATACTGCGCAAAGAAATGGCTACAGCAACAAAGAAATTATCGAAAAATATCAAAATATTTTTACTGCAATCGATGCAAAAAATATCAAAATGACTAATTTGAAAATAACAGAACAAAAAGATAACAAATATCAAGTGACCTATGAATTGTCGCTTGCAACAGCTATGGGTCAGTTGAAAAATTTAAAGTACCAAACGTATTTGGCTTATGAAAAAGAGCAGCCTAAATTGGAATGGGGACCAAATATGATTTTTCCTCAAATGAGTGGCAAAGATAAAGTAAGTCTAACAGTAGATGAACCTGTGCGCGGGGAAATTTTAGATCGAAACAATCAGCCTCTAGCAGAAAATGGACAACTGCAACAATTAGGCGTAGTACCGCAAAAACTAGGTGAAGGTACTGAAAAAGAAAAGAATATTAAGAAAATCGCCACAGATTACAATTTAACTGAAAAACAAATTACGCAAGCTTTAGAACAAAGCTGGGTAAAGCCAGATTATTTTGTGCCATTAAAAATTGTGGATGAAGCAAAAGGTTTGCCCACAGGTGCAAGTATTAAAGAAATTACGGGGCGAAAATATCCTTTAGGAGCAGCGGCAGCACATTTAGTGGGATACTTAGGTAAAATTACGGCTGAAGATTTGAAAAAACATCCGGAATTAACGAGCGAAGGACAAATTGGGCGCGCGGGCTTAGAAGCAGCTTATGATGAAACGCTGCGGGGAAAAGCAGGAGGAAAATTAGCGATTACCGATGAAAAAGGAAACGAAAAAACTGTTTTACTAGAAAATACCAAGCAAGATGGCAAAACAGTGCAGTTAACTATCGACAGTACGCTACAGGAATTAGCTTATCACGCGTTGGCTGAAAAATCTGGTGCGACTGTTGTTAATGCACCAAAAACTGGCGATTTACTAGCTTTAGTTAGCAGCCCAAGCTATGACCCTAATAAGATGACGAATGGGATTTCCCAAAAAGATTATGATGCTTATGAAAAAGATGAAAAGAAACCATTTTTAAATCGTTTGGTAACAGGTTATGCACCAGGTTCAACCTTTAAAACAATTACAGCTGCGATTGGATTAGATAATGGTAGTCTAAATCCTAACGAAAAATTAGCGATTAATGGTTTGAAGTGGCAACAAGATTCCTCTTGGGGAGATTACTATGTCACGCGGGTAGCTGATGTAGCCAGCGTGGACTTAAAAGACGCGTTGGTTTATTCCGATAATATTTACATGGCGCAAGAAACATTGAAAATGGGTGAAAAAGCTTTTCGAAGTGGCTTAGACAAATTTATTTTTGGTGAAAAAATGGATCTGCCACTAGCGATGAATCCCGCTCAAATTAGCAACGAAAAAAGTTTTGATTCCAAAATTTTGTTAGCCGATACCGGTTATGGGCAAGGGCAACTGCTAATTAATCCCATCCAACAAGCTACCATGTATTCTGTTTTTGCTAACGAAGGGACGCTGGTTTATCCCAAGCTTGTAACAGATGCGAAAGAAAAAGAAAAAACCGCAGTTGTAAAATCTTCCAGTGTAGAGAAAGTCAATGAAGACTTAAAGGCTGTTGTAAGTGATCCAAATGGTACGGCTCATAGTTTAAGCAGTCTAGGCTTTACACTTTTTGCTAAAACAGGTACCGCCGAAATTAAAGAAAAACAAGATGAACGGGGCCAAGAAAATAGCTTCTTACTTGCCTATGAAGGAAAAAATAGTGGCTATCTCTTTATCAGTATGTTAGAAAATCGTCAAGATAATGAATCGGCTACCCAATTAGCACCGAATGTTTTACAATATTTACATGATCATTATGAATAAAATTTTGAAATATCTGAAATAAATGGCGTCTTCTGATACCTGTAGATCAGAAGATGCCTGATATTCAGGTATTTTTTTGTTTTTAACTCTCTTTTTTATCTATTGAAAAAAATAATGAGAAATATAAAAAAAGTGTTTTGTTTCACGAAAACTATTCTATACTTAATTTAAAACAGAGCAGTAATAAAAAAATACAGATTTTATAACTTTAAAAATAAAATAGGCAACTAAGCATCCGCTTGAAAAACAATCGTCTAGGATGCTTAAAAAAATAAGCATCCTAAGCAAAAACTTTTGCCTATTTTTGTCAAAATTTTTTTCTTAAAAAGAATAAAATTCACAAACTTAATCAAATTAAATAAAAATAATTATAGTTATTTAAGTTTGGTGCGAATTTCTTGTCATCCACACGTTTCGTGAGTATGATTAATGCAAATGGGGAATAAAAGGAGCAATAAACTATGTACCAGGTTGTTATAATGTATGGGGATAATGAGCCGTGGTGGTTTTTTGAAGATTGGCAAGCTGATGTAACAGAAGAGTATACCTTTAACGATTTAACAGCGGCAGAACAATTTTACGAAAATAAGTGGCTTGAGTTGAGCCCGCGTTTTTCAAATTTGAAATCACATCCGAATTACCAAGCTGCTTTTTGGAATGAAAGCGATGAGCGTTGGTGTGAAGAATGTGATGATTACTTGCAGCAGTATACCGGATTAGCTTTATTGAAAGACTACAACGCTGTAGTTGAAAAAAGTTCCAATCGTTTGTGTCAAACCATCAACGGTGAAGGTAAATTACGAGTTTGTAAACGTAAAGTTGCCAACTAATCATTATTTGTAAGCTTGAACTGGCTGTGGTGGCTGGTTTAAGCTTTTTTATTGTCGAAAGTCTCATAATCAAAAAAACTAAAGACTAGCTTAAATAGAGTTTGTAAGATTGTTTAATAGCAGTTTAGCTTTTTTAAGGGAGCTGTTATAATGAAAGGCACGTAATTTATCAAAATTGCGTTTGAAAAATTGAATTATTTTACATCATAAACAAGATGTTTAAAAAAGATTGCAATTAATTTTCTTAAAGGAGCCAGTATGGGGAAAAAATTAGTACTAACTGAAAAACCAAGTGTGGCCAAAGACTTTGCTAAAGTATTAGGAGCCAAGCCACAGGGAAAAGATTATTTTGAAAATGAACAATACGTCATCACTTGGGCCTATGGTCATTTATTAACATTAAAATTACCAGAAGATATTAAACAAGAGTGGAAAACTTGGAATATGGAAACCTTGCCTATGATTCCAAAACACATCGGCATTAAGCCACTTCCTAAAACAAATCGTCAATTAAAATTAATCGCAAATTTAGCCAAACGAAAAGATATTACCGGTGGGATTATCGCCACAGATGGTGGACGTGAAGGTGAAGCTGTGGGGCGCTATATTTTTGAATGGATTCGTTTTACTAAACCATTAGAACGCCTATGGATTTCTTCTCAGACAACCAAAGCTGTTAAAACGGGTTTTAACCAATTAAAACCGGCAAAACAATACGATAATTTATACCAATCTGCTGTTGCCAGAGGAAAAGCTGACTGGCTGGTAGGCTTAAATGTTACCCGTGCTTTAACTGTCAAATATCACGACAGTCTAAGTGCCGGAAGAGTACAGACGCCGACACTTGCACTAGTGGCAAAAGCGCAAGAAAAATCCGAAAAATTTATCCCACAAACTTATTACACGGTGGATCTGCTTTATGGCAATGAAAAAGGGCGCCTGCAATTGAAAAATCCACAACAATTTCAAAACCGGAATGAAGCAGAAGCTGTTGTGGCGAATTGGCAAAACCAAATTGGTAAAGTAACAGATGTCACGACCAAAGAAAAAAGACAGTCTGCTCCATTGCCTTATGATTTAACGGAATTACAACGAGTAGCAAATAGCCTGTATCAATACTCAGCGAAAAAGACATTATCATTAGTCCAAAGCTTGTATGAAACCCATAAAGTAGTCAGCTATCCTCGGACGGATTCGAAATATTTACCACAAGATGTGGCGGCAACATTAAAAGAAAGACTTCAAGCACTAGCAAATGTGGATGCGCGGGCAAAAGAATATTTAAAAAATGGGGCCCAAGTAAAACAAAAAGCTGTTTTCAATGATAGCAAAGTAACAGACCACTATGCTTTAATTCCGACTGAAGAGCGGCCTCGCTTTGAAAAGATGTCTACAGACGAAAGCCGGATTTATCACCTTATTATAGAACGCTTCTTAGGCTTATTTGCAGAACAATATGTTACCGTTAATGTAAAGGCAGTTGTCCAATTTCCTGAGGGTGAATTTATTTTCCGACAAGAAAAAGTTTTACAAAGTGGTTGGCAAAAAGCTAATGAAAAAGTAGCTGAAAAAACTGACTGGCAACAGGTTAAAAGTGTCAAAGGGCAATTTGCGATCAATAAAGAACTGACGACACCGCCCAAACTTGCAACTGAGGGCAGTTTATTACAACAAATGGAAAAATATGCGTTAGGAACACCAGCTACTCGAGCAGAGATTATTGAAAAATTATTAAAATCAGAACTAATGGAACGTCGTGGCAATGCTTTAGCTGTTACACCAAAAGGGCGCCAACTGTTGAGCCTAGTCAATACTTCCTTGGTTAGTCCAGAGTTAACGGCAAAATGGGAGAAAAGCTTAGAAAATATTGCACAAGGACGAGAATCTGCGACCGCCTTTTTAAAAGGAATTGAGAAAGATACGGCCCGTTTGGTTAGTGAAATTAAAAATTCCAAGGAGACCTATAAAGATTATTCCTTAACAACGAAAATTTGCCCAGAATGTGGCTCTCAGTTAAAGGAACGAAATACCAAAGATGGAAAAATTTATCTTTGTTCCAATAGCGAGTGTAGCTATCGCCGGCGAAAAGAACCCAAAATTTCCAATCATCGTTGTCCGCAATGTCATAAAAAAATGGAAATTTTAGAAGGCAAAAATGGTGCCTTCTTTAAATGTAAATATTGTGGGATCACAGAAAAAATTCCTGATAAAAAAGCCCGCAATAAAAAGATGACCAAACACGAAGAACGAAAATTAGTGAAGAAATACAGTCAACAAGAAGAAGCTGCAGAAAGTCCATTGGCTTTAGCCTTGAAGGCAGCACTAAAACAAGAAGACTGATCCTTTTAAAATTTTGAATCAACAACAGTAAAATAAAGTCCTTTAAAGAGCACAGCCAAGTAGGTGTGCTCTTTTTTTAGTAAAATGGTTGCATCTTCACGCTGTAATAAAATCAAAGTAAAATTTTATTTGTCAAAATAAGTCATATTTAATATATTTTATTTGTTATTTTGATTTTCTAATTTTTCCGGCTGGTATATGAAAAAAATCTTCTTTTCTTATGCTGATAACAAAACCAAATGAGCAAATTTTTGTAAAAATACATATGTTATCGAACTTATCACGAGTATTTTTTTATAATAAGACAACGAAAAACTGCGCCAATTTATTTTATCAGCAAAAAAAGAATCGTGATAAATACGCGTTTTTTCTAAAGTGTTTAGCAAGTAAAGTTGAGATAATCTTAGAGATAAAATTCATTTTTCACAATTATTTCGCCATTTTATTATAACTGTTATGTAAAAAAACTTTGTGTTAAACTGCACAAGTGACTTTATGCTCGCAATTTTCTGACAATTATAAAGTTAGATAATGACGAGTGTAGTAGCATCGCATTGGGATTTTAAGGGGAATAATTATAGGGGAGATGAAAACAAGAAGATGAAGCGCCAATTTAACACAGAAAAAAATATGCAACCATTACCACAGCAGCACGAGAAAGCTTCCGTTGTCAAAGTGACATTAAATCGAATCTACATTATTTTGACAATGGTGTTTTGGGCAGTGTACGTAGCATCGACAATTTATTATCAAATTACCAAGGGTAATGGCAGTTTTCAAAAAGCGGTGGAAGCGGCACTTTATATTATTATCGTAACCACGCTTTGCTTTTCGGCAATGATTTATTTATTTTCGCGCCAAGGGGCGTTATTACGCTTTAAAGCGCATAAACGCATTCCCCGTGAAATGTTGGACGGCTACTTTGCCAAAAATCAATCAGATATTACCGTTTTGGTTCCTTCTTATGATGAAGAAGTTACCGTCATTCGACAAACGCTATTATCCGCTGCTTTGCAAGAGTACCCTAAAGTATTGGTTCGACTATTAATCGATGATAAACCAAATCCGAGTACACCAGAAGCGGCAGCTAAACTACAACAGACAAAGCAATTGGCACGCGACATTAATCAGCTGTTGGCAAAACCGCATCAACGTTTTAAAAAGGCTCTGGAGCAATTTAAAGCTGGACAACAGCCCAATTTTGTTAAAAATCAGGAGCTGTTAAAAGTCGTTGCCGAATATCATTTTGCTGTCAAATGGTTACAAAATTTTGCTGCCAGCGAACCGCATGAAGATCACGTGGATGATTTTTTTGTGAATCATGTCATTTTAGACTTAGCAGAAGAATTAGCAATTACTGCAAAGGCAGTTGAAAAAGTTGTAGAAGAAAAGAGTCAGTTACCTGTTGAACGGGTTGAACAATTATACTGCCGCTTAACTTGGATTTTTGGTGCAGAGGTGGACTACTTCCAACGTAAAGAATATATTTCTTTATCCCACGAGGCCAATAAGGCAATGAATTTGAATTCTTATATCGACTTAATGGGTAAAAATTATCAAGTCAAAAAGACTGAAGTCGGAAAAGTCTTATTGCCAGTAGCACCAGCACAAAAAGCCGATTTAGTAGTACCAGATAGTGAGTTTTTACTAACCTTAGATGCAGACTCACTTTTATTAAGAGAATATTGTCTGCGCCTAGTTTATTTATTGAATCAACCTGGAAACGAAAAAATCGCGGTAACGCAAACACCTTATTCTTCTTTTCGCGGTTGTCCTTCACGAATTGAACGAATTGCCGGTGCGACGACAGACATTCAACATATTTTGCACCAAGGAACAACCCATTATGGGGCGACTTTTTGGGTAGGGGCGAATGCAGTTATCCGCAAGTGTGCCTTAGAAGATATTGCCGAAACAGAAATCGTGCAAGGATTTCCAGTCCGACGGTTTATTCAAGATAGAACCGTTATTGAAGATACAGAGTCTAGTGTTGACTTAGAAAAACATGGCTGGGAATTGTATAACTATCCGGAGCGTTTAAGTTATAGTGCTACACCGCCGGATTTTGGTTCTTTAATTATTCAACGGCGACGCTGGGCGAATGGTGGTTTATTAATTTTACCCAAATTATTTGCCACAATAAAAGAGCGGCGCCAACAAGGAAATCCACTTAAAATGATGGAAATTTTCATGCGCTTAAATTATATGGCTTCAATTGCTTGGGCAAGTTTTGGCCTAATCTTCCTTTTAGCCTATCCCTTTGATGATAATTTATTAAGTGTTTATATTATTTGTGCAGCAGCGCCGTATTTTATCGCAATGGCGAGTGATTTACATTACTGTCGGTATAAACGCTTGGATATTTTACGAATTTATGGTTTTAATTTAATTTTGTTAGCTGTTAATTTAGCTGGCGTAGTGAAATCCATTCAACAATATCTAACCGGCGAAAAAATTCCTTTTGCACGAACACCAAAAGTAAATGACCGCACAGCTTCGCCAACGCTTTATTTATTAGCGCCGCTTGTAATTATTACTTTTTCAGCTTTTATTTGCTGGCGTTCTTATACGGCCGGAAATTTTCCAAACGCAATCTTTGCCGGCTTCAATGCCTTTACGGCAAGTTGGGCAGCCTTAGCTTATATTGGAATTAAAAATACCATTGTGGACTTTGTTTGCAATTTTATCAACTGGCTTTTTGTTGATGTCAAAACAAAAGATGCAGGTGAGGATCGCAAAAAAGAAGAATTAAATTGGCGCTCTGTTTTGTATTATGGCGATGATTCAGAACAAGTACCATTATCTGTTGCCCTAGGCCAAAGTGTGACCCCACAGGAGGAAAAATAAGTGATGAGCAATGATAAGAAAAATAAAAGCCGACGCCTTTCGCTTTTTCGGTGTCTCGTTGTGTTAGTAATTATCGGTGGGGCGGTCACTTTATTTTTGAATGGCGACAAATTAGTAGCGACAGGAACAAAGAAAAAAGAAGTAAAACAGCAAACTACTGCACCTTGGTTTGCGTCTTATGTAGATACGACGTTAACGCCGCAATACGCATTTGAACAATACGCTGATAATGTGGTCTTATCTTTTGTAGTGGCCCAAAAAAATGGACAAAAACCAAGTTGGGGGGCAGCATATTCTTTAGATGAAGCCAGTAACGATTTAGATTTGGATCGTAGAATTGCACGTCTCCGTCAAAAAGGCAGCGAGATCATTGTCTCGTTTGGTGGTTTATTAAATGATGAATTAGCATTGGCCTACCAAAAGCCAGCAGAACTTGCTAAAGCCTATAAAAGTGTCATCGACCGTTATGAATTAAATACCATTGATTTAGATTTAGAAAACAAAGGACTTACGGATAAAGAAGCAGGAAAACGCCGAGGAGAGGCGTTAGCGCAGTTACAAGCCGAACAAAAAAAGGCAAATAAAAAATTAGCGATTTGGCTGACCTTACCAGCAACACCAAAAGGATTAACCAAAGATGGAACAGATGCAGTGGCGACATTATTAACAGCTAGTGTTGACTTAGCGGGTGTCAATATTATGACTATGAATTATGGGGATAGTCGCGATAAAAAATTGTCCATGGCAGAAAATTCAATTAATGCGTTAAAACAAACGCATCGTCAATTAAAAATCTTGTATCAAGAACAAGATATTAATTTGACCAATGAAACATTATGGACCAAGCTAGGTGCAACACCAATGATTGGGCAAAATGATGTTCTTTCTGAAGTTTTCACTTTGCAAGACGCGCGCAAGTTAAATACATTTGCCAAAAAGAAAAATTTAGGTCGCGTTTCGATGTGGTCAGCCAATCGTGACCGCAAATCGCGAGAAAGTAATATTAACACGCAAGTAGTTTCCAATCACGCCACTGGAGTAAAACAAGAAGAAGGCGAATTTGCCAACCTACTAAAAGAAGGATTGACTGGAAGTATCAAAGCAGATGCAAAACGAGAAACGGTATCTGAATTAAGTGAAGAAGAGTTGCAAAAAGCCGATGATCCAGCAACTTCACCTTATGAAATTTGGCAAGAAGCAGGGGTATATTTGGCAGGAACTAAAGTTGTTTGGAAACACAATGTCTATCGGGCAAAGTGGTGGACAAAAGGCGAGGCACCAGATAGTCCAGTTTTACAATCAAGTGAAATTCCATGGGAATTAGTCGGACCCGTTTTACCTGGGGAAAAACCATTACCCAAAGTCCAATTACCAGCCGATGCCTATCTTCAGTGGAATAGCGAAGTCGTTTATCATAGCGGCGATCGGGTTATGTTTGAAGGCGTTGGTTACGAAGCGAAATGGTGGAATCAAGGTGAAAATCCAGAAAAATCTGGGGCAAATTCTGACGAGGCGCCATGGCAAGCGTTAACACAGGCTGAAATAAAAGAATTTTTGAAAAAATAAAGAAAGCGTAACAGAAACGTTTTGTTTCAAAAAAAACGCAGTCTTATTTTGAGGAAAAGTCGTATATAAAAAAAGTACCGTGGCAAGATTTTTGCCCTGGTACTTTTTTTTATATTGCTTAAAAGCTAAGGGTGTCCACGAAGCTTTTTATCTTATTACTAAAGAGCCGATTAAGTTCATGGCGCCTTTCTTATTTAACGGTCTGGCAAAACTAGATTTAAGAAAATCCCGATTAACGTCGATAACGCCATAGCCGATAATGTGAAGGTACCAGCTTCAAAAACTAGACCACCGATCCCAATTACAAGAATACTTGAAGTAATCAATAAGTTTTTCTTTTTATCAAAGTTGGTATTATTCTCAACTAAAATTTTTAGTCCGCTAGCCGCGATAACTCCAAATAAAACAAAGCTGATACCAGAAATAACTGGGCCAGGAATACTTAAAATTAATGCACTTAATTTTCCTACGAAGCCTAAAACGATAGCTAAAACAGCGGCACCGCCAATTACAAAAACGCTGTGAACACGAGTAATAGCAAGTACACCGATGTTTTCGCCATAACTTGTAACCGGTGGTCCCCCTACAAATCCAGCTACGATTTGTGCCAAGCCATCTCCCATTAGTGTACGATCCATCCCGGGGTTTTTAAAGAAATTACGTTTGGTTAATTTGTTTAAAACCATCAAATGTCCGATGTGTTCAGTCATTGTTACAAAAGCAATTGGAGCCATGGTTGTGATGGCATTTAGATAAAGTTTAGGTTGATATTGTACAAACATGACTTCAAAGGCTGGTAATTGGAACCAAGGAGCGTCAATAACAGGTTGGAAGTCAACGATACCAGCAACCAATGCAATTAAGTAGCCAGAAATAATACCTAATAAAATCGGAATCAAACCTAGAAATCCTGTTAAAAACATATTGAAGACGATCGTTACAGCAAGCGTCAACAATGCAACTGCGACATATTTGAAATCATATGCTCCACTGGCGTTGTACATGGCGTTGTTGGCGGCGTTGCTAGCTAGGCCAAGACCTATAACCATAATGACTGGTCCGACAACAATTGGTGGTAAAACTTTATCTAACCAATTGGTACCGATTTTTTTGATGATAAATGAAACGATGAGATAAACCATACCTGTAGTCAATGCACCTTGAGCAATAGCAGGATAGCCGTCTGTTTTCATTAACATTTGCATTGCCGCAATAAAAGCAAAGCTACTGCCGAGATAGGCTGGAATTTTTCCTTTCGTAACAGTCAAGTAGACAAGTGTGCCAAGTCCTGAACTCACTAAAGCGATACTTGGATTAATCCCAACTAAGATAGGTACTAAAACTGTTGCGCCAAACATAGTAAATAAGTGCTGCAAACTTAGGCCAAACCAATGTAATGGCGCTGGTCGATCGTGGATGTCTAAGACGACATCATCATTGTGAAAGTGAATATCATTTTTTTCTTCCATGAGAATCCTCCTAAAAAATTGGTACAAAAAAATCCTACCCTTTTAGGCAGGAGGATCGTCAATGGCTACAATGGAGATAAACTTCCCCAATTGATTTGCAACGGACCCTTCTTAGCCTCTCTGGACTATGTTAAAGGATGACTTGAAAAAAATTAACAGCCGCAGCTATTAAAATAATTTTTCAGAGGTGAATTTTTTTGCTGTTAAAAATATACACTACAAAAAGGCAGATAGCAAGGAGAATTCCTCAAATCAAAACTTTTCACTAAAGTTATAAAACTATGATGTCTTTTTTTCGCTTAAACCAGAAGGGGCAATCCCAAATTGTTTTTTAAAAGATTTACTGAAATGGTAAGCATCTTGATAACCTGTTGCTTGAGCAATTTGTTTGATCGTTAAAGGTGTCGTCTTTAATAAATGCTTTGCTTCTTTTAAACGCAACTTGATTAAGTAATTGATGGGACTTTCACCGACTATTTCTTTAAAAAGGCGCGATAAGTAGGCTGGGCTGACAAACTGTGCTTGTGCCAGCTGTTCTAATGTTATTTCTTCTTTAAAATGATTTTCCAAAAAGTAAATAGTATCGTTAACAATTTTTTGCTGCCGTTGTTGGCGACTGGAAAGAAAAGTCGGTTGCCGCTCGTTGGTATCATCTAAGCCGCGTAAAATATGCACCAGCATTTCACTAACAAGAATTTTGCGCAAAACAAGGGTTTCTGGTGCGTCTTGATACAGTTCTTCTAAGAGGCGCCAAGCGATTTGCAACACATTTTGCTGGTGACGACCCAAATTTAAAATGGGACTTTTATGGGGAAATGTATTTCTCGGCAAACCTTGTAAAGTAAAATTCTTAATACCGATATGCAATTGATGAGACGTTTGTTTTACATGGCGCTCCATATGGTGGTAGCCCGGGTTAAACAATAAAACTTGTCCTGCTCGAATAGTTGTTTGAGGTAAGTCTTCAAAAAAATACTCGGATTCGCCTTCTAGCACTAAAGAAATTTCTAAAAAATCGTGGGCGTGAAATTCACCGACCCAGTCTTCATCACAACAGGCATCAAAGAGATATAATATTTCGGGATTAAAAGTCTGGGCGTTAATTAAATGCATGATAGGCTCCTATATTTTGTATTTAACTAAAAATAGTCTAAGTAATAAAATAAAATACAATTTTTGCAATCGCTTTAAAAAATTGATTAAAAAAATAATGGAATAATAAATTTTGAAAATCGTCTTTGTTAATATTTTACATCATTTTAAAGAAGATATCCCATTTCTTTTCCAATTGATTGCTCTAAGATGTTTATAGACAAGAAGTTGGAGGTGAGTGGATGTCTAATATGCAATGGATTTGGCAGTATGTAAAAAAATCGCGTAATCATTTTGGCCTTATTTGCTTATTTATTATAATCAATGCTGCTTTAATTGTGGTGAATCCTTATGTTGGAGGATTAATTGTCGATGATGTCATTAATCAAGGGAAAAAAACGTGGTTACTACCTTTGATTGCACTGATGATTGGTACAACTGTTTTTCGGACAATTGTCCGTTACCTGTATCAAATTTTGTGTGAAAGAATGAGTCAAAATGCAATTTATGCCTTGCGAGAGGATATGTATCACAAATTGCAAAGCTTAGATTTTGATTTTTTTAACCATACGCGGGTGGGCGATATCATGGCGCGCATGACAGGGGATGTGGATGCAATTCGGCATTTCGTCGCATGGGTAACTTACAATCTCGTAGAGTGTGTCTTATGGTTTTTGGCAGCAGTCATCGTGATGGCTTTTATTAGTTGGCAGCTGACTTTGGCGTTGTTGATCGTTACGCCGATTATTTTTGTTTTAACTAATAAAATGGCCAAAGAGGCGCATCCTAAGTTTTTTGAAATACGGGAGAGTTTTTCACGATTAAATTCTATGGTAGAAGAAAATATCGGTGGTAACCGAGTGGTAAAGGCTTTTGCTAGAGAAGATTTTGAGTTAGATAAATTTAAGCAATACAACGAAGATTTTAAACAACGCAATATGGAATCGGCTAAAGTCTCGGCCCGCTTTTTACCATGGTTGGATGGCTTTGCTGGTACATTAGCAGTCATCACACTGGTTTTCGGGGGAATTTTGGTTATTGGCGGTAACATGACGTTAGGGCAATTGGTAGCTTTTAATGGTTATTTGTGGATGTTAAATAATCCTTTGCGGATGAGTGGTTGGTTAATCAATGATGTCCAGCGCTTTAACGCCGCATGTATTAAGATTCGTCAATTACTAGGGCAAAAATCAAGTATTCCAGTAGAAGAAGAGGAGACACTTAATCCGATTAAAGGAGAAGTCGTCTTTGAAAATGTTAGTTTTCATTTTTCAGATGATCCGGAACATAATGTTTTATCCAATATCAGTTTTAAAACCGGACCAGGTAAAACAGTCGGTATTTTAGGGGAAACCGGTTCTGGTAAAACGACGTTAGTAAATTTAGTTGGTCGCTTTTATGACCCGACAAAAGGACGCGTTTTGATTGATGGCAAAGATGCAAAAGAATATCCCGTGCGACAATTGCGGGAAAATATCTCCATGGTAATGCAGGATGTGTTTTTATTTTCAAATACTATTTCTGATAATATTGCTTTTGGTAATCCTTATGCTGATGAAAACTTTATCCGCCAAATGGCGACAGTTGCAGATGCCGATTCCTTTATTGCGCGGATGCCACAAGGGTATGAGACTGTCGTCGGAGAACGAGGCGTGGGCTTGTCTGGTGGGCAAAAACAGCGGATTTCCTTGGCTCGCGCTTTGGCAAAAAATCCTTCTATCTTAATTTTAGATGATACAACGTCGGCTGTGGATATGGAGACAGAATCGAAAATTCAGCACGAATTGGCAAAACTGACGATAGAAAAAACGACGTTTGTCATCGCCCATCGCATTTCTTCTGTCAAAGATGCGGACTTGATTCTTTTAATGGAAAAAGGTCATGTCGTAGAACAAGGAACCCACGAAGAATTAGTTACAAAGCGTGGAAAATATTATGAAGTGTATCGTAAGCAGCTTGGTTTGACAGGGGGGCAAGAAGATGGCGCGTAATCGTTTTGATGAAGATGAAGAGTTAGCCCAAGAGTTTCGCTGGGGCGATTTAAAACGGCTATTAAGCTATGTCGCACCTTATAAAAAAGCGATTTTTGTCGTGTTGGCTACCATCATTTTGGCCAATGGCCTGGGGATGTTAGGTCCTTATCTAACCAAAATTGCTATTGATACTGTTATTCCGCAACAAGACAGTAATCGTTTGTTGTTTTTAGGCGGGATTTTTCTTTTGTCTTTAGTGGTGATTGGGTGGTGCATGCACTATCGCATCATGCACATCACAGAAATTGGGCAAGATATGTTAAAAGATATGCGTTTTGATATTTTTGAACATTTACAACGATTGCCTTTTTCTTATTTTGATAATCGTCCCCATGGCAAAATTTTGATTCGGGTTGTAAATTACATTAATACCCTGAGCGATTTATTAAGTAATGGTTTAATTAATTTAATTTCAGATATTTTCAGTGTCGTCATTACTTTAGCTTTTATGTTTTTTATCGACGTCCGTTTAACGTTATACAGCTTGATCTTATTGCCAGTCCTTTTTGTCATGGTATTGATAATTCAAAATAAGCAGCGAAAAGCCTATCAAGTATTGAGTAACAAACAATCTAATCTGAATGCTTATATTCATGAAAGTATTGCAGGGATTCGGATTACGCAATCTTTTGCCAGGGAAAAAGAAAACGCCCGTGTTTTTGATGAAGTTAGTGGGGAATATCGGACTTCTTGGATGAAGGCTGTCAAAATTCAATTTCTTTTATGGCCCGGTGTGCAAAATATTGCCGTTTTGACAACCTGTATTATTTATTATGTTGGTATCTCTTCTTTAGGGGTTAATGTCACGACGGGGACTTTGATTGCTTTTTTAAGCTATATCAATAATTTTTGGAATCCTGTTATTAATATTGGAAACTTTTATAATTCTTTAATTACGGCGAGTGCTTATTTGGAACGGATTTTTGAAACGTTAGATGAAATTCCCGATATTCAAGATGCACCAGATGCCAAAGTTTTACCGCCAATTAAAGGAAATGTTGATTTTGAAGATGTAATTTTCCGTTATGAAGAGGGCAAAAATATTTTAAATGGTGTTGATTTCCATGTGGAAGCTGGCCAAAGTATTGCATTAGTTGGGCCTACTGGAGCGGGTAAAACCACTGTAATTAATTTACTTAGTCGTTTTTACGATGTAAATTCCGGTAGTGTTAAAGTTGACGACATTGATGTACGCGCGGTGACATTACAGTCATTACGGAGTCAAATGGGGGTTATGCTGCAAGATACGTTTATTTTCTCTGGAACCATTATTGAAAATATTCGCTATGGTAAACTCGATGCTAGTAAAGACGAGATTATCGCCGCTGCTAAAGTTGTTCGAGCCCATGATTTTATTAAGGATTTAAAAGATGGTTATGAAACAGTGGTAGAAGAAAGAGGAAGTACGCTATCGGCAGGACAGCGTCAATTAATTTCCTTTGCCAGAGCATTATTGGCGGATCCTAAAATCTTAATTTTAGATGAAGCTACTTCAAGTATTGACACCAAAACAGAAGAACTATTGCAAGAAGGATTGCAACAGTTGCTAAAAGGAAGAACTTCCTTTATTATTGCGCACCGTTTATCAACGATAAAAAATGCAGACCGTATTTTTTATGTAGCTGGGGGCGTCATTGCTGAAAGTGGCAATCACGAAGAGTTAATGAAACAACGGGGTTTGTATTATCACTTGTATCAATCCCAGTACGATTTATTACAGGCAATTTAACAACGTTTATTCTAAGAAAAAGAGCCAGGATAAAAATCCTAGCTCTTTTTCTTTATTTTGATCGTTCGATAAGACGCGTTTTTTTCATCTTGCCGATGATTAGTGGGACTGTTTCGTATAAGACATCGCTATACTCTAGTCCAAACCAATTTTCAGGAGACATGGTATGGCGTTTAATAAAGAGTTTTGCCTGCATAATTTGGCGTTCCCACCTATCCAATTCTGTATTGTTGGACAATTCTTCTTCAATTAATACAAATTGAAAATCACCAACAATGCGGCCAGGTGTTAAGGAATAACGTTGAGGTTGTTCTGGTAAACGCCCGTCTTTCATTAAATCGTGAATAATTTGACGGACATAAACATTGACCTCTTGGTTGACGCGAAAGCCCAAATACAGGCGAACGACTACAATAAAGTCAGTATCTAATGTATCAATTGAAAACTCTTTAGTATAAGGCTCGTCTGTTACGATGACGTTGACAAACCAATACGTTTGCGCCCGTTTTGGTCGTTTATCCAAAATAGAGTAAACAAATTGTTTGCCGATTTCATCATTTGTAACGTGGGGCACCATAAAGACGACGTTTGTTTGATACATCGGGACACTTTCGTCGCTACGCAATGCAGTTAATTGTGGTACATATTCTTTTAGATGTACAGTATCGCTGGCTTTTTCTTGGATAATATTGCCCCACTCCCAAATAATCATGACAGCTAAAATGAAAAGGGCCATAATGACTGCGACAAAACCTCCATGTAAAAATTTGGCGGCACTGGAAATAAAAAAGATAGTTTCAATTGCGGCAAAGAAAAGACTCACACAAGCTGCCAATAAACGATTGTGGCGTTTTTGGGCCAAATAAAAATAAAGAAGCAAGGTGGTCATTAACATCGTAACGGTAATCGATAGTCCGTAAGCAGCCTCCATATGAGAAGAGGTTCTAAATGTTAAAACAATTAAAGAACAAGCTAGCCATAAAATAAAGTTTACCGCGGGAATATACATTTGCCCAATTGAAGAACCAGGGTACATAATTTTCATGCGCGGTAACAAGCGCAACTTAATCGCTTCTGAAACAAGGGTAAAAGAACCTGAAAGTAAAGCCTGTGAAGCAATGACAGCAGCGATCGTAGCAAAGACGACACCGAAGATCATCCAGCTTGCCGGTAAAATTTGGAAAAATGGATTTAACTGTTCAATTGCTTGTGTTTTAGGATCTTGGTAAACACTTAAAAGCCAAGCTGCTTGCCCAAGATAGTTTAGCAATAAACAAATTTTGACATAAGGCCAGCTGACCCGAATATTTTTCTTTCCTACATGTCCCATATCCGAGTAGAGAGCCTCTGCCCCGGTAGTCGCTAGAAAAATATTTCCTAAAATTAAAATTCCTAACTTATTATCTGGACTAAACAAAAGTTTAATGGCATACAGCGGGTTTAGAGCGCGAATAACCGATAGATCTTGACCAAAATGGAAAAGTCCCATCCCACCTAAAAAAGTGAACCATAAAAACATTACCGGTCCAAATGCTTTACCGACAACATCTGTCCCAAAACGTTGCACCGTAAATAAAATCAATAAAATAATTAAGGTGATAATGACAATGATATTTTGATTCATCCCAAAGTGTTCATAAAAAGCAGGAATGCCGCGAAGCCCTTCGATGGCTGTTGTCACGGTTACAGCAGGCGTTAAGACGCCATCGGCTAGTAAAGCTGCACCGCCAATCATGGCTGGAATAATGAGATATTTACTTTTTTTACGGACCAAAGTATATAAAGAAAAAATCCCACCTTCACCGTGGTTATCGGCATTTAAAGCAATCACTACATATTTGATGGTCGTTAAAAAAGTTAACGTCCAAAAAATTAAAGAAACTGCGCCCAAAATAAAATCGGGATTTAAACTTTTTAGGCCACCGTTTTCTTCTACAATCGCCTTCATAACGTAAAGAGGGCTTGTCCCGATATCTCCGTAAACAACCCCCATGGCGACTAGCAGACCAGCTGCTGTTACTTTTGACATTTTTTGCTGACTCATTTTTTCCTCCTAAGTTTGCTTAAATTAACCAAAATTTTTTTATTAGTGAATTTTTGGTTTAACTTAGGTCTGGCAATTATGTTTTAGACCAGCGATTTACGCGAGTTGTTGATCTAAAACCATAGCTCATCTATGTGCTACTCCCCTAATTAAGCTACATTATCAAGACTTTTTAGGGCAATGTCAAACAATAGCTGTAAAAAAATCAAATATATCAAGAATAATTCGTCTTCATGCTAAAATAAGGATAAGTATATGAAGAAATGAGGAGTTAAAATGACTTTTTACGGCATAAGCTATTTGCAAAATAATGCTGGCGTAAACGACTATATCAAATATGGGCTGATTTTTGCCGCCTTGCTTTTTTTGATTTTTGTATTTAGCGCTTATTTACGGCATCGGTTAGATACCAAATATCGAGATTTAACGATTATTATGCTGTTGTTGCTGCTTTTTTTATTAGGGGTGCAATATTCTGATTACAAACAAGATCAAACCAATCATTCTCAATCATCTCAGATGGTGCATTTTGTTAAAAGAGTGGCACAAGATGAAGTTGTCACACCCGAAGAAGTATATGTAAACAGCACGACTTTGTCTGATCAAATGCTCGTGTTGATTGGTGATGATTGTTACCGGGTAACATTAAGTCAAGATGGTACGAATTTCAAATTGGATTCGGTTGCTTTGTTGACATCAAAAGACCAAATTGTGAAACAAAAATAGGGGGAAATAAAATGAGTTACTATTTACCAATTTTGGCTAAGTTTGCTTTAGGCCTAATTTGTTTAATCTTACAAATTACGATTATGGGTAAAGGCAATTTGGCTCCAACTTCACCCATGGATCAAGTACAAAATTTCGTTTTAGGGGGCATTATTGGCGGTGTGATTTATAATGAAGCCATTACTGTCTTGCAGTTTGTATTGGTCTTAATTATTTGGACGCTGCTAGTTTTGGTTTTGAAATTTGCAAAAGAACACAATCGTTGGGTCAAACGCGTTATAGACGGCGCACCGGTCACGTTAATTCGCAATGGGGCTGTTAATGTGCAAGATTGCCTACGTATTGGTATTTCTGCAAATGATTTGATGTTTAAGCTACGTTCTAATGGTATTTTTGAAGTGGAGAAAGTGAAGCTGGCTGTGATGGAACAAAATGGCCAGTTAAATGTGATTGAATATGGTGCAGAAATGATCCGCTATCCTATTATAGTAGATGGGCAAGCTAACTTTGATTTATTAGAAATCATTGAAAAAGACAGCGATTGGCTAGAAGCTGAGGTAAAAAAACAAGGCCATGAGCGGATTGGCGAAATCTATTTAGGTGAATATTTAAATGGCAACGTTATATTAACTGCCTATGATGCACAATAAATAAAAAGACCGATGCTAATCAAATGCAAAAGATAGTATAACGATACAGTGTGTTCTTATTCTGAGTAATCATCTGATAAAAAAATGAGAAATTAAAAAAGAAAATGTTGTTTCAAAGTTGTTTTACTGCGTGTAAAAGACTTTGAAACAACATTTTTTGTCGCGTGATTTATCGAGGGGAAATGAATTTTTAATACATAACATCGTTATTTATAAGTTTTTAGCTGTGTTTTTTAATAAATCTTTTTTTAGGTGGGAAGGATATAAAAAAAGTGGGTTAAAGCACTAAAATATCTCACATTTTTTCAAGAATTGGCTTCGTACATGCTAGTATAAATATGCAAGTAGAACATTTTAAGGAGGGCTGTCAATGCGAAGTCGAGGTCGGTTTTTAGTTGGGTTGATATTATTTATGATTTTATCTGTTATTATATTGGCAGGTGTGTTGTTAGGAGTTTTGAAATATTTGGGATTGGATTTACTGGTATAGTACATATTTTTTCAAGCTTTAAAATTACATAAAAAAAGCGTCTTTTAGCTAATCAATCGAAAAGTTAACCCGTTACGATTGATACATGCTAAAAGACGTTTTTTTCATCTATGGAAGGAGTATAAATTTTTGGCAAAACAACATTGCTTTGAATGTTTTAGCGCTGTCCATTCTTTTGAATTGCCTAGTTTCACGAATAAATCCTGCGATCAAAGTCGAAATTTGCTAAAAAGAAAAAGCCGTTTTCGTAAATCTTGGTCTTATAGCTCAACCCTGGACAATTTCCTGCCGCTTTTTTTATCGATTAAAAGGCAATTAAGTGAAAAACCCCTAAACAGACTGCTTTTATTTTGCGAACTTTTTTGTTTTTGTCATCTAATTGTTCATAAACTTCGCGAATTGAATCTTTTGTTAATAAATAAAATAAATAGCCGGCACCACCGGCAATTAGGGTGAAGATAAATAAGAATAACATAAGAGCAAATACACCTCGTAATTTTATTAAATTGCTAAATAAAGCGGCTTGTAGCCAAGATGATCTAATAGTTTGGCAAAGTCAGCAAATTGCATGATTAACGTCGTTGAATTGATGTTTGGGTGAAAACCAACGGTATCATTTTGATCAATGGCTTTGTCTATGACCACTGTGATTTTGTGATCATGATCATTTGGTAAAGCTAAAGGTGTGACTGAACCTGCAGGCACATTGAGTAATTCTAACAAATTTTTTTCAGAAACAAAAGAAAGACGCTTTTCCGCTAAAATTTCGGCTAAATGTGTCAAATCTGCTTGCTTTTCATCAGGTAAAATGACTAAAAAACGATGTTCGCCTTTGCGAGGCTTTAAAACTAAATTTTTTACTTGTGGTCCAGGTAATGAGAAGGGCACGTTTTTAACAGAAGTAATGGGCTCGTGATCCACTCGTTGATAAGAAATATTTAAATCAGCTAACAGGCGGTACGCTTCTTGTTGTGTTGCAGTCATGAAAAAAACTCCCTTCAAAGAAAATAGTTGACAAAATGCATTTGACCTTTTAAAGTTAAAGACAACCTAATAATACGACATCGATAAGAAGAGTAGCAAGTTTGTTTATCCAAAGAGAGTCTCTGGTTGGTGAAAAGAGACGATGGCAATTTGTGAACCACATCTTGGAGTTGTTTTTCTGAAATAAAAGTAAGAAAATCCGGGTATGCCCGTTACAGCAGCAGTCATTGATAGATGACTTATGGAGGCTCTCGTTGTAAAACAAGAGTAAAAAAAGGTGGAACCACGTAATTTACGTCCTTTAGCGCATGCGCTAAAGGACTTTTTTTATAGTCGGATTACGAATTTCTCGTAAATTCCTTTGTTACCATAGTCAAACTTCACAAACTAGTGCTAAAAAACGAAGGCGGAATTTACGGTTGGGTATAATTTTTCTTAAATTTCCCATTTGTTTTTTAGTACAAGGAAGTTTTTAAGCTTTGCTATTTTGATTTGACTGCTTAAGTTTACTTTTGTGAAAAAGTAAAAAATAAGAGGTGGCACCGCGTTGTTACGCCCTCTGATGTAAAAGTCAGAGGGCTTTTTTTATCTGGAAGTAAAAATTTTCACACGAAAATTTTTCGTTTATCAAAAGATAGACCGTGAGGGATTCATACACTTGCTTTTTAATTTGTCAGGTTAAAAAGTTGCGTCTGACCCAGTGTCTTCCACTTTTTTGAATTAGAAAAATAAAGGAGAGAAACAAATGAATTATTTAATTTCTGTTTTACCACAATTGTTGTCTGGTGCAGGCATCACATTAAAATTATTTGGTTTAACGCTATTGGGATCGATTCCGCTAGGGATTATTTTAGCTTTTGTTCTAGCGAGTCACCTGCAACCTTTCAAACTATTGGTGCAAGTCTATGTTTGGGTAATGCGGGGGACACCCTTACTACTACAGTTAATTTTTATCTTTTATGGGTTGCCTTTATTGCTACCAGCTTTGGTTTTAGATCGCTTTGATGCAGCGCTATTGGCTTTTGTGATTAATTATGCTGCCTATTTTGCTGAAATTTTTCGTGGCGGGATTCAATCCATCCCCCAAGGACAATATGAAGCGTCCCAAGTATTACGCCTAAGTAAAATGCAGACAATCAAAAAAATTATTATTCCGCAAGTTGTAAAAATTACTCTTCCCTCCGTGGGAAATGAAGTTGTTAATTTAGTAAAAGATACTTCATTGGTTTACATTTTAGGCCTTTCAGATATGATGCGTATCGGCAAAATTGCGATGGAACGGGATACAACATTACTACCGTTAGTTGGTGTTGGTTTGATATACTTAGTAATGACTGGTTTATTTACGTTAATTATGAAACTTTTAGAAAATAAATTAAATTATTACCGTTAGGCAGGTGAAGTAGAAATGTTGGAATTAAGAAAAATTAACAAGGCTTTTGGTAAAAAAAATATTTTTGAAAATTTGGATTTAAATATTCCAGACGGCGAGATTTTAGCTATTGTGGGTCCTTCTGGTGGAGGAAAAACAACGCTACTACGGATGTTGGCAGGTTTGGAAAAAGCAGATAGCGGGACGTTTTTATTAGACGGTAAAGCCTTTAATCCCACTGCCTTAAATGAACAAGAACAAGTTGTTGGTGTGGTGTTTCAAGACTTTCAATTATTTCCTCACCTGAGCGTTTTTGAAAATATAACTTTGGCGCCAAAGTTAGTCTTAAAAGAAACACAAGCTGTCTATACTAAAAAAGCCGAAAAATTAGCAGCTCAACTAGGCTTAGAAGATTTATTACAAAGTTATCCTTACCAATTGTCTGGTGGTCAAAAACAAAGGGTGGCGATTGCTCGGGCGATGGCAATGGACCCGCAAGTTCTAGCTTATGATGAACCAACGAGTGCTCTAGATCCAGCCTTAAGAGAACAAGTGGAAAAACTAATTTTATCTTTGAAAAAAGAAGGCGTCACTCAAATTGTGGTTACCCATGATTGGGCCTTTGCCGAACATATTGCTGATCAAACGTTAAAAGTATCACCAAAATAAATGGGAAAAAATGGAGGTTTGGAAAATGAAATTAAAAAAATGGAGCGCATTATTAACAGTAGTGGCAAGTCTGGGTTTACTGGCGGCTTGTGCAAGCAAAGAGGAAAATCCTAAAACGAAAGCAAACGAAGTACCAAAAGAAGTTGTTATGGGTTTAGACGATACTTTTGTGCCGATGGGGTTTAAAGACAAGAAGGGAAATTTAGTTGGTTTTGATATTGATTTAGCCAAAGCAGTATTTAAAGAAACAGGACAAAAGGTCAAATTTCAATCCATTGATTGGTCTATGAAAGAGACAGAACTAGATAACGGGACCATTGATGTCATTTGGAATGGCTACTCCAAAACGGCAGAACGGGAGAAAAAAGTTCTTTTTTCAGATACGTATATGGAAAATGACCAAGTGTTAGTAACACCAAAGAAAAGTAAATTAACTGCTTTTAAGGATATGAAGGGAAAAATTTTAGGCGCGCAAGAAGGTTCTTCTGGGTATGACTTGTTTACAAAGCAACCAGAAGTATTAAAAGATATTGTGGCCGATAATGATGCGGTCTTATACGCTAGCTTTAACGAAGCCTTTATTGATTTAGAAAATGGGCGAATCGATGGCTTATTAATCGATAAAGTCTACGCTGATTATTATTTAACGCAGAAAAAGCAAATGGATGATTACAATATCATCAAAGGTCCTTTTGAAAATGAAGACTACGCAATTGGCGTAAGAAAAAATGATCAGGCTTTAGTAGAAAAAATTAATACAGCACTTAAAACATTAAAAGACAACGGTGAATTTAAAAAGATTTCTGAAAAATGGTTTGGTGAAGATGTCGCCCCAAAATAATTGCGAAAAGATAACTTTTAACAGGCTGAACAAAACTTTTGTTCGCCTGTTTTTTTTTGTATAATGGAGAAGATGAAATGAGGGATTGAAAATGGCACAACCAAAACGCCAGAAGAAAAAGAAACGCGTGACTAAAAAACAACAACAGCAACAAGAAAAAATGATGTTGGCGGCAATCGGCGCCGCATTTATTATATTTGCCGGATTGGGTTTATTTAAGTTAGGCTTTTTAGGCACCTTAATTGCAAATTGCTTGCGAATTATCGGTGGAAATACGTATCCTATCTTGGCTGTGGCTTTAGCTTTGTATGGCTTGTGGTTAATGGTTAAAACGACAGCAGCAAAGTTTGAAAGTTTTCGCCGCTTTTTTGGTGGCTTGCTGATTTATGCGGCATTGTTATTATTTTTGCATGCTCTATTATTCCGCAATGTGATTAGCGGCACACCCAATATTATCACTACGACTTGGGGAACATTATTAGGAGACATTCGCTCTAATCAAGTTAGTCAAAATGTCGGCGGCGGTATGTTGGGGGCAATTTTGTATCAGGGAAGTTACTTTCTTGTTTCCCAAGTGGGGAGCTATTTTTTGGCCTTCTTACTTGCAATAGTAGGGTTGTTTTTAGTCAGCATGATGAGTGGCGGTGAATTAGTAGAACACTTGCAAAATATAGGGGATAATTTACAAGAATTTTTAGCTGGTGATCCTGCGAAAAAAGCTGCGCGACAAGCGGCGAAAAAAGCGCGACAAGAAGAAAAAGCGGCGAGAAAGGCCGAAAAAATTGCAGAAGAAAAAGCAGCGGCTAAAGAAGAGTTGGCCCGCAATGAAAAAAATCAAGTGCGTCCCATGACTGCTGGAGAAAAATTGGCAGCGACAGAAAAAGTTGACGCGGCAGTCGAAGCTGAACAATTGAGTTTTGTGCCGATTGATCACTTCCAAGAAAAAGTGGCAGCAAAACCCAAAATGGATTCTAAAATGCAAAATACACCAGATCTTTCAGAAACTACGGCAGAAATGCCAGATGACGGTGAAGATTTAGACTTTGAAATTCCTGCAGAAGCAGAAGATCGTGATTATCAATTGCCAGATGTTGCATTATTAGATTCACTACCACCGACTGATCAAAGTGATGAGTATCAAAAAATTGAACACAATATTGGAGTCTTAGAAAAAACCTTCCAAAGTTTTGGCGTCGATGCCAAAGTTGTGAAGGCTAGTTTAGGACCAGCAGTAACAAAATTTGAAGTGCAACCGGCTGTTGGTGTTAAAGTTAGCAAAATTGTTAGCTTGACCGATGATATTGCATTGGCACTAGCGGCAAAAGATGTGCGGATGGAAGCACCAATTCCCGGAAAATCTTTAATTGGGATTGAAGTTCCCAATAGCAGTATCAGTACAGTTTCCTTTAGAGAAGTCATTGAGGCACAGCCAGATCATCCTGATAAATTATTAGAAGTACCACTTGGCCGCGATATTTCCGGGCGGGTACAAACGGCTGATTTAACTAAAATGCCGCATTTATTAATTGCTGGTTCCACTGGTAGCGGGAAATCAGTAGCCATCAATGGGATTATCACCAGCATTTTGATGCGAGCAAAACCTCATGAAGTCAAATTAATGATGATTGATCCAAAGATGGTGGAATTAAATGTCTATAATGGTATTCCTCACCTCTTAACTCCGGTTGTAACAAATCCTAGAAAAGCCGCGCAAGCATTGCAAAAAGTAGTTAAAGAGATGGAAGAACGTTACGAGAAATTTGCCGCAGCTGGTGTTAGAAATATTACCGGCTACAATGAAATGATTTTAGCCCGTAATTTAAGTCATGGGGAAAACAATCCGATTTTGCCATTTATTGTTGTTATTGTCGATGAATTGGCGGATTTAATGATGGTTGCTTCAAACGAAGTGGAAGATGCGATTATTCGCCTAGCACAAATGGCACGAGCAGCGGGTATTCATATGATTTTGGCTACACAACGGCCAAGTGTCGATGTTATTACCGGGATTATTAAAGCAAACGTTCCTTCACGTATGGCCTTTGCTGTTTCTAGCGGTACAGATTCTCGTACCATTTTAGATAGCAATGGCGCAGAAAAACTACTTGGTCGTGGCGATATGCTCTTTTTACCAATGGGCGAAAATAAACCGATTCGTGTTCAAGGCGCATTTATTTCCGATCATGAAGTGGAACGTGTCGTGGAATTCATCACAGAACAACAAGGTGCTGAGTATGAAGAGAAAATGATGGTAACCGAAGAAGACGAAACAAACAGTGGCGCCAATGCACAACCAGAAGATGAGTTGTATGAACAGGCAAAAGATTTAGTCATTGAAATGCAAACTGCCAGTGTTTCTTTACTGCAACGCCGTTTTCGTATTGGCTACAACCGAGCAGCACGCCTAGTCGATGAATTAGAAATGCATGGTGTTGTGGGGCCTTCAGAAGGTAGTAAACCCCGTAAAGTTTTAATTGAACCAAGTGAACCAGAAGAACTTCCGCAAGATTTTGAATAAATAGTTTCATTTTCAACGCTAAAAATATATTGTTCCCTTTTGGCTATGCTTTGTGGTAAACATATTCAGATCAAGTTGTGTAAACGCTAATGTTTACAATAAGGCGAAATTTTTTTAAATTCCAACAGTAATTCCAATTTCGTAATATTTTACCCGGATCACGTAAGGATTAAGGGAGTTATAGTAGCTTTTCTTAACAATAAAGAAGATATAAATTGGGAGGATAGCATAGGGGTGAAGGATTGCTTTAGCTTTGCTATTTGCCAAAAGTAGGTGAAGCATGAAAGAACTCTTGCTAAATTTATTGCGTAAAATCGCCCGTCTATCACGTAATAGTGGAGCCGCAAGCGGGAATACCTTTGCTCGTAACGCATACGGTGAACTGGAACAAAAAGAACAAAAGCAAAAAGAACAGGGAAAATAAAGTCAAAAAATTTCTAAGCGTTCAAAAAGTTCAAAAATAAAACCTGAAAATTAACTTTTCTTACGAAGCTTATGGCGGGATAAGAAAAGTTAGTTATTCAGGTTTTTTTGTACCAATCAAATTTATTTATTACATGAAGACACCTAACAAAAGTGTTAGGCCCTTGTTAGCCCTATCTATTTTGTGTTAGCTGAAAGTTTCGTAAACTAAAAGAGTAAACAGGAGGTCTGATTGTAACAGGTAAATCAGACAAATTATTTTTATCAAATACGAATGACTAAGGAAGTGCGAAGATGTTACAAGTTGAAAATTTACGTAAAGTTTATGGGGACACCATGAAATATGAAGCACTAAAAGGAATTGACTTAACAGTCGACGATGGTGAATTCATCGGTATTATGGGACCTTCAGGAAGTGGGAAATCAACATTTCTAAATTTATTGGCCACAATTGATGAACCAACTAGTGGCAAGATTTTGCTAAATGGCAAAGACCCTCATGCGTTAAATCAAGAAGAGATTGCTGCTTTTCGTCGCAATCAACTGGGTTTTGTTTTTCAAAGCTTTAATTTATTACCAACATTAACAGTGGAAGAAAATATCGTTTTACCGCTAACCTTAGATGGTGAAAAAGTAGCGATCATGAAACGTCAGGTTAAAGAAGTCGCAAGTCGCTTAGGGATCGGGGATTTATTGAAAAAGCGGATTGCTGAAATATCCGGCGGACAAGCGCAACGTGTGGCAGTTGCAAGAGCGATGATTCATCAACCAGAATTGGTTTTGGCCGATGAACCAACCGGAAATTTAGATACCAAGTCATCAAAAGACGTGATGGGTTTATTGCAACAATTAAATGAAGCAGAAAAAGCTACAATTTTAATGGTAACCCATGACCCATTGGCAGCCAGCTACTGTGAACGAATCGTATTTATTAAAGACGGAGAATTGGTTCATGAAATCAGACGCCAAAATGGTCAGCAAGCCTTTTATAACCAAATCATGGAGGAATTAGCCGCAATTGAGGGGGTTGACAATGAATTTTAGACAATTCGTTGTGCGTAATACGATGCGCAACAAACACCTATACCTTGCTTATTTTTTAAGTACTTTATTTGCGGTGATGGTTTTTTTCACCTTTAGCGTTTTTGCTTTTCATCCCAAACTTGTTGGGGATGCCTTAAATTCAAAAGCCCAAGTGGGGATGCTAGGAGCCGCAATCATTATTTACGGTTTTGCTTTTTTCTTTGTTCTTTATTCCATGGATGTTTTTTTACAATCCCGAAAAAAAGAATTCGGACTATTAATGATTCAAGGGATGAGCCCTAAACAGTTACGAAAGATGGTTTTTATTGAAAATATTGTCATTGGTTTTTTTGCGACAATTAGTGGTAGTCTAGTAGGTGTTTTATTTTCACAGCTTATTTTATGGCTATCAAAATTTTTAATGCGAATTGATTTAGGCTTTTATTTTCCGGTTAAAGCATTAGCGTTAACTGTTGTGGCCTTTATGGCACTGTTTTTTGTCATTTCCTTTGTCATTCAATTTAGATTACCTAAACTAAACGTGCAAACGTTATTAAAAGCCGGTGAATTAGGTAAGGGCTCCTTTAAAGTTTCTCGTTGGAAAAGTATTTTAGCTGTAGTTTTGATTGCAGCAGGTTACGCTACTGCCTTACTAGCACCAGAAACTGCGGTCATTATCGTTTTTCTACCAGTTGTTTTTGTAGTTATTGTGGGCACGAAATTTTTGTTTGATCAATTAAGTGTTTGGATTATTGAAAAATTACGGAAAAACGAAAAAGTCTTTTGGAAGAAAACCAATATGGTCGTCTTTTCAGATCTTGCTTTTCGGATGAAAGATAATGCGCGCTCCTTCTTTTTAGTTGCGATTATTTCTACCGTAGCTTTTTCAGCAATTGGTTCTTTATATGGGTTCCGTCAATTGTTGGTAGGTAATATGGATGCTACGTCATATGCCTTTCAAGCACTTGATGCTAAAGAAACTTCGGTGCAGGCTGTAAATAGCGCGCTTGAAAAATATGATATTAAAGCTGATGAAGTACCCGTGAGTGTTTATACTGGTGAAGGTATTCAAGTTATTAGCCAAAGTGAATACAATAAATTAGCCAAGGCTACTAAAACGGAAGCCTTAGCGCTAAAAGAGGGGACTGCGATTCAATTAAAAGACACAAGTGGGATGGAAAATGCAGCAACAACAAAAAATGTGACAGTGGCAGGTAGTAATTTAGAAGTCACAAAAGAAGAAGATACTTCCATTTTGAGTACATTTATACCAACTTATGTCGTTAGTGATCAAGTTGCAATGAAAGATTATCAACCAAATCACTATGTTTATTGGTTTACCCCGAATGCAAGTGTAGAAGATCAGATTAAAGCCGGTAAAGCGGTCGAAAAAAATACTGATATCGTTTCAGTCGAATTTATGAAAGATATGGTTATCCAAAGTTATGCACCTGTTTTATTTGTCGGAATTTTCATTGGTATTGTCTTCTTCGTATCTGCCGGTAGTTTCTTATATTTCCGTTTATATAGTGATATGGATGTTGATATTGAAAAATTCAAGATGATTTATAAAATGGGCTTGGCCAAAAAAGAGCTGAAAAAGATGATTTATCAACAAATCGGTATTTTATTCTTTACCCCAATTATTGTGTCGGTTATTCATGGCGCAGTGGCACTAACTGCCATGTATCATATGTTTAAAATGGGGATGCAGCTAGCTGGTTGGGAAGTTCTTGGCGTTTTTGTAGTCATCCAAATTATTTATTACTTGGTTGCGCGCATCTTTTACTTCCGAAAAGTCTATCAAGCTGTAACGGCGTAATTTAGCCGCACCTGAGAAAATAACCACTATTTATTTGCAGTTTCCCTTCTTGCTTTTGAAAAAGTAAAATAGGGAACAAGTCAGATAAAGTGGTTATTTTTTATGATAAAAATACCAATATGTCGCAATTTTTTAGATACTTCGTTAAAAAGTTAGCATACTTTTTAGCCACACTTGAATTTTAAATTTTTCTTATTCTATAAAAAAATCCTGCCCTTATTGAAATAAGGACAATAAATCTGTTATAGTATGGAGCAAATCTGTCAAAAAGGGGAAAAATTGTGAGAAAACCTACAATGAAACCATCGATATATGGTTTAAATAAAGAAGAATTAATTCATTGGTTTATTGAAAATGGCGAAAAGAAATTTAGAGCGACCCAAGTTTGGGAATGGCTTTATGAAAAACGGGTTACAGCCTTCAGCCAAATGACCAACTTATCTAAAGATTTAATCGCAAAGTTAGAAGAGCATTTCATCGTTAATCCATTAAAACAACTGGTTGTGCAAGAAGCGAGTGATGGAACGGTCAAATACTTGTTTGAGTTGCCCGATAAATTAATGATCGAAACTGTTTTGATGCGACAAGAATATGGAATGTCTGTATGTGTCACGACCCAAGTTGGCTGTAATATTGGGTGTACTTTTTGTGCCAGTGGGCTTTTGCGCAAACAACGGGATTTAACTACCGGAGAAATCGTTGCGCAGATTATGTTGGTTCAACATTACTTTGATGAACGCGGTGAAGATGAACGTGTTTCCCATGTTGTGGTAATGGGAATTGGTGAACCATTTGATAATTATGATAACGTGATGAACTTTATTCAAGTCATTAATGATGCCAAAGGTTTAGCCATTGGTGCTCGCCATATCACTGTTTCAACTAGTGGCTTGGCGCGTAAAATTAAAGAATTTGCAAACAATGGGTTACAGGTTAACTTGGCGATTTCATTGCATGCACCTAATAATGAAGTGAGAAGTTCCATGATGCGCATCAATAAAAGCTATCCAATTGAAGTGTTAATGGAAGCAATCGACGAATATATTGAAAAGACAAATCGACGGGTGACTTTTGAATATATTATGTTAAATAATGTAAATGATCGCCCACATCATGCGCAAGAGTTGGCAGATCTATTAAAAGATAAGAAAAAATTAGCTTACGTGAACTTGATTCCTTATAACCCAGTTAGTGAGCACGATCAATACTCCCGCAGTGATAAAGCGGATGTTTTACGTTTTTACGATATTTTAAAACGCAATGGGATTAATTGTGTTATTCGCAAAGAACACGGAACAGATATCGATGCGGCTTGCGGGCAATTACGTAGTAAAAAAATGCAAGAACAAAAGCAAAAACAAAAGCAAAAACAGCAAGCTTAAGATCGGTTGGAACAAGCGCTACCTCTTCAAGAATTGCACTTATCGCAAAAGAAGCTCCTTTTGTCACACTGTTTATTTGCAAATAGGAGTTGAGATGAATTAACGTCCACTCAGATATCCGAAAGAAAAATTTTTGAAGTTGAGATGAAAGTCAGCCTGGCTTTTATCTCAACTTTTTTATCATCGGTCAGCCTTTTTGCCCTGGTTTTGGCTTATTACTTAAACAGCGTGCTTTTTTTCCAAAAGCTAAAAATGACGTTGCGTTTTTCATTGAAAAGAAGTAAAAAGCATTTTATTTCCGACATTTTCTAATTATTGATAAACTACCCATAATACTACAGGAGGCGCATGCCAATGTTAATTACAGAATTTGAACGAGATAATCGGATTTTAAGAGACCAGTTGGCGGATCTTTTAGCGAAAACTTGGCCGAAAGATTATGGACAAACAGCAAAAGCAGAAGTTGAAAAATTGTTAGCACCAGAGCGTATTGCCGTAGCCGCATTGGTGGAAGATGACTTAGTCGGCTTTGTTGGGGCAATTCCACAATATGGTCAAACCGGCTGGGAAATGCATCCATTAGTTGTCGTTTCTGATTTTAGACGTCAAAAAATCGGGGCTCGCTTAGTATCTTTTTTAGAATCTGAAATTGCATCTCGCGGTGGCATTACTATTTATTTAGGTACCGATGACGAAAATGATGAAACAACGTTAAGTCAAGTGGATTTGTATCACGATCTTTTTGGCACGATTGCGCAAATAAAAAATCTAAAGAATCACCCCTACAGTTTTTATCAAAAAATGAGCTATCAAATTACCGGCGTGATTCCAGACGCAAACGGCTGGTTTAAACCAGATATTATTATGGCAAAGCGAATTGGTGATTTTGAAGAACTAACAGAAGAATAAATAAGCACAACAAATACTCGAATAACCTTAAAGTTGGTCTGCTAGCTAACTAAAGGTGTTCGAGTATTTTTAATTGGAATGTATAAATTTTTCAGAAGTAAAAACGGACTTGCAATTTTTCAGAAGATTCTTTAAAATTGTTTACAAAGATAAAAGATGCAATATTCAGAAAATTCAAGTGTTGCATTTTATATTGAAGAAAAAGTAATTGCTAGTTACCAGCAATTGCCGGCTTGTTGTTTTGTTGGGGAGTATGCTTTTTAAGGGGAAATTATGGGGAAAAACCAAAGGAAAGTGCTAAAGGCTTACAAGTTTCGCATTTATCCAACCAAAGCACAGCAAAAATTTTTAATTCAAACTTTTGGTTGCGTTCGCTTTACGTACAATACGCTTTTAAAACAGCGTCAGTTCAATACGATTGAAGCAAGTAAAAAGCTGACACCTGCTGCCTTAAAAAAGGAATTTCCTTTTTTAAAATTAACCGATAGCTTGGCATTAGCAAATGCACAACGAAATTTAGCGCGCGCATTTCAAAATTATTATCAAGGTAGAAGTGGGCATCCAAAAATGAAGATCAAAAAAAGTACGTGGCAGTCTTACACCACGAATAATCAGCAACAGACAATCTGGTTAAAGGATAACTTATTGAAGGTACCTAAATTAAAACAGCCCATTGCCGTTGTTTGTCATCGAAAAGTGGTAGGCAAAATTAAATCTGCAACAATTACTGCAAAGAATTTGCAACAGTTTTATGTTTCATTATTATGTGAAGAAGAAGTTTGTCATTTGCCTAAGACTAAAACTGAAATTGAATTACGTTTTGCTCCAAATCAGCTTGTTGTAGGCAATCAATTAAAATTTTGTCGTCAACTTTGTGTAAATGACCTTGAAACCAAGTTAAAAAAAGCCAAACGAAAATTGGAAATAAAAGCCAAAAGTGCACAGCAACGCAAAGTGAGATTGGCAGAGGCCAAAAACTATCAAAAACAAAAATTAAAGGTACAAAAATTGTACCATCATAAGCAACAGCAAAAAAAAGCGTGGATTGACGAACTAACAATGCATCTGATTAAAAACTATGATTTTTTATATGTTGAAGTCCCAAAAAATGGGATAGAGGGATCTTTTACGTTGGCGGACTGGCAAAGTTTTTTAGTTAAGTTGCAGTATAAAGCCAATTGGTACGGGAAAAAAGTGATTTTTTTAACAGCCGCTAAAACGGTGCGAAAAATCAGTTAAACAGTTTAACTGGAAGGGACTCCAGGGCTCGCCTAGGGGATAAAAAAGCTTGGCTTTGTTTCTAGGAATCCGTTCACTAATTATGATAAACCAAATAAAAAAACGTCATTAAAGGCTGACAGTTAAATGTCATTGGCCTTAATGACGTTTTTTTAGCTGATTTTGTAAACCAGCCAGCTAAAAAATAAGCTGAAGTCTTCTAAAAAATTGATTGATTATTCGGTCTAAATGAGTACCGAGAGCTTTTTTGATCAAAATTTTGCCAACAGGACATCATCTTTTAAACGATAAATTTTTGAAGGACGACCAATTCCCAATGGTTTTTCTCCGATTTCAACAAAGTATTGCAACATAGCTTTTTTGAAGTTGGAATGATCAATACTTTTAAAATCCATGCCCCAAAATTTCGCAAAAACTTTACGAGCTTCGGTAATCGTGAAAGTTGGTCCTAAGACTTGTAAGACGCGCGGTTCATGCTCCATTTTTTCTGCTACCCGGTTGAATGCTTTTAAGACAATTTGACTATGGTCAAAAGCCAAAGAGTCACTGCCAGAAGAAGCGCCGGTTTTTAAATTCAAAATGATTTCAACATCGTGACCACTGGTTAAATAAAGCTCACTACCTTTTCTTTCCATCGTAAACCAGCGAACGTCATCGGCGTCATCACCGGCACTTAGTGGTTCTTCACCAATAAAAGTTAAATAGCTGACGGTGACGACCCAACCCCGAGGATCGCGATTAGGCGTACTAAAAGTATGGAGCTGCTCAATATTTGATTTAGAAATTTCGACGCTAGTTTCTTCTTGCGTTTCTCGTAAGACAGAGTCATCCGTTGATTCATTGGGCATAACAAAACCACCTGGAAGAGCCCAAGAATTACGGTAAGGATGGCTTTTTCGTTTGATTAAAAGCATTTTTAATTGATCTTCTTCTTTGTTGTAACACATTAAAACCATGTCTACAGTTAAAGATGGCTTTTCGTATTCTGGGTGATCTTGTTTTTTATACCACTGGAGAAATTCTTCTTCGGTGGCGACTTGTTCATAGTATTGTTTTTCTTCAGCTAATGTTGCAAATTCTGGCATAAACGGCTCACCTCTACTTTTAATTAAAAACAAATGGAATAATCAAATTAAACAAAAAGAAAATCAAATAAAAGGGCGTTACTTTACTAGCTTTGTCATTTAGGCTAATAAAGCCTGAAATCGCAATAACAGCCAAGAAAATCCCGCGAAATATTAATGTTGCTAAAAGAAATAGTCGTAAGTTATCTTGTAAATTAAAATAGCCGTACAAGCGGCTGTAAAAGGCGCAAAATACCATGTGCAAGAGCGTTAAAATGGCAATTGCCGCTATTAAAAGACGATGTTTTTTAGTCATATTATTTCCCTCAATTTCGTTAATCTCTTTTATTATACCAAAAAAACTTTTTTTAAGGCGACGAAATAGAGGGAAAATGAATTTGCCGATGTTTTTTACAAGGAAAAGGACTTAAAGAAAGTTGGAATTGTGGTATACTAGCTAAGAATCATTTACGTGATGTGTACTTGAAAATTAGTTTGACTACCTTGGTTAAAGTACGGTTAGCAGCCTATTTTGGTGTTTATTTTATTTTTTTGACTGTATTTTTAAGGTAAGTCATTTAACTTTTTTATTAACTAGGAGGAAAATCCATGGCTGGCAAAGAAACTTTTTATATTACAACCCCAATTTATTATCCCAGCGGCAAATTGCATATCGGAAATTCATACACGACAATCGCCTGTGATGCCGTTGCTCGTTACAAACGTTTAATGGGCTTTGATGTTTTTTACTTAACTGGTGTTGATGAGCACGGTCAAAAAATTGAGAAAAAAGCATTGGAGTTGGGGGTTGAACCCCAAACATATGTGGATAAAATGGCCGCAGACATTCAAAAATTATGGAAGACATTAGATATTAGTTACGATAAATTTATTCGGACAACAGATGACTATCATAAAGCGGCTGTTCAAAAAATCTTCGATCAACTGTTAACACAAGGTGATATTTACCTAGGAGAATACGAAGGTTGGTATTCAGTTTCTGATGAAGAGTATTTTACAGAAACCCAATTAGCCGAAGTTTATCGTGATGAAGATGGTAAAGTGATTGGCGGTAAAGCGCCAAGTGGTCATGAAGTTGAATTGGTTAAAGAAGAATCTTATTTCTTCCGTATGAGTAAATACGCAGATCGCCTGCTAGAATATTACAATGAACACCCAGAGTTTATTCAACCGGAATCGCGCAAAAATGAAATGATCAATAATTTTATTAAACCAGGTTTAGAAGACCTAGCGGTTTCACGAACGACTTTCAAGTGGGGGATTCCAGTTAAATCTGATCCAAAACACGTTGTTTATGTTTGGATCGATGCTTTGTCAAACTATATTACGGCATTGGGCTACGGTTCAGACGATACGCATTTATTTGACAAGTATTGGCCAGCAGATGTGCATATGGTAGGCAAAGAAATTGTTCGTTTCCACACGATTTATTGGCCGATTATGTTAATGGCATTAGATTTACCATTGCCAAAAAAAATCTTTGGTCACGGTTGGTTATTAATGAAAGATGGCAAAATGAGTAAATCAAAAGGTAACGTGGTTTATCCTGAAATGCTCGTGGAACGTTACGGCTTAGATGCTCTGCGTTACTACTTATTGCGGGCAATGCCTTTTGGTTCTGATGGTGTCTTTACCCCAGAAGATTTTGTTGCGCGGGTAAATTATGACTTAGCCAATGATTTGGGGAACTTATTGAACCGTACAATTGCCATGATTAATAAATATTGTGATGGCAATGTTCCTGCCTATGCATCAAAAGTTACCGCTTTCGATAGTGAATTATCAACAACAGCGGCAAATGTGGTGGGGCGTTATCACCAAGCGATGGATAAAATGGAATTTAGCGTTGCTTTATCAGAAGTATGGGCGTTGATTTCTCGTGCCAA
This sequence comes from Candidatus Enterococcus myersii, assembly GCF_017316025.1. Lineage (GTDB taxonomy): Bacteria > Bacillota > Bacilli > Lactobacillales > Enterococcaceae > Enterococcus_C > Enterococcus_C montenegrensis. Next base: position 157,916 of record NZ_JAFLVT010000001.1, read on the forward strand.
TAAATATATTGATGAAACAGAGCCTTGGGTATTAGCCAAAGATGAAGAAAGAAAAGCTGAATTGAACAGTGTGATGGTGCATTTAGCTGAAAGTCTGCGTATTGCGGCAATTTTATTACAACCGATTATGACTGAAACACCAAAGAAAATTTTCCAACAATTAGGCTTGGATCCAGAAACAATGGACTTAAAAGATCTACGTTTTGGGGAATTTCCACGTGATACGAAAGTTGTTGCCAAAGGTACGCCAATTTTCCCTCGTTTGGATCAAGAAGTAGAAGTTGCTTACATTCAAAAGAAAATGACTGAAGGAGTAAGTAACCCAGAAGAAGCAGTAAAATGGGATCCAGAAGAAACGGAATTGGTTTCAGTAAAAGAAAAACAAATTAAATACGATGATTTTGATAAAGTAGAATTGAAAGTCGCAGAGGTTATTGACTGTCAAAAAGTCAAAGGGGCAGACAAATTATTACAATTTCGTCTAGCTGCTGGTGACAGTCAAGATCGCCAAATTTTATCGGGGATTGCGGAATTTTATCCTGATCCTAAAGCGCTGATTGGTAAAAAGGTCGTAATCGTAGCGAACTTGAAACCAAGAAAAATGCGGGGACAAGTGAGTCAAGGGATGATCTTATCAGCAGAAGATGAAAAAGGAAACTTAGCCATTGTGGAGGCACCAAAACAAATGCCAAATGGTTCAGTGATCGCCTAATGAAACGAGTCATATTACTTACGTTTTCACGTAAGTAATATGGCTTATTTTATTATTTTATTTAAACTGTAAGTAAAGTATAGAATTTTCAAAAATTTGTGCAACAATTTTCGAAAATTTTCTTCTAACTTTTAAAGAGTTGAAAGCTAGTGGCAAAGATTATTTAATCAGCGTTTTTTTTAGGAAAAAGAAGCGCGAAAAAAAGCTAACCTTAATTTGTTTCTACCATGGATTTTTGCGAAAAGTATTTGCCCATGGCTGCAATCTACTATATAATGTTTCTTGTATTTATATGTTTTCATGAGGGAGTAACTAGCAGCATAAGCTGTGGCAACATCACCAACCGAAATTAACTTTCTGGTGTTGCCTTAATTAGTGAGACTTATGTATGTTATGCACATACACAAGTCTATTTTTTTTAGCTGACTTGTGGATGATAATTTCAAAGGAGGAACAAAATTGTCAGAAGAAAACAAAAAACAGCAGTTGAGCCAAGCGTTTTATTCCCAAACGCCAGATGAGGTTCTAAAAGAGTTAGATGCAACTGCTGACGGTCTAAGTGCCGCAGAAGCCAAAAAGCGTCTAAGTGAATACGGTGAAAACGAGCTGGAAGAAGGCAAGAAAAAATCAATGGTCCAAAAGTTCTTTGAACAGTTCAAAGACTTGATGATTTTAGTTTTATTGGTTGCCGCAATTATTTCTGCGCCTCACGAGCCGGTTGATTCCATCATTATTTTGCTAGTTGTCATTATTAACGCAGTGATGGGTGTTGTCCAAGAGTCAAAAGCAGAAGCTGCGATTGAAGCTTTAAAAGACATGTCCACACCAAATGCCAATGTTGTAAGAGACGGTCATGCGTTATCAATTAAGAGTACAGATCTTGTGCCTGGGGATATCGTATTGTTAGAAGCCGGCGATGTTGTTCCAGCTGATATGCGTCTGATTGAGTCTAGTTCTTTAAAAATTGAAGAAGCGGCTTTGACTGGAGAATCTGTACCAGTAGAAAAAGAATTGGTTGTTTTAGAAGGTACTGAAATTGGTATTGGCGACCGTATTAATATGGCTTATTCCAACAGTAATGTTACCTATGGTCGTGGTAAAGGTGTAGTTGTAAATACAGGGATGAATACCGAAGTTGGTAAGATTGCAGGTATGTTGGCAGCTGCGGATGAAACCGAAACACCACTGAAAAATAACTTGAATCACTTAGGTAAATTCTTAACAGCTGCAATTTTAGTTATTGCTGTGATCATGTTCCTGTTTGGAACTTTAGTTAACGGTACACCTTGGATGGATATGCTATTGACCTCTGTATCTCTAGCCGTTGCTGCAATTCCAGAAGGTTTGCCAGCAATCGTTACAATTATTTTAGCTTTAGGTACGCAAGTATTAGCAAAACGTAATTCGATTATCCGTAAATTACCAGCGGTAGAAACATTAGGTTCAACAGATATCATCGCCTCAGATAAAACAGGGACGTTAACGCTGAACCAAATGACAGTTGAAAAACTTTATACCAATGATCGTCAATATCCATCGTCTGAACATATTCCAGATAACAATATGGCCCTTAAAATTATGAACTACGCCAATGACACAAAATTCAGTCAAGAAGGCGAATTAATTGGGGACCCAACAGAAACTGCACTTGTGAAATTTGGACAAGAACAAGGCTTTGATGTTACTGAAAAAGTAGCAGCAGAACCACGGGTTGCAGAATTACCTTTTGATTCAGATCGTAAATTAATGTCAACCATTCACCAAGAAGCAGATGGTCGCTATTTAGTTGCTGTTAAAGGCGCACCAGATGTTTTACTAGGTCGTTGCACACAGTATCAAGTATTCGATGAAGTAAAACCAATGACAAACGCTGAAGAACAAAAAATCTTGAGCAATAACAAAGATATGGCCAAACAAGCATTGCGTGTTTTAGGTATGGCGTATAAATATGTGGACGCTATTCCAACTGATTTAGAAACAGAAGTAGTCGAAAATGATTTAATCTTTGCGGGTTTAGTCGGCATGATTGACCCAGAACGTTCTGAAGCTGCAGATGCTGTTAAGGTAGCCAAAGAAGCCGGTATTCGTCCGATTATGATTACTGGTGACCACAAAGATACCGCAGAAGCAATTGCGGCACGTCTTGGGATTATTAAAGCCGGGGATGATGCTGCCGTTTTAACAGGTGCTGAATTAAATCAAATGTCTGACGATGAGTTTGCGCAAAAAGTTGCAAACTATTCTGTTTATGCCCGTGTGTCTCCAGAACACAAAGTGCGTATCGTTAAAGCGTGGCAAAAAGAAGGCAAAGTTGTTGCGATGACAGGCGATGGTGTTAATGATGCTCCGGCTTTAAAACAAGCAGATATCGGTGTTGGTATGGGTATTACCGGTACAGAAGTTTCTAAAGGGGCTTCTGATATGGTCTTAGCTGATGATAACTTTGCAACAATTGTTGTGGCTGTAGAAGAAGGTCGTAAAGTTTTCTCTAATATTCAAAAAGCTGTTCAATATTTATTGGCAGCTAACTTGGGTGAAGTTTTGACGTTGTTTATTGCAACGATGTTAAATTGGGATACTTTATTGCCAATTCATTTATTGTGGATTAACCTAGTAACGGATACTTTCCCAGCAATTGCTTTGGGAATGGAACCGGCTGAAAAAGATTTAATGAGTCATAAACCACGAGGACGCAACTCCAACTTGTTTTCTGGCGGTGTCTTCTCAAGTATCATTTATCAAGGTATTTTAGAAGCGGCTACGGTTTTATTTGTTTATTGGTCTGCTATCCAGTGGCCAGTACACGCAACTTATGAAGCAATTCATAGTGATGCTTTAACCATGGCATTTGCAACCCTAGGCTTGATGCAGTTATTCCACGCATTTAACGTGAAATCTGTTCACCAATCCTTATTTAAAGTTGGGCCATTCCGCAACAAATCATTCAACTGGGCAATTTTACTTTCATTCTTCTTGATGATGGTAATCATTGTTGTACCAGGATTAAATGATATCTTCCGCGTTGCACATCTTGATTTATATCAATGGGGAATTGTTGTTGGTTCATCCTTTGCGATTATTCCAGTCGTGGAAATTGTGAAAGCTTTCCAAAGAGCGATGGGTAAAGAATAAATAAAGTGAAAGAGGCTGGGATTATCCTATTATCCCAGCCTTTTTTTTGTTATTTTATAGTAAGGTGTTTGTCGGTGACACCTGCAATTTTTATACCGATGGAAAAAGCTTGTCAAAGTGATGTACCATAGCTTATTCACTATGAATAATTATGCTGTGACAGCTAATTTTTTTGGGGAAAATAGCGCTGTAATTTTTATTTCAAAAAATGTTATTCTGAAAAAAATAACGTCTTTCTTGTTGACAAACCGATTGTACAGTTTTATGATGTAGACACATTAATAAATGATGACTGTGATGGAAACACAGTAGGACAATAGCCGCTGTTAAAGAGAGCTGGTGGAGCTGCAAACCAGTACATGCTAATTGTGTGAATTACACTTCCGGAGTCTTGGCGTAAAGCCGCGCGACAGCGTTAAATGTTTGAGTGATATGCTAGCTTTTATAGCATATAATTTGGGTGGTACCGCGAATTTTCGTCCCTTGGCAATTTTGCCAAGGGATTTTTTTTATATCCTAAATTAAAAATTACTTACATTTGAACGTCGTGTAATAAAAAACATTTTTTAATAACAAAATAAAATTTTGCTATGCCAGCAGTTTACTGCTTTCATAAATATAGACGGAGGTCAATAAGATGAATATTATTGATGAATTAACGTGGCGGGATGCCATCAACCAACAAACCAATGAAGAAGGTCTACGTAAACTCGTAGATGAAAAGAGCATTGCGCTTTATTGTGGTGTCGACCCAACAGGTGATTCCATGCACATTGGACATTTAATTCCTTTCATGATGATGAAAAGATTTCAATTGGCGGGCCACCGTCCTTATATTTTAATCGGTGGTGGAACAGGAACAATTGGGGATCCTAGTGGTCGTACAACAGAAAGAACTTTGCAAACAATGGAAACAGTGCAACATAATGTGGATGCATTATCCAATCAAATGCGCAAGTTATTTGGTAAAGATGCTAACATCAGTTTTGTAAATAACTTTGACTGGTTATCAAAAATTTCATTATTGGAATTTCTAAGAGACTACGGTAAAAACTTCAACATTAACACAATGTTGGCAAAAGATATTGTTTCAAGTCGTTTGGAAGTGGGGATTTCCTTTACCGAATTCACATACCAAATTTTACAATCCATCGACTTTTTACACCTATTCAAAACTTTTGGTGTACAACTTCAAATCGGTGGTGCCGATCAATGGGGAAACATTACAGCTGGTCTTGATTTGATCAGAAAATTAGAAGGACCAGAAGCAGAAGCCTTTGGTTTAACAATTCCTTTAATGCTAAAAGCAGATGGAACGAAATTTGGCAAAACTGCCGGAGGCGCTGTTTGGTTAGATCCTAAGAAAACCTCCCCATTTGAATTCTACCAATTTTGGTTGAACCAAGATGATCGGGATGTCATTAAATACTTGAAATTCTTTACTTTCTTAGATAAAGAAGAAATCGATACATTAGCGCAAAAAGTTGCGACTGAACCGGAAAAACGGGAAGCACAACGCCGCTTAGCTGAAGAAGTGACCCGCTTTGTTCACAGCCAAGAAGATTTAGACGAAGCGCAAAAAATTACCGAAGCGTTATTCTCTGGTAATATCAAAGATTTAAATGCTACTGAAATTGAACAAGGTTTTGGCAAAATGCCAACAGTTGAAATTTCCAACGACCCTGAAAATATCGTGGAATTATTAGTAGCAACAAAAATTGAACCATCAAAACGTCAAGCACGAGAAGATGTTTCAAACGGAGCTATAAGTATTAACGGTGATCGTATCACTGATTTAAATTTTGTCGTAACACCATCTGATCATTTCGAAGGAAGATTCGTTGTTATCAGAAAAGGTAAGAAAAAATACTTTTTGGCCAAAGTATTAAATTAGAATTCAATAATTTTTTACCTTGAAAAACAATGATTTTCATTTTCCATTTCAAATGATGAACTGGTCTTAAAAAAGTAAAGATCACTGTTAATACGTTACGAAAAAGAGCATTCTGTCTTGACAGAGTGCTCTTTTTTTATCGTATGTAAAATAAAATGACTTCACAAAGATAATGACTATCAGATTGAGGTTAACCTAAAAATAATTCACGAATAAAAAAATTGACTAAAATTCCGCCACTTAAAATAACGATTGTTTTTACATCTGTTTAGAATTTTCAGATAAAAAGTATCATGCGGACTGGTTTATTAAATTTTCACAATTGACTTGAACTTTAAAACAATTTAACAATTAAGAATTTGATTAAAAAACAGTCCAGATATGATTTTCCTTTTAAAAAGAACAGGTGTAACCTACAGACGACAAAATTTTTATCAATACTTTTTTAGGAGGAGTTCATCATGAGTGAACAAGGAAACGATTTGAATCTAAATGCCCTATTTATTGGGGACAAAGCTGAAAATGGCCAAATTTACAAAGCTTTGTTAAACGAATTAGTAGACGAGCATTTAGGCTGGCGCCAAAATTACATGCCACAAGACATGCCAATTATTACGCCTGAAGAAAAAAGCAGTGAAAGTTTTAAAAACACTGTCAACAAAATGGAAGATGTTTTATCTGAAATTTCATCACGGATGCGCAGTCATTCTGTCCCATGGCATACTGCCGGACGTTACTGGGGACATATGAACTCAGAAACGTTAATGCCATCATTGTTAGCCTATAACTTTGCTATGCTTTGGAACGGCAATAACGTAGCCTATGAATCATCTCCTGCTACAAGCCAAATGGAAGAAGAAGTAGGGCGTGAATTTGCGCAATTAATGAGCTATAGCGATGGTTGGGGACATATTGTTGCTGACGGTTCTTTAGCAAACTTAGAAGGCTTATGGTATGCCCGCAACATTAAATCATTACCGCTTGCCATGAAAGAAGTTACACCAGAATTGGTTAGTGGTAAGTCAGAATGGGAACTTTTGAATTTGTCTACGAAAGAAATTATGGACTTACTTGCAACAGTGCCCGAAAAAATTGATGATATTAAAGCTGCTTCTGCCCGTAGTGGTAAAAACCTAGAAAAATTAGGAAAATGGTTAGTTCCACAAACAAAACACTACTCATGGTTGAAAGCTGCTGACATTATTGGGATTGGCTTGGATCAAGTTATTCCAGTACCAGTGGATCACAATTACCGGATGGATGTTAATGAACTTGAAAAAATCGTGCGCAATTTAGCCGCTGATAAAACACCAATCTTAGGTGTTGTGGGTGTTGTTGGTTCAACAGAAGAAGGCGCAATCGACCCAATCGATAAAATTGCTGCCCTACGCGACGTTTTAGCAAAAGACGGTATTTATTTCTACTTGCACGTAGACGCTGCTTATGGTGGTTATGGTCGTGCCATTTTCTTAGACGAAGATAATAACTTTATCCCATTTGAAGAATTAAAAGATGTTCATTTTGAAAATGGGGTCTTCACTGAAAATAAAAATTATATTTTAGAAGAAGTGTACAATGCTTATCGTGCCATAAAAGAAGCTGAATCTGTTACAATTGACCCGCATAAAATGGGTTATGTTCCTTATTCTGCTGGTGGGATTGTTATCCAAGATATTCGGATGCGGGACGTAATTTCTTATTTTGCAACTTACGTTTTTGAAAAAGGCGCTGATATTCCTGCCTTACTAGGCGCTTATATCTTAGAAGGTTCCAAAGCCGGTGCAACAGCTGCCAGTGTTTGGGCTGCACATCATGTTTTACCATTGAATGTTGCCGGGTATGGTAAATTAATGGGGGCATCTATTGAAGGTTCACACCGTTTCTTTAACTTCTTAAATAACTTGTCCTTTAAAGTTGGCGATAAAGAAATTGAAGTACACCCATTAACTTATCCTGATTTCAACATGGTAGACTATGTCTTCAAAGAAAAAGGTAATGATGATTTAGAAGCAATGAATAAATTAAATCATGATGTTTATGACTACTCTTCATATGTCAAGGGAAGCATTTATGGTAATGAATTCTTAACTTCACATACTGACTTTGCTGTGCCTGATTATGGTGATAGCCCATTACAATTTGTTAACCAACTTGGTTTTTCAGATGCTGAATGGCGTCGGGTGGAAAAAATTACCGTATTGCGTGCCAGCGTAATGACACCATATATGAATAAAGAAGAAAACTTTGAACAATATGCTGAAAAAATCAAAGTTGCGCTTCAAGAAAAATTGGAAAAAATCTATGCAGAAAAATTAGTACATTCAGCACACTAATCAGTCAGTAGACGGCAGGGTCAGTTGCCGTCAGGTAACTGATCGACTGCGGTCCAATTTTAAGGAGCGTGTCAAAAGTGAGTAAGTCAGATATTAATAAAATTAGTTTGGGGACTTTTATTGGTCTAACAATGGCTTTGTGTGCCACCGTTCGGAGTATCCCAACTTTAGCAGCAGTTGGATGGACATTAATTTTCTATTCAATTTTTGCAGTTGTCTTTTTTGCCGGCCCAATCTCAATGATTTCCGGTGAACTTTCTACCATGTTGCCAGAAGAAGGCGGCCCACAATTATGGGTAAAAACTGCCTTAGGTAGCAAATGGGGTTTTGTAGTTGCGTGGTTACTATGGGTGCAAATGTTCCCAGGAATGGTAATGGTAGCCTCAACTTTAGGCCCACTTTTAGGAAATACATTTGGTAATGTCGCATTAGGCAATAATCACTGGTTTGTTTTAGCTTGTATTTTAATTATTTACTGGATTATTACCATTTTGAATTTAAAATTTGATATGGCCAAAGTCGGTGGTAACATCGGCGTTTGGTTAGGCGTATATATCCCCGTTGTTGTAATGTTTGTACTTGGCTTATTTGCCTTTTTCAAGGTTGGCTTAGTATCAAATGGATATTTGGGTGCTTTTTCTTGGTCAAAGGTTTTACCAGACTTGCAACATATTGAAACATTAAAATATTTAGCAGGTATTAGCTTTATTTTCGTTGGGATTGAAATGAGTTCAGTTTATATGCCTCGTTTGAAAGATTCTACGAAAAATTATACCAAGGGAGTTTTCATCGCTTTAATTGGTTTAGTTTTACTAAACGTTATTAATGCAATGCTTGTTGCCAATGTAGTCCCAGCGGGCAAAATGGAATTGGCCAATATTACCCAACCAATCATCATTTATTGCGAAATTTTGGGTCTGCCAAAAATTATTGGTAATATTTTCAGTTTCATGGTGTTTATTGGTGTCTTGTTACAACTTTCTGCTTGGGTAACTGGTCCTTCAAAAACTATTATTCAAGTTGCAAGAGAAGGTTTCTTACCACCTAAGTTTGGCTTCCAAAAAGAAAATAAATATGGCGTTTCTAAAAATGTTGTCTTGACGCAATCGATCGTTATTTCACTATTTGCGTTATTGTATGGGGTTATGGATGATGTCAGCACTGTTTTCTTAACTTTAACGAACGCTACGACAATCGTTTATTGTATCGTATATGTTCTAATTGCAATTTCCGTTTTAGAATTACGGAAACATCATCCTGAAATGGCTCGTCCTTACCGAATTGGTAAAAAAGGGAATGCTTTTGTATGGGTTGTTAGCATCATGTTGCTATTTTCAATCGTTGTCGTTACGTATGCGACATTACGGACATCTACTTTAGCGAATGCGTTGTTAGTTGCAGCTATTGCAGTTGTGATGTTTGTTATTCCTTTGGTCATTAATCACTTTAAGAAAAATGACTGGAAAGTTGCTGTTACTGACTCTTCTGCAGACCACTTGCACCATAGTCATTAACAATTTACTAAGCGTTCTGTCGTAAGTCCTTGCGGCAGGGCGTTTTTACTTTGAAAAAATAAAGAAGGTATTTACATGAAAAAAATTTCAACCAAAGAAAGTGCTGCGGTTTTGGCAGCCATGTTAGCAATTTTGGGAATATTAATTATCGGCTTTCAGCTAAGTCCTCATGTTCCGATTTTATTTGTTTTCATGCTGCTATTATTATATGGTCGCATGAAAAAATTTTCGTGGGATGATATTCATGGAGGGATTATCAGTGGCATTACCCCAGGTATTATTCCCATCATTATTTTCTTATTAATTGGCGTGTTAGTGGCCGCTTGGATTTTAGCAGGAACAATTCCGACGATCATGGTTTATGGGTTTAAAATTATCTCGGTACGTTTTTTCTTACCAACAGTTTTTGTCGTTTGTTCGATTGTCGGGTTAACCGTAGGAAGTTCATTTACAACAATTTCCACGATCGGAATTGCTTTTTTAGGGATTGGCCATATTTTAGGCTTTCACGATGCGTATACAGCAGGAGCAGTTGTTTCGGGGGCTTTTTTAGGCAATAATATTTCACCGCTATCAGATACGACCAATCTGGCAGCTGGAATTGGCGAAATTGATTTGTTTCAACATATTGCCAATATGCGTTTCACCGATTTACCTGCTTTTGTGATTAGTTTTATTTTATACGTCTTTTTAGGTCATACAAGTAAAACAGCTAATTTGACGAGTGTGAATGAAATGATTGCCAATATGGAAAATAATTTTTGGATTTCACCTTGGACGTTAATTCCTTTGATTATATTATTTATTATGGCAGTCAAGAAGATTCCAGCGATTGCGACACTATTAACAGGCGCCAGCGTTGCGATTGGACTTAGTTTTATTCATGATCATACTTTAACGGTGCAAAAAGTTGCCACTATTTTAATGAATGGTTTTACGGCCAAAACAGCTAGTGAGAAGTTGAATACACTTTTATCCCGTGGTGGTATTATGAGTATGTTGGGTTCGGCCAGTCTCATTATTTTAGCGTTGGCTTTAGGCGGCTTATTATTGAAATATCAAATTGTGGAAAATATTGTTGAAGCACTAAAAAGTAAAATGGATCGTCCGTCTCGTTTGATCGGTTTGACCGCTCTTAGCAGTATCGGGGTAAACATTATTGTGGGGGAACAGTACTTATCGATTATTTTACCGGGAGAAACATTCAAAAAATCTTTTGAAACAGCGAAATTAGACAATCGCTATTTAACTAGAACTTTAGCCGATGCAGGTGCTAGTGTGAATGCGTTGATTCCTTGGGGGGTTAGCGGTACATTTATCGCGGGTACTTTAAAAGTGAGTGCTATGGCGTATGTCCCTTTTGCCTTTTTTCCTTTGTTGGCACCGGTCATTACCATTGTAGTAGGCTTTATTTTAAATCATCGCCAAACACATGCAGCTCATCCTGTTCATTAAAAATAAGCTAAAAAAACCATCAAGGTCTGCCTTGATGGTTTTTTTGCTAAATTTAAGCTTTGCGAATCATTTTCTTGCGGATTTCCTCAATTATAATCAGAGGTAGAGGAATACAAATTAGAAATAGCCAATCTTGTAGTTGAATGCCGGTGGTGCCAAATAATTTTTGTAAAAACGGGACATACATCAAACATGCAATTAAAATCACTTCAAAACAAATACCGCCTAAGATTCGTTTGTTTGAGAAAAAACCAATTTTAAAAAGTGATTGTTCTGCGGTGCGACAGTTAAAAACAGCGCCAATTTGGCAAAAGACAATTGCAGCTAAGGTCATAGTTGTGGCCATGGCATAAACGGTGCCGTCAGTAGCTAAGGCAGTCGTGGGCCAGCCGTTTAAATGGTTGACAAAGAAATAGGCGCCGATTGAAATAATGGAGGCTAAAAGACCATACCAAGCAAAGGCCTTTAAAATAATTTGCTTGGTTAATAAATGTTCTGTCCGCTTACGGGGCGGTTTTTTCATAGTACCGGGTTCAGTTTGTTCAGTTGCTAACCCTAAAGCAGGTAACATATCAGTACCCAAATCGATTGTTAAAATCTGCATAACAGTTAAAGGTAAGGGAATCATACCTTTTGATAATAAAAACAATAAAGAAGGGACTGCTTCTGGCATATTGCTGTTTAGGATATACAATAAAAATTTGCGAATATTGTTGTAAACCGTCCGCCCTTCTTCAATTGCATTTACAATAGATGTGAAATTATCATCGGTTAAAATCATATCGGCTGCTTCTTTGGCGACATCGGTTCCGGTGATTCCCATCGCAACACCGATATCCGCTTTTTTCAAGGCCGGTGCATCGTTGACCCCATCACCTGTGGAAGCAACGATTTCACCTAAACTTTGCAATAGAGAGACTACGCGGTATTTTTGTTCAGGAGCAACGCGAGCAAAAATAATTTCATGTGTTAAATTTTCTTTTAATTTTGAATCAGACATATTAGCTAAGTCATCGCCGGTAATTACCCGGACGTCAGCGCCTTTGACGATGCCGATTTTGCGGGCAATACTTTTGGCAGTTAGACCGTAATCACCAGTTACCATGATGATTCGAATGGAGGCATCATGACATCTTTGAATTGCCTCCATGACATTTTCCCGCGGTGGATCCTGACTGGCGGTGATACCGACAAAAGTCAAATTTTGTTCGCAATTTTCAATGGTTAAATTTGTTGTTGTCTGTAAAATACGATCAGCAAATGCTAAAGTACGTAAGCCTTCTTTTGCCAAATCATCATTTTTAGCTAAAATTTCTTTTTTTACAGCTTCAGTTAAGGGGATGACTTGCCCATTTTTTAAATAACTTTGACAACAGCTTAAAACTTCGGTAATGCCACCTTTGGTAAAGACGTAGTTTTGCCCATTATTTTGGTGGATAGTTGACATGCGTTTGCGTTTTGAGTCAAAGGGAAGTTCGTTGTAACGGGGATAATTTTTCCTTTCATCCCTTAGATCGTAGTCAGCCTTAGCAGCCAAAATCAAAAGACTGCCCTCATCGGGACTACCCACTAATTGGTAGTGATTTTCTTTTTCTTCAATGGCTGAGTCATTACATAGACTGGCAATCCGAATCAGTTGTAATAAGTCATGCTCTTGCGCTAAATCTATTTTTTTACCAGCTTTTGTCACGATGCCGTTAGGTTCATAACCAGTACCAGAAACTGTGTAATCATCTGTTGGAAGCCAAACTTTTTCGATGGTCATCTCATTTTTGGTTAAAGTACCTGTTTTATCAGAACAGATGACCGTAGTTTCGCCTAAAGTTTCTACACTATTCAAATGTTTTACTAACGCATTTTTTTTGGCCATTTTTTGGACAGCCATTGCAAGAGATAAGGTAACGGTTGGTAATAAGCCTTCAGGAATAAAGGCAACAATCATTCCCAACGCAAAAATGAAAGCTTTAGGCCAGGGATATCCGACAAAAAAGACAGCGGCGACAAAAAACAATGCCCCAATAACAATAGCAATTAAAGAAAGCTGCCGTGTTAATATATCCAATTCTTTTTGCAGCGGACTTTTAACAGCTGCAACAGAAGTAGTCAAACTGGCAATTTGGCCAAATTCAGTGTGCATTCCAGTAGCTAAAACGACAAAGGAGCCACTGCCATTGACCACCGATGTACCTTCATAAACCAAATTTGCTTCGGCGTACTTACCAGCGTTTTTTAAGGCTGCGTCGGTTTGTGGATCGGTTTCTTTATTGACAGTAATAGATTCACCAGTTAATGAAGATTGGTTTACTTCCAGACTATCGGCAGAAAGTAAGCGACCGTCGGCGGGAATATTATCACCACTATTTAATAAAACAATATCTCCGGGTACCAAGTCGGCGGCTAAAATTTTATTTGTTTGTCCTGCTCGCATGACTTTAACGTAACTAGGCAGCATTTTTTGTAAAGCACTGGTAGCCTGTTGGGCGCGATATTGTTGCCAAAAACTAAAAACGCCATTAATCAAATTGACAAGCCAAATCGCAATTCCTAATTCTGGCGTACCAGTCATTAAGGCGATGAGGCCAGCTACCCACAATAAAATTGCCATCATACTTGTAAAGTTAGTTAAAAACACTTTTAATAGTGATTGCTTTTTTGTGGCAGCAATCACATTCTTTCCGTATTTCGCCAACCTGCTTTTTACTTCCGCCTCAGTTAGTCCGGCTTTTGTGCTGTTCATATTTGTGAGCGTGTCAGCACTACTTAATTTGGCATATGCTTGAAGTGATTTTGCTTGTGCCATCTTCATTCACCACCTTTATCTATATTTTCCAAGACTCTTAGAAAAAATGCAAAAAATAACCCTTTTTTTAGAGAATACTTTCTTATTAGTAGAAAAACCGCTAAAATGAAATTATCACAAAAAAAGAAAGTAGGAATAACTGTGAGACCAAATCTTGGTTATTATGTCCAAAATATTAATGATATCGTACAAGATACAGAAAAAATCGGGGAAGAAATGAACCCGCATTATGAAATTATTCGCACTGCTATTGATACAAATGAACTAGCAAATTTGACGCCAGAAAAGATTGTGGAAGTCGTAGATGTATTTGCTGCCGGCACAAAAAAATACAAAGCAATGTTAGCGCAAATTGAAAAACTGCGTCCACCTGCAAAAGTAATGGGAATTCATAAAAAATTTCAACGTTCTTATGAAAAATATGTTGCTGGCTGTGATGAAATGATTGCCAGTTTACAAACAGAAAATGGGATTGATACGAAGGCTTTTGATGCTTCTGAAACAAAACAAGACGAAGCAACCGACGAAATCTCATTTTCTATTCAACGAATGACAAACTTATTATTAGGCAAAAAATAAAAAGTTTATTGTCGTTTCATTCTTAAACTAAAAAAAGAACCTTGAAAATTTTTGTTAATTTTTTCAAGGTTCTTTTTGTAAGCTATCAAGGCAGTATAAAATTGTCACAAAAAATATTGCTTTGACTGCTTTTTTCACTATCTAGCCTTTTTTATGCCTAGCTTTATGGACTAACTCTCGGCGACAATAGAACACAATTGCAAGAAATTAAAAAAAGCAATTTATTGCAATTGTGCCTTAATGCTTAAAAGCTAAGCGAGTCCGAAAAGCTTTTCTGACTGTCTAGCTTCACGAATCAACCCTTCGGCCAAAAAAACTAAATTTGCGAAAATGAAGCATCCATTTTAGCAAATTTTTTTTTTAGCTCAGGGTTGACCGATTCCTTCAGCTTTTCTTATTAGGTGAAAATGAAGGGAGAAATGAATTTTATTCACCTAAAGTGAGCAAATAAATCCTGGGGAAATGGGATAATTAGCAAAACGAGAGTTATCTAATTTAACTGTAACGTTATTTTTATGACAAAAAAGCACTTGTCGTTTATATTAAATACATAACCAACAACAACCTTTTTATTTTTCATTTTACTCCATTTGAGAGTAATTACTCCTTTTTCCATTGGGCCTAACCAACCCAATGGTTTTTTTTATGCCTAAAAATAAGAAAAACGAGCGTCATATTTCTTTTTTTAGATGAAAAGTTACGAAATGAATTTTCTTGTTTTTAACTTATAAAAGAAATTAAAAATCAAAAAAATGATAAAAAATAAAGTATATGTTTTTTTATTGTAAGGTGGCGCAATTTTTTTGAATAGGTTTGTTCCAATTTTTAATTTCACTTCAGAAAAATTGCCAAGAATTGAAAATCATGCTAATCTTAAATTACTAAAAACGAAATGAGGGATCCTGCATTGATTATTTAACCAATTTATTGAAGCTGCATTTAGACGAAAAACTTGGAACGACCAAGGTATTCGTGTGCAGATTTTCAGGATTGGTTCAATGACTTTGTAGGGTCTTTTTATCTGCCTTATTTGTCAATAACCCAAAGTGGGGACCGTTCCTGAAAATAGGACGGTCCTTTTTTATATTGTTGTAAAAGATAAAAATGGGACCAGTATTTATGTGTAGCAATGTCTGACTTGGAAATATACTTTCGCTAGTTAGCACGAATTAAATAAGTACATTTCCACAGTTTTTATATGAGGTGATAAGATGACCGTAATAAAAATACACGATTTGACGTTTGGTTTTGACAACCAGGGTGTTTTACTTTTTGATCATAGTAATTTGGTAATTGATGAAAGTTGGAAACTAGGGCTGATTGGTCGTAATGGGCGGGGAAAAACGACGCTTTTAAATCTACTACAGGGTAAATTTCCCTATGAAGGCCAGATTACGCATCAAATGTCGTTTACCTATTTCCCTCAGCAATTGCAAGACAAAGGGCAGCTAACCTTTTATGCGTTACAAGAAGTAGTAAATTTTGAACAATGGCAACTAGAACGTGAACTAAATTTACTCGGCGTAGATCCTGAAATTTTGTGGCGCCCCTTTGTCAGTCTTTCCGGTGGGGAACAGACGAAGGTTTTACTAGCGTTATTGTTTGTGGATGAATTAAACTTCCCGTTAATTGATGAGCCGACCAATCACTTAGATGTCATGGGGCGAAGGCAAGTTGCAAAGTATTTAAAACGAAAAAAACAAGGCTTTATTGTGGTAAGCCATGATCGTCATTTTGTGGATGAAGTGGTAGATCATATTTTATCGATTGAAAAAAGTCAATTGGTTTTATATCAAGGTAATTTTTCTGTTTATGAAGAACAAAAGCAATTGCGGGATAAATATGAGTTGGAACAAAATGCTAAATTGAAAAAAGAAATTGGGCGCCTGCAACAAACCGCAGCTGAAAAAGCGGAGTGGGCCCGCTCTCGCGAAGGGGATAAGACGAAAAAATCAAAAGGATTTATTGATACAGAAAAGCGCCGCGTGAATAAAGGGGCAGTGGGAGCGGATGCGGCCCGCACTATGAAACGTTCCAAAGCAATTGTGAATCGACTAGAAGATCAAGCTGCGCAAAAAGCAGAGCTATTAAAAGACATTGAAACAGTCGATAGGCTGCAAATGAATTTTGCTCCTACGCATCATAAGTTATTGTTACAAGCAGAAGAGTTAACGTTAGTCTATGGCGAAAATGCCCCACTATTTCAACCCGTTTCATTTGAATTACGTCAAGGGGAACGCCTGGCAATAAAAGGGATCAACGGTGCTGGTAAATCGTCTTTAATCCATTATTTAATGGAACATTTTACCGGTAATAGCCAAGGGATTTTGAATCGCCCGCAAAATCTTACTATTAGCTATCTGCGTCAAAATTACGAAGATAATACCGGGACTTTAACAGAATTTGCGGAAAGTCACCACCTGAATTACGAAGACTTGTTAAATAATTTACGTAAACTGGGTGTTGAGCGAGAAGTTTTCTATAATAAAATTGAAGATATGAGCATGGGACAGCGTAAGCGAGTAGAATTGGCGAAGTCTTTGGCAAGTCCGGCAGAATTGTTTATTTGGGATGAACCGCTAAATTATTTGGATGTCTTTAATCAAGAACAACTTGAAGCCGTTATAAAAGCCGTCCAGCCTACTATGGTGATCATTGAGCACGATGAAACATTTTTAAATAACGTCGCGACAAAATTTTTGGAATTAAAAAAGTAACTAGGAAAATTCACTAAAAATAAAAACAGCCGGTGTTTTGAAGTTCCCAGCAAAAGTTAGAGAAAAATTCTGACTTTTGAGGTACTAAACCTACCCAAAAAAGGTAGTCCGGCTGTTTTTTAGTTTGATTTAACTGAATTAAACTAAAGAAGGCGTTAAAATCGCACTACTTATCAAAAATAGAATAGATGGATTTAATTTTCCACATTACGAACATAGTCGTCAAAGTATTTAATCAAATCATTTTTCATTTTTTGATACTCTTCTTCGCTATATTCTTTTTCTTCAATTTTGCCATTAAAAAAGGGCAGGTTTAATTCTTCTTTTAAGCGATCCAAAGCTTCTTGTTGATTCATTGTATAATCTCCTATAACAAATTAAATGATTGTGTTAACAATTCATATTGTTCTTGCATTGTAGTTAGACGTTTCTTAAAACTTGGAATATCATCGTCGTCGTGGAATAAAACTTGCTTTAGCTCAAAATAAAAATCGTCAAAAGCGTTAACGAAAGCTTCAACTTCTTTAGTTTGTAATTGGACATTTTGATCACAACGGACATACGCCTTTTCAGCAATAGCGTAGGCTTCAGCCGTAGTTAAAATCGCTAAATTTACGTTATAACGACGACTGATCACTAAATCAAAAACGGATTGACATTTGTTTAATAAGTTTGAAAAGTCTTTTAATAATAATTCAACAGGGGTTTTAGTAAACATGGGGGATTCCTCCAATTTTCTCGACTGTTAGTCTTCAAATAAAATACAGACACATTCAGGGGCATAAACGTCTTTTTGAATTAATGTTAAGTGACCATCTTCTTGATTGCGCGTATAAAGTGTCAAATTGTCACTGTTTTGGTTGGCACAAACGACATATTTATCGCTTGGGTCAAGTGCAAAGTCCCGTGGAAATTCACCTTCAGTACTAATCGTTTGAACTTTTTCAATGGTCAAACCATCTTCTGAAATTGCAAAAACAGCAATTGAATTATGCCCACGATTGGATGCGTATAAGAAGCGACCATCTTGACTAATGCGAATTGCAGCACCACCGTTAGCACCAGTGAAATCTTTTGGTATTAAGGAGTCTTGCATAATTTCTGTAAAGCTACCATCTTGTGGATTATAGCTTAAAACAGTCATGGTACTATTTAACTCACCTAATAAATACGCGATATTTTTTGTTGGATGAAAAACTAAATGACGTGGTCCTGCGCCATCTTCGGTTTGGTAAATCGCCACTTCATCTAATTCACCTGTTTCACTGACATTATAAGTGTAAACGCGATCGGTACCAAGGTCGCAAACAACAAGGCGTTTGTCAGGGGTTAAATCTGTATAATGAACATGAGGATTATCTTGGTTTTCATTACTACCCGTTGGTTCATCGTGCTTAATAATGACACCTGGTTTTAAGCTGCCATCTTGTTCTACGCCATAGACGCTGATTTCACCCAAATGGTAATTTGCACCATAAACTAACTGACGCTCTTCATCCACTGCCACATAGCATAATGGTGCGCCTTCTTTTGTCACGGCATTTAAAAAGTTGAAATCTTTATCGTATGCACCACAACCACCTTTGCCATCAACGGCTGTTACAGTGTATAAATTTTTTGCCTTACTTTGAGCCAAATAAGTTGGACTATTTTCTTTGGTCGCCAATTCCAAGTCTACCAATTGCTCATTTGCAGTATCTAAAGTAATGCGATAAATTCCTTGGCTGACACGTCTGGTATAAGTACCTAGTAATAAGTGATGTAACATGTTTTTCCTCCTAAATAATTATTTGCAAACTTTTTCTAAGAAAAAATTTTTCATTCAATAAGTCGTACTCTTTTCTATTCTACCACAAAGAATCCGCTTTAGAAGTCAGAGAAAAGTTTAGTTATGTTATAATGAAGGCTGTTAAAACAGTTGGATTATTTGCATGGCGTCTCTTTCATAGGACTTAAAGCCAGGCTATAACTTCGATAAACTGTTGGAAAATTTGAAAGAAGAACCAATTTAAAATTAGGAGGCAACTACAAATGATAGAAGGAAAAATTACGGCAATTGGCGAACAGGCAATTGATCCAAAAGAGAAACTTTTAATCTTTTTTGATGAAAGCGCCACAGCTGGGCTAAAACCTTATGCTATTATTCAAGATGTGCCAGCAGCTTCTGAAATTACGCTAAAAGTTGGAGATGAAATCAGTTTTGGCAGCGCCAAATATACAGTCACCCATCTAGGGAATACGGCATTAAAAGGCCTGCATGAAATTCAACATGCATCTTTTGTATTTGATCAAATACCAGCAGCTGACAGCATCGTAAATGGGATATACTTAACACCTTTTGAAGTTCCCCATTTAGAAGTAGGCATGATGATTACGTATCCTTAAATGTTAGAGGTAAATTTTTTTTAACAAAAAATGGAAAATAACCTAAAATCGCATAAAATCAAAATTTGGTGTAATGTGCTTAGGAACGTATCGCCATTAAAAAAAACACTAATGACAACTAATTAAGGAGGTTACTGATGGAAAAAGAGAAGAAACGGCTGTCGTGGTTTTGGAAATGGTTTTTGAATAATCAGTTTGTGACAGCGTTGTTAATTATTTTATTAATTTTATTGATTTTAAATGCTTTTACGAAGGTTTCGTATTTATTTGAGCCAGTGGCCCAATTTGTCGGTGTCGTGGGCTTACCCATTGTTTTAGCTGGGGTCTTTTATTATTTGATGAACCCCGCGGTGGATTACTTGGAAAAAAAGGGGCTAAAACGAATTTATAGTATCATCTTATTGTTTTTATTAGTAATTGGTTTAATCACTTGGGGTGTGGTGGTTATCGTGCCAAAAATTCGCGAACAAACTGCCAGTTTTATTGATAATTTTCCCAATTATTTGGATGTTATCGACCAAAAGGCCAATGAAATTTTAAACGACCCAATGTTTGGTACCTTTAAAGATCAGTTTGATAGTTATGGTGACAAAATCACAACCTGGCTGACAGATTTCATTCGTAATATTTCTAGCTCAACTATTTCTAGCATTGGCAAAATAGTCGGGGCAGTGGCATCAACTTTGGTAGCGATTTTTACGATGCCATTTATTTTATTTTATCTTTTAAAAGATGGCCGTAATTTAGCACCTTATTTTGTTAAATTCTTGCCAAATAAAGTTCGCAAACCGACGTTAAAAGTATTAAGAGAAATGAATGACCAGGTTTCATCTTATATCAGAGGCCAATTAACAGTGGCCTTTGCGGTTTCGATTATGTTTATTATTGGCTTTTCTATTATTGGTTTGGATTATTCGGTCACATTAGGTGTCGCAGCTGGCTTTTTAAATCTGATTCCTTATTTGGGTTCGTTTTTAGCAATGGTCCCGGCAGTGTTTTTAGGAATTGTTGCGGGTCCGATTATGCTGGTAAAAGTTTTGGTAGTTTTTGTTATCGAACAAACTATTGAAGGGCGTTTGATCTCGCCATTAGTATTAGGCAATGAGCTTTCGGTCCATCCGGTTACTATTTTGCTGGTATTATTAACTTCTGGTAAATTATTTGGGGTCGTGGGGGTTATTCTGGGGATTCCTGTTTACGCGGCGGCCAAAGTTTTAATAACACACCTTTTTGAGTGGTATAAAGATGTCTCCCAATATTATCACGAAGAAGACGTAGAAGAAGAGCAATAAAAAAAGGCGCTATGACAAATAACTTGTCACAGCGCTTTTTTTAAGCTGCTAATTCTTTTAGATCACGCATACCGCCAATAACATGAATGGCGTGAAAGCCATGATTTTCTAAGAAACTCGCGATGATTTCTGAGCGACGTCCGGAATAGCTAATCACATAGTAAGTCGCATTTTTATCTAAATTATTTAATTCATTAAGAAGACTAGTCGCTGGTACTGAAACAGCGTTTTGCAAATGGCTCATTTCAAAGTCTTGTAAATCGCGAATATCTAAGATGTTCAGCGCTTCGTTTTGTCGTAGCAAGTTAAAATCTTGTACGGAAATTGAAGTCATCTTTCATCCTTCTTTCTTTTTGTAAGATGTTTGTATCTTAGGATATTTCGCCATAAAATTCAACATTTTTCGCTCAAACTGATAAAATAATGAAAAGAAAATGAATGTAAACGATTTTCATACTGTTTTATTAAGGTTATATATGAATAAAAGAATCGCTAAAACAAAAAAAACAGGAAATAAAATTCCTGTTTTAGCAATAACAATTGTTTTGTTTTGGCGTTTTTTGCTTAAATTTTGTCGAAATTTTGATAGAGATAACTTAAATCCGCCATTTCGTGACAGATTTTAACGCCAGTATTGGTCGTTTTTACTTTCGTACGGTGGATAACTTCATCCACTAGGCGTTTAACCGAAATAATATCGGTCCCGTTTTTCACAGCATCTGCAACCGAGGTGAAGGGTTGATGAGCGGCTAGTTGCATACCATAGCTATTGGATAATAACGTATAACCAGCAATACCGGTCGTTTTTTGATAACTTTTGGCGTAACCGCCATCGATAACAATCAATTTACTATTGGCCTTGATTGGATCTTCTCCTTTTTTTTCTTTAACAGGTGTATGCCCGTTAATAATATGGCCATGATGAGGCAAGTCGAATTCGGCTAACAGTTCTTGGCAAATTGTTTCATCATTACGTAAGCGATAGTAAGGATTTTTCTTTTCAATATGCGTTTTTTTGTCAGCAATGTAGTAGCGTTCAAAAGTTGTCATGGCTTCTTTACCAAAAAGTGAAGAACTTTCCCCGGTCCATAAATACCACAGCATATCTGTGGCAAAATCATCATGGCAACTAGGGTCTAAATAGCTTTTACGGACTTGTTCTTCGTAAAAATCGAGTAATGCTTTGCCGGCGTAATTGTGGCCATTAATTCGTAGCGATTTTAAATCGCCATTTTCATGCAACGGAATACACCCGTGGAATAGTAAATTATCGTTATAACACAAATACATAGATCCTGAAGCCAACATAAAATCCATATGGCGTTTTAGTTTTTCAGATTCTTGAATGGAAGAAAGGAGACGGGCAATTAAGGTTTCTTCTTCTTTTGTTAAGGTTAGTGGTTGTTTTTCATCCACAGTAGGGCCATTGAAATCAACCAGTGGATACACGACGTCATCAAGCGTGATGGTTTGACTGGAATAATCGATAAACGTTAGCACATTGCGTTTGTCTAATAAGAATTCCGGACGGCGCAAGATTAATTGGCCCTCCAATTTAAATTGCAAAATAGCAGTTGCTTGCTGAATTTGATTGAATAAAATTTGTTCAGCTTCAGAAAATGTGTGCATGTCTTCGGCTTTTAAATTAAAAGCCGGCGTTGGTTCGTAGTATTTTTGAGCATAGGTCGCTAAAGGGCGTAAATTGATACCGTAACGCTCTTCTAAAATATCTAAGTTTCCGTAGCGAGAAGAAATCCGTAATAAATTCATCGCGGCTACTGGAGAACCCGCAACAGCTGCTAACCAGACGATATCGTGATTACCCCATTGAATATCGACAGAAGGCAAATTGCTTAAGCGTTCCATTATTTGATCAGGTTTAGGTCCCCGATCATAAATATCGCCTACTACATGAAGATGATCAACTACAAGGCGTTGTATCGTCTTACATAAGGCAGTAATCAAGGCTGGTGCTTGGTTTAATTCAATAATACGATTCACAATCGTAGTAAAATAATCGATTTTGTCTTTTTTTGTATCTACTTCAGTTAGTAATTCTTCAATAATATAGGCAAATTGCGGTGGGAGTGCTTTTCGAACCTTTGAGCGGGTATATTTGCGTCCAGCATAATTGGTAACTTGCAGAAGATAAGGAATATTTTCTTTATAATAGGCGATTAATGCTTGTGGCTTTAAAGAAGCTTTTTGTAACGCCAATTTTTCTTCTGGGTAATAAATAAGGGTGCATAAATCGGTAATCGGGACTTTGGGCATAGCTTGGAAACACTCTTTAACTTTTTCTTTGACACTACCTGAACCATTACGCAAAACATGATCAAAAGCATCAAATTCTCCGTGAAGATCGCTAACAAAGTGTTCAGTTCCCTTGGGCAATTGCACAATAGCCTCTAAATTTATCAGTTCGGTTAAGACTTGTTCTTTTTTTGGAAATTTTTCTTTAAGTAATTGGTAATACTTCTTTTCCAAATTATCACCTCCGCTATTGTAATAATATAGCAAATGATTCTTTTTATGTATAGGTGATAAATTGCTTTTAAATAAGTAATTAATACATAAAATAATTTATTGGTATAGTTGTATATACAAAAACTTAAAGTTATCAAAGAAAATATAAAAAGCAAAATGCGTGATGTAGATATAAAAAAGTGGTGCTTACTGAAAAGTTAAGATAAGGAATCATTTTTAAATAAAGAACTTTTAAAGAACAAAGTAGACCCCCAATTACAGTTGTTTTTCCAGTATAATAAAATAAAATTGTAAAATAAAGGAGACGATTGATGAATTTATTAACGAAAAATACGTGGCAACAACATTTAGGCTATGCTTTAAAAATTGGGATCGGCAGTGCCCTGGCCATTTTACTGGCAGAATTATTAGGATTGAACTTCGCCGCTTCAGCGGGGATTATCACGCTATTGACGATTTCAACTACTAAAGTGCAAACGTGGCGTCTGTGTTTACAACGAATAGGCACTTTTTTGGTAACGGTTTTGTTAGCTTTTTTTATCCAACCCATTCACCAGTTAGAATGGATAAGTTATGGTGTCATTCTCGTACTTTTGACATTTGGTTTAAGTGCGCGTAATCTATTGCCCACATTATCGGTCAATGCTGTTGTGCTTACCCATTTACTAGCAGGAAAAGCTCTTACGTTAGCAGCGATAATCAATGAATTTTGGCTTTTGGTGATTGGTCTTTTTATTGCGATTGTCGTAAATCACTTTCAGCATTATGAAAGCCAAAAAAAATATTTGAATTACTGCCGGACAATCAGCGAAAAGAAGTTTAAAATCGTTTTTGAAAAACTAGCTGCCTATTTGGCCGACAGCGAGGTTAACAATCACGTGTGGGATGATATTATCGGCTTGGAAAAAGAGTTGCACAACTATACTCAAGTAGCTTTTGCCTACCAGCAAAATCGCTTACCGCTAACCGATGATTTTTATTTAGATTATTTTGAAATGCGGACACAGCAGTGCAATGTCTTGCATAATTTGCATTATGAAATAAAAAAATTACGCCGTATTAAGAGCGATTCTGCCGTTATTGTTGCTTTTTTAAATGAAATTGCGGCCCATTTTGGGGAGATGAATCAACCAATTCATCAACTGCACATGATGGACCAATTGGTGCAAAAGATTGAAGATGCCAGTTTGCCGCAAACCAAAGAAGAATTTTTACGCAAAGCGCGCCTGTACCATATTTTGATGGACTTAGAAGAGTTTCTAATTTTTAAAAAGCGTTTTTTGCAAAAGCATCATCCAGAAAAAGTTGCTGCTTATGAAGCACAACTGGCAACAGACGAATAAGTGACATAGACTTGGCAGACGGCAAAATATTTTTGGCGCTTGCCAAGTCTATTTTATTTTTAGAAAAACAGTATTTTAATCACATTATTCCAATATAAAAATGACGTAATCAGTTTTTTTATTGACAGAAATATCAGAAAATTATAATTTTTAGGTTGACGAGAACCATATAATCCTTTATCATTGCTAGCAATAACACAAATGCGACGATAAGATAAGTACAGATGATGCGTTTTAAAGAGAGCTTCGGTGGGTGAAAAGAAGTAAACAAGGGCATATGGAAAATGGTCTTTGAGCAGGAAACTGTGAGTTTTGAACAAGCAGTTGACGGGAGTGCCCGTTATAGCACAGTAGTATGAATACGTACTATGATGAGGTCGGACGAATTATTCGATGAATAAAGGTGGTAACACGAAAAGCTTACGCTCTCGTCCTTATTTTGTTTAGGCAAAATAAGGACGAGAGCTTTTTTATTTATAAGCTTTCAAAGTAAAAGCAGAAAATTAAAAAAGGAGGAAAAAAGATGAAATTGAAAAAAATAGTAACAGGGATTGTGACACTCGGGGCAGTAATAACGCTGGCAGCTTGCGGTGGTGAAAATAAAAAAGCGGCACAAAAATCTTCTGATAGTGCTACAAAAGAGGTTGTCGTTGGCGTAGCACCAGGACCTTATGGGGATATGGTGACAGATGTCATTTCACCGTTAGTTGAAAAAGATGGTTTTAAATTGACTACCAAATTATTTAATGATTATGTTCAGCCCAATAAAGCATTAGATGCGAAACAAATTGATGCAAATTTGTTCCAACACACCGCCTATTTAGAAAAATTTTCTGCTGATAATAATTTGGATCTAACTGCGATTGGGACTGTTCCCACGTTAGGGATGGGGATTTATTCTAAAAAATTAAAAAACTTAGCTGCAATCAAAGAAGGTGTCACTGTAGCGATTGCGAGTGATGCTTCTAACTTGGCCCGGACCTTACAATTACTTTCAGCTAATAATTTAGTCACAATTAAAGGGGATGTGGATGAAACAAAAGCAACAGTAGACGATATTGATAAGAATCCTAAAAATTTGAAATTTAAGACACTTGATGCAGCACAATTGGCGCGGTCAATTGATACTGTTGATTTAGCATTAGTACCTGGCAACTTCGCCTGGGCAGCAAAACTAGATCCGGCCGATGCCTTGGCTTTGGAAAAATTAAAAGAAGAATATAAAAATGTATTTGTGGTACGCACCGCAGATAAAGATACTAAGTTAGCCAAGGCCATTCAAGCAGCCCTTGTTAGTCAAGACTTTAAAGATGCCATTGCAAAATCAGATTTTAAAGACTTTGATAAACCGGCTGATTGGCAATAAATCGGTTTTTAGAAAGGACAGTTTTGGGATGGATAAAATCGTTTTAGAACATGTGACAGTCAATTTTACCCAGAAAAAAAAGACTTTTGCTGCTGTCAAAGATGTTAGTTTAACAATCAAGCAAGGTGAGATTTTTGGGGTCGTAGGACTTAGTGGTGCAGGGAAAAGTACGTTAATCCGCACGCTAAACCTCTTACAAAGACCTAGTTTAGGCAGTATTAAAATTGATGGGACAGAAATTACGCAATTGCCGACAGATCAAATACGCAAGCTCCGTCAAAAAATCGGGATGATCTTTCAACATTTCAATTTGATTAATAATAAAACCGTGGCAGAAAATATTGCTTTTGCACTAAAAGCAGGTAATTGTGATAAGGCTCTTTTGCCGATACGGGTAAAAGAATTGCTGGCTTTAGTTGATTTAAGCGATAAAATGGATAGCTACCCCAATCAATTGTCTGGTGGTCAAAAGCAACGAATTGGTATCGCCCGAGCACTAGCGAATAATCCAGAAATTTTATTATGTGATGAGGCAACGAGTGCGTTAGATGTAGAGACAACAGAGGAAATTTTGCGAATTTTAGCTGAAATCAATCAGAAATTAGGAATTACCATTGTTTTTATTACCCACGAATTGGAAGTGGCTAAAAAACTCTTTCATCGCATGGCAGTGATGGAAGCAGGAAAAGTGGTGGAGATGGCTTCCACCTACGATATCTTTGCAAATCCCAAGGCGCTTATTACGCAAAAATTAGTGGGGCGTTATTTGAACCTACATTTACCTCAAGAGCTGCTACCGGATTTAGCCCAAGGACGCTTAATTGAATTAAGGTATCAAGGGGATAATACGCTGGCTCCTTTAATTACAGATGTTGCCAAACAATTTGATGTAGCTATTTCAATTATCCATGGAAAAATTGAATACATTCAAAATGATGTAATTGGTATTTTGCTGGTCTATTTAACCGGAGAAAAAGAAAATGTGGAAAAGGCAGTCTTGCAATTAGCAGAAAAAGTATTTGCCACAAAAGAAATTAAGGAGGAAAGCAAATGGCAGAAACCGTAGAAATTTTACAACAGCATTTGCCTAAAGCTTTGGCAGACACCTTTTATATGGTGGCTGTCGCGACAATTATCGGCGTTATAGTTGGCGGATTAATTGGTTTACTGTTGTTTTTAGCTAGCAATGTTTTATTTCATCAAAATATCCTCCTCCACAAGACAGTAGGTTTTATCGTTAATGCAATTCGATCATTACCGTTTCTCATTTTACTGGTAACCCTGATTCCTTTTTTGTCTGCCATTTTAGGAGACCCTTATACGCCGACAGGAGCCGCAATTTCGCTATCTGTTGCAGCGATTCCTTTTTTTGCTCGAGTGGCAGAAGGGGCCTTTGCAGAAGTTGATCCGGGAATTTTAGAAGCCAGTGTTGCCCAGGGTGCAACAACCAAACAGATTATTTTAGGTGTGATTATTCCTGAGAGCTTACCGGGCTTAATTCGCGGCCTTGTATTAACAGTTATTAGCTTGTTGGGATACTCTGCGATGGTGGGAACAATTGGTGCTGGTGGAATTGGCGATTTGGCAATTCAATATGGGTATTATCGTTATGAAACATTGGTTTTAGTGGTGATTATTTTACTATTAGTGGTAGTGGTGCAACTTATTCAGTGGGGTGGCGACCGATTGGCGCAACATTTTACCCGTTAAGATTTAAGGAGTGATAAAGTTAGGGAGTGAGGCAAGTGTACAAAAAAGTACCAGCAGCATATTTACAAAATAAGGTGACTGGTGAAATAGGAAATGCAGCTGGAATCTTTTATCCAACCAATACAGCAGAAGTTGTAGCTTGTATAAAAGACGCAGCGAGTAAACAGCAAAAAATTATTACGGTCGGGGGCTATACCGGACTCACGGGTGCAACTTTTGCCAAGCAAGAGGAATTTTTGCTGTGTTTAAAAGAGATGCAGCAAATTATAAAACTAGATAAACAAACATTAACTTTAACCGTCGAGGCGGGAGTAACGCTACAGGCAATTCAAGATTATTTAGCACCTACACCGTATTTTTACGCGCCAGATCCTGGTTCTAAAGCGGCTACAATTGGTGGCACGGCAGCCACAAATGCTGGTGGAATGCGCGCACTTAAGTATGGGGTAACAAGAGATAATATCCGGGGGATGGAAGTGGTATTAGCCGATGGCAGTATTGTCTTTGTTGGTGGTTTAAATAATAAAGATAGTTCAGGTTATGATTTAAAAGACTTATTTATCGGTTCAGAAGGAACACTAGGTGTCATCACCCAATTACAGCTGAAGTTGCGCGTAAAGCCTGCAACTTCCCGTAGTTTATTAATTGGATTTAATAATTTAACAGACTTGGCGCCAGTTGTTTATCAAATTTTAGCTTCAACAATTACTCCGGCTGCGTTGGAATTTTTTGAAAAAAGTGGCTTAAAATACGCTGCTGATTTTTTGAAAATTCCGATGCCAACTATGACCGGTACAGCTTTTTTATTATTAACAGTAGATGGCAGCAACGCAGAATGTCTAAATCAAATTGAAAGCTTAAAAAAATTGCTAGAAGAAGCTGATATTACGACTTTTAAAATTTTTACAACTCAAGAAGCTAATCTGATTTGGCAACTGCGAGGCGCAATTGTTTCTGGGGTAGAAGCAAGTAGCCAACAAGAACCATTAGACATTGTAGTACCGATTAATCAGATTACCGATACGATTGTCTATATGAAAAAATTGACAGAGACATTGGGGCTAGACGGTGTGTTTTTTGGCCATGCTGGTGATGGGAATATACACGCATGTATTATGCGACAAAATTTGGCAGATACACTTTGGCAAGAGCAGTTAGCAACTTTTTTGAATCAGCTTTATGAAAAGATTGCTGCTATAGGTGGCTTACCTTCTGCTGAGCACGGGATTGGTTTGTTAAAGAAAAAATACTTTATGAAAAATCTCCCGTCTGAAAAATTAGGCTTAATGCGACAGCTTAAAACCGCTCTAGATCCCAATGCTATACTAAACCCCAATAAGATATTTGACTAAAATAAAAAGCATAGTTTAATTCATAAGTCTAAATTTATTAAAAGTTATTTTCTAAACTTTTGGTAAATTTAGACTTTTTAGCTTTGTCGCAAGTATATCCATCTCCGGCTTCACAATCTAGCTCGTAATACCAAATTTAGGCTGTTTTTGTTTGTTTTATACAAAATGCGAATATTTTTTGTGTTTTTTAAGCAAAAATAAAAATAATCCTTGTGATTAATTGCGTATTTATGTATATTAATACATAAAACTTAAAGTTGGTGGTTGGATGTCGTATCTTTTTTCAAATTATCAAAGAAAACCGTATGAAATTATGTCGGGAAATGGCTGCTACTTAACAGACCATACGGGGAAAGAATATTTGGATTTTACTAGCGGTATTGGTGTTTGTAATTTGGGGTATGGGAATAAAAAATTAAATAGTGCATTAAAGAAGCAAGCAGAAAAGTTGTGGCATACGCCTAATCTCTATCAAAATTCTTTGCAAGAAGAAGTTGCGGAAAAATTGTGCCAGCGCTTTGATTATTTAGCTTATTTTTGTAATAGTGGCGCAGAAGCCAACGAAGCGGCAATTAAATTAGCCCGAAAAAAAACGGGAAAAACGCAGATTATAACTTTTTGGCAGTCTTTTCACGGACGAACATATGGTGCGCTGTCTGCCACCGGTCAAAAAAGCATTCAGGCAGGTTTTCACCCGTTAGTACCAGATTTTGTACATCTTCCCTTTAACGAACTGGCGCCTTTACAAAAGGCGATAACAAAAAAGACCGCAGCAGTAATGCTAGAAGTAGTTCAAGGAGAAGGCGGTGTACTTCCGGCAGATAAAGAGTGGTTACAAGCAGTAGCCAAGTTATGTCGTGAGAATGATTGTCTTTTAATTGTCGATGAAGTTCAAACCGGAATTGGTCGCTGTGGTAGCTTATTTGCTTTTGAAGACTATGCCATTTATCCAGATATTGTAACCTTAGCAAAAGGCTTAGGAAATGGATTTCCAGTTGGAGCGATGTTAGCAAAAAAGGAACTAGGTGCATCTTTTCTTCCGGGTAGTCACGGATCGACGTTTGGTGGCAATAAAATGGCGATGGTAGCCGCAAAGACGGTATTAACTGAATTAGATGATCAAAATATTTATGAGAATGTAAAAATGCGTAGTGAAGAATTGGTGACAGGATTAAAAAAACTCAATGCGCCTTTCATTACGTCGATTCGTGGCAAAGGTTTAATGATTGGCATTGTTTTACAGGAAGAAACAAATGTAACAAACCTTATGCTAGCGCTAGAGACAGCAGGAATGTTGACTTTACGGGCGGGGGAAAATATTTTACGCCTTTTGCCACCACTGATTATTACGAGCACAGAAATCATCCACGGGTTGCATATTTTTGAGAAAGCTTTTTCAAAACTTAGTTTACAAGAATAGATGATTAATCAGCGCATTCGATGTTTTAGGACAAGAAAACAATTGCAACGTTTTGTATAAAAATATAAAAAATATCAAAAAAATTAATAAAAAATCATTGACGTGAAAAAAGCTTATGTTTATAATCAGATTAATTTAATAACTTGTGTTTTATTGCTTATAAATTAGAAGGTGAGGTGACAAAATGATGAAAGCTGCAATAATCGGGGTAACTGGCTATACTGGGCTTGAATTAGTACGATTGATTTGCAAGCATCCCGTTTTGGAGCTGGGGACTTTACACAGCCACGGGCAACATACAAAAAATAGTGCCGAACTTTATCCCCATCTAAACGATTTAGTAGAAAAGACAATTATTGGGTACACACCAGAACAGGTGATGGCAGAAAATGACATTGTTTTTTTTG
The DNA here is from genome assembly GCF_017316025.1 of Candidatus Enterococcus myersii. Lineage (GTDB taxonomy): Bacteria > Bacillota > Bacilli > Lactobacillales > Enterococcaceae > Enterococcus_C > Enterococcus_C montenegrensis. The sequence goes on from NZ_JAFLVT010000001.1 coordinate 188,814, forward strand.
CAACACCGGCTGGCGTAACCAAAGAAGAAGCGGCGCCTTTTGTAGCTGCCAATTTTCCAGTGATTGATCTATCTGGGGACTTGCGATTAAAAGATGGCGCTACTTATCAAAAATGGTATAAAAAAACGCCAGCTGATGCCAAACTATTAAAAAAAGCACAGTACTGCTTACCAGAGTTAATGGATAAAAAACCGGGAAATTTAATCTCCAACCCTGGCTGTTATGCAACGGCGGCCATTTTAACTGCGATGCCATTAGTAAAAGCAAATCTTATTGAAGCTACTCCGCTAATTTTTGACGGGAAATCCGGCTTAACAGGAGCTGGTAAAACGTTGTCTGACAGTAGTCATTTTGTTACATGCGCCGAAAATATGACGATGTATAAATTAAATGAGCATCAGCATATTCCAGAGATTATTAGCGTGCTCCAACAATTTGATAAATCTTTAACCAATATTCACTTTACGACGAGTCTCATCCCAGTTAAACGGGGGATTATGATGACCCTTTATGCCCAAATAAAAAAAGGTGTGACGGAAAATGAAATTTATGCTGCCTATACTGCAAGTTATAACCACCGTGCTTTCGTCCGAATGCAGCCACTTGGCCAGCTACCACAGCTGCGCCAAGTGGTGGGCACCAATTTTTGTGATATCGGGTTGGGTTTGAATGTACAGACCGGTATTTTGACCGTGGTGGGTGTCATTGACAATTTAGTCAAAGGAGCCAGTGGTCAAGCGTTGCAAAACTTCAATTTGTGGGCGCAATTAGACGAAGACACGGGGCTTAGGGATGTGCCCATGTTTCCTTAAAGGAGAAAAAAGATATGCAAAAAATTAATGGAACAATCGCCACACCCAAAGGTTTTGCAGCAGATGGGAATCACTGTGGCCTAAAATATAAAAATCATGATATTGCTTGGCTATACTCGATGACACCAGCACAAGCGGCTGGCGTTTTTACTACGAATCAGGTTAAAGCAGCTAGCGTTACTTATACCAAAGAAATTTTACTAGCTGGAAAATTGCAGGCTGTTGTAGTAAATTCAGGCAATGCAAATGCTTGTACCGGCGATGAAGGATTAAAAAATACGAAAGCAATGGCTGAGGTAACGGCAAAAAAATTACAGATTGCACCAGATTTGGTCGCCGTCGCCTCAACGGGAATAATCGGAAAACCCCTACCAATGGAAAAAGTAACTGCAGGTATTGAAAGTCTACAAAAACAGGGAATAGCTGATAATTTCGCCAAAGCAATTTTAACCACAGATACCTTTACAAAAAATGTGGTTTATCAAACTGAAATAGATGGTCATTGCATTACCATGGCTGCCTGTGGCAAGGGCTCAGGAATGATTCATCCGAATATGGCCACAATGTTAGGCTTTATAACTTGTGATGCCAATATTTCGAGCTTGACGCTACAGCAATTACTTTCAGAATTAACGGAGGTAACTTTTAATCAGATTACAGTCGATGGCGATACGTCAACAAATGATATGGTATTACTACTGGCAAACGGCGCTGCTGGTGGCCACGAAATTAAAACCAAAACGTTAGCCTATCAAAAGCTAAAAGAACTTTTAAAAACAGTGATGGAAGATTTGGCAAAAATGATTGCCAAAGATGGCGAAGGAGCAACGAAGTTAATTGAAGTAACTACAAGTGGAGCCTGCGATGATTTGATAGCTCGCATGATTAGTAAATCAGTAGTTGGTTCTCCATTAGTTAAAACAGCAATTTTTGGTAAAGATCCTAATTGGGGCCGCATTTTATGTGCTATTGGGTATAGCGGAAGTCCAGTTAATCCTGAGGAGGTTACAATTACTTTAGGGGATCAAATAGTTTATGCCAATGGACTGCCGACGGTTTTTGATATGCAAAAAATGACAGCAGCACTGGCTGAAGATGTCATTAAAATTTTTGTTACTTTACAACAAGGCAATGGTCAAGGAAAAGCCTGGGGATGCGATTTGACCTACGATTATGTCAAAATTAACGCATTGTATCACACCTGATGATTTTAAAATCAAGTTTTCGGTAGATTTCAAAATTTAAGGAGTGAGAAAAGATGGAAAATAATGACGTGATCGTAGTAAAGATGGGCGGTATCGCCTCTGACAATTTGGATAAAGCTTTTTTTAGTCAACTAAAACAATGGCAGGCAGAAAATAAAAAGATTGTCATTGTTCATGGTGGCGGTCACTATATTTCTAAAATGATGACATTAATGAATTTAAAAGTTGAGGTCAAAGAGGGCTTGCGTATTACCAGTAAAAAAACACTAGAAATTACCCGGATGGTGCTGTTGGGTCAAGTCCAACCGTTGATTACCACTTCATTACAAAAGGCTGGTTTACAACCAGTCGGGTTAAATGCCGGTTGTAATCAATTGATTCAAGGCGATTTTATTAATCGCAAAAAATTGGGTTACGTTGGTGAAGTAACCCAAATTTCAAATGCATTATTGGAAACCTTGTTTCATACGGATCAAATCCCTGTTATTGCGCCATTAGGCATCACGCCACAAGGACAGTGGCTTAATATTAATGCCGATGAAGTAGCTTGTCAGGTTGCAGTAAGTTTGCAGGCAAAAAAATTGTTTTTACTAACCGATGTACCAGGAATTAAAAAAGATGATGTGTGGTTAGATGAAGTTTGTTTTGAGCAATTGGAACAATTTGTGACACAAAAAATTGTTACTGGAGGAATGGTCCCCAAAATCACTAGTGCTAAAAAGGCACTAGTAGCCGGCGTGCAATCGGTATGCATTAATAACACCATTACAAATTCTGGGACTACTATTTTAGCAAAAGTACCGGTACTGGCGACAAATTAAAATACTAGCTTCAAAAAAATCTGCCGCAAAAAAGCGGGCAGGTTTTTTCTTTTTAAAAGTTTAAATCCAAGTTGCGGTATATTTTTTGTCAGACCATCACTTAGAATGATTAGAAAAAATGATTTTTTTTGATTATTTTGAAAAAATGGTATTTAGTCAGGTAATTGAGCCAATTTTTCTTAAAAAAGTGATAAAATACAATTTGATATAATGTTTAGAGATGAATTCTCTTTAGATAACGTTTTTACTACAAAGTAGCTAAGGGATATCATTTGCGACAAGACTGATTTCTAAGTACAATAATCTTGTCGGAAGGGGAGTAAAGAAAATGGCTGAATTTGCACTAGCGGCGGCAGGGCTTGAGACCGTGGCATTACGCGTTAAAAATCGAAACTTAATGATTGAATTTTATCGCGATATTATTGGTTTTAATTTGAAAAGAGAAGAAAATGAATTAGCAATTTTTGGCAACGCCAAAAGTAAAAGCGAATTGTTGTGGTTGGAAGAAAGTCCTTATGCACAAGACCACACTGGTGAAATTAAGAAATTACAACGGTTGTGTTTGGTGATTCCTTCTGAAAAGGAGTTGGCCGATGTGGCACAACGTCTAATTAAAGCAGACTATCCAATTAAAGATGCATTAGCAGACAACGATGCAACGGGAATTTTAGTTGAAGATCCTGAGGGCAATCAGTTGGAAATTTATTTTGGCACAAAAAGCGAACATCAAAATCCAACAGCGTTTAATCTTGCTGATTTAGCGCAAAAAGCCACAGGAGAATTTCCCCGTTTATCAGATGACGTTCATTTTGATAAACTTCATCTAAATACAAGTCGCTTAAAAGAGCAGCAAGATTTTTTAGAAAATGTTATTGGTCTAAAAGTTCAAGATGAAACGAGTGGTATTTTGGCTTTAAATGGCGGAAACTTCCATGTGGGACTAACAGCTGGTCAAGGAGGAACATTAGATCTTTCAACAGATGATGTTTTAGGGCTTGATTTCTTACAGTTTCGCGTTTTACCTACAGATATCTTAGCTTTAGCAGATCACTTAGCAAGTTTAAACGTTGCGTTTTTCATCGATCAGAAAAAACAAATTATTACAATTTATGATCCAACCGGAATTGAATGGTGGTTCATTAGTAAAGATAAAAAACGGCATTAAAAAGCAAAACGATTGAATCTGGACGATTAGTCCGGATTCTTTTTTTTGAACGATAAAAAGATAAAATCTTGAGAAATTTGCACAGAAATTTATTGAAATTCCTTTTAATACTTAAAAGCAAAACGAGTTTGTGCAGTCTTTCTTTTCTTGAATTACGTGGTAAAATCAAAAAAACCAACTAAGAATTAAAGGTGAATAAGATGTATGCAAAAACAAAAGCATGTATTAAAGAGCAACTGGCTGCAGGTATCTTTCCTGGTGCGGCTTTTGCCTTTATTGAAAAAGAAGCAGTGGATGAAACGATAGTAGGCGCTCAGATGATTGTACCCCATAAAGTACCTTTACAAAAAGATACGCTGTTTGATGTGGCTTCTTTAACCAAAGTAATTTGTACCACGAGCGTTGTTTTGCGTCTAAACCAACAGGGGATTATACAGTTAGATCAGCCATTACAAAAGTATCTACCCGCTTTTAGAAATCCGCAAATTACCTTACGCCACTTATTAACCCATACTTCTGATATTAAGACATGGATTGCCAATCGAGATAAGTTAAATAAAGAAGAATTAAAGGCGGCCTATTTAAAATTACAACCGGGCGAAAATTTAGGCAAAGTTGTCCAATATACAGATGCGGGGACAATTTTATTAGGTTTTATGCTAGAAGAAATATATCAAAAGACAACTATTGAAATTTTTCGTACAGAAGTTTTGGAACCATTAAAGATGGATGATAGCTTATTTTTACCATCTGAGGCGTTAAGAAGTAAAATTGCACCAACGGAAGTCTTGCCTGACGGCACTGTTTTGCAAGGTTTAACCCACGACCCTAAGGCGCGAGTATTACAAGCTGAAGCTGGAAATGCTGGTCTATTTACTAACCTGTCAGATTTAGAAATTTTTGCCCAAATGTATTTAAATTGGGGCCAAGATTATCTACGTGAAGAAACCGTGGCAATGCTTTTGACAGATCAAACGCCAACACATACTAACAAACGATCTTTGGGCTGGGATTTAAAATATACTGTAGATGATAAATGCCGTCCGTTGTTATTTCACACTGGGTATACAGGGACCTTTATGCTATTAGACCCTGAAAATAAAAGCGGTTTTATCTTTTTGAGTAACCGGGTACATCCTATAGATAATCGCCAGCTTTATTTGAAAAAAAGAGATGAGATCCTTACGTTATATTTAAAAGAAAAGGCTCACAAATCGTGAAAAGTGGTATAATACTTCAAGACAAGTTGTTATAAAAAAGAAAGTAATATTTTCCAAACGAGGCAAAACATTACAACTAGGAGGAAATTGATAATGGAACCATTATTTATGAAACCTGTTTTTCAAGAAAAAATTTGGGGTGGCAATCGATTACATACAGTTTTCGGTTTTGACTTACCCAGTGATAAAATTGGAGAAGATTGGGCGATTAGTGCCCATCCCCATGGTGTAAGTGTCGTTGAGAATGGCGAATTTGCTGGACAAAAATTAGACGATTTATGGCAAAACCACAAAGAGTTGTTTGGTAATCCTACTGAACCTGTTTTTCCACTACTGATTAAAATTTTAGACGCAGAAGATGAATTATCTGTCCAAGTACACCCAGATGATAAATATGGGATGGAACACGAAGGTGAATTAGGTAAAACCGAATGCTGGTATATCATTGATGCCGCGCCGGGTGCAGAAATTATTTATGGGCATCATGCACAAACCAGAGAAGAATTAGCTGAAATGATTCATGCTGAACGCTGGGATGACTTATTAACTCGTGTGCCAGTGCAAAAAGGCGATTTCTATTATGTACCAAGTGGGACAATTCATGCCATTGGTAAAGGCATTATGATTTTAGAAACTCAGCAAAGTTCTGATACTACCTACCGTGTGTATGACTATGATCGTAAAGACGATAGCGGAAATACAAGGGAGTTACACATCCAACAATCTATTGATGTAACGACCATACCAGCTTTAAAACCAGAATTAAATGTAACAGAAGTAAAAAAAGGAAATTCAAGTATTATCACCTATTTGAAAACGGATTTCTTTAACGTTTACGAGTGGCAAGTTAAAGGTGAATTGCATCTAGACGCTCATGCACCATATACGTTAATGACTGTGATTGACGGTTTCGGTGAATTAAAAGTTAACGGTAAATCTTATGAAATGCCAATGGGAACAAGTTGTATTATGCCAAACGGTATTTCTGATTGGACAGTTGAAGGTGACTGCAGCATTATCGCTTCAGAGCCTGGTGCAAAAGAATAATTTCAAAAGTAAAACCTGTGGTAAAAGTCACTTTGATTTTTGCCGCAGGTTTTTTATTTGTAAAGGAAGGATAAATTTTTACAAGAAAAAATAGTGCTTTAACTGTTCTAGCTGTCTAGTTTTTCTGCCTATTGATTTTTACTGCAGCATTTGAGATTTGGTACAATAGAAAAAAAGGCAAGGGATGTGTTGCAATTGTTTTATGCGCCGTTATTCGTAACTGTATTTGCTAATTTGTTGTATCATTTTGCTTCAAAGAGTGTGAATGAAAAGAGCAATCTGTTCTTTTCACTTTTGATTGTTTACGGAATTGCATGGCTAATATGTCTAGTAACTTTTTTATCAGGAAGTCATAAAACTAGCCTTTTGCAAGAAGTAAAATATTTAAATTGGGGAACTGTTTTATTGGGAATTGCGATTGTTTTTGTAGAGGTGGGCTATTTGTGGATGTATCGTTCAGGCTGGCCTGTGAATATGTCAGCGATTTTAGTCACGAGTTTATTGACGTTAGCGTTAATCCCAATTGGCATTTTTATTTTTAAAGAACCCTTTAACTTAAAAGAGGCAATGGGTATTTTATTTTGCTTGTTGGGGGTCTATTTACTGCAATAGTTATTAAAAAATCAGCAAAGATTGATTAATGACAATAATACGCCTTAAATGTTGGCGTTGAACATTTAAGGCGTATTTAGATTGATCTGTTTTTTATTAAGATAATTTTGTTAAGTCTAAAACAGTTTCTCGTTGGATTAGCTGGTGGGGAACAATGACTTTAATCCCGTCTGTGATCTGTTGATTAATTTGCTCCATCAATTTTTGTGTTGCCATTTTTCCTAAGCGAGCGACATCAATATCAAGGCTAGTGATATAAGGATGGACGAGTGTGGAGAAAATGGAATTATTAAAACTAATTAACGATAAATCGTCGGGAATTTTTTTACCATAAATTTGGGCCAGCTGCATAATACGCATCGCAAACAGATCATCAATAACGACTAATGCAGTAGCCTGGGTATCTTTTAATATATCTTCAAAGACAACATAATCTTCGGGTGTTTCAAATTTAACTGCCGGTTGAGTCGTCAAATTTGCCATCATCAAGGCTTTTTGATAGCCAAAATAGCGCTCAAAATAAAGATTTTCCCGGGTCGTATTCGTAGCAAATAAGATATCTTTGTGCCCGCGGGCAATTAAATATTCCGTTGCTTGTTTTCCAAGTAATTGGTTATCATTATCGACAAAAACAATTTCGCTTTCGTTTTGATAAGGCTGTCCAATTAAAGTAAAAGGTATTTTATTGTCATATAAATAGGCAATAACTGGATCATGATTATCCGAATAAGTTAAGATAAAGCCGTCAACTTGTTTTTGTAGATGCATCCGTTTAACATTTTCCAAAAGAGTCTCAAAATCTGGCGCAGAAGCAACGGCCACAGACATTTGATAGGTACTGGCTTCTTCGTTGACCGCTTCGATAGTTTCTAAATAAAAGGGGTTGCCTAAACGTTCTTTTGAATCTAAAGGAGGCAAGATGATGCCTATCGCACTGGCAATTTGTTTACCGAGATTGCGCGCCGTAACGTTGGGAACGTAGCCTAAGTCCTTCATAACTTTGCGGACTTTTTTCTTGGTTTCTTCAGAGATGCTAGGATGGTCATTGATGACGCGGGAAACCGTCGAAGTAGCTACGCCGGCTTTTTTGGCGACATCTTTTACAGTGATGCTCATGGGTCTCCCCCCTGTTTCATTTTGAAATGGATTCTTTTGCTATCATAGCAATTTTGACGTTAGAAAACTAGCGAAATTCTTTATTCTGAATTGATATTTTTTATTTTGCGTAAAAAACAAAAAACTGAGACAAGCGTTTGTAGGCTTTTGTCTCAGCTTTTTTTAGATAACGTGATAAAAACAAGTGCTGTCACAACAAGCTAAATTTTACCTAGAAATAAAATTTTATTTGTAAGTTAGCTTGGTGAAGGCAACTTAATTGTTCATCGCTGCTGTGATTTCGTCTACTAAGGTATAACTTTCATCATACAAGGATACTGCAAGGGCCTCTCCCAAAACAAGTTTCAAAGTGACGGCTTCTTTTGTTACAGTCACGGCTAAAAGTCTTCCGCGGTAATTGATGTGAAAGGCATAGCTTTCCCATTTGCTTGGTAAAAACGGCGCAAAACGCAATGTTTCGTGATCAGTTTTCATTTGGGCAAAGCCTTGAACGATTGCCAGCCAACTACCGGTCATTGAAGTAATGTGCAAACCGTCTTCGGTATCGTTGTTGTAATTATCTAAATCTAAACGGGCAGTTCGTTCATACATTTCCAACGCTTTTTCTTCCATGCCCAATTCAGCAGCTAAAATAGCGTGAATGCTAGCAGAAAGAGATGATTCATGAACAGTCATAGGTTCATAGAAGTTGAAGTTCTTACGTTTTTCTTCCAAAGTAAATTGATCAGAAAAATAATAAATTCCCTGTAAGACATCTGCTTGTTTGATAAAACAAGAGCGCAAAATTTTATCCCAAGACCAATGTTGATTTAAAGGCAATTCAGCAGAGTCTAAGTCGGTTACAGGCATTAAATCTTTGTCTAAAAACGTATCGTGTTGCACAAAAATACCAAGCTCTTCATCTGCGGGTAAATACATATTGTCAATGATATCTTCCCATTTATCTTGTTCTGTTTTACTGATGGTAACGGTAGTGTGATCTTTTAAGCGATGGTAGCTTGTTAAGGTGTACTTCAAGCACCAAGCTGCTAAAATATTGGTATACCAGTTGTTGTTAATATTATTTTCGTATTCGTTAGGACCAGTTACACCGTGAATCATATATTTCTGTTGTCGTTTTGAATAATGGACACGATCTGCCCAGAAACGGGAAATAGCAGTTAAAACCTCTAATCCTTCTTTTTGTAAATAAGTTTCATCACCAGTGTAGTTCGTATAGTTGTATATCGCATAAGCGATAGAACCGTTCCGATGAATCTCTTCAAAAGTAATTTCCCATTCATTGTGACATTCAATCCCAGTAAAAGTTACCATTGGATATAAAGCGCCAGCTAATCCTTGTTTTTGGGCATTGATGTGGGCTTCTGGTAATTGGTTATGCCGATATTTTAAAAGGTTTTTGGTGACATCAGGTTTTGCTAAGGCCAAGTAAAGTGGGACAGCATAGGCTTCGGTATCCCAATATGTTGCACCGCCATATTTTTCACCGGTAAAACCTTTTGGTCCAATATTTAACCGCTCATCATCGCCATAATAAGTTGAAAATAGTTGGAATAAGTTGAAACGGATGCCTTGTTGGGCTGCAGGATCACCATTAATAGCAACATCTGCTAATTCCCAACGCTTTTTCCAAGCCTCAACTTGTTCTGCTTTTAATGTAGCAAACGATTGATCGTAGGCAGTCATCAATTCAACTGCTTTTGTGACTTGATTTTCTTCTGGAATATCACGACTCGTTAAAACAACAATTCGTTTTTCAAAAGAAATTGTTTCCCCAGCTTTTGCTTCGTAATAAAAAGCATCTGAAATTGCTAACGGTGCTGGTGTTGTCGCTAATGATTTTTGATCGTGTTTCATTAACGCAGTCACACTGAAACGTTCGATTCCAAAGTTGTTGGGTACCGTTTGGACGGTCAAGTAAGTAGCATCGTTTTCTTTACCACTTGCTTTTTCTTCCCAAAATAATTCATCGTAATTACTATCTTCGTTACGAACATTGCTATCTAAAGCAGAGTCAATGGTAATCGTTGCGCTACCTGTAATTACTTCGGCCGTAACTTTTAGAACAGCTAATTCTTTTTTTACAATCGATAAGAAGCGTTCAAAGTTGAAACGAATTGTAGCGTCGGCGACCTTGACTGTAAAGTGGCGGGTTAAAATCCCAGTTTGCATATCAAGTTCTAAATAAAAATCTTCATAGGGAATCGTTGCCAAATCAATTGTTGTATCGTTGACTTTAATCGTAAGGCTAAAAAAATTAACAGCATTGATTACTTTACCAAAGTAGTCTGGATAGCCATTTTTCCACCAGCCAACGCGCGTTTTATCTGGATACCAAACACCAGCTAAATAAGTACCTAGATGATGGTCACCAGAATAGTGCTCCTCAAAATTTCCTCGCATCCCCATATAGCCGTTTCCGGTACTTGTTAGTGATTCTTGTAGGCGTCTGTTTTGTTTATCTAAAGTTTTCGTCGCAATTTTCCATGGGTCAATGTCAAATAGCCGCTGAATCTGATTCATTTTATAATCCTCCCTGTGTCCTTTTGTTAAGTAAATAATAAACGCAATCGATTGCGTTAGTCAAGAGATATATTGCAAAAATTTGCAATAAAAATATTTGGGAGCTGGAAATGAAGTATTGACCATAAGAAATATTTTATTTTCCTATTTCAATTAAAAAAAGTGTGAAAATGTTTCAGTAAAATAAAAATTCAAGTTTACCTTTACAGAAAAAAAACTCTCCGCTATAATAATTTGTAACGAAACCGATTGCGCTAAAAGCTGCAATCAAAAGAGGCAATTATTTATTCGTAATAAAGCGAAAATGACTAAAGGAGTGGAAGGTAAGTGAAAGAAAATCTGAAAAAATTGATTAGTTTTGAGTTTTGGCAAAAATTCGGAAAGGCATTAATGGTTGTAATCGCCGTAATGCCAGCTGCGGGTTTAATGATTAGTATTGGAAAAACGATACCAATGATTAATCCAGATCTAGGCGCGTTAGTGACCACAGGCGGTGTCATTGAAAATATCGGCTGGGCCATTATCGGTAATTTACATCTTTTATTTGCTTTAGCTATTGGAGGTAGTTGGGCTAAAGAAAAAGCAGGCGGTGCCTTTGCTGCTGGTCTATCATTTATTTTGATTAACCGCATCACAGGTGCGATTTTTGGCGTTACAAGTGAGATGTTAGCAGATCCAGAAGCACTGACCAAAACGTTGTTTGGCACAAAAATTATGGTAAATGGTTTTTTCACTAGTGTTTTGGAAGCACCAGCATTAAATATGGGAGTTTTTGTTGGTATTATCGCAGGTTTTGTGGGAGCGACAGCTTACAATAAGTATTATAACTTCCGTAAATTACCAGATGCCTTAGCCTTTTTCAACGGTAAACGATTTGTACCTTTTGTCGTTATTTTCCGCTCTATTTTAGTTTCATTAGTTTTAGCGATTGTTTGGCCTGTGATTCAAGCAGGAATTAATAATTTTGGTTTGTGGATCGCACAATCACAAGAGACCGCCCCAATTTTGGCACCGTTTTTATATGGGACATTGGAACGGCTGCTCTTACCTTTTGGACTACATCATATGTTGACGATTCCAATTAATTACACAGAATTAGGTGGCGCATATACAATTATGTCAGGCGCACAAGCAGGTCAACAGGTGTTTGGACAAGATCCGTTATGGTTGGCCTGGGCAACCGACTTGGTAAATTTAAAAGGCCAAGGCGATATGTCACAATATGAATATGTTTTAAATCATTTTACGCCAGCGCGTTTTAAAGTTGGGCAAATGATTGGAGCTTCTGGTATTTTGATGGGCTTAGCTTTTGCAATGTACCGCAATGTTGACAAAGACAAACGCAATGCATACAAATCAATGTATCTTTCTGCAGCACTAGCTGTCTTTTTAACTGGGGTAACAGAACCGCTAGAATTTATGTTTATGTTTGCGGCAGTGCCTTTGTATGTTGTTTACGCCGTCGTTCAAGGGGCAGCCTTTGCAATGGCAGATATCGTACATTTACGCGTTCATTCATTTGGTAATATCGAATTGTTAACGCGTACACCAATGGCGATAAAAGCTGGTTTAGGCGGCGACTTATTCAACTTTATTTGGGTAACATTAGTCTTTGGGGTTGCCATGTTCTTCATTGCCAATTTCTTAATTAAAAAATTCAATTTTGCCACACCAGGACGTAATGGAAACTATGAAAATGACAATAAAGGAGAGGGCGACAGTGCAGCTGTTTCAGCAGATGGCTCTCTTGACCCAAATTCTCAAATCGTAAAAGTGATTAACCTTTTAGGTGGTAAAGAAAATATCATGGATGTCGATGCTTGTATGACACGTTTGCGGGTTTCTGTTAAAGATCCAGCTAAGGTTGGAAAAGAACCAGATTGGAAAAACGCAGGTGCGATGGGACTATTGGTGAAAGATAAAGGCGTACAAGCTGTTTATGGTCCAAAAGCCGATATTTTAAAATCTGATATTCAAGATGCCATTGATTCTGGTATGGAGATTCCACAAACAGAAGTGATTGCTGAAATTAGCACAAGCAAGGCAGCAACGAAATTTAAAGGCGTAACCGAAACTATCGTCAATGTAGCTGATGGTAAGGTTTTAGCAATTACAGAAGTAAATGATCCTGTTTTTTCACAAAAAATGATGGGTGATGGTTTTGGCGTTGAACCTGTGAATGGCACCGTTTATGCACCAGTAGCAGGCATAGTTACCAGTGTTTTTCCAACCAAACATGCTTTAGGACTGCTGACTGATGAAGGATTAGAGGTATTGGTGCATATGGGAATTGATACGGTTGATTTAAAAGGTGCGCCATTTACTGTAAATGTTAAAGAAGGCGATAAAGTTTCAGCTGGTGATAAGATTGCCCAAATGGATTTAGCTGCGATTCAAAAAGCTGGTAAACAAACAACTATTATTGTTGCTTTTACAAATGCAGCTGAAATTGAATCGGTGACACTAGAAAAAACTGGCGAAGTTACTGGGAAATCACCAGTTGCAAAAGTAGCGTTATAAACAAGAAGATTGCGCAAAAGACACTGCGTCTTAACGGCGCAATCTTTTTTTCACCCTACAAAAAAGTATAAACTTTCATAAGAAAAAACTGTGCTTTGCCTGCTTTAGCGCTGCCCAGTCTTTTAAATTAAATCGCTGGGACAATAAGGCGAAATTTAAAGAAATTTGGGAAACAATTTATTGAAGTCTCGCCGGATCACTAGCAAGTTGAAGGAGTTTATCCAGCTTTTCTTATTGTCTGATGTGGTCTGCAACTTTTTTTGAAGGAAAAGTATGTTATTCTTGGAACAAGTAGCAAGATAGGAGTATTAAAATGAAATTTTTAACTTTAAATTGTCATAGTTGGTTGGAAGAAAATCAAACCGAAAAATTGGCCCACCTCGCTGAAAATATTGCTACAAATGACTACGATGTTATTTGTTTGCAAGAGGTCAATCAGTTGATGACAAGTGAGAAGGCTTTTTTAGATGATTGGTTTATTCCTAGTAACACAGACGTCATTATTCGTGAAGATAATTTTGCTTTGCGTCTGCAAGAACAATTGCAATGTTTGGATAAGGAGTATTATTGGTCTTGGTGTTATAACCATATCGGCTATGACCGTTTTGATGAAGGGGTGGCAATTTTAGCCAAAGAACCTTTTATCGCCCAAGATACATTGGTATCTCAAACAAAAGATGTGACAGATTACCACACGCGCAGGATTTTGACTGCCTTAACTGCAGTGGAAGGTAAATTAGTACAAGTGCTCAGTGGTCATTTTTCATGGTGGCAAGAAGGATTTTCCTTTGAATGGGAGCAAGTCCAAGCTTTTTTAGCAGATCATTCTCATCCGCTCGTTTTAATGGGAGATTTTAATAACCCGGCTAATACAAAAGGGTATAAGCAAATCATGGAAAGTAATTGGCAGCTACAAGATAGTTTTTATGCCGCCAAAAAAAAGAGTGGTCAAGAAACGACCCTAGCCCAGATTGCCGGTTGGGAAAAAAGTAATGGGGAAAGAATTGATTATATCTTTTTAACGCCAGAATTTACTGTTTTAAGTCATGAAGTCTTATTTAATGGGGATAAAACGCCAATTGTAAGTGATCATTTTGGCGTCAGTGTGACAGCACAGTGGGAATAAATAAAAAAATCAGCGGACTGATTATAAACAATCAGTCCGCTGATTTTTTTTATAAAGCAGAGGTCACATTTTTTACAATACAAAAAAATCGTATTTATTATCTTAGATAGTAATATTTGTGAAGACCACAATTTAAAGGTGGGTAAATAAGAGCGGGTCTATTTTTTACTAATTCTTGACTATGGTTGAACTTGAAGGGTTTCCTCAGCTTTTTTTTGTGAATTGGTCGATTAAGACAGTTAGGGCAGGATCAGTAAAATCTGCCACTATTAGGGAAACGCCGGGTAATTTAGCAAGCGAATCTTTTGTTTCAGAAGTAGCGACAGCTACAATTTGAGCTGCAGCTGCATTATATGCACTTAAAAGACCAACGGGCGCATCTTCAAAAATGACACATTCTGATGGGAGTAACCTAAGGCGAGCAGCTCCTTTTAAATATGGATCAGGGTCAGGTTTACTAATCATTTTGCCGTCATCATAGACTACTTTATCCAGTTGGAACCACTGATTTAAATTCAAAGTATCAAAATAAAAATCCAAATTTGTTTTTCCCGAAGCAGTGGCAATTGTAAAGGGAATTTGTTCTTTTTGCAATAAAGTCAAAAATTCGGGTACTCCTTTTAAGAGGCTGTAATTTGGATCAGCCAAACAAAGCGCGCGATATAAAGCTTCTTTTTCTTCGGCATAGTCTGCAACTTCTTGAGCTGTTAAAGGTCGTTTGAAAACATGTTCTAAGGTATGTTGTGCATTTTTACCGTGAAAATACTTGGCAAAATCCCCTTTGGAAACAGGGGACCCTGTGACTTTAGTGATAAAAGCCTGCCAAGCTTCTTCGTGCTTTTGCGTGTCGTTAATCAAGGTGCCGTTAAAATCAAACAAAATTCCTTTCATAATAGCCTCCTTAGTGGTAGAAGTGATGCGTTATAGTTTTAGTTACTGTTTTTTGCTAAAGCTTATTCCGCTAATTCTTTAGCATAAGCAGAATTAGCCGTGCGGATTTTATTAGGAAATGCTTGTGCAACCCGGTGAAAAGCAGCCAGTACATCTTCTGGTATAAAAACAGGGGCAATAAAATTTTTGCCTAAAGGTCCATAGCCAGATGGTGTATTTTGCAATCTACTAATTTCACCTAATAACAATGTAATGTATTGCTCCATTTCCCACATACCTAAAAGAGATTGGTCAAATTGTAATTTTCTATTTTCAATTTTTGTCTGGATTGTATAACTGGCATAATTAATAATTGTCGTTTGAGGTGCGAATTTTTCTAGCGTAGCACTCATTCGACGTTGCATGGTCGCATCTTGGGATAAAATAAGTGATTTTTTTGGCAGTTTGTTTTTGGTCAATAGTTTCAATAGATTGGTGATATTATTGCCGCAATTCGTTGATTGAACTTCTAAGTAGTCCGCAGTTTGGCCTAATTTTAGATACAAAATGTCATTAAACATTTCTGCTTCACTCTTGTCTGTTGCAATCATCGGATATGCTTGCCTTATTTTATCCCGCAGCGCATCAGTTGTATGGCCTTGTCCGCCGACAATCAGATACTTTTTTGCGACTTGGTTTTTCATCGCAGTTACTAAAGGTTCAATACCAGCTAGAATGGTGCCACCAAATAAAACGAAGGCATCTGCCTGGGGAAAATTATAAGCTTTCTGCAAATTAGCTTGTGTTAAAGCTGGAATATCCCGCAGCGTACAAAAGGCAGCTAAAGTATTAATGTCATCAGCAAGTGTAGGTTTCATTTACTAGTTTTTCCCTTCGATAATTTGATTTTAGGTTATTAGACTTCAGTTGATTTTACCACTTCTTAAAGCAAATTCGGCTTAAAAATAGCTTACTCATTTTTGGTAATGGCACAAATTATTTTGTTGCTTCATACAGTAAAATATGACGAAAAAACTTACTGCCTAGCTAGATACCAAGTGTAAATTCAAGCAGTCAGGGCAAGTAATTGACTTCGTTTTAAAATTCGGTAGCCACCGCGAACTTTTTGCAAAATGCCCTGATCTTTAAAATTAGTCATGGTGCGCAGCAAATGACGGTAACTAACATTTAAAATAGCCGCACAATTATTAAGTTGGAAAGAAAAAAGTTCATCTTTTTCATGTTCTAAAATAAAACGGGCTAGTCTAGTTTCGACGGGTTCACTTAAGGAATTGGCCAGATTAATCCCTGTGTTTAAGCGGTAGCTAAGCAGTTGACAGGTATGTTTTAAAAAGCGCAAATCATTTTGCAAAATAGACCGGTATTGCTTCAAGTTAATGCAAACACAAGTGCAAGGGGTCATGGCTTTAACACTGCTACTGGGTGTTGTTTCCCATAAAGAAGAGGCTTCTCCGATAATGGTTGCTTCATAGCAGTAATTGATACAAATGTTTTGTGTATCGTAGGTAAATGAATAGACCATCGCACTTCCTTCCACTAGAAAATATAAGTACTTCGAAGCTGTTCCCGCTTGAATGAGATCTTCATCTTTTTCAAAGGTACATAAAGTTGCAATTGAAAGTAAATCTGTACTTAAATAATCTTGTAAATTATTGGTTGCAATTGCTTCTTTTAACTGGCTTTTATCAAATAGCTGTTTCATAAAAGCTTCCTTTCTCAAATGAGTGTTTTGTTATTTTTGATTATAACGGCAAATGAGTAAAAAAGCATCCTTTTTCCAAGTGATGTAAAGATAATGTTCGGGTTTTACTTAAAATTTACAAAAAAATTACCTACAAAGTGACACAGGTCATTTTTGTTTGAGATAATTCTTGCTATTATGTGGGGGCAATATAAATCATTTTCCAATAGGAGGAGAAAACATGCGTTTCAAAATGTTGGCAACCGGTCTTTTAACACTAGGAATTTTAGTCGGTCTTACAGGGTGTGGTAATGAACAAAAGGCACAAGGGGACACAAAAGAGAAATTGGTGGTGCAATTTGTTCCAACGAATAATGATGGTTCTATGGAAGCTAAAACAAAACCATTTGCTGCGTATTTATCAAAAAAACTTGATAAAGATGTGACTGTTACTCTGGCAACAGATTATTCTACGATTGTTGAAGCGATGGCCTCAGGTCAAGTTGATGTAGGAATTATGCCGCCAGCGGCTTATGTGCAAGCAAAAGATATGGATGCAGCAGAAGCAGTGTTGACCTCTCAATTGGGTGCTTACGATAGAAAAACAGGTTTACCAACAGATAAATTAACCAATACTTTTAAAGGTGAAATTTTAGTTAAAGCTGATAGCAACTTAAAGGATTTGACAGACTTAAAAGGAAAGAAAATTGCTGCTTTAAGTCCGAATTCAGCTAGTGGCTATATTTACCCGGTAGCTGAATTAAAAGAGGCCGGTGTTGACCCAACCAAAGATGCTACTGTTACAACGGTCAATGATATTCCAAGTGAAATGACAGCTGTATTAAACGGTCAAATGGATGCAGCCTTTGTTTTCGAAGGTGCGCGTAATGTATTTGCTTCAAAATTCAGTGATCAGGATATTATGAAAGATTTACGGGTTTTATATTTAACCACAGGTGATATTCCTAACGATGCGATTGCGGTGCAGCCCAAAATGGACACGAAATTAAAACAAGAAATTAAAGATGTCTTTTTGAATATGCCAAAAGATGAAGCCGGACAAGAAGCGATGGCTTTATGGGGGCACAAAGGCTACCAAGAAGCTGCTGATAGTGCCTATGATACAATTCGCGAATACACGAAAAAAGCTTCTGAGTAAACAAATTGCCGGTTCTTAGGAGCTGGCTTTTTTACTCGTAGAATTATAGAGTCAAAGCGTTTTTCAGTTAGAAAAAAATGCGCTTCAAGTTGTCTTTTGGAAGAATTTCGATATCTAATTTAGGAGTTAAAAATATGATTGAATTTAAAAATGTTGCTAAAGTCTACCCGAATGGTGTCAAAGGCTTAAAGGATATTAATTTAACGATTGCCGATGGTGAATTTGTTGCCATTATCGGATTGAGTGGTGCTGGGAAAAGTACCCTTTTGCGGTCTATCAATCGTCTAGTCACAACGACTGCTGGTGAAATTATCATTAATGGTGAATCGATTACAAACGCCAATAAGAAAAAATTGCGGGAAATCCGCCGCAATATTGGGTTAATCTCACAAAGTTTCAATTTGGTTAAACGCAGTACAGTCCAAAAAAACGTATTATCCGGTCGTCTTGGCTATTATTCTACTTGGAAAAGTATCTTTGGTTTGTTTACAAAAGCCGACTATGAAAAAACAGCAACAGCTTTAAGTCAAGTCGGCTTATCTGATAAATTGCACACCCGAAGTGATGAATTAAGCGGTGGTCAGCAGCAGCGTGTTTTAATTGCAAGAGCCTTAGTGCAGCAAGCGGACATTATTTTAGCTGATGAACCGGTGGCATCTCTTGATCCGGTTACATCTGAAAAAGTGATGGGAGATTTAAAAGAAATCAACCAAAACTTAAATAAGACGATTATTGTGAATATTCACTCTGTCTCTTTGGCAAAAGCATATGCCAGTAGAATTATCGCTTTAAAAAGTGGTGAAATTGTTTTTGATGATGTTGCACAAAAACTGACGGAACAACGTCTTAGTGAAATCTATGGGAAAGCGTACGAAAAGGAAGTGGGAGAAAATGCAAATTAAAGATACCGTCCATTTTAATTGGTACAAACATTTATTTGTAATAATTGTGCTACTGCTGTGTTTACAAGGCAGTATCCTTTTAACTGACGCTAATTTTCAGGCGGTATTTCAAAATTCTAATCAGATGGCCCTTTTTTTAGCCCGCTTTTTAAAACCTGACTTTAGCTATTTACCAAGTCTTGTAACGCCACTACTCAAAACATTGCAGATGTCTGTTTTGGGTACTTTTTTAGGTGTTCTATTTGCCGTTCAGATTAGTTTTTTAGCGACTCACGTTGTGACAAAACAACGTCTTTTATCTTATATTATCCGCTTTTTCTTAGGCGTGATTCGCACGATTCCCAATTTATTATTGGCCGCTTTATTTGTTGCCATTTTTGGTATTGGTGAGGCAACAGGGGTACTAACGATTGCCGTTTTTACCTTCGGGATGGTTTCCCAGTTGATTTTTCAAGCAATTGAAACAATTGATTTTGGCCCAATTGAAGCCAATGAGGCAGTTGGTGCCAACAAAATGCAAGTGGCTATTTGGTCGGTTACACCGCAAGTCATTAACCAAATTATCAGCTATACTTTTTATGCCTTTGAAGTAAACGTACGAGCTTCGACCGTGTTGGGATATGTGGGCGCTGGTGGGCTTGGTGTTATTTTGAATTCATCATTAGCGCTTATGCGTTACGATCGCGTATCCATTATAATTTTGACGATTTTTGTGGTGGTGGCCATTGTGGATGGTTTAAGTGAAGCAGTTAGGAGGAGATTAGGATGATACTTAGTCAAGTTAGCAAAAAAATATATTTTTTTGTGCTGCTACTTTTAGCTTTAGTGATTTATTCTGCCTCAGGAATTGACTACAGCAGCTTAAAAACATTTTCTTTTGCAATGGGAGCAGAAGTAATACAAGGGCTAGCCCATCCTGATTGGCACTACTTATATGATGGTAGTGGAGAAGATTTGCTTAGCTTATTGTTGCTTACGATTGGGATTGCTTTTTTAGGCACTTTTATTGCAACGATTTTGGCACTACCTTTAACTTTAATTAGTGCCAGCAATTTGTGGCAAAATTATCCTTGGGTAGCCAAAATTGGTAAATTTATTTGTAACGTTTTGCGGGCTTTTCCTGAACTCGTTTACGCTATTATTTTCGTTAAAGTAGTTGGTCCAGGACCCTTTGCTGGGGTAATGGCAATCGGCGTGCATCAAATTGGCATGTTAGGAAAATTATTTACCGAAGAAGCCGAAGGGATGGATGAGGCTTTGATTGAGGATGCAGCAGCGATTGGTGCTAATTTTTGGCAAATTGTTTTCTCTGTGCGTATACCATATTTATTACCAATCTATAGTTCACTGTCTTTAAATCATTTTGAAATCGCCGTGCGAAGTGCCGCAACTTTAGGTTTGGTAGGTGCCGGCGGAATTGGGGCACCTTTGATATTTGCAATTCAAACGCGGAGTTGGGATCGCGTTAGTATTATTTTATTAGGAGTCGTGGTAACCGTCTTTAGCTTAGACTTATTCACTGGCTGGATTCGTAGGAAGTTACGCTAATGAAAATTTTACAACTCTCTGATTTACATTACCGTAGTCATTATTTGCCAGCTACCACAGGTTATCAAGCAATGTTGACAAAAATGGAGAATCCCTTGACCTATTTAGATCGTGCGATTGAAAAGGCCAAAGAAATGACAGCTATTGATTTAGTCTTGCTTACTGGCGATTTAACCGAAGATGGTCAAATTGCTGATTATCGCTTTTTGCACGAGTATTTTACCAAAAAGTTTCCTGATACACCTGTTATGGTCACATTAGGTAACCATGATATCAAAGAAAATTTTTATCAAGGGTGGCTAAAAAACGCGCCTTCTTCAAACTACTATAATTTCGTTTCTGAATTTGATCCGTTTTATTTAGTGTCATTTGATACTTCTGTTTATGGTAATGCAGACGGGACAATTGATAAAGCTCAGTTAAATTGGTTAGAAGAAGTTCTTTCAGCGCACCAAGACAAGCCCGTTTTATTTATGACTCATCACCATTTAATTGCAGAACAATATGCAACGTTAAATTTACCCCAGTCTGATCAATTGTGGCAAATTTTAAAACGTTACACTATTTTAGCTGTTTTAAATGGCCATACGCATTACCATTATCACAAAACTGTCGGTCAAATTCCTTACTATACCGCCGATGGTCTTTCCTTTTTGGGACAAGATGAAGGCGATGGGATTGTTCGCTTTGTTCAACACGCGGGTTTTAGTCTTTACGAAGTCAAAGCAGGGCAGTTAAAAGAGACCGCAAGAGAAATTGTAACGAGCGGCAAGTTATTACAAAAAGTCGATATGCGCTCGTGTTAGGTCAATAAAAAAGGTGTGACATAAAATTGTCACACCTTTTTTTGCGCATAAACAGCGTTTATTATAAGTAACGGAACACTCTGGTTGTGGCCTCATTTTTTGTTTGTATTAAGCAATTTCTGCTAATGAGGGGACAGTGATCGCACCGTATTTTTTTTCTAAAGCTGTTTTTAATAAGCGGTAAGCCAGTTTTTCATTGCGAGCTAGGATAGGGCCGTGGAAATAAGAACCGTAAACATTGCGGTAGATGACACCTTCTGTTTGATCTTCGCCGTTATTGCCTTTTCCTTCAACGATTTTGCCTAAAGGTTTTTCTCCAGCGCCTAAAAAAGTCCGTCCGTTGTGGTTTTCAAAGCCGTAGTAAGTTTCATCGAATTCTTCATTGTGAATGACAATGTCGCCAATAAAACGATTATTTTCCTGACTTAACGTGTAGTGATCTAACGCGCCGATTCCTTTGATTTTTTCGCCATTAGCTCCCATGTAATAATGGCCCAATAATTGATAGCCACCACAAATAGCTAACATGATACCATCATTTTCGATGTAATCTGTTAAATCTGCTTTTTTATTTTGAATATCTTCAGAGACAATTAACTGTTCAAAATCTTGTCCGCCGCCAAAAAAGACGAGATCGTATTTGGCAGGATCAAATTTTTCGTGGATACTAACAATCTCTGTGTCCAATTGAATACCCATTTTTTTTGCTAAATATTGTAACACCAATAAGTTGCCGTTGTCGCCGTAAGTGTTCAACAGGTTGCCGTATAGATGGGCCAATGTTAATTCATAATCAGCCACGATCCATTCCTCCTTTAATGTAACCTTTTTCTGCTAATTTTTTTCGTAATTGTAACACTGCAGTGTAGGTTGCCAAAATATAAACATTTTCTGTTGGTAATTTCTTAATATCTTCAATGACTTCATCTAAGTCTTTGGTTTCGGTTAATTTATCTTCTTGAATACCCGCCACTTTTAAGCGTAATGCCATATCTTTGTGGCGCTCGCCGCCGGCAATGACTGCTGGAATATCCATTTGGGCAAAGGCTTCATGATTACCATCCCAAATCCAGCTGACATCAATTCCGTCTGCATAATTGGCGTTTAATAAGGCCACAAGGGAAAAAGAGTAAGGTGAAAGACCAATCATATCAATGACTTGATTTAGACCAACGGGATTTTTTACTAATACTAAGGTACATTTCTTGCCGTCGATTTCAATTATTTCTTGGCGGCCAAAAACTTTTTCATCATAACCAAGACCAGCTTTGATTTTTTCTGCTGGAACATCGTAATATTCTGCTACAGCAGTTGCTGCTAAAGCATTATAGACATTGTACATTCCACCAACTTCGATACCGTATTCATGTCCATCGATGATAAAATCCGCTGAAGTATTATCCATGGCTAACATTTTAGTCAATTTGTAATCCAATTTTGGTCGATGAAAACCACAATTAGGACAATAATATTTACCTAAGTTAGCATAGGTAATCATTTTGTAATGCAAAATGTGGTGACATTGCGGACACAAGACACCATCGGTATTATAGTGGGCCATTTGTTCTTTATCAGGTAAGTGATCAAAGCCGTAATATTTACGGGGATTGACGGTATCCACAGAATTAAAAATCGGTGAATCGCCATTGCACAAAATCGGCGCATTCGGTGATTTTTCAGCTCCTTCGACAATCAGACGATAAGTCGTATAAATTTCCCCATAACGGTCCATTTGGTCGCGGAAGATATTCGTGAAAACAAATAATTCTGGCTTGATATAAGCGGTTACCTTACTAAGACTGGCTTCATCGATTTCTAGGACAGCAAAGTTTTTTTGATTTTTCTTTGGCTTGGCAGATAAAAAGGTTGAAACAATCCCTTGTACCATGTTGGCACCTGTCGGGTTGGTCAACACCTCATCAAATTGTTGTTTTAAAATATTAACAGTTAAAGCAGTCGTAAGTGTTTTACCGTTTGTCCCGGTCACGACTACCACTTCGTAAAGATCAGAATAGTGATCTAAAACATTGGGATCAATTTTTAGGGCCAATTGTCCTGGATAGCTGGAACCACCTTTGAAAAAGGTTTTTAAAACCCATTGGGCACTTTTACCGGCAAATATCGCCAAGTGACTACGTAAGCTCATAAATTCTGTTGCTCCTTTTAGTTAAACTGACGTTACGTTTTATAAATCCAACTTATCATACCATAGTCTGAATAATTTACGGTAACACCTTTGCTTTTTCTTAAATTTTAGTCGCAGATACTGCCGTTATCACAACAACAAAACTAAGTAACGCGTTAAAATCCTGCAAAAATGCAAAAAAGCTTTGCAAACTCGCTTAGCTTTTAACAATAAGACCCAATAGCTTAGCTTATTGTAGCTGAAGTTTAGTTTGAAAAGCTCGTTATAGGTATTTTTGCGGTAAGTGAGTTATTCAGG
Organism: Candidatus Enterococcus myersii; assembly: GCF_017316025.1. Taxonomy (GTDB): domain Bacteria; phylum Bacillota; class Bacilli; order Lactobacillales; family Enterococcaceae; genus Enterococcus_C; species Enterococcus_C montenegrensis. Next base: position 212,411 of record NZ_JAFLVT010000001.1, read on the forward strand.
TGAAAATTTTAGACGTTACACGATTTATTTTGACTGCTTCAAGCAGAATGTTTCTAATCGAATTTTTTTACTTTACCCAATAATGATTTGTTCAGTCGGGTACTCGTAACCTTGGTCGCGAGTTTCTTTTGGAATAAAGAGTAACAAGGTATACAACATACCAATGCGGCCGATAAACATTAATAAAGCAATGACAATTTTTCCTACAACGGATAAGTCAGAGGTTATGCCAAGCGATAAGCCGGTTGTCCCAAAAGCTGAAGTCACTTCGACAATAATGGCGATTAGCGATTGTTTTTCAGTGGCGCTTAGCAATAAGACACTAAAAAAGCACATGGCTAAAGAAAGCATAAAAACGACGACTGATTTACGGACATCCGCATCACTTATTCGGCGGCCAAAAATATTAATATTATCTTCGCTTTTTAAAAATGAAGTCATGTATAACCCGATAATGGCAATGGTCGTCGTTCGCACACCGCCTCCGACAGAACTAGGACTACAGCCAATAAACATCAGGAGTGAAAAGATGATTAAAGTTGTCACTTGAAACTCACCTAAGTCGTGAATCTGTAACCCCGCGTTACGGGTAGTCATGGAGTAAAACATACTATTAATAAAGCGTCCCAATGGATCAATTCCTGCAAATAAGTGATCTCTTTCCAATAAGTAAATAATCAGGGTCCCACCAACAAACAAAATAACAAAGGCTAACACAGCAATTTTGGTAAAGAGGGAAAAGCGAAAAGGCAGACGTCGTTGCATTTTTTTGCGCCGGTATAAAATCCACTCGTAAAAATCCATTAAAACAGGAAAGCCGATCCCGCCAATAAAAATTAAAAACATAATGACGATCAAAAAAGGATAGTCGTTGGCAAAAGGCATAATCGAATCTCCTGTGACATCAAAACCAGAGTTTGTAACAGCCGAAATGGCTTGATAAAAGCCATAAAACAATGCGTCGCCTAGGGTTTGATAGTAACCTTGCCATAAAAAGTAAAAAGCAAACAATAAACCAAAGCTAACTTGAAAAACCAAAATCATGGTAAAGGTAATCCGAATTAACCGGACAATACCACTAAGACGGGGCTGATTCATATCCGTCATAATCAGCTGTCGTTGTTTAAGCGAAATTTTGCGGCGGGAAATAATAAAGAAGAAAGTTGAAATCATCATAATTCCGAGACCGCCAATCTGGAATAAAACTTCCAACAATATGACGCCATTTTCATTAAAAACGTGATTGATATCAAAAGTTGTTAGTCCCGTCACACTGACAGTGCTAATGGCCATAAAAAACATATCTAAAAAAGGAACGTGGACATTTGGCTGACGAAAAATAGGTAAATAAAAAAGCAGCAATGAAATTAGTGTCATTAATAAATAATAGCTGACGATAATCTGAATGGAAGAAACATTGCCAGCGATAAAAAAACGTGCTCGGCGCAGTTTTTGCCGCAGCACCCGCATTATACTCATAAAAAACTCCTTTGGATAAATAATTAAGCTCGTCTTAAGTATAGCAGAGAAGCAGAAAATTGGGGGCAGGAACCTTTATTTCTCCACCGTAATCAAAAAATTGAAATTATCTTGTGGAAATTTAAAACGCATCGTTAGAAAAAAGGTATGAATTTACCAAATTCTTGTCATAAATTATTCACATTTTCTGGCTATTATATATACATACCAACAAAACAACCCAAACCCAACAAACTTTTCTTTTCATTTTCTTACTCCCTGAAAAACCATCGTCCCTTGTGGCGGTGGTTTTTTGTTTGTCACAGGCAAAATTTTCAATCCTGTAAGACGCAAAATTCCTACTGTAAAAAGCTGTCCTTTTCCGCTATAATATCAAAGAGTGAAGCGGAGGAATTTGTGAAATGGCACAATTATTTTTTAAATATGGCGCAATGAACAGTGGGAAAACTATTGAGATTTTAAAAGTTGCCCATAATTATGAAGAACAAGACAAGCCTGTTGTCATCATGACGAGTGGTTTAGATACCCGCTCTGGTGTTGGGCGGGTTTCAAGTCGAATCGGTTTGCAAAGAGATGCACTGCCGATTTTTACTGAGACAAATGTTTTTGAAACAATTACGAATTTAGATTTTAAGCCTTACTGTGTGTTAATTGATGAAGCACAATTTTTGCAAAAACAGCATGTTTTGGACTTTACTAGAATTGTGGATGAATTGAATATCCCTGTGATGGCCTTTGGCTTAAAAAATGATTTTCGCAACGAATTGTTTGAAGGGTCAAAATACTTATTGTTATATGCTGACAAAATTGAAGAGATGAAAACAATTTGTTGGTTCTGTCATAAAAAAGCGATTATGAATCTTCATTATATTGACGATAAACCTGTTTATGAAGGGGACCAAGTTCAGATTGGCGGCAATGAAGCGTATTATCCAGTCTGCCGTCACCATTATTTCCATCCAGAAATTTGAGTCAGTAACCAGTAAAATGTAGCTTTTAAGAGAAGTTATCGGTAAGACATCTATTTGAAAATAAAGGAGTAAAATAATTATGTATGATCAGCTGCAGGCGATTGAAGATCGTTATGAAGAATTGGGCGAGCTGCTAAGTGATCCAGATGTAATCAGTGATACGCAGCGCTTTATGGAGCTTTCTAAAGAAGAAGCTAACACGAGAGAAACGGTGGAAGTTTACCGTCGTTACAAGCAAGTTGTTGATGGTATTAAAGATGCCGAAGAATTATTAAGCGAAAACTTAGACGATGAAATGGCAGAAATGGCCAAAGAAGAGCTAAGTGATTTGAAAAAAGAAAAAGAAGTTTTAGAAGAACGGATCAAAATTTTATTGTTACCTAAAGATCCTAATGACGATAAAAATATTATCATGGAAATTCGCGGTGCCGCAGGCGGTGATGAAGCGGCACTTTTTGCGGGCGATTTATTTAATATGTATCAAAAATACGCTGAAACACAAGGCTGGAGAGTCGAAGTGATGGATGCCAATATTACCGGTATTGGCGGTTACAAAGAAGTGATTATGATGATCACTGGCGATAACGTTTATTCCAAACTGAAATATGAAAGTGGTGCGCATCGGGTGCAACGTGTCCCTTCAACAGAATCACAAGGGCGTATTCACACTTCCACTGCGACTGTTGTCGTAATGCCAGAAGCAGAAGAAGTTGAAATTGATATTGCTGATAAAGACATTCGGACAGACATTTATCATGCGTCTGGTGCTGGTGGACAGCACGTTAATAAAACGGCTTCTGCTGTACGTTTGACGCACATTCCAACCGGGATTGTCGTGGCGATGCAAGACGAGCGCTCACAATTAAAAAACCGGGAAAAAGCAATGAAAGTATTACGGGCTAGAGTGTATGATCAAATTTCTCACGAAGCGCAAAGTGAATACGATGCCACGCGTAAATCTGCGGTAGGAACTGGGGATCGTTCTGAACGGATTCGGACGTATAATTTCCCTCAAAACCGGGTAACAGATCACCGCATTGGTTTAACGATTCAAAAATTGGATCAAATTTTAGCTGGTAAATTAGATGAAATTATCGATGCCTTAATCATGTACGATCAAACATCGAAATTAGAAGAGATGCAAAATGGCTAAGACGTATCGAGAAGCTCTGTTAAGAGCTTCTTCTTTTTTAAAAGCAGCTGGTAAAGAAGCCTACAGTATTGAATTTGTTTTTTTAGCGCGTAAGGGTTGGGATAAGACTCAGTGGCTGTTAAACATGAATGAAAGTATCTCTAAAGTAGATGAAAAACAAATTGAAGTAGATGTAGCTGCATTATTGCAAAATCAGCCACCGCAATATTTGTTAGGCTATGAATATTTTTATGGACACAAATTTAAAGTAAATGAAGCAACATTAATCCCCCGACCAGAGACCGAAGAATTAGTCGATTGGTGTTTGCAAAAAAATCAAGCAACGACGATGAAAAAAGTGGTAGACGTTGGAACCGGTACCGGTGCGATCGGCATTTCTTTAAAGTTGGCTAGAGCAAATTGGCAAGTTAGTGCAGTGGATATTGTGCCAGAAACATTAGCGGTGGCACAAGATAATGCCAAAGCCTTAGGAGCAAAAATTAATTTTATTTTAGGCGATACTTTATCTTGGGCAAAAGAAGAGTATGATATTATTATCAGCAATCCGCCTTACATTGGTGCCAGTGAGTGGGAGTTGATGGATGAGAGTGTGCGGGAATTTGAACCTAAAACAGCGTTATTTGCCGCAGATAATGGTTTAGCGCTTTATCGCAAGCTGGCAAGCCAAGCGCAAAAAGTTCTAGCAGCTAATGGCCAAATTTTTTTGGAAATTGGTTTTGCACAAGGTCAGGCTGTCACAGAAATTTTTCAAAGCGCTTTTCCCGATAAAAAAGTTATCGTAAAAAAAGATTTAAGTGGCAATGAGCGAATGGTCTATGTGTATTAATTATTACGCAAACTTGTGGAAAAAAATTTTTTCAAATTGTTTCACGATTAAAAAACATAGCTAGCAGAACTGTTTCACAAAATAAAAGTTATGAACAGACTTTTGCACACTTGACAAATCACTTATCCACAAAAAGTGGATAAGTTTATTGAAATTGTTGAAAACTCGCCTATTCTGTGAAAAAAGGATGTGGATAAAGATTGGAAACGAAGGTATACCAAACCGATCAATTACAAGCAGCGGCAGAAAAATTAAAAAAAGGAGAGCTAATCGCTTTTCCGACTGAAACAGTCTATGGACTAGGTGCTAATGCACTTTTACCTGCGGCTGTCAAGCAGGTTTTTGCAGTTAAAGGACGTCCTAGCGATAACCCGCTGATTGTCACCGTGGCAGATTTTGCAATGGTGAAAGATTATGTGGATAACTTTCATCCGTTAACGCAAAAAATTGTCGAAACTTATTGGCCAGGACCGCTAACGTTAATTTTTACCATCAAAAAAGATAGTTTACCTGCTGTTGTTACAGGTGGTTTATCCACAGCAGCTTTTCGTATGCCAGCGAATAAAAAAACACGGGAATTAATTGCGTTAGCAGGCGTTCCGCTAGTAGGTCCAAGTGCTAATACCTCAGGTAAACCAAGTCCAACGACAAGTGAGCATGTGTATCATGACCTAAAAGGAAAAATCGCCGGAATTGTCGACGATGGTGCTGCTCAAATTGGTTTAGAATCAACGGTCTTAGATTTAAGTGATCACACAAAAGCACCCGTCATTTTACGACCTGGTGCTATTACACAAGAAGAATTAACCCAGACATTAGGCGTAGCTGTTACACTAGACAAGCATTTAGTCAGTGAAAGTGAAGCACCAAAAGCTCCAGGTATGAAATATAAGCATTATGCGCCAGATACGAAAGTTTTATTAGTAAAAAATGGCGACTGGGAAAAAGCAAAGGCCTGGGTGAAGGAGAATCATTTGCGAGCTGGAGTTTTAGCCGGTCCAAGTATCTCAGAAGAAATGCGCTATGATACGGCTTGTGTATTTATGTATAGTCAAGATACGCCAAAATCAGCGGCAAAGGGGCTTTTTGCCGGTTTGCGGGCGTTGGATGATAAGGCTTTGGACTTAGATGTTATTTTGGCTGAAGTTTATCCTGAAGAAGGCATTGGTGCCGCCTATATGAATCGATTGAAAAAATCAGCGAATCAACAATATTTTAGTGCTGAAAAATAGCGATAAAAAATAAGGGGCGAAAGATTTCTTTTGCGCCTTATTTTTATGATACAATTTCAATACTAAGTGACTTTTTTTCCTTAGTCTAAATGTTTGATAAAAAAGAGTGTTAATTTAAAAGGAGTGGCTAAAATGGATTATCGTGAATTTGACCCAGAATTATGGGAAGCTGTGGACAATGAGTTTAATCGTCAGCAAAACAACTTGGAGTTAATTGCTTCAGAAAATATCGTTTCACCTGGCGTTTTGGCAGCTCAAGGAAGTGTTTTGACCAATAAATACGCAGAAGGTTATCCTGGGCGACGTTATTACGGTGGGTGTGAATTTGTTGATATCACCGAAAATTTGGCAATTGATCGGGCCAAAGAACTATTTGGTGCTAAATTTGCGAACGTTCAACCTCATTCTGGTTCACAAGCCAACACTGCTGCTTATTTAGCCTTGGTTCAACCAGGAGATACAATTTTAGGCATGGATCTTTCTGCTGGTGGGCATTTAACCCACGGCTCAAAAGTTAACTTTAGCGGTAAAACCTATCACTTTGTCAGCTATGGTGTTGATCCTACAACCGAAGTGATTGATTATAATGTCGTGCGCATCTTGGCGCGTAAACATCAGCCAAAACTTATTGTGGCCGGCGCGAGTGCCTACTCACGGACAATTGATTTTGCGAAGTTTAAAGAAATCGCCGATGAAGTTGGCGCAAAATTAATGGTTGATATGGCACACATTGCCGGTCTTATTGCAGCGGGGTTACATCCATCGCCAATTCCTTACGCCGATATTACTACGACAACCACCCATAAAACTTTGCGGGGGCCTCGGGGTGGAATGATTTTAACCAACGATCCCGATTTAGCCAAAAAAATTAATAGTGCTGTTTTCCCTGGTATTCAAGGTGGACCATTGGAACATGTCATCGCAGCAAAAGCAGTTGCTTTTAAAGAAGCACTTGATCCAAGTTTTAAAGAGTACAGTCAACAAGTTATCAATAATGCACAAGCTATGGCAAAAGTCTTCAACCAAACACCAGAAACGCGGCTTGTTTCAGGGGCAACTGACAACCACTTGTTATTAGTAGACGTACGTGGTTTAGATATTACAGGTAAAATTGCCGAACATGTTTTAGATAAAGTGAATATTACGTTAAACAAAAATTCTATTCCTTTTGAATCGCTAAGCCCAATGGAAACTAGTGGTATTCGGATTGGCACACCGGCTTTGACTAGCCGTGGGTTTAAAGAAGAAGAATGTACCCAAGTAGCACAATTAGTAGTGAATGCGTTGAAAAACCGCGAAGATGAAGCTGAGTTAGCAAAAATCAAAGCAAGCGTAAAGCGCCTAACAGATCGCTTTCCTATTTACCAAGACTTAGAAAAATAAATCATTTCGTTAAAGTGGCAATCTTTTTGATTGCCGCTTTTTTTGTAAAAGTAAAGCTGATTTTTAACTAGCTTTGGGAAGAAAAATTGCAAATGAAAGTTTATTAAAAAATGCAAGACTGCATTTTTATCCCAAGCAGGATTGTAGTATGATACTAGATAACAAGTTGTAAGGCGCCTATTTAGTTTAAAATAAGCAATCTTCATAGGTTTATAAGGAGTGAAAAATATGATTGAGTTACAGGATTTGGGAAAAGATTACGGTAAAAAGACAGCATTACAAAATTTGACGCTAACCATTAAAGAAGGGGAAATTTTTGGCTTTTTAGGTCATAACGGAGCCGGAAAGTCCACGACAATTAAAAGCTTAGTCAGTATTATTGAACCAACCAGAGGTCAAATTTTATTTGATGGCAAAGAACTTTCTGAAGATCGGCTGGCGATAAAAAAGAAAATTGGCTACGTACCAGATTCACCAGATATTTTCTTGCAATTATCAGCAGGAGAATACTGGGATTTGATTGCTGCGGCTTATGAATTAGAAAACAAAGAAACGCGCTTAAAAGAATTAGTTGAATTATTCAGTATGGAAAATCACATCGATGAAACATTGGCGAGTTTTTCCCATGGAATGCGGCAAAAAACAATTATTATTGGTGCTTTATTTCCAGATCCAGACATTTGGATTTTAGATGAACCAATGCAAGGGTTAGATCCGCAAGCTTCTTTTGATTTAAAAGAATTGATGAAAAAACATGCCGCCAAAGGAAAAACCGTCATTTTTTCAACCCATGTTTTAGATACAGCGCAACAGTTGTGTGATGAACTGGCCATCTTAAAGGAAGGAAAACTAATTTATAATGGTTCCGTGACGGACTTATTAGCTGAAAATCCACAGGAATCCTTAGAGGCGGTTTATTTGAAAATGGCAGGGCGTAAAAACAGTGAAGAGATTGTCAAGGAGTTGGCAGGTGATGGTGATGAGTAAGCAATTAAAGAGTTTAATTGCCACCAGCTTACGTTACGCGAATCCCCAAGCTACCGATCGGCTACGGAAAAAAGGACGTAAGAACTTATCCCAAGCGATTATTAACCAGTATCTGTTGTCTGGTTTGGTCTTTTTAGCAGTCTATGGCTCGATGCTTTTTATGACTGACTTTGCCAAAATGCCCGGAACATTTACGTATTTTGCGATGCTTTTTTTCTTATTAGGACTATCCCAAGGGGTAAGTATTATTTACAATATTTTCTTTGAGAGTAAAGATTTGGGCAGTTATCTACCGCTGCCATTTAAACAAAGTCAGATTTTTATTGCTAAAAATATCGTGGTGGCCTTATCAGTAGTCCCCTTCATCATTCCTTTACTTATCTTGTTTTTTCTAACGAGTTTAAAAAGTAAACTAAATATCGTCTTAGCTGGTGTGATTAGTAGCTTATTGTTTATTGTTGTTTTGTTAATTTTATTTGCAATTTGTAGCTTGATTGTTTTTGGTATAACGAAGACCAAAGTTTTCCAAAAGCATAAGAAATTAATGACCACTCTTCTTTTATGGGTGACAATGGCGCTGGTTATTATTGGGATTATGTTGATGAATCAAGATACAGCTGACAGCTATGTAGCAGATCGTAATATCATATTGCCAATGCTGCCACTCTTTCATATTACCCATGCGCCTTTTTCTAGCGAGGGATTAATAAGTATAGTTGGTGTAGTAGGCTTTTTACTTATTTTAGCTTTCTTGGTGAAGTGGCAGATTTTACCACAGCTTTATGAACAAGTGACCAATATTTCCTCTACAGAACAAGTAGTGCGGCGAAAACATAAGAAAAATCAAAACTTGCAACAGATTTTACGTCGGTATAATTTCGAATTGGTAAAAAATCCCTCTTTGATTACCCAAGTACTGTCTTCCTCGTTGGTTTTTCCAGTGGTCTTTATAGCTACTTTTGCTTTGAATGGCAGCTTAAGTTTGCGTGATCTGCCTTTAAAATATGTCGGGGTAGCCTTTTTTGGTGGGATAGTTTTAGCTTTAATAACAATTAATCAAACTTCTTTTGTCGGCAATTTAATTTCTTTAGATGGAGAAAATTATACGTATATGCAGACATTGCCTGTGAGTCGCAAGGAATATTTGGTAGCTAAATTTAAAACAGGACTGCTTATTCAAGGTGGGATTACCTTAATTTTATCCCTAGCTACGGGTCTTGTTTTACAAGGCTCATTATTCTTTATTGTATCGTTTGTGCTTGGCAGCTTATTGGGTACGCTTTTGTTGTCACAATTTTATTTTGTGCGAGATTATCGACTGCTTTTAGTAGACTGGACGAATTTTACACAGCTTTTTTTACGAGGCAGTGGTCGCGTTGGGTTAATTTTTATGATGTGGGGCAGCATGATTTTAGGGGCAGTTTTAATTGGCGGTTATGTGGCCTTGTTAAACCTTATCGATGCAACTTTAGTCAATGCAGTCGTTGCTCTAGGTATCATAGCTGTTGGTTTGTGGCTCATGTATTATTATCGCCGTAATTTCTGGCAAAAAGTAGACCAGGTGTCTTGGCAGAGAAAAATTGATCTAGCAAGGCAGAAAAAAATAAAGTGATTAGTTGTTAAACCAGCGTATTTGCTTTAAAATAAAATAAAAACTAAAGGAGCTTTTACAATGGGCAAATTTCAAGTAATCGATCATCCATTGATCCAACACAAATTAACAATTATTCGTGATAAAAATACAGGTACAAAAGTATTTCGGGAAGTTGTAAACGAAATCGCGATGTTAATGGCGTATGAAGTATCACGGGATATGCCACTAGAAGATATTGAAATTGAAACACCAGTTGCACAATCTACGCAAAAAACATTAACTGGTAAAAAAGTTGCGATTGTGCCAATCTTACGGGCTGGCTTAGGCATGGTAGACGGTATCTTGGAATTAATTCCAGCTGCTAAAGTAGGTCACGTTGGGTTATACCGCGATGAAGAAACATTACAAGCACATGAATACTTCTTCAAAATGCCAGAAGATATTGATAATCGTCAAATCTTTGTTGTAGATCCAATGTTAGCAACCGGTGGTTCTGCCATCATGGCAATTGATTCATTGAAAAAACGTGGGGCTTCAAATATTAAATTTGTTTGTCTCGTTGCGGCTCCAGAAGGCGTGCGGGCGTTACAAGAAGCCCATCCAGATATTGATATCTTTACTGCGGCTTTAGATGACCATTTAAACAAACACGGCTATATCGTTCCTGGCCTAGGGGATGCTGGTGACCGTTTGTTTGGTACAAAATAATAATTTACAAAAAAACGCTGACTTTAAAATCAGCGTTTTTTTTGTAAGAAAAAATAATAATAGACACAAAATATAGAATTGTGTAGATGAAACGGCACAATATATTGTGGATAAGTCTGTTGATATGTGCATAAGTTAGTTTTTATTATTTTTTATTTCGAAAGCCTTGAATTAAGAAAATGAAGATGAAGAAAAAGAGAGCCTCCCATAAAGTAGTTGTCCAACTAAAGCGCTCGCTGATTCCAAATACAAAGTTACCAATATTCGAAATAAAAAGATAAACTAAAGTACAGATAGCAGCATAAAAAAGTCTTTTCATCATAGTTATCACCTCGTATCTTCATTATAGAAGAAAGGATACAAAAGTGTAAACGTACAAAAATAAATAAAAGAGGTCATTTCGTTTTTATGTTAACGGTGTTCGTTTTTTATGGAGCTTTTGAGGAATAGCCTGTTCATCAATTCTATTTGGTCCTTTGCGTACTCTTTTTATACTGATGGTTGCTTTAACGTAAGAGTTTGGAACTAATGGCGTGGGATTATCTTGAGAGATTGATACATCTCTTATTTCAGTCGTACCATCTTCTTTGACAAAAATTAATTTGTAGTCATAGGAATACCAAGAAGAGCGATCACCAACTGAAGTTTCAGCCTTATGTTCAAGTTTGGGTGGAACTTCTTTTGGAACTAAGCGTAAGCTGTTTTTCCAACATAGGTTGAGTGATAGTAGTCGTAAGCTTTGTAGCCCATAAAACCTAAAAGAACTAGAATGATTAACCCTGTTATTTTTCTCGTTTTTATCAATCCTATCTACATAATATGAATAATATTATAGCTAATGCGTGCTGTTAATAATCTTTCATCCTACTAACAATTTAAAAAGGGAGATTATATAGCTAAACATAAAAAAAGCCTGTCTCAAATTTGAGACAGGCTTTTTTGTCTAGTTATGCCAGCTGCAGGGATCGAACCTGTGACCTACGCGTTACGAGTGCGTTGCTCTACCTACTGAGCTAAGCTGGCAGTACGTTAGAAATTATAGCAAAAATAAAATATTTGTAAAGGCAAAACCCTTCTATGAAACAAGGACTTAGAAAATTTTCACAAAGTGTGGTATACTAGTATTAATTAAAGGGAGGTTTTCTATAGTGGCAAGTTTTGGTAAGTTTGAAACAACAATCATTCCGTCAGATGCAGGTAAAGGATTTCAGGTCGATACCCATGTGAAATTTACAATTTACGGAAAACCGCAGACCGGTACCGTCACGAAACAGTTAAAAAATTCTGCAGTCGTTGAAATTGACGAAACGGGTGATAATCAACAATTAATGACACAAAGTAATGGTGTGATGATTATCAATTATAAAGAACTGGAAAAACTAAAATAGTTTTCTTACGGCTTAAGCTGGCAGCACTTGTTGGCTTAAGTCTTATTTTTTTATCCGCAAAATTTATGGAACTAGGTTTATGACGATCCTTTTTTATACAATTTTTCAGGTCTTTTTTTAGGCCGTATAAGTAAAGTTTTTAAATTTTTCCTAGGGTCTAATTCCCTTCTTTTCTTTCTTTTCATTAACAACTATAATGGGGAAGTGTACTTTTTTACTCGATTTTTAGTTTATATTATCTAACGTAGGAAAAACGCTGCTGCAATCAGCCAGCAGTGTCTAGCTTTACAAACGAATCTTTTAGATGCGAAGGCAAAATTTTACGTAAACGTAAATGAATGTAGGAGTTTAGCGAGCTTTTACTGTCGTATCTAATTTTTAGAAGTTTGCAAAGTCTTTTTGGAAAGAAGAGGAAGCATGGAAAATAGACGAGCAAGAAATGATAATCGGATTGATTATGGCGTGATATTGCCAGTCTTTCTGTTGTGTTTAATCGGGTTGGCAGCCTTGTATGTCGCCTTGACCCATGATCGTAACAATCCTAATGTATTGGCCGGTGTTGCCAAACAAGCTGTTTGGTATGGGGTCGGTACAGTAGCGGTTGTGGTGATTATGCATATGAAATCAAAGTGGATTTGGAAGTTGACACCCTACATTTATGGTGCCGGTCTAGTGATTATGACCTTATTATTGAAGTTTTACGACCGAAATTTAGAAAGTGTCACGGGTTCTAAAAACTGGTTTACTTTTGGGCCGGTAAATTTCCAACCCGCCGAACTTATGAAAATTGCGTTAATTTTGATGTTGGCATTAGTCGTAACGACGCACAATGTGAAATACCGTAATCGTAATTTACCTATAGATGGTCTTTTGATATTAAAGATTTTAGCTGTTTCACTGCCAGTCTTGGTTTTAGTGATGTTGCAAAAAGACTTTGGGACCATGTTGGTGTTTGTAGCGATTATCGGGGGCGTTTTTTTGATGTCTGGAATATCCTGGCGCATTTTAATTCCGCTAATTGCGATTTTTGCGATTGTGGGTGGGGGTACGATTTTCTTAGTGACAACTGAGGTAGGACGAGATCTTTTGTATCACGTCGGCTTTAAATCCTATCAATTTGCCCGCATCGACTCATGGTTAAATCCTTTCCATGATATGCAAGGAAATTCTTATCAGCTAGCATATGGCTTACTTGCTATTGGTTCTGGTGGGATGACAGGAAAAGGCTTTAATGTTAGCGATGTTTATGTACCAGTCAGAGAATCTGATATGATTTTTACGATTATTGGCGAAAATTTTGGCTTTATTGGAAGTGCGTTTGTCATCCTCTTGTATTTCATTTTAATTTATCATATGATTCGCGTGTGCTTTGATACAAATAATGAGTTTTATGCTTACATTGCTACTGGTATTATTATGATGATTTTATTTCACGTTTTTGAAAATATTGGCGCCAATATTGGTCTTTTGCCATTAACGGGGATTCCATTGCCCTTTATTAGTCAAGGTGGCTCGGCTATTTTAAGCAATATGATCGGCATCGGCCTCATTTTATCGATGCGTTACCAAGCAGAGACGAAAAAAGAGGAAAAAGATGCTACTTTAGCTTAAACGTGGTAAAGTGAAAGCGGAAATAAAAGTAAAGGAGCAATGCTATGCTGACTTTATATTGGTATCCAAAATGTAGTACGTGTAAAAAAGCAAAAGCTTGGTTGGATTCACAAGAAATTGCGGTTCAAACCATTGATATGGTTCAAAATCCACCGACTGCCGCAAGATTAATGCAGTGGATGGAAGAAAGTGATTTGCCAGTACGCCGCTTCTTTAACACAAGTGGTATGAAGTATCGTGAAATGGGTTTAAAAGATCAAGTGCCCAATTTATCGATACAAGAAGCTAGCGAATTATTGGCAAGTGATGGGATGTTAATCAAACGTCCAATTTTAGTGCGTGACGACAAACTTTTGTCGATTGGCTTTAAAGAAACTGAATATGAAGGGGTCGCGAAATAAGATGCAACAAAAATGTTTGAAAACAAAAGATAATTTGTGGGTATTGTACAATGGAAATGAGTATGTCGTTGGTTTAACGGAAGCTGCGCAATCTGATTTAGGTAAAGTAACCTTTGCCTCATTGCCAAAAGCCGGTCAAACGTTTAAACAAGGCACACCGCTAGTTGAAGTGGAAGCTGAAAAAGCCGTGCAAGAATTTCCCGCACCTCTAACAGGGACGATTTCTTCTGTGAATGAAAAAGCGCTAGAAAATATTGACGTTTTAAATGATGAAGATGAAATGAATGCGTGGTTGGTGGCATTTAAAGATGTCGATGCCACAGAATTCAACGAACTGTAAAATTTTTCTGAAAATAATTGACAGGCGATTTTTAGCTTGTTATAATTTCACCAATAACTTGAAAGCTTTGAAAAGAAGAGTACATGTCACCGACATTTCACAGAGAGCCTGGAGATGCTGCAAACAGGTAATGAAGGTAAGATGGAAGATGGTCTTTGAGCAGAATAAGTGAGCCACTGGCAAGCTTATTACGGGGGTGCCCGTTATAGCACGACAGTATGCACCAAGAGGTAAGTACTGGATAAGGTTATAGTTGTGAGACTATAACAAATTAAGGTGGTAACACGAAATTGCGACAGCTTTTCGTCCTTTTGTAATTGAAAGAATTACAAGGATGGCAAGCTGTTTTTTTATGGCTTGAAGTATGAAAAAAAGAAAGAGGCTGAAAAAATGGCTTTAATCCAATTAACGGATGTCAAAAAGAGTTTTAATGTCAAAAAACAGACAATCCAGGCTGTAGACGGTGTTTCTCTGACTGTTGATAAAGGTGACATCTATGGTATTGTCGGCTACTCTGGTGCTGGTAAATCGACATTGGTTCGCCTGTTAAATGGGCTAGAATTAGCAACTGACGGCAGTGTTGTCGTTGATGGACAAGATATCGGCAAATTGAAGAGCAAAGAATTACGTGAGTTTCGTAAAAACGTGGGAATGATTTTTCAACATTTCAATCTCTTGTGGTCCAGAACAGTTCTAGAAAATATTGAATTACCGATGGAATTAGCAGGGATTAAAAAAGAGAAGCGGCAGCAAAAAGCCAAAGAACTTCTTGCATTAGTAAATTTAGAAGGTCGAGGAGATGCTTATCCGGCACAATTATCCGGTGGGCAAAAGCAACGGGTAGGAATTGCTCGAGCGCTAGCCAATGATCCTAAGATTTTACTTTGTGATGAAGCGACGAGTGCGCTAGATCCGCAAACGACCGACGAAGTACTGGACTTATTATTAGATATCAACCAGAAATTAAACTTAACAATTGTATTAATTACCCATGAAATGAACGTCATCCGCAAAATTTGTAATAAAGTAGCGGTGATGGAATTGGGTAAGATTGTGGAAGAAGGTCAAGTTTCTGAGGTCTTTCGTAATCCTAAACAGGCTGTTACCAAACGTTTTGTTCAACAAGACTTACAGCCAAGTGAAGAACCAAAAGAAGTTTTACAAGAATTTATCGCTGAAAATCCTAATGGTGTGTTAGCGACGTTAATTTTTAAAGACGATAATGCCAATGAACCGGTAATCTCACAAGCAATTCGCAAATTTGATGTTGATATTAACGTCGTCTATGGGAATATTCGGCAATCAAAAGACAACTCTTTTGGCTCTTTGACGGTCTTGATTACCGGAGACGACGACGCGGTTAATGGAACCATGGCATTCTTTTCTGCCCAACAAGTAGGAGTGGAGGTGTTGCATCGTGGATAAGAGTTTTGCTGAAACATATTTAAATTTTGACAAAGTCGATTGGGCAAAGATGCAAACATCCACCGTTGATACGCTTTATATGTCAATTGTTTCCATGGTTGTGGTTTTTGTTTTAGGAATTTTGTTAGGCTTATTACTATATAGCTTAGGACGAAAAAAAAGTGCCGGTTACCAAATTTTATATAATGTGGTGTCCATCATCAGTAACATCTTTCGTTCTACACCTTTTATGATTTTAATGGTATTAATTATTCCATTTACCAAAACGTTGGTGGGGAGTATGATCGGTGCTAGTGCAGCCTTACCAGCTTTGATTTTATCGGCGGTGCCATTTTATGCTCGCCTAGTGGAAATTGCTTTTCGCGAAGTTTCTTCAGGGGTGATTGAAGCCGCCAATGCGATGGGGGCTAACTACTGGCAGATTATTTATAAAATTTTAGTGCCTGAAAGTATGCCGGCTTTGGTTTCTGGCTTTACCGTGACATCTGTTTCTATGATTGGTTTTACCGCTATGGCTGGTGCAATCGGCGCTGGTGGCTTAGGTTCTCTTGCTTGGTCAGAAGGATTCCAATTAGGCAATCAAACGGTCACTTTAGTTGCAACGGTGATTATGTTACTAATCGTTTTTGTTGTTCAAGGCTTGGGAGATTACTTCACGCAAAAATTAGACAAGCGCTAATTGCGGCGAAGTTTCACAATTAAATTATTAAATTGTAGAGGAGAAATGAAAATGAAAAAATTATTTGGTTTAGCGACAGTATTGCTTGCAACAATTACGTTAGCCGCTTGTGGCAATGGCGGATCAAAAGATGAGAAAGCTAGTTCTTCATCAGATGCCAAAGAAACAAAATTAATCGTTGGGGCGACAACAAGTCCTCATGCGGAAATCTTAAACGAAGCCAAACCTTTATTGAAAAAAGAAGGCGTGGACTTGGAAGTGAAATCTTTTACCGATTACACATTGTTAAATAAGTTATTGGCAGAAAAAGAAATTGATGCCAACTATTTCCAACACAAACCGTATTTCAATGACCAAGTCAAAGAAAATGGTTATGACTTTGTCGATGCAGGTGCCGTTCATATTGAACCGATGGGCATTTATTCAAAAGGTATTAAAAGTGTAGATGACATTAAAGAGGGTACGACTGTCATTACTTCAAACTCCAATACTGACTGGGGTCGTATCTTAACAATTCTTGAAAATGCGGGCCTAATCAAATTAAAAGACGGTGTTGAAAAAACAACTGCGACCTTCGATGATATTGCTGAAAACAAAAAAGACTTAAAATTTAAACACGATATCGACCCAGGTTTATTGGTTCCAACCTATGAAAATGAAAAAGATGCCTTGGTTGCAATTAATGCGAACTTTGCTTTAACTGCTGGTTTAAATCCAGAAAAAGATGCCTTGATGCACGATGATGATAATTCACCCTATGCTAACATTATCGCAGTACGCAAAGGTGATGAAACGAAACCTGCAATTAAAAAATTGTTGGAAGTATTACACAGCGATGAAGTGAAAAAATTTGTTGACGATAAATGGAAAGGCTCTGTTAAAATCGTTGACGCAAAATAATAAAAAATAAGTAAAGGCGCACTTACGAAGTCGTGAGTTGCGCCTTTGTTTTTTTGTTTAAGATAAGGGATAATAGCCTAGAAGTAATGACTAAAAATTTAGCTTAAAAGGAGCAAAAAAATGGGAAAAGTTGCTTTAATTGGTGCAGGCCCAGGCGATCCTGCTTTAATCACTTACCACGGATTGCGAGCCTTGCAAAATGCCGATATTATTTTTTATGACCGCTTATTAAATCCAATTTTATTATATTTAGCCCCTGAGGATGCCAAACTTGTTTATGTAGGAAAAGCACCTGAACACCATGCCTATACCCAAAGTGAAATTCAAGAAAAGTTAATTAGTGCTACTAAAAAATATGATAATGTTGTCCGATTAAAAGGCGGTGATCCCGGTATTTTTGGCCGCGTTGAAGAAGAGGTGCAGGCTTTAGCAAAACACGGGATAGAATATGCAGTATATCCAGGTATAACCAGTGCTTCTGGTGTATCTGTCTATGCCGGATTTGCGATTACAGAGCGCCATGTCAGTGAAAAAGTGTTTCTAGCTACACCGACAGCCCAGTTGCAAGAATTTGCCCAAGAGCCTTTAGCTCAACTTTCTGCTGGTGGAACAATCGTTTTATACATGGGAATGGAAAAATTAGTAGCTGTCGTTAAAATTATGTTAACCCAAGGTGCCAGTGAAAGTCTGCCTGTTACAGTTGTGGAGTGGGGGAGTTGGGGGCGACAAAAAAAAGTTGTGGCAACACTTGCAACAATTCATGAAACAGTGGAAAAAGCTGGTTTGCATAATCCTGCATTGATTTTTATTGGACCAGTAGCAGCAAAAGCGGCGACAAAATCCTGGTTTGAAGAATTACCCCGTTTTGGTCAAAAAACGATTTTAGTCAGTGAAAAAAAACTTACTTTTGATGAACTGTTAACTTATACCGATCAAGGTGCAGACTTGTATCCCGTTTTTGTGGGGGCAGCATTTGATGAACGGTTTATTTCTTTACATCAACGTTTATTGTTACCCCTTTTAAAAGAAGAGTACGAAATCATCTACCAAGGCAAAAATGCTCCAGCATTATTTCAAGACTTCCTAAAAGAAATTAAAGGAGGCCAAAATGGACGTTAAAATTGGTACTAGAAAAAGTCCCTTAGCTCAAATTCAAACGGACAATGTGATTGCGCGTTTACAAAACTTATTTCCGGAACATCGCTTTTTAAAAGTGTTACTTACAACTACCGGTGATAAGGATCAAACAACCGCTTTAAGCCAAATGGCAGGACAAGGTGTTTTTGTTAAAACTATTCAGCAAAAGCTATTGACTGGCGAAATTGACTTGGCCGTTCATAGTGCGAAAGATTTACCTTCCACAGAGCCAGAAGGGTTAACTTTAGCGGCATTTCCCGAACGTGCACCGGCAGGGGATGCTTTAATTTTACGCAATGAGTTTACTACATTAACAGATTTGCCTGAAGGCGCTGTGATTGGTACTGGCAGTTTACGCCGCCAATTTCAACTATTGTCGCTACGTCCGGATTTTATGATTAAGTCTTTGCGGGGCAATATCGATACGCGTTTAAAAAAATTAGCCCAAAAAGAATACGACGGTATCATGATGGCTCAAGCTGCACTACTACGCCATCCCAAAGCTTTAGGTGATTTTAAACTGCATCAAGTTTCCTTAGCGTTAGATGAATTTTTGCCAGCTGTCGGCCAAGGTGTGATTGCAGTTGAAGCTGTGAAAAATTCACCTGCAGCAAAAATCGCCGCAGCTATTGATGACAAAAATGTGCGAAGCGCAATTACTTGTGAGCGTGCGTTTTTATCTGTCTTTGGGGTTGGTTGTAACGTTCCACTAGCCGCTCATGCCAAAGTGATTGGGGAGAAAATTGAACTGAGCACAATGTTAGGCAGTAAGACAGGTGCATCTTATTCTCTTGTTCAAGTTGGTGCTAATCCGGTGATTTTAGGGCAGAATAGTGCACGAGCATTGCAAAAACTGGCTAATTGGCCACTAGAATAAATGAGAAATAACTAAGATCCAAGACGAGGAAGTTTTCGTTTTGGACCTTTTAATTTATAATCATTCTAAATTGAAAATTATTGATTTTATAATAATAAAAGAATAAGCAAATTTATTGAGGGAAGTTTGCTTATCATTCTCAATTAGCGTAAAATGAGTGAGAATGAAAATGATGGAGGCGAGACGATGGCAACGTTAGAAATTAAAGATTTACATGTAGCAATCGAAGATAAAGAAATTCTAAAAGGTGTTAATTTGACGCTGAAAACTGGCGAAATTCATGCCATTATGGGACCAAACGGAACAGGGAAGTCTACTTTATCTGCTGCGATTATGGGAAACCCTAATTATGAAGTAACCAAAGGTGAAATCCTGCTAGATGGTGAAAATTTATTGGAGATGGAAGTTGATGAACGAGCACGGGCAGGGCTATTTTTAGCAATGCAATATCCAAGTGAAATTCCAGGCATCACCAACGCAGAATTCATGCGGGCAGCAATTAATGCAAAACGAGATGAAGACAATAAAATTTCAGTCATGGAATTTTTAAAAAAGCTAGATAAAAAAATGGAATTATTAAATATGCCAGAAGAAATGGCAGAACGTTACTTGAATGAAGGATTTTCCGGTGGGGAGAAAAAGCGTAACGAAATTTTACAACTATTAATGTTGGAACCAACTTTTGCTATTTTAGATGAAATTGACTCAGGTCTTGATATCGATGCGTTAAAAGTAGTGGCAAAAGGGGTCAACGAAATGCGCGGCGATGATTTTGGTGCTTTAATCATTACCCATTATCAACGTTTGTTAAACTATATTACGCCTGATGTCGTTCATATCATGATGGACGGTCGCGTTGTTTTAACAGGTAACGCTGACCTTGCCAAACGCTTGGAGGCAGAAGGTTATGCTGGAATCAGCAAAGAATTAGGTATTGATTACAAGGAAGAAGTTTAAAAAGGAGGTCAATTAGATGACAGAATTGAAAAAGCTACTGGCTGATGTGACCACCTTTTCTGCTTATAAAGAAGAACCAGCTTGGATGTTGGAAATGCGTTTGCAGGCTTTAGAACAAGTGGACGAATTAGCTTTGCCACAAATTGAACGGGTTCGTTTTCACCGCTGGCCACTATTAAATATAACCAGTGACCATTTAAGTGGAGAACCAAAAGAAACAAGTGTCCCCTCTTTTGATGTCATGCAGGACAATCCATTATTAGTACAAGCAGACGACACTACTGTTTTTGAACAGTTACCCCAAAATTTAGTGGATCAAGGTGTTATCTTCACGGATATTTTTACTGCCATGCAAGAATATCCCGAATTAGTTCACGAGTATTATATGAAAAAAGCAGTGACACCTTTTGAAGATAAATTAACTGCTGCCCATACCGCTTTTATGAATAGTGGCGTGTTTTTATATGTTCCTAAAAATGTAGTGATTAAAGAACCAATCGAAGCGATTTTAAATCAATCTGGTACAGAGCATTTCTTTAAACATATTTTAATAGTGGCAGATGAGCATAGTGAGTTTACTTACTTGGAGCGTTTTAATTCTGAAAAAGAAGTAGCACAAAAACAAGCCGCTAATATTATTGTAGAAGTTATCGCCAAAGCTGGGGCCAAAGTGAAATACTCTGCAATTGACCGCTTAGGTGTAGACTTGACGACGTATTTGAATCGTCGTGGTTACGTAATGCAAGATGCCATGGTAGATTGGGCAATTGGTGTCATGAATGACGGGGATGTCGTAGCAGACTTTGATACAGATTTAGTTGGCAATGGGGCCCATTCTGAAATTAAAGTTGTTGCCATTTCAGCAGGCAAACAAATTCAAGGGATTGATACCCGGGTTACCAATAAAGCACCACATTCTATCGGCCATATCTTGCAACACGGTGTAATCCGTGAAAAAGGTACGTTAACCTTTAACGGTATTGGTCATATTTTAAAAGGGGCCAAAGGTGCAGACGCGCAGCAAGAAAGTCGCGTATTAATGCTTTCTGATAAAGCTCGTGGCGATGCTAACCCAATTCTTTTGATTGATGAAAATGAAGTCACTGCCGGACACGCAGCCAGTGTTGGTCGCGTTGATCCAGAAGAAATGTACTATTTAATGAGTCGTGGTTTGCCTAAAACAGAAGCAGAACGCTTAGTTATTCGTGGTTTCTTAGGTTCTGTTATTACAGCAATTCCAGTGAAAGAGGCCCAACAAGAATTTATTGAAGTGATTGAAGGGAAGTTGAATCGATGATTGATGCCCAAAAATTAAGACAAGATTTTCCAATCTTACATCAATTGGTCAACGATGAACCACTCGTTTATTTAGACAATGCCGCGACAACACAAAAGCCTGAAGCTGTGTTAGATAAATTGACTGCCTATTATCATCAAGATAATGCGAATGTTCACCGTGGTGTTCATACCTTAGCAGAACGTGCAACACAAGCTTATGAAGGTGCCAGAGAAAAAGTACGTACTTTTATTAATGCCAAAGAAACAGCAGAGGTTTTGTTTACGCGAGGCACAACGACTAGCTTAAACTGGGTTGCCAAAAGTTTTGGCGCTAAATTTGTTGAAGCTGGTGATGAAATTGTCATCTCTTATATGGAACATCATTCCAATATCATTCCCTGGCAGCAATTGGCGCAACAAAAAAAGGCTAAATTAGTTTATATCGATATTACGCCAGAAGGTTATCTTGATTTAGCTGATGCCAAGCGTAAAATCGGACCAAAAACTAAAATTGTTTCGATTGCCCATGTTTCAAATGTTTTAGGTGGGATTAATCCAATTGAAGAATTGATTGCTCTAGCCCACGCAAATGATGCTGTTATGGTCGTAGACGGCGCACAATCTGTTCCCCACATGAAAGTGGATGTTCAACAATTGGATGCTGATTTTTATGCCTTTAGTGGTCATAAGATGTGTGGCCCAACTGGTATTGGTGTTTTATATGGCAAACGTCGATGGTTGGATCAAATGGAGCCTGTGGAATTTGGTGGCGAGATGATTGATTTTGTTAATTTATACGACAGTACATGGAAAGAATTGCCTTGGAAATTTGAAGCGGGTACACCTAACATTGCCGGAGGAATCGGCCTAGGAGCAGCAGTTGATTATTTGTCTGCCATTGGGATGGATGAAATCCACGCTTATGAACAAAGCTTAGTAGACTATGTCATGCCTAAATTACAAGCAATTGACGGTGTCACAGTTTATGGCCCGCAAGATCCACAAGATCATACCGGTGTTATTGCCTTTAACATTGACGGTCTTCATCCCCATGATGTGGCAACCGCGCTAGATATGGAAGGCGTGGCAGTTAGAGCAGGACATCACTGTGCGCAACCATTATTGAAGTACTTGAATGTACCTGCCACAGCTCGGGCAAGTTTCTATTTTTATAATACAAAAAAAGATGCGGATCGCTTAATTGATGCGATTCATAAAACAAAGGAGTTTTTCCAACATGGCACTATCTAAACTAGACAATTTGTATCGCCAAGTCATCTTAGATCATTCTAGCCATCCTCATCATAGAGGGACGTTGGGAAAATCTAATGTGACAATTGAAATGAATAACCCCACTTGTGGCGACGTCATTCATTTGGAAGTTGAAGTAAACGATGGAATTATTTCGAATATTGCCTTTGATGGCAGCGGCTGTTCGATCAGTACCGCCAGTGCTTCTATGATGACTGACGCAGTTATTGGCAAACCATTATCAGAAGTCGGCAATTTAGAGCAGATGTTTTCTGACTTGGTGCAAGGAAAAGACGTAGCTGATGCTGAAAAATTAGGAGATGCCGCAATGTTAAGCGGCGTCGCAAAATTTCCAACGCGAATTAAATGTGCGACTTTAGCTTGGAAAGCATTGGAAAAAGCAGTCGTTGAAACAAACAGTGGCATTGCCGAAACAAGTTCCATACATTCCCATGAAGAAGATATTTTAGGGGAAAATAAATAAGAAGATGTGGCATTGATTTCAGAGAAAAATCAATACCTAAATAAAGTAAGGAGTAGTGATCGCATGGGTGTTCCTGAATTAGAAGAATACAAATTTGGCTTCCATGATGACGTCAAACCCGTCTTTAGTACCGGCGAAGGTTTAACCGAAGAAGTTGTTCGGGAGATTTCAGCAGTTAAAGGCGAACCAGAATGGATGTTAGATTTTCGCTTGAAATCACTGGCAGCATTTAACAAAATGCCGATGCAAAAATGGGGTCCAGACCTTTCAGATATTGATTTTGGCAAAATTAAATACTACCAAAAAGCAAGTGATAAACCAGCTCGTGATTGGGATGATGTTCCCGATAAAATCAAAGATACCTTTGAAAAAATCGGAATTCCTGAAGCCGAACGGGCATACTTGGCGGGCGCGTCTGCTCAATATGAATCTGAAGTGGTTTACCACAACATGAAAGAAGAATTTGAAAAATTAGGGATTATCTTTACGGATACAGACTCAGCCTTAAAAGAATATCCTGAATTATTCAAAGAATATTTTGCCCAATTAGTACCACCAACTGATAACAAATTAGCTGCCCTAAACTCAGCTGTTTGGTCAGGGGGGACATTTATTTATGTACCAAAAGGCGTTCGGGTGGATACACCATTGCAAACATATTTCCGGATTAATGCCGAAAATACGGGACAATTTGAACGAACATTAATTATCGTTGATGAAGGCGCTAGCGTTCACTATGTTGAAGGGTGTACCGCTCCGACGTATTCAAGCAACAGTTTACACGCAGCGATTGTTGAAATTTTTACTAGAAAAGATGCCTACTGCCGTTATACCACAATTCAAAACTGGTCTGACAATGTCTACAACTTGGTAACAAAACGTGCGAAAGCTTACGAAGGGGCTACAGTAGAGTGGATTGACGGTAACCTCGGTGCAAAAACCACAATGAAATATCCAAGTGTTTACCTAGACGGCGAAGGTGCGCGCGGCACCATGCTTTCAATCGCCTTTGCAGGGGCCAACCAAATTCAAGATACCGGTGCTAAAATGATTCACAACGCACCTAACACTTCAAGCTCAATCGTTTCAAAATCTATTTCAAAAGATGGCGGCGAAGTGAACTATCGCGGACAAGTAACCTTTGGTAAGAAAAGTACCGGTTCAGCTTCTCATATTGAATGTGACACGATTATTATGGATGAACTATCAAAATCTGATACCATTCCATTTAACGAAATTCACAACAGCCAAGTATCACTTGAACACGAAGCCAAAGTTTCAAAAATCTCTGAAGAACAGCTGTACTATTTGATGAGCCGCGGCCTATCAGAATCCGAAGCCACCGAGATGATTGTCATGGGCTTTGTCGAACCATTCACCAAAGAGCTCCCAATGGAATACGCCGTCGAACTAAATCGTTTGATTAGTTATGAGATGGAAGGGTCTGTGGGGTAATACTTAAATACAGGCTAGGAACCTTGACATTATAGGGTTCCTAGTTTTTTTGTTTCGCGATTTTCAAAGCTTACACCGAAACTTACTCCGTCAAAATCCAATATATTTTGCAAATTTTTCTCCAGTATTTTCAATCATTTGTGGAGTTACACAAGCATAGATGTTCATCGTAGTTTGAACGTCTTTATGGCCTAATCTTGCTTGGACTTCCTTGATTGATGCACCAGATTCAAATAACAAACATACGGTGGTGAGATTGGTGTATTTCACGTCGCTCCTCACTTGAGGGGTGTGGATTGAAATTCCCGTTGCGGGTTGTCCGGACTGGGTGGTTCTGGTCGCTCCTCACTTGCGGGCATGAACTGAGACTATTGAAATCATAAAATTATTGAAAGGTAATAATTATCAGTGTAGTCCAAAATAGTCTCAAATCTCCACAAATGGTAAAATTGAACTAGATATTTAGTTGTTAGTGAAATTTTATTTGTTTAAAGGAGTGAGAAATTTGAAAAGAAAAAGTTGGTTAGTGTTTGGCGTAATGGTGATAATTTTGGCTGGCTGTGGCGCGACAGAGGGGAACACAAAGGGCAGTGAAAAGTCCGCTAATGCAACAACCACCACAACGACGGCATCAGCGACTGCTAAAAGTACAAGTAGTAAAACGAGTACTAGCACTGAAGTAAGTGAAACAAGTAATGATAGTTCTAGTTCAGTAACAGCTAGCACGACTAAAGAAACAGAAAGTTCTGTAGCTAAAAAGCAAAGTTCTACCCTTTGGGATAATGAGAAAGCTAATGTTTTAGCAGATTTCATGGCATCTTGGGGGAAGACAATGAATCAGTCGTATAATCGATTTAGTCCTGGGCATAATACAGATTTATATGGTTTAAGGCTACCCGATACAGTGTTAAGTGGAAATTGGACAATGGCTGTTGATGGGCAACCTGTTTCAGTGGCGTGGTCTGATGATGGTAATGGTAATGCGGACTATCAATTGGTGGCGGTATATTCGGATGCAGAGAATGCGACAAGGATGGGAGAAGCCCATGTTTATTTCTTTACGTTACAAAATGGTGTGCCTAAAGTTTTTATAACCCAACAAAATCAAGGAAATCCAGATAACTATTTATATTTTGCTGAAACGCAAAACATGGAATTGCGGAATGGTTTTACTAATATTGTGAAGAATGGGCAGACGGATACTGCCTCTAAAACTGCACCGACGGAAAATAAAATTACCAATGTGAAACAAGCCTATGAGCATTTGCGAGCAAAGGACAATTATAATGATGATCTTTTATATAATGATATGGGGGAAGGAAATGATGAATATGGTCATTATTGGCAAATCAAGATAGCAAGTAAAGAATGGCGAGCTCAAGGTGGAACTGGAACTTTAGCTCAAGTCCGTGTTTATGAAAATGGCGATATTCGCGATGCTTTGGAGTTAACTGAAATGTATTAAGTAAAAATTTTGTGAATGCTTATAATTTTTGAGTATGAAATGAGTTTGCTTATAATAATAAAAATCTTTCAGTCGTATCTTTTTATAAGACTGCTTCTTGTTGCTATAATCAAGAAGTGGTCTTCTTTTGCGTAAATTTTTAAATACATAAAGGAGGTATTTACTTGGGTAAAGTCGTGTTTTATGGTGCGATTAGTTTGGATGGCTATTTAGCAGACAGTAATGATAATTTGCAATGGTTGTTTGATACGGATTTAGCTGGTGTTTCGACTTATGAAAGTTTTGCAGAAAAAGTTGCGACGGTCGTTATGGGACGTGTTACGTACGATGAAGTATTGAAATTACTGCAAGAGGAATCCTTGTATCCAAATAAACAGAAGATCGTTTTTTCCCGCACGCGAACAGACGAAATTCATGAGGGGTATTTTACCAGTGAAGATCCTGTCAAAGTGATTGGCGATTTGAAAAATCAAGTCAAGGACTATATTTGGATTGTTGGCGGCGGCAATTTATTAACTCAATTAATGAAAGCTGATCTATTGGATGAATATTGGATACAAATTGCGCCAGTGTTACTAGGCAGTGGTAAACGGTTATTTCCAACCGGCAATTATCAACAACGGCTGACGTTTGTTGCGACAACGCAAATGGGTGAATTGGTGGAATTACATTATCGTAAAAAATGACGTAAGGAAGGTTTTATGTTGAAGAAATGGCGTTGGTGGCAAAAAACGCTGCTGGGAATTTTTGTTGCCTTTATTTTAGTAATAGCAGGTGGTGTTTTCTATCTAAAAGTGAACACCTACACCCCCACAAGTACTGCAAGTGCAATTAAGCCGGTAAAAGTTACAAAAGATTACGAATTATTTACTAGTCAAGAGGCAGATAAAACAAAAGAAAAGACAAATCTTATCTTTTATCCGGGGGCTTTGGTCAATCCGGCGAGTTATCGCATTTGGGCTCAAGAAATAGCTGCAGCAGGTTATCGAGTTTATATTTTGAAGTTACCTTTGAATTTGGCTGTAATGGCCCCAAATAAAGCAGATGTTGTGATGAATCCACATGAAAGAAATATTTTAGTCGGTCATTCATTAGGCGGGGTGATGGCAAGTCGTTATGCACATAACCAGCCCAAAGATATTGCGGGTATGATTTTTTTAGCTAGTTATCCTGATGAGAAAGGGTCACTTGTAAAGAACAATATACCGGTTTTATCAATTACAGCTAGTAAAGATCAGGTATTAAATCATAAACAGTATCAAAAAGCCAAAAACTATTTACCAAAGACGGCTACTTATGAAATCATTAAAGGTGGCAATCATGCTGGTTTTGGCAGTTACAGAGCACAAAAAGGTGATGGACAAGCAACAATCTCCAATGATGAACAACAAAGGAAAATTGGTCAGATTATTATTCATTGGTTGCAAGAAATAAAATAGGAAAAATTCTCAAGGATTAAGTCGTAGTAGCAAACCTAAAGATGGTAAGTTGGTGTAATTTTTAAGTTTTGAAAGTTAAGACGACTTTTTATGTGAGGATTTTTTTTAAGACAATCAAAATTAAAAGTACTAAAGTTTAATCTTCAGCTTGAAAAAACGGCGAGATGGCTTGGCAAATTTAAAAAACAAAATCTTGATAACCTTAACGTCAACGATTAAAAAACGTGAAAACAAATTGGTATATTTTTTTGCAAGAAATATAATCAATTGTTATTGTCTTGATAAAATTGAAACCGTTATTTCAAATTGATATATGAAGAAAGTATGAAATTTTTTTGTTTGAAAATAGTAAAATGCTGGCTTTATTTCAAAAGATAATATACGTTTTACGTTTAAATACTGACAAATCAATATTTTTAACTTTTTAAATAACAATTTTCGTTTGAAGGTTTTTATGAAAATAATTATGCAAAATGCTTGCAATTGCCAAAAATGAGCGTATAATGACACATTGTCACATGACATAGCGTCATTTATTTAAAGTGAAAATTTTTAAAGTAAGGAGGAGAGATCATGCCAAAGGAAACCTTTTTTCATCTGACAAGAGAAAAGCAGCAACGAATTATGAAAGCTGCGAAAAAAGAGTTTTCCAGAGCACCTTTAGTGGATGCGTCAATTGCGCAAATTATTAAAGATGCCGGGATTCCCCGGGGAAGTTTTTATCAATATTTTGAAGATAAAGAAGATTTATATTTCTATTATTTTCAAAGTATGCGGCGCAATACCCAACATGAGTTGAATAATGCCATGAGAGAGGCAAAAGGACAACTTTTTGACGGTTTTGAAATTTACTTTATCAAAATGGTGAAAGAAGTTTTGCAAGGTGAGAATGCAGCCTTTTATAAGAACTTGTTTATGAATATGGACTATCGTTCTTTCCATAAGGTTTCACCCCATTTTGATAAACGAAATCATCCCCATGTGGCTTTTCATTCTGAAGAGGCACGCCAAGAACATAAAGAAACCATGCAGGAATTTTACAATATGATTGATCTGACGACTTTAAAAGTTGCAAACGAAGATGAGTTGAAAATTTTAGTCAAAATGTTGATGCACATGGTATTTTCGTCTGTTGCAGAAGGGTATCGCCAGTTAGTTGGAAAAGACGATTTTGATATGGAAGAAGTTTTAAAGGATTTTACTTTAAAGCTCAATTGGCTAAAAAGTGGTGCTACAAAACCTAAAGATGAAAAATTAAGTAGATAAGGAAGGTTGCAGACGTGAAATTATTTAAATATCTGGGAAAATATTGGTATGCAATCCTAGCAGCACTGGTACTTTTAGGAATCCAAGCGCATAGTGATTTGACATTACCAAGTATTACGTCAGACATCGTCGACGTAGGTATTCAACAAGGAGGACTAGAAACTGCGACACCAGAAACAATTCGCAAGTCCACGTTATCAGCTATCGAGTTATTTATGACGGATGCTGAAAAAGATACGATTAAAGAAAATTATAAAGCCACTACAAAAACAGTAGATGGTAAAAAAGTTGATGTTTACAATCTTGATTTAAAAGATGGTATGACAAAAGAAAAATTGGCCAAGATTTTTGAATTGCCAATGATGATGCTGGCTTCTTCTCAAGCCAAAGATTCAAAAGACGGGAATGCTGCCAAAGAAATTTTAACGACCTACCAAAAATTAGGCACAGACGGCAAAAAAGCCCAAGCACTTGGTAACGAAGCTAAAACATTGGGACAACAAGCCCAACAAGCCGCAGCCCAAGCTCAGCAAGCTGCAGCAGGTGGTGATATGGCAATCGCCCAAGAAAAAGGTGCCGAGGCCCAAAAACTTGGGGATGAAGCCAAAGCCAAAGGTGCCGAGGCCCAAGAACTTGGAAACGAGTTGAAAAAAACCAATGATGCGATGCCAGCAAAATTAGCAGCTGCAAGAAAAGAAACCAAAGATGAGCTTGGCGATATGGGAAGTGATTCCATGAAAACAGTTGGAGTCCAATTGACATTAGCCGAGTATAAAGCCTTGAATAAAGATACTAAGCAAATTCAAACTGATTATATGGTGAAAAAAGGTACGCAAATGATTATTTTAACGTTAATCTCTGCTGCCGCTGCAATTTTAGTTGGTCTAATTGCTTCCTTGGTTTCTTCTTCTGTTGGTAAAAATTTGCGGGTGGGACAATTCAATCAGATTTTACAATTTTCAAATGCTGAAATGGAAAAATTCTCACCAGCTTCCTTAATCACGCGCAGTACAAATGATATTCAACAAATCCAAATGGGTTTGGTTATGACAATTCGGATGGTACTGTACGCACCGATATTAGGTTTAGGTGGGATTTACGAAGTATATAAAACAGGTACTGGTATGGGCTGGATTATTGGTGTTGCCGTTGGTTTAGTCTTGATTTTAGTTTTGACTTTACTTGGTTTTACAATGCCAAAATTCAAGAGCTTGCAAAAACTGGTCGACCGGGTGAACTTAGTTTCCCGTGAAATCATTACTGGTTTACCAGTTATTCGGGCCTTCTCCCGTGAAAAATACGAAGAAAAACGTTTTGATGGTGCCAATACAGACCTAATGAAAACGCAAATGTTCGTTAACCGGGCGATGTCTATTATGATGCCAATTATGATGTTGTTGATGAATGGTATTTCTGTTTTAATCGTTTGGGTCGGCGGTCACAATATGGATGCCGGACAATTACAAGTTGGGGATATGATGGCCTTTATTACGTATACAATGCAAATCGTAATGGCCTTCATGATGCTTTCAATGGTTTCAATTATTTTACCACGTGCTAACGTATCTGCTGGTCGTGTTGACGAAGTCTTAGAAACAAAACCAACAATTACTAATCCTGAACAACCACAAGATGATCACGACTTTAATGGGGAAGTAAAATTCGAAGGTGTAACATTCCGTTACCCAGATGCAGATGAAGATGTATTGCATCATTTGAATTTCACTGCTAAACCTGGACAAACAACAGCTTTAATCGGTTCCACGGGTTCTGGTAAGTCAACGGTTGTCAACTTGATTCCCCGTTTGTTTGATGTTTCGACTGGTCGCATTACCATTGATGGCGTAGACATTCGCCAAATGAGTTTGCATAAATTACATGATTTAATCGGGTTTGTACCGCAAAAAGGAATTTTATTCTCTGGCGATATTAAATCTAATATTAAATTTGGTGATGTGGAAGGTATTACAGACGAACAAATGAAAAAAGCTGCGATGATTGCCCAAGCAGAAGAATTCATCGACTCCAATGATGACGGTTATGATCGCGCCATCTCACAAGGTGGGACAAACGTTTCTGGTGGTCAAAAACAACGCTTGTCCATTGCACGTGCGTTAGCAAAAGATCCGAAAATTTTGATTTTTGACGATTCACTTTCTGCTTTGGATAATAAAACGGATGTTGCACTGCGACGCGCATTAGCAGAAAATGTTAAAGATATTACCCAAATTATTGTGGCACAAAAAATTTCTACTATTTTGCATGCTGACAATATTATCGTTTTAAATGAAGGTCGGATTGTGGCGCAAGGTACACATGATGAATTGATGGAAACATCTGCTGTTTATCAAGAAATTGCTTCATCACAATTGAGTAATGCTGAATTAGGTTTGGAAGCAGAATAGGAGGCGAAGAAAATGGCAGAAAGTAAACAACAACGTCCGCGGGGCGGACATGGACCAATGGGCGGCGGTATGGCCGGTGGCGAAAAAGCCAAAGACTTCAAAGGTACTATCAAAAAATTAGTCTCCTATATGGCAAATTATAAGATTGCTGTCTTGTTCGTCATGATATTCGCGGCAGCATCAACTGTTTTCAATATTTGGGGACCAAAAATCTTATCCAAAGCCATTACAGAACTTTTTAATGGTTTAATTAAAAAATATCAAGGTACCGGCGGCATCAACTTTGATAAAATCGGCCAAATTTTACTCTTCATGTTAGGTTTGTACTTAGTAGCTGCACTGTTTGGTGTGATGCAAGGTTGGATTATGTCCACGGTCACGCAAAAAGTTACCTATCGTATGCGTAAAGAAATTTCTGAGAAAATCAACCGGATGCCAATGAATTACTTTGAAAGCCGGACAACTGGTGAAGTTTTATCCCGTATCACAAATGATGTGGATACGCTGGGACAATCTTTAAACCAATCGGTTACGCAGTTGATTACGTCAACTTTTACTATTATTGGTGTAATCATCATGATGTTATCGATCTCTGTTAAAATGACTGGTATCTCTATTTTGATCGTACCCATTTCGTTACTCCTAATTATGGTTGTCGTAAAATACTCACAAAAATATTTTGCTACGCAACAAAAATATTTAGGTAAAATTAATGGTCAAGTAGAAGAAACTGTCGGTGGTTATAATATTGTTCATCTATTTAACGATGAAGAAAATGCGTTGAATGAATTCAAAGAACAAAATGACATTCTTTTTAAATCTGCTTGGAAATCACAATTTCTTTCAGGTTTGATGCAACCGATTATGAACTTTGTTGGTAACTTAGGTTATGTTGCAGTCGCGATTATCGGGGGTATCTTGGCGTATAACGGTACAATTACCGTTGGGGATATTCAAGCGTTTATCCAATACGTTCGTAACTTGACACAACCTATTGCCCAATTAGCACAAGTTTCGAATATGCTGCAATCTATGGCAGCCGCAGCTGAACGTGTTTTTGAATTCTTAGGTGAAGAAGAAGAAGCACAAACAGTCGAAAATCCAGTGAAGATCGGTAAAGTTAAAGGTGAAGTGGACTTTGAACACGTACACTTTGGTTACACACCAGATAAAATCATCATTAACGATTTCAGCAGTCATGTTGATCCTGGGCAAACTGTTGCCATCGTTGGACCAACTGGTGCTGGTAAAACAACAATGGTCAAATTGTTGATGCGTTTTTACGATGTGAATTCAGGTGCCATTAAAATTGATGGGCATGATATTCGCGATTTCAATCGTGCCGACTTACGGGAAAATATCGGGATGGTCCTACAAGATACGTGGTTGTTTAAAGGAACTATTATGGACAACTTACGTTATGGGAACTTAGATGCAACAGATGAAGAAGTTTACGCAGCAGCAAAAGCAGCCCATGTTCATCACTTTATTGAAACATTGCCTGGTGGCTACAACATGGAGTTAAACGAAGAATCTTCTAACATCTCCCAAGGACAAAAACAATTGTTAACCATTGCCCGAGCAATCTTAGCCGATAAACCAATTTTGATTTTAGATGAAGCGACATCTTCTGTTGATACACGGACAGAAGTCTTAATTCAAAATGCTATGAACAATTTAATGGCCGGACGAACTTCCTTTGTTATCGCCCACCGCTTATCGACAATTAAAGATGCCGATAAAATTCTTTACATGCAAGATGGGGATATCAAAGAACAAGGTACCCACGAAGAATTATTAGCCAAAGGTGGCTACTACGCACAACTTTACAATTCTCAATTTGAAGAGTTGGCAGGCTAGATTAAAATTTATTTAGAAATACAATGGCGCCCCACACTTAACTTAATTGTCTAAGTGTGGGACGTTTTTTTATGACAAGGATCATTTAAATCAATTTTTCTAAAATGATTTATAAAACACGAAACAAAATTTAGCGTTAGTATAGTTAATCAGGAAAGTGATGACTAGAATAAAATAATCACGAAAGTTCAGAAAATAAGTCTACAAAATTATTTGGTATAATAAAATAGTAAAAAATACTGATGAATAGAGAGAAAATATGAAGACTGCAATTGTTTACACGACAAAACAGGGGACGACAAAACAAGTTGCCACACAACTTGCTGCAAAGATTCCTGATGCTGTTGCACTCCCTTTAAAAGGAACTGATTTCAATGAATTGAAAATGTATCAGACAATCATTATCGGATCGCCTGTAACTGCCGGCATGATTAGTAAAGAAATGAAAACTTTTATGACAACCTATCAAGAAGAATTGAAACAATATAGACTGGGATTATTTCTTTGTGGGCTACAGCCAGAAAAGGCGACAGAAGTTTTTGAGCAAAATTTTCCTGCAGAATTATTACAACACGCCACTATAAAAACATTTGTGGGTGGTATTTATGATCCGAAACAATGTCCTTTTTTTAGTAGACTTATTATAAAAAAGGTAGCGGGATTAACCAATTACACTAATCTGCTTAAGCATGAAAAAATTGACGAATTAGCTAAGATATTTAGTTAAGTCTGCAATCGAATATTGTTAAAAAAAATTTAAAAAATTTATGTTATACTGAACTCATCTATCACGAGAAGCTGAGAGAACAGGCTCTATGACGCTTCAGCAACCTGCTAAAAGCAAGGTGCTCCATCCTGCCCAAAGGAAAGATAGGAGGAATTTAAGATGAAAAAAAGATTTACAGGACAGTATGCAACGTATTTGAAAATTGTCGCATGTGGTGGTCCGAAGTGTTTTGCTGAAGCCATGGCTTTTCATCACCTTAAGGAAAAGTATCAGCATTTAACGATTGATCCCGCTGATATAGTTGCGATTAAAGAACAAATGGCAGAAGAAAAAGAAGAAGGAAAACGAGAACTTGAACAAATGAAGGCGAGGCTACTTCAACCGGAGAAAAGTGCTAACAATTTTCTCTCAAGTAATAACAGAACGCCAATTCCGCCAGAGCATTTGCCGGATAATGTAGTTCCCTTTAGACCTAGAAAATAAAGCAATCTATCAAAAAAGTTCAAAAAGACATGGATTTTAGTCTTTTTGAACTTTTTTATTTTCATCTTCAGTGACAACTTGCCGAATTAATGCCAATAATTCCTCCATAATTGGTGTTACGATACTGCTGTTGCGATGGATGAGAGAAATCAGAAATTGCGGCTGTGTTAAATCCGATAAGTCAATCGTTACTAAGTTATCATCAGGACTAACGGCAAGTTCAGCTAAAAAGCCGATTCCCATACCAGACTTAATCATACCTTTTAAGATATCCAAATCATCACTTTGATAAATAATTTTTGGATCTGTGTTACTACTTTGGCTTAAGCGAGCAAAGGCATGGTGGTGTACATATTGTTCACTTAGTAATAAAAATTTTTCGTCCCCTAAGTCAGCGAAAGCTACTGTTTTTTTTGTAGCTAGGGGGTGTGTTGGTGCAGCCACAATCTTGAATTTTTTCTTAGTTAAGATTTCGGTATTTAAAGAATCTTCATGAATGGCATCTAAAGAGCCGATTAAGCCAACATCCAGACGGCCTAATTTGATTTGGCGCAATAAGTTTTCAGAACCTTCTCGTTGAATAATGAGATGGGGAAGGATATCTGCTTGTAAAAGTTTCGGAGATAATTTTGGAAAATAATAATTGCCGATAATCGGTGGCAATCCCAAAGGCAATTTTTTTGCCGTGAAATGTGTCATCTCTTGTTTGGCAATTCGCAACTCCCGCAAAATACTATTTACATGTAATAAAAATTGGCGACCGGCTGGGGTCAAGGTGATATTTTTGTGAGCCTGATTGCGATTGACCAAACTGACATTTAGCTCAGTTTCTAAGCGTTTAACGGCATAAGTAATCGTTGGTTGGCTAACGTGGTAAAAGTCGGCTACTTTAGAATAATTTTTTTCTAAAGCTAGGCGTTGAAAGTATTCTAAGTCACGAATATTCATGATAAAGCCTCCTATTTGCTTGGAATGAATAGTTCTTGGTAGTCTTATCATATAAATTAAATTTATCATAACTGCAGCTTTTGACTATAGCAAGGAATAAGGATTAACCTTGTCATTGTCAACGAGGGATAACCGCAAAATTAAGAGGAGGCTTTCAAAATGAAAGGTATGGAAATTTTAAACAATCCATTTTTAAACAAAGGAACAGCTTTTACTAAAGTTGAACGTGAAAAATTAGGTTTAACTGGGATGCTGCCAAGTCGTATTCAAACGCTAGAAGAGCAAGCAGTTCAAACTTATGCACAATATTTAAGTAAACCTAGTGATTTGGAAAAGCGGATTTTTCTAATGAACATTTTTAATACGAACCGCACATTGTTTTACAAATTGATGGGACAACATATCGTGGAATTTATGCCAATTGTTTACGATCCAACGGTGGCAGATTCAATTGAACAATACAATGAATTATTCGTTGAACCTCAAGATGCAGCTTTTTTATCGATTGATGCACCAGAAGATATCGAAGCAAGTTTAAAAAATGCAGCTGCAGGCCGCGATATTCGCTTAATCGTTGTAACGGATGCAGAAGGTATTTTGGGCATGGGAGATTGGGGCGTCAATGGTGTGGATATCGCCATTGGTAAATTAATGGTTTACACCGCCGCCGCAGGAATTGATCCAAGCCAAGTATTACCTGTTTCGTTAGATGCGGGAACAAATAATGAAAAATTGTTAAACGATCCTTTGTACCTTGGCAATAAACACCAACGGATTTATGGTGAAAAATATATGGATTTTGTTGATAAATTTGTTCAGGCCGCTACAAAATTATTTCCAGAACTGTTGTTACACTGGGAAGATTTTGGCCGTAGCAATGCTGCCACAATTTTAGAAAAATACCAAGATAAAATCACAACCTTTAACGATGATATTCAAGGTACTGGTATTGTGGTTTTGGCAGGTGTTTTAGGAGCAATGAATATTTCCCAAGAAAAATTAAGCGATCAAATTTTTCTAACCTTTGGTGCTGGTACGGCCGGTGTTGGAATTGCCAACCAATTGTTAGATGAACTAATGCGGGCAGGTTTAAGTGAAGAACAAGCGCGTGCCCGTTTTTATTTGGTGGATAAACAAGGTCTATTATTTGAAGATACAGCTGATTTAACCAATGGACAAAAAGCTTTTGCCCGTAAACGGAGTGAATTTTCTACTGATTTGGATTTAACCAATTTAGAAAATGTGGTGAAGGCTATTCACCCTACGGTTATGATTGGAACTTCCACACAACCCGGTGCTTTTACCGAAAGTATTGTGAAAGAAATGGCTGCTCACACCAAACGTCCAGTTATTTTTCCATTATCAAATCCAACAAAATTAGCTGAAGCAACTGCAGCAGATTTGATTAAATGGACGGATGGGAAAGCCTTAATAGGAACTGGTATTCCAGCAAAAGACGTGGAATATAATGGTGTTACTTATCAAATTGGTCAAGCCAACAATGCACTAATGTATCCAGGTCTTGGTTTGGGGATCATCGCCTCTACCGCCAGTCGTGTAAATGGAGAAATGTTATCCCAAGCAAGTCATGCTTTAGGCGGAATTGTAGATACGACACAACCTGGCGCGCCTGTCTTACCACCAGTAGCAAAATTAGCAGCATTTTCTGAAAAAATCGCCGAAGTAGTTGGTCAAAGTGTTTTAGATCAAAAACTAAATAAAGAAGAAATCAGCGACATTAAAACTGCTGTTAAAGCAACAAAATGGATTCCTGAATATTAAAAGAGAGAAGGGTTTATTGTGGTTTTCTTCCAATCTATTCAAAGTGTCATTAGCATTATTTTGATGATTGCTTTGGGCTATATTTTGAAAAGACAAGGTTGGTTTGACGAGAATTTTGGCAAAAATATTTCAGGACTAATTACAAAAGTAGCCCTACCTGCTTCAATTTTTGTCTCGGTGTTAAAGTATTTAACGAAAGACAGTTTGATTTCTTTGTCAGGGAGTTTATTATTTCCCCTCTTAGGAGTTGTAATTGGCTATCTTATCGCGTATCTGTTAGTTAAAATTATGAAGATCCGACCGGGACGACGTGGGATTTTTATGAATGCAGTGGTAAATGCCAACACGATATTTATTGGCTTACCATTAAACATTGCCCTTTTTGGGGAAAAAGCTTTGCCTTACTTTTTGGTTTATTATGTTACCAATACGGTGTCGACTTGGGCCTTTGGTGTGTTCTTAATTTCCAATGATGATCCAACGAAGGAAAAAGGTAGTAGTAAAGCAAAATTGAATTGGAAAAAGTTACTGCCACCACCTTTATTGGGCTTTATTGTGGCATTAATCTTTTTGATCTTTAGCATTCCAGTACCAAGTTTTATAAATGCAACGCTTGGTTACATTGGAGGTATCGTGACACCATTGTCGCTACTTTATATTGGGATTGTCTTATATGATGCTGGATTAAAAAGTATCCGCTTTGACCGCGATACCGTGGTTGCTTTAATTGGTCGCTTTGTTTTGTCACCGATTATTTTAATTGGATTAATCAGTTTGGGGTCTTCTATGTTTGGCATTCACTTGGTCAGCTTGCTGAAACAAACACTAGTCGTTCAATCGGCAACACCAATGTTAGCGGTCTTGCCAATTTTGGCAGCAGATGCCCATGGAGATGTTAAATACGCCACAAATCTAGTCACTACCAGTACCATCTTATTTGTTGTCGTTGTCCCAATTTTAATGACAATTGTGCAATATATCTAGTAAAAGTAAGATCATAAAGTTGAAATAAACTCAAACACAGCGCTATTTTTATCCTTGATTAAGGAGCAGTAAGAGGAGCTTGCGTGTTTGAGTTTTTTTGTCGTTAAAATAAACAGTTCAAATTCAATTATTAAATAATTATTTTATTTTTTGCTTTTATTTTAAAGGATAAGCTACAATGAAATTAAATAAAAAAATAAAGTGAATTGGAGGAGTAAAAAATGAGCGAGTACTATTATATTTTATCGCTATATAAGAATAAAAAACGCTATTTAACAAAACTTATTCTTTTATCTGCGCTTTTATTAGGCGTGGCAAGTTTTATTGCAGCACTGGATATATTTCGAATTAGTCCGTTTATCTGGTACGTAATTGCAATGGGGATTGTTTTATTTCAAATGAAGAAAATGAAGCCAGAAAGTGAATATTATCATCAATTGATCGAATTCTTGCAAAATTATCAGCCTGAAATTTTGCAAAATGACGTGCTAGTTTTCTTTATTGATTATCAATTAAAGCATTACTTTGATTACGAAGCGGGCCAACTATTTGCTAGGTTAAAAAATAAAAATACTACAGATGACGCGCAAGCAATTGCTGATTTGAATGAGATTATTGGCGAAATTACCGCTTACTATAATTACATTGCCTACGACCAACAACTAAAAGAAGATATCGAGATTTCCTTGCAATGGTATCGAAATTCGATTGAAAACCGCAAACAAGACTTGGTGTAAAAAGGGGAAATACATATGAAGTTAAAACGCGATGTTATCGGAGTAGTACTGGCATTTATGAGTGCCGGCTTTGTCGCAACGGGGATGAATGCCAGCGCTTACCAAGAAGTTTATGATACACAGGCTAAACAAGAACAAAAAGTACAAAAAGCGATTGCTTCAGAATTTATTACGCCACAAGATAAAAACGAATTAAAACAAACAGTGGTCGCTTTTGATGAAGCCAAAACTAAAGAAAATCGTGATTCACTACAAGATAAAATTAAGCAACAAAAAAAATTACTCGCAAAAATTAATAGTAGACTAGAAATAAATGAAGCCAAAACAGCAGCTCACGAATATAACAAGATAATTGACGAATTAGGTATGTTAACGAAAAAAAGTCAGGAAGTTTTCATTGAGAAAGCAGATGAGCAGCAAGTTGAAGTTCTGGCAACAGAGCTTGCTGAAATTACCGCACCACAAAAAGTAAAACCAGTGCGGCAACTGGCTAAAAAAACAGCAGCATTAGCAGAAAAAATGTCAGATAACCAAACTGAAATGAAAAATTTCGTTGCGAATCTAAAAGCTGATAACCAAGCAGCTGTGGCACTACAAAAAAATAAATTTTTAGCTAAAACAGATAAAAATGAATTAGGAAAACTACAAAAAGAAAACGAAAAATATTTTAAAGATGCTGATGATCTAATAACGCTGCAAAGTCGGCGCGAAGCTTCTAATAGCCTACTTTTTACATTACAAGACCGGGCAAAAGATACCGAACAAGATTTTAGTGAAAATGAAGAAGTCGCACGTAAGTTAATTCAAGCTGCAAATGAATTATTAGCTAAAGGGGACTTAAATCCCACTGAAAAAACAGAATTAAACCAAGTCAGGACAGCACTAAATGACGCACTGGGCCTGAAAAATTACCAACCAGGGGATTTATCCAGTAACTATACAGCCTTAAAAACAAATTATGATAGTTCGTATAAAGTAAGCAATGAGCGCAAAATAGAAGCAAAGCGCCAAGCAGAAGAAGCTGCTAGAAAGAAAGCTGCAGAACGTAAAGCAGCACAAGAAAAATCAGCACAAGAAGAGGACAACAATTCAGCAAATAATGAAATACCAGCCCCAACTCCAAGCGCTGGCGGTTGGCACCAAGCACCGCCAGGCTATAAGTTTTTAAAAGTAGAAAGTGGCAAAACCTATGGACAAGTAAAAAATCCTAATAATTTCCGTCAAATTACACTTGCCGAGGCGGCGAATTATACACCGGGGCATGGAAATGGATCTGCGAAGCAGTAAAAAAATAATAAAAAAATTGTGTAGGGTAGACGAAGTCGAATAAGACAGTAGTCTACCTTTTTTTTGAATAAAAATAGGATTTTCGTAACATAAATTGACAATAGATATTAGTTTAAGAAAAATTAATAATTGTGATAAAATATTTATAAAGCGATTACAAAATCTTATTGCGTTAATTAAAGCATAAAAAAAAGCGCCGAGACAGCGCCACTTTAGAAGTTTATAACGGACTAAGCCTTATTTTAACTTGCTATGTTGATTTGAATGTCACCAACAAGTAAATTATACCAAATAATGTAAGCGTTGCAAATAAAATGAATTGGAGATGGAAAATTTGAATAAGGACTACACAATTGGGCTAGATATAGGAACGCACTCTGTTGGTTATGCAGTTTTAACAGACGACTATCAGTTAGTAAGAAAGAAAATGAAAGTAAGAGGTGAGATAGATAAACCGTACATAAAGAAAAATTTTTGGGGTGTCCGTTTATTTGATGGAGGGAAGACTGCAGAAGGTAGAAGAATAAGTCGGACTACCAGACGAAGAATACAAAGACGTAGAAATCGGATTGAATATCTACGCTCATTCTTTTATGAAGAAATGAAGGGAATAGATCCGAATTTCTTTAATCGTTTAGATGAAAGTTTTATAGTGGTAGAAGATAAGTTGCATGGCAAACAACCGATTTTTGCGACGGTCGAAGAAGAGATAAAATATCATGAAGATTTTCCAACAATTTATCATCTTCGTAAAAATTTGGTAGATTCTTCTGAAAAGGCTGATTTACGACTAATTTATTTAGCAATAGCTCATATTGTGAAATATCGCGGTCATTTTTTGATTGAAGGTAAGCTAAATACTCAAAATTCTTCTATTGATGAAACCTTTAAACATTTTTTACAGGCTTATAATCAAGCTTTTACTTATCAAAAAGATGGAAGCCTGATTAATCCTGTGGATGAAACTACTCGTGTTGAAAAAGAATTTACAGCAAAATTTTCTAGAAGTAAAAAAGCTGAAAATGTATTGAAGTTATTTAGTGGAGAAAAAACCAATGGTACTTTCATGTTGTTTTTAAAACTTATCGCCGGAAATTCAGCTAAATTTAAGCGTGTTTTTGATTTAGAAGAAGAGTATACCATTCAATTTTCTAAAGAGGATTATGAAGAGAATTTGGAAGCATTATTGGCCGTAGCAGGAGATGAGTACGCCGATGTATTTATAGCTGCGAAAAATGCTTATGATGCAGTTGAACTAGCTGGTATTTTAACTGTTAATGATCAGGCAACGCGAGCTAAGCTTTCTAGTAGTATGATTGAGCGATATAAAGACCATCAAGCAGATTTGAAGAAACTGAAATCTTTTATAAAAAAGTATGTTCCAGAAAAATATAAAGAAGTTTTTGATGATCCTTCAAAAAATGGTTATGCGGGTTATGTAGCAACGAAAAATGTACGAAATAAAGTAGCTACACAAGAAGAATTTTATAAGTACCTTAAAGGCATATTAGGAAAGTTAGAAAACGC
The DNA here is from genome assembly GCF_017316025.1 of Candidatus Enterococcus myersii. Taxonomy (GTDB): domain Bacteria; phylum Bacillota; class Bacilli; order Lactobacillales; family Enterococcaceae; genus Enterococcus_C; species Enterococcus_C montenegrensis. The sequence goes on from NZ_JAFLVT010000001.1 coordinate 253,837, forward strand.
AGATTACTTTATAAATAAAATGGAGCAAGAAAACTTTTTAAGAAAGCAACGGACTTTTGATAATGGTGTCATTCCCCATCAAATCCATTTAGATGAATTAAAAGTGATTATCCACAACCAAGAAAAGTATTATCCTTTTCTTTCTAACTATAAAGATAAAATTGAGAAACTAGTAACGTTTAGAATTCCTTATTTTGTAGGACCATTAAGTAAAGAAAATAAAAAGTTTGCCTGGTTAACTCGAAAATCTGAGGAAGCAATTCGTCCTTGGAATTTGACAGAAGTAGTGGATATTGATCAGTCAGCTATGGAATTTATCGAACGTATGACAAATTTTGATAGTTATCTACCAACTGAAAAAGTCTTGCCAAAGCATAGCATGCTTTATGAAAAATACTCAGTTTATAATGAGTTAACTAAAATAAAGTATGTAAATGATCAAGGCATAGAAGTGAATTTTTCCAGTGCTGAGAAAGTACGAATCTTTAACGAACTTTTCAAAAAGAACCGAAAAGTAAGTAAAAGGGATTTGGAAGTATTTTTAAGAAATGAATACAACATTGAAACCGCAGAAATTATTGGTGTAGAAAAAGAATTTAATGCTAAATTCAATACGTATCATGATTTTATTAAAATAGGTATCGATGCCGATTTTTTAGACAAGCAACAAAATGAAGACGTATTGGAAGATTTAGTTAAAATTCTGACTGTTTTTGAAGATCGTCAAATGATTCATAAGCAGTTGATAGAATATCGTGGAATATTTTCAGATAAGGTGTTAAAAAAATTAGAACGTCGTCATTATACTGGGTGGGGACGGTTGTCTAAACAATTGATTAACGGAATCACAGATTCACAGAGCGGTAAAACGATTTTAGACTATTTAATCGATGATGATGATAGTCCTAAAAATCGTAATCGTAACTTTATGCAATTAATTAATGATGATCGTTTATCGTTTAAAGAAATAATTCAAAAAGAGCTGGAAAAAGAAGACAATGAAGATTTAGTTGATATAGTACAAAATATACCCGGTAGTCCAGCAATAAAAAAAGGAATCTTGCAGAGTTTGCAAATTGTTGACGAATTAGTAGAAATTATGGGATATAAGCCTAAAAATATCGTTGTAGAGATGGCAAGAGAAAATCAAACAACTAGTACTGGAAGAAAAAACTCAAGCGCTCGTTTAAAACGTTTGGAAGATGCCATGAAAGATTTTGGTAGTAAGATTCTGGATCAGTATCCTACTAATAATCTTTCGTTACGTAATGATAGACTGTACCTTTATTACCTACAAAATGGCAAAGATATATATACTGGTGAAGCATTGGATATTGAAAATTTATCAAAGTATGATATTGACCATATTATTCCGCGAAGTTTTATTACAGACAATTCGATTGATAATCGTGTATTAACAAGCTCTGAAAAGAATCGAGGTAAAAAAGACGATGTACCTAGCGAGGACGTAGTTAGAAAAATGCGTACTGTTTGGGATTCATTTTTGAAATCTGGTTTGATGACGCAACGCAAATACGATAATTTGACCCGTGGGAAGCTAACTGATGAAGATAAAGCTGGCTTTATACATCGCCAACTTGTCGAAACACGTCAAATAACCAAACATGTCGCTAGAATCTTAAATCAACGATTTAACGTAGATGAAAATGATCGTGTAGATATTGTGACGCTTAAATCTGCTTTGACTAGTCAATTTAGAAAAGGAATTCAATTCTATAAAGTTCGGGAAATCAATGATTATCACCATGCCCATGACGCATACTTAAATGGTGTTGTAGCTATTACTTTATTAAAAGTTTATCCAAAACTAAAGCCGGAATTTGTATATGGCGATTATCGTAAATTTAATTCATTTAAAGAAAATAAAGCTACAGCGCGAAAACAAATGATGACAAATCTGATGAAATTCTTTACGTCAGGAGAAACGATAGTCAATCAAGAAACAGGAGAAATACTATGGTCTCCAAATTCTATTAAAGTAGTGAAGAAAGTCTTAAGTTCCCGTCAAATGAATTTTACTAAAAAACTAGAAAATAGGGCATCCAACGAAGATGGTAAATTACTATTTAAACAATCTATCAGTGGCAGAGGTGGAAATGGTAAGAATTGTATTAAGTCTAAATTTAAAAGAAGCGATGGTAGTTTTATTCCACTAGAAATTAGCAAATATGGCGGTTTTATTGAAGAAAAAGAGGCTTTTATTGGTATTGAAAAGGGTAAATTAAAATCAATAAAGAGGACTGAGCAAATTCATTATAAAGGTCAATTGAAAATTTTACGAAATCAAGTTTTCTTACAGCCGGAAGGATTCTATCGATATACATCGAGCTTGAATGAATCAGCAAAATGGAATCAATTATTTTTAGAACCAAAATTAGTGAAATATATTTACTTCTTAAAACGGTTTGGGGATGCAGCTGAAGAAAATCAGAATTTTATTCTTCAAAATCGCGAGTACTTCACTGAATTAAAAAATATAATTTTTGCCTTTATTGAAAAAAATCAACTTGCAGATATTCAGAAAATTAAAATACCGGAGAATAGAACTTTAGAACAAGAATTTGAAGTGATTGTTTCACTATTAAATATTACGAGCAGTGGGACAACAGCCGTAGGAACGTACACAGATGAAAATGATAAAAAGATGACAGTAGTTGGACGAACTCGCTATACTAGCAAAAAAGATAAATTGACAATAAATGAATCAATTCTAATCGACTATTCAATTACAGGATTACATGAAACAAGAAGAAAGCTAGGTGATTAGATGGGGTGGCGGACAGTCATTGTTAACACACATTCCAAATTATCCTATAAAAATAATCATCTGGTGTACAAAACTGTTAATCAGAGTGAATTAATCCACTTATCCGAAATTGATGTATTGTTGTTGGAAACAACAGACATTTCTATCACTACAATGTTGATAAAAAGACTAGCTGATGAAAATGTTGATATTATTTTTTGTGATGATAAGCGGTTACCTGTAGGAAAATTGGCACCATTTTACGCGAGACATGATAGCAGTTTACAATTACAAAGACAATTGCAATGGGATGCTGATTTACAAGGTGATGTTTGGACCGAGATAATCAGTCAAAAAATTAGAAATCAGATGATTCATTTAGAGTTGTGTGGATTTTTAGAAAAAGTTGAATCACTACGGAATTTATTAGAGGGATTAGAACGATTTGATCCCTCTAATAGAGAAGGACATGCGGCTAGAATTTACTTTAATACGCTTTTTGGTAATACATTTACTAGGGAACAGGAAACAGCAATTAACGCGGGCTTGGATTATGGCTACACATTATTAATGAGTATGTTTGCCAGAGAGATTGTTAAGGCTGGTTGTTTTACACAATTAGGATTAAAGCATTCAAATCAATTTAACGATTTTAACCTAGCAAGTGATTTGATGGAACCTTTTCGCCCATTAGTAGATCAAATTGTATATGAAAATCGAAGTGAAGAATTTCCGGTAATCAAACGAATGTTGTTTGATTTATTCATTGAGAACTATGAATACAATAAACAAAAAATGTTTTTAAGTAACATCATCAATGACTATACAAAAAAGGTTATAAAAGTTCTAAATAATGAAAAGAAAGGAGTTCCTGAATTTAGGATATGAGTTATCGTTATATGAGAATGTTAGTTATGTTTGACCTTCCAACTGATACAAGTGATGATCGAAAAGCGTATCGTAAATTTCGCAAGTTTCTACTTAGCGAAGGATTCATCATGCATCAATTTTCTGTTTATAGTAAAATTTTATTAAATGGGTCAGCTAAGACTGCTATGGTGGCGAGATTAAAACAAAATAACCCTCGTAAAGGGTTAGTGAATATTTTGACCGTAACAGAGAAACAGTTTTCACGAATGGTTTATCTTTGTGGGGATAGAGACGAGTGTATTGGAAATACAGATACGCGGTTAGTCTTTTTAGGTGATGCTTATGATGAAGTTTAATTTTAATTTAATCGAAAAAGCAATTGAGATAGAAAATGCTACTTTTTTTTGTATCGAGGATGTAAAAGCTTTTGCTCATTTTGTTAAACTACTTTACAGTTATGATGAAACTAGCGAGCTTAAACTATTTGATAACAATCAAAAGAATTTAAAAATGACTGAAATAATGTTGATTACTGACGTACTTGGTTATGATATTAATTCGGCAGCCACACTAAAATTAATTTATGCAGACTTGGAGCTGCAATTGGGTGAAAAGCCAGAAGTGAAATCAATGATTGATAAATTGACAGCTACAATCAGTGAATTGATTGGTTATGAATTGTTAGAGCATGAACTAGATTTAGAAGAAGATGAAATTACAGTTAACGAACTTTTTAAGGCGTTAGGTGTAAAAATTGAAACAAGAAGTGATACAATTTTTGAAAAGATGATAGAGATTATTCAAGTATACAAGTATCTTTCCAAGAAGAAATTATTAATCTTTTTGAATACATGTTCATATTTAACACATGATGAAGTTGATGAATTACAAGAGTATATTTCATTGAATAATGTGGACGTTTTTTTCGTTGAACCAAGAAAAATAGAAGATGTTAGACAATTTATTTTGGATGAAGATTTTTTCTTAACAGAAAAAGATGTGTAGTAATTCTTTGTTCTTTGAAAATTAAATATATAAAATTTCAACAAAACGGAGATATTCTTTATTGAAGTCTTGCTATGGACTAGTAGCGCGATTACGAAACCCCAAAAATCTACGAGGTTTTAGAGCTATGTTGTTTTGAATGTCTCCAAAACTATCTACATGTTTCATCAGTTTTACCGACTGTTTTAGAGCTATGTTGTTTTGAATGTCTCCAAAACATCACTTTGCAACTTTTTTCCTTCACCTGAGTTTTAGAGCTATGTTGTTTTGAATGTCTCCAAAACAATAGAATTACCTTGAACATCTTGTCCCTCGTTTTAGAGCTATGTTGTTTTGAATGTCTCCAAAACGTTCTTTAGTTGCTTTAGCTTCCTCAACAAGTTTTAGAGCTATGTTGTTTTGAATGTCTCCAAAACTAACCTGTTTGATTTCATCTACTGTTACTGTTTTAGAGCTATGTTGTTTTGAATGTCTCCAAAACCTGTAGCGCCAGTATTAGGATCATGAATATGTTTTAGAGCTATGTTGTTTTGAATGTCTCCAAAACCTTTAATCGTCATATTCAGTCACCTCAAAAGTTTTAGAGCTATGTTGTTTTGAATGTCTCCAAAACTCCTCCACATTTCCACCAAACGAATTAACTGTTTTAGAGCTATGTTGTTTTGAATGTCTCCAAAACTGGCTAAAAAAGTTGAAGAAACAATTGAAGTTTTAGAGCTATGTTGTTTTGAATGTCTCCAAAACTTTTTGGTAGTTTTAACTACAAAAATGAGTGTTTTAGAGCTATGTTGTTTTGAATGTCTCCAAAACATGGAAAACCTCTTTTCAAGGATTGGGATGGTTTTAGAGCTATGTTGTTTTGAATGTCTCCAAAACTTTAACGAAGAAATCACAAGTTATTCATTGGTTTTAGAGCTATGTTGTTTTGAATGTCTCCAAAACTACCCTGGTCAATCAGTCAGATATTTAGGCGTTTTAGAGCTATGTTGTTTTGAATGTCTCCAAAACAGGTACTACAGCAGAAACCGTCCTTTCTTAGTTTTAGAGCTATGTTGTTTTGAATGTCTCCAAAACAATCCTTCGGTAAAACCTGACTATTGCCATGTTTTAGAGCTATGTTGTTTTGAATGTCTCCAAAACAAATTAATTTTTATTGATGCTTTAACTATCGTTTTAGAGCTATGTTGCAAGAACAGGCTTCTAGTGTGTTTTAGAGCTATGTTGTTTTCAGTTAGTTGTATTTTCTATTTCCCGATGTAATCTCTTTCATTAACTGATAAAATTGAGATAAGAGAAAGTAGAAAGAGGTTTACTATGACACAATTTAAAATTGCATTTTTTGATATTGATGGAACACTAGCTGACAATGAATTGCCCCATGAGATGGGAATTTTGCAAAGAATTCCAGCATCAGCTAAAGAAGCATTACGGCAACTAAAGCAAAATGGGATTGAGCCTGTCATTGCGTCAGGTCGAAATCATTTGATGCTGCGGGAATTTGCAGCAGAGTTGGGGGTAGAAAGTTTAGTTGCTTCTAATGGTACACAGGTTTTGTATAAAGGAGCAGAGCTAGCGCTTCATCCAATTGATCAGCAGACATTGAAAGCGACGATGGCGGAATTTGATCGGCAGAAAATTCGTTACATTATTGAAACACCGGAACGTTTTTTAGCAACAAGTATGGAAGTTGCGACAGAAGATGCTGCTGCAAAATATATTGAATATGTTAAAGATATTCAAGAATTACCGCAAGATGTTATTCAGTTAATTGTCCGCATGGAAGATCGTAACTATCTCCAAGTGGAAAATAATTTACTGATAGCTGAAAAAGTGGCACCAGTCGTAATGGATGTTCACTTAGCTCAAGTTTCAAAGGCAACGGGTGTACATGAAATATTGGAAAAATTAAACATTCAACCAGAAGAAGCCTTGGCTTTTGGTGATGAGGAAAATGATTTGGCGATGTTTGATGCTGTCGGTTATCCGGTCGCGATGGGAAATGCCTGCCAAGCGCTAAAAGCAAAAGCGAAGTTTGTAACCAAAAGAGTCGGAGATGACGGGATTTGGCATGCATGTGAGATGCTAGGGCTAGTTAAATAAAGAAAACACCTGCTTGAAGTTTATGTTTTTTGTAGCTACCTCAAAAGTTAGACTAAGATCTAATCTTTAGCGGTCGCTACATTTAAGCATAAATATCAGCAGGTGTTTTATATTTTATTCAAACTCTTCGTATTCGTTAGGATCTTGGTCGTTAATCCGACCGTCGGGCTTATTTAAAGCTGTAATTGCCGCGATCTCATTTGGCATTAAAGCAAAATCAAAAATATCAAGATTTAATCGTTGATGAATTAATGAACTTGCTTTGGGAATTGGGATGATCCCTCGTTCATAATGCCAACGTAAGATGATTTGACCGGCATTTTTATTGTATTTTTTCGCTAAATCTTGAATTAAGGGTTCTTTTAAAGAAGCGCTAGCCCGACCTAGCGGACTCCAAGCTTCCGTAATAATACCGCGTTTTTTATTTTCTGCGAGCATTTTTTCTTGTGTCCAATAAGGATGAAGCTCGATTTGATTAACTGCAGGTATCACTTGTGTATCTGCAATAATTTTGTCCAAATGCTCTGGCTCAAAATTGGAAACCCCGATGGAACGAACTAAGCCCATTTTTTGTGCGGTAACGAGTGCTTGCCAGGCTTCATGATAAAGCCCTCTTTTTGGTAAAGGCCAGTGAATTAGAAAAAGGTCAAAATAATCCAATCCCATCCGACGTAAGGACTCTTGAATTGACAATAAAGCATCTTCGTAATGATGATATTTTCCCGGCAACTTTGAAGTGACAAAAAATTCTCCTCTTGGTATACCAGAGCGTCTAATAGCTTCACCAACAATGCCCTCATTATCATAGTTTGTGGAAGTATCAAGCGCACGATAGCCATCACGAATGGCACTTAGAATTTGTTGCATGCCATGATCGCCACGAATTTTATACGTCCCAAAACCAAGAGCAGGAATATAATTTCCATCGTTTAAAACAAGATTTGGTACTGTCATGATTTTTCCTCCTTAAAATGTGCTTTTTTTTAACTTACCACTAAATTGATTTTGAGTGAAATGATAGGTCGTGGCTGATTAATCTTTTATAGTCAAAGTGATCATCACTTTCCTTGTCATCTTTTTTAATAATCGTTACAATTAGATTAGAAAAAAATGAGTGGAATGAAAGAGAGGGTGCGAAAATGAAGAAGATATTTCTCTTGTTGGGAACGTTACTTGTGTTAGCAAGTGGTGCTTGCGGCTACTTTTTGTATCAAAATAAGCAGCTGTACCATGATTCACTCGCAGCTGCAGAGGCAGCGATTGAAAAAAAGGATTATCGTAATGCAGCGATTAACGTGGAACGGGCTCTTTTTCTTAAAAAAAATGATGAGGAGGCCCTGGCTTATAAAGCGCAGTTAGAACCTGCGCTGGCACTTAAAGGGCAAGATCTAGACGTTGATTTTGTGACCTCACAGAGTAAAAAGATTTTGCGCATCCCCAAAGGCTCCGCTGAATTAAAAGCACAGGCTAGAGCGATGCAAGAAAAAGTTGCAGAACTTCAGGAGGAGAAAAAGGCCTTTCATAATAATCTGACAGAATTACAAGCAGCCTTGAGACAAAACGATTTGGTAAAAGCTGAAAGTGAATTGACAATTTTAAATAAAGCTTGTGATCAAGCAGCGCATTTGGTTACTATTTGCCAAGAACGCAATACCTTGGCTTTGGAATTTGAAACGGCAGTAGCTACAAAAGAAGAGTCATTGCAAAAAGAGTTGTTGGCGGCCAAAGAACTCTTGCTGGCTGGAGACTATCTTGCAGCTAAAGAGATTGTTGTGCCGATAGCGGAAATGAAGACCGTCAAAGGATTGACGAATGTTCAATTACAAGCAAAGAAATTGCAGGGAATTATTCTTCAACAAGACAAAATTGAAAAGGCGATGTGAGTATCTGTGATACTAGTCTATTTTATTTAAAATACTAGCCATCATGCAAAAATACAGTAACGACTGTTCTATGATTGTCGTTGCTGTATTTTTTTGTGATATTGAGTTGAAAAAAATCAGCGCCTGATTCATTTTTTATTTGTAAAAGCGACGTAATGGAAAATTTAATTAGGGAAATCTCCTAGTGGTTTTCTTCACAATTCACGGTATAATGTCAGTGAGAATCATTCTCAATAGTCTGTGGAGATGGAATAATTTGAAAGAACTTGATTTGACGCGCAGTCTTTTTGATGTGGTAACAGAGTATCCTGAAGTGAAAGCAATTATGGCAAAGCTTGGTTTTGCTGCGATTGAAAAACCGGGGATGCTACAAACTGCCGGTCGTTATATGACAATTGAAAAAGGTGCCCGCTTGAAAAAAATACCATTGTCGCAAATTATTGCTGCTTTTGAAGCGGCAGGATTTACCGTGACAGGAGGAAAATAAATGGAACGTACACGCGCACAACGCCAAGAGCGAATTGTAGAAATTTTAGCTTTACTACATGAGGGTGGCTCCTTTGCAGAAGCCAAAGATTTGTTTAATCAAGAATTTGATGGAGTCGATGTAACGGAAATTATCGCGGCCGAAAAAGCATTGATTAAATCTGGTTTGAATCCAGCTGAAATACAACGATTATGCAATATTCATGCTGCTGTCTTTAAAGGGGCAATCAATGAGATTCATCGTTCTAATTTGGAGCATGAACAACCAGGACATCCCATTCACACGTTAAAATTGGAAAATCAGGTGTTGCAGTCTTTGCTGACAGATGAAGTGGATGAGCTATTAAAGAAAATGAAAAAAGGTGATTGGTCAAACAAGGAGCGTTTATTGGCTGCTTTAGAAGATTTGGGTCAAATCGAAAAGCATTATGCTCGCAAAGAAACGTTGATTTTTAGCTATATGGAAAAATATGGCATCACTGCACCACCACAAGTTATGTGGGGGGTGGACGACCAAGTACGGGCAATGTTAAAAGATTTGATCCAGTACGCTGGCAGTGAAAAAGCGGCATTTAATCCTTTATCTGAAAAATGGCAAGCACTAAAAGAAGAAATCGAAGAAATGATTTTTAAAGAAGAAGAAATCATGGCGCCGATGACATTAGATGTTTTTAGTTTGAAGGACTGGGAAGAAATCGCCAAAGACAGCTTTGAGATTGGGTTTGCCTTTATTCCTGAGCCACTGGCTTTTAAAGCAAGTCAAAAGGCTTTGGCAGATGAACAAGATCAAAAACCAGCCCGCTTAGCTGCGATTGCGCAGGCCAAAGAGACAACAGCAGAAATTGCTGCAGGATTAGCACACGATGCTATCACCCAAGAAACTCCAAGCAAACACTACGATTGGCAAGACCAAAGCTCAGCTGAAAATGTAGTTTTCCCCACCGGAAGTTTAAAACTAGAGCAGTTACTTGCAATCTTTGAAGTGCTACCAGTAGATTTAACTTTTGTAGACAAAGACGATCGGGTACGTTTTTATTCGGAAGGTCAAAAACGCGTCTTTCCACGAACCCGTTCAGTGATTGGTCGGGAAGTGGTAAATTGTCATCCTCCCAAAAGTATGCATGTTGTCGAACAGATTTTAAATGATTTTAAAAGTGGCACACGACAAACTGCCGATTTTTGGATTGATTTAAAAGAGCGAAAAATATACATTCGCTATTTTGCGTTACAAGATGAAGAAGGTAAATATATGGGATGTTTAGAAGTCACGCAAGATATTACTGAAATTCAAGCTATCAACGGGCAAAATCGTCTACTAGATCAAAAATAATACTAAAAAACCTAGCGTAACTTNNAAGTTACGCTAGGTTTTTTGTTGTTAAGAGATGAAAAAATTTTCAGGCCAATATTTTTGCCAATGTTAGCGCAGTTTTATTTATACAAGAACTTTGAAGATAATAAGCTAAAAGAGTAAAAAGACAACAAGTTTTTAACATGAGCATTTTTTTAAGTAAGCTTAGCTAAATTTCTACGGTTCTTATTTAGCTAAGATAAACCGCAATTTCTTAACAAAATTGATTGTAAGCAAGTTTTGGCTAAATAGGTTGGCTACGCTCAAAGCGTTGGTACAATTTGGCGGCTAGTAGTGCAAATAAGCCTGGTCCTAAAATTAACGTGAGCACATTGTTATATTCACCGGCTTTCAGAGGTTCATAGACTTGAAAAAAAATTGCGACTGCTACACAGAGGCAAACACTGATAGAAAGCAGATGATTGACTCTTTTATCAGAAATTAAAAGTTCTTCTTGTCCGACGATATTTTTTCTAATGAAAAAAGGAAAGCTTGCGGCCACCACAAAATAGGGTAATGCGCGGGAAACATTGGTCATATAGGTAAGTTGATTGAATAGATTTCCGATAATTTGATTGTTAAAAGATAATGCGGCAATACAAATACTAATCACACCTGCTTGTAGCCAGAGGGCATTATCTGGCATTTGTTTGTGGTTGAGTTTAATAAAAGACTTCGGCCATATTTCTTTTGGCGTGCCGGTAATTAAGCTTTTTAAAGGTCCGTAAGTAATGGAAGAAAGCAGCCCTAAGTAAGCTGTTAATAAGGTAAAAGCTGTATAGCGAATATAAAATTGATACAAAAGATTCGTCTGCCAGTAATTAAAACCGAAAGCTTGTGCCAATGATTTTGCTAAGCTACCAGTTAAGCCATACATCAGATTTCCCAAGTGCATTTGATTGGTTTGACGTAAAGCTGTGATATCGTTTGTTCCACTCCATAAAATGATGCCTAAGATGTATAATAAAGCGATAATTCCTGCACTGAAAATAACCGCTTGAGGAAATTTTTTGCGGCTTTCTTTGGTTTTATCTGCTAAACTAGCGACAGTATCTAAACCACCAAATGCTGTGATTGCAAAGATGAAAAAGGGTAATTGGCTAAAAAAGTGGTCATACGTTCCGGCAAAAAAGCTGGGTGCCTGCCAACTTTTAACTAAGTTTGGAATAAAATTGGCAGGTTGTAATACTAATAAAGTCAGGTTACTAAAAAGCGAAAGTAGTAAAAGTGCAACCATGGCCAAGCTACTGATTTTTAAAAAAGATAAAATAGTTTTAAACCCGCGACTTAATAAATAGGTTAAACATAAAACAGCAAGAATAGCTAAAAGTGCTAACCAGACTTGGGCGGGCAAGTTGAACCAATTCATTTGGCCAGTCATATCACTGCCAAACAGCAAAATAGATAAAGGAATCATCAATTTCATAAAGAGACTGACCATCCAAGTGAAATAACTGCAATACCATAAAAAAGCAGTAATAAAGGCAACTTTAGGGGAGAAGGAATCTTTTAACCAATCATAAATAGTGCCTTTTTGATGGGCGTATTTTTTGCTGTATTGCGCTACAATAAGAGCATAGGGGATAAAATAGCAAAGTGCGCTAATAATAAACCATGCCAATGATTTGGTCCCCAGCATAAAAAAGGCAGTCGCCATACTTGAAAATGAATAAACGGTAGTAATAATAAGCAACATTAATGTTGTGATGGACATGTTTTTTTGCATCAAGTGATTGCCTCCTCGTAAGATTACGGTATTATATTAGTGAGTTTTGTAACAAACTACAAGTTGGTTGTTGAAATATAGGGAATTGGAGTAGCAGATGAAAGATATAGTAAATTGGTTGCAAGAAAAAAGAAGTTTATGGCGCTGCGATTTTATTGGGATTGCGGTGAATTGTGCACCTGCAAATGCCCCACAAACTATTCGTTGGCGTTATGTTAGCGGAAATAAAAGTGAAGCTTATCAGAAGATTCGTTTGAAAGTTGGGCGTGGGATTGCCGGAATGGTTTGGAAAACGGGACGTCCGCAAGCAGATGAAGCTATTTTTAGTCAGCCAGATAAATTATTAGAGTACCCGATTGCCAGAGTGGAGGCATTGGATAGCATGCTGGCCGTTCCAGTCACCGTAAAAAACGAAGTAATCGGTATTTTGGCGATTGGTTTTCGCCATACTCACGCCTTTACCCCCACTGAAATAAAAGCTGTAGTGACAGCTGCTGAAATATTAGCACCAACTTTAAAGGAGTTGGAGTCATGATTATGTTTGAGGAAAATCTTTTTGCTCAATTGTCTGAAGCTATCTGGCTTTTAGCAGACAATAAATGGCACCGGACATTAGCGGCAAAAAAATTAGAAAAAAGCTATCGTCTTGACTTGGCAAAAATAATTGCGATTGCCAAAGAAGAGAATACCGCTTCTGAGCTTGTGCCTGAAAAGAAAAGTAATTTTTTTGTTGTAGGTGAAATTACCCCAGCTGGCTTTCCTCTCATTTTACTAGATCAAGATAAAAATCCCCATGAATTTTGGGGGCAAGTTACTTTTGGCAAGCAGGCAACTTTGCTTCAAATTACCCTACAAAAAGCCTCAGATAATGTGAATTCGCTTTTTGGGTATTTAAATGACGCTAGAGAAAGTGAACGGAAAAAAATTGCCAAAGATCTACATGATGGGATTGCCCAAAGTATTTACAGTTTGATGTTGGAAACAAGGGGGTTAAAGTGGATAACACCAGAAATGCAGCCTGAAAAGTTGCAAGCCATTGACCGCCATTTTGCTGAGGTACTTGAAGAAGTCCGCGATTTAGCTGGTGAATTGCGTCCCATGTCCTTAGATGCCTTTGGTCTTGTACCGGCATTGGAGCAATTTATTGCCCGCACAGAAGAAATGACGGGATTTGAAATTGACTTAACGGTTACAGGAGAGCAAGCTTCCTTATCTGAAACTGTACGGACGACTTTATATCGTGTGGTACAAGAAGCAGTGGCCAATGCTATGAAGTATGCGGGTGTGAATCAAGTGCAATTAACTTTGACTTTTCAAACTTTTTTAACAATTGAAATTGTTGATTATGGTCGGGGCTTTCATTTACTGCAGGAAAAAAAAGGCTTAGGTTTAATGAACATGCAAGAGCGAATTCACGCTTTAAATGGCAGCTTTAGTTTAGTTACTGAGCCAAATCAAGGTACAAAAATAAAAATTACGGTACCATTAGAGCATAGTGATGCCGCAAAGAATTAAAGGAGGAGCGCCATGAAAATTTTGATTGCAGACGATCATGCTTTGGTTCGTAACGCATTGGCTTTTATGATTAATGCACAAGCGGACATGGAAGTTATTGGCGATGCTGCCGATGGCAACGAGGTCTTCATGAAAATTGAAAATTTGCCGGTAGATATCGTTTTGCTAGATATCAGTATGCCTCCAGGAGAAAATGGGTTGGTTACGACTAAACGGGTCAAAGAAGCGCATCCTAATGTAAAAGTTATTCTTTTGACAATGCATGATGAAGAATCTTATATACGTGGTGCATTAGCGGCACATGCGGATGGTTTCGTATTAAAAAGTGCCACTGATGAAGAACTATTAACAGGAATTCGTAACGTTTTTTTAGGCAAACGTTATTATGCTGGCTATGATGAAGAGGCGTTAAATGAAATTGCTCATGGACAAGAAGATCGTTTATATGCCAGCTTATCTAAAAGAGAAAAAGAAATATTACCTTTGATTGCATTAGGGTATAACAATAAAGAAATTGCCGAACGACTTTTTATTTCTGTGAAAACAGTGGAAGTCCATAAGGCCAATATTCGTAAAAAGTTGCAGTTGGATAGTTATGCTAGCTTATTGCAATATAGTTTAAAGCACCATTTGATCGATTTTTAGTAGTTTTTTTAAAGGAGGAAAAGTTGTGCCAGCAAAAAAAGGGGTTATATTTGTTTTACACGGACGCCAAGATCACATTGTCAAAACGAATATTGCTGCCATTGAACAGGCAGCGCGAGCAGTATCAGTTCCTTTTGCCATCGGTTTTTTAGAAGGAAAACATCAAACGTTAGAAGATAGCATTGCAAAACTTGTTGCAAAAGGCTGCCAGGAATTTATCTTTTTGCCAGTGTTATTGTTTGCAGCTACCCACGTTAAAGTAGAGTTGCCAATGCGCGCGGGAGCTGTTTTGCCCAAAGAGGCTATTGCAACTTATTTAGAACCCCTTGGCACAACCCATGCTGTTTTGCGTTTTTTAGCAGAGCAATTAGCAGCGCAACCAAAACTTTTACCACAATCTGTTTTATTAATCGCCCACGGGACGCCTCATTTTTTGGAACCTTATGCGCAGCTAGCAGAGATTGCCCAGAAATTGACGTTAATTTCTGGACGTAAAGTTTATCCTGCCAATTACCATGGTGAGCATCTTTATACAGCAGTTTTAAACCAAATCCCGACACCCTTAATTGTTCAACGGCTTTTTCTCACAGAAGGATTTTTACCGACAAAAATTAAACAAGATATTGTGACAAAACGAGGAACTAAAGATACGATTTTACCCACTTTGGCGGATAGTCCAGCAGTGGTCGCAGCGATTTTAGAAAGGTTGGCAGATAGCAATGTTACCGATCATGCTTGATGTTGTCACTATGAAAATTTTAGTTGTCGGGGCAGGGAAGATTGCTACTAGAAAAATTCAAAAACTAGTGGCAGCCGGAAATAGTCCGACGGTAATTGCACCTGTTGCCAGTGATTATGTGCAAAAAGCAGCAGTGGCAAAAAAGATAACGTGGCACAAGCGAATCTACCAAATAGGGGACACTGCTGATTTTCAAATGATTTTCATTTGTACCAATGACGATAGGGTGAATCATGAAATCACAAGAGACATTTTACCAACACAACTTGTGAATGATACGACAAATAAAGCCAACAGTAATTTTTTTAATTTGGCGAGTTTTACGTATCATGATTTTGAAATTGCACTTTCTTCTAAGGGGAAAAGCCCAAGTCAAACAAAAGAGTTAAAAGAAAAATTGCAGCAAATCTTAAGAAATGAAGACAGTCTCAATAGCTGAGGCTGTTTTTTTATCTGACCGAAGGATAAGAAAAAGGTGATGGGCTACTTTGGTGTTTGCAGGAAAAGGCAGCATTTTTTTGGTTGCTTTGTGAAATAAACAACAAATATAGGGGATTCCCCAATAGGTTTCAAGGGTGATTTCTTTTATTGTGAAGCTATTAACAATAAAGGTGGAAAATCCATGAAAGAACGTTTAGTCGTAATCGGAAACGGAATGGCGGGAGTTCGAACGATTGAAGAAATTATCAGTCGTGATCCAGATCGCTATGAAGTAACTATTATTGGTAAAGAAGCTTATCCAAATTACAATCGCATTATGTTATCCAATGTTTTGCAAAATAAAATGACAGTGGAAGAAATTATTACTAATCCAATTGCTTGGTATACAGAAAACCACATTCAATTAATTAATCATGATGAAGCTGTCGGAGTCGATACTGAAAACAAAATTATTACTACCAATTCTGGACAAGTCGTTCCTTTTGACAAACTGCTTTTTGCAACCGGCTCACATCCATTTCTCTTACCAATTCCTGGTGTTGATAAAGAAGGTGTGGTCGCTTTTCGTACGATTGATGATACAGCAGCAATGTTACAAGCTGCTGCAAAATATAAAAAAGCAGTCGTAATCGGTGGTGGATTATTAGGTTTAGAAGCAGCCAAAGGGTTATATGACCAAGGAATGGACGTTACCGTCGTTCACTTAGCCAAGTGGTTAATGGAAACTCAACTAGATGAAAAAGCAGGCAAGTTATTACAAGCTGAGCTTGAAAATCAAGGATTGAAATTTTTGTTAGAACACAACACTAAAGAAATTCTAGGGGATACACGAGTAGAAGGGATGCGCTTTAGTGATGGTAGTGAGATTGCAACCGACTTAATTGTGATGTCGATTGGAATTCGTCCGGCAGTAGAGTTGGCACTAGAAATCGGCTTGACGGTTAATCGTGGAATTGTGGTAAATGACTATATGGAAACCAATTTACCAGATATTTACGCAGTCGGGGAATGCGCTGAACATAATGGTATTTGTTATGGTCTGGTGGCACCTTTATTTGAACAGGGCAAAGTTTTAGCAGATAAATTAACACAACAAGCCGATATTAAGCCTTATCAAGGTTCAACGACGTTTACTTCGTTGAAAGTTTCGGGGGCAGATCTTTATTCTGCGGGCAATGTTGTAAATACAGAAGGTCTAGAAAGTATTGAAGCTTTTGATAGTAGCAGTAAAAAATACAAGAAGATTTTCTTAAAAGACGGAAAAATTGCCGGTATCGTTTTGTACGGCGACACAGAAGACGGCAGTCGCTATTACAACATGATGAAAAAAGGACAATCTTTAGATGAGTTACAAACAATCGCAGTTTTACAAGCGATTGGCGAAGGTGCTGGCACAGGCGATGATGTTTTATCATGGGATGAGGATGAAACGGTTTGTGGCTGTAATGGTGTTTCAAAAGGCGATATTCTCCGTTCAATCCGGGAAAAAGGATTAACCAGTGTCGCTGAAGTTGGGAAAGTTACAAAAGCGGGAACTTCATGTGGTAAATGTAAACCGCAAGTACAAACTTTGTTAGAAGCTGAACTGGGCGATAGTGTTACAGCGGCAACAGGAATCTGTGGTTGTACAGATTTAAATCGAGATCAAGTGGTAACACAAATTTATGCCAAACATTTGTTGAGTACCAAAGAAGTATTTGAAACCCTCGGCTGGAAAAATAAAGAGGGCTGTCCTAAATGTCGTCCGGCGGTCAATTTCTATTTAAATGTGGCCTGGCCAAAAGAGCATGAGGATGAACGTGAATCGCGGGTTGTAAACGAACGGATGCATGCCAATATTCAAAAAGATGGGACTTTTTCGGTTATTCCCCGGATGCGTGGTGGTCAAACAACACCGCAACAATTATTAAAATTGGCACAAGTAGCGGAAAAATACAATGTCCCATTGGTCAAAGTCACCGGTTCTCAGCGCATCGGCCTTTATGGTGTGAAAAAAGCTGACCTGCCAAAAATATGGGAAGAATTAGATATGGTTGCAGCCCAAGCGTATGGCAAAGTATTCCGCTCTGTTAAAACTTGTGTGGGGAAAAGCTTCTGTCGTTTTGGTACCCAAGATACAATGGGCTTAGGGGTAAAATTGGAAGAGACATTTGAGTATTTGGATACGCCCCACAAATTTAAAGTCGGTGTTTCGGGTTGTCCTCGCAGCTGTGTCGAATCGGCGGTAAAAGACTTTGGGATTATTGGTGTGGAAAATGGCTTTCAAGTAATGATTGGCGGCAACGGCGGAACAGAACTTGTCGAAGCCAAAATGTTAGGGACTTTTGAAACAGAAGCTGAAGTTATTGAACTCTGTGGTGCAATGTTGCAATATTATCGTGAAACAGGCGTTTACGGTGAACGGACAGCGCCTTGGGTTGAACGGATGGGCTTTGATAATGTGAAGACCGTCTTATTGGATACGAAAAAAAGAGTAGAGCTATGGACAGCATTACGTGAATCATTAGAGGCAAAAGGTCAGCGGGATCCGTGGGGACCAATTACAAAAGATGTTGATTTACGAGAAAAAATGTATACGATTGAAAAACCGGAAAAAGTGGAGGTTTCGTAATGAAAGTTTTAGCCACCAAAAAAAGTAAACTCATTCCACGAGTGGGGCGTTCGGTCACCCTTAAGGATGAAAAAATTGCGATTTTTACGACTTCTGAAGGGAAAATTTACGCTTTAGCTGATTACTGTCCCTTAACAAAAGGACCGATTTTAGAAGGCATGGTTGCAGGGGATTACCTCTATGAACCGATGCGGGATTACAAAATCTCCCTTATTGACGGTAGGATTCAAGAACCTGATGAAGGTCAGATCAAGACTTTTCCAGTTATGATTGACGAAGATGAAGTTTACGTTGAAATCTAAATTTGGCGTGTGTAACTCAAAATGACAAAAATACCCAAACTTAAGCTTAGGTGGCGACAATTTTAACTTTTGTGACCTAAAAAATGGTTTGGGTATTTATTTTAGAAAGGAAACATCATGAAAAAAGCGTGCATTTTGCTAACACGTTTAGCTGACTTAAATGAAGTGGATCAAGCTTTTTTTATAGCCAAGGGTTATCAGACGCAAATTTTACCTTTAACTGAAATTTCCTTACGAAAATTATCCGCTAACGAAATTGCAGAAATTAAAGCAACCCAGTGGCTTTTTTTTACAAGTCAAGTCCCGGTTGAAAGTGTTTTAAAGCATGCCCAATCTAGTGTGAAAATCGCTGTAATTGGACAAAAAACTGCCCAAGCAGTGATAAATGCAGGTTTTACCCCTACTTTTATTAGTCCCAAAGAGACAAAGGAAATGCTGTTAACGACTTGGCAAAAAGCCTACCCTAAAAAAATACGTATTTTATATCCGAAAAGTCAATTGGCAGATAATAATGTGGAAAAGATGCTGGCAAATTACGAGGTACAGAGTTTTATTGCGTATGACAACCTTTTTCCACTGACGAGTCAAAAAAAGTTAGAAAAGGTGTTGGAGACAAAAAAAATCACCGCCGTATATTTTACGAGTCCTTCTGCTTGGCGCCGTTTTATTAAGGTTTATAAAAATTATTCGGCTTTGCCGTTACAGTTTGTTGCTATTGGCGAAACAACAAAAAAAGCAATTGAAAAAGCCGGGTATACTGCACGATTGAAAAGTGACGTAGAAAAGATTGATTAAAATAATTGTTAGAATTTTCTTGACAATTAAAAAGTAGCTGTATACAATAAGTGCAATAAATAAAAGTGATGACAAGAAATAGTAAGTAAAAATAAGAAGACAGGAAGTTGCCGGTAATTGAGAGGCGCGCAATTATTTTTACTGAATTCCTCTTTGAACTTCGCACCGAATCAAGTAGGCTGCGACGGATGGTGTGCCTTCGTTAAATTTGCCAGGGTATAAGTATTTTTGTACCTAATGAGGTAGTTTTGCGCAAGCAGACTATAAAAAAAGGTGGTAACACGAGTCTATTTCAAGACCCGTCCTTTCAAATTGAAAGGATGAGGTCTTTTTCTTTGTATTTAAATCTTAAAATAAAGGGGTAAAAGGACATGTTTAAAGCAATCAGTAAAAAAATTAACGCAGAGTCAGTAAAGTCATTAGCAAAATTATCAGAAGCAGAGGCGGCGCAAAAAAAAGCACGTGATTTGGAATTAGAAAAAATTATTACCGGTGAAGATCAACGTATTTTATTAATCATTGGTCCGTGTTCAGCCCATGAAGAAGAAGCTGTGATGGAATATGTACATCGTTTAGCAAAATTACAAGCAGAAGTCGCTGATAAAGTATTCATGGTACCACGCATTTACACGAATAAGCCGCGAACCAATGGCGATGGCTACAAAGGCCTGTTGCATCAGCAAAATCCCAATGGAGAAAGTAATTTAATTCGGGGGATTGTTTCCGTACGTAAATTACACAAACGTGTTTTAACTGAAACAGGTTTAACGACTGCTGATGAAATGCTTTACCCTGAAAACTTAGAGTTCGTTGAAGACTTGGTAAGTTATATTGCAGTTGGTGCCCGCTCTGTAGAAGATCAGCAACATCGTTTTGTGGCCAGTGGTATCAACCAGCCAACGGGGATGAAAAATCCTACGAGTGGAAATTTAACCGTTCTATTCAATTCACTATATGCTGCGCAACAAAAACAAGAGTTCATTTATAATGGCGCAGAAGTGGAGTCTTCTTCTAACCCATTAGCCCACGTTGTTTTACGAGGGGGACTAAATGAAGTAGGGAAAAATATTCCCAATTATCACTATGAAGATTTAATCGAAGTTACAAATCGTTATGAAGCAGGAAACTTTAAAAATCCTTTTGTGGTAGTGGACACCAATCATGATAATTCTGGTAAACAGTATTTCGAACAAATTCGAATTGTCAAAGAAACTTTAGAAAACCGCAAGTACAATCAAAAAATTAAAAAAATGGTTCGTGGCTTTATGATTGAAAGTTTCATAGAAGATGGTCGTCAAGAACCAGATGGAACCGTTTTTGGTCAATCGATCACCGATCCTTGTCTCGGCTGGGAAAAAACAGAAGAGTTAGTTCGCTACATTGCAAAACATGCCGAATAAATTTTTGAAGTAACAAATTGATGCAGGAAACAGACAATAAAATAACCCAAGATAAAAAATAAAATTTATCTTGGGTTATTCTTTTGCCTAAAAAGGTGGGAATTATCAACCCTTAATTTTTTATTATTATTTTATAGCTATCATTTATTTTGTATAAGATAACTTTACCCAATTAATTAAAATAAGGAAAAAGCATCATTGTTAGCGGTAATAATTTGAATTTTCAGAAATTAAAAACTTTTAAAATCGCGTTCTATCAAGGTATTGCTGTAAAAGGAATTTCAATAATTATTCAGCTTATCTAAAAAAAATTACAAAAGAAACGTATGATTTTTGACTAGAATAACTTATAATATTGTCATCGTATAAAGAGAGGATAGAGATATGAAGAACAAGAAAAAACGTGATTTAACAAAAATGCGTACGCCCCATACTTATGTCATTATTTTTATGGTTGTTATCGCGGCGTGGCTATTGACGTTTATTGTACCAGCAGGTAAGTTTTCTACCACTGAAGTTGAGTACAAAGATGCCAATGGGGAAGTAGCAACACGGACGGTCTTGGAACAAGATACCTTCCGCTATGATTATCCGTTAAATAAAGAGTTTGTCTTTGATAAACTAGAAGATTTAGCGGGCAATCAAAATGAATTAGAAAAATTAGATGTTGCCAAAGAAGATGTTGAAGGTGTCATAAAAGACGGGGAAAGTAAACTTTCTCAAGAAACACTAGATGGCATTAATCTGACCGATGATGCGCTGTATAAATTATACGGTGACAAAATTTATGATAAGTCAGAAAAGCTTCACAAGACAGCTAAGATTTGGGGAACCGATGATTTTAATGGTTTTGGTTTCTTGAACTTTGTTTTTGAAGGATTAGTTTCTGGTGACAAGTACGGTTCAGCTGTTGGGATTGTTGCTTTAATTCTCGTCGTCGGTGGTGCCTTTGGGATTATTATGCGTACAGGCGCGATTGATGCTGGTATTTTTGCCTTTATTTCCAAAACGCGTGGTCTAGAACGGCTAGCGATTCCGTTATTATTCTTTGCCTTTTCTTTTGGTGGTGCCACTTTTGGGATGGCCGAAGAAGTTATTCCGTTTTCAATGGTGATGGTGCCTTTTGTCATAGCGCTGGGGTATGACTCTATTGTGGCGGTCACCGTGACTTATGTTGCCTCGCAGGTGGGGAATGCCGCTTCTTGGATGAGTCCATTTAGTGTGGCAGTTGCCCAAGGGATTGCCGGAATTCCAGTCTTATCTGGTGCAACCTTCCGTTTAGTTATGTGGTTTGTTATTACCGCACTTTCTGCACTTTACTTATCATTATATGCAGAACGTATTCGTAAAAATCCAATGAAATCAGAAGTTTATGAATCAGATGCGCATTTCCGTGATCAAATTCAAAAAACGAAAGATGAAAAGAAACCTTTCTTATTAGGTCACAAATTAATTTTGTTGGAAATGTTAGTTGTTTTAATTTGGATCGTTTGGGGAGTAACCCAAGAAGGGTATTATATTCCTGAAATTGCATCTCAATTCTTTGTAATGGGCTTAGTTGCCGGTATTATTGCAGTATTGTTCAAACTGGACGAAATGGGTTGGAATGATATTGCCAAAAGTTTCCAAAGCGGTGCGGCTGATTTAGCCGGCACAGCGATCGTTGTAGGGATGGCAAAAGGAATTCTACTTGTCTTAGGTGGTTCTGATGCGAACATGCCATCTGCATTAAACACAATGCTACACGGCGTAGGCGGTTTATTAAGCGGTGTTCCAGCGATGGTTGGTGCTTGGGCAATGTATGTTTTCCAAAGTTTATTCAACTTAGTCGTAACATCAAATTCAGGACAAGCAGCTTTAACAATGCCAATTATGGCGCCATTGGCTGACCTTGTGGGCGTTTCTCGCCAAGTTGCAGTTTTAGCTTATCAATTAGGTGCAGGGTTTGTTGATGCCTTCACACCAGTTTCAGCAAGTTTAATTGGGGTTTTAGGTGTCGCACATATTGAATGGGCCAAATGGGCGAAATTCCAAATCAAGATGCAAGGTTTCTTCTTTGTATTAGGGTCAATTTTCATCGTGATCGCAATTGCAATTGGTCTACAATAGCACGCAATTAACTTCCTCTTTTTAGAGGAAGTTTTTTTGTTGTAGGCTAGAATGGATAGGCTAAAAAAACGACTTTCAAAATCAAATTTTGAAAGTCGTTTTGTTTTGTATTAGATAATTTTTTTATTTTTATAACGACGGCGGAATAAGTTGATATCCACTACTTTATCGGTTTTATCCGTCTTTTTTTTGGCTGGGGTATCAGTCGGTGTTTCAACTGGCTCTTGTGGAACAGTTGTCCTGTCGGGTGTAAGATAGTCATTTTTTTCTTCTTGTTGCACAACTTCATTTTTTTCGACCGTAATTTGTTTTTCAAAATTAAAATTGCCATCAAAATTTTCAAAGATTTGGCGTTTATTGGAAAGATGATAATAAACAATTTCTGGTGGCACACCAACACGAGCAGGGATCATTGTGGTGCCAATACCGGTGTTCACAGATAAAATTGTATTTTTCGTTGGTAAGTACAGGCTGTCAGTATAGTGCTTTGCGCCTTCTGTTTTGATGTATAAATACGGTAGTCGGATTTGACCACCATGACTGTGACCAGATAAAACCAAATCGTATTGTTCCAAATTATTAATAGCATCGATTTGATCAGGCTGGTGGGCTAATAAAATATGCCATTCAGCTAATGTTGATTCAAAATTATAGTTGGGTTTCCCACCACTTAAATCATCAATTCCGACGATATTCATGGAAATCTTCGCATCAGAACCAAAAACTTCTTCATTAACTAAGGTAGTAAAACCAGCTTCTTTTAATACTTCTTTGACAAAGTATTGGCCACCGTGCTTGTAATCATGATTGCCTAATACTGCAATTTTTCCCATCGGAGCTTTTAGACGTTTTAATTTTTCAATTAAGCGATCGGTTTGTTTTTTTGGCCAATGCTTATAATCATCAATTAAGTCACCTGTAAAAACAATGATATCTGGTTGCATCTCCATGACAGAACGAATGATTTTATTCATTTTGCGTGGCTTGAACCAGCGAGAAAAGTGAAGATCGCTAATATGAGCAATTGTTACATCGCCTTCATGGGCGAACATGTCATAAGCATCTGAAATATCCAATACCCGTTGTTTATTTTTGCGAATGAGGTAATGCCGTTGTTTGAGCCTGCTAGGTTCAATGAAAAATGCATAAATTGAAAATACTAGTAAAATAGCGATGATACCTAGAATTAACTGCACAAAACGGCCCCCTTTAAAATTCTGCTAACTAGTATAGAATATAAGATAGTTTGAGAAAAAGCAATCGAACATCAGATAAGATTTTGCTAAATTTAGATGAAAATTATTTCGTTTTTGTTACAAATAAAATAAACGTCTCCGAAACGTTGACAGGAGACGCTTGAAATGATTTGAAATCTAAAAAAGCACAGCCTCACTTTAATTTTCGAAGTTTTTTTGAAGGATTGTGACGCAAACGGCTGTTCTTTTTTGGAATGATAAATAACAACATTTCATAAGGTGCGGCAATGAGAAACCACATTAGGGACCAACTTGTGAAATCTTGACGATAGAGGTTTTGCAATAAGAAATGAAGCGTAATTATCCCGATTAGTAACAAACTATTTTTTAACCAAAAAGAATTGCCAAAATCAAACGTTAATAAGAGCGTCGTAAGTAACGGCAGTCCGTAAAAGAAAAAAGCGGTGAGGTTCAACTGCCAATTGCGTTTTAATTCCAGGAAGGATAAGACGAATAAAACAGTCGATAAGAGAATTCCTAGTGGCGGAAATAAACTTGTTAAAAAGAGATAAATTGAACTATATAAAAGCATTAGGGGGCCTTTAACAAGTGCTGCAATGGCGATAAAGCTAAAAATTAACAGCAGTTGTCCAGTAAAACTAAATTTTAATAAGAGACCAAATAAAGCTAAAATAGCAAAATGGCTCCAAGTCAAAACTTGATCTTTGGTATTTTTTTTATACTTTTGGCGCAGATATTGTGCCAACTGCGGATACTTATGGTTGAAATTTTCCATGTTTTAACTCCTTTATATAAACGATCAAACGTTGGTGTAAGATAGTGCTTAAAGCAAGGTTGTAAGTGATAAAAAACCGATGAAATGATTTTTACGATACCTTTGTTTGTTAACTTGTGAAGCGGGAAAATCATTTTTGGTAAGCTTAATTTCTAATAAAAAAGCTACTTTAATTATAAAGAGTAAGGAGAATTATAAATCGGACCAAAGACGGATTTATTGCAGGAGACAATGTTGCAATCGCTCCTACTAAAAAGATGGAATTGCTAAAAACAGAAGATTGGCCAGTCATTTTATCCCTATTTTAAGAATTGTGGGCATTTACTTAATCTTTTGTGGTGTGGGAGATTTTTTTCTTTTCAGCCGAGTAAACTAAATTTTTACAAAAGTCATTTTTTTGCGGGGCCTTTACTTTAGACACAAGCGGTTTTGTGCTAAAGTTACTAATGAAATGACAACAAGGGGTAAATTTTTACAGTAGACTGTCACCACTTGTGTTTGTTTAGCGTAATGTTACGAAATGATATTAATGAAGGATGTGAACTTGGTGATTTTTGATTCTCATACACACTTAAATGCCGAACAATTTAATGAAGATATCCCAGAAACGATTCAACGAGCCAAAGAACTTGGCGTCACTGAAATGGCAGTCGTGGGATTTGATACGCCAACAATCGACAAAAGCTTAGCTTTAAGTCAAGAATATACTGACATATATAGCATTATTGGCTGGCATCCAACTGAGGCAGGTAGCTATACAAAAGAAATTGAAGAAAAATTGCAAACACAGCTAACCTTACCTAAAGTGGTAGCTTTAGGGGAAATTGGATTGGATTATTATTGGATGGAAGATCCAAAAGAAGTGCAAGAAAGAATCTTTCGCCGCCAAATTGCCATCGCCAGAGAAATGCATTTACCAATCAGCATTCATACCCGGGACGCCATTGAAGACACGTATCGTATTTTAAAAGATGAAAAAATAGCAGACATCGGCGGGATTATGCATAGTTTCAGCGGTAGTGGCGAGTGGGCAAAACGCTTTTTGGATCTGGGAATGCATGTTTCCTTCAGTGGTGTCGTGACGTTCAAAAAGGCGCTTGATGTGCAAGAAGCGGCAACGGTTGTACCCCTTGATCGTCTTTTGGTCGAAACGGATGCGCCTTATTTAGCACCGGTACCTTATCGGGGTAAACGCAATGAACCGGGCTATACCCGTTATGTCGTAGAAAAAATTGCAGAACTGCGAGAAATGCCCTTTGAAGAAGTCGCGGCACTTACACGGGCTAATGCACATCGTCTCTTTGGGATTAATCGATGAAAAAGCCAGTCATTGAAGAGATTATTGTCGTTGAAGGAAAAGACGATACAAGACGCCTGCAAGAAGTTGTCAAAGCAGACACCATTGAAACGATTGGCTCGGCCATCAATGAGGACATTTTAACCCAGATTGAACATGCCCAAGAAACACGTGGAGTCATTATTTTCACGGACCCAGATTTTTCCGGTGAGAAAATTCGCAAAACGATTATGGAAGTCGTGCCAGCTGCCAAGCATGCTTTTTTACCACGCAAAGAAGCGACACCTAATCGCAGTCATGGTTCTTTAGGAGTAGAACATGCGAGTGATGCCGCAATTTTGGAGGCGTTAAAAAAAGTTGTGACGCCTGTAACTACAAGTGAAGAAATTCCATTAATCAGTAGACAAAGTTTAATAGACTATGGTTTAATAGCGGGAGCTTCTGCCAAATTATTACGGGAAAAACTCGGCGATAAATTGCGAATTGGCTATACAAACAGTAAACAATTAACCAAACGGCTGGCAATGTTTCGCATTACCGCCGCAGAATTAGACACAGCGATGCTAGAAATCAAAAAAGAGCTGGAGGACGATCTTGAAAGACACACGTGATATTGCAACACCATCGAAGACCAAAGAAATTTTACAAAAACACGGCTTTACCTTCAAAAAAAGTTTAGGCCAAAATTTTTTAACGGAACCAAATATTTTAAGAAAAATTGTTGCCACTGCTGAAATTGACGATCGGACAAACGTCATTGAAGTAGGACCTGGGATTGGGGCTTTGACAGAGCAATTAGCCAAGTCTGCCAAAGAAGTTTTAGCTTTTGAAATTGATGAGCGACTAATTCCGGTTTTAGCAGATACCTTGCATACCTATAAAAATGTTAACGTCATTCACCAAGATGTTTTAAAAGCGGACTTGCTGAAATTGACAGCAGAAAACTTTACGGATAATTCGCTGCCGCTAAAAGTTGTCGCAAATTTACCTTATTACATTACGACGCCAATTATGATGCACTTTTTGGAAAGTGATTTACCTGTAGCTGAAATGGTCGTGATGATGCAAAAAGAAGTGGCAGATCGTATCTCAGCTGAGCCGGGCACAAAAGCCTATGGTTCTTTATCGATTGCGGTGCAATACTTTATGGAAGCCAAATTAGCCTTCATCGTTCCCAAAACCGTCTTTGTACCACAACCAAATGTTGATTCCGCAATTTTAAAATTAACACGTCGCAGTCAACCAGCAGTAGAGGTTATTAGCGAAAAAGAATTTTTCAAATTAACGAAGGCTGCTTTTCAATTGCGCCGTAAGACATTATGGAATAACTTACTGCACGCTTATGGAAAAGATGATGCCACCAAAGCTTGGTTGACAAAAAGCTTAGAGAGAGCAGCCATTGATCCAAAACGCCGTGGGGAAACATTATCGTTAGCTGAATTTGCAGCTTTAAGCAATGCCATGATGACAATCAGTAAATAAAAAAGACAATTTGAAATTAGAATAAATGTATCTTAATCAGAGGTTATGACAGAAAAATTGTCGTAGCCTCTGATTTTGTTTTGTTTAGCGAAAAAAATAAAGGTAATAGAATAGAGCAGTGGTCTTTTTTTGAGGATAATTTTAATAAAGGCGTACATAACTATCACCTGAATTTAACTGCATTAAAAAAATAAGTGAAATTTTTCAGACTCTTTTCGTAAAAACGAAATATATGTCTTGACACTTAAAATAAATACCACTAAAATGAAAAAGACTTAAGTGTCTTGACACGTTGGTTGAGTACGAAAAAATAAATGTTAGAGTTTTTTGAGGAGGAAAAAATGAGAAATAATTCTGTGCGTCATTTAACGATTGCTGCTTTACTAATTGGCCTTGGGATCATGATTCCAATGGTAATGCCTAAAATTGTGATTGGACCAGCATCTTTTACATTAGCTAGCCATGTGCCATTATTTATTGCGATGTTCTTTTCCCCAGCTGTAGCGATTGCAGTTGCGTTGGGAACAACTTTTGGGTTTTTAGTTTCTGGGTTACCTGTTGTAATTGCATTACGGGCCTTAACTCATGTAATTTTCGCTACAATTGGGGCATTATATCTGCAAAAAAATCCTCAAATCGTGTTGCAAAATGGCCAGTTTACTTTAGCCAATGTCCGTTTTCAAATGTATAACGTCGTTTTAGGTTTAATTCATGCGGCAGCAGAAGTGGTGGTCGTTTTAGCTTTTAACATGATTAATTTGGGTACACCAGGAACCTATGATGGGGGTGTTTTTTACTTCTACTTTGTCTTATTAGGATTTGGTGGCGTAATTCACAGTTTGGTGGATTACAATATTGCGTACTTTGTTGCGGGTACTTTAAGTAAACACTTTGACATTCCGGTCTTTACCAAAGCTCTGAAATTACAAAAAGAAGTTGCTGGCAATGTGAAAACTGCCCGATAATAGCTAAAAATATTTTCCTGCCGTAAACTTACGGCAGGATTTTTTTATTTTTTTGTGAGGTGAGGGCAATTTATTCAGCTTTTAAATATCTAACTTTACGCACTAACTCTTAGCGACAATAAGCCCAAATCTTGAGAAATTTGAGAAGCAATTTATCAAGATTTTGTCTTATTGCGAAAGAGTTGCCCCAGTGCTCTCAGTTTTTAAATATCTAGCTTCATAAACTAGCACGTCAAGAAATAAAACAAAATTTCCAAAAATTTGAGGAACAATTTCCGGAAATTTATTATTTATTTTTTACGAGCTGAGGGCAGTTTATTCAGCTTTTAAATATCTAACTTCACGCACTAACTCTTAGCGACAATAAGCCCAAATCTTGAGAAATTTGAGAAGCAATTTATCAAGATTCCGTCTTATTGCGAAAGAGTTGCCCGAGTGCTCTCAGTTTTTAATACTGCAAGCGGTTAGATTCCTAACGTTCGTTATAAAATTTTAAGCACAAAAGTTCGTTAGCTTGTTGTAGCAGTTTATTCGTGCTATATTTTAGGCGAGGTTTTTAAACCTCAAATATGACAGAGTAGGAAATAAAGCGTTAAGTGTCTGAGGGATGGGATGTTGCCCTTGGGACGAAGGATTGCATGCAATTCGCGGTTTTATTTTCGCATTCGCTGCATTATTTTATGCGGCAGCTCTATTAAGGAGATGCTGAGTTATGAAAAGAAAACTAGATGCCTATAAGATTGCGGTCATGGCAATGTTAATTGCTTTGATGGTTGTTTTATCGCAAGTTTTCGGGTTTGAAACCCAATTATTAAAAATCACTTTTAGCTTTGTACCAGAAGTGGTGATGGCAACTTTATTTGGTCCATTTTGGACTGGGGTTGGGGCAGTAATAGCCGATGTTATCGGAAATACTTTATTGGCTAAGTCCCCATTTTTTATTGGCTTTACTTTTAATGCCTTTTTAGGTGGACTTATTTATGGTTTTTTCTTTTACAAAAAAGAAATTACGTTAAAAAATTCTTTTCTGTGTGTCTTAGTTAACACCGTGGTCTTTAGTTTTTGCTTAACGCCACTGTGGTTATCTTTGATGTACGGCATGGATTTAACTAATCCGGGATTATGGACAACCCGCTTGATTAAAGCGGTGATCATGATTCCTTTAGAAACGATGATTATCTATATCGTAGGCCGAGCATTACCTTATCAACGTTTGGCAAAAAAACTACACTCAAATTAATCACTAACGTCCTCCATCCCAGGGCGCAGACTGTAAGACTAGTAAATTTTCTAGTTTTACAGTTTTTTTTGATGGTTATAAATGCTACTAAAGCAAAATCGTTTAAGCATGATCAATGCAACATGTCATATTGCAAATACACTTTCCTTATTGCTACCAAGATTTACTACTAAGGATAAAAAAGAAGATGAAACGAAGATTTTATGCATATTTCACCAAAAATTTTTCGCTAACATGTTAAAATGAAAGATGAGATTATACGTATCCTTTGGAGGAAATTATGAAACGATTTTTGATCATTCTTTTAGTTGCAATTATTTTAGTATTAGGTGGTTTTTTTATTTTGAATTTATTCTTTGGTTTTACAAATTATCAAACAAATGAGAAAACTTCCGTTAGTTCTACAGCTGTGGATGAAAGTGTTGCAACAACTTCTAGTAGTGAGAAAAAAGATCCGATAAAAGAAGTAGTGGCAAACATGACTTTGGAAGAAAAAGTAGGGCAATTATTTTTCGTTCGCGTGCCAGAAGTCAATCAGGTAGAAGATATAACAACCTATCATTTAGGTGGCTATGTTCTTTTTGGCCGCGATATGGAAAATGAAAGCCAAACAAGTCTGACACAAAAAATTGCAAGTTATCAATCTGCTAGCAAAATACCATTGTTAATTGGGTCAGATGAAGAAGGAGGTACTGTCACGCGGGTAAGTCAGAATGCTAATTTAGTCGCTGAACCTTTCGCCTCACCCCAAGCACTTTATGCCGCAGGTGGTTTTGCAGCGATTAAGTCAGATACAATTAATAAGGCAAAAGTTTTGCACGACTTTGGCATTAATGCAGGACTATTTCCTATTGCTGACGTGGCGACAGATCCGAATGCTTTTATTTATGATCGGACGATTGGGCTAGATGCACAGGGAACAAGTGAGTATGTCGAGACAGTGGTAAAGGCGCTTAAGGGAGAAAAAAGTGGTTCGACGTTAAAACATTTTCCCGGTTATGGGAATAATCGTGATTCCCATGTGGAAATTGTCCGTGATACAAGAAGCTTAAAAGAATTGCGTGAGACTGATTTTAAGCCCTTTAAAGCTGGAATTAAAGCTGGAGCAGATAGTGTGCTAGTTTCCCATAATATTATTGATGGGATTGATAAAACCAAGCCCGCTTCAATTTCAAAGGCAGTTCATGATGTTTTACGAAATGAATTACGTTTTGACGGTGTGATTATGACTGATGATATGGATATGGCCGGGCTAGCAGATTTTATTTCCCAAGCAGATGCTGGACTTGCTGCTCTAAAAGCAGGCAATGATTTAATCATGTCCTCTAGCTATCAAGTACAGATTCCAAGAATATTAACTGCTGTTAAAAGTGGGGAATATTCCGAAGAGGCGTTGGATACTGCCGTTATGCGGGTATTAACCTGGAAGAAAAATTTAGGACTAATCTCATAAAAAAATTGGCACAGCTACCTTCAAAAAAATGTAGCTGTGCCAGTTTTTATTATTTTAGGATTGTTCAAATTGTGCGTGATAAAGTTCAGCGTAATAGCCATTATTTTTTAGTAAACTTTCATGAGTACCTTGTTCAACAATTTGACCGTGATCCATTACAAGAATTTTATCAGCAGCTTGGATAGTAGCAAGGCGGTGAGCAATTACGAAACTGGTTTTTCCTTTCATCATGGCTAAAAAAGCTGCCTGAATTTTTCGTTCCGTTAAAGTATCGACAGAACTTGTTGCCTCATCCAAGATTAAAAGATGCGGTTTGGAAATCATTGTCCGGGCAATGGTTAACAATTGGCGTTGACCATCGGAAATTTTCACACCGCTTGTTCCAATAACCGTATCGAGCTTTTGTGGCAGACGCGCGACATAATCATACATATAAGTTTTCTTTAATGCTTCATAAATCAATTCATCTTCTGCCTTGGGATTACCATAAGTGAGGTTTTCCCGTAAGCTTGCATCAAAAAGCCACGTATCTTGTAATACCATACCGAAACTTTGTCGTAAACTATCCCGAGTCAAATGACGAATATCATAACCATCTAACGTTATTTTTCCGTGATCCACTTCATAAAAGCGCATTAATAAGTTGACCAGTGTGGATTTACCAGCACCGGTTTTTCCTACGATGGCGACCGTTTCACCAGGAGCGGCCTCAAAGTTGAAATCGTGAATTAGCGGTTGATCTTTCGTATAGCTAAAATCCACTTGAGAAAAACGAACAGCACCTTTGACGTTTTTTAAAGTAATTGCATCAGGAGCGTCAGGTGTTTCAATTTTTTGATCTAAAATTTCAAAAGTCCGGTTTAAACCGGCAATGGCCGTTTGAATTTGAGTTGTAATTCCAGAAAGTTCAATAAATGGTTTGGTAAATTGACTCGCGTAAATTGTAAAGCTGGAAATGACACCAATTGTCACCAACTGACTACCATTTAAAACTAATAGACCGCCTACAAAACCGACCGCCAAATAGGCTAAATGATCGACAAAACGTGACATGGGGTTTGTTAAAGAAGAAGAAAATTGTGCTTTTTGGCCCCGTACATTTAATTCTTGGTTAATGGCTTCAAATTTTTGTTGATTGACGTCTTCTTGCTGGAAGGCTTTCACGATTTTTTGATTTCCTACCATTTCTGTGACAAAACCGGAAATTTCCCCAACGATTTCTTGTTGGCGGGCAAAATTAACTTGCGAGTATGTTGCAACCAGCCAACTAACGAAAAATATAATCGGTGTGGCGACTAAAACAACAATTGTCAAAACAATGCTTAAACGTAACATCACAACTAGCGCAATTAACACAACAGCAACGCCTGAGAAAAGCTGATTGAAAACAGCCGCCGCGGCAATCGCAATATTGTCCATATCATTAGTGAAACGACTCACGATATTTCCATGGGGTGTTTGATCGTAATAACTCAACGGAAGTTTGTTTAAATGCGTAAAAGCATCTTTACGTAATTGTCCAGCGGAAAAATAAGCAATTTTGTTAGACAGACGTTGAATGAAAAGTTGGCTAATGACGGTAATGAAAACAACGCTAGCAAAGAGTAAAAGAATATGATACAAAGCACTAAAATCCACTTCGTTTTTCCCTAACATTTGATCAACTGCTTGACCGATTTGATAAGTAATATAGACACTGGTGCCCCCTGAGGCAATACCTAAAATAATTGCCCCGCAAATTTCTTTTTTGAAGGCTGATAAGTATGGAAGATAGCGTTTTAAAACAGACCAGTCAATTTTTTTAGGCTTCATGGGACACCTCCGCTTGTGAAGCAACAATGGCTTGATATTCTGGGCAATTCACTAATAACTCTTCATGTCTGCCTAGGCCGACTTGTTTGCCAGCATCTAATACTAAAATTTGCTGGGCATCTTGAATAGAGCGTACCCGTTGAGAAATGATAATTAAAGTACCGTCTAATTTATTTTGGAGCGCCTGTCGTAAATTTAAATCAGTTTTGTAATCCAGCGCGCTAAGAGAATCATCTAAGATTAAAATACGTGGTTTTGCAATCACAGCTCGCGCAATCGTCAATCGTTGCTTTTGCCCGCCTGAAAAGTTCTTACCCCCTTCAAAAATTGGAGTTTGTAAGCCTTTAGGTAATGCGGCTACGAATTCTTTGGCTTGCGCTAATTCAAGGGCGGCCCAGCACTCTTGGTCGGTGGCATCTTTTTTGCCCCATTGTAGATTTTCTTTGATCGTTCCGCTGAATAAAACTGCTGTTTGGGGGACCATAGCAATTTCACTGCGCAATTTTGTTAAAGACCACTTGCGCACATCGCGCCCGTCAATGGTAACACTGCCGGCTGTGACGTCATAAAAACGCGGAATAAGCTGAGATAAAGTTGACTTGCCACTACCGGTGGGGCCGATAATACCAAGCGTTGTTCCAGCAGCTACTTTAAAATCAATATTTTCTAGAACCAGTCCAAATTCAGGCGCAAAGCGAAAAGCAACTTGTTGAAAAGCAATCGCGCCTTTTTTACTGCTTAAAGAAGAATCTCCTGCAATTGGAGGATTACCTGCTTTAGTATCACCAAATGTAGTGATACTGGGTTTGGTTTCCAATACTTCGTTTACGCGGTTAGCAGAAGCGGCCGCCCGGGTAAAAATGATAACCAAATTTGACACGACAATTAAAGCCAAGAGCATCTGATTCATATAATTTACTAAGGCTAAAATTTGTCCCGGTGCCAAGTGGCCAGTGTTTACTTTAAAGCCACCTAAATAAAAGAGAGCTAAAATTCCAATATTCATAATCAAGGTGGTCGCCGGTGTCAGAAGAGCTGAAATATTTGTTACCCGTACATAAACACTGGAAAGCTCATCTGTACGGTTTGAAAAGCGCGTGATTTCAGTGTTACGCCGCGAAAAAGCGCGAATAACCCGCACACCACTTAGATTTTGGTTCACAAGTTCATTTAAGACGTCTAGTTTTTGTTGTACTTTTTGATAGAGGGGGACAGTGGTTTTAATGATAAAAAATAATATTAAACAAAATAGTGGCAATGTCACCAAAAAGATGATTCCAGCCTGCCAGTCAATGGTAAAAGCCATAATAACTGCGCCGATACTTAAAAAAGGTGCCCGTACCACCAAGCGAATGAGCATCGCTAAGGCCAGTTGCAACTGATTAATATCACTTGTCATGCGCGTGATCAGTGTATCTGTACCAAATAAATTCAATTCAGCGTGGGAAAAACTATTAATTTTTTTCATAACCTGATTGCGCAGCTCTGTTCCAAAATTTTGGGAAGCCACAGAGGCATAATATTGGCAAATCACGGCACATAGCAATCCAACTACCGACATCAAAACCATCCAACCCGTCATTTGCCAGACAACCTGGTTATCATTTTGGCGAATGCCCATATCCACTAACTGTGCCATTAGTAAGGGCAAAATTAATTCAAAAACGGCTTCTAAAAATTTGAAAAAAGGACCCAAAATAATTTGTTTGCGGTATTTTTTTGCATAAACCAATAACTTAAACATGGATAAACTCCTATTCTTTTTGTAAATGATTGCTATAAAATAATAATTAAAAAATAAAATCAGGCGGGATGATACCACTAATTGTTAGAAAAAAATTGGAAGTATAAGCTGATAATTAACAAAAACAAAAAAGTATTCCCACTTTCAAAATTCAATTTATGTTTATTATTGTAACCTAGGATAGATATTGAGAAAAGGCAGGCCCTTTAGTTTTAGAAAAGCTGGAGAAGTTTGGTACAATGAGGGTAATTACCAATGAAAATGAGTAGAGGTGAAGAAATGAACGAATTTATTACAGTGGTATTATTATTTTTTTGTTATTCTTTTATCGGCTGGTTATGGGAAACGATATTTTGTTCGCTTAAGGCCAAAAAATTTGTCTATCGCGGCTTTTTAATGGGACCGATAACCCCAATTTACGGGTTTGGCATTTTAATGGTTTTGTACTTTTTACGACCGTTTCATGATAATTTACTACTATTATATATCTTCGCAGCGATGCTGGTGACAATTTTAGAGTATGTCACAAGTTACGGATTAGAAAAATTGTTCCATGCTTCATGGTGGGACTATCATGATGTACCGTTAAATATTAATGGTCGGGTGGCAATTCCTGTCTCTTTATTTTGGGGCGTTGGATGTGTATTGATTGTAAAAGTAGTTCAGCCCCAAGTCATGCTCGGCGTTAATTGGCTAGCGGCACATTTTGGTTTTTATCTACCGGTTGTCTTAATTGGTGTGATGATGTTTGATTTAGGCTATACCTTAGCAAACTTAGCTTCATTCCAAAGTATGACTAAAAAAATTGCCTCAGAGTTAGATCAGCGTAAAGAAGAATTAAAAGACAGCTTTGACACAAAAAAAGATACGGTACAGCAGCGTCTGGCCTTATCCCAATACTTTAAAGAGCATCCTGAAGCGGAAAATGCCTTTCCCCACTTGAATTTTCACCAAAGAAGACTGTTAAAAAACTTTAAAGGGTTGAAATTAGACAATGTAAAAAGTTTAGAAGATGTCCGTCATTATGTGGCAAATCGTAAAAAAAATTAGCTTTATGTTACGAAAATATTACGAAAAATGTAAGCGAGGAGAAGCTAGTATTTTCCTCGCTTTTTCGTTGCTAAAAACTTTTAAGAAATGGTTAAATTCGATTTACCTTCATAGCATCTGTAACAAAATGTAATCTAACTGAAATGATACATACACCTTTCCTTTGTATAATAAATGGCATTGGAGATTAGAAAAGAAAGGTGTGGATTTTGTGAAGGCAAAAAAATTGGTGACAGTTTTGACAGCTGTTGTAGCCATCAATCTTGTCAGCCCGGTATTTGCAGCAGCGGAATCAATGGACTCTTTAAATGAGCAAGAGTCTGCAATCACACGTCAAAGTAATCAAATCAGCGCCGAGGTACAACTGGCCTTAAACGACGTGAATGACAAATACGATCAGGTAGAAAAGACAAAAGCAAAAATTGCTGAAAATGAAGCAACATTAAAAAAAGCACAACAAGATATTGCAACCACGCAAAAAAGTATTGAGAAAAGAAAAGAAATCATGGCAGAACGCTTAAAAGAAATTCAAGTAAACGGTGGAGTAGAGCGTGACTGGTCCGTCTTATTAGACGCAGACAATCTGCAAGAATTCATCAACCGTGCTTATGCCATGACGTTATTGCAGAATGCGCAAAAACAAAAAGTTGCCGACTTAAACACAGAAAAAGAAAAATTGGAAAACTTAGAGCTTACGGCGCAGAAAACCTCTGCAAGCCTAAAAGAAAATAAGACCAGTTTAGAAGCTGAAGCAGGGGAATTGGATAGTAAAATTGCTAATTTGAAAAATCAATTAGCTGAAAATCAAAGCACCCTACAAAAAATTGCCCAAAGTAAAGAAGTTGAACAAGCCCGTCTAGCAGCGCAAAAAGCAGCTAAAGAAAAGGCAGCGACGCAAAAAGCTGCCGCCGAAAAAGCAGAAAAAGAAGCTGAAGCTGCTAAACAAAAAGAAGCGGCTGAAAATACCGCAAGCTCATCTACTGGTAACAATACCAATAGTAGCTCTGAAACAAACACTAATAATACTACGAATAATTCAAGCTCCACTAATAATTCTAATAATGATGCTACCAATAATAATGATAATAATAACACTGGCAGTTCCACTAGTGGTGGTCGTACCATGATGATGGAATCAACTGCATATTCCTATGCCGAACCAGGTGCTAGCTATCTAACGGCCAGTGGGACAGATTTACGTCAAAATCCACAAGCAGTCGCCGTTGATCCAAGCGTGATTCCCCTGGGAACTGTAGTTGAAGTTCAAGGCTACGGCGTTGCGTTAGCGCTAGATACAGGTGGTGCAATTAAAGGAAACATTATTGATGTGCATTTTCCCACAGTTGCCCAATGTACAAAATGGGGCCGCCGTCAGGTACAAGTGACGATTCGAGGTTAGTTTTCTAGTGACAAACCGGAAATCGTAAATAAAAATGTAAGAACTGGTATCAACGTGTGTTGGTACCTTTTTTTACGATCTTTTAACTGGTGATTTGCTTGTTTTGATAGAATTATGATGAAATTTATAAATTTTTTATAAAAAAATCTAAATTTGTTTAAACTGAAAAAACGTTTTCTTTATAAAGGTATAGAAAATTTGATTTTATTGAAATGTTATCCAATTTCATCTTTTTAAGAAAAAAATAGTTTCACGTGGCGCATTTCTGGTAATCATTATTTAGTTGAATTATTGCAAATTTATAGTATTTGTTATTAAAAAAAATAAGCTAGTCTCTTTTTTGTTAAAAAAGAATTTTTTTATTCTAGATTGTGAGGAGAGGCAACATTTTAAATAGCCCTTTAAAATGTTGCCTTCTTAACGTATAATAAGCTAGAGATTTTCCAAAAAAAAGTGTTATATAATAGAAAAGTTAGTTAGGAGCGTGTATCAATGGGTAACCCCCTTATTAAAACGATCGCAGTCGCAGCTGTGGGAGTCGGTGCAGTCGCGATTTGTTTTGTCGGTTATCGTGAAAACAACAACAAACAATATCAGCAAAAAGTAAGTTATGCTGAAACTGCCGTTGAAAAAGATCAAGAACGATTAAAAGAAGTGGATAGTGATCTTACATCACTTTATTCAAACAAGGACAAAGTTTTTTTGAAGAAGGACTTGAAAGACGCTGAATTAACCCAAGTTGGTGCTAAGTTGGACGGTGTTAAAGTTTCAGCAGATGATTTCGGTATCGAAGAAACCGATGTGCCAAAAAACATGAAAACTATTGCCAAAGAAAAAGAAACATTAAACAAGCAAATGTCAGATGCCGAAAGTAAGTTTGCCATTCAAAATAATGTGAATGACTTATTTGAAAAACCAGTTACCGATTGGCAAAAAGCACAAAATAATGTCGTTATTAAAGCTAAAGTAAAAGATACAGATGTCGGTGCCGTGCGAGAACGGCTAGGTTTTGTTCAAGAAAGTGATTGGACGAAGCTCGTAAAAGAGTATCTTTCTTATGCCGATGCCCAGATAAAACGAGTAACAAGCATTAATAAGTCCCTCGATAGTATGTTAAAAGACGGTAAAGTGACAGATAATGCCACATATGAAAAATATCTCAGTCTGGTGAATAGTATTAGCCAAGTTCGCAATAAAACATTAAAAGCAGAATTTACTGAACAAGCAGATAAAATTTCAACACAGCTAGGCTTAGGAACGACAGATTATGGTGAGGCTAACGTAGCAAGTGACACATCAACTTATTCTGAAACTGCTACGCAATCTAGTAACGTAGGTGAAACAAACGAAACGGGCGCTGGAGAATCATATTCTGAAACTGGCTATTAAAGGAGAACAATATGTCTAAAGGAAAAAAGATTGTCTTAGGAATTGTTGGCTTTATCTTAATTCTAACTCTTGCGGTAGTAGGGATTGGAGCCAAAGTCTATATGGATTTAAGTGGTTCGGTTCAAAAAACATACGAATCAGTTGAACGACAACTCGATACAAAACGCAAAGCGGAACAAAAAAATGTGATTGCAGAAAAAAAACCATTTTCTGTGTTACTACTTGGAATAGATACGGGTGATCTAGGACGAACTGAAATTGGTCGTTCTGATACCATGATGGTTGCTGCTGTGAATCCAAATGCTGAAAAAACATTAATCACAAGTATTCCCCGCGATACATATGTCGACATTGTCGGCAGAGGGACAAAAGATAAAATTAACCACGCCTATGCTTTTGGTGGTGCAGGAATGTCAATGGATACAGTCGAAAAGTACCTTGATATTCCCGTGGATCACTATGTTGCCATTAATATGAAGGGCCTAAAAGAATTAGTCGATGCTGTTGGTGGTATTACGGTTACGAATGATCAAAAATTTAGTCAAGATAGTTATACTTTTGAGTATGGCAAAATTCAATTGAACGGCGATCAAGCACTATCATTTTCACGCATGCGACATGAAGATCCAAGAGGCGATTATGGTCGGCAAGAACGCCAACGTAAGATTGTTGAAGGTGTGGCAAAAAAATTATTAACCTTTGACGGTGTAACGCGATATAAAGAAGTGCTTGATGCAATGGAGACCAACGTTAAAACGGATATGAGTTTTGATGATATGAAGAAAATTGCAGCCGATTATCGTAGTGCCTTTGGCAAAATTCAGCAAGATCAAATGCAAGGTGACGGTTTTATGCAAGACGGTATTTCTTACCAACGGGTTAGCCAAACCGAATTAGAGCGCGTCCAAACAGAACTTAAAAAGACATTAGCAGTAAATAACTAAAGAAAGTGGCGAAAAAATGGAAGAGACAATCAGTCTGAAACAGATTTTTGATATTTTACGAAAACATTTAGCTTCAATTTTCATCTGTAGCTTTATTGGACTTGCACTAGCTGGAGTGGCAACATTCTTTATTATCACTCCCAAATATAGCTCACAGGCACAATTAATTGTAACCTTACCTCAAGGGGATACAGCAACAGCAAACCCCAATGACGTAAATACGAATTTGCAAATGATTAATACGTATAAAGAGCTTGTTACCGGGGACTTGGTAATTGACCAAGTTAAAGACCGTTTAGAATCAGAATACAACTTAGATATGAACACAAATGAAATTAAAGGTGCATTGGAAGTTACGCAACAACAAAATTCATTAATGTTTTCGATTAAAGCGACAGATAGTAGTGCAATTAATGCGGAGCATATTGCCAACACAACGGCGCAAATTTTCCAAGAAACGGCCAAAGATGTGCTAGAAGTTAATAAAATCTCAATCATCTCAAAAGCATCTGCAAGTATGACACCAGTTTCACCAAATAATAAATTGAATTTGGCAATTGGTCTAGTATTAGGTTTGATGATTGGCGTTGGTCTAGCTTTTGTATTAGAACTTTTGGACAGAACTGTGAAGGATGATAAGTTTGTTTCAGAAGATTTAGGCTTTACGATTTTAGGTACCGTACCACAAATGAGTCAAAAAGAATTAGATGCCACGATTCAGAAAAAACCAATTGTTCCGACATTTAAGAAAAATAATAAAAAAACGGATGAAAATGATAGTGCTGTATCCCGGCGCAGTCGCTCACGCGTATAAGGAGGAGTTAAAATGTCAAAAAAACACACAGAACGAAAAGGCACGCAAACTCATCCCGTGAGTTTGATTACCTTAGTTGATCCATCGTCACCAATTTCAGAACAATATCGCACGATTCGTACCAACATTCAATTTGCTTCTTCAGCAGATCGTCAAATTAAGACAATCGTTGTAACATCATCTGGACCGGGAGAAGGTAAATCGACAAGTTCAGCCAATTTGGCTGTTGTATTTGCAAAATCAGGGCAACGTGTACTTTTGGTGGATGCCGATATGCGTAAGCCAACTGTGTATAAAACGTTTAATTTAAACAATAACGTTGGATTGAGTACAGTATTGAGTACACAAAGAAGTGTGTTAGAAGCTGCGCAACCTTCTGGTGTTGAAAGTCTATCAATTTTAACCAGTGGTCCTAAAGCACCCAACCCATCTGAATTATTAGGCTCTGCCCGGATGGATCAAGTGATTGATGAAGCCCGAAATTTATACGATATTGTCATTTTTGATATGCCGCCGGTTGTGGCAGTGACAGATGCACAAATTATGGCATCAAAAGCAGATGGAACAGTGCTTGTAATCCGGGAAAATGTCTCTCGGAAAGAATCACTGGTAAAAGCCCGGGATTTATTAAAAATGGTTGGCGCGCGTGTATTAGGTGTTGTCTATAATGGGGCGCAACATACAAAAGATCAAGGTTATTATTATTACTACGGTAGTTAAAAAATTTTAGGAGCGAGGAACGATGATTGATTTACATTGTCATATTTTACCCGGGGTAGATGATGGAGCAGAAGATTTAGCTGCTAGTATTGCAATGGCTGAAAAAGCGATTAGCCAAGGAATCACCCATATTCTTTGTACGCCACATCATAATAATGGAAAATATTCAAATCCTAAATCAACTGTTGTTCCTCGTGTCCTAGCTCTGCAAGCAGAGCTGGACAAACGGAATTTGTCATTAACGGTTCTAGAAGGACAGGAAGTGCGAATTACTGGCGAACTAATCGAAGACATTAAAAATAATGAGATTCTATTTACAGATTTAGATGATACATATATTTTAATCGAATTTCCGACAATGGATGTTCCCACCTATACTGAAGATATCTTCTTTCAACTTCGTGGCATGGGGAAAATACCGGTCATTGTCCATCCTGA
The DNA here is from genome assembly GCF_017316025.1 of Candidatus Enterococcus myersii. Classification (GTDB taxonomy): domain Bacteria; phylum Bacillota; class Bacilli; order Lactobacillales; family Enterococcaceae; genus Enterococcus_C; species Enterococcus_C montenegrensis. Next base: position 295,321 of record NZ_JAFLVT010000001.1, read on the forward strand.
GCGAAATGCTAAATTTCGTGAAGACCCTAATCGTTTAATTGAATATTTAGATATGGGATGCTTGGCTCAATTGACAGCACCAAGCTACGTTGGCACTTTTGGTAAATCCATTCAGAAAACGTCCAAAGAAATGGTCGAACATAACTTAGTCCAAATGGTAGCTTCGGATGCTCATGGGGTGAATAAGCGTAACTTTTACATGAAAGAAGCTTATGAAGCAATCGCAAAGGATTTTGGTGAAGCCAAAGTTGTTGCGATGAAACAAGTTGCAAAGGATTTGTTAAATGGGGATCAAATCGTATTGCCAAATTATACTGCAGTGAAAAAGAAAAAATTTGGGTTATTTTAGGGGGAGTAAGTGTGTTTGCATTAACACGAAGAAGAAAAATTGCAATATTGGTTGTGGTTGACTGTATTTTAATTGCAATTGCTAATTTATTAGCGTATGTATTTTATGAAACCTTTCGTACCAATTTCAGAAAAGTTTGTACTATCCTCTACGCTACTTTCAATAGGCTTATACTTAGTTTTTGGTTTTGTCTTTCACGTTTTTACACGAATTAATCGTTATACCAACTTAAGAGAAATGATTGCTATTTTTTTAGCGACAACCTCACAATCCTTTTTTAGTATTATCTTACTATCTGTTTTTTCAGATAATGTTTTTAGTCGCCGTTTAGAGTTATTTACATATATTTTATCGACATTTTTGATTATCAGTAGTCGTTTAATTTGGCGCTTATTTGTGGAATGGCGGAATATGCGGGGAACAAATCAAAATACTGATGAAGTGAAACGCACCATAATCGTTGGCGCTGGCGAAGGTGGTCGTATTCTGCTAAATAGTTTCTTGGGATCAAAAACGGCGGGTGACATTGATGTTGTCGGTTTTGTTGATGATGATCCCAACAAACAAAAAATTTACCTTTCAGGTAGACGCGTATTAGGTAAAATTAGCGATTTACCAGAACTTGTACAACAGAATGATATTGACATGGTGACAATTGCTATCCCGTCTTTATCGCGAAAAAAACTGCGTGAAATTTTTCAACTGCTAGAATCAACTGAAGTAAAAGTTAACACGATGCCTTCAATGGAAGAAGTTGCAGCAGGAAAAGTTAGTTTGTCACGCTTAAAAGAAATTGATGTCGTTGATTTATTGGGAAGAGAAGAAGTTAAGCTTGACATTGCAGCTATTAAAGATCAATTAACGGGGAAAACGATTTTAGTGACCGGTGCTGGTGGCTCAATTGGTTCGGAAATTTGTCGACAAGTTTCTAAATTTAACCCAAAACGAATTTTATTACTTGGTCATGGGGAAAATTCCATTTACCAGATTCATCGTGAGTTGACTACAAAGTATAAAGAAAAAGTAACGGAGTATATTCCTATTATTGCCGATGTGCAAGATCGTAAATTAATTTTTGAATTAATGGAGCGTTACCATCCGGATATCGTCTATCATGCAGCCGCTCATAAACACGTTCCTTTGATGGAATATAATCCTAGAGAGTCTGTAAAAAACAATGTCTATGGGACAAAAAACGTAGCAGAAGCAGCTAAGGCAAGTAACGTAAAGAACTTTGTCATGATCTCAACAGATAAAGCTAACAATCCACCAAATGTGATGGGTTCAACAAAGCGAATAGCAGAAATGATTGTCACAAGCTTGAATGAAGTCGGAAAAACTAAATTTTCAGCGGTCCGCTTCGGCAATGTACTAGGTTCTCGTGGCAGTGTTATTCCGCTATTTAGAGAACAAATCGCAAAAGGTGGCCCCGTGACAGTTACGGATTTTCGGATGACCCGATATTTTATGACAATTCCAGAAGCAAGCCGGTTGGTAATCCAGTCTGGTGCCTTAGCAAAAGGTGGGGAAATATTTGTGCTAGATATGGGTGAGCCTGTGAAAATTCTAGATTTAGCCAAAAATATGATTCGTTTGAGCGGTTACAGTGAAGATGACATTGAAATTGTGGAAGCAGGAATTCGTCCTGGTGAAAAATTGTATGAAGAATTGCTTTTAGACAAAGAGCGTAATGATGAAGAAGTTTATGAAAAGATATTTGTTGGTAATATCAAGGGATTTGATTTAACACAGGTAATGGCTTTTGTTAAAAGCTTAGCTGATGTTGATGACAAAGAATTGGCTAGAGAGGTTGTGAAATTTGCAAATGCCTCGAATAAATAGAAAAATCATTATTGTCGGAACTGGTGGATTTGCGAAGGAAGTAACATTCTTACTTTCACGTATTGAAAATTATCAACTACTAGGCTATGTGGATGATAATAGTGATTTACACGGGAACGTGATTTTAGACTACCCAGTAATAGGAAATACAGATTATTTATTATCTTTAGATGAAGAGTGGGCTATTGCTATCGGAATTGCCAATCCACAGGCTAAAAAAAATATCTATAAAAAACTGAGAACTAAATCAAATTTAATATTCCCTAATTTGATAGATCCAAGTGCTTTATTTGGTCTTGAGATTGAGATGGGGATTGGAAATATTATTATGGCCAACACTACTTTTACTAGCTCAATCAGACTAGGTAATTTTAATATGATAAATATTGCTACAACAATCGGTCATGATGTTGAAATAGGTAGTTACAACTCGTTGTTTCCAAGCATTAATGTTTCGGGGAATGTTAGGATTGGGAATGAAACTAGTATTGGTGTAGGTAGTAAAATTATTCAGGGGCTAGCAGTAGGAGAAGCATCAATTATTGGAGCTGGTAGTGTTGTGATAAGAGATATCGAGAGTAAGACAAAAAATGTTGGAGTACCAACTAGAGTAATAGAAAGCTGGGAATAAAATGGAAAATGAACGTATATTGTTGTCTTCACCACATATGAGTGATCAAGGATATGAACAAGAATATGTACAAGAGGCATTTGATACAAACTGGATTGCTCCCTTGGGTGCAAATGTTACAGGTTTTGAAAATGAGTTAGCTGAACTCGTAGGTGCGGGACATGCAGCCGCTTTAGTTTCAGGAACTTCGGCAATCCATATGGCTTTAAAGGCAGTTGGTGTTGGAAAAGGAGATGTAGTGATTTGTCAGTCATTGACTTTTTCGGCCACAGCTAATCCTATTATTTATCAAGATGCTACACCGGTATTTGTTGATAGTGATAAAGATTCATGGAATATGAATCCTGCATATTTACGGAAAGCTTTAGAAAAATATCCAGATGCCAAAGCTGTTATTGTTGTTCATCTTTATGGACTATCTGCGAAATTAGATGAAATTATGGAAATATGTAAAGAATTTAATGTACCATTGATTGAAGATGCTGCAGAATCATTGGGTACGACATATAAGGGGAAATATACTGGCACTTTTGGAGATTATGGTATTTATTCTTTTAATGGTAATAAAATCATCACAACGTCTGGCGGGGGCATGTTGGTTTCTAACAACGAAGAGAGAATTGCGAAAGTCCGTTTTTGGGCAACGCAAGCGCGGGACCAAGCAAGACATTATCAACATAGTGAGATTGGCTATAACTATCGTATGAGCAACATTGTTGCTGGTATTGGCAGAGGTCAGTTGAAAGTCTTGAAGGACCGTATTGCCAAAAAACGCTATATACATGATTTTTATAAAGAAGAATTGAAAGAATTATCGCAGATTTCATTTATGCCAGAAAATGATTGGGATTTTTCAAACTATTGGCTATCAGCTATTACCTTAAAAGACGTGAATCCAACCTACTTGATGGACGAGTTGGAAAAAGAAAATATCGAGTCTCGACCTATTTGGAAGCCAATGCATCTGCAGCCTGTATTTGAAAAGTACGATTATATTGGGGAAACCGTTGCTCAACGACTTTTTGAAACAGGTGTATGTCTACCTTCGGATTCAAAAATGTCCGATGAGGATCTAAGCCGAGTAGCAACTGTTATAAAGCGAGTGTTGTCCAATGATAAAGGCTAGTTTTTATAGAAAGTATGTAAAACGTTGCTTGGATATTTTGCTTTCCGGCCTAGCTTTGATTATTTTGAGCCCAATTTTTCTCATTGTGGCCATTTTAGTAAGAACTAAGTTGGGCTCCCCAGTATTGTTTAAACAACTTCGGCCAGGTAAAAATGAATATATTTTTTCGATGTACAAGTTTCGGACTATGACTGATGAAAAAGATAGTGAAGGTAATTTGTTGCCAGATGAAATACGGCTAACAAAATTTGGAAAATTACTGAGATCTACGAGCCTTGATGAATTACCTGAACTCTGGAATATTCTTAAAGGGGATATGAGTATTATTGGACCGCGACCATTACTAGTCGAATATCTACCTCTTTATAACTCGAAGCAAAAGCATCGTCACGATGTTCGACCAGGATTAACTGGCTTAGCTCAAGTAAATGGTAGAAATGCGATAAGTTGGGAAGAAAAATTTAATTTGGATTGTAAGTATGTGAATAATATTAATTTTAAACAAGATACGGAAATTTTCTTTTTAACTTTTAAAAAAGTTTTTATTAAAGAGGGCATAAATTCGGAAAGCAATGTTACAAATAAGAAGTTTGAAGGGAATGAATAATAGGTTATGAAAATTTTATATGTAACCACAATTTCAAATACGTTGAATGCTTTTCTGATTCCTCATATTCAAATGTTGCTAGATAAAGGACATGAAGTGAGTATAGCTTGTTCAATTCAACAACCACTTAATACTTTTTTCAAGGATAAAGATATTCCAATCTATATTATTCCCTTCGATCGTTCGCCATTGTCAAAGAATAATCGTGTTGCATATAATGAGTTTAAAAGTTTAATCAAAAATGAAGACTTTGATATCATACATACTCATACCCCTGTAGCTTCGATGATTGTGAGAATGGCTTGCAAAAAAAGTAAAAGTAGAGTCTTTTATACGGCGCATGGGTTCCATTTCTTTCATGGGGCGCCTATAGTGAATTGGCTAGTTTATTATCCAATTGAAAAATTTTTAGCTAGATATACCGATACTTTGATCACAATCAATGATGAAGACTATCATCGAGCAAAAAAAAAACTACATGCCAAAAATATATACCATGTACATGGTGTAGGGCTTTCAACGCAAAATTTTAATGTATCTTTAAAAACTGATTTAAGTCAATTTAAAAATTCAGATGATGATTTAGTGTTTTTATCAATCGGAGAATTGAACAGTAATAAAAATCATGAACAAGTGATTAATGAGTTGTGGAAAATTCGTGACAAGAAATTTATTTATTTGATTTGTGGTATAGGTGAAAAAGCAGACTATTTAAACAAATTGATACAAAGTAAAAGTTTAGAAAATAAGATATTCTTGCTCGGATACAGAAAAGATATTCCCAATATAATTGCTGCAAGCGATGTTTATATTCATCCTTCTAAAAGGGAAGGATTACCAGTATCAGTGATGGAGGCAATGTACGCAAAATTACCAATATGTGGATCAAATATTCGTGGAATAAGGGATTTAGTGGTTCATAATAAAAATGGATTTCTTGTAGATTTGGATGATATGAGTAATTCCTTTTCTTACTATTTAAAAATTCTCATTGAGAATAAAAAAATTAGAAATGAAATGGGAAATGAGAGTTCAAAAATGATTGTTCCGTTTATTGAGGAAAATGTTATCGAAGAGTTAAAAAAAATATATTTAGATTTTGGAAGTGAAATATGAAAAAAGTTTCAATAATAATGGGAGTATATAATTGTGAAAGTACTATTGCAAAGTCTATCGAATCTATACTCAATCAAACTTTTACGGATTATGAATTAATCATTTGGGATGATGGATCGACAGATTCTACCTTAAAGATTGCTAAAGAATATGAAAAAAATTATCAAGATAAGGTGAAATGTTATTTTAGTGAAGAAAATAAAGGACTAAATAAAACTTTAAATTTATGTATAAAAGTGTCTGAAGGCGAATTTATCGCAAGACAAGATGCCGATGACTATTCTGAAAAATCTAGATTAGAAAAACAAGTCATGTTTTTGGATGAAAATGATGAAATTTCAATTGTGGGATCAAATTTTGTCTTTTTTGATGGAAAAAAAAATGTTGGAGAAATTATTTACCCAGAATATCCTTCGGAGCATGATTTATTGAGACAGACGCCGTTTGCCCATCCAACAGTATTAGTTAGAAAAAAAGATTTGATCTCTGTGGGAGGCTACTCAGAAGGGGAATGCTATTATCGTATTGAAGATTATCAGTTATGGTTTAAGATGTTTTCAAAAGGATATAAAGGATATAATATTCAAGAAAATTTGTATTATTATCGAGAAGATTCTGAGTCATTTCAACGAAGAAACTTTTTAAATAGGAAAAATGAGATGAGATTAAAGTGGGAAATTTTTAAACATTATGATTTTAAGCTGTACGAATCATTTCAAATACTAAAACCAATAGTGATATATCTTATTCCCAAGAAGGTATATATAGCTCTGCGGAAAAGAAAATATGGATGATATTACAATGATGATGCTATCACTACAATTAAAAAACATCATATTATGGAAAGGAATTCTTTATGGATGTATTAGTAAGTGTTATCTTGCCAGTATATAATGTCGAGTTATACATAGAACGGTGCCTATCGTCTATTGTTAAACAAAGTTACAAAAATATTGAAGTTATTATACTGATTGATGGATCTAGTGATTCTTCGGAAAGTATTGTTGATGATTTCATATTGATGGATAAAAGGTTAAAAAAAATTAGACATCAAAATATGGGATTAGGACCAACTAGAAACGTTGGGCTAAAAGAAGCTCTCGGGGAATACATTATTTTTATTGATTCAGATGATTATATCGAACATGATATGGTAGAGACGCTCTTAGAAAATGTCATAAGTGAAAAATCAGACATAGCATGTTCAGAAATATACTTACAAAAAAGTAATGAAAGAAAAATAAGAAAACAATTCAACCTTGTCGAAGATTGTGTCATCAGTAATAATAATATTAAGGAATTTATGGCGAAATATTATTATTCAAACATATATTCACATAATGCTGTCGATAAGATGTACAAAAAAGAATTTTTAGTAAAAAATAGAATCTTATTTGGTGACAATAGTATCATTTTTGCTGAAGATACGTTTTTTCAAATAGGAGTTATAAGTAACTTTCCTAAGGTATCGTTTGTTTCTAAACCTCTCTATAATTATGTTATACGCGAATCATCTCTGATGACTTCTTATAAGGACAAATTAGTGGAAAGAAACATTAATCTTATGAATTCAATGCGTACTATGTTTGAGTCTAAGGGGATAAACCTTTCTTTATTAGATGTTGAATTATTTAATGCAATAATCGTTGAATTATATAATGTTCTTGAGAATAATAAAAAATTCGTTGACTTTAGAAACTCCATGAAAAAATTAAGAAATTGGCAAAAATATCCGACTATTATTAAATCTATGTTAGAAAATAAGTCAATTGAAATGATACAATCTAAAGGAAAAAGAATATTTTTGAAGTTTATTCTATTTTTGTATAGGAATAGATTAGATTTTCTTGGAGATTATTTCTTTTATATGACGTATTATATTAATTATAAGTCAACGAGGATTAAAAAATGAACTATGAATTGAGTTTAACATCCAAAAAATTCATATCAGTATTTGTCTTGTTAATATATTTAACTTTTTCTACTCTAATTCTATTGTCACCTTTTGATAGTATGAATGTCAATGGCATGATTGGCTGGGGATTACTAATTGTTTCCGTGTGGACATACTATTTTATTAGCAGTGAATTTATTTCTACGTATATGCTTTTTTTGCTTCTCTTGTTCCTATTTTCATTTGGTCAAAGTTTATTAATGCCATTTGGATTATTGTCAATTGAACGAAATCTCCTTTCTTTTAAATATGTCTCTGCTATTCAATTATTGGAGGCTCAAAAGTATACATTAGTTTGCCTTGCTTGTTTTCATCTGGGGGCTTTAATACAATATAATAATAAAAAGATAACGAATGGTAATTTTTTTTCATTTTCGAATAAAGTCGTGAGATATACTTCTTATATTATTGTTATTATAACTTCCCCTGCGTATGTATATAGAATTTGGGGATATATGTCTAAGTTTGGATCAAGTGGTTACAATTCTATATATTCGGATACTTCATCTTCTATGAACGGAATTGTTATTATTGTTTCCAATCTGTTTTTTGCAGGGTCCTTCTTACTTCTCTATTCATATAGAGAAAAAAAAATTGCTCGATTAAATCTTTACTTCTTTATTGTTTTAAGTGTCCTCCCTTTTCTGTTTAGCGGAAAACGTATAGATTTTATGGCTACGATACTGTGTTTGATACTTTTTCAAAATTACTTTGTAAAAAAAATTAATGTAAAATCCTCTATGAAATATATAGTAATTGGAATAGTTTTACTTCTAATTTTAGGTGCAATTTCATCATTAAGAACAGTGGGGGAATATTCTCTAGCTGAAGTGATTAATTACATTGTCACGGAAGGACCAAAAAAGAATATTTTTACTGATGTTATTGCTGAATTGGGTGGATCAATGGGTCCAACAATTGGAATAATGCAATTAATAAGTATTGGTTCGTTTCAGTATAGATATGGAAATACTTTTTTCTTTTCTCTTGTTAGTGTGATTCCTAGTCTTGGTTTGTGGGATACTAGTTTTGTTGACCATCAAACTTCGTTAGCTAATTCTCTGACTGAAGCCTTAGGGTTAAATTTTGGATCAGGATTTTCAATTGTCGCTGAATCATATCTCAATTTTGGTATTTTTGGGATTGTTTTTTTCATTTTATTTGGATTTTGTTTGTTAAAGTTGTTTTCGCTGCTTTCAATAGAATCAGTAAAAAAGTCACCTTTAATAGGAATTTTCATTATTATATTTTTTAGATTTATAACCAATGTTCCACGTGATTCATTTTTGGTTATTGTGAGAACTTTAGTGTATGTTTTGCTTCCGATGTTTCTGTTGCTAATAATATGTAAATATGGACTAAAAATAGTTAGAGGTGAATAGTTTTTGAATGACTTGCAAAAAGAAATACTGCAAATTTTCAAAGTTGTTAAAAAAATATGTGATGATAATAACCTAAGATATTATGCAATTGGTGGGACCTGTATAGGGGCTATTAGACATAAAGGGTTTATACCATGGGATGATGATTTGGACATTGCAATGCCAAGAAGCGATTATGAAAAATTCAAGGTAATTTCTAAAACAGTATTACCCGCTCCCTATCAAATTATCGATGAAAAATTTTCTTATCATTATACACCTGTATTTATGAAAGTTCATAATGTTGAAACGACATTAATTCAAAGTGATTCATTATCATATGCTGATTGCTATTCTGGAGTCTTTGTAGATATAATGCCGTTAGACGGTTTACCTAATAATCGAATTATGAAAAATATTCACTTTTTTTTGTTAACTACATTAATGAAGTTAAATTCAATGAGAAGAGGTAAGGCTGGTATAGGAGGAAAAAAGAAAATACTAAGTTATTTTGTTAGACTATTTCCTCTGAATTTTTTTCTAGATATTTATTTATTTTTTGTAAAACAATTTTCTTACGACAGTGTTAAAAACTCACAAAGCTCATTTGCATGGTCGCATAGAGCTAAAACTTTAATTTTGGAAAAAGAAGATTTCAGTTTTCATACAATATTCAAGTTTGAAGATACAGAAATATCGTGTCCTAAAGGGTATGATCATTATCTCAGAATGCACTTTGGAGATTATATGAAAATACCTGAAGTAGACAAACAAGTAGCGCATGATAATGCAATAATCGATCTTACTAAATCTTATAAATATTATCAAAAGGAGAAAAATGAAATTGAATAGAAAGATGGTTATAGGGTACACCTCTGGAGTATATGATTTATTTCATATAGGTCATTTAAACTTATTAAAAAACGCTAAAGGAATGTGTGATAAATTAATAGTTGGAGTTACGGTTGATGAGTTAGTGACGTATAAAGGAAAACATTCTGTAATACCTTATGAGGATAGAGCTGAAATAGTACGAAATATAAAATGGGTGGACGCGGTTGTTCCACAATATGATATGGACAAAGTTGAAATGTGTAAAAAGCTAAAAGCAGATGTACTTTTTGTGGGAGATGATTGGTATGGGAGCGATAAATGGAAAAAGTATGAAGAGGATCTCTCAAAATTTGGAACTGAAATAATTTACTTTCCGTATACGAAAGGTATTTCGTCGACAAAAATAACAAAAGCTTTGAAGGCTGTTAGAGGTGAATGACATGGAAGTTGATAAAATTTTTGCAATGAATTCTTTTTTGACATACAGAACTATCGTTGATCCCGATATTGCTTTCTCAACAGATTTCCCCGTGAAAGCATATCCAATTTATAAAAATGTAGACCGAAAAAAGGTATATGGAGCTGAGGATACTTTTTATGAAATTAAGACTTACGTCAAAAATTTGTTTGAAGATAGTGAAAAAAAAGTTGCACTTATGTTAAGTGGAGGTATTGATTCGGCAATTCTAGCTGCTTTAGTACCAGAGGGAACAAAGGCATATACATTTAAGACCATGTCCACAAATTCTGTTGATGATGTAGTTTATGCTAAAAAATATGCTAAAAAGTTCAAATTAGATCATGAAGTAATTGACGTTACTTGGGAAGACTACGATAAATCAATCGATGATTTGATGAAATTAAAAGGATCTCCGATACATTCAATTGAACCACAGATTTATAAAGCTGCAAAGCAAGCAAAATCTGAGGGTTTCACAACTTTGCTATTTGGTGAGAATGCTGATATCGTATTTGGAGGCTTTAATGGGTTACTGTCAAAAGATTGGACACTAGAGGAGTTTTATCAGAGATATTGTTTTGTGGATCCTTCAATGATATTAGTTTCTCCTCAAAAGATACTCTACCCTATAGAAAAATATTCTGATAACGAGAACCATGTTGATGTCCATCATTTTGTTAACGATATCTTTTATAAAGAGTCAAACAATTCCTATTTTAATGCCTGTACTTTAGCAGATATTGAATTTTCTACCCCTTTTAGTAGATTATCATTGGGCTCAGAGTTAGATTTAAATAAAATAAGGTCTGGTCAAAATAAATATATATTGAGACAAATATTTTCAGAGTTATATCCAGAATTTGAAAATAGAAAAAAAATTCCAATGCCCCGAGCAGTAGATACATGGTTTGCTGATTGGCAGGGACCAATAAGAGGTGAATTTCTACAAAATGTAGATATGTCAATATTTACGGGAGACCAAAAATGGATGCTTTATGTACTTGAAAGATTTTTAAATTTGATAGGATAGTGGAGAAGTGAAGAATAGAGTACTTACAAATTCAAAAAAAGCTAAATTAAATACGATGACAAGTATTTTGATTAAAATTGTATCATTAGTATCCAATTTTATTATGAAAACAATTACTATAAAATACTTAGGCATCGAATATGCTGGTGTTTCTAGCTTATTTACTGATATATTAACAATTTTTTCGTTTGCTGAGTTAGGGATTGGTTCGGCGATAATTTTTGAATTATATAAACCACTTAGAGAAAAAGAATATCCGAAAATAGCACAGTTAATGAACTTTTATAAAAAAGCATATCAATTAATAGGACTAGCAATTTTGCTGGCTGGAGTTCTGTCAATACCATTGCTACCTCTTTTTGTAAAAAGTGTTCCTGATATTCAAGAGAATTTAACAGTGATATACATTCTTTATGTTCTTAATACTGTAACATCTTACTTTTTAATATATAAAGGGTCATTGCTAAGTGCTAATCAAGAAGGCTATTTAATTAGCATAATCCAAGTTATATTTAGTGGTATTAGATTGTTAGTAGGTTGCTTCAGTATAATTATATTTAAAAATTTTTTGTTATACCTTTTATTAGATATAATTATAATTGTTATTCAAAATATAGTTATTTATTTATTGGCTGATAAGAAATTTGTAGAGATAAAAAAATACGATAAAGAACTTTTGCCAGCTCAAAATAAAAATGCATTGTTAAAAAATGTAGGTGCTCTATCATTATACCAAGTTTCCAATGTTATCTTGAATGGAACCGATACTGTTGTTATTTCAGCATTATTAGGTACCGGTTTCGTTACTTTTTTTGCTAACTATCGACTCATAATTCGAAGCGTAGATAGTTTGGTTTCTCAAATCACAGTTGCACTCACACCGACTCTGGGGCAATTAGCAATTGATGGGACAGAAAGTCAAAAAAAGAATTTTTCTTTACTAAATCTTTTTGTTTATTGGATAACATTGAATACTTCTTTACTTCTCTTCTTTTTGATCCCTCCTTTTATTGAATTTTGGCTGGGTAAAGAATTTGTGATGTCCGAATGGTTACTATTAGGGTTTGTAGTAGACTACTTTTTTTTAAACATGGTGAGAATTGTAGCAACATTCAGAAATGCTAATGGATTGTTTATGCAGGGGAAATATAGACCACTTATTATGTCAATATTGAACGTTGTTATTTCGGTGATATTTGTGAAACAATTTGGCGTTGCTGGAGCTATTTGGGGAACCATTGTATCCAGGGTTCTAACTCAAGTTTGGTTTGATCCACTTGTAGTTTTTAAGTATCTATTTAAAGAAAGCCCGGTTCCCTATTTTATTTATTTCGTGAAACAATTTATTATTGCAATATTTATTGGAATTATAATAAGATATGTTATTAATTTATTTCAATGTTCTAATTTATTAATAAATTTATTTTATGATTCTTTTATTGTTTTAATTATTTGCAACTTTATTTTTTATTTTTTATTTAGAAAAGATAAATCATTTCTTAGAATAATGAAGGTCGTAATGAAAAACAAATGATTTAGGCTTAATTGTAAGTGGAAAGTATTAAGGTATGTTCTCTCATCAATAGCCTCTGATTATTTTTAAGATAATTAGGGCTCTTTACCAACATCAATTGACAAAGAGCCCTTTTATATGCCAAGGAAAAGTATTAGTAAGAATATAAAGAATCCAGAGGATTTCTCCTCTGGGCCAAATTATCTTTTGGATTTTTCTTTACCAACAACAATTGACAAAGAGTCATTTTTACTTATATCATCAGTATAATTGGAGCCGGCCATTGATTGTGAGCACTAAGTGGTTCGACGCTTACAATTAGTGGTGCTCTTTACAAGAATATATCACTTCAAACTAGCAACATATTTTTTTAACCCTTCATTTATATTAAATGCGGGGTGATATCCAAGTTTTGATAATCTTCCAATATTAGCTAAAGAATCCTTTATATCCCCCGAGCGAGAGTCTTCGAATTTGAATGATAACTGATGTCTAAATTCATTATCTAGCACTTCAAGTAAATCAAGCAGAGTAGTTTCTATTCCTGTTCCTACATTAAATTGTTTACCAAGAGCGTCATTATTTGTAGCGACAAGCAACAATGCATTAATTACATCTTCTACATAAACGAAATCACGAGATTGTTTACCATCACCAAAGATCGTAAATAAATTATTTTCACCTGCTAGTTGTTTTTTGTAGCTATCAATCATAATTGAAATCACTCCACTATACGGTGAATTTGGATTTTGATTTGGTCCATAAACATTGAAAAATCTAACAGCGGTTGTAGGTATCCCATATAAATGATTATAGTCAATTACATATTGTTCGGCAGCAAATTTATCAATTGCATATGGCGTTAGTGGACGAATTACAGACTCTTCATGTTTAGGAAGTGTTGGTTCGTCCCCGTATACTGCTGCTGATGACGTAAATACTAATCGTTTAAGTGTCTTTTGATACTTTTTACATAGTTCTAATAGTAAGAGTACGCTCTCGAAGTTTACTTGATGTGTTTCAATCGGTCTTTCAACAGAATCCGCAACGCTGGCAATCGCAGCTAAATGGTAGATAAAATCAAAGGTATTTTCTGATAACAAATCTGTCATAAGATTTGTATCAGTTACGGAACCTTGAATAAATTTAATGTTATTATTTAACTGTAAGTCTAGATTCTCCAATTTTCCCATAGATAGGTCGTCAATTATGTATATATCATTATTTTTCGCCAATTTTTTAGCAAGTGTAGACCCAATAAATCCAGCCCCACCTGTAATCAAAACTTTATCCAAATTATCATCTCCATTATTAATATATTCTTACTTTATCACAAGAGTAGTTTATTTCAAGTATTATTGAAATAGAGTATTTTCAATGAGTGTGGTATCATTTTTAATACACTTGGAGGTGATTCCCATCTACAAAAACGCAATTCGCCTAATAGCACTACTTATCATCGCTATAATGTATACGACAAAATTTTATTTTCTATCACTCAATACTTTGTTGGCCTATATTCCACTAGAGTTATCTTTTCATATAAAAGATACCCGTTCGCCGGTGATACAAGTTATTTTAGGCGGTATTTGGTTACTATTTTTTCCAAACATTCCCTATTTAGTGACCGATATTGTGCACTCGGATATGTTGCAGTTATATAATTATGCTGATGGTAGCAGTTTACCAAGTGTGCGGTTGTGGGCGCTGTTAATTGCTTTGTTTTTAGTAATTTTTGCTTTTAATTTGTGGGGATTCTCTGAGTTATTAAAGCTGGCCCGTTATTTCAAAGATAGACTGAACTTGCACCGGTATGTGATTCGCTTTATCGTTGGTGCGATTTGTTTTCTTTCTTCGATGGGAATTTATGCGGGGAGATTTCCGCCGCGCTTACATTCTATCTATTTTCTGACCGATCCGTTAAAAGTTTTCGATATTGTTTTTTTGCAGTGGTCACAGAAAAAATTGGAATTTGTTTTATTATTCTTTGTTCTTCATTTGGGAATTTTGACTGTATTGTATATTCAGAACTTGTTAATGGGGCGTAAAGGCGAAAATATTTAAAAAAATAATTGGCTAGAGTTGTATTTTGTACTGATTTTCAAAAGTTAGATCAAAAATCTAACTTTTGGGTGTCAGTATTTTTATGGCTTTAGCCAATTCCTATTTTCTGGCTTCTTGTTGGTTTTATAGCCGCTTTTATGGTACTTTTGAATTAAAGAAAAGGGTTTTATATGGATGCTTTTTTATTTAAGAGTGCTTAGGAGGGGATAAAATGAGTCATTACCAAAATATTTTAGTAGCGATTGACGGTTCAAAAAATGCGGAGAAGGCTTTTACTGAAGCTGTTGCTTTAGCCAAAGCAAATAATAGTAAGTTGTATCTGGCTTGGATTATTGATGAGGCATCACTGTCTACGAGTTCATTTGCTGTTTCGAAAATTTTAAAAGAAGAGCAAAGCAAGGCAAAGATGGTATTAGCTGATTTAGTGGGGCAGGCTCGCAATGCTGGGATTGAAAATGTTGAAGAGATTTTAGAAGTGGGTGAGCCAAAAAACTACATTACTCAAACAATTCCTAAAAATTATGAGCTTGATTTAATCGTTGCTGGTGCGACAGGAAAAGGCTCCTTAACGCGAGAAAAAGTGGGCTCAACCATTCAATATATTGTAAATCATGCGCCCTGTACGGTACTCATGGTGAAGTAATTTTAAAAAGTAAAAGCGACTGTTGGTGGCGTCTTTTAGACGTGCCAACAGTCGCTTTTTATATGCTTCATTTTTTGCAGCCAGTTGAAGAGGGGGGCACAACTGGCTAACAAAAAAATTAACAACTTATTTTGTTTCTAGATCATGTACGAAGAGACCACTTAATAATTTTGGTTCAAACCAGGTTGATTTTGGCGGCATGATTTTCCCAGCGTCAGCAACATCTAAAAGATCTGTCATAGCTGTCGGGTATAAGGAGAAGGCGACTTGCCAAGCACCACTGTCGACTAATTTGACTAATTCTTCAGGGCCGCGAATACCGCCGATAAAGTCAATTCGTTTATCGACTCTAACATCTTTAATTCCAAAGATTGGGGCAAAAACATTGTCTTGCAATAAAGATACGTCCAAGCGTTTTACCGGATCGGTGTTTTTGATTGTCTCTTTTGCACTTAGCGTATACCATTGTCTAGCTAAATACATTTGAATTTGACCTGGTGCATCGGGTTTTGTTTTCGTTGTTTTTTCAATTGTAAAACTAGACTTGAGCTGATCTAAAAAAGTATCTGTAACAGGAACATTGACAACACGATTGTACTCCCAAATGGCGAGTTCATTTTCTGGAAAGACGATAGCTAAAAAGTGATCACTTTCAGGATTACTATTTTTTTGCACCCGTTTTTCTAAACCAACTTTAACTGCTGATTCGGTTCGGTGATGGCCGTCTGCAATATAAAGGGCCGGGACTGCTGCAAATAATTTGGTTAAGGTTGCAACTTTGTCTGTATCATCAATTACCCAAACTTTATGATTCACATCGTGGTAGCTGTCAAAATTATAAGTAGGCTCGTGATTTTCCTGCCAAGCTTTCATAATTTTTTGAATTTCGTCTTCATGACGATAAGCTAAGAAAATAGGGCTGGTATTGGCATCACAAGCTTTGATGTGGTTAATCCGATCGACTTCTTTTTCTGGGCGGGTAAATTCATGTTTTTTAATTTTACCTGCGACATAATCATCAATTGAAGCACATAGGGCTAAGCCTGTTTGGCTGCGACCATTCATTGTTAGTTGATAGAGATAAAAATAAGGTGCGTCGTCTTTTTTTAGCCAGCCTTTCTTTAAAAAGTCGGCTAAACTAGTGGCAGCTTTTTGATAGACGGCTGGATCATAAGGTGACAGTTTTGGTGGCAAGTCAATTTCAGCGCGATCGATATGAAAATAGCTATAAGGATTTCCTAAAGCCATTACCCGGGCTTCTTCACTATTAATGACATCATAAGGTAAGGCGGCAACTTTTGCGCTTAAGTTTTCCGCCGGACGAATTGCTTTAAAGGGACGAATATCAACCATTAATACCCCACCCCCGGGTTTTTAATCACCCGCACGCGAATAATGTCGGGATTTTCTTCTAAGCGCGCGGCAACAGCTTGCGCATTTTCTTGCTCGTCACAATTAATGTCCACCAAAGTATAGGCATAATCATCTCGACCACGATTGACCATATTGTCGATATTGATATTCATATCCGCGATGGTTGAAGAGATTTGGCCTAGCATATTTGGAATATTTTTGTTAATAATCGTGATCCGATATGGAGAGTGAAAGGCCATCTCAACGGTTGGAAAGTTAACAGAGCGTTTGATCGTGCCTTCTTCTAAAAAGCGTTTTAGTGTTCTAGCAGCCATTTTGGCACAGTTCACTTCAGCTTCTTGGGTTGAAGCACCCAAATGTGGCAAGACTAAAACTTTGTCGTTGTGTAATAATTTTTCATCCGCAAAGTCGGTTGTATAACCAGCCAGCTGTCCTGCTTTCAATGCGTTTAAGACGGCAGTATCATCAACAATACCACCGCGAGCAAAGTTAAATAGTTTGGCACCACTTTTCATTTTTGCCAACTGTGCTTCACCAATCATGCCTTTGGTTTGCTCGGTTAACGGCACATGGACGGTGACAAAATCACAAGTTGTCAACACATCTGCCAATTCATTGGCACGGGTCACGCGTCGTGAAATACTCCAAGCGGTATCAACAGAAACGTAAGGGTCATAACCCACAACTTCCATGCCTAATCGGTAAGCGTCGTTTGCAATCATAGCACCAATGGCCCCAAGGCCGATGACACCTAATTTTTTTCCTTCTAATTCATGGCCCGCAAATTGCTTTTTATTTGCTTCGGCTTGTTCTTCCACATCATCACCGGTTAAGGTTTGAATCCACTGGGCGCCTTGTAAAATTGGGCGCACGGATAACAATAAGCTGGCGATAACCAATTCTTTGACGGCATTGGCATTTGCGCCTGGGGTATTGAAGACCACAATCCCTTGTTTGGTACATTGTGTAACCGGCACATTGTTGGTACCCGCACCTGCTCTGGCAACAGCAACGACACTTTCAGGAAAAGCGTAATCGTGTAATTTTTGACTGCGTAAAATAATACCATCCGGAGTTTTACTTTCGTTAATGGCGTAATTATCTTTGTCAAAGCGACTCATGCCTTCTGGGGCAATCGCGTTAAATGTTTTAATATGGAACATCTTACAGTCCTCCATTTTCTTTTTCGAATTTTTCCATGAAAGTCACGAGCGCTTGTACGCCTTCTTTGGGAAAGGCATTGTATAGGCTTGCTCGCATACCGCCAACTGAGCGATGGCCTTTTAAGTTTTCAAAGCCTGCTGCTAATGCTTCTACATTAAATTTTTGATCTAATTTGGCATTGCCGGTTACAAACGGAATGTTTGTCAGAGAACGGCTATCTGGGCGTACTGGACTGGTAAATAAATTCGATTTTTCGATTGCATCGTAAAGCAATTGAGCTTTTTCTTGATCTTGCTTTAAGATTTCAGGTAGGCCACCAAGCTCTTGCAACCATTTGAAAACCAATTGTGCAATGTAAATGGCAAAGGTTGGGGGCGTATTGTATAAAGAGTTTGCCGCTGCTTGCGTTTTGTAATCTAACATGGGCTCGTTTACTTCATACAAACCTAGCAAATCATCGCGAATAATCACAACGGTTAAACCAGCAGGGCCGATATTTTTTTGTGCGCCGGCGTAGATGATACCAAAGTCTTTTACATCGTAGTCATTGGCTAAAATATTTGAGGACATGTCGGCTACAATCGGGACATTCCCGGCATTGGGAATACTTTTATAAGCTGTTCCGACAATGGTATTGTTGGTTGTAATGTGCAAGTAAGCAGCATCTTGATCAATCATGTCAGGGGTAATTTCTGGAATATAGGTAAAGTTGTCTTTTGCTGAAGAAGCAATCACTTCAACTTCAACGTTGCCTAATTCTTTGGCAGCTGCAATTGCTTTTTTAGACCATGAGCCGGTATTAACATACAGGGCTTTTTTATTTTGCGCTAAATTTAATGGCACCATTGAAAACTGTAAGCTTGCACCACCTTGTAAGAATAAAACATGGTAGTTGTCCGGAATACTCATTAATTCCCGCAAGCGTTTTTCGGCGTCTTTAATTATCGCATCAAAAAGGGAGGAACGATGACTCAACTCCATCACGGACATGCCGCTACCTTTGTAATCCGTAAATTCGGATTGGGCCTGCTCCAAAACGGGTGTAGGTAATACGGCAGGACCGGCTGAAAAATTGTAAACAGTCATAACTATTCTCTCCTTTGAAAAAGTAATTTTAACTCTAAATGAGTTATCGCCTATTGTAACAGATGAATTTCAGCTTTTAAAGTAATTTTTCAGAAAATTGCAAATAAACAACACGCAATTGTTAACTTAAAAAAATACTAACAAAGTAGTTAAGTGAAATTAATCACAAATATTTAAAATGAAATAACGAAAAAATTATTTAAAATTTTTTTCAAAAGCCTTTGACATTTTCCCGTGAAGTTTCGTTGTTAAAGTGTAAGGGCGCTACTTACGATACTAAATCAAAAAACTGCTTTTGAAACGGCCGTAAAAAGGTAGTTTGCCAATCAAATTATTAATTATAAGGAGGCAACAAAATGAAAACACATGTTAGCACAAATTTGACAGTTACATTTTTAGAACCTGGAAAAGAAAGTCTGACAAAACAGAAGTTTTCAAATAGCGTGGAAAATCCCCTTGAAGTTGACGTGTTAGCTTTCGGGCGCGCTTTTAGTCAGTTGTTACCAACTGATGTTAGTTATAACAGTGTCGTAGAGACAAAAGAAATCGAATATACCGCCTAATAATAGTAGGCAAGAAAGTCTAGAAAATTGAAATTTTGAAAGGTGGAAAACAAGATGAAAAAACTGCATTTGACTTTTTTTAATAGTGAGGGGAAAAAACACAAAATGATTCCCCGGGTTGCAAATGAAAATTTGGATGCCACAAAAATTCAGCAAGTAATGGAAGAAATCAGTGGGTCGGCTTTGTTTGTCAAAAAGGGAGTAACATTGTTTGTTGCCCCAGCTAGTGCAAAATATGTTGAAACCATTGAAACAGAGCTTTTTGATACAGAAGGATAAACATCATTAGGTAAAAAGACTGCACTAAAAAGTAAAGGATAGCTGAAGTTATCTCCCAGCCTAGGCCTTAGTAAAACTTTGGTGCAGTCTTTTTTACATTTTTTTACAAGAAGGAGGCTATTATGATTTTAAAACCAGTGATCATTGACATTAGTGAATGGCAACTACCAGAGGCGATTGATTACAACATCTTAGCAAAAAATATTGCCGGAGCGATTGTTCGGGTACAATACGGTTCATTACATCGGGATGTGCATTTTGAAACACATCTTAAAAAATTGCAGGAATACAAAGTTCCGGTGGCAGTTTATGCATGGGTGAGAGGTACCAGTATCTCCGACATGAAACAAGAAGCCCGCGATTTCTATCAACGCGCTAAGAAGTTTCAACCAACTTTTTGGTGGCTAGATGTAGAAGAAAAATCATATTCGGATATGCGTAATGGCTGTGAAAGTTACCGTCAAGAGTTGAAGCGTTTGGGAGCAAAAAAGGTGGGTGTCTATATTGCCAATCACTTATATCATCAATTTAATTTAGCTGTCGAAAAATTCGATGCTATTTGGATTCCAACTTATGGTCAGAATAATGGCCGTTATGAAGGCTTTAACCCGACTTGTACTACGCGGTATGATCTGCATCAATATACGTCAAATGGTCGCATTTCTGGCTACAAAGGAGCGATGGATTTAAATCGGCTAACTGGCAGTAAAGATTTTGGAGTACTTTTTGATACAAAATTACTTGAAGACCAAAAGCCAACCTTACCACCAACTAATTCAGTTTCAGGAGGATTAAAAAAATTGAAAACATTTACTTTAAATACGGCTGTCTACTTGCGAGAAAAAGCAGACACTAAAGCTGGTGTGATTGCCTTACTTCAAAAAGGCGACCAGATAAAATTTGATGATATTATTTTAAACCAAGGTTATTTATGGGGCGTGCAGCCGCGAGCTAAAGGAAAAAAAGGCTATCTAGCTTTAGGAAAAATAACAGCACACGGTGGAATAAAATAAAAAAATAAGACTTGGATGAATTCATCCAAGTCTTATTTTTGCTAAGATTCTAGCCATAATAACGTAAGGAATAACACTCTCCCCTACACGCTGTCGGAAATCTTCCCCAAAATTTCCTTTGAATTTATTATAGTATAGGATGAAGAGAAAGTTAAATAAAGTGACTTTCCGAAAAAGAATAAAATAATTGAAGGAAATGAATTTATTTGCTACTATACTTACAAATAGTAAGTTGTAGACGCTTTGAGATTTATTGCAATTTTTTTGAGTCTAATTAGAAAAAACAACTGGTTATAGGCCAGCTATAAGGCAGAATTTTACTAAAGGAATTTTTAGATTTGTTCAAAATTTGACTTATTCTGCCGCAAGGTCCTTTATGATGCTAGACATGCAAAAACTCTTTTAAGGTAAAGCGTCATTCATTATGAGCGGTTAATCGAATGGTTCAGGTGATTTTTGCTGGATATGACACAAATAGAATTTTTTATCTTAAACTTATTTTTAAGCACGCTATTAAAATGGCTAAAACGGAGGGAGAATAATGAAATACTTATACGATGCTGGAACTGCAGGTAGTAAGAAGTTATTATTATTACATGGTACGGGCGGAGATGAAAATTCATTAGTGGATATTGCCCGTTTTTTAGATGGGGGATGTGCGGTTTTATCTTTTCGCGGGGAAGTAGAAGAAGACGGGATGAATCGCTTTTTCAAGCGCAATGGCTTAAATCAATTTGATTTAGCTAGTTTGGAAAAAGAAACAGATAATTTATATGAAGAAATCAAACGAATTAGCGCAGAGAAAAATGTGCCTTTAAGTGACTGGGTTTTAGTAGGGTATTCCAATGGTGCTAACATTGCGGCCCATCTGTTATTAGAGCGGCAAACGCCATTAACCCAAGGCTTATTTTTTCATCCCATGTCACTGGGAGTGCATGAAAAACAATTTGAGCTAAAAGATAAACGAATCTGGCTTTCTTTTGGTCAGGGCGATCCAATTGTTTCGCCTGAATCTTTTAACGAACTTGCAGAAGCATTTGATAGTCGGGGGGCAGATTTGACGATTAAGCAAACCAAACAAGGTCATCAATTAGCCGCAGATGAAGTAAACCAGGCCCGAAATTGGCTTCACCAGCTACCAATGTAAAAAAGATTTTAAAATAAAAATAGTCAGCCTTACGTCATAAGACGAAATTTTAAAGAAATGTTTGAATAGTTGTAGGTAAATTTCGACGGATTGACTGCGGGTTGATTTTTTTATATTAAAAGGGAGAATAAATTTTTTTGCAGGAGTTCTTGTGATTTAAGATCATGATTGCCAGCTGTTTTTTGAGTCAGCTCTTTTGTGCATGAAGTTAAAAGCGAAAAACAATTTCTGGAAATTTCCTCCTTATTTTTTGGTGTCAATAGAGTTTGGACAGTTTTACATCGTTTAACTTTATTCAGATTTTTTTGATAATTGTCGTAATTTTCTGAATCATTTTCTAGTATTTACTGAAATTTATTTCAGATTGTGCTAAAATAGCAAAAATATCAAATTCTTGTCGCAGACAGGTTCAAATTTAGTCATAGGGGTGTAGCTGATGGAAAAAGGGTATCGCATTGCTGTTGTGGGCGCAACAGGAGCTGTAGGAACAAAAATGATCGAGATGTTGGAAGAAACCACTTTACCAATTGAAAGTATCAAACTGCTGGCTTCAAAACGTTCGGCTGGAAAAACCAGAATATTTAATGGTGTAACCTTAACAATTGAAGAATTAGTGCCTGATTCTTTTAACGATGTAGATATTGCTTTGTTTTCTGCGGGTGGGGGGATTTCAAAAATTTACGCGCCAGAAGCGGTGAAACGCGGAGCAGTTGTGGTGGATAATACGAGTTATTTTCGCATGGATAAAGAAGTGCCATTGGTGGTACCAGAAGTAAATCCGGCTGCTTTAAAACGGCACAAAGGAATAATCGCAAATCCCAATTGTTCAACAATTCAAATGATGGTAGCATTAGAGCCAATTCGCAAAGAAGCCGGGCTAAACCGGATCATCGTATCCACCTATCAAGCAGTTTCAGGGGCAGGAGCAAAAGCGGTTGAAGAATTAAAACGAGAAGCCAAAGAATTCTTAGCCGGAAAATCAAAAGATGAATTAGATCCACAAATTTTGCCAGCCGGAAGTGATAAAAAACACTATTCAATCGCTTTTAATGCGCTGCCACAAATCGACGTTTTTGCTGAGGATGATTACACGTATGAAGAGTGGAAAATGATCAATGAAACCCATAAAATTATGGAAGACGATGCTATAAAAGTTGCTGCAACTTGTGTTCGGATTCCTGTAGTCAGTGGACATTCTGAATCTGTTTATATTGAAACAAAAAAAGAAATGTCACCCCAAGCAGTTAAAGATCTATTAGCAAAATCACCTGGTGTGACACTAGAAGATGATCCAAGCCAACAAATTTATCCCCAAGCGTTAAACAGCGTTGATAAAAAAGATACATTTGTCGGTCGGATTCGCCGCGATTTAGATGTCAAAACTGGGTTACACATGTGGGTCGTATCGGATAACTTGCTAAAAGGTGCGGCCTGGAATTCCGTACAAATTGCAGAAACCTTGCATGAGATGGACTTAGTTCGCGTACCCAAATAAAGTTGTTTTGAAAAATTTAAAAAACGTTGCAAGTAACTGATAACGTGTTAAAGCTTTTTGCTTTTAGACTTTATGCAGGTAAACTTGGAACGTTTTTTTGTACTTTTTATTGAGCTTTAAAATGCAGCGCGTGTTTTAAAAATCGTACTTTCATTTTTAGGAGTGTGTAGCTTATCTAACTTTTTTATAGTCTGCCTTTCAAATAATGCGCTGTGCAATAAGTCAAAGGAAAACGATTTATTGCAATTCTGCCTTAATGGCTTAAAAGCAAACCGAGTTCGTGCAGTTTTTTTATAGCGGGCACTTAAATTCGTTAATTTTACTAAAAGATTTTTTTGCTGCAAACCGCTTCCATGATAAATTAGCAGTTCGTCGCCGCTTTTTGCCACTTTTTAGTGTATAATGGACAGTGGCTAGTTGGGCACAGAAAAGAAAATATTATATTTATATAGAAAAAATTTGAGAGGTGAATGTTTTTGAGTAACATCAAAATCATTCCATTAGGCGGCGTCCGTGAAAACGGTAAAAATATGTACATCGCTGAAGTGGAAGATGATATTTATGTATTAGATTGTGGGTTGAAATACCCGGAAAATGAATTATTGGGAATTGATACAGTTATTCCTGATTTTACTTATTTAGTAGAAAATGCAGATCGTGTTGTCGGTGTCTTTTTGACCCACGGACATGCGGATGCCATTGGGGCGTTACCTTACTTTTTGGAAAAAGTTGATGTACCTGTCTTTGGAACAAAGCTAACAATTGAGTTGGCAAAAATTGGCGTTCATAAAAATGATGCCACCAAAAAATTCCGGGATTTTCATATTATTGATGAACATACGGAGATTGATTTTGGGACAACGACAGTCGGCTTTTTTAGAACCACCCACTCAATTCCAGATTCAGTAGGGATCACTTTGAAAACCAAAGTAGGCAATATTGTCTATACTGGTGATTTTAAGTTTGATCAGGCTGCCGTGCCAATGTATCAAACTGATTTTGCACGGATTGCTGAAATTGGTAAAGAGGGTGTCTTAGCGCTATTAAGTACTTCTAGTAATGCTGAAAATCCGACGCCAGTCGCTTCAGAACGGCAAATTGCCGATGAAGTTTACGATACCATTAAGTATTGGGAAGGCCGCATTATTGTCGCCGGGGTAGCAAGTAATTTACAACGGGTGCAGCAAGTTTTAAATGCTGCGCATCGTTGCAACCGGAAAGTCGTTTTAACCGGGCAAGATTTTGGCCGAATTATTCGGACGGCAATGAAGTTAAACAAATTAGAATTGCCAGATGAAGATTTATTCATCACACAAAAAGAAATGAAAAACTATCCACCAGAAGAAATTATCGTTTTAGAGACAGGTCGAATGGGTGAACCGATTAAATCGCTACAACGGATGGCTAATGGTTCCCACCGCACATTGCGCATTCAAGAAGGGGATTTAGTGTATATCACGACTACGCCAACTACCGCAATGGAAACCACGGTTGCCAAAACCGAAGATATTGTCTTTCGTGCTGGTGGAGTCGTAAAACAAATTTCTGATAATATGCGGGTTTCAGGTCATGCCAATCCCGATGATTTACAATTAATGTTAAATTTATTAAAACCAAAATATTTAATTCCAATTCAGGGGGAATACCGTCAATTAGCGGCCCATGCGCAACTGGCTCAATTAACCGGAATTCCGTTGAAGAATATCTTTATCACAGCTCGTGGTGATATTTTGGAATATAAAAACGGTCAAATGTCTCAAGCTGGTTCTGTACCGGCGGAAAATGTTTTGATTGATGGTATTGGTGTTGGCGATATCGGCAATATCGTGTTGCGAGATCGCAAAGTTTTATCAGAAGATGGCATTTTCATCGCAGTGGTTACAATTAATCGCCGTGAGAAAAAGATTGTATCTCCGCCACAAATCACTTCCCGTGGTTTCGTTTATGTAAAGGCAAGCCGTGATTTAATTCGGGAAAGTGCTGAAATGGTGAGTGAGATTGTTGAAAAACATTTACAAGACGAAGAGTTTGAATGGAGTAAATTAAAACAAGATATCCGCGATCGTTTAAGCCGTTACTTGTTTGAACAAACAAAGCGTCGACCGGTTATTTTGCCAGTTATTATGGAGTCATCCCAACGACAAAAAAGAAAATAGGCCAAAGATACCAAGACGAAACCTTTTCGTTTTGGTGTCTTTTTTTTGTAATAAATAAATTTTAGCTATTTGGGCCTACGGATTTTTGCCAATTTTTTGCCTTTAACAGGTCATCGCTTTGAAAAAAGTGTCATACAAGTTAAGCTGTAGTCTATTTTATATTTTTTAAACAAAACATATGAAATCTTTCTGAAAAACGATTATACTATTTTAGTGTCTATTTTTGGCAAAGGACAATCGCAATAAGGACTTGTCAAAATGGAAAATAAAATAGAATAATGGTTTATTAAAAGAGTTTTTATTCTTTTACGAAAGGAAGTTTTGTATGCATACATACCAAGAAGATAAGGTTGTTCAAAAAAATCGTTGGTGGATATTGGTTGCAGTTTCGATGTTTACCTTTATGTCTACTTTAGATGGTAGTATTGTAAATATCGCGTTGCCAACTATTTCAAAGGATATGCAAGTACCAATGAATCAGTCAGAATGGATCGTCTCCATTTATTTAATGATGGTCTGTGCGTGTTTGTTATTATTTGGGAAAATTGGCGATAGCTGGGGGAAAATTAAAATTTATCGCATTGGAACCTTGATTTTTGTGATTGGATCTTTACTTTGTGGTTTTAATCACTCGTTAACTTTTCTACTGTTTGCCCGCGTTATCCAAGCTTTAGGAGCTGCGATGACGATGGCGACTAACACAGGTATTATCACCGAAGTTTTCCCTATGAATGAAAGAGGACGGGCGCTTGGGATGATTGGTGCCTTTGTGTCTTTAGGTTCAATTGCCGGCCCTGGTTTAGGCGGTTTGATCTTGGCGCATTTTTCATGGGCGTATATTTTTTGGATCAATGTTCCAGTTGGGATTATCACCATGCTAATTAGTGAAAAATTCTTACCAAAAGATATTACACTAAGTGCAGAAAAAATTGATATGGGTGGCTTTGCCGCGGTTGCAGCGACGATTATGACCTTTTTTGGCGGTGTCTTTTTAGGGCAAGAACACGGCTTTTTAACCCCAATTCCGTTAGCCTTGTTTGTCTTAGCCGTCATTAGTTTTTTCATCTTTTTATATGTGGAAAAGAAAGTGAAATTGCCTTTAATTACCTTTAGTATTTTCAAAAATAAAGTTTTTACTATGAGTTTAGTTACGGCTTTATTGATTTTTTCTTCTAACTTTTTTGTCAATGTCGTTATTCCGTTTTACCTTCAAAGTGCCCGTGGCCTTTCACCTAGTTATGCTGGACTTTTAATGATGGTCTTTCCATTTTTAATGGTTATTGGCTCGCCTTTAAGCGGCTATTTAACTGACAGAGTGGGCCCAGAAATCTTAGTTTTAATCGGGCTTGTGATGTTATCAGTGACCCAATTAATGTATATGTTTATGCACGCGGATTCGCCTTTGTGGTATTACGTTGTGGCAACTGCTATCATGGGTTTAGGCAATTCATTATTTCAATCACCCAACAATACAATGGTTATGAGTAGTGTTACCAAAGAAAATCTGGGGGTTGCTGGCAGTTTGAACTCTTTTGCTCGTAATTTGGGCATGGTCGTAGGGATTTCGCTAGCGACAACTATCTTGTATGACGCCATGAGTTCGAAAATGGGAGAACGGGTGACAACGTACATTGCCAAGCGGCCAGATGTTTTCATTTATGGAATGAAAATTACTTTTTTAGGTTCATTTTTACTTTGTTTGGCAGCATTACTTTTAACGCTTTATCGGGTGAAAAAACAAGGAGGCATCAGAAAACATGTCTAATGCAGTGGAAGAATATTTAACAAAAAAACAGATGCAATTTGAAAGTTTTACTTTTGATGTAAGTGATGAAGATGAAGGACGCGCCCAAGCAGAAAAATTACAATTAGCTGTTACCACCATCTATAAGACCTTGGTTTTAAAAGGCAATAAAACGGGAACGGTGATTGCCTTAGTTCCCCTTGACGGACGCCTAGATTATAAAAAGACGGCGAAAGCTTCTGGTAACCGCAAAGTCGGCTTTCCCCCGATGGAATATGTAATGGATGCAACTGGTTATCCCCATGGTGCCAATACGCCAATCGGGATTTTCATGCAACATAAAGAATATAGCCAAGTTTTTGATACGAGTATTTTGAATCACGAAGAAGTTATTGTCTCAAGTGGCGAGTTGGGTCATAGTGTTAAAGTTAAAGTTGCAGATTTAATTGCATTGATTCAACCAATTCAAGCAGATATTTTGGCTGTGTAAGCCTAAAAAATCAGATACAAAAGTAGTCGTTTTTAAACTACCTTTGTATCTGCTTTTTTATAAGGAAAGTATAATGTTTTAACATGAACAAATCGTTTTAAATCAGGGCTGCTCAAATTAGCTACACAAACTAGCTCTCCAAAAAAAAGGCGAAATTTCTAAAAATTTGCTAAACACCAAGTAAAAACACGCATAAGCGCAATAAACGTTGTGTTTTTTAGTTATTTGGCTGTTCGCAGAGCGTAGGAATCTAACAGTATCCTAGCCATAATCGATAAAGGTAAACGAGAGCGCACTTCGTAATCAGGAAAGAAGGAGCCTTCTGATTTAAAGCCAATAAAAGGAATTTCGATATACTCCATAATAGAAGAGTATCGGCTAGCGGTTAGTAAAACCGTACCAATTTCGGCTTCATAACAGTTTTTAGCAGCCACCACTAATTCTTCTGTTTCGCCATTTAATGAAACGAAAATTACGACGTCGTCTTTCGTAAGTTTACGGGAGATGTTGCGAATGATATTCGGATCGGTATGAAGTTCGCAATATTTATTTGTTAATTGCAATTTCACCATCATTTCTTGTGCAATTAATTCAGAAAACCCCCGTGCAAAAATCATGATGCGTTTGGCTGCATGAATACGTTGAATGGCATCTTCAATATTGCCAATTTCAATCATATTAATGGTTCGAATCACTTCTTGTTCGTTTTTTAAAATCGCCATTTTAATGCCTTCATCAATTTTATCTAAATGAGAGAAGTTGATGTTGGTATTTTCTTTTTCCTTTAAGGAGTGTTTAAACGCAGTAAAGCCCTCATACCCTTTCTTTTTCATTGTTCGAACGATCGTAGCAGTGGAAACATTCGCCAACTCACTTAATTTAACGATGGAATAATGTGGGATACTCGTAATGTTTTTTTGTATGAAATCCCATAGATATTGTTCTGACTCGCTTAATTTTACATCCATGATGTTATCCTTTCCAACTGATATTTGTTATTATTGTAACTTTTTACCAATTTTATGTACAGAGGGTTCAGAAAGTGAAAAAATTTTCAACTATTTTGCTCTCATTTGAAAACATTTACATAAATTATTCGTGCATAATAAAAATGAAAGGAGGGGACAAGATGATTTATACCTGTACCTTAAACTTAGC
Source organism: Candidatus Enterococcus myersii (assembly GCF_017316025.1). Taxonomy (GTDB): domain Bacteria; phylum Bacillota; class Bacilli; order Lactobacillales; family Enterococcaceae; genus Enterococcus_C; species Enterococcus_C montenegrensis. The sequence goes on from NZ_JAFLVT010000001.1 coordinate 324,520, forward strand.
TATTGATTTGTTTATCGAAACGGATACAATGCAGCCACAAGTAGTAAATAGAACCAAAGATGATGATATCCAAGCCAATGGAAAAGGCGTTAATGTTTCATTGATTTTAAAACAGTTGGGAATAGACAATACAGCGTTAGGTTTTCAAGCTGGTTTTACGGGCCAATATATTAACGATTTTTTAACGAAAAAGGCAATTAGCACTCATTTTATCGAAGTTCCCGGTATGACACGTATCAATGTCTTCACCCAAGTTAATGAAACAAAAGAAGAATTTAAATTAGTCAATAAAGGACCTGAAATTCCAGCTGAAAAAACAACTGAATTTTTGACTGAATTAGAAAAGTTATTGCAAGAAGATGATTATTTATGTGTTTCTGGTAGTTTACCCCAAGGTGTTGCACCAGAAATTTTAGTAGCCATTAGTAAAATCTGTCATGAAAAGAAAGTGAAACTGATTATTGACAGCAGTTATAAGGAAGTTTTGGATTGTCTTTTTTACAAACCGTTTTTGCTAAAGCCAAATGAAGAAGAATTAGCAGCTTGGTATGGTGTCACACTAAAGACAAAAGAAGATTATCTAGCCTATGGCAAGCGTCTTTTGGCAGAAGGTGCACAAAATGTTTTACTTTCTTTAGGTGGTGAGGGGGCAATCTTTATTAGTGAAGATATTGTCTTAGTTGGCAATTCACCAAAAGGACAAGTGGTGAATACAGCTTGTGCGGGGGATACTTTATTGGGCACTTTTATTGCGGGAATACTAAAAGAACAACCCTTAGCCGAAAGCTTAAAGTTAGCTATTGCAGCTGGCAGTTCAACCGCTTTTCGTAAAGGTTTAACAGATTTTTCTGATGTTAGTGACCTTAAAGAGCAAATCAATATTGAAGAACAGCGCAACAAAGACGAAATTTTAGCTTAATGATCGATTCAAAAACAAATTCAAAGAAATGAGGAGTGTCAAAATGGCAAAATATCAAATTATTGCAGCAACGGGTTGTCCGACCGGTATTGCCCACACGTATATGGCTCAAGAGGCATTGGAACAAGCGGCAAAGCGCAAAGGAATTACGATTAAAGTCGAAACTCATGGACAAGTTGGGGTAGAAAATGAGTTATCAAAAGAAGAAATCAAAGATGCGGATGCGGTTATTATCGCAGCAGACAAAGACGTGCATGCAGAACGTTTTGCGGGTAAACGAATTATTGACGTATCGGTAAGTAAAGGGATTAAAGAAGCAGATCAATTAATTGAAGATGCCCTGGCAGGTAAAGGTCAAGTTGCAGCAGTCGCCAATACTGTAGAAGAAGTTACACCAGAAGCATCACAAATGAATATCGGACGTAGTATTTATAAGAATTTGATGAATGGTGTTTCCCACATGTTACCTTTTGTAGTAGCAGGCGGGGTTATCATTGCCGTTTCTTTTGCCATTTGGGGTGTTTATTCTTTTGATCCAAACGATGCGACATATAATGCCACTTCGGCGATGTTCAAATCAATCGGTGATGCGGCGATGGGAATGATGGTACCGGTAATGGCAGCTTATATTGCAGAAGGAATCGCCAAACGTCCTGGTTTAGTCGTTGGTTTTGTCGGGGGCTTATTAGCAAATTCTGGTGGTGCTGGTTTCTTAGGTGGTATTTTTGCCGGTTTCTTAGCCGGTTACTTCGTTTTACTTTTACAACGTTTGTTAAAAGTTTTACCAAAACAATTGGATGGTCTAAAGGCAATTTTCTTATATCCAGTAATCGGAGTAGCGGTTGTGGGGACAATCATGTCCTTGATTGCAGGGCCAATGAAAACGGTCAATGAAGGCATGATGAGTTTCTTATCTGGTTTTGAAAATTCTTCACCATTAGTATTAGGAATTATTGTTGGTTGTATGTGTGCCTTTGATATGGGTGGTCCAGTGAATAAGGCTGCTTATGTGACAGGGACAGCATTATTAGCGCAAGGTAATAGTAGTTTTATGGCAGGCGTTTCAGCAGCTTGTATCGCGCCGCCACTAATTACAGGTTTTGCTACATTATTCTTTGGTAAATATTTCGAAACAAATGATCGCAATGCCGGTTTAGTTAACTTTATCTTAGGTTCAACCCATATTACAGAAGGCGCGATTCCATTTGCGGCAAAAGATCCATTACGGGTTTTACCAACAATGATGTTGGGCTCATCTATCGCAGCTGTTTTAACGTATATGTTTGGCGTAAAAGTACCAGCGCCCCATGGTGGCTTTTTGGTCTTACCAGTGGTGGATGGTAAATTACAATGGGTCTTTGCTATTTTAGTTGGTTCCATTGTCGGTGGTGTCATTTTAGGTTTCATTCAGAAAAATCGTGTGACAAAAGCCGCAACAAAAGAAACGACTGAAACAAAAATCGAAGTACAAGCATAAAAAATAAAAGCTGTAGTAAGTAAAAAATACTGCTGCAGCTTTTTTTAAGAAAGGTGAAAACCATGGCACTAATTAAAACAGACCATATTTTTTTAAAAGAAAATTTTACATCCCAAGATGAAGTCATGCACTTTTTAGCTGATCAGGCAGTTTCTCTTGGTCTTTCAAATGATGAAAACAAAGTTTATGCTAAATTATTAGAACGTGAAGCAGAAGGAACAACTGGTATGATGGATGGTTTTGCGATTCCCCATGCTAAAGATACGACTATTACAGCCGCGGATATTATAATTGTCAGCTTAGTTAATCCTGTTGACTGGCAAAGTTTAGATGGCAGTCCGACAGATTTTATTATTGCCTTATTTATTCCAGATTCTGAAGCTGGAACCACGCATTTAAAACTTTTATCCAGTGTCGCGCGTCTTTTGATGCATCAAGATGTAACCAAAGGATTAAAAGCGGCGGCAATACCTGAAGAAATTGCCAATCTCTTAAATAGTAAATTAGCCGAAAATTAAGGAGCGTATTTCATGACAACAGAAGCAAAAA
>NZ_JAFLVT010000010.1 GCF_017316025.1 Candidatus Enterococcus myersii
AGATATTGACTCAAATCCAGGAAAGCTACTAAATAAGTAAGTTTAGTTTATATATTTGCTAGTGGAATTTTAAAAAAGGAAAGATGCTAATGACTAAAATAGGGTATGCACGTGTTAGTAGCAAAGAACAGAACTTAGATAGACAACTGAAAGCGTTAGAGGGCGTTTCTAAGGTCTTTTCAGACAAATTAAGCGGTCAATCGGTCGAACGCCCACAATTACAAGCTATGCTTAACTATATTCGTGAAGGGGATATAGTTGTTGTTACTGAATTAGATCGATTAGGACGAAATAATAAAGAATTAACAGAATTGATGAATCAAATTCAAATTAAGGGGGCAACCCTGGAAGTCTTAAATTTACCCTCAATGAATGGTATTGAAGATGAAAATTTAAGACGGCTGATTAATAATTTAGTGATTGAATTGTATAAGTACCAAGCGGAATCTGAACGCAAACGAATTAAAGAACGCCAAGCCCAAGGAATTGAAATTGCTAAGAAAAAAGGAAAATTCAAAGGGCGACAACATAAATTTAAAGAAAATGATCCACGTTTAAAACATGCTTTTGATTTATTTTTGAATGGTTGTTCCGATAAAGAAGTTGAAGAACAAACTGGAATTAATCGCCGAACGTTTAGAAGGTATCGATCAAGATATAACGTGACAGTCGATCAAAGAAAAAACAATGAAAAGAGGGATAGTTAATGAGTACGGTTATTTTAGCTGAAAAACCAAGCCAGGCATTAGCCTATGCAAGTGCTTTAAAACAAAGCACCAAAAAAGACGGTTATTTTGAGATCAAAGACCCAATCTTTGCAGATGAAACGTTTATCACGTTTGGTTTTGGGCATTTAGTCGAGTTAGCAGAACCAGGTCATTATGACGAAAAGTGGCAAAATTGGAAACTTGAATCATTGCCTATTTTTCCTGATCGATACGATTTTGAAGTGGCAACAGATAAAAAAAAGCAGTTTAAAATTGTTGCTGAACTTTTAAAACAAGCAAATACAATCATTGTCGCAACAGATAGCGACAGAGAAGGTGAAAATAGTGCGACATGTTTCTAGTTGAAAAGACTAGGCACACTAACGGCTTAACAGACATTAGTGGAGAACTTTCAGTTTGAGAGGTGGAATGATAGGGTAACGCCTTGAAACGCCTCCCTTAATACTCCGACATGCTATTTCTTACGTGTTAAAAGAAATGGTATGAAGCTCGGTGAAGTCGGCAGAAGGATACCGTAAGCAGAAATGATAAACATTGGTCTGCACGAAAATTTCCTAGAGGTAGGAACTGTATCTAATATGCCGGAGGTCGCAAAAAGTATAGTATGGTGAGAATGTGTGTAAAAGCACTGACGAACTGGCGAATGTACTGTCCTAAACGCCTAAGGCACAGAAATGTGTCGGGTAGAACATGATTGAAGAAATCATGTCACTCTACGGTATCATGCGGTGGAGTAAGAATTGTTTTTATGAAACTCCGTGAAGTGTTATAGGCACTTGAAGTGATACAGGGCAAAAGCCAGCACCTAAGCTATTACATTGATAAAACTGAAGGAACGTGGGAAGCCAAGAACGTGGAGCGCACACACGCAATGAAGCGGATATAAGGAAAGTATTAGTATATAACTTATATTTATCTTGGTGAAAGTAGTGGCATGACCGGTGAAGGTTCTGTAATGGAACTGGAGGAATAGCCACAAGTCAACAAATTTAAATCAATTTATTAAGTAACCTAAGTCAAACCATAGATTCCTGTAAGACCAAAAGGTCACAACCAATAACTAGGGGGTGACGAACTATGAACAACCACCGAAACAAGAAAAATAATAAGCTTCGATATTCTGAGTATTATGGAATGCAAGAAGCTTATGATAACTTGTATCAACGTAGTGTAGAAAATCAAAATTTCAAGTCATTAATGAAAATTATCATATCCGATGACAATATCTTGCTTGCGTATCGTAATATAAAGCGCAACTCAGGAAGTCTTACGGCAGGTATTGACGGTAAAACCATTAAAGATATTGAAAAACTAACAACTGAAAGATACCTTGATATAGTTAAGAAACGGTTCAAATTTTACAAACCAAGAAAAGTTAAGCGAACTGAAATTCCTAAACCAAATGGAAAAACTAGACCATTAGGAATTCCTTCTATTTGGGATAGGGTAGCTCAACAATGTATCTTACAAGTATTAGAACCAATATGTGAAGCGAAATTTAATCCACATAGTCACGGTTTTAGACCTAATCGGTCTGCCGAACATGCAATTGCTGATTGTGCCAAGAAGATGAATATTATAAAAATGGGATATTGTGTTGATATAGATATTCAAGGTTTCTTCGATGAAGTTTGGCACTCAAAATTAATGCGACAAATGTGGACTATGGGTATACGGGATAAGGAACTTCTCACTATTATCCGCAAAATGCTAAAAGCTCCAGTTGTATTGCCTAATGGTACTATTCAATTTCCCGAAAAGGGGACACCACAAGGTGGGATTTTATCCCCATTATTAGCCAATATTAATCTTAGTGAATTTGATTGGTGGGTATCGGAACAATGGGAAACAAGGCATATGTCTGAAATTAAGACACAATACAATGCTAATGGAACCGAGCATATGGGAAATCACCATAGGAAAATGCGCTCACATACAAAACTAAAAGAGTTCTATATAGTTCGTTATGCAGATGATTTTAAATTATTTTGCCATGACCGAAAAACGGCTGAACAACTTTATCATGCTTCGATACAATGGTTGGAACAACGATTGCATTTACCCGTATCTATTGAAAAATCCAAAATCACGAACCTTCGTAAGGAAACTAGTGAGTTTCTAGGTTTCAACTTGAAACTAGAAAGAAAAGGGAAAAATAGATATGTAATGCATTCTCATGTTTCAGATAAAGCAATTAACCGTATGAGAATAGAACTAAAAGAGCAAATCAAGGAAATCAAAAAATCACCTAATAGCATGAATACTATTAGAGCTATAGGGAATTATAATAGTAAAGTTATTGGCATGCACGGTTACTATCGAATAGCAACTCACGTTAATAAAGATTTTAAAAAAGTTCATTACTCAGTTCTTCTGACAATGAGAAATCGATTGTCTATCGATGGATTGACAAAAATGGGTAAATATACTGGTAAAGATAAAGGGATATTGAACTACGTCCAGTCAAAGAATATTAGATACCTGGCGGGACGCCCAATTATACCAGTTAGTTTTGTACAACATAGGAACCCTATGTACCTTAAAGTTAAAATTAATAAATACACCCCTGAGGGACGTGAGCTCATTCATCGTAATCAATCAGCCGTATCTGAAATAGCACTTCGTTGGATCAGGAGCCATCCTGTAGTCAGCGACAGAGCAACAGTGGAATTTAATGATAATCGAATTTCATTATTTATAGCTCAGTCGGGTAAGTGTTCGGTAACGGGTGAAGAACTAAATGTCCTAGATATGCATTGTCATCATAAGATACCTTATCATTTATCTAAAGATGACAAGTATAGTAACTTGACTATTGTTAAACCTGAAGTTCATATTCTAATACATGCTACCAAGGAAGATACTATTCAGCGATATATGACCTTATTAAACCTTAATGATGAACAGGTCAAAAGGCTGAATAAATTAAGGTTGTTAGTTAGAAACACCTCACTACATTATTAATTTGGTTGCGAGACTTAGGAAAACAAAAGGTTTAATTTGTTGATGGAACGCCGTGTGCGGTGAAAATCGCATGTACGGTGTGGATCGGGGGAAAAACTGGAGATTATTTCAAAAGTTTACCTATCGATATTCGCCTGGTCGATTATCCATAAAGCAAATGCCTTTTCAAAAGATAAAACATTTAAAAGACTATGGATCAATAGCTTAGAAAAAGATGTGATTCGAAGCGGTTTTCAAAATTTGCAACCAGGAATGAATTACTATCCCTTTTATCAAGAAGCGCAAACACGCCAAATTGCCGATTGGTTGATCGGCATGAATGCAAGCCCTTTGTATACGTTAAATTTACAACAGAAGGGCGTACAAGGTACATTTTCACTAGGACGTGTTCAAACGCCCACCTTATATCTTATTTTTCAGCGCCAGGAAGCCATAGAGAATTTTAAAAAAGAACCTTTTTTCGAGGTGGAAGCTAGTATAAAAGTAAACCAAGGGTCATTTAAGGGCGTTCTAAGCCCCACACAGCGTTTTAAAACCCAAGAGGAGCTTTTAGCTTTTGTTTCTTCTAAACAAGCTAAAATAGGCAATCAAGAGGGGATAATTGCTGATGTTCAAACCAAAGAGAAGAAAACGAATAGTCCGAGTTTGTTTTCTTTAAGTAGTTTGCAATCAAAAGTTAATCAGCTTTATAAAGCGACAGCGAGCCAAACTTTAAAAGCTATGCAAGGATTGTATGAAGCCAAATTATTGAGTTATCCAAGAACAGATACCCCATTTATTACAGAGAACGAATTTGCTTATTTAAAAGCGAATTTTGGCAAATATAGCGGTTTTTTAGGACTTGATCTTGAAATGGTTCAAACAGCGCCTAGAAAGCGTTATGTGGACGGTAGTAAGGTACAGGAACACCACGCCATTATCCCAACAAAACAAGTACCTACCGAATCTGCATTAGCGAAAATGGACGATTTGCAACGAAAAATTTATGCTTTAGTCGTTAAAACGACCGTTGCCATGTTTCTACCTGATTATTTGTATGAAGAAACCAAGATACAAACGAAAGTAGCTGATTTGCTGTTTCAATCGATTGGCAAGACACCAAAGCAAGAAGGGTGGAAAATTCTTTTTAAACAGCAAAACAAAGAAGAAAAAGAGGACGTTCAAACGTTACCCCTGGTTATCATTGGCGAACATGCCGAGGTTGACGTTAAGAGTGCCGAAAAAGAAACACAACCACCGAAAGCTTTTACAGAGGGTACACTTTTAACCGCTATGAAAACCGCTAATAAAACGGTTGATGATGAAGAAGCAATCAAGATTTTACAAGAAGTCGAGGGAATCGGAACAGAAGCGACAAGAGCAAGCATTATTGAAGCCTTGAAACAAAAAGAATATATCCAAGTCATTAAAAATAAACTTGTTGTGACTGAAAAAGTGGGGTGTTCCTATAAGCACATTAAAATAACTTTACTTTTCGACAAATTATCTACTGTATTTTTCATTGATATAACCTCCTATAACAAACCAAGAAAACATGACACTCTCCTTAAGCATTATTACTATTCGCTCTTTTCATGATTTCCTGTACTATTGATGTTTTAGCATTCGCATAGTGCTGGACATGCCTCCATTTATGCATTGGCACTTAAACTCTTATTACTGGAGTTAAATTCATATGATTTTTAATCTGCAAAAAAGTTTATAGCACCGTCGCTTATACCAGAAAATATAACAAACGCCGCATTGTTTTTTTTGTGCACTTTAATAATCTATTCAACTAAGGAATTAAGCTGGCTGTCAAGAGAGTAATATCGTATTGAATCTCAGGTGGAAATTTTCTGCGGTATCTTTTTTGACTGAAATGACATTAGTGTCTTTTGGGGATTGTGCATGTAAGTATTTTTTAAAATCATTTTAACAAATTTTGGACAAAAATTCTCATGAAAAAACAGAATTTAAATAGCATGATAAATTAGAGAAGATAGTTTAATGTGCTTATAGGAACACCCCACTTTTACAGTCACAATCAATAACCTTGCTACTTTCTTTCGAAATTGATAAGAGTCTAAAGGATTGACAACGCTTGATAGTGAGCATAAACTTAATGTACGCTAGTTAGTTTACAAGTGCAAACTAAAAAAGTATGATGTGTCGTCTCTGAAATTCTCCCTGATTCAAGTCATAACCAGAGTACATATCGGTTATTTTTTGATTCCATATTTTTTCCCTTATGTGCTGAGGATTAAGGGGTACCAATTGTAATTGCGCGTTATATGGTCTTTGTTTAGAATCGCTCTCCAAAAAGCCAATTTTTTTGCATAGAATTTTAGATGTGGTACCATTAATTAGAATTATTATAAATAAGAAGTAGGTATCATTGTTTCAGTACAAAGACTAGGAGGAATGGAAGATGGAAATAGACTACAAGGATCATGGGAAGAAGCCGTATATCATTAATATTGAAGACGCCACCACAGGAAATGATAATTATCGGACGACCATTTGGACAGGCAGTAAACTGCAAGTCACCGTAATGTCCATTCAACCGGGCGATGACATCGGTTTGGAAGTGCACGAAGGCATTGACCAATTTATCCGTATTGAAGAAGGAGAAGGCGTGTGTAAAATGGGGCCTTCTAAAGATAACTTACATGTTCAACAAAAAGTGATGGATGATGACGCCGTATTTGTTCCGGCGGACATGTGGCACAACATCGAAAACACCGGTGATAAGCCGCTCAGACTGTATACCATTTATGCTGGTCCAGATCACCTTGAAGGAACGGTTCACCCTACTCATGAAGACGCCAAAAACGATCCAAACGAACACTGAGGTACACTAGGATGAAACAAAAGCCCTGCACCCGTATGGATGGTCCACTGGTGCAGGGCTTTTTTATAAAGGAGAGAAGTGGTATGAGTGATTCATTGTTTAAATTAGAGAAGGTTGGTTTTCAGGCAAACGGAAACCAAATCCTTCAAGATATCTCTTTTACAGTAAACAAAGGGGAAGTGATTGTTTTTTCTGGTCCTTCTGGAAGTGGAAAAAGTACCCTTTTGAAATTAATTGGTACGCTGCTTTCCCCAACTTCCGGAAAAATTTATTATCGAGGTACGGATCTGCAAAAAATCGATCCTGTGGAGTATAGAAAAGAAGTCTCTTATTTCTTTCAAAACGCTTCTCTATTCGATGAGACAGTTCAAGAAAACTTGTCTTTTCCTGCCCGCATAAGAGAAGAAGGATTTGATCGGGAACGTGCAAAAAAATTGTTAGAACGAGTTCAAATACCTGAAACTTACTTATCGAAAGAGGTCAAGGAACTATCAGGAGGGGAAAAACAACGGGTTGCATTGGTCCGAAATTTGATGTATCAACCGAAAGTGTTGCTCCTGGATGAAGTTACCAGTTCATTGGACCAAGAAAACAGAGCGATTGTCCTTGATTTAGTCCGAGACATGATGAAAGACCAACAAACTACGGTGTTGGCCGTCACTCACAACCAGGAAGAAATCGACCAAGCTTCTCGTCTGATTACTATCAAAGGTGGAAAAATGGAGGAATCGAAATGACAAACAATTTGGAAATCAGTAATCTTTCTTTGCTTTTATCCTCTGTCCTCTTGATAGTTGCCTTGTTGATTGATTACAAAGAGAAATTGGGATTAGGAAACGACATTTTTATTGCGGGAATTCGCGCTGTCGTTCAATTATTCCTTATTGGATATGTATTGAGCTACGTATTACGAGTGGATAACAACTTTCTCACTTTAGCGATGGTTTTGTTCATTGTGTTCAACGCTTCTTATAACGCCCATACACGCAGTGAGGGGATCAACCGCTCTTTTAAAATTTCAACGACGGCTATTGGAGTAGGAACAGCCTTGTCCTTACTCATTCTTGTTTTTTCAGGAGTCATTGACTGGTCCCCTTCCCAAATCGTTCCAATTACAGGCATGATTGCCAGCAACGCCATGACTGCGATTGGAGTGACCTATCGGTCTTTGAATTCAAAATTTACGGACCAACGCCAACAGGTATTGGAAAAATTGGCATTGGGAGCCAATAAAAAACAAGCGTCCATGAGTATTGTAAGAGAAAGCGTCAAAACGGGCATGGCTCCTTCTATTGACCGAACAAAAACGGTTGGACTTGTCAGCCTACCAGGTATGATGTCAGGGTTGATTTTTGCGGGAATTGATCCTGTTCAAGCGATTCGTTACCAAATTGTTGTGATGTTTATGTTGATTTCAGTTACTGCGATTTCTTCGTTTATTGCTAGTTATATGGCTTACCGTGAGTTTTATAACAATCGCAGTCAATTAATTATATGATTTGGGATGATACACTACTCTTAAAACCAGTGGTTACAATTTTATGTAGTTAAAAGAAGACCTCACGAGAATAATTGCAAAAAGAACTTCATTTTTTAAGGAAGAAGGATATTTTTGTCATCGAATCTTTGGAACGACTAGGGCGAAACTATGATGAAATTTTTTATATAGTGCAGCAACTGGATAGTGTTGCATGCAACACTAGTGAGAAAGAGCATTAAATATACTGCAAGGCAAGACATTTGGTAATTGAAGAATAACAAGCAAAAAAATAGCAGTCAGGTCTCTTGACAAAGTATAGTTGCTATTCTTTTTTTAGGCCCTACTTTAATGAAATTTTTGTTTGGAGGGAACGACTTCATTCCTTTGATTATTTCAGTTGAATTTAATAGAGAAGCCTGGTGTCTATTAAGAAATACTTTTCTTGATGAGCGTCAATTTTTTTAACGGAAATCTATCCTATACTAAATTCAGTAAAGAAAAAGGAGGAATCAAAGAAAGCTATTTTAAACAAACCAAAATTATAGGAGAAATAAATCATGACTGAAAATAAAGCTACTCAAGAAAGAACACCCCAAGAAAGATTGCAAGAAGAACAAGAACACAAGGAACATGTTCATCATACGAAAATTAATGCAGCGGCCATTGCGGATCATCTTTTAGGCAACATGCATACATTACATGTGAAACTGCACCAATATCACTGGTATGTAAAAGGAGCCAATTTCTTTACGTTGCATGAAAAATTTGAAGAGTTGTATAACGAAAATGAAAAATGGTTCGACAAACTTGCGGAGCGTCTAATTACTTCTGGGCATAAACCTGCTTCGACAACGGTTGAATTTGAAAAATATTCGATGCTTTCGGAAGATGCAGTTAATAAATACGCTAAAGCAGAAGACATGGTTGAAAATATTATCGAGGACTTCAGAAGCACTCGTGACCTAACTATTCGCGCGATTCGTTTAGCTCAAGACGAGGGTGACGATGCTTTAGAAGATACATTGATTGCTTTTAAAAATGACTTAGACAAGAACATTTGGATGCTGCAAGCGTTCATTGGTAAAGAAGCATTAGAAGATGATGACGCTCTTGATGAGGATGAAGATTAAGGTAAAAGTAGAAGCTGATTTAGGGATTGGAATTCTTTCCAGTCCTTTTTCCATTTTCTTGATGTGCATCAATTTTTTTGTAGTAAGAGACTTATATAATAAAAGCAGCGAATATAAACAAAATAAATAAAGGGGGAGAATGAATTGACTAAACATACCCATCATAAAATTGGTGACCACGCAGCCTGTATCCGCTTGGTTCCAATATTCAATCACTTAGAGGATAGCGCGATGAATTACATTGCTGAAAAAGCCCACACGAAACAGTATCAAAAAGGAGAGTTTCTGTTTCGTTCACAAGAAAAAGAGGATACTTTATATATTATCAATCGTGGGAAAATCCGTATTTATCGATTGGCAGACTCTGGCAAAGAGCAGCTAGTGCGGATCTTGAACCCTGGTGATTTCACCGGAGAATGGACCTTGTTCAACCCGGATGCAGTACACGAGGAATATGCCGAAGCAACCCGAGATACCGTTGTCTGTATGATTCAGCAAAAAGATGTCCAAGATTTTCTGGAACAATACCCAGCTATTTCTTTAAAACTATTGGCGGAAATGTCTAAACGGTTAGAAAGTTCAGAACGTCAAACGACACAAGTAGCCTTGGAGAGTGTCATTACCCGTTTAGTTTTGTTTTTGGCAGAAAATGTGGAACCTGAAATGGGCAACTCTCCCACCATCACCCTGCCGATGGAAAAAAAGGACATTGCTTCCTATTTAGGAACGACACCTGAGACCATCAGTCACAAATTTGGAGAATTGGAGGACGAGGGATTGATTCAACAGCTGTCTGGGAAAAGGATCAAGATTCAGGATTTAGATGATTTATTGCTTTACAGCGAATAATCGGACACACTTTTTTCTACACGTTGGTGTTCTGTCGCTCTTCATTAATAACGGGACAGAACTCAGTGCTTTTGCTTCCATCTGTCCGTTTTTGGCTTTTTTAAGACAGAACGACCTTCATTCATTGGAAAAATAAAAGCACAAACATGATAATCCTCAAGTTTCTTTGTTTTATTTTTCTTTAAGATAGGGTTGCCGAACAAAACGTAAAAATAAGTAGGGGTGAATGTGCATTATTTTTGGGTGATAGTTGCCATCACGTTGTCAGCAGCGGGTGCATTCTTTGTCGTCCCTTTCACCAAGAACACGATTGGCGGCGAAGCAAAAACGTCTAACGTTGTTGAGGCAGATAGGTTAGCTATGGAAAAAGAAGAGGAAGTTGTAAAAGGAGCCGGCGTAATCGGACACGGAAAAGTGGCGTATTACGAAGCGAGTGACCAGGGAGCTAAAAGTGAATTCACTGTTTGGTTTCCATGGAGCTTAGCCGGAATCTTGTTCAGCATCACCATGACTAGAATGACGCGAAAAATTGAAGAAATGGAGCAAATAGAATGGGATTCGTATTAGGCGTTTTGAATCCCCATGTGGTGGAGATTGGTTCTGTTGTGATTCATTGGTATGGAGTCATTATTGCAGCGGGCATATTAGCGGCTCTCCAGTTGAGCACCAAGGAAGCAAAGAAAAAAGGACTGGAAGAGGATACCATTATCGATATGGCCTTATGGGCAATTCCGATTGGACTCCTCGGCGCTCGGCTTTATTATGTGTTATTTGAACTTGGTTATTATCTGCAAAATCCAGGACAAATCCTTGCGATTTGGAATGGCGGCATTGCGATTTATGGGGGATTGATTGCAGGAGGGGGTACGCTATATTGGTATGCAAAGAAAAAAGGTACTTCTTTGGCACTCGTTCTTGATATTTTAGCGCCCAATGTATTGTTAGCCCAGTCCATTGGTCGTTGGGGCAATTTTATGAATCAGGAAGCTCATGGTGGACCGGTTACTCGTCAATTCTTGGAAAATCTTTATTTACCTGAATTTATCATTGAACAAATGAATATCAATGGTACCTACTACCATCCGACTTTTTTATACGAGTCATTGTGGAGTTTGTTGGGCTTTGTCCTCATCGTCACTATACGGAACCGAAAACAGCTTTTGCGTCAAGGAGAAGTCGCTTTGAGTTACGTTTTGTGGTACTCAGTGGGTCGGTTCTTCATTGAAGGTATGCGAACGGACAGTTTATGGATTGGCGAGTGGATCCGCGTTTCGCAAGCCTTGTCTCTGGCCCTGTTTATTGGCGCGATTGTAGTATGGTTTATACGCAGACAAGATTATCCACCAATTTCTTATTATTCTGATGGCAATAAGGGGCAGAAAAAGACTATTAAGATGGTGAATTGAGCAAAAAGATAAAAAGAAGTGCAAAACTTGATAGCCGTCAATTTTCGTTTGCTAAAAGTGAGCTATATTACAGTTGTAAAGAGGAAAAGGCAGTATTCATTAATCTGCTGCCGATAAAATAAAAACACATAAAGGAGATAGGAATTATGGAAAAAGCTATATTGCAATTAGAAACGTTGTCTTGTCCAAGTTGTATGCAAAAAATTGAAGGTGCCGTAAAATCAGTTAACGGTGTTGATAAAGACAGCATTAAAGTATTATTCAACTCCAGCAAAGTCAAAACCAATTTTGATTCAGCTGTCACTTCGATTGAAGAGATTCAAAAAGCTATCGAAAACGTAGGCTATCCGGTCCTTAAAACAAAAGTCAAGGCCGCTTAACAGATTAAATGAACTTAGGCAATTCTGGAAGAAAAGCTATTTTTTCAGGATTGCTTTTTTTGTTGTAATCCGATTCGAGGTGCTTAGAAACGATAAAAGAGAACTTTCTAAACTTGATGTCAGTCAATTAATTACTTAGGCAATTATCTTATATTGTGTTTATCAATAAAAGAGAAATTAAATTTGGAGGGAAAAAGCATGCAACAATATATATTAAGCAAGAAAAATGTTATCACCGTCATCAGTGGATTGTTAATCGTACTCGGTTTCTTCAGTCACTTTGTTTTAGAAAACGTAGGACTTTCAGAGTGGTCTTTGATTATCGCCTCTGTCTTTGGGATTATGCCAATTGCCATTCAAGCGTTTCAAGCAATGAAAGTCAAAGTCATCAGTATTGATGTCTTAGTCAGTATTGCAGCGATTGGTGCGCTTTTTATTCAAAATTATGAAGAATCGGCTATTGTCACGTTCTTATTCTTATTCGGACACTACTTGGAACAACGAACATTGAACCAAACGCGATCTGCTATCAAAGAATTGACTGAAATGGCACCCGAAAGCGCCTTGAAACAAATGGATAATGGCGAATTTGAAGAAGTAGAAGTGGATGATATAGATGAAGGGGATATCTTACTCGTTAAAACGGGTGCGAAAGTTCCAGTAGATGGCATAGTCCTTACGGGTGAAGGGCATATCAATGAAGCTAGCATTACAGGCGAAGCTGTTCCGGTCAACAAGCAAGCTGATGCAGAAGTTTTTGCAGGAACCATTTTAGAAAACGGAACGATTCAAATTAGAGCTGACCGAGTTGGTGAGGACACCACATTTGGAAAAATTATTGAACTCGTGGAAGAAGCACAAGATTCTAAATCCGAAGCGGAACGGTTCATTGATCGCTTTTCTAAATACTACACACCAGCTGTCTTGGTTCTGGCAATTGTTGTATGGGCGTTCAGTCAAAATATTGAGTTAGCAATCACCATCTTGGTTCTAGGTTGCCCAGGCGCATTAGTTATCGGAGTGCCTGTCTCAAACGTTGCCGGTATTGGGAATGGTGCTCGTAACGGTGTTCTTTTAAAAGGGAGTGAAGTCATTCAAGACTTCAGCAATGTGGATACAATTGTATTTGATAAGACAGGTACTTTAACTGTCGGAAACCCAACCGTTGCAGCGACTGAACTGTATGAAAAAGATTCTGCTGAAACGCTTGGCTATCTGGCCAGTGTGGAACGGGAATCAGATCATCCATTAGCAAAAGCGGTCTTAAATCAAATTGGAGAAACAAACTTTTATCCTGTTGAAGGAACTGAAGTCGTGAAAGGCGGCGGAATCGTTTCAAGTGTAGCTGGACATAGAGTGGCTGTTGGGAATGTGGCCTTGATGGAAAAAGAAAATGTCACTCTCAGCAAAAAAGTGCAAAAAGATGTCAAACGGTTTGAACAACAAGGGAACTCTCTCGTTTTGACAGCGGTCGACGGTGAATTAAAAGTACTGATGGGCATTCGCGATCAAGTCCGTCCGGGTGTGAAAGCTAATTTGCAGGAATTAAAAGACTTGGGCGTGAAAAATCTAGTCGTTCTTTCAGGAGATAACCAAGGAACCGTTGATGTGGTCGCCGGCGAACTTGGTTTGACCGAAGCTCACGGCCACATGTTGCCGGAAGACAAATCGGCTTATATTGGAAAACTTCAACAACGTGGTCAAATTGTAGCCTTTGTTGGAGATGGCGTTAACGATAGTCCGTCCTTAGCTTTAGCAGACATTGGAATCGCAATGGGAAGCGGAACGGACGTAGCGATTGAAACATCCGATGTCGTTTTAATGAACTCGAACTTCAGCAACTTGCCTCACGCATTAGGATTAGTAAAAGCCACCGCAAATAATATGAAACAAAATATCGTGATTTCAATTGGAGTAGTGTTGGTCTTGTTGACTAGCGTCTTCTTCAGCGAATGGATGAATATGTCTATCGGAATGTTGGTTCATGAAGGTAGTATCTTGGTGGTAATTTTCAATGGCATGAGATTAATGAAGTATAAGTTGGAAGGTCGAAAAGAACAAAAAGAAGTATCAGCACCTGCAGAGAAAGTAAAAATATCTTAAGAATAAATTAGAAGAGGCTGAGACAATAGTCCATCCTTGAAATGACAAAAGCGGAAACTCAGATTTTTAAATCTGGGATTTTCCGCTTTTTTGAGTTCTTGAAAAAAAAGAAGAGTATAGAGTATGCTCTTTATAAAATTAATTTTCGTGTAAATGATTAAAAAATTTAATAATAAAATTTAAATTCCTATTAAGTTGTAACACATGAAATTGCTTAAAATAATGTATTTAAAATCTTGATTTAACTAGTTTTTTTCTCTCGTCTTTTTTATAGATATGTATACCTTCGAAAAGACAAGAAATAAAATAGAAATACCTGTTTAGTGCAAAATGAGAAGAATCTTTTTTAATTCATAGTTTATAATTTATGGATTTCTGATTTAGTCGTAGGTGCATTTTTAATGGTATCAGCTACCGGACAAGTACGATCAATAAATGCGATAAAATCTGAAATCTCTTCATCAGTATTATCAGCTTCAATATAAAATTTAGATACGATTGCAGAATAGCCTATTTTAGCTGCTTTATTTTTTCCTATAAAACCATCAGGATCTAATACTCCATCTATCTCTACACGGATATCGTTTAAATTTATGCCCTGCACTTTAGCGAAAGACCGAGCTACAATAACTTTACATGCTCCAAGAGAGGCTAATAAAGCTTCAATCGGATTCATCCCTTCATCTGATCCACCTAAATTTTTTGGTTCATCCAAAATAAATTCAAAATTCCTGGATGTACATGAAACTTTCATTCCACCAATTGACTGAGCTACTGCATGAAATGTTTCTTTTGCCATAAAAATAACCTCCTTTTAATTTAATAACTTTATCGTATCATGAAAGCATTATTTTTACCCGCATAGTCACATGAGAAACAGAAAAATTTATATTTTTGAATTTTTTGGCAAAAAATAAAAATCTTTTGTGCAATTGAATAGGTTAATGCATGGAAAAAAGCAGCAAACATAAATCAAAGTGGATCCTATAGAATAGACACTAAAAAAAGTGCCTTTATAGGGTCCTTTTCAATCCATTTTAGTTTCATAAGGTTTCTTTTTTTAAAATGTCCTTGACATAGAATCCATTTCAATTCTTCGATTAGCTAAATTTTTCTAAAGTCTGTGTATATAGTTCAATAATTTCTTCACGACTAATTTGATTTCTTTTCTCCTTATACCAAAAGACGGATTGAATCGTGATCCCCATAATGATCTGTCCTTTATAACTAAGCTCTATGGGTAATTCTTCGTCACTAGCTCCTTTTTTTATGCGGTTACCTAGCATGCTCTTCCCGTACTCGCGCACACTTTCAAGTTCAAAAATGATATTAGCATTCATTTGAATACTGAAAATGAGATATAAGAGATTATCAAATTGATCCAATAGTTGTTCAAAAACAATAATAAAAAAGTTGTCTTTTTCTTCATTTGAGTTTTTGATAGCAAAATCAAATATTTCATTCATTTTATGTTTAATAAAAAAGGTTATAAAATCATATTTATCCAAGAAATGTTTGTAGAAAGTTGGTCGTCGAACCATAGCAGCATCACATATTTCTGTTACTGAAATATTTTCAAATTCTTTTTCATGTAATAAGTTTTCAAATGCTTCTATAAGTGCCTTATGAGTTTTTTGAACCCTTAAATCTAATTGTTGCATATAGGGCCTCCTTTTTAGAGAAAGTATCAATTATCGAAAAAATGTAAATTATTTATCAGATCCTGAAAATATGTCTCTTGTCCCCCTTTGTGAGACTAGTATAATAAATAGTATAACATTTGTAAATAAAGAGACGATTGTTAATTATCTTATAATCGATATTTAAAAGAAAGGTAGGAATATGATGTCAGTTATTGAAGTGAAACATGTGACCAAGGACTATGGACATGGACGTGGAATATTTGATGTTTCTTTTGAGATAAATGAGGGAGAAGCTTTTGGATTCTTGGGACCGAATGGTGCTGGAAAGTCGACAACTATTCGCCACTTAATGGGCTTTTCTAAAGCTGATGAGGGAGAACTTTCTATTAATGGAAAAGATAGTTGGAAATCAGCAGCCAATATTAAACAAGATGTTGGTTATTTACCTGGAGAGTTGGCTTTTCCAAAAGGAATGACAGGAGACCAATTTATCGAGTTCATGGCAAATGCAAGAAAAATTACTGATATGACAAGGACAGAGCAGCTTAAAGAGCTCTTTAAAGTAGATACTTCTAAAGAGATTAAAGAAATGAGTCTTGGGACCAAAAGAAAGCTAGCGGTCGTTACTGCTTTTATGCATAATCCAAAAATATTGATATTAGATGAACCTACTTCAGGATTAGATCCTGTTATGCAAGAACGCTTCATTCAATTTATCTTAAAAGAAAAATCAGAAGGGAAAACAATTCTCCTATCTAGTCACATCTTTACTGAAGTGGATGCAACATGTGATCGCATTGCCATCATTAAGAATGGGGTAGTGGTTTCAACAGTTGAATCCAATGAATTGAAGCAGAGTACGAATAAATCATTCAAAATTGAGTTTGCTAGTTTTGAGGATTATCAGAAGTTTATAGAAAATACCGAATTTACTATTCCAACTAAAAGACCTGAACAAAATCAAGTTAAACTAAGCTTAACGGATCAGAAGATGCAAGAATTTTTTACAGAATTAAGTAAGGTAAAGGTAAATTTTATTTCAGAAATTAAATTTACTTTGGAAGATTACTTTATGGACTTTTATGATCGTAAGAAAACAGTGGCTGCTGGAGAGGAGAATTTGCGATATGGCTTACATTGATATTAAACATTTGACTAAGGATTATGGAAATGGACGCGGAATATTCGATGTATCTTTAGAAATTGAAAAAGGAGAAAACTATGGCTTAGTAGGTATCAATGGTGCAGGGAAAACGACTACTATCCGGCACTTGATGGGTTTCCTGAAACCTGATGAAGGAAGCGTCACTATTAATGGACTTGATGCCACCAAAAGTAGTGCAGAAGTCAAACGTTATGTATCTTATATTCCTGGTGAGATCAATTTTCCAGGAAACAAAACCGGTGAAGAGTTTTTAAAAGATCAAATCTATTTATCTGGACGCGGAAGTTGGGAACGTGCTAAAGAGTTAAGTAATCTTCTTCAATTAGATGTGACGGCCAATGTGCGTTCCATGAGTAAAGGGATGAAACAAAAAACAGCTATTGTTTCAGCATTTGCATCTAATGCAGATATCTTAATTATGGATGAACCAACTACAGGTTTAGATCCTCTAATGCGTGACATCTTCCTTGATCTTTTAAAACAAGAAAAGAAACAAGGAAAAACGATTCTTATGTCTAGCAATATCTTCCAAGAAGTGGAAGATGTCAGTGACCGAGTCGCAGTCATCCGAGAGGGCAAAATTATTGATATCACAGACATGGCAGACATTCGTTATAACGAGAATAAAAGTTATCGAATGGAATTTAAATCACTTGCCGATTTCGAACGTTTCTTAAATTTAGGATACCAATTGACTATGGTAAAAGCGGAAGATTTACAAGTTGTCGTTCAAATTCATGATAAAAATATTAATTATCTCATTCAAGATTTAAAAGATTTTGACTTGGTCTATTTTAAAGAAATTAAGTTCTCATTTGAAGATTATATTACTGAGATATTTAAGGAGGGAGTATAAATGTTTTCAAAACCAATATTTAAGCAAAGTATCAAAACCAATTGGAAACTATGGGCAATTATCACAATCGTCGCTTCAGTCATTTTATCTGGTTTCATCATAGGTTATGATGCGGAAGGATATGCATCGATTGCCGCTGCAGCGAAAGGAACCGCTTTTTCCAGTCTTCTCTCATCAATGGACAGTCTCTTAGGAAACTTAGAAAATTTCTATAAACTGATTGGTCTTATTCTTGGAATTGTTTATGTTGTATTTACAGCAAATACTCTTGTAGTGAGCGAGGTAGACTCTGGATCTATGGCTTATACTTTATCAACACCCATAAAACGTTCAAGTGTCATTTTTACCAAATCGCTTTACCTCATCTTATCGGTTATTTTAATGTATGTCATTGTTTCATTAGCCGGTTTAGGTGCCTCTCAATTAAAGTACAACAACGTGACGGGCTATCCGATCACAGAGGATATAGAAAAAGCATCAGAAACATTAGATAAAAGTGAAGGTTATCTATCTGAACATTTATATTTAATTAAAGATAATGAACAAGCTATGCGAGATGCTGCTGAAGCTCGCGATATGGATCTGGACGCCTATTCAATATACTTAGGAGAGGTCATCAAGGATCACTCCTATGAAGAGGCTGCAAAAATTATCACCGATGAACGTCGGGATATCTATGAAGATGATGATGACATGGAAGATGATGATATTGAAATCACAACTGAGGAATTGATCAAAAACCCGGCGATGATATTAGCAAGTAATGACGCATTGAAGGCTGGTGCAAGTGTACAAGGAATTTCTGTTAATGAGTACCGTCAATTTCTAGCAGATGAAATAACTGCACTTAAAGCTGAAAAGAATGAAGAAAATAAAGGAAAATCTCAGCCAACTGTCATGATTACGAAAGCCAATCGCGAACTCTTATTACAGGCTGTTATTGACTCTTCTGCAAAGGCCTTAAATATGAATAGTGCCCAAGTGAAAGATAATTTGACTTTAATTAAAGATCCTACCGCTTTAGAGGCGTCTATGAAAGCAACTGATTTAAATAAAAAACAAATCATTACGATGGCAAACCATACCATGGTATCATCTGCAAGATCTGTCGATGCTGCTCTGGAATTTGATACAGAAACTTATTTTTGGTTAAGTCTTGGTCTACTCATCTTAATCCTAGCCATAAGCTCTGTTTCATTCTTCGCATCAACTCTATTTAACCGCTCAGGATTAGCTTTAGCTATCGGTGGGGGGATACCATTTGCTTTCTTCCTACTTACTATGGTTCAGCAACTGATGGACGATGCTCCAGTTATACTCGAGTATCTAACGATAACAACTCTATTTGATACAGATGCGATATTAGCTAGTGGCGAGTTTGGTTGGGGATTAGTTGCTTTAGGAACCATTGCTTTCGTTCTATATGCAGCGTCAAATGTTATCTTTACAAAGAAAGATTTACCACTTTAATATTGAAAGAACTATCAGTAAATTCCTTAGCAGCTACCGATAAATGAAGAGAATATAATGTGAGAAAGAGAATGAGACGGGCAAGATGATCTGATAACAGTTGACCTGGCAACTAATAAGTATTGGAGATGGTGCGAAGTAAGATTGATAAGAAATGGATAAAGGATTAGATTTAATACAATGTCTTATCACGATTCTAATGATTTGATGAGAGTGTAAAATATTTTGTGTAAATAGAAAAAAGGAAGTCCCTTCTGTAGAATAGAGTTACCACAATACATTCACAGAAAAGAGGACTTCCATATGAACGATTTTACTACAGAAATTCTAAAGACTCTAGCGAACAAAGGCGATTTGAATGAATTATTCCGTGTCCATTTGGAAAAAGCTGTCAATACGCTTCTCAAAACGGAGTTAACGGCTTTCCTCTATTACGAAAAGTACGATCGCATTGGTTTTAACACGGGTAATTCTCGTAACGGCTCCTATGACCGTACGGTCAAGACCGAGTACGGGGAACTTCATCTCCAGATTCCGCGCGACCGCAACGGCGAGTTCAAGCAACAGACTGTTCCTGCTTATAGACGGACGAATGATACCTTAGAGGAGACCGTCATTCACCTCTTCCGAAAAGGTATTACCATGTCGGAAATCGCAGACTTGATTGAGAAAATGTATGAGCATCACTACACGCCCCAAACCATGTCCAACATGACTAAAGTGCTGACTGAAGAAGTAAATGCATTTAAAGTTAGAACTATAAATGATAAGTATGTCGCTATTTTCATGGATGCTACTTATATTCCTTTAAAACGGCAAACCGTCTCCAAAGAAGCAATCTATATTGCCATTGGTATACGAGAAGACGGCACTAAAGAAGTACTAAGTTATGCGATTGCACCAATTGAATCTATCACGATTTGGGAAGAGATTTTAATAGACCTCCAGCAACGTGGCGTGAAAAACGTCCTCCTTTTCATCACGGATGGCTTAAAGGGGATGGCAGGGGCCGTGCAGCGGTTCTACCTCAAAGCCCGTTTTCAACATTGCTGTGTGCACGTTTCCCGTAATATCAGTCACAAAGTGCGTGTCGATGATCGTAAGGAAGTCTGTGATGATTTTAAAATGGTGTATCAAGCGTCATCTAAAAAGGCGGCATTGGAAGCACGTGGTGCTTTTGCGT
The DNA here is from genome assembly GCF_017316025.1 of Candidatus Enterococcus myersii. Classification (GTDB taxonomy): domain Bacteria; phylum Bacillota; class Bacilli; order Lactobacillales; family Enterococcaceae; genus Enterococcus_C; species Enterococcus_C montenegrensis. Next base: position 20,191 of record NZ_JAFLVT010000010.1, read on the forward strand.
AAAAATGGAAAATCAGCTATCCAAAAATGGTGGAATCGATCCTTTCGAACGATTACCTGCTCACTTTCTATGATTTCCCATTAGCCATACGCAAGACTATTTACTCTACGAACTTGATTGAATCCTTTAATAAGCAAATCAAGAAATACAGCCACCGCAAGGAACAGTTCCAAAATGAAGAGTCGATGGAACGTTTCTTAGTCTCGTCTTTTGATACTCACAACCAAAAATTCCTAGGTCGCAGTCATAAAGGTTTCCAACAGGCCGAAGGCGAGCTCGAACAAATGCTGAGTCAACCAATGGAGAATTAGAAACAATCTACAGTAGGGAAGAACCATTTACACAAAATTATTGACGCTCCCAACTAAAAGTGTCAAAACAATGATGAAATCATTTAGTTCTTATAAATTAGACAAGAGAAAATAAATATTCCATATCTACTTTATTGGATCCATAACATGACTAAATTCTGAATACTTTTTAAAGCTTATCATTTGGTAAAACTGAATATAAGTTAATTATATAGACTGAAAATTTTGAATTTTCAGAATAGAACAACAAAATTTTTTAAAGGGGCAATATTAATGTTCTGAGATAATCAAATCTTACCGAAAATATCAAAAGTCCAATGTGACACAATCGGATTCTGTCACATTCGTTAAAATCGCTCCATCCTTACAGGCTCTAAGAGAAAATCACTTTTCTTTTAGGGCCTTTTTTCTATAGCTTGTTTAAATGTGACTTATTATCTGTTATAATCATATTAAGTAACATTTGAGAGGGGACTAAAAATGAAGAGCGTAGAACCGATTCGCGACAAAAAAAAGATCGATGCCATGAAGGCCATTTTGGCTTCCGGAAAATATGGGCAACGAAATTTGGTGCTTTTTTCGATTGGGATCAATACAGCCTATCGAATCTCCGATTTAAGACAGTTGAAATTAAGTGATGTATTAGAAATTTCTCGTGGACGGGTGATTGTCAAAGAACGTCTGGCCATGAAGGAACAAAAAACGGCCAAACACAATTCGGTCTTCATTTCGAACAAATTACGAAAAGTGATTCTCGATTATGTTCAATCGGAATTTTCTGAGCAGTTACAAGCACAAGACTTCAGCAAGTATTTGTTTCCAAGTCGAAAAGGAGCAGATACGCCTTTGACCCGACAAAGCCTTTGGCGGATCATTCATGAAGCAGGAACTGCAGTTGGGTTAAAAGAAATTGGTCCCCATTCGATGCGTAAGACCTTTGGCTATTTTTTGTACAAGCAAGGAACCAAAACAGAGATCATTCAGTCGCTGCTCAACCATTCTTCACAACGGGAGACCTTACGCTATATTGGAATCACCCAGGAAGACAAAGATACTGCCGTAAAGAGTTTGGATTTATGACAGAATAATGCCCTATATACCCTATATAATAGAAGGAAAAATTCAAGAGGTGAGAAAATGAACGAATAAAAGCAGCCTAACTTTCCTGATAAATACCACTTATCTCGCAAAGAATCAGTGTATTTATTGAAGAAAAACATGGTGGAACTGGTGTATAATGCGGGAAAATTTGAAGGATTGAATACAACGCTATTACAAACAGAAGAGATTATTAAGTATAATCGGGCCAATAACGTGACTGTAGATGATGTCCTGACCGTCGTTAACTTAAAAAGAGGCTTTGAAATGCTTTTAAACGACGTACAAGAGCCCTTGTTAGAGACAAGTAAGCGGATTAATCGAATCGTTGCATCGGAGGATGCGCTTTTTCCCGGTGAAATACGAACCGGTGGGGTAGAAGTATCGACTATTCAAGGAAGATATGTGCCACCAATGTTAACTGAAGACGAGGTAAACAATCAGTATGGTGAGATAATGAATCAAGAGATATCAGAAACTGAAAAAGCCCTACGATTGTTTCTATTCATTTCGAAAAATCAAATATTTTGGGACGACAAAAAGAGAACAGCATTGTTAACTGCTAATAAGATCAAGTTTAGCAAAGGGTTAGGATTGTTATCCGTTCCTGAAAGTGTATTTGAAAAATTTAATGTGTTGCTTTCCGTTTATTACAATAGTAATGAAGATATAGATGTGGAAAAGATATTGGATTTTATGTATTCCAATTGTATTTTTGGTATTAACTATTTGCGAAAAAATAAATTATAATTTAAGAGGTATTTGTAAATGATAATTTCAGAAGAAGCAAAATAGCTAGCATATTTTTTAAGATGTCTCAGCATAATAGATAGAGCTTATCTTTTTGTTTACTGTTAAAAAAAGGTGTGGGATTTTTTAGAAGCATATGATCATGATGGAAGAAAAATTGGAACCGCTATAAAAGAAGAAAGTAGTTTAGTGTGTGGATTTGGTATATATGTTAATCAATCCTTAATTAAATATAATTTGGCATTCAAGGAACTAGTCTACCGATAATTATTCTGCACAAAAAAGATAGCCTAGATAAAAAATAATAAATAGTTTCTTGATTAAAATATCAGAAGTCAGAGTTTAGAGTCTATAACATAATATGGATTTTTTGCTGATTAATCTTACTATCCCATAGATACTAAAAATACTAGTTAAGATAAATATAATAGTCACAATTGACACGATTTATTTAGTGACATTTGTGACTATTCATTTTATAATTAGTAAGGAGGTGAATATCGATGGAAAAAATATTAGAACAGATAAACGTATTGGTGCAGGAAAAAAAGCTTACACAGGACTATTTAGCAAAGAAAATGGGCATTTCGCGCAGCTATGTTGCAATGCTTTTGAAAGGAGATAGAGTTCTCAATAAAGATTTGATATTTAAATTTGCAGAGGTGTTAGGTGTATCTGTGGAGGAACTTTTAAATTCGAGTGCTATTAAAGATGGGGACTTTATTATTCGAACCAGAGGAGAGTTTAACTCTAGATTAGCACGTAATAAAATGTCTAAAGTGAAAGTACAAATAGATGATTATATTCGTCTGAAAGGAATCTATGAGAATGAACGAATCGCTTCGAGATAAAATTCATAAAGAAGCAGGACAAGTAGCTATACTTTTCTTAAAAGAACTTGAAAGCTTAGATTTTATTGGTCCGACGATTGAATCAATTGCTGAAATTAAAAAAATAAATTTAATTTATGACACAATCAATGACTCTGAAGCAGAAGGATTTAGTGCGACCAAGCAGAACTTAAAATTTATATTTATTAATTCAAACTTTAATTTAAGACTTCAAAAATTTACAATTGCACATGAGATTTATCATTTGGATGAAAATATTGCTGAAATTAAAAATGTTTTAGAAAATGAGCGTGCTGCAGATCATTTTGCAGCTAATGTATTATTGCCAGAAGAAGTGGTCTTTGATAAATATCGAAGCTTAAGAAAATTGAAATACAACGATATTGAAATTTTTTTTTCACTATCAGATTTATCGCAGGTCCCATATGAAACTTTATATAAAAGGTATAAAGAATTAAATTTATCCACAACAAAAATTGATGGATTATTAAAAGATATTAAATTGGAGAATAATGATCCCTACCTAAAAGAAATGGAACATAAATTACAACTATTACGAAATAAATCTGCAATTGATAGTTCTGAATTGGATCAACCAACATGCAAGAAATATTTTGGAAAGTTAGAAACACTGAGTATGTATTTCGAACAAAACAGTGTGGAGGCAAATAATGGATGAAAAAATTTATACATTCATTGATGCAAACATACTTATTTATATATATGAATTTAAAAAATTTGCAGTAGACGAATGGCTTGAAGAACTATATGGTGCTATCTTTATTCATAAAGAGGTTATGAGCGAATTAATTCTTGTTGAGATGAAAGAATATTATCAAGATAAAATTGAAAAATCCTTAACATGGAAGTTATTCGATCCAGAAGATGAGCAACAATTGACAGAGGAAGAATACGATATTTATCAAAGTATTTTCGAAGATATTCGAGAAAAATTCACTCAATTCCAAAATGGTAGAAGCTACAAATCTACAACTGATAGTGGGGATATTGCAATTTTGGCAGGATGTTTATTCCAGCAAGTTTCACTGATAACCAGTCAAGATTCTGATTTCAGAAAATTTTTAGATATATCCAACTTAAAGGTTTCTTCTGGTGGTGAAGAGGTTCCTGATAAAGATATAGAAATTCATGATTTATTAAATCTAGGCAATCTATTGTTAGAAAAAAATATATGTACCAGAAGTCAGTACAAGCAATTTTGTAAAGCTATTATAGGTGCTAAAAACTTTCAATCTTTAGAAGAGCATTTAAACGGTTCATAATTTGAGAGGGGAATTGATATGGAAAAAAATTTTAGTAATAGAACTTTGGAAAGTTTAACCAAGAGTAATCCAAGCAATGGTTCTGAAACAAGAAGTATCGGAAATCCGAAGCCTGTAAGAACTACAGCGAATCCACCAAAAACAAAATAGTTAATTTATAATTATGACCTTAATTTTTTTATCAATGTTAATGTAAACGTCCGCATCGATATTTTCAGTTGAAACATATTTAATAAGAGTATCATAATTATCTAATTCTGTACTTTCATTAAATGGATATAAGATAAATTCAAAATCCGCCTCATCTATATCTGAGAACCATCCAGATATTCCTGAAAAAACCAGATTGTTATCAAAGTCAAAAATAAATATAGGTTTGTTTTCTTTAAAACTGAAAGCAATTTTTTTTATTGAACGACTATCGTATGATGAACGTTTATCTTTTCCTCGATAGTCATTAACTTTTTTGAACAATATTTTTATTAAAGGGATCCACAGTATAAAAGTAAATATTATGGATAGAATAAGAACAAACAAAATAGCTATAGGGATATGAAATGCGATAGGTAGAGAAAAATATTTACTTACTTCTACTATCAGTAAGTAAATGGAATAGTTTACTATTGAGAAAAACAATAAATATAGGTATTTATCCTCCTTGTTTTCTTTAGAAAAATTAATATAGTCTAATCTAATTAGTAAGAATAAATTGATAAAACCAATACCTCCTGAAGTTATTAGCTGATTAATTAAACTAGTTAAAGTATCCATCATTTTCTTCCTTTCATCATTTTCGTTAATTTATATTTATGATATCATGTAATTAAAATAAGATTTCTATTTATTGAGAATATGGAGAAGTAATATGAAAAGTAAGCGAATTTTCACAAGTTTTGCTATGGAAGATAAGATGTTGCGAGATTTTCTTATCGGACAACGTAATAATAATCATTCTTCAATTGATTTTACAGACATGTCTGTAAAGCAACCTTGGGATTCAAGTTGGAAAACAAATTGTAGATCTAGAATCAAAGGCTGCGATGGTATGATTATTATTTTTACAAGAAATACGAAAAATGCAGACGGGCAGCTTTGGGAAATCAAATGTGCTTTAGACGAAGGAATTCCAGTTCTCGCCATCTGGGGATATTCATCTGACAAAGGTATTTCTCGTCCAATTGAACTAAGAAATACTGTGATAAAAGACTGGACTTGGGATAATATCTCTAATTGGGTTATGGGACTATGACATGAAGAAAGCTTTAGTAGTAGGAATTGATAATTATGGCGAGGGGAAAAGCTTAAAGGGTTGTGTAAATGATGCGCAGGCTATTGCGCAGATTCTGAAGAGACATGCAGATGGGGCTTTAAATTATGATGTAAAATTACAGGAAAACGTACTTACCAAGGATGAATTAACTGAGCATATACAAAATTTGTTTAAGGGGGACTCAGATTCTGCAATTTTCTTCTACTCAGGACACGGGTATGTGGATGAATATGGAAAAGCATCATTAGTAACTCCAGATATGTCACCACATACTCCAGGTGTTTCTATGGATGATATATTAATGTGGGCTAATGACTCTAGAATTAATAATAAAATTGTAATTCTAGATTGTTGTTTTTCTGGTAATATGGGGAATTTTTCGGGTGATGGAACCAAAACTAGTCTCAATGATGGAGTCACAATACTCACGGCTAGTAAAGCAGATGAGCTTTCTGTTGAACTTGATGGGCATGGATTATTTACAGCTCTTTTAATAAGTGCACTGGAAGGCGGCGCCTCTGATCTTCTTGGATATATTACACCCGGCAGTATCTATTCATATATAGATAAAGCTTTGGGGCCTTGGGGGCAAAGACCTGTATTTAAATCCAATGTATCTAGGTTTGATATAATTAGAAAAGTAACGCCTCCAATTGACGTATCAATATTAAGAGAACTACCTGAGATGTTTAAGTCAAAGGAAATTCCATTAGATCCTTCTTATGAAGAAACTAATACTTTATCTGATAAACATGAGGTTATTGAACCATATGCAGATGAAAACAACGTTAAACTTTTTAAAAAATTACAAAAATTAACAAGTAATGGTTTAGTCAAACCAGTTGGAGAAGATCACATGTACTATGCAGCGATGCGCAAAAAGTCGTGTGAATTAACCTCACTAGGTGAATATTATCTCAAGTTAGCAAAAGAGGAAAGATTTTAAAAACAAGCATAAATATAATGCTTGTTTTTTTACACAATTAAAATGTACGCGGAATATTTTAGTTTACATAAGATATATTATACAAAGATTAAAATTACTGGCGAATGTTAAGATTAAGTGCAACTATTCACTGTTATTAGATAAACATCGTTCGTCTTTCGCTTAGCTTTATAATTATATAAAATTCAAAAAATTGTAATTGTTCGTAAAAACATTTTTATAACAAATGAAATATCCTCTTGAAAATATCATGTAATTCTCGCGTATTCTAGTTTGAACTTTTGAGCTGGCGTTTTCCGTGACCACGTAATCTCTTAATATCAATAGGAACGATTTTCTTGTATATCCAGGTGTATATCGTTGAAGTATAGACTTTTACACTACGGACAGCATTTGCTATCTGTTCAGGTGAATATTTCATTTCGAGATACTTCATAATCGTTTTAGTATTGTGTACGGTGGTCTTAGTTGTTGTTCCACAATTTTTCTTACGAATGCGTGCCATGTTGCCGACACTTGTTGCTTGATATGGCAAACTAGCGAGACTATTCTTCTTTCTTTGCTCGGACCCACGTTTGATATCTCTAGAGATCGTTGACCTATGTCGATCCAATCAACGTACTATCTCGGTTTGAGAACAAATACGCTTCTATTTGTCCACGCTCTTCAGCTGACAGATGAACATAGTTCATAATTCAATGCCCCCATCTCAAAATATATAGATAGAGAATGAAAGTTCCCATTTTACATATGGGGTGACTATTCTCTATCTATACTTATTTTTAAGGAATATTATTTCGTAATATCTATAACTGTTCTACCAAGATGTCTCCCCTCTTTTAACAATTGAATTGTATCGGGAAGTTCGTTTAATGAGATCTCAGTGAATAGAGTACTGTCCGTTATTTTCCATTCTTTGGCCATTTTCGCCCAGATCATTTGTCTAAAATCTTGCGATATATTTACTGAATCAATACCAATAAGATTTATTCCACGCAATATGAACGGTAAGACAGTTGTATTTAATTTAATCCCTCCGGCATTTCCGCATAGAGATGCACTTCCTTGATAACATATATACGGAAGTAAATTTGAAACTAGTTCTCCTCCTACAGTGTCTAAAATGTAATTAAAAGTTTGCTTAGCCAATGGCTTTTTTGTGAACTCAAAATCGCTCAGGAGAATAACTTTTTGCGCACCTAATTCCTTGGCAACTTGGATCTGATTTTCTTTTCTAACCAATGCAGTAATATTTTTGTATCCAGCTTGGGATAAGATTTTTAGTGCGATACTACCTACTCCACCTGTAGCTCCAGTCACTAGAATAGCTTGATCAAGAGACGGATTCATTCCATTTTTTTCTAATTCAAAAATGGAAAGAGCTGAGGTTAAACCAGCAGTACCAAAAATCATGGCTTCCTTCATCGATAAGTTTTCAGGTAACCGTACGATCCATGAAGAAGGTACTCTAGCATATTCTGAAAAACCTCCAGTATGCGTCATTCCCATATCATAGCCAGTGACTAGGACTTGCTGCCCCTTAGTATAATTAGGATCTGCAGACTCTTCAATTGTTCCACTTAAATCGATTCCTGGAATCATAGGATAATTTCGTATAACGCCGCCATTCTTTTGGACAGCTAACATATCTTTGTAATTAACTGAAGAATATGCGACTTTTATCAAAACTTCTCCATCGTCCAACGCATCTTTCTTCGTGTGCTCTTCTACTTGATAACTGACGTCCCCATTATTTTCTCTCACAATCAATGCTTTAAATGTATCCATACTCAAAATTCCTTTTTCAACAAAATAGTTTTGTGCCAAAAATGTTTTCAATCAGAACTTAACATGATACTATAGTTCTGTCAATGATTACTGGAGGGATTTATCATGGTAGACAATTGTATGAATTATTTATTGAGTGTTACCCAACATAAAGTTTTCAAGTATTATAGTAAATTATTAGAAAGACAAGGGATTACGTCTGCACAGGCCGGTGTCTTAACCTACATATGGTCCGTACCAGATAATAAAACTACGCCTAAGGAGATAGGGAAAAAACTTCACTTAGAGGCACCAACGGTTTCTGGGATTTTAGATAAAATGCAAAAATTAGACCTGATTAATAGAGAAGTTGATCCCGATAATAGAAGGATAATATTTGTAACACCAACTAATAAGGCCAATCAAATGAAAACTTCGATTAAAAGTACGACTGAAGAAATGAATCAACAGGTCCTCAAAGATTTTTCATCAGAAGAAGCAGAATTATTGAAACAATTTTTGACCAAACTTATTCATTCTGAAATCAAATAGGTTCATAATTAACTACCAGAAAAAGTGCGATTCAGTGATAATATAACAAAAACACCCAGCAGAGATTTGCTGAGTGTTGAACTTTATTCTGCTATCTGGGAGTTGTCAATGGTAAATAGCTTTAAATCGGGATGGGTTCTGCATTGTTATATTTATGTTAACTAAATTCTCGTTAACATGAATATAATCGACTTAGCTAGATTAATCTAAACGATTGTCTGTATTGATGACGAAGCTAATTAATTATTAAGTGATTCAAAAAAGAAATCATACAATTAGTTGGTCGATGTCTTTTTTTATTCGGTAAATTGTTTGCCTAGTCACATTGTAGTCTTTTGCAATTTTAGCAATCGCAACACCCTTTTTAAGATCTTCAACGATGCTTTTATAAACAAGGCGACGTTGGGGATCTTTTGTGTCTGCACTATACAGCTTAGGACGTCCTTTATAAACACCATTCGCTTTTGCAATCTTAATTCCTTGGGCCTGGCGTCGTTTAGATTCAGAACGTTCTTGCTCAGCAATCATGGCTAAGATTTGAATGATTAAGTCTTTGATGAATTTATCCAGGAGAGGATTTCCGATTGCTTCAGCCATGATTGGTAAACTGGTGATAATAAGTCGCACATTCTTCTTCTTTAGATAATTAACTGAATCGATAATCTCGTCATAATTTCGTCCAAGTCGATCAATGGCTTCTACAATAAAAATATCTTGCTCTCTGACAAAATCTAAAGCTTCCTGAAAAATTGGCCGATGACTGATAGTTGCTCCGGATTGCTTTTCTATAAAAATTTTTTCAGCGCCAAACTTTTCCATTTCTTCAATTTGGCGTTGTTCATTTTGATCGATGGATGAAACTCGAATATAAGCAATTTTCAAATTTATTTCCTACTTTTCTTAAATATTTAAAACACACCCTAATCATACGCCAGAACGCTAGATGTCATTTTTAGTTTTAAATGGCGCCTTTTACACTATAATAATTGGCGTTATCACAATCCGATAACTAAACTATCCCTTGTTGCTTCTATAACATCGATAGTAATAGTATTTAACTGATTATTTTCCAGTATCCGATGAATTTGGGCAAGCAGCCTATGCAGTAATCTAAAATACCCTTTCGTGATTTTTTACAATACTAATAATTGCTTCATAGTCAGAAAGATCTTCCATTTTTAGATCAAAACCTAGATCTGACAATTTTATTCAATAATATGATGGGTTTAGTTCCTTTTCTAGGAATGGAAGATTGCCTCTCCGGAAAAAGTGCCTTATTCATTAATAACTCTAACTTGGTCATCGAACTAAAAGAATCCATGAGTGCGAACCAGTTGAATGGTTATAAGCGCCGATTTGGCAAATCCGACTCGGTTGTTCTAGACGAATTAGGTTATGCACCATTTGACCAAATAGGAAGCGAGATACTATTTAATCTTCTCTCGAATCGGACGACTGTCGGTTTGATGACCATCACGACAAACCTGTCCTTTGATCGCTGGGAAGAAACGTTTAAAGATCTCATAATTACAGCAACAATGGTAGATCGCTTGACTCACCGGGTTCATGTGTTGGATTTCCATGGTCCATCTTTTCGTGCAGAAGACATAAAGAAATGGTTAAACTAATTTTGGCCCCCCTTTTCAGGTACGTTTAACAACTTTGCAACAGAACCTTTTAGTCCGCTAACTTTAAATATAGTCAATTTTTCGTTTTTAATTAATGAAATTCTTGCATTATGAATTGCAAGGATTTCAGACACAATTGTCAGACCCAAACCACTTCCTTTGGGATTTTTAGTTGAAAAGGGCATTAAAATATCAGGATAATTTTCTAAATTTACTATTTGTCCATCATTTTTAAATAATATGGTACATTCTCTATTTTCTTGACTAATTTCAATTGAAATGTAGTCCTTTGAATAATTTATTTGGTTTTGAATTATGTTCTCTAAAAATATATTTAATAAATTTTCGTAACCACTAATGTAAAAAGAACATTCCGGGTTGAAATTAATTTTTTTCTCTGATATGGACTCAAACAATTCAATATGTTTTTGAATTAAGGCAGATAAGTTTATTGACTCTTTGTACTTTCCTTTTTCCTTTTCATTTGCAACTTCAGACAGTCTTAGAAGTTCATTTGTTTTTTGTTCAATCCGCAGTATTTGAGTATCAATTACTTTTAAGGTTTCTTTGAGTGTTCCTTTAGGGTGAATTCCCGAGAGTGCAGCATTTGTGTACCCCTTTATTATCATAGTTGGAGTTTTTATTTCATGAGAGACAAATCGAATAATGGATTGTTGTGTAGCATCTTTTTCGGTCAACCTTCTTTTTAATTTGTTAAAGGACGAGACCAACGAGGTAATATCTTCATCTTTAGAATGAACAACGATATCTTCAGAATCATATACATCTTCAGAAAGTCTTTTGGATTGTTCATTAACCTTTGAGATATTTCTATATAATTGCGTTGATAGGTTGACAAAAAAAGCGATCGCAATACTAAATATAACGAGTAAAAAAGCTAAAAATATAAATAATATCTTTGCCATTATTTCTAAGTAAATATCTCGTATCAAGGAGTATTTATATATCTGTTCCCCATTTACCGTATCTAGTTCAATCATAATTAACAATCTTTTATCATTTATTTTTTCTCGATAAATCTTTTTTGGCTCCGTTTGTTTTTTCTCTAAACTTTCAACAAGCTTTTTTACCTCATCTCCATGAATTGCTTCGACAACATCAATATTATTTGTAGTGACTCCAACAATCCATTCATTTTTAATGCCAAGTGCTTTGTTTTTTTTATAAGTGTATTCATCTATTACTCTATCTTCAAAAATATTTTCAAAGTATACATAAGAAAAGAAAAATAAAATTCCGAAACCGAATATAAAAACCATCGAGAACACGAGAATAAGAATTTTAATAGATCGATTACTTAACCAAGAACTTTTTTTCATTTATTTAACCTATAACCATACCCATAAATCGTATCTATAATGAGATGAGGCAATTTCTTTCGAATATTTTTTATTTGGTTATCAATGGAGCGATCACTGACATATTCTCCACTATCCCAGACATGCTCCAACAATTGTTCTCTCGCAAGTGCTATTCCAAGATTATTTATTAAATACTTCAACAATTCATATTCTTTAGTACTCAAAAATATGGCTTCATTATTTTCCTGAATTAAACGTTTTTCTAAATCAATTGTGTATCCAGAAATTGAAAGGATACTTTTTTTTGTGTTCAGTGATTTTGTCTGTCTGATTCTGTAAATAAGCTCTTGGGGTAAGAATGGTTTAATAATGTAGTCGTCTGCACCAAGCTCTAATCCTTTTACACGATCTAGACTAGAAGATTTTGCAGAGATAATAATCGTTGGTACTTCAGGGTAGTTTTTCTTCGTAAATTTTACTAAATCGAGCCCATCACCATCCGGCAAACAAAGGTCAATGACAAACACGGAGCAATTACCATTTATTGTATTAAGTGCTGTTGTATAGTCTGAGCATGTTACAACCTTCCATTGTTCACTTTCCAAATAGAATGTGAGCAGATTAACGATTTCGGGATCATCTTCAATCAAAAGTACTTCCATCTTTTCTCCCTCCGACAACTTTTATACATTTCACAAGATTTTATACATTTCCAACACATTAATTATACATTAAGGAGTTATGATATTAAACAAGGAAAGCGCTTTCCCAAAAAAAACTAGGAGATATGTTATGAAAAAAAAGAAAAAGCTATCACTGTCTTCTTTTAGTATCTTGTTTCTTATTTTAATCGTACTGGCTTTAATTTCCATTATTCTCTCAGGCAAAAGCTTTTCTCCAACTTTGTTGATGGATGAAGGAGGTGTAGCTGAAGTAGTTCCGGCAAAATTTTCCACTGTTGTTATGGCTACATTTAACGGTTTTAAAGATGCTATTGATATTTGTATTTTCATCTTAATTCTGGGTGGATTTTTGAGTATCGTGAACAAAACAGGTGCCCTAGAAGCTGGTATTCAAAAAGTTGTAAGAAGACTAAATGGGAATGAGTTAAGGATTATTCCGGTGTTAATGATACTTTTTTCAATTGGCGGTACAACTTTCGGAATGGCTGAAGAAACAATTCCTTTTTATGCCATATTAACACCTGTTATGATTGTCGCTGGTTTTGATCCTATCGTATCCATTGGAACTGTTCTATTAGGATCGGGAGCAGGGGTTCTTGGTTCAACGGTGAATCCCTTCGCTACAGGAGTCGCAATGGACGCTTTGACGGCAATTCACATTCAAACAAACACAGGGTTGGTTATAGCTTTAGGATGTGTTTTATGGTTCACAACAACAGCCTGTGCAATTTACTATGTAATGAAATATGCAAAAAAAGTAAAGCAAGAAAAAGGGTCAACGATTCTTTCACTTCAAGAACAAGAAGAAAGTGAAAAACACTTTAAAACAGATCAATCAAAAACACTAGAATTTACTAGCAAGCATAAAACAGTTCTACTATTTTTCGCATTTACATTCATTATCATGGTGGTTTCTCTCATTCCTTGGCAGAAATTTGGTATTGAGATCTTTAATGGTTGGAGCTCCTTTTTGACGGGGGTCAATCTAGGTGAGTGGTATTTTGGTGACTTAGCTATGTGGTTTTTATTGATGAGTATCATTATTGCTGCTTTCTTCAAGATAGGTGAAAAACAAACGATTACTTCTTTTGTTGCTGGTGCAAGCGACATGCTCTCAGTTGTGTTGATTATCGTTGTGGCAAGAGGTGTATCAGCATTGATGTCATCAACAAATCTTGATTTGTTCTTGTTAGATCGTGCAACCAACCTCTTGGATGGACTCTCTCCTATTCTCTTTGTATTAGGTTCTTATGCAATTTACTTTGTTCTATCTTTCTTGATTCCATCATCTTCTGGATTGGCTTATGTAACCATGCCGATCATGGGGGGGTTAGCTCATCGAATGGGTTTCCCACCAGAAATCATGATTATGGTCTTTGCAGCTACCCATGGTGTTATCAATCTAACGAGTCCTACGTCAGGCATTCTTATGGGGACTCTAGAACTAAATAAGGTTGAGTATTCAACTTGGATGAAATTTATAAAAACCCCAATCATTACCATTATTGTTGTGAATCTTATAACTTTAATTATTTCAATCATCGCGTTATAGAAAGGATGGAAAGCAATGGAAAACGTAACAATTATTGGTGCAGGGAACGGTGGTGTCACTGCTGCCTATCATTTAGCGAAAAACGGCATTGAAGTATGTTTATATGACAATCCAAAATTTTCAACTCAAGTTGATGCAATTAGCGATAGCGGAAAAATTGTTGCTCTATCTGAACATCATGGAGAAAAAATGATGTTATCAGGAAGTGCGGAAATAAAGATTGCCACTACTGATATAAAACAAGCACTTTCTTTTTCAAAAAATGTCGTCATGGTTTGTCCTTCTTTTGCTCAAGAAATTTTCTTCAAAGATATGCTGCCCTATCTGACTTCTGAACATAGAATTGTCATCATGCCAGGTAACTATGGAGGACTGGTCTTAAATAAAATGAAGGAAGATGCGATGATGCCAGAGTTGAATTTGACCTTTATCGATTGTATCAGTATTCCGTGGGCTTGCCGAATCGTTGAGCCGGGAGTTATTTGTATCATGGGTCTCAAAAGCTTTTTACCATTAAGTATCTTTCCGAAAGAGAACACAACTTCTGATTTACTAGATACTCTAAAAAAACTGATCCCTATTCCAATCGAGGTCTTGGACGATCCAATTGAAGCAGGACTGGAAAACATTAATTTTGGGGGACACCCTTTGTTAACAACCTTGAACATGGGCATTTTGGAAAACTTTGAAGGAAACTACAACTATTATCGAGATTGTTGTAGTGTAGCGACTGCAAATGCAGCGGCTAAGATGGATGAAGAACGTTTAGCTGTTGGAAAAAGTTGGGGCTATTCTTTGAGAACAGAGCTTGAAGCAATGAATGCTTTATATGATAGTTCGTATGAAACTGTTTATGATTTCAACCGTGCTTCAACCACTCATGTGAAAATCAATAGTGCGCCAGCATCATCGAAACATCGCTACATCACAGAAGACGTTCCATATTTGCTTGTTCCTTGTTACGAATTGGCTAAATCAAAAGGAATTCGTGTGCCGATTGTTGAATCTTGTATTCATATTGCTTCAGCATACAATGGAGAGAATTATTTCAAAACTGGCCGCACTTTAGAAAAGATGGGAATTTCTCAGCAGTAAGTTCACAAGAAAATTTTAGGGGGAATTTGTTTGAAGAATAAAATAAATGTTTTTTCAGAGATTGGACCATTAAAACAAGTAAAGAATCGGGTTCGGGAATCGAAGCTGTGATCGATAAAGATTTTGCTACCGGGAAGTTAGCAGAATTGGTTGAAGCAGATGTTCTGATTATTTTGACAGGCGTAGAGAAAATTGCTTTAAACTTTGGGAAAGAAAATGAGCAATGGCTAGATCAAGTAACTGTCTCAGAATTGAAAAATTATATTGCAGAAGGACATTTTGCTCCAGGTAGTATGTTACCAAAGGTAGAAGCTGCCATTGAATATGTGAAAACACAGCCCCATTGTAAAACGATTATCACCTCTTTAGAAAGATTGGGAGACATTTTCAAAAATGGTGTAGGGACAACGATTCTTCCTTAATCATACGTTGCAGCAACTCATGAATGGTTTAAGGGGAGAGGGCTTATAAAAAAGAAAGAACGACAAAACTTAATAAAAAAAATCGTCACTGAAAATGAAATTTCAAGCCAAAATGAACTTCTGAAAATATTACGTTCCTATGGTGAATGCCAAACTCAGGCAACTATCTCAAGAGATATGAAGGATTTGCGAATTGTCAAATCATTTTCCAAGGAAGGGGAAATGAGACTTTTGATAATAAACGAAGATAGTAAAAAGGATGTTGGAGCATTATTTAAAAGTATTCAGGAGTATACTATTTCATATGAAAGAACGTCCTTCATCGTAACAATTCATACTTTTCCAAATGGTGCGGATATCATTGCGAATTACATGGATCAAATACCCATGTTTCAATTTATAGCAACAATGGCAGGATACGACACCTTATTAATCATCGCTAAAACAGAAGACCAAGCAGAGAAAATCTGCCATCAATTACAAGAAATTCTTTCAAATTAAGTGATTGAACCAAAAGTTGTCTAGGGAAAAATATTAGAGGGTGTACAATATTTTGTGTAAGTTCAAAAATATTGTACACCTTCCTTTTCCTACTATTAGTCAAAAGAAATAACGGAGAAATTTTCTAATGCTTTTTCTTGCTAAGAGAGCGAACACTTTTTTCAAAATTTCATTTGTCAAATTAAG
>NZ_JAFLVT010000011.1 GCF_017316025.1 Candidatus Enterococcus myersii
AAGGAATTGAACCACCGACGCGCCAAAGAGTGGAAAATGCTCAAGCATTATTACATGTTGCAGATTACAGTGGCTATAAAAAAGAAACACTGCTAGTGGTTTAATGTAAAACCTCACGCTAGCACCAATTTAAAAAGTACGGTTTATTTAAGACGTGTATGTTTTTAGTTTAAGTGATTTTCAGCTTTTTTAGGTAGTTGACTTTTCGCGATTTCTTCCCACCCCATAACACCTTTTTTATGATTTACATGAACAATCAGGTAAGCATCTTTTTTCATGGGATGGTCTTTTCTCGAGTTGAAATCAATGTCTAATTCTTCGCCACAAGCATTAAAACTGGCTAATTTGTAACGATATTTATAGACCTTATGTCCAGCTCCTTCACCGATATACGTACGTGTTCCAGCTTGGTTAATTTTTGTGTAATAATCATTGGTTCCGTAGTTATCATGGTACCAATAAAATATCCCGCCACTAGCTAACAAAAATGGGAGGGCAGTAAAAATAATTTTTTTCATACTGATTCTTCCTTCTTTCTAACAGCCTAATTTTAGCTGAGAAGAAATTTTAAAAAAACAGGCACAAGTCGGAAATGAATTTGCGACTTTAGTCGTAAAAAATGAATTAAAATTAAGTTTTAAGGTTTCAGACTTTTTTAAATTGAAACCCCTTTACAAAAATCGATAGTTGACAAAAGAAAGGAGAGATTGTAATATCCTACTTGGGCACCCTAATTACTTAGGGTCAAAGTTCTGGAAAATATGCTCCCTATTCATTTTGGATAGGGAGCATATTTATTTTACAGAAGCTTTTCCTGCGAAAAAATATAGAGGGAGTTTTTAATTAATGACAAAATATATTTTTGTAACCGGCGGCGTTGTGTCGTCGATTGGTAAAGGTATTGTGGCAGCATCGCTAGGACGCTTATTGAAAAATCGTGGATTAAAGGTAACGATTCAAAAATTTGATCCTTATATCAATGTCGATCCTGGTACGATGAGTCCTTACCAACATGGAGAAGTTTTTGTAACAGATGACGGGGCAGAAACGGATTTAGACCTTGGTCACTATGAACGTTTTATCGATATTAACTTAAATAAGTATTCCAATGTAACAACCGGTAAAATTTATTCTGAAGTTTTGCGTAAAGAACGCAAAGGAGAATATTTGGGCGCAACTGTTCAAGTAATTCCACACATCACGAATGAAATTAAAGAAAAAATCATGCGGGCTGCAAAATTAACCGATTCTGATGTCATTATCACAGAAGTCGGCGGAACAGTTGGTGATATTGAATCATTACCATTTTTAGAAGCATTGCGCCAAATGAAAGCTGACGTGGGTTCAGATAATGTGATGTACATTCACACGACGTTGATTCCATACTTAAAAGCAGCTGGGGAAATGAAAACTAAACCAACACAACATAGCGTAAAAGAATTACGTGGTTTAGGTATTCAACCAAATATTTTAGTAGTTCGGACAGAACAGCCTGTTTCACAAAGCACGAAAAATAAATTAGCGCAATTTTGTGACGTGGCACCAGAAGCGGTCATCGAATCTCGGGACGTGGAAACATTGTATTCCATTCCATTAGCATTGCAAGCACAAAAAATGGATCAAATTGTTTGTGAGCACTTGAAATTAGATGTACCAGAAGCAGATATGACTGAATGGCAAGCGTTGGAAGAAAAAGTACTCAACTTGAAGAAAACCACCCGAATTGCCTTAGTTGGTAAATATGTTGAATTACCAGATGCATACATTTCAGTAGTAGAAGCATTAAAACACGCTGGTTTTGCATTTGATTCTGATATTGCTATTGATTGGATTCAATCAGCTGATGTGAATAAAGACAATGTAGCAGAAGTGTTAAAAGATGCTGATGGTATTTTGGTTCCTGGTGGTTTTGGCGATCGTGGAGTAGAAGGTAAAATTGAAGCGATTCGTTATGCCAGAGAAAATGATGTCCCATTTTTAGGTATTTGTTTAGGCATGCAAATGGCTTGTGTGGAGTTTGCCAGAAATGTAGTGGGCTTAAAAGATGCTAATTCAGCTGAAACAAATCCTGATACACCAAACAATATTATTGACCTAATGGCAGATCAAGAAAATATTGAAAACATGGGGGGGACATTGCGCCTTGGTTTGTATCCATGTAAGTTGAAAAAAGGAACAAAAACAGCAGCTGCTTATAACGATGCCGAAGTTGTACAAGAACGTCACCGTCATCGCTATGAATTTAACAATAAATACCGGGAAATGTTTGAAGCAGAAGGCTTAGTCTTCTCAGGTGTTTCGCCAGATAATCGACTAGTAGAAATCGTGGAACTACCAGACAAGAAGTTCTTTGTTGGTTGCCAATTCCATCCAGAATTAATTTCTCGACCAACACGCCCACAACAACTAATTAAAGCCTTTGTTGGTGCTGCGTTAGAAAACCAATAGGCGTGTCTTTCCTGAGTAACATTTAAATAAAAGCCAAATACCTGAAACAAAAAATACCTGCGTCTTGATGTAAAAGTTGCAGAAGTATATTTTTGTTTCAGGTTTTTTGTTAGTTGTTCAAGCTAATTTTCAAAAATTAAGAAAAAGTCTGTGAAATAATTTGCAGAGCAAAATAATTGCTGATGTTATCTTTTGAATTAGAAAAGCAATGGCAAAGGGGAATGTACCAAAGTTTTTCAGAAAAATATTTGAAAACAGCCGCTATTTAAATTTGTGCAATCTTTTTATGAAAGAATTAATCTGCCATTTTAGTGGTAATAGCAGGAAATATTTGCTAAAATAGTAGCGTTGGTTAGGATATGCCTAACAAATAAAGTTTATTAAAACTTAGGAGGAATTTTTTATGCCAGTAGTATCAGCAGCAGAATTTCTAAAAGCAGCCCGTAAAGGTGGTTACGCTGTCGGCGGTTACAACACAAATAACTTAGAATGGACTCAAGCGATTTTGGAAGCAGCAGAAGCTAAAAAAGCCCCTGTTCTAATCCAAACTTCAATGGGTGCAGCAAAATACATGGGTGGTTACAAATTAGCTGTTAACATGATCAACGACTTGGTTGAATCAATGAATATTACAGTTCCAGTTGCAATCCACTTAGACCATGGTGACTACGAAGCAGCTTTAGCATGTATCGAAGCTGGCTACACTTCAGTTATGTTCGATGGTTCTCATTTACCATTTGAAGAAAACTTGAAATTAGCTAAAGACGTTGTTGCAAAAGCACACGCTAAAGGTATCTCAGTTGAATGTGAAGTTGGTTCAATTGGTGGGGAAGAAGACGGTATCATCGGTGCTGGCGAATTAGCTGACATTGAAGAATGTAAACAAATGGTTGCTACAGGTATCGACTACTTAGCATGTGGTATTGGTAACATCCACGGTGTTTACCCAGAAAACTGGAAAGGTCTTGCATTTGACCACTTACAAGAAATCGCAGATGCTGTTGGTCATGATGTACCATTAGTATTACACGGCGGTTCAGGTATTCCAAAAGAACAAATCCAAAAAGCTATCTCAATGGGTGTTTCTAAAGTTAACGTTAATACTGAATTCCAATTATCATTTGCTAAAGCAACTCGTGAATACATCGAAGCTGGCAAAGATCAAGAAGGTAAAGGCTTTGACCCTCGTAAATTATTAGCACCAGGTAAAGCTGCTATCGTTAAAGATGCTGAAGAACACATTGACTGGTTCGGTTCAGCTGACAAAGCTTAATTACATTAAACTTTTAAACTTCAGATCAATTTGGTCTGAAGTTTTTTCTTTTTAAATGACCAAAAACCTCGTTAGAATCAGCTGATTTTAACGAGGTTTTATTTTGGCAGTGAATATCGGTTTATTTGTTTGGATATGCTTAATTAGCTGGTCTAACGGGAATTAAGACTTCAAAAATTTGATCTTCAGGATTTTCTGAGGCGGCTTCATCTTGCCAAAGCAATTCCCAAATATCGCCATTTAAAACCAAATTATTATCTTTTAAGTAATTACGAAAGCGATTGTTAAAAATATTAATATAATGAATTTCATCTTTCATAAAACCAGAAACATAATAACCGGCTGGTCGTTGTATGATACGTTGTTTCTCGTAATGGGCTAAGCGTTCAGGTGGAATTTTAACTAAGGCACGATAAGGCGCAGCATGAAAATTTTCTTCATAAAACGCCGCACCGTCTACTAAAAAACCAATCGGATAGCCACTAAAAAGATCGCTGCTGTCAACAGAATTATAAAAACGTCCATAGACTTGCAGAGCATCAATGTCATCAAAGTTTTCGATAATATCTGAGATTACAAAATACTCAGCTTCTCTGTAAGTATATGTGATTGATTTTAAATCGAAATTTTCTAAAGTAGTGTAGCGTGTAATATAACTATCAAGGGAATTACGAATGCGTTTAAGTTTATTTATCTCTTCGTCGACTTTTTCTTTTTGGCGTTTGAAACCAGCTAAAACAGCAGTAACGTTTCTATTTTTCAAAAAAGTATCAATTTCATCAAGTGAAACGTCAAGATTTTTCAAAAGTAAGATAACGTCCAGTTCAAAATACTGTTCAATGCCGTAATAGCGATAGCCGTTTGGGCCAATTTTTGCAGGCTTGAAGAGATTTATTTGATCATAATAAATTAACGTTCGGCGGCTGATGCCGGCATAATTTGCCATTTCACTTACGGTTAAATATTTTTTCATCAAAAAGTTTCCTTTCTGTCTTGACTGTAACGTTGCGTTACAGTTTATCCTACCATAGGAGAAGGAGGGAAAAAAGATGAAATTATTTAAAATCTTTTTTAAAGAGTATCAGAAGATGTTCTTTGTCACCTTCATTTTAATGGTAGCACAAGCAGTTGGAACATTGTTGATTCCTTATTATGTCGCTGAAATTATTGATGAAGGTATTTTGACACAAAACCAAGGAGCAATTTGGAAAAACGGGCTGTTGATGTTAGCAATTGCCCTTATCACAGGCGTAGTTGCGATTGCCGCGAGTTATTACTCTGCTATTTTAGCTGGTCGATTTGGTTATTTTTTGAGAAAAAAATTAGTAGCTAAAACCCAGAAATTATCCTTAGCAGATTTGGATGCATTTGGGACGCCAACACTTTTGGCCAGAACCACAAGTGATATTACCAATATTCAACAAATTTTGATGATGGTTTTTCAAATGATTGTGCCAGCACCCCTTATTTGTTTGGCGTCAATTGTTTTGACAGGGATGATTTCATGGCAGTTTATTTGGATTCCCATTGCTTCGATCACTTTATTTTCACTTGTAGCACTGCTGGTTATTAAAAAAGCTATTCCTTTAGCAGATGTGATGCAGCAACGAATGGATAAAATGATGCAGATTTTGCGGGAATTTTATACCGGTGTTCGGGTGATTCGTGCGTTTAACAAAACAAATGATGAGAAAAAAAGAACGGATCAAACTTTTAGCAGTTATGCAGAAGTTATGATTGCGGTCAATAAACTTTTTGCAGTGTTAAATCCAACGGTAAATTTAGTGATGGGTTTAGGTATGACAGCTGTTTTAGCCTTTGGTGGTGTTTTTGTGATGCAAGGTATGGTGCCAATCGGCAGTTTAACTGCGATTAGTGAATATACGGTTTTAAGTTTATGGTTTTTGACTATGGCTGCAATGGTAATTGTGATGATACCAAAAGCACTCGCTTCGTTAGAGCGGATTGGTGCAGTTTTAGCGGCAAATGAAGAAATCGTGGATGGTGATATAACCGAATTTGTGCTGGCAGATAATAAACCGATTGTTTCTTTTAAACAGGTTGATTTCACATATAGTGGTGCACAAGAGCCGGTCTTATCTAATATTACCTTTGATATTTTTAAAGGCGTGACGGCAATTGTTGGTGGAACAGGCTCTGGTAAAAGTACAATTGCAAAAGCACTATTGCGCTTTAAAGATACGGCTGAAGGTGAAATCCTCTTTGGTGGAGTGCCGATTAAAAACGTCACGCAAGAAGCATTGCGACAAAAAATCAGTTATGTGCCACAAAAAGCTTTTCTATTTAGTGGTACGATTTTCGATAATTTCCTTTTTGGGAATCCTGCGGCAACAAAAGAGCAAGTGGCTAAAGCCGCTGAAGTTGCCCAAGCCGCTGACTTTATCACTTCTTTACCACAAAAGTATGAGGCCCCAATTGCTCAAAAAGGAAACAATTTTTCTGGTGGACAAAAACAACGCCTAAGTATTGCACGGGCATTGATTAAACCAGCAGCAGTATATTTCTTTGATGACAGTTTTTCAGCGCTGGATTATCAAACCGATGCTAAATTACGTCAAGCTTTAAAAACGTATTTAAAAGATGCAGCAATTGTGATCGTAGCACAACGCCTTTCGACTATTAAGGATGCGGACCAAATTATCGTATTAGATGAAGGAAAAATTGTGGGTCAAGGTACTCATGAGACCTTAATTACAACTTGCAGCGTTTATCAAGAATTTGCCAAGTCCCAAGGAATGGAGGAAAAACATGAGCACAAAGCAGGTTGAGTTAAAGAATCGCGAAATGCCACAAGATTTCAAAAAAACGGGTCAGCGGCTATTTCGTTTATTATTAGAGCAAAAGCGCCGTTTTGTAGTGATTGTTATTTCTGCCATTTTCTTTGCAACATTAATGGCAATTACACCTTTAATTTTAGGCTGGGGGCTAGATGCCATTGTTGCTTTATTACGTGCGGGTGAAATAACAACAGCCAATTTAAGACGGGTATTGTGGCAGCCAGTCTTATTATTATTTTTGGCATGGGGCGGTATTGCGCTATTCTCGCTTTTGCAAGAATACACCATGGCAAGCGTAGCAGAAACATTAACATTACGCTTACGAAAACAATTGACACAAAAGATGAATCATTTACCGATCAAATTTTTTGACCAGTATAAAACAGGTGACATATTGACACGGACAACTCTTGATTTGGATAAAGTATCTGAAGTTTTACAAGTAGGACTGATGCAGATGATTTCAGCAATCTTATCTATTATCATCGGGGTGGGGTTAATGATTTATCTTAGTCCGTTACTGACCTTTGGTATCGTGATCATTTTGTTGCTTAGTTTAGCGCTAACGAATTTCTTAGCTCAGAAAAATCAAGATTATTTTTCGGAAAATCAGGCAGCTTTAGGTTACGTTGGAACAAAGGCCGAGGAAACATATTCAGGAAATTTGGTTATTAAAGCATATAACCGCCAGCAGCAAATAGAATCAGACTTAGACAAATTAAACGAAGCCCAATTTCAGGCTTTTAAAAAAGCTCAATTTGTCAGTTTTGCTATTAATCCCTTGATTCGACTAATTAACCAGCTTGGCTTTGTGATTAGTGCAGTTGTCGGTGGGCTAATGGTTATTAACGGTCAGTTATCAATCGGTTTAGTTCAAGCTTATTTACAATATGTAAATCAAGTATCAGAACCGATTACACAAGTATCCTATGTAATCAACAGTTTGCAAAGTGCCTTTGCCGCTTTGGAGCGAATCTTTGAAATTCTTGATTTACCTTGCGAAAAGGAAAATGAACTAAATGCTACCCTACCATCCCAAATACGTGGGAAAGTAAGTTTCAAACACGTTTCTTTTGGTTATGAAAAAGACCAATTGTTAATGGAAGATGTCAATTTCACTGTAAAACCAAAGCAAATGGTAGCTATTGTAGGACCAACTGGTGCGGGTAAAACGACTATGATTAATTTATTGATGCGTTTTTACGAATTAAGTAAAGGACAAATTGAAGTTGACGGTAAAAATATTCGTCATTTTGCAAGGGGGGAGATTCGTCAAAAATTTGGTATGGTCTTGCAAGACACATGGCTCTTTGAAGGAACGGTGGCAGCTAATATTGCTTATGGACAACCAAATGCCAGTCGCACTGAAATTATTGCTGCGGCAAAAGCAGCGCAATGTCACCACTTTATTTTGACATTGCCAAAAGGCTATGACACGATAATTTCAACCGATGGCAGTCAAATCTCTCAAGGACAACAACAGCTTTTGACGATTGCGCGCGCAATTCTTGCCAATCCGCAACTGTTGATTTTGGACGAGGCAACTTCAAGCGTGGATACCCGTACCGAAGAAATGATTCAACAGGCAATGGACCGTTTAACGGCTGAGCGTACGAGTTTTGTGATTGCCCACCGCCTATCAACTATCAAAAATGCAGATTTGATTTTGGTGATGAAAGATGGTGCTATTATCGAGCAAGGCAGTCACGCTAGTCTAATGAAAAAAGGCGATTTTTACGCCAATCTTTATAATAGTCAGTTTGCAAGTTAATTATAATTACTACTAAAGAGCACAATCTGCTAAGGCTGTTGTGCTCTTTGGTGTAGTAAAAAAATTCTATTTTAACCAAAATAATGTAAATTATACTTACAACTTCTTTATAAGCCAGTGATTTATCCACTAGCTTTTCTGAGAAATAAGCTGAGTAATTTTAGCGGTAATCTTTTTTCTATTGGTGATTTTTCTTTTTTTAGGTAGAATAGTCAAGAAAGCGTGCTCAAAAAGTCGGCCGCTCTAGGAGGATAAAAGATGAGTTTTTTTGGCAACATTGATTTTAACGTACTATCTGATACAGATCAGGCAATTTACCATTATATGAGTAGCAATGCTGATAAAATTCCTTATATGCGAGTTCGAGATATCGCACAGGAATCCCATACTTCAGCGTCTTCTGTTATGCGGCTAATTCGAAAACTAGGCTATGAGAGTTTTACCGAATTTCGTAGCCAATTTAGTGTGCAAGCAGCTAAAAGTGAAGGTTTTGAAGATGCATTGACTATTTTAAGTCGTGAACGTTTTCCACGAGATATCCAAAGTAAGTTAAATCAAATCGTAGAGAAAATCCAATACTGTGAAAATATTATCTTTTTTGGAATTGGTGCTTCTGGATCAATTTGTGAATATGCTGCACGACGCTTTGCATCCATTGGATATAATAGCTATCCTTTAATTGATCCTACTTATCCTATTATGTCCAAATTACAAAATACCAGTGATAATATTTTAGTAACACTATCTGTTTCAGGAATGACAAATGAAGTCGTAGAAGTGGCCAATGGTTTTCGCAATAAAGATGATTTTTTAACAATTGCTATTACTTCGGATATCAACTCTACTCTGGGGCGGATGTCAGATTATGTTTTGGATTATCATGTCGATGTAAGGCGAGTAAAAAAACATGAAGATTTAACGAGCCAGATCCCTTGTATCTTCTTGATTGAGCAGTTGGCAGAACGTTTACAAAGGCAAGAGGATGAATTACATCAAAAATAAGTTACCAAAAACACCATGTGGTACAAGCGGTACCAGGATGGTGTTTTTTTCTTTTTACTGATTCTGATGCCAGAGTTCCTAAAGTTTATTGAGGAATAAAACGCTGCCAATTATACTAAACGTAATTAAGAAAATGAGGTGACAAAAAATGGCAAATAAATTTCCAAAAGATTTTTTATGGGGTGGAGCAGTCGCTGCCCATCAAGTTGAAGGTGCTTGGAATGTTGATAAAAAAGGTGTTAGTACTGCTGATGTTATGACAGCTGGTGCAAACGGCGTAGCGCGAGAAATTACAAAAGGAATTATTGAAGGAAAAAATTATCCTAACCATGAAGCGATTGATTTTTATCATCACTATAAAGAAGATATTGCGCTATTCAAAGAGTTAGGTTTAAAGGCGTTTCGTACATCCATTAACTGGACGCGGATTTTTCCAAATGGGGATGAAGAAAAACCAAATGAAGCAGGGCTACAATTTTACGATGATTTATTTGATGAACTGTTAAAAAATAATATTGAACCGGTAATCACACTATCGCATTTTGAAATTCCGTATCACTTATACGAAAAATACGGTGGTTTTACGAATAAAAAGCTCATTGATTTTTTTGTTCACTATGCTAAAACCGTCATGACACGTTACAAAGACAAAGTGAAGTATTGGATGACCTTTAATGAAATCAACAATCAAGCAGATGGCCAACATACGCTACATACATGGACTAATTCAGCTTTATTATTCGAAGAAGGGGACAATAAAGAAGCCTTAACATTTCAAGCTGGCTTAAATGAACTAATTGCCAGCGCTAAAGTTGTCAAGTTGGGCCATGAAATTAATCCTGATTTTCAAATTGGCTGCATGATGGCTTATGTACCCATTTATCCTTACTCATGTAATCCAAGTGATTTAATGGCTTCAGTGAAAGTGATGGATCGTCGTTTCTTTTATTCGGATATTCATGCTCGGGGGATTATTCCAGCTTATGCCCAAAAATATTGGGAACAAAAGGGGTATGAGATTGAAATCACACAAGAAGAACGGCAAGCGTTAAAAGAAGGGACCGTTGACTATATTGGCTTTAGCTATTATATGTCAGGTGCAGTTACCACGCTACCAGACGTAGCAGGCGATGAAATTACAGAATTTCCAGAAGCTAAAGTAGTTTTAAATCCATATGTTTCAGCAAGTGATTGGGGTTGGCAAATTGATCCTGTCGGTTTACGCTACACATTAAATATCGTTTATGAACGGTATAATCTGCCACTTTTTATTGTGGAAAATGGCTTTGGTGCGTACGATAAATTAGAAGATGGGAAGATTCATGATCCTTATCGCATTGATTATTTACAAAAACACATCGATCAAATGGAATTGGCAGTAAATGTGGATGGAGTAGATTTAATGGGGTATACGCCTTGGGGGGTAATTGATTTAGTCAGCTTTGGTTCAGGTGAAATGGAAAAACGTTATGGTTTTATTTATGTTGACAAAGATAATGTAGGAAATGGGACTTTGAAGCGTTTGAAAAAAGATTCTTTTGCTTGGTATCAAAAGCTGATTCAAGAAAACTAGTTTAAGAGGAGCAAGTATGGAAAAAACAAAGCTTAAAGCAATTTTAGCTGATTTAACTTTGGCAGAAAAAGTGGGACAGTTGGTTCAAGTCACACCTGATTTTTTTGGTAATCCAGGAGAAATCACGGGTCCAATGTCACAGTGGTCAATGAATAACGAGCAGCTTTATCAGATTGGCTCTGTTTTAGGGACCCACCGTAGCGATGAGGTCAAAAAAATTCAAAGAGATTATTTGGCAAATAGTCGTCATAAGATTCCGTTAATTTTTATGGCAGATGTTATTCATGGCTATGAAACAATCTTTCCGATTCCACTGGCTTTAGCAGCTAGTTTTGATGCGGCTATGATTGAAAAAGTAGCTGCTGCTACAGGTGCTGAAGCAGCGACAGAAGGGGTTCACGTAACTTTTTCACCTATGGCAGATTATGTTAAAGATCCGCGTTGGGGCCGAGTTTTAGAAAGTAATGGAGAAGACCCTAGACTTTCTAAAGTGCTAACAGAAAGTTATGTTCGGGGCTATCAAGGGGATAATCTTGCTACTGAAGAAAATCATATTGCCGCTTGTGTGAAACATTTTATTGGTTATGGATCCGCTGAAGGCGGTCGCGATTACAATACTGTGGATATCTCGGATGTTGAAATGTATCAAAATTATTTACCTGCTTTTGAAGGTGCGATAGCTAGTGGCGTCAAAATGGTGATGACGTCTTTTAATAGTTTCAAAGGCATTCCTGTTACTGCCAATAAAAAGCTCATTCAAAATGTTTTGCGGCATGAATTAGGTTTTAAAGGGGTTCTTATTTCAGACTGGGCAGCAATTGGGGAATTAATGCAGCATCGTGTAGCTGAAAACCCCCATCAAGCAAGTTACAAAGCTTTCACAGCGGGGATTGATATTGATATGATGACCGATTGCTACTTGCAAGAGCTAGCTGAAATCATTCTCGCTGAAAATCTTACAGAACAACTAGATGAAGCTGTATTACGGGTATTAAATTTAAAAAATGATTTAGGCTTGTTTGAAAATCCGTATCGTGGTTTAAAAACGCAGGTTGATAAAACCAAATTAAGAAAATTAGCCTATAAAGCAGCTCTTCGTTCGGCAGTTCTTTTAAAAAATGAAGGAGTCTTACCTCTTAAAAAATCAGAGAAAATTTTATTAATTGGGACCAAGGGAACGACCCAAGATGTTTTGGGAGCTTGGTCATGGATTGGGGATAGACAAAAAGCTGTCAGTCTTGCAGACGGACTGACAGCTAAATTTCCTCAAATTGTAGTGATGGAAATTGACGATAATCAAAAAGATTGGCAAACAGTTATAACGGCTGTAAAAGAAGCTGATAAAGTACTTTTAGCTGTTGGTGAAACCAGTGATGAGGCTGGAGAAGCGGCTAGTCGTGCAAATTTGGAATTGTCTGGGGTTGAACAAAAATTAGTGGCTGTGGCCGCCCAAAATAATCCGGCTACGATTTTAATTACATTTAGTGGACGACCACTTGTTTTAACACAAGAAGCAGCAAAAACAGCAGCAATTATTTCAGGCTGGTTTTTAGGCAGTGAGATGGGTTCTGCATTAGCTGCGCTATTAAGCGGAGAGGAAAACTTCAGTGGGCATTTACCAATGAGTTTTCCCCGCAGTGTCGGTCAACTACCATATTCTTATCAGGAGATGTCGACAGGACGTCCCAAAACTAAAGACAATGGTCAAGAGAAATATATTTCGCGCTACTTGGATGAGGAAAATGGACCGTTATATGCTTTTGGTCATGGTTTATCTTATAGTCGTTTTACCTTTAGCGATTTTTCTTTATCACAAAGTAGTCTTGCAAAAGGAGAAAAAGCAACACTTCGTTTTACCGTTGGCAATGACTCGCAAATTCCTGGTTTTGCCTTGCCACAAGTTTATTTTCAAGATGAAGTGACTGAAATGATTCGTCCTAAAATCGAATTATTAAAGTGGAAACAAGTCTATCTTGAAGCAGGAGAGTCAAAAACAATTTCATTTGTTCTTTCACCTAAAGATTTTGCTTACGTTCATGAAAACTTAAAAAGATATTCAGATCCAGGTGAAATTCAGCTGTTTTTAGCCACTAGTGCAACTGAAATTGTGGACAAGGTACAGTTGCAACTGCTTTAAATCTGTTTTAAAAGTAACGCTTTGTCTAAAATTAAATAATCTTACCAAGCTTGACTTAAAAGCTTGGTAAGATTTATTTCATAACTTTAAACCTATCAGTGGTACAACAGGTACCATTTTGACATTTTTTTCCAAAAGTTGAAACGAAAACCAACTCGACTGTAAACTATTGTTTTTGAAAACGTTTTTATTTATGATATGAATGTAAAAAGTAACACATTCTTTTTTATTTAAATAAAATAAAAACGTTTTTATTTGGGAGGAGTTATGAAAGAGAGGGTCACAATTCGGGAAGTCGCAAAAGAAGCTAACGTTTCTATTGCAACTGTTTCAAAAGCGTTAAACGACGTTGACGTGGTGAAACCAAAGACAAAAGAAAAAGTTATTGCAGCAGCAAAAAAACTTCATTATACCCCCAATTTGATGGGGAAAAATTTGAAAGCAAAGCGCACAAAAATGATTGGTTTTTATACGCATACCATTATTGGTCCTTACTTTAGCACTTTAATAGAAGCAATTGTAAAAGAAGCAGAAAAACATCACTATGGGGTGAATGTCATTATCTCTTCTGATAAACAAGTTTTAACTTCACATCTATTAGGGAATATGGTGGATGGTTTTATCGGTTTTGAAGATTTAATTGATGATGAGGCGCTCAGTACAATTCAATCAGAAAGAATTAATGCTGTATTTATGGATCGACAAATCAATGATCGTAGTATCAGCAGTATTGTTTTTGCTTCTCGTAAAGCAGGAAGACTCGCTACAAAAGAGTTGATTGCAAAAGGACATCAAAAAATCGGTTTTTTGCCGGGACATCCTGGCGTTTATGACAGTGATGAGCGTTACTTAGGTTATGTTCAAGCGATGCGCGCCGCCGAGCTAACTGTAAATGATACTTGGATTATCCCTGGATTATTTGAAGAAAAAGCGAGTTTTGAAAATATCGATCACTATTTAAAGACAACCGACAAAAAGGACTGGCCGACAGCATGGATTGCCGGTAATGATTTAAGTGCAATTGGTGTCATTAAAGCTGTGGAAGCAAACAATCTGCAAGTTCCTACTGATTTTAGTGTAATTGGTTTTGATGATATCGAGTTATTACGCTATTTCAAGCCGCGAGTAACTACTGTTCAAAACCCGATTAGAACACAAGGAAAAGAAGCAGTGATAGAGCTTTTGGCTTTAATTGCCGGTGATAAAGCTGGCGAGAATAAAATTTTAGATTGTCGTTTAATCCGTGGTGAAACGACAACAGCAGTCGAGTTGCAAAAATAAGATTAGAAATTAGGAGGAAAATATGTTGGAAGCAAAAGCCAAACCAACCCTAGGGGCACGTTTTAAAAAATGGTGGCGAGATTTTGGACACCAGTGGCAATTACAGTCGATGGCAATTCCTGGGATTGTTTATATGATTATTTTTAGTTTTATTCCTATTTACGGCTTAGTGATTGCCTTTAAAAATTACACCGTAATTGACACCATTGACAGTGCGCAGTGGGTGGGATTTGAAAACTTCAAAATCATTATGGAAGATAAGTACTTTTGGCAATCGGTTGTGAATACATTGGGCATTAGCGCATTGAAACTAGCCTTTGGATTTGTCTTACCGATTATTATCGCCGTGATGATTTACGAATTACGAGACAGTGTCTTTAAGCGGGTGATTCAAACAATTTCTTATCTACCACACTTTTTATCATGGATTATTTTAGGTGGGATGATTATTACCTGGTTTTCTTCAAACGGGATGATTAATGAGTTGTTAAACTTCATCGGTATCCAGACGAAGCAAAATCACATGCTAGACGTTGGTAAATATTGGTGGATTGCTTCTTTATCAGATGTTTGGAAAGAAGCTGGATGGGGAACAATTTTATATTTGGCCACGATGGCGCGTATTGATCCAACGTATTATGAGGCTGCCAAAATGGATGGTGCTTCACGACTACGTCAAATTTGGAGTATTACGATTCCCATGATTCGCAATATCATTTCGTTAAATTTAATCTTAAGTGTAAGCGGTTTATTCAATTCGAATTTAGATCAAACTTTAGTTTTGATGAATTCTCAAAATCAGCCTAAAGCAGAAGTCATTAATTCTTACGTTTATCGTGTTGGTTTAATGCAAGGAGACTTTTCTTATGCAACAGCCGTGGGGCTTGGAATCTCAATTATTTCAGTTATTTTGTTAGCTGCAACCAATATTGTTACGAAAAAATTAAACGATAATCAATCGGTCTTGTAAAAGGAGGAAACGTAATGGAAAAAAGAAGTTTGTCACTCGCTAAACCCAAAAGTAACGTTGTACAAGATAAAGACAGTAAAATCTTCAACTTTGTTAATGTTTTACTCCTACTCGTTTTTACAATCATTATTATCGTGCCGGTTTGGAATATCGTAGCGTCATCTTTTGCCTCAAGTGATGCATTGGCAAAGGGGGATTTCGTTTTCTGGCCTTCAGAAATCTCATTTGATAATTATCGCAAGGTTTTAGGCGATGCTTCCATTTGGCAAGCATTAATTATTTCAGTGGGAAAGACAGTAATTGGTGTTTTAGCGCATACCGCATTTTGTGCCATTATGGCTTATGCTTTATCAAAAAGAAATTTAAAAGGTCGGGGATTGTATTCCACGATGGGAATTATCACCATGTTCTTTTCTGGTGGGATGATTCCAACATACTTATTGATTAAATCTTTAGGGCTATTAAATACTTTTTGGGTCTACATTATCCCAGCCCTACTTTCTTATTACGATGTTATTATCTTGATGAACTTTTTTAGAGATGTACCAACATCTTTGGAAGAGTCAGCTAAGATTGATGGAGCAAGTGATTGGGGCGTATTTTTGAAAATCTTTGTGCCTTTATCTAAACCTGCATTAGCAACAATTGCCCTTTTTCACGGGGTTTGGCAGTGGAATGACTTTATGACAGCTAAATTATACGTAACGGATAAAGCATTATATCCTTTGCAAATGAAATTATACGAAATTATTACGCAATCACAAGCAGCATCCCAACAAGGCTTAAATGCGGCGGTCGAAATTAGCACAACATCTAAGGGGGTACAATTGGCAACTATCGTAGTCACGACCGTTCCGATTTTAATTATTTATCCATTGCTACAAAAACATTTTATCTCAGGCATGATGCTTGGGGCAGTAAAAGAATAGGAGGAGTAATAAATGTTTAAGTTTTCAAGCAAAAAAATCGTAGGGACTTTGGCACTGGCAAGCGCAGTCTTAGCATTAGGAGCCTGTGGTAGTAAAAAAGATGAATCAACAGCAGAAAAAAAGGTGGATCTCCCCTCCATTGAAGACCGATATAAACCAGATGAAAATACACCAGCCTGGAAATTAGATACCAAAAAAGAAGCGACCAAATTAACTTGGTACGTAAACGCTGATTGGTGGAATACAGAATTTGGTAAAGATATGGTAACTAAAAAAGTCAAAGAAGATTTAAATGTCGATATCAAATTCATTACTGGTGATGACACCAAATTAAATACGTATTTTGCTGGCGGAGATATGCCAGACATTGTGACTATCTTTGACTCCAACTCACAAGTAGCACGTAAAGCAAATTCTTGGGCATTACCATTACAAGATTTAGCGAAAAAATATGATCCATATTTTAATAAAGTAGCCCGTCAAGAAACATTAAATTGGTATAAATTGTCCGATGGAAAATCTTATGGCTATCCAGATTATTCCAATACGCAACAAGACTTTGATAGTGGGGATATTTTTGCCCGAGATGCATTTATTATTAGAAAAGATGTCTATGAAGCAATTGGAAAACCCGACTTCACAACACCAGAAGGCTTTGTGGCCGGTATGAAGAAGATTAAAGCACAATTTCCAGATTTAATTCCATTTGGGTTTAATGATTTTGCTAAAGATGGTTCTTCAAATGGCTCTATGGATAGCGTTGTACAAGATATGCTAGGTGTCCCTTATACAAAAGATGGCAAATACTATGACCGTAATTTAGATTCTGATTATATTAAATGGGTGAAGGCTTTCCGTCAAGTTCACCAAGACGGCAATATTTCTGATGATACTTTCACAGATGATGGCGATAAATTCAAAGAAAAATTACAAACTGGTAAATATGGTGCTGTTATGATTGGCTCATTTGTAAACCAAGGGATTCCATTACAAACCTTTAAAGCTGCAAATCCAGACAGCGAATATATTGCAATTGACGGCATTCAAAGTACCCAAGGTAATAAAGCAACATTAACACAAGCTGGTATTTCTGGTTGGATGATTAACTACATTGGTAAAAACTGCAAAGATCCTGCTAAAGCAATGCAAGTGTTCACTTATCTTTTAAGTGATGAAGGTGAAATGTTAACAAACTTTGGTATTGAAGGACAAACCTATACTAAAGAAGGCGATAAAGTAAAATGGACCGATGAAGCACGTAAAATTCAACAAGATGATCCTGAAAAATGGCAATTGGAGTACCGCATGGGTGAGTTCATTCAATTTGGTCATGACCGCTTTAAAGCAATGAATGATGATTCATACGTCGATGCAGTGAAACAAATGCAACAATGGGGTGAAGGGAAATTAACTTCACAATTTTTAACAGAAAATATTGGCCCTGATGCGGGTAGTCAAGAAGCGCGAGCTTTAAGTGCAATCCAAACAAATTGGAGCACAACTCTTGTAGGTATGTTGCGGGCAAAAGATGACAAAGAACTAGACGGTTTGTTAAATAAATACGAAGATTTCCAAAAAGATAATAAGATTAATGATGTAAATAAAGTTCGTAACGATAAAATTGAAGAAAATAAGAAAAAATTAGACATGTAATTTTTCTAGGAGAAGCAGTTTTGCTTCTTCTATACATAGAACAAGTAACCAAGTAATCTGTGACAAAAACAAGGAGGAAGTATCATGCAAAAAATATTTAGTACCGATGGCCTAATCTATGGCGGGATGGAGCGGCTCTATCAAGTATTGTTATTGAATGTTATTTTTATTATTTCCTGTTTGCCGCTTTTTACTATCGGTGCTGCAATCAGCGCAGCATATGGGACTGCTTATAAATTAACCGAACATAAAGAAGGTGTTTTATATAAAACGTACTGGCACCAATTCAAACAAAATTTTCCTCCAGCTACCAAAATGTGGCTACTGATAATCGCGATAGTTGGTGGTATGCTTTTTGCTTTACCGTATTTCCGTTATCTCATTGTGGGAAATAAAGTTGCTTATTATATGGTCATGGTGGGGCTTACATTTATTATTTTGCTGAGTTTGTATCTTTTTCCACTAATTGCCCGTTTTGAAAATACATTGGCCGCAACTATTACAAACGCTATGATTTTATCGTTAAAACATTTACCAATCAGTATTATTTTATTTTTTGTAACGGTGGGCGGGCTGTTTTTATTGCCGGTATATTTACCCAAGTTACTATTTGCTTGGCTCTTTATTGGATTTGGGTCAGTATTTTTTATTAATGCAAAATTACTCCTAAAAGTTTTTAGTCAATACGAGAATATGAAAGAGGGAAGTTGAGAATATGTACGTAGGGTTTGATATTGGTGGAACAACCGTGAAATACGGTGTGTTAGATGAAACAGGAAATATTCTAGAAAAAGCTGCAATTCCGACAAATTATGATTTA
Source organism: Candidatus Enterococcus myersii (assembly GCF_017316025.1). Classification (GTDB taxonomy): domain Bacteria; phylum Bacillota; class Bacilli; order Lactobacillales; family Enterococcaceae; genus Enterococcus_C; species Enterococcus_C montenegrensis. The sequence goes on from NZ_JAFLVT010000011.1 coordinate 18,656, forward strand.
GCCGAGTTCTTAGATGAATTAGTAGCAATTGTGGAAAACGCGCAAGAACACTATAAAAAAATTGATGGCATTGGAATTAGTGCACCAGGTATTATTCAAAAAGATGGCTATATGCAGACTGCCGGTGCGATAAAACCTTTTTATGGTGCCAATATCAAAGTTGAGTTAGAACGACGTACCGGTCTTGCGGTTTCAATTGAAAATGATGCGAATGCTGCAGCAATCGCAGAACGTTGGATCGGCAATGCTATTGGTTTGGATAATTATTTGTGTATTGTATTGGGTACAGGTATTGGTGGCGGTATTGTTATTAATGGAGAAGTATACCGCGGAGCCCATGGCATGGCTGGTGAATTTGGCTGGAGTATTATAGATACACTACCAAAGAGCGGCGATATTGAAGAGGTGTCATGGAATAAGCGTGCAGCAACAGTTGGTGGGCTTTGTTATCAATATAATTTAGCGCAAAAAGCAGCCGATAAGAATGCTATAGATATCTGGGATGCACGAAAAATCTTTGCCAAAGAAGCGGCAGGCGAAACACTGGCACTAAAAATTGTCGATCAGTTTTTAACTGATTTAGCAGTCGGGATGCTAAATTTAATCAGCTGCTTTGATCCGGAAGTGATTTTATTTGGCGGTGGCATCAGCTCCAATAAGGAGTTTAATGAACGCTTCCAAAGGAGACTAAGTGAAGTAATGAACCGACATGAGTCAATTCATTATTTAAAAGATCAAACAATCGCAGCTGTACGTCCGGCTAAATTACAAAATGATGCCGGTATGATTGGTGCTGTCTATCAAATTCATCGCCAAGTGACGCAAAAACAGTTTATTTAACTGCTCTATTATCCTTAGAGTGTTTAAAAAAATACAAGAAAATAATAACATTTATGGAATTGTAATAGTTGTTTTTATCAGCTGCTTCATTTATTTTTTTAAGAATTGCGAATTTTTTTAAAAATTGGTATTGACCTTTGCGAACGTTTTCTTTATAATGACGAATGTAAATAATATTATTTCATGTGACTAGATAATACTAGGCGTGGAAAGACTCACTTCAAGCGATTGGTTGAAGTTGGTTTTTTCACGTCTATTTTATTTCTTTGGTTGCAAAATACTTTCTAAAATCTGCAGAGGTGAACCATGAAAGTTAAAAAATTATTGAATCAAAATGCAGTCTTAATCGATGACGACGGTCAGGAAAAAGTTGCAATTGGTAAAGGAATTGGCTTTAACAAAAAAAGGAATGATCTCATTTTTGCAAAAGAAGTCGAGCGGATGTTTGTCATGGAGCCAGACTCCCAGATGAAATTGCAAAATCTGCTAAATCAAATTGACGAGAAATTTTTATTTGCTGCAGAGCACATCGTCAATCATGCAGAAATGGTTTTAATGGAAAAATTAAATGAACACGTTTTAATTGCTTTAACAGATCATTTGGCATTTAGTGCAGAAAATATAAGTAACGGCATTATTGTACGCAATAAATTGCTAAAAGAAATTGAAGTACTCCACAAAGAAGAATTTGGGATTGCACAATGGGCAGTAGATTATTTAAATAGTGAGCTTAAAATTCCGTATAGTTATGATGAGGCAGGGTATATTGCTATCCATTTACACAGTGCGCGTAATGGCGAGCGGAATAACCATCGTAGCATTCGGGAAGTCACAATTGTTTCAGAAATTATGAACTTAATTGCAAAAGAGTTGCAAATTGATTTATATGCAGAAGCAATGGCACTGAACTACTCACGTTTGGCTAATCATTTGCGTTTGTTATTGCAACGTTATCAAAAACAGCAATATGCGGTTTTAGACGATGAAATTGTTGAAATGGTACGAGAAAAGTACCCGGAAAGTTATGAAATTGCCAAAAAAGTTCGGGTCATGCTGATTAAACAGTATCAATTGGCGACTTCCAGTGAAGAATTAGGCTATATTGCAATTCATATTGAAAGATTGAAGCGCGTAGCCCAAAAAGAAGAGGAGAATTAAAAATGAAAGCATATTTACAACGAATTGGTCGCTCTTTAATGTTGCCGGTCGCAACCTTACCAGTAGCGGCACTTTTTATGGGAATTGGTTATTGGATCGATCCGAGCGGTTGGGGTGGAAATAATATTTTGGCTGCCTTTTTAATTAAAGCAGGGGGCACAATTCTAGATAATCTAGGTATTTTGTTTGCCGTTGGCTTAGCTTATGGTATGTCAAAAGATAAAGATGGCGCTGCGGCATTAGCTGGTTTGGTAGCCTTTTTAACACCGATGACATTGGTAAATAGTCAAGCAGTTGCGCTATTTACCAAAGTAGACGTTGAAAAAGTCAACGTAGCTTTTGGTGCAATTAATAATAAAAATGTATTTATCGGGATTTTAGCCGGTTTAGTAGCTGCAGCGATGTATAACCGTTTTAGTGGCGTGAAATTGCCAATGGCGTTATCTTTTTTCAGTGGTAAACGAGCAGTTCCAATTGTGACTGCCGGTTTAATGGCAATTATTTCGGCATTATTAATTTTTATTTGGCCACCTGTTTATAACGCATTAGTAGCTTTTGGCGAAATGATTTCAAGCATGGGACCATTAGGAGCAGGATTATATGGCTTTTTCAATCGCTTGTTAATTCCAACTGGTTTACACCACGCGTTGAACAACGTATTCTGGTTTAACTTAGCTGGGATTGACGATATTGGTAAATTCTGGGCAAGTGAAGGAACAAAAGGAATTACAGGGATGTATCAAGCAGGATTCTTCCCGGTTATGATGTTTGGTTTACCAGCAGGAGCTTTAGCTATTTATCAATGTGCTAAACCGGAAAAGAAAAAAGTAACAGCTTCTTTAATGGTCGCTGCTGCTTTTGCCTCTTTTTTCACCGGGGTTACTGAACCATTAGAATTTTCATTTATGTTTGTTGCATGGCCTTTATATGTCGTTCATGCTGCTTTGACAGGAATTTCAATGTTTATAGCTGCGGCTTTCCATTGGACAGCTGGTTTTAACTTTAGTGCCGGTTTTATCGACTTCTTCTTGAGTTTGCGGGTGCCAATTGCAAACAAACCCTATATGTTAATTGTTTTAGGAATAATTATGGCTGTAATTTACTATGTAACGTTTATGTTTGTGATTAAGAAATTTAACTTAATGACGCCAGGTCGTGAAGAAGACGACGATGAAGCCACTGAGGATATTGATCAATTCGTTGCCTCTGGCGACGATAAGTTTGCTGCTATTGCCAATCAAATTTATAATGCATTGGGTGGGGCTGCAAATGTTACGGCAATTGATAATTGTACAACCCGCTTGCGTTTACAAGTAAAAGATACAGGATCTGTCGATCAAGGTAAGATTAAAAGAACAGGCATGCCAGGGGTCAAAGTTATTGATGGAAATAATATTCAAGTTATCGTGGGGACAGAAGTGCAATTTGTTGCCGATGAAATGACACGCTTACATCACGGTGGAGCAAAACCAACCAATACCGTAATAAAAGAAGCAGCCAGTGTAAAAACGGCTAGCAAAAAGCAAGATATTTTTGCAATTAGTGATGGAACAGTAAAAGATATTACTTTAGTAAGTGACGATGTTTTCTCGCAAAAGATGATGGGAGAAGGCTTTGCAGTTACACCGACTGATGATGCAGTATTTACACCAGTCGCTGGTGTTATCACTAGTGTTTTCCCAACAAAACATGCTGTAGGAATCAAAGCAGATAACGGCTTAGAAATTCTTGTTCATATGGGAATTGACACAGTCAGTCTAAAAGGAGAACCCTTCACTGTTTTTGTAACCGAAGGGCAACAAGTTGGCCATGGCCAAATGTTAGCTAAAATGGATCTCGCTAAAATAACAGCCAGCGGCAAAGATACAGATATCATGGTAGTTTGCACCAATAGTAATGAACTAGCTAAACTAGAAGTATCATCGCAAATTTCCCAAGCAAATGATGTGATTGGAACGATAACAAGTAAATAATTTTATTTAGGAGAAAAGACATATTCGGGTAATTGTAGTGACCTCAAAAGGTTGGATTTTTAATCTAACTTTTTGGGGATCGACACAAAAACCAGTATGTCTTTTTTTGTAATTCTTTTAAGCTAGATGCCTCCGCTCTTTTGCAAAGACTGTGTCTGTGTTAAAATTAGCGAGTATGAATAAATTAGGAATAGGTGGCTTTTTATGAAAAAAATCATCATTAATGGGGGCCGTAAACTTCAAGGTGAAGTAACAATTAGCGGTGCCAAAAATAGTGCAGTTGCACTGATACCTGCTGCAATTTTAGCCGACTCCCCTGTTGTTTTAGAAGGTGTACCCGATATCAACGATGTTCATTCCTTGATGGAAATTTTAGAAATTATGGGTGTCAAAGTCCAATTTGAAAATAATACGATGACCATTGATCCAACTGGGATCATCTCCATTCCAATGCCAAGTGGTAAAATTAATAGCCTACGTGCTTCTTATTATTTTATGGGAGCTTTATTGGGTAAATTTGGAGAAGCCGTTGTCGGATTGCCTGGGGGCTGTTATCTAGGACCTCGGCCAATTGACCTTCACGTTAAAGGATTTGAAGCATTAGGTGCAAAAGTCACCAATGAACATGGCGCAATGTATTTAAGAACTGAAAATAAAGAATTAAATGGTGAACGCATCTTTATGGATGTTGTCTCAATTGGTGCAACAATCAATGTGATGTTGGCAGCAGTGAAAGCTAAAGGGCGGACAATTATTGAAAATGCTGCACGAGAACCAGAAATTATTGATGTTGCAACTTTACTTAATAATATGGGGGCAAAAATTCGGGGTGCTGGCACCAACGAAATTAGAATTGATGGTGTAGAAGAATTACACGGCTGTCGTCATGCAATTATTCCTGATCGTATTGAAGCAGGAACTTATTTGGCTCTTGCAGCTGCTTGTGGTGATGGCATTAAAGTTCACAATGTTATCTACGAACATTTAGAAAGCTACATCGCCAAATTAGAAGAATTAGGTGTTCCAATGGAAATCAGTGAAGACACCATTGAAGTTTTCCCCGTTGAAAAATTAAATCCTGTCCACATCAAAACATATCCTTATCCAGGCTTTGCAACTGATTTGCAACAACCGATTACACCACTATTAATTAAAGCAAGTGGCACTTCAGAAATTATCGATACGATTTATTCCAAACGAATCAATCACATCCCTGAACTGGTCCGTATGGGTGCTGATGCCCAAATTGAAGGCAATATGATGATTTTAAATGGGCCCAAACAACTCCATGGCGCTGAAGTTATTGCTTCTGATCTAAGAGCAGGAGCTTGCTTAGTTATTGCAGGTTTAATGGCAGAAGGTACCACGACAATTACTAATGTTGAATATATTTTACGCGGCTATGACCATATTGTTGAAAAATTAACAGCGCTAGGTGCTGATGTTCAAATGGTAGAAACAGAACGTGAGGATCAGGCATGAAAAAAGATTATTTAACGATGGCGGAGCTAGAAAACAGCACGCTAAAAGATATTTACCAATATGCTAAACAGTTTAAAATTCCTTATTACAGCCAAATGAACAAAAAAGAATTGTCTTTAGCTGTCATTCGCGCACAAGCAGAAAAACAAGGTTTCTTTTACATGGAAGGTGTTTTGGACATTGTCGGTCAAGACGGCTATGGTTTTTTGCGCCCAATTAACTATGGCCCTAGTGCGGAAGATATTTATATTTCTTCTTCTCAGATTCGCCGTTTTGGCTTGCGTAATGGAGACAAAGTAGCCGGGAAAGCTAGACCACCAAAAGAATCCGAACGCTATTATGGTTTAATGCATGTGGAAAGTGTTAATGGCAAAGATCCTGAAGATGCAAAAGAGCGGCCACATTTTCCTGCGTTAACGCCACTTTATCCTGATCGCCAAGTGAAATTGGAAACAAAACCAGGTCGTTTGGCAACGCGGATGATTGATATTTTTGCCCCAGTAGGTTTTGGGCAACGTGGCTTGATTGTCGCGCCACCTAAAGCCGGTAAAACTAGTATTTTAAAAGAAATCGCCAATGGTATTACCGACAACTATCCAGAGGTGGAATTAATTGTTCTCTTAATTGATGAACGACCAGAAGAAGTAACCGATTTAGAACGCAGTGTAAAAGGCGATGTTGTTTCTTCAACTTTTGATTTACAACCACAAAACCATACCCGAGTTTCTGAGTTAGTTTTAGAACGGGCGATGCGTTTAGTAGAAGACAAACGGGATGTTGTAATTTTAATGGACTCCATTACCCGTCTAGCTCGAGCGTATAATTTAGTCGTACCGCCAAGTGGCCGCACATTAAGTGGGGGGATTGATCCAGCCGCTTTATATAAGCCTAAAAAATTCTTTGGTGCTGCCCGTAACATCGAGGAGGGCGGTAGCTTAACGATTTTAGCAACTGCTTTAGTAGATACAGGCAGTCGCATGGACGATGTTATTTACGAAGAATTCAAAGGAACTGGCAATATGGAACTTCATCTTTCACGAGAATTAGCCGAACGCCGCATCTTCCCAGCGATTGATATTAAAAAATCAGGTACTCGTAAAGAAGAATTATTGATGGGGGCGGAACAGTTAGAAGAAACATGGAAATTACGTAACAATATGGTCGGCGATTCCCTTGAATACACGGATCAGTTTGTTCAATTTCTAAAGAAAACAAAAAATAATCAAGCGCTTTTTGGCGCGTTTAAAGAAGTTTCCTTTGGTAAAAAAACACCCCGAAGAAATGTAAAAAGATAATTGCATCTATGTTTAAAACGTGATAGTATATTCTTGTTGTAATTAGACAAATAACTCTGGTGCAGCAAATGAACCAGGGCAAAGGAGCGAAAGTAAATGAAAGCAGAAATCCATCCAGATTACCATCCAGTTGTATTCATGGACTCAACTACAGGTTTCAAGTTCTTGTCAGGTTCTACTAAAACTTCACAAGAAACAGTTGAATGGGAAGATGGCAACACATACCCATTAATCCGGGTCGAAGTTACATCTGACTCACATCCATTTTACACTGGTCGTCAAAAATTCACGCAAGCCGACGGACGTGTGGACCGTTTCAACAAAAAATACGGTCTCAAAGACGCAAACGCTGCGGAATAAGAAAAACGCTGATATACCAACGTTTAGCAGACTATCTGATAGGGATAGTCTGCTTTTTTTCGCTTTTGACCATACTTTTGACCTTCTGCAAACTTCCTTGTTTTTCCTCTGTGGAACTCATGAAATCTGCAAAACGATTTGCCGTTTCTTCCGTCTGTCTTTTCGTGACATGGGTGTAGATATCCATAGTCGTTTTAATATCTGTATGTCCAAGTCGAACTTGAACTTCTTTGAGTGAAGCACCGGATTCAAAGAGTAAACTACAATGAGTGTGTCGAAACCCATGAGGTGTGATTCGTTTTAAGTTATTCTCTTTTATAATGATTTTTAAGTTGTGATTTACATAGTCTAAATAAAGCGGTTTATTTTCTTCTGATACAAAGAGGAGCTGTTCACCATTTTTTGCCGGTTTGATTCCCATTTTTAGAAAATATTCTTTTTGCTTCAATTGCCATTGTTTAATCACTTGTAATGTTTCAGAGTCTATCGAAATTGTTCGAAGGCTCTTTTCTGTTTTGGGAACTTGGAATTTGATTTCCCATTTATCACATGTGGCTAAGGTTTGTTTGACGGAAAGGGTTCTTTTTTCAAAATCAATGTCTTTCCAACGTAAAGCTAAGAGTTCACCTTTACGTAATCCTGTAAAAGCTAAAATCCGAAAAATTGGATAAATAGGATCTGGATAGTTTTTTGCAATTTCGAGGAACTCCAATAGTTCTTCCTTTTCATAGTAAGGTGCGGAATAGCGTTCTTCGTCAATTCGCTTTTTACGTTTTGGACGAATTACAGCATCCATGGGGTTACTTCGAATGAGCCGTAAACTCAAAGCATACTTGAAAACCGATGAAGTCAAACCAATTAAGTTGGAATATTTCTTGTAATAGCTATACCAATGATTTACTTGTTTTTGACAGTATGGAATTGAAATTCTTGAGATTTTCAAATTGCCAAAAAGAGGGAAGATATGCTTTTTGTAAGCTAATTTTTGGGCGACATAGGTACTTTCACGAACCGTATTTTTGTATTGTTCAAACCACTCATCTGCCAATTCTGAAAAAAGGCGTTGTGAATCTGTCACTACATCATTTTCTTCTACTTGCACCATCAAGCGATTGTAAGCTTTTCTGGCTTCTTTCGGTGATTTAAACCCACGCTTGGTGGTGTATTTCTTTTTTCCTGTAACAGGATCAATGCCAAGATAGGCTTTGAACATATAGGCGATTGTGCCATTTTTCTTTTGATATTTTTTGATCATAATTGTCTCCTTTGATTCACTCGCCAGTATATCAAAGAGAAGATTTACTCCTTTCTTATGGGTATCATAGGCAGCCACAACAGGTAAGTCAAGGCTAGATTTTTAGACTATCTAAAAATAGTTTTACATCCTCACGGTCAAATCGAGTTTCTTTCCCAAAAGGAATGATTTTTAAACCATGATTAATCCAACTATTGAGGCGAGTATCCCCAATTTTTAGGTGTTGTTTTAATTGTTTCCTTGTTGGATAGGGAGGCAACTCGTTTAAGTTTGGTTGTTGCGTTTGTTCTTCCTCAATTTTTTGCTTCGTTAATTGAACAAGTTCTTCAATTATTTCTTGATTAAATTCAATCGGTACAGTAACAGTCATATTTTTACCTACTTTCGAGATTCATTTTTTTATTTTTGTATAGCGAACAATGCTTTCTTGGAAATCCATCACTTGTTCAGGGTTTCCACCTTCATTTATCGCACTGTAAAATATTGGACGTCTTACGAGATACTCATTGGTATAAAGCACGTCTTGATTGGTGGTATCAAAAGGTTGATCCACGAGTTGCTTCGTGACACTAGGCACTTTGAGGTTGCGAGACTTGAAAAATGCCTTTTTCTTGTGTTCCTTCATATCCAAGTCCTTGTCGAAGTATTTACTGATATAGCGACCGCGATTTTCAATGCTATCCACATCAATCTTGTTAATTTTGACAAATCCATTTCCCCAGATGGTAGTAAGATGATTGACGGAGATAAAAGGAAAGCCAAACAGGATAATGTGGTAATGGATGGCACCTCGTTCTTGTTTTTCCCACGTGGCTAGGTATTTTAGATTTGCTTTCTTTGTATGATAGAGTTCGTAGTTTAGTCGTTTGATAAATTTTTTGAATTCATTATTTGCATAGGCAATGTCTTGAATGTTTTCTCTGAAAGTGAGGGTTAAAAATTTTGTCCGATTGTCAAAGTTCATATCCACGAGTCGGGCAATTTCAAAGCGCATATTTTGATAGTATTTTTGTTTTCGTTTTAAGCTGTCGTATTGCCCTTGAGCAGATAGGTCATCATAGTTTCTTCCTTTATCAGTAGTCGTATTTTCTTCTTCATAAAGCCAGGCTAATTCTTTTTTTCGTTTTGGGCTGGTTTCATTTTTGTCTGCTTTTTGTTTAGGAGTAATGATTGCTTCATAATCATAAATTTCAAGGTACGTGGGAGTTTCAATGATTTTCTGATTATAAGCTTTCAAAATCATCACTCCTTGATGTGTGTGTATTCAGTTGTCAAAGAATCATCATTTTTCGCCTGATGTTGTTCTATAAATCAAGTTAAGGGAAGTCCTGCAAAGCAGTCCTTCCAGCCTATGGGTTTATTGGGCGGTCTTAACGGACAGAAGCGGCTCTATGGCGCTGCCCCGCCGTTTCGTCCTAACCACCCAACAAACCCATAGGAAAATTAGTTTTGCGTAGTGTTACCTTGTTTTTTCGGAATCAAAGTTGCCGCATCTGCCGTGGCCGATAAACCATAGCTGACGAATTGACCGTTAGAGCGACCCCAAGGCGCAATCACTAAATTGGCAAATGTAACCATTGCTAAACCTTGTTGAGTAAGTTCTTCTGGAGTAATCACAGGAGTTTCAGATTTAACTTTGACACTGATTTTTTCGTAGCGGAGTTTTGGTAGGATACATTCATAACTCCAACCTAAAATTTCTCCGTCTTTTTGCCAGCGAGTAACATTGACAACTTGATATTCTTTTTCGAGTTTTTCTTTTGGTAAAGTGAGATCATTGATTTTAATTGGCATAATAGCCCTCCTTCTTGGATATACGATAATTTATACGATTGGTTTAAAAAAATATAGACGGCCATCTATGATTTGTATTTTATACGTTTGTTTATACGAAGTCAAGAGAATTAGCAAAAAATATATACGAAATTTTATACGAGTGATATAATGAGTAAAAATGACAAGGAGGAAGTAATCTATGTTTGGCTTATTACAACCTGATAAAGTGAAGGTAGGACAACGAATCAAAGAAATCAAAGAGAGTATGAATCTGTCCTTTACAGAGTTAGGAAATCGCTTGGGGATAAAGAAACCAACAATCAGTTCCTATGTTCAAGGCTATGCGCTAGCTCCTGAAAGTGTCATTAATCAATTATCGAGTATTAGTGGGAAACCGGTGGGCTGGTTTTACTTTGGTGACGTTGAAGAATATATTGCGGACTACTTGCGGTTAAAAGGGCAGAACAGGATTGTGCAAGAACATCCAGAAGTTGTGAAAGAAATTAAAGAAGAGTTTTACACTGGGGAGTTTAAAAACCCTGCATGGGAAAATGAAGTTGGGTATCCTTGCGAGGAATTCATTGATGATTATTTCTATGAGTTGCAGCAAGACGTAATCAAAGAAGAAATTAAAAAGTTGACAGCCAATGAGATTGATCATTTACCATTTGCCAGTGAATTATCTAATGCGAAAAAAGATGAAGCAATCCTTGTCATTACAAGCTCAATCTTAGAGTATATGGACATAGCAGGCGAGTTCAATTATGAAGATAAAGAAACGATGGGAAAGTTAGTGAAGGCAGAAATCGCTAAATTTAATTTTTATGCAGATCGAGTATTCGATGAACGCTATCTGATTGGTAAATTGATCAATGTTCTTGCGAATAATCAAGAAACAGTACAGATGATAAATCGTTTATCTCAAGAACTGACAGATAAACCTTTTACCAATATATTTGGTGGAGAAGAGTTAATCAAAACAATTCAGACGTTGCGTCCAGCTTTGATTAAGCTGTATGAAGAAGTTGGTTCAGATGAGTTGGAAGATTGGTTTAAGAGTGAGTAAGTAATAAAACACCCGTGTTGAGAACAGCTATTTATACTGAATATAAATGTTTAATTAACAATTGTTTTTTTTAGTATTTTTTCAGCTTAAGTTTAAAAGGTTTCTTTATACCAGATTGCTTCAAGAGATTACTTTTGTTTGTTCTCGTTAGCTAGTCTACAGCATTGTGATATAATTATCTTGACTATAAACAAATTACGTGAGAATAACGAAATGGAAAGGAAATATATGGCTATAAAAGGGCTCACATTAAAAGAAAGTATGAACAAAAATGTTCAGGCAATTATGCCACAGGAGGATGAAAAAAAAGAGTTTGAGAGCAAACTTATCTCATATATTGAAACACTGGATTCAAAGAAAGATGAATCAGAAGAGCATCAAAAAAATATTATCTCTAGTTTCCTAAAATCAGTCCTGCCTAATAACTTTATTAACACCAGCAATCGCATTGATCTTGCTATATATAATGGACAAGATAGTAATAGTACACTTGGGGTTACTATTGAAACAAAGCGATTGAATAATCTTAACGAAATGATGACAACTGAAAATCTCAATACTAAAGCTTTTCAAGAGGCTGTTTCATATTATCTTTTTGAGCGTACTATTTCTGAAAACTTGGAGATTAAAAAGTCAATTATTACCAATGGTTTGTCATGGTTTGTTATTGAAGCAAAGGAACTTGAAAAATACTTCTACAATAATAAGAAGCTTTTGAGTCTATATGGAAAATGGCAAAAAAAACAACTGTCTAGCTCGAATACGGATTTTCTCTACACAGAGGTTATTAGACCGGAAATCGATAAAGCGATTGATAAAGGGATCGCTATTGCTCATTTTGATTTAAGAGATGCCTTGGCTTCAACTAAACCAATCACGTTAAAGAAACATAATCTTACACAGCTTTATCGTTTTTTCTCATCAGAGAATCTTTTAAATAAAGAAATTTTTACTGATTCCAATAAATTGAACAAAGCGTTTTATGATGAATTACTTTATATAATGGGGTTAGAAGAGGTAAAAGAAGGTTCATCAAAAGTTATTAAACGATTTAAACCGGAAAAAAGGCAGTATGCTTCTTTGGTGGAATCTACAATCAGTAGATTGGATCAAAATGATGTGCCTGAAGAAGAACAATATGATAATGCGGTTCAATTAGCAGTTGTATGGGTAAATCGAATTTTATTTTTAAAACTTCTGGAGTCTCAACTTGTTGCGTTCAATAATGATGAAAGCTTCAAATTTTTGACCTACGATAAAATTAAGACGTATGGTGATTTGAGTGATTTATTTTTTGGAATATTAGCTAAACGTCATGAACAGCGCAATCCAAGACTAGAAGAAAAGTTTGGATATGTACCATACCTGAACAGTTCCTTATTTGAAGAGAGTGAACTAGAACTTAACCGTGATAAGGGAACTACAATTGATAGCTTACGGGAAGAAGATATAGATATTTATAGTAAAACAGTTTTGAAAGGAGCTGGAGGAAAGCGTAAAACTGGGAAATTAGATTTTCAACAATATCTGTTCGAATTCTTGAATAGCTTTGATTTCTCAACGACGATTACCGGGAAAGTGAACTCAAAAAATGAATTGATAAATGCTTCAGTATTAGGATTAATTTTTGAAAAGATTAATGGATACGCAGATGGTTCATTTTTTACTCCCGGCAAGATCACAATGTATATGTCTAGGAAGGCTATACGAACCGCGGTAGTTGATAAAATCAATGTTGTTCTTGGCTGGAAAGCAAACAATATACAGGATATAAAAAGTTATATAAATGAAATAGAAAATATTGCTGATCGGACAGCAAAACGATTGGAAATATCTAACATCATTGATACGTTAAAAATATGTGATCCAGCAGTAGGTTCTGGTCACTTTCTTGTTTCGGTTCTAAATGAAATTATTGCATTAAAATCGGAATTACGTGTTCTTTTTGATAAGGAGGATCAACCCTTAGAGATTAATGCTTATGTAACCAACGATGAGCTGGTTGTTCAAGATAGCTATGGAGACAATTTTTCTTATCACACCAAAAAAAAGCAGACATTGAAGATACAAAAATCGTTGTTCATTCAAAAGCAATCTATTATCGAAAATTGTTTATTTGGAGTTGACATTAATCCAAACTCTGCCAATATATGTCGTCTACGTCTTTGGATTGAGCTATTGAAAAATTCTTACTATGATGAATCGGGAGAACTTGTGACGCTTCCCAATATTGACATTAATATTAAAGTCGGAGATAGTTTGCTTCATAAATTTGATTTAGACTTTAGTTTTGATATGCGTAAGACTATTTTTAAGGATTATTTACAACTTGTTAAAAGTTACAAAAATACAAATAACAAGCGAACAAAAGCAGAAATGTTTGAAAAAATTAGTAAAATCAAAGCTTCATTTGATGATTCGGCTACAAGTCCTGAGCTTAAAAGACTGAAAAAAATTCAAAATGAATTGAAGTCTGCTCGTGTATTTGATTTGTTTGGGGATGAAAAAGCTGAACAGGAAAGATTTAATGAAGTTAATAAGCAACTCTCATTAGCACAAAAGGATTTTGATAGAGCTATGCAAAATCCAATGTTTGCAAGTGGGCTTGAATGGCGGATGGAATTTCCAGAAATTCTAAATGAAGATGGAGAATTTATTGGGTTTGACCTTGTTATTGGTAATCCACCTTATATTTTTGCTCGTAATCACTCATTTAGCGAAGATGTGAAAAATTATTATTCTAGGACATACAGAGTTAGTGAATATCAGGCCAACACGTATACACTCTTTATTGAGTTAGCATATAAATTGATGAGGAAAGGCGGGACGTTTAGTTTTATTATTCCAAATAATTTCTTGACCATTCAAACGAATTCAAAGATTCGCGAGTTCATATCTAAAGAGACTAGTGATGTTGTATTAATTAATTCCTTAGATAAAATCTTTACGGATGCTAATGTTGACAATTGCATTATTTTCTTTAAGAAAAAACAACCCAACTGGATTGAAATGGTAGAGCTTAAGTCTCAAGAGTTTACAACAATTGGAAGAGTTTCTTCAGATTTTTTTGGTGATATTCCAATTTTTAGTATATCAATGGTGAAATATTCAGATGTTATTAGTGCTTATAAAAAAATACAAACTTTTCCAATTTTAAATAGACCAGAAATTGCAAAGGCAACAACTGGTATTAAAGCCTATCAAGAGGGAAAAGGAAAACCAAAGCAATCTGCAGAAGATGTAGAAAACCGCATTTATGATTCGAAGACACAGATTGATGAATCATACGTCAGGTACCTTGAAGGGAAGGATGTCAAACGGTATAATTTGATTTGGAGTAATGAATGGCTAAAATATGGCGACCATCTGGCTGAACCAAGATATTCTGTTAAATTTAATGAACCAAGAATTTTAATACGTGAAATCTTAACTTTAAAAAACTATGCATTTGAAGCCACTTATACAGATGAATACTTTATTAATAACATTAGCTCTTTGGTTGTTACAAATATCCAGACAAATCCTTATTATTTACTTGCTCTAATCAACTCCAAACCTGTATCAATTTGGTATTATATAACTTTTGACAAACTATCAAGGAAAATGTTTCCTAGGCTACAAGTCAAAGAACTTAAACAATTTCCCATACCTGATGCGACAGATGAACAACAAAAAAAATTGGAAATTATTGTGCATCGTCTCATGAAAGAAAGTAAAAAAGAGGAAAGGGATGATTACCTAATTTCCAATCTTAACACTGAGATTGACGAGGTAGTTATGGAACTTTTCAAACTAACAGAAGATGAGAAACAAAGTGTTCGAGAGTTTGAAGTATAGTTTCTTTGGAAATAAAATAGACTTCTTGACCAAATCGTCAAGGAGTCTACTTCTGTAACCCATCAAAATATTAACTTATTTTTCCGCCTCTTTTTTGGCGGGGAACCATCAAATTTTAAATAGAATTAACCCTTCTATAACCCGTAAACCCATATTAAATCAGCGTAAAAACTTCAATTAGATTATATCCTTTATTCCCACTCAATACTTTATGTATTTAATGGTATTGATTTGGCTCGCAAATAATTGACACCATTGCTTTCAAATAATTTGAAAGTCAATAAAATTTTTCATGTTTCAATCTCTTTAGATCATTGCTATTAAAGCATTATGAAGCTGTTTAAAAAAACGGTTGGTCTAACCAGGTCTTAAGAAAGCTCGTAAAGCTTCATAGTTTTTTAGTATTAATATTTGCTTTATACCAATAAGACATTTCACATCTAAGTTTGTGAAGCATATTCTTATTGTTGATACCTTTGTTGATCCTATTTTGATTCGTAGCTTTTAGTGACAATTTGTGGTAGTCAATCACCTTGACAGGCACAATGATCACGTTTGCGGCGTATGAATGGACTGATAGATTCCATGATTTGGAATTATTGATATAATAAGGGAAAATTTAACAAAGCAAACGTTTGTTATTGATGATATGTGTAGGGGCGTGAAAAGAAGTGTCTAAAAAAGCAAAGAAGAGTAACAATCCTTTCTTCAATCTAGCTTCTGAGCAGTTTGAAGAACTCAATGATGAATTTTACAAGAATTACAACAAAGATTATTATTCAATAAAATTAGATTCTTTACTCAAAATGATTGAGTCCTCGGAATCTTACTGTAAAGGGTCAAATATGAAAGTAGGCATTTTAGAATATGAAAGATCTTTTGAAGAAGAAGAAATTTTAAAATATGCAAAAACAGAATTGGCGGTAACAGTTTTCCATTGTTTGGAATCTTTTTTACGTTTGTACATGGCACATTGCTCTATGAGAGGATGTCCTTGGTTAGATTTAGCGGACATGACCTTAACAAAATATAATAACAACATACAGAAATTGAAAAAGCAAGTCTATAATATTTTTAATTTATCTGACTTTACCGATGATGAAATTATTACTGCTGTATTTTATGGAAGTAAGAGTGTCCCAGCGGAGATTATTGATAAGACAAATTTGACTGAAAAAGAAATAGTAGAGCGTTTTAAAAGGTATATTCAATTTGCGGTAACATATCTGGATAACAGACAGGATTATAACTCTTACAAGCATGGGCTACAAATAACGCAAAAAGAAAATGGGTTCTCTTATGGTGGTACAAGAGGAACGAATGAAATTTTATCAGTACATGGTGATTCATTAACATATTTACAAGTAAAAAAAGATGACAAGAATAATAAAAGATGGGTTAAAACTACTAAATGGATTGATTACAAACAACAGGCAACACTTATATTCTTTTTTAATCTATTAATTGCTGATGTTATTGATATTTGGTCACCTGATAGGGAAAAGTATCTCAAAACTTTCCCAATTGTTGTAACCATTGAAGAGCTTCTAGAAAATCGTGAAAACTACGTCGGTGGAAAAATAGGCCGAGAAATAGAGGGGTTCCAAGTTACAGAAATGTCAAGGGAACTTCTTTATTATGAAAATGATTAGTTCAGTTAAAGGAATGCTATTCTGTGATACTTAATCTGATCGAAAAGTCATCAATTTCAAAGTTAGCAAATTGTACATGACAAAATCGTTTCAATTCGCATGGTTTTCTCGTTAAATCGATATTATGGATTTAATATTATTTGAAAACAGTTGGAATTTTACAGTGCAAGTTAGGTAATACTCTTTGATATTAATGGCTTTTAAAGCGTATATAAAATCTGAGTAAATGAATCAGGTTTTACAAAAACGGATAAAACATCTTAACTCATATGAAAAGTATAATATACTGGCGAGTATTTTTTGACCATACTTTTGACCTTCTCAATCAAAATTCACTGGATTGTATTAGATTTTGCAATTTGTCAATAATCCCATATCTAAGCTGTTTTTTGACTATCAGGTAGCACCAGAAATCAATCCAGCTCTCAATACGGTCTCAAAGACGCAAACGCTGCGGAATAATTCTAACTTGGTTAGAACGTTGGCTTGCCAACGATTTAGAGATGTCTTCCTTTCTGGGGGACATCTCTTTTTTTGCGTTGGTTCCATTTTTAGTTGCGATATTTTTAATCATAAATTTAATAGTATCAAAAAAATTAATTCGCAATAATTTGCTGCAAATAAGCACTAATATTTCTCATAATGCTTCTTTTTCGCTAGACTGATAGTGAATCCAATTGACATTTAATAAACCATATTGGATTTGGTAAAGAGAGGGTGGAAACGATGGAATTTATTGGGGTTTTATGTCTAATTTTAGCTAGTACAACAATTGCAAGTCATTTTTCAAGAAGAATTGGTATTCCAGCTGTAATTGGACAACTTCTAGTAGGAATTTTATTAGGCAATGCTGCTTTAAAATGGGTTCATCCAGATATTTTAGTAGAAGACTTTTCAGAAATTGGTGTCATATTGTTAATGTTTTTAGCTGGCATTGAAAGTGACTTATCTTTATTAAAAAAATATTTTAAACCGGGAATGTATGTGGCAATTTTAGGAATTTTATTACCTGTTATTTTAGGAACTGCTGGCGGAACACTTTTTCATATTTCCTTATCACAATCTTTTTTCTTAGGATTAATACTCGCTGCTACTTCTGTCAGCATCTCTGTTGAAGTATTAAAGGAATTAAATGTGATTAATACAAAAGAAGGTTCAACAATTTTGGGGGCTTCGGTAGTTGATGACATCTTAGTTGTACTGATTGTTAGCCTTAGTATGTCATTTGTCGGGACAAGTTCCAGTAGTAATACCTCGTTAGGTCTGATGTTATTAGAACAATTTCTATTTTTTATGGGAGTATTCTTTTTAATTCGTTGGGGTGCACCTTACTTAATGGAACTGAGCAAGAAATTAATGGCCGAGTCATCCATTATTATCGTTTCACTTGTTTTGTGTCTAGGAATGTCTTATTTAGCTGATTTTATTGGATTAAGTTCGGTCATTGGGGCTTTTTTTACGGGAGTAGCGATTGGACAGACAAAAGTTTGGCAAGAAGTTTCTCGTAATATTGAGGCAATTGGCTATGCCGTATTTATTCCAGTCTTTTTTGTTAGTATTGGTTTGGAAATATCTTTTGTTGGAATTGGATCACAGTTGACGCTGATCATAATTTTGACCGCGATTGCAATCTTTTCAAAACTTATTGGGGGCTTTCTTGGAAGCAAACTTGTGGGATTTGATAACAATAGTAGCCTCATGGTTGGTTCTGGCATGGTCTCAAGAGGTGAAATGGCATTGATTATCCTTCAATTAGGATTTCAAGCCAATATGGTAGCGGAAAATTATTATTCTGCATTTGTCTTAATAATTTTATTAACGACACTTTCTTCGCCATTTTTACTAAAATATTTTACAAAAAAGATTTATGACTAGAAGCTTTTTTACATGAGACAAGAAGATTTAATTAGTCTCACAAATTACATGAATAGCCAAGGAGGAATAAAAATGAAAGTAGTATTTCATGTTGATGAGATAAACAAATGGCAAGAGGCAACAAATAATATTTACAATTTACTAAAGTTACGCAGTGATGCCAAAATTGTCTTGCTCGTAAATGGAAGTGGCATTCAAAGCTATCAATTAAAACGTGCGCAAACTTTTATTGCTGAAAATCCTAATGTATCTTTTCATGCCTGTCAAAATGCTATGAATGCTTTTCATATGCTACAAGATGAATTGCCACTGGGAGTGGAAGTTGTTGCTGCTGGTGTTTTAGATTTAATCGAACTTCAAGAGCAGGGCTACGCTTATATAAAACCATAAGGATTTGTAGCTTTCTGCCATAAGAATAGAATTTACAAAAAGATCAATTTTTTAAACCACAATTTTTGAAAAAAAGCGCCTGTTTAGGTGCTTTTTTGTTTGATTTTGTAAGCGACGTTACTTTAGTTTGCTAATTTTATCTTGTCATGATATTATTTGCATGAAGATTAAAGTGATATCAAAATGATATCAAAGGAGGAAGCAAATGAATAATGAAAAAGTAGCGTTAAAACAACCGACAGAAGAAAAGATTTTAAAAGCTCATAAGGGTATGCCGGTATTTTTAATGATGTTGTTGGGGATTGTTTTATCAATTGTTGCTTTTATTTGGGGGATTTTTATTTTAAGTGAAGGTAGTCAACCAGTTTTAGGTGGAATTTTACTGGGTTTAGGTATCTTCTATTGGGTATTACCTTTATGGTTACTTATAGCAGGATTAAAAGTTGTTCATCCCAATGAAGCTTTAGTAATGACCCTTTTTGGTAAATATGTGGGAACTTTAAAAGGAGCAGGATTCTATTATGTTAATCCTTTTATGACAGCCGCACCCGTTGCTAAAAGTAGTTCACAAGAATTTACTACAGCAGATTCTGAAACTGATCCAGTTACAGGGGCGAAAAAAGCTGCTGGGAATTTACAAAAAAAACGTTTGTCATTAAAGACAATGGCTTTAAGTAACAATAAACAAAAAGTAAATGACAAGTTAGGAAATCCAATTATCATCTCCATCGTCGTTATCTGGCGGGTGCATGATACTGCCAAAGCCATGTTCGATGTGGATAATTTTGTTGATTATTTGTCTATTCAGTCTGATTCTGCTTTACGAAATATTGTGCGCCTATATCCTTATGATGCCACTGACGATGAAGATGCGAATGAAAAAAGTTTGAGAGGTTCAAGCTTAGAAGTTAGTGCTCGTCTGGCTGAAGAAATTCAAAGCAAAGTCAACGTTGCGGGAATAGAAATTTTAGAAGCCAAAATTACGCATTTAGCCTATGCCCCAGAAATTGCAGCCGCAATGTTACAACGTCAACAAGCAGCAGCGATTGTCGATGCGCGTCAGTTGATTGTTGAAGGAGCGGTTGGTATGGTAGAAATGGCAATAGAAAAATTAAATGAAAAAGACGTTGTTGACTTGGATGAAGAGCGAAAAGCAGCAATGGTAAGTAATTTAATGGTGGTCCTTTGCGGCAATCGTGATGCCCAACCGATTGTAAATAGTGGTTCCTTATATTAGCAAGGTTCGCTATAATACTACTGGATAATAAAAAAGAAAAAGGAGCGGTACTTGTGGATAATAAAAAAACAAAGGCAAAAAAACAAGTGCCGCTGCGTCTTTCAGCAGATTTGTACGATGAATTAGCGAGTTGGGCAGAAGATGAATTTAGAAGTGTAAATGGGCAAATTGAGTATCTTTTAACAGCAGCAGTAAAAAAGCGCAAAAAAGGAAATAAGCAAGCAGAAAAATAATTTATATCGTAATCAAAGTAAGAGAGTAAAAGCGTTGGTTTACACCAGTGCTTTTTTGTTTAGACATTCATATGCAATGAAGCATAGCACAAGTGGAATTTAAATGAGTCTTTCTTTTCTTTATAAAAAAAGTTCGCTACAATAAGAAAAAAGACAGTTGGAGAAAGAAAAATGAAAAAAATTACCATTAATGATGTTGCCCAAGAAGCAGGGGTCTCAAAGACAACCATCTCACGTTTTTTAAATCATAATTATGGCAATATGTCCAAAGAAACAAAAGCCAGGATTAAAGAAGTTATTGAGCGCCTAGATTACAGGCCAAGTAAACAAGCACAAGCATTAAAATCAAAACACAGTTATTTGATAGGTGTTGTCGTTGCTGATATTTCCAATATGTATTCTTCATTATTACTGAAAGGAATTGGCGAAATACTTGAAAAAAATGGCTATCAAATGATTATTATGGATGCAGGTAACTCGATTAACAGAGAAAAAGAGCTGTTACAACGGCTACTTGATCAGAGTGTTGAAGGCATTATTTTGCAGCCATCTTCACGGCAGTCAAAACAATATGAATTTATCAAGAAATCAAATATCCCACTACTATTAGTAGATCGCCAAACAGAACCAGAAGAATGGTCTTCTGTGTTAACCAATAATGTTGACGCCACAAAAGAAGTAGTAAAAAAGGCTTTACAAAAAGGATATGAAGATTTTTTTGTCCTAAGTGAGCCAATTACCAATGTTAGTACCCGTGAATTGCGTTCGCAAACGGTTATTCAAAGTGTTTTAAAAGCTCGTAAACAAGGGCAAGTAATTGAAGTAAATAGTAAAGAAGAGTTGGAAAATGCGATTGCAACAATTCTTTTGAAACCACAAAAAAAATTACTATTTGCTTCAAATGGTCGTGTCTTAATGGATAGTTTGGCTATTTTAATTAATCAAAAAATTAATATGCCTGATACAATAGGAATTACAGGTTTTGATGATTGGAGTTTAACAGAACTTGTAGGACCTGGGATTACAAGCATTGAGCAACCTTCGCAAAAAATTGGCGCAATTGCAGCAGAAAAATTGTTAAACGTATTACGCAATAAAAGTGACGATGTGGCAGAAATTATCGTGCCTTCGACAATTCGTTGGCGGAAATCTGTCTAGTTTAAGTTTTTTTTAAAAAAATATATTCGTGAAAGCAGCCTTTAGAAACCGGTTTCTGAAGGCTGCTTTCATTTTTTTGATTAAAAGGGTTGTTCTTTTAAAATGTAACCGTTGACATTTTTTAGAAACCGGTTTACTATACTTGTATAGAAACCGGTTAACTAATTGAGAGGATGGGCTTTATGAAGAGCAATCAAATCGTACTTAATTTTTTAGTTTTTGCAGAAAAAATTGAAAAAGGTATCCAACAAAATGAATTATTATCCCATATCGCTGCTTTAGGTTTTCAAGCTGTGGAAATCCGGCGCGAGTATTTTAAAGATGTTGCAAAAGAAATGCCGCTTATCAAAAAAGAGGCAGAACGTTTGCATCTTGATTTATTTTACAGTGTTCCAGATGAAGTCTATGTTAACGGTGAAGTTAATCCTAAATTAACAGAATATATTTCCGAAGCAAATCAAATGGGTGTGAAACAAATTAAATGGAATATTGGAGATTTTAAAGGAGAGCTTCATGTAGAAAAAATGAAAGCGCTTATTGAAGAAGGCGTAGTGATTACAATCGAAAATGATCAAACACAAACTTCTGGAACAATTGCAGCAATTAAAAAATATATGACGGCTGTTAAAGCTGCTGACTTAGCTATTGGCTATGTTTATGATTTAGGAAATTGGCGTTTTGTAGGAGCAGACGAACTAGAAGCTGCAAAAGAATTAGCAGAATATGTTCATTATATCCATGTTAAAGATGTCCTTTACAAAGAGGATAAACCACAAGCTACTGGCTTAGATCATGGTGTTATCAATTGGCGTAAAGTTTTATCTATTTTGCCAGATGATTGCCCCATCGCAATTGAATACCCAACAACAACCGATGAAGAAATTTTGGAAGCAAAAGCACTTTTAGAGGAGGAAGTAAAATGAGTGACCAACAAACAAAAATAGATGCCGAAAAATTTGCTTATCATTTCATGGATACGATTAATCGACCTGAAATTGATACAGAAAATATGCAAGATGCAGCCAAGGAAGCATTAGCTGCTTACTTAACAGCTTATTATTTAATTCAAAAATTTAATCATTTAGAAAATGACTTTTTCGTAGAAGATCATAAGAAACCTGTTTCCAATTATCAACGTATTTTGAGTGAGTTAAACAAATATTAGGAGGCGTAGAACATGGGTGGCGCAATAACTGGAATTTTACTTGCATTAACCTTTATCGTATTTGTCATTTACGCGATGAAAGGCGGAAACTTAACCGTCGGCTTCTTCGTTATGGCAGTTTTATGGACGATTATTGGCTTGGTTCCTTTTAACCAAGCAATTAAAGAAATTTTTACTGAACCTGTTTTGAATTATGGGAAAACAGCAGCATATATTATTTTTGGTTCTTGGTTTGGACGTGTGCTAGTAGATACTGGTATTGCAGGAAGTATTAGCCGTCGGACAGAAAAAGTAGGAAAGAAAAGCCCGGTATTAGCGACAATTTTAATCGCTTTTGTAATCGCTTTAATATTTACCAGCTCTTACGGTGTAGGGTCTGCGATTGCTGTCGGCGTGATCTTGTTTCCAATTATGTTCTCCATTGGTGTACCACGAAATATTGCCGTTTCGGTTTTTACGATTGCAATTGGTGCAGCGATGTATGTGAACAATGTTTTGTTCGTTCAATTTCAAGTGTTCTTCCCTAAAGTTGCTTGGGGCCCACATTATCAACGTTTTGGTTTTGTTGCAATGGGCATTCAGATGGTTATTTTAGTGCTATTCATTTTATTTAATGCAAAAAAAATTCGCAATGGCAAACCTGAAATTATTGAAAGTGACAGTGAAGAAGAGATCGTGGAAGTACCAATTTGGACGTATGTTTTACCAGTATTACCAGTTGCTTTAAGCATTTTTGCTAAATGGGATGCCGTACCAGCTTTGCTGCTTTCAACGATTATTGCTTTTGCAGCAACTGGGAATATGAAGAAGTATACAAAGTTTGTCATGATGATGAATGAAACTGCAAAACATGCAATTAGTGATATTGCGGGATTGTTAATTATGTTGTTTGTCTTAACGATGTTCCAATCTGCAGCAGTTCATGCAATGTCTGGTTTTACGAGTGTGTTCCAACAAGTTATTCCAGATAGCAAACTAGCCTTAATCATCATTGTAGCGATTATTGCACCGCTTTCTTATTTCCGCGGTCCTTTGATGTTGTATGGTGCAGGTGCTGCTACGGCGGCAATTTTAGTAGGAACGGGAATGTTCGATCAATATTTCTTATACGGTTTACTGGTAGTTCCTTCTATGATGGGCGTTTCTGCCTGTATTACACAATCTTGGAACTTATGGTCAGTTCAATATGCAGGTTTGGATACAAAAACATTCTTATTAACGGGTCTGCCTTGGGCGTGGGCCGCAACAGTTTTGAATTTAATCGCAGCTTATATCTTACTTTAAAATAAAAGAAAAGAGGAATTTAACATGAGTGAATTTTTAACAATTGGTGAACCTATTGCATTATTTGGATCAGAAGAAGTAGATAAGTCTTTAAAAGATGCTCTGCATTTTCAAAAATTTTTAGCCGGAGCAGAAGTTAATGTAGCTGTTGGGGTGGCTCGTTTAGGTCATAGTAGTGAATATATTACACAAGTAGGAAAAGATCCGTTTGGCGAATTTATCATTGATCGACTACATGAAAATAAAATTGGGACTGATTATATTTCAGAGTCTGCAGATTTTTGGACAGCATTCCAATTAAAAGATAGAGTAAGTGATGGCGATCCAAGTATTTTCTATTTCCGTAAAGGTTCAGCAGCGGCCCATTTTGAAAAAGAGGTCCTGGATAAAATTGATTTTTCTGAAGTCAAAATGGCACACTTATCAGGTATTTTTCCAGCTATTTCACCAGAAGCACAAGAAGCATTCCGGTATTTAATTAAGCTTTTGGAAAAACATCAAATTCGGACAACCTTTGATCCAAATTTACGCCCACAATTATGGGCTAGCACTGAAGAAATGGTAAGTACAATCAATGACTTAGCTTCTCATGCGGAAATTGTTTTACCTGGTATTAATGAAGGTGAAATTTTAATGGGCAGTCGCAATCCCGAAAAAATTGCTGACTTTTACTTAAACAACGGCAACGCAACGAAAACAGTCATCGTGAAATTGGGAACAGAAGGTGCGTATGTCAAAGAAAAGAATGGTACAAGTTACACGGTTGCAGGCTTTAAGGTTGAAAAAGTAGTCGATACAGTTGGTGCAGGGGATGGCTTTGCCGTCGGATTAATCACTGCTTTAATTGAAGGCGAAGATCTAAAAGATGCAGTAGTCCGTGCCAATGCCATTGGTGCGATGGCTGTTCAATCTCCTGGGGATAACGACGGCTATCCAACGCCAGAACAATTGCAGGAATTTTTACAAAATCAGAAGGTGAAATAAATGAAGTTACAAACCGCAATTGATCGTATTTCGATAGAAGAAGCAGAAGAATTAGCGCAACAGCTTAATGGGAAAACAGATATTTTAGAGATGGGCACTTCTTTAGTTAAAGATTATGGGAATGTTGCAATTTGGCGCATGCGCCAAAAACTGACTCAGACAACGTTATTAGTAGATAGTAAAACAATTGATGAAGGAGCCTATGAGTTTAATCAGGCTTTTCATTATGGTGGAGATATTGTCACGGTGATGGGGGCTGCGTCTTATGACACCCTTGTTGCTTGTTATAAGGTTGCACAAAAAGAAAACAAAACAATGATGATTGATTTATTAGAAGTAAGTGATGAAAAAATTGCAGCAATAAAAGATTTTCCCGGGGCAATTTATGCCTTGCATCATTCGATTGATCGCAAGGATAAATTGGATGCTGTGGCAACTGTAGCAGCATTCCACGAAAAATTTCCTACAATCAAACGCTTGGCTATTGCTGGAGGTATTGATTTAGAACAAACAAAAAAATTAGCGCAACAAGGATTATTGGAAGTGGTAATTGTAGGTTCAAAAATTGCCAAAGCACAAGATCCAATTAAGGCAGTAAATGAATTTATGGAGGCAATTCATTATGAAAACAATTGAAACAATTATGGCAGAAATTAATCACGTCATGGCATTAGTGGATGAAAAACAACTGGAAGATGCATTACCTTTGTTTCAAAAAAACAAACGTATCTTTGTTATTGGCGCAGGTCGAAGTGGCTTTCAAGCAAAAGGATTTGCTATGCGTCTAATGCATATTGGCTATACTGATTTTGTGATGGGAGAAACCATTACACCTTCAATTCAAAAAGGAGATACCTGGGTAGCTATTTCAGGTTCGGGGACCACCAAAGGAATTGTAGCAGATACACAAGCAGCTAAAAAGTTAGGTTTAGACATCGTTGTTTTGACTAGTGATTTGACATCTCCGCTGGCCGAATTAGCTGATAAAGTTATTGTTGTGCCTGGTGCAACTAAAACAGGTGCAGGGATTAAATCTGTTCAATTATTATCAAGTCTTTTTGATCAAACTGTGCATATTACATTAGATGCATTGACGTTGAAATTAGCCGCACGAGACGAAACTTCGAATGAAGATGCGCTACATGAACACGTCAATGTAGAGTAGAGGTTCGCGATGAAAAAAGGAGAAGTTTTAGCTCGCCTTGAAAAAACAGGAATTGTTGCAGTCATCAGAGAAGAAACGACGCAACAGGCGCTAAATGCGGCAAAAGCAGTTGTTGCAGGTGGAATTTTGGGATTAGAAGTGACGTTTTCTGTACCTAATGCTGCTGCTGTGATTACACAGCTTAAAGAAATCTATCCTGTAAAAAGTGGTGTAGTCATTGGTGCAGGTACGGTACTTGATGCAACGACGGCGCGGTTGGCAATTATGGCAGGGGCTGAATTTATTGTGAGTCCTACTTTTAACAAAGAAACGGCTCAAATCTGTAACTTGTATCAGATTCCTTATTTGCCGGGATGTATGACAATAACAGAAATGCAGCAGGCGTTGATGAGTGGAGCAGAAATTGTAAAATTGTTTCCTGCTAACAATTTTGAACCAACATTAATTAAGAGTATTAAAGCTCCGTTGCCGCAAATTAGCATTATGCCCACAGGTGGCATTAATCTAGATAACCTGGCAGCTTGGAAAAATGCTGGGGCTCTCTTGGTTGGGGTTGGTGGTAATCTTTTTCAAGGCGTTGCCGAAAATGACTACGCACAAGTAACCAAAACGGCCGCGCTCTATAGCAAAAAATGGCAGCAAATCTGATTTTGGAAACATGAATTTTTTTAACGAAATGAAGACTTGGGTCTCGAGGTGCTTTTTAGTTGGATTTTTTCTGACGTATAAAAGCAACACTTATGGACCAAGTCTTTTTTTGCCGTCATGAAGTAAATCAACAAAATACGCAAGAATAGAAAATTAACGTATAATGAGTGCATTGATAAGTAATTAGGAGGGATAAAATGTCAATTTATGATTATACAGTAAAAGATGTCACTGGAAAATCTGTGTCGATGAAAGACTATGCAGGGAAAGTTTTGCTCATTGTAAATACTGCTACAGGATGTGGTTTTACACCACAATATGAAGGACTGGAAAATTTATATCAACGCTTTCAGGCAGAAGGATTTGAAATATTGGATTTTCCTTGTAATCAGTTTGGTAATCAAGCTCCTGGTAGTAATGAAGAAATTCAGGAATTTTGCCAATTACGTTATCACACGACGTTTAAGACATTTGGAAAAATTGAAGTAAATGGTGAAAATGAGGCACCTTTATATCAATTCTTAAAAAAAGAACAAAAAGGATTAGGCGCGGCGATTAAATGGAACTTTACAAAATTTATTGTTGACCGTAACGGCAAAGTCGTAAAGCGCTTTGCATCTGCTACTCCACCTGAAAAAATTATCCCAACCATTGAACAATTACTTTAAAGAGCTGCAAAAAAACTTTTAGCCTTTTATCACTAGAAATTCAGTCAATAAAGCAAAGGTCTTTATTGCTTATTTCTAAGTAAAGGGCTAAAAGTTTTTTTATCTCTAAGAAAGTATAAGTTTTTGATAAGTAAAAAGATTAGAGCAACAGTTTTAACAAAATCTGACTTCACATGTTGCGAGGATTTGCGAAGCTTTTTTATTTAAAAGCTATTTTTCGTTCTTAAAATAAAAATTTGGTTTGCTACTTTTTTGATTAAAGACTGCAATGCCGCTTGATCTAATTGGCTTTCAAGTAGATAAATAATTTTGGCTTCGTAACGGACATCTGTTAGTGGGCAATCTGTAATAATGATATCGCATTGGCTAAAAACACGTCTTTTAAATAGAAGCTGGTCTGTGCCAAAGATATGTTCTAATTGTGCACACAAATCATCGGCTACGTAATAGTCTCGGGTGTAATTGACTCCAATTTGTATTTTTGAAGTTGGTTTGAAGCGATCATAAAAATGCAGCAAATCTTCAATCATCCAATCTGAATCGTATTTTTTTATAACGTGATTTTGAGTATTTGCAAAGTCCTGGTAAAAGGCGGAAATTTTTTGTTGAATAATACCATGATTCAGTTCATTTTGTAGGCTAGAGCTGGGTAGGGTCGTGTTAGGTTGAGTAGGCACAAAGAGCTTGGCGTAAAGTTGATGCCGGATAAAGTTTAACGTATAAAGTTCGAGTTCTTCTAAAGGTACCAGCAAATTAAATTGTGAGATAAAATCAGTCAATAAATCTTTTGTTGCCAAAAAAATGGGTGCCTGTAAATTTTTTAGTTGAAGATATTGTTTGTGATTTAACGTAGGACTGTCAATTTTTGCAAGAGAAAGTCGCGCTAATAGATTAATGAGATAACGCTGATCTTGCGTCACAGGCGCCTGTTCTTTTACGATATCAAAAGATTGGATAAATAGACTAGAAAAATTTTCCAAATTTTTGAGACTAGCGCGAAATTCAGTTAAACTCGTGACGGGAAAATAAGTATGAACGGACTGAAAAATGACAAAAAGTTTGTCTAGCATACTAGAATTAAGCTCCAAAATAATCCTGTCTGTAAAATAAGTACGTAAAACTTGGTTTCTATTTGCGTTTTTTTGCGCATGAAAGATAGGACCTGTATTGGTATGAATATTCCAATAGATGTCTAACATACAGTATTGAATTTGAATTTCACTGCCACTAATTTTTTTGGTTCCATTGGCTGCAAAGTTTATTGTAATCCCATACAGTGCTAAAAAATTATTGATTTCTTTCATCTTAGAATAAACATGTGGTGCACTAAAATGGGTTGCTTGACTAATTTTAGTAATTGAAGTATTCGACTTATCCAATAACGAAGTTAAAATAATATAATTTGTCGCAGCTTCGCAGTAATTTGTAAAAAGTTGATAGTACAGACGTGCGCAATCTTGGGAAGCAATATCTAAAAAAATGAATTTATTTTCTTTTTTGATGGCTTTAACTGGATAGTCAATCTGAAATAAATCTTTTTTTAGTTCTTGTAAATAGACTGTTAAATTCGCCTCAGAAATTTTAAAACGATTAGCAATGAAATGCGTTGTAATTGGAAAATCGAGGTCTGCCAAAAACTTGAAAATATTTAATTTGATTCTGTTTTTTTTCTTTAATAAATGATTTTGAATTGCGGCTTGCGTTTCCATAGTTTCACCTCACCTAGATAGTAGCACGCAATGAAATTTTATGAAAAAAATATCACTTTTCAAAAAAAATATATAATAAAACGACTGTTTTCAAACGTATACTCAGTGCAACATTTAATGAAACGGGGTATATAATTTGAAAAAGACGAAGAAAATCTTTATTGTTAGTATTTTTATGACATTTTTTATGACAATAACTGGTAGTGTTGCTCATGGAAGCTCTTTAGACGAACAAAATCAAGCAACTGTTGCATCTAGTGGTTGGGCAAACGCCAATTGCATTACCTTTTCTGATGATTTTTACTTATTTAATTCTGGAGTAACTAAGATGCAAGTAGGTCAAAAAATTACCGTTTATGGTGAAATAGATTTCTCGGGAGATACGCTTCCAATTGGTCAAGCTCAAATTATTTTTTCCAATGTAGACCCTGCGTTAGCTGCATCTTATGATAATAATTTGACTTTTGACTTTACGAATAAAAAAGGATACTTCTCCTTTTCGATTGTTTTGCTGGATTCAATTGTTGGTCCTAAATTATTCACGGTGAAAGTTTTGGATAGTAATCCAGAAGATAAACAGCATTTGACTCCGTATAGCCAAACACAAACGATTATCCAAGATCCAAACGATCCATACTTAGATACGAAGAATGATGACCCAAGTGACCCAAGTGAGCCAAGTGACCCAAGTGACCCAAGTGACCCAAGTGAACCAAGTGAACCAAGTGAACCAAGTGAACCAAGTGAGCCAAGTGAACCAAGTGAAC
>NZ_JAFLVT010000012.1 GCF_017316025.1 Candidatus Enterococcus myersii
GATTTAATACTAACACCAACTCCTAAGAAAAACACTAAGAGCAAATACAAAAATAGCAGCAGATTCGTCCATTACGATAAAAGAACCAATAAAAGAGAAACTAATCCGGCCGTAATAAAAGAAAGAATCAGAATACCATAATAGATTTTCAAAATAACAGCCCATTCTTTGATCCTATTAAGCTCAGCTATTTCCTCCTCAATCATTCATCAATCCACCTGCTCTTTCTTCTTCTTGGGATCAATACTCTTTAAAAACCTCTCCTCCAACACCAATAAATGACAATAAACATCATCCATTGACCAGCCTGAAGAAAGGCTTAGACAATACAAAAAATCACAAGGCAACGTTTTTACTGCACGGTTTCTAGTTACCCAGCTTGCTACTGTACTCTGCTTATATCCATGCAACTCACAAAACTGCTCTACTGTCATACCTAACCGCGAAATAATAAACACATTGATCGGGTAGGGATATACAAAGGTATTGATACTCATAGTCAGAAAGACCTCCCAGCATATTATTACGTTTGCAATAATAGTACTACTCTTTCTTAAGACCAGCAAGCAAGGCGGAGAAAAATAAGAAACGTATCATAGATATAATGTAAAAGGCAATTTGCACCTTTTAATTTCAACCTGTATCGATCATGAACAGATCTGTTTGCACGCCGATCTTATTGGGGTCTATCAAGCGTTTCAGTGCTGTCTGGATAAAAGTATATTCTCTTCCAAAAGCTTCTGAGATCGCAGAGAAATAAGCCTCCTGGCTTTCTTTTTTTAGCCGGATAATGGAGCGCATCAATCCATGTATCGAAGCTAGCATAATACCTCCATTCCTACCAGCACGAACACGAAAATGAATTTTGTTCTCTTCTTTTAACTGCTTCAGTACTTTGTCCAGGGAGCGTTTTGGGATCTTTAAACGTTCAGTTAACTCTTTTTTTGTAGAAATAATGTATGGTTTTTCTTCATAGGATTGCTCATTCAAATAAGACAATAGATCTTCTGCCCATTCATGACTATGAGAATACTTTCGTACTGCTCGCTCTTTCTTAAACTTCCACCAACCCCGTTTTTTGTTGAATAGTTGCTCTTCAGAAAGATTGGCATCGACCCACTCTTGGCATAATAGGACAATTTTTTCTCTGTGCGCTGCTTGATATTTTCCGGAGTAAGCGGAACGAATGATTCTGGTTAATTCTCGATCAGATAAAGGGTTAGCCAAGCGGTCATTGAATTCTAACATCGTCAATTCACATGCTTCTACTTCGTATCCTGACGAAAAGTATGCCAAAGACAAGGTGAATATGACATTATTTCGACCGTATACGCCCTTTTCACCTTGTATTTTTTGACTTTTTAGCAACAGCTGGAACCAAGGTTCATCAACTTGACGAAATTCTTGAGTAGATGGCAATACAAAAACGTTCTTGATCTCCGCTTTTTTATCCGCATCTTCTCTCATTGACCAGTCGATCCATTCTTCGAAACGATAACGATACTGTGGTTCAAAGAATAAAACATTCTCTTCAGAAGGCATTCGTGTGATCCCAAAATGATTGGCATTTACATCAACAGGAAACCGATAATCATTTGAAAATTTGTTTCTTAGATTTTTTGAGATCATTTTAGCCACATTGATCACTTTAAAATTTGATTTCTTCGTCACGTATGCAGGCTTGTCTAGTACATAGAAAGCTTGAAATCCATGCGGTGTACGTAAAATCATTGTAGGCATAAAGCCGATCTCGTGACTGGCTAAGATAATTTCTCCGTAGTCAAAGTTTGGATCCAATGTGTCAAAATCAACAAAGAAAGTATTGATTTGGCGTAAATTGTCCTCCGAATGACCTTTTGTAAACATTCTGGCTTCATCAGCATACGTTCCATAGCGAAATACATTTGGTGTCCAATGAGTGAATCGATTATTGTTTTCGATCACCCCTTCTTCTGAAGTGATCACTAGTCCAATCCCCTCGATCATGTGTTCCTTTGAACGGTACGCAAAAATAGCCCCCTTCCCCGACTGATCACTAAAAGAGACCGGTTTTAGGTGGCTGTTTTTATATTTGAATTTACGGATACCATTTTGTAATACCGTCGAATATACGACATCTAAAGAAGCTGCCATGACTTTATTCCTTCCCAAACTAAAAAAGAACACAAATAATCTTAAAGATTTGTGTTCTCCCAATAGCTTAGAAGTCTTAAATGAATGACAAAATAAGCGTGTATATATTGAGTTGCTCGTCAAAAAATGGTAGAATAAGTCTGTAAGTTCGGATTGTCAGTCCGAAAAACTTATCAAAATTACATAAGTGGTTGTCAGCCACTTACATAACTTCTGAGACGAGCGAGAACACATAGGCTCTTTATGTGATTCAGATAGAATAGTGAGGCCAATTTCACTTTTTTATCCGTCTCTTTTTTTTTATGTAATTTTCTTTTAAAGTGTAAACTTTTTTTTAATGCTGTAAACCTTTTTTTTATACTACAAAGTTACCCTATTTTTAAACATTTGTAAAGATTATCAAGTGATTTGATTATAAATTATATTTTATAAAATATAATTTATAAAATATAATTGACAACATATTTCCTTCTGGTATAATGTTCTTAGACAGATATATATATTATATTTTGCAATTTATATTTTATATTTTATAAACGGGAGGTTTGTTTAATGGAATTATCGCAAGAAAACTTGAAAATTGTTTTTGAATATAGAAATGTCGTCAGAAGACCATTAACTATTACTGTAGCAAATTCCAAGGGCGGAGTAGGTAAAACTACTATTATAAGATACTTGAGCTACGTACTTGCTAATATGGGATTTAAAGTGTTGGTAGTGGATGCCGATCCGCAATCAAATACTACAAAGACAATGTTGTTGACTAAAAATTATCACTCTAAAGACGATGACATTTTCATTATTGAAAAAACTATGCTAGCTGGAATCGTTGAACGAGATTTAAAACAATTAGTTCTTCCAATAATTGAAAACTTGGATTGCATTCCATCACATATAGATTTTAAAAACTTTCCAAAATATTTAACTAAGCTTTATGGAGACGCTATAGAAGGAATAGACGCTGATTATATCGAGGTCGAAAAAAACAGAATTTCAGTCTTGAAAGATTTACTTGAACCAGTCAAGCCGGATTACGATTTTGTTCTCATCGATACCCCACCTACTATGTCTGATTTCACTAGGAATGCTGCTTACGCTTCTGACTATATTATTATGGCTTTTCAAACTCAATCTGACAGCTTAGATGGCGTTGAAGATTATATATCAGAAGAAGTCACTCCACTTGTTGAAAAATTTGATTGTAAGACTGAAATAGTTGGAATACTTCCAAATCAGTTGAGTAAAGGTAGTATAGATCGCCAAGTTGTCAATGATGCTATCGAAAAGTTTGGTGATCAAAACCTTTTTGATAATATTTTACCACATGTTAAGCGAGTGCAAACAACACCGAGGACAGGTTTAAATACTGACACTTATTGGGACAAACTTGCTTATGAAGAAGTTTTTGTACCTTTAGCAAAAGATTTCATTCATAGAATAAAGTTATTCGAAGGAGAAAACTAACATGACCGATAATGTAAAACCAGGTTTCTTTTCAAAGCAAAAACCTGATAATTCTTATAAAGAAATCCCTAAACCGAAATCAGCATTTACTTCTGACAACACAGATTTACTAGAAAATATTCACCCTGAAGAAGACGTATTAAAGATAAACAACAAGTCGCTTGGTATACCAGCCATAGTCTGGTGCGAATTTACTGCTTTGCTTGATACTACTGATAATGATTATACCTATGAACTACTCGAAGAATTAATTCACGAAAGAACTGCACGTTTCGATCACAATCAAAAAACAACCTACAACCGAATATTAGAGCGTAAGAAAGATCAGGAAAGAGAACGGATATATAAGAAAGAAAAAAGGAAGAAGATATAAATCTTCTTCCTTTTTTATATTTTGTAAAGTACAATTTATAATTTATATTTTGCAAATTATAAATTGCAACAAAAATTAAGTTTTTAAATACAATTAATTACTCGCTGGCAAAGGTTTTATAAATATTATTTTATAATTTATATTCTATATTTTATAATTTATAAATATAACCAGCCGTGTTCTCTTGACTATAAAAGCGAACATGTGTTCTAATGCGTATATAAAACGTATCTTTTTTTAGAAAAGGGGATTTATCATGGCTATGCAATTTGGCGTAAATCCAAGGTTTGACTCTACTAAAGAACCCTCACGAGATATTCTCTGTATCGACTGTAAGTCATTTTATGCATCCGTAGAATGCGTAGAAAGAGGACTAAATCCTTTAAAGACAAAGTTAGTGGTCATGTCCTATCCTTCAGACGATCCTTCTCAGCGAGGAAGTGGGTTAATCCTGGCATCGAGTCCGGCCGCAAAAAAAGCCTATGGAATTTCTAATGTCAGTCGATCACGAGATCTTCCTTTTCCGTATCCGGAAGACCTCGTGATTGCACCTCCACGTATGGCACTTTATATGCGCAAAAATATGGTGATTAACAACATCTACAAAAAGTACGCTGACGAGCAAAATCATGCTGTGTATAGTATAGATGAGAGCTTCTTAGACGTTACTGATTCACTAAAATTGTTTGGCACAAAGAATGCCCGAGAATTGGCTAAAATGATTCAAATCGATGTATTTAAACAAACAGGAATCTATACTACGATCGGGATTGGCGATAATCCATTGCTGGCCAAGTTTGCGTTGGATCTTGAAAGCAAGAAAAATCCTGACATGAAAGCTGAATGGCGATACGAGGACGTACAAGAGAAGCTTTGGTCTGTTAAAGAAATAACAGATGTGTGGGGGATTGGCCACCGGACAGCAATCAGACTGAACCGAATGGGCATATTTACTATGCATGATCTGGCACACGCAAATTATTATCAGCTGAAGCAAAATTTTGGTGTCTTAGGTACTCAACTATATGCACACAGCTGGGGCATCGATCGATCATTCTTAGGTCAGAAATACAAAGTAAAATCTAAGTCGATAGGGAACAGTCAGGTGTTAAACCGTGATTATACACGTCGAAATGAAATAGAAATTGTAATCAAAGAAATGGCTGATCAAGTAGCAACAAGATTGAGAAGATCGGGAGCTAAAGCTGAAGTCATATCTTTGTGGATCGGATTTTCAATGGGCTATGTGGATCGATCAGGGAGTAGAGGGTTTCACCAGCAAATGAAGGTGCCAGCAACCAATAGCAGCAAACAAATTGCAAACTACTTACTGCAGATATTTGATCGTCATTACAAATACCAGGATATTCGAAATGTGGGAGTAAACTGTTCAAAGCTCGTTTATTCTAATGCTTTGCAGCTTGATCTCTTTGAAGATCCGAACGAGCAAGTAAAAGACTTAAAAATCGATTATGTTGTAGATACCATACGCAAAAAATTCGGATTTAAGTCGATCGTTCATGCAAATAGCATTATGGAAGGCGGACGTGCGATTGCTCGCAGCAGTCTTGTTGGAGGGCATGCAGGCGGTATGTCTGGAATTGAAGGTGTTGAAGGTCATGGTAAAACGTACTAAGAAAACTTTTATAGACTATAATCAATACAGAGATCGCCCATTCGGATTGAAGTGGGCAACGGCTTACGCCATGGATGATCTTATGAAAGGTGTTATAGAAAACGAAGCCTGGGCTACAAAAGAAGTTGTTGGTTTGGAGTTAATGACCCGTGAGGAAATCGACGCAATACTATCAGAATCGTTCCTTTATCGCAAGCCCATATCGCTACAATTAAATACCAAAGACGAATTTGGTCGATTTTTGGATCCGGTCCAAGGTCAGTTTCTAGGTGAAGCATATGAAGACTATTTTGTACTGAATGAACAACTGATCTATTGGACAGACGTCCGGCACATTTCTATAAAAAAAGAAGAAAAATGGTTCAAAGTTGATTATTTTCAGGACGAAGATTCGATTCGAAACAAACAAAAGAAAAAAGAAGGTAAAACAGAAAAAGAGATCAAGTTGATCAAAAATGAGTACTATCAGGACTTTGCAGATGATGATTGAAGATCATTGTCCATCATTTGACTTTGAAATCGCCTTAGAATAGCTCTCTGACACACGTTTTTTAAATAAATTAGAAAAGGAGGGGGAGAATATGTGTGGAAGATATTTTTTTGATTTATCTTCAAATGAATTAAGAAGCTACTATGACCACGTCGTTTTAAATACTACAGGTAAACATATTCGTGTTGGTTTTAATGAAATTTTTCCAACTAATTATATAGTAACACTAGGACTTAATCAGGATTCAAGAGTAGTACCAGGAATCACTCAGTGGGGTTTCCAAGGATTTAAGCCTGGTCAACTTATGATCAACGCACGTTCAGAAACAGTAGAAGAAAAGAAGACTTTTTCTAAAGCCTTCAGAGAAACTCGCTGCGTCATACCAGTCTCCGGATTCTATGAGTGGGATTCCGAAAAACGAAAACTATTGTTTACTGCAGGGGATAATGATGTTTTTTATTTGGGAGGATTTTATCGTGTGCATAAAACAGGTGCAGGATTTGAAACGGAATCGATTATTATGACGACAAAACCTAATGATTCTGTATCCCCAATACATGATCGTATGCCGCTTATTATTCAAAGAGATCATATAAAAGATTGGATCACAGATCTGGATTTCGCACGTAACTATCTTACAGCTGATATGCCAGAATTAACTCGTACTGAAGTAGCAAAATAAAAAAGAGCGGATCTTTTAGGAAGTGCAACTACTTTTTGATACAAAATAAAAAGAGCAGCTCATTTAGTTGTTTTTATTCGATAATCTACCGGCGAAAGATAATCTAGTTTTGCTAAAATTCGTTGATTATTCCAAAAATAGATGTAATTTTCTACGATATCGATTACTCTAGTATTAGAGCTTATTGGCTCAGTGTTTATGTAGAACGTTTCAGACTTTAACGAGGAGTGAAACGATTCTATTGGGGCGTTATCTGAGGGTGTTCCTTTACGGGACATGCTTTGGATAACGTTTTTTTGTTTGACTAACTCACAAAATTCTTTGGACGTGTAAGTCGCTCCTTGATCACTATGCAAGATTGTTTGCGAAGACAACGTCCCTAACTGATTCAAAGTATCCACGACTAATTTAGTATCCGGATGGTGAGACAACTTATAAGCAACGATCTCACTATTAAACGTATCCATAATGGTTGAAAGGTACATCATAGACTTGCCAAATAGCAGGTAAGTAATATCCGTGGTTAATTTTTTTAACGGCTGTGCAGCGGACCAATTTTTCTGAATATGATTATCAAAAGTTTGATGTTTCTCCCCAACATGACGATGCTTTTTTACTTTCGCTAGACAATTCCATCCTCTTTTCCGCATGATACGCGCAACTGTATTGATACCGATAGCTATCTTCCGACTTAGAAGTGCGTGGATTTTTCGATAGCCAAATAAGAAATAATTTTCTTTTGATAGCTGATAGATTTGTTCTTCAATAGAAGTCAATTTAGCGAAATTTCTCTCTCGATTTCGATAGTAAGTACTTCTGGATAGACCAAATAATTGGGTCATTTTTGTTATTGGGAGAATTCCCACCTGTTTATTGATGAAATGAATGATTGATTCTGTCGTCACCGTCCTTTCTTTCCGAAAGAATTTTTTTAAAAGCTCTAACTCTTTTTGCGTATTTTCCAATTTTTGCTCAAGAGTGACTGCTTGTTTTGAAAGGCGACCTGAAGAAAGTGATAGGCGATTTATTTCGCCAGTTAAATACCATTTTTTCCAGTTGTACAGCGTCCCTTTACTGGGAATATGAAACTCTTTTCGAAGTGCGGTTGGAGACTCTCCGTCCAACAAGCGCTCAACGATCTGTATTTTCAATTCTGTAGGATAAAAATTATGTTTTGCCATAGGAAAAGCACCTCCAAATTTAGTTTACTAAATTTGAGGTGCTCTTTTTTAATTGTATCTAATTATAGTGGCAGTTCCTTATAGATTCGCTCTTTTTTCATTGCTATGTTTAATTTTATCTAGTATCACTTCAAATGTTTCAAAGGTATCTATATCTAACTGACACAACCAAAGCAGATACTCCTTTTCTTTGTAACTCCAGTCAACAGCGGGGTAGGAGGAGATCAGATTTTTGTATCTAGCTTTTTGCTCATTTGAAGCTAGTTGCCAACGCCTTTCAAATATTTTTTCTTCTTCCATGATTAGCGGCCCTCGGTTACTAAATGATACTACTAACTATACTCTACGTCGTTTAGTGTGTAGTAATTCAAATCTAAAGTGTAATCTACTGATTCAAAAATTAAGGCTTTCCCATCATATTCCACTGAAATTTTACAGATAAAAGGTACGTCATGTTTTTCAAATGCTTTCCCATAATGAATCTTAAAATAAGATTTTTCTTCTGAATCCCAATAGGATTGTTCTTCATCCATTTCTTTAATTATAACCTATAAAACTACTAAAAGATAAAATATATTTGCACGTTTAAAGTGTACCCTAAATACACATTGAAATCATGTTGAAAAATCTAGCGTGTCAATTTCCTTTTTAAATGGCGGGATTTTTGCCTCGATAAATGACATTTTAGATTTAATCTATAAGTAAAGTACAAAAAATCATTGAACAAGCAATACCTATTATTTTTTTAATAGTTTCAATTGGAATACCATTCAACATCATAATCTTAAATAAAAACTAGGCATTCAAAAAAAGATTGATAGAAAATGAGAGAAAGAAAGGGTTCAAAAAGTGACTCCAACCGAAAAAATAGTTACTAGGAATCCTTGACGACCATTCTGTTAGGAAAGTCTGTCATGATTTTTAGTAACTATTTATCTGCAATACTCGGTAATAATGTGTCCAAAACTTGACTTAAATTCATTTAGATAGTTGTCATATATATACTCAGTTCTTTTTTTAATTGTGGTTGCACATGAACACCAACGATTTGCTTTACCAACTGTCCGTCTCTCAAAATAAGCATCGTAGGAATGCTTTGAATGCCGTATCGTCTAGCAATTTCTGGATACTCGTCTATATTCACTTTACTAATTTGTAATTCTGCTTCCGTATATTCTTTCTCCAGTTCTTCCAAAATTGGGGTTTGCATTTTACATGGTCCGCACCAAGGAGCCCAAAAATCAACTAGATGTAAGCCTTTTTTGATTGTTTGATCGTAGTTTTTTTCTGTTAATTCTTCCATATGTTTTTCCATCCTTATTTTTTGATGATCATATTAATAGCTTGCTCCACTTTCTGTGATTGTTTATCTGAATCTAATTCCGGATTATCTAAACACGACTTCAAATTTTCAGCAACAATCATTCCCATAATCCGGTCAACACTCGATCTAACAGCACTTAATTGGGTGATTACATCAATACATTCTTTTTCTTCTTCAATCATTTTCTGAATCCCACGCATTTGACCTTCTGCGCGCTTTAAACGATTCAGAATACTTTTATCACAAGTCCCCATAGGTTAATTCTCCTTTCCACGCTGACATCCCCCCCATTACATTGACTACTTTATATCCTTCACTACTTAAAAAATCACAGGCCATTGCTGAACGTCCGCCAGATTGACATATAACATAGTATTTTTCATCTTTATTTAACTGATCGATATGTTGTTCTAATCCGCTTAAAGGAAGTGCTTTAGCGGATGGAATATGCCCTCTTTCAAACTCATCGGCTTCTCTAACATCAACAATTGTCAATGATTCTGTTTTGGACTTTTGATAAAATTCATCTACACCAATTGAACTAAACATAGTCTACATCCTCCAATCTCACTGCTTTATATAAAGAAAATGCACCATCTAAGTTTTCTACTTTAAATCCAGCTTGTTTTAAAATTCTCTCGCCGACATAACTTCTCAAACCACTATGACAACTTATGATATATTCCTTTGTTGGATCTAATTCAGAAACACGGCATCGTAAATCATTTAGCGGAATATTAATTGCTTCTTTAAAACGCCCATTGGCTAATTCGCTTTCTTCTCGAACATCCAATAAGATCTTTCCTTTAGCGAGTTCGTCTGTCAATTCATGCCATTGGATCGTGTTACTTAATCCTTCAATCTGATTTAAAGCGACATACCCAATCATATTGACCGGATCTTTTGCAGCTCCAAATGGTGGTGCATAAGAAAATTCTAATTCAGGTAAATCAAAAACAGTAAGCCCGCCTTTAATCGCTGTAGCTAGAATATCGATACGCTTATCAACCCCTTTTTCACCAATTCCTTGAGCGCCATAAATTTCACCCGTTTTGGGATTATACATTAATTTTAAAACTATTTCTGTCGCTCCAGGATAGTAACCTGCATGATCTTTTCCAGAGATATGAACAACTGCCACATCAAGTCCAGCCAGTCTAGCAACACGTTCACTTAACCCTGTGGAAGCAGCACT
This sequence comes from Candidatus Enterococcus myersii, assembly GCF_017316025.1. Lineage (GTDB taxonomy): Bacteria > Bacillota > Bacilli > Lactobacillales > Enterococcaceae > Enterococcus_C > Enterococcus_C montenegrensis. Next base: position 10,479 of record NZ_JAFLVT010000012.1, read on the forward strand.
CAAACCAAATACACGAACAATTGCCGTACCAATACTTCCTTTATTTTTGCGATTCAATCCAGCAATAACATCTGCTACCTGTCTGCCTTGTCGGTTAGCTGGAGAAGCCAAAGAAATAAGGGCATCTTCACCAGTGATTTGTTGCTTGACTAAAATCGCGTCTCCTACTGCATAAATATCTGAAAGATTCGTTTGATAATTATTATCAACCAAAATTCCTCCACGTAATCCTAATTTGATTCCTGCATCTTTTGCTAAAGTATTTTCAGGTTGAACTCCTACTGACAAAATAGTTAAATCTGATTGCAACTCAGTTCCATCTTCTAAAATAACTAATTTTCCTTGATTTCTAAATTCTGCAGCCGATTGAGAAGTAATCACTTCTACTCCTTTGCTAACTAATTCATTTTTAACAAAAGCAGCCATTTCTTCATCTAACGGAGGCAAAACATGAGGGGCTTTTTCAATAAGAGCTACTTCCAAGCCACGTTTTTTTAAATTTTCTGCCATTTCTAACCCAATGAATCCAGCACCGACCACAATTGCTTTTTTAGGATTTTCCTGATCTATGTTAGTCATGATTTTATCCAAATCTGGTACATTTCTTAAACTGTAAACATTCGTTGCTTCGGCTAATCCAATAATCGGTGGAATAAATGGTTTGGCTCCTGGGGATAGAATCAACTTATCATAAGATTCTGTCGTTATTTGACCACTGTGTTTAATTGTGACCGTTTTATCCACGGGATTGATTGCTATCACTTCATGATGTGGTCTCACATCTAAATTAAAACGTGCACGTAAAGCCTCTGGTGTTTGAACTAATAAACTTTCTCTCGCTTCAATTTCTCCAGATACATAGTAGGGTAATCCACAATTGGCAAATGAAACAAATGGCCCCTTTTCTAAAACAACAATTTCAGCATCTTCCATTAATCGACGTAATCTAGTCGCAGCTGACATTCCTCCAGCGACTCCACCTACGATAATAATTTTTGTCATAATTATTTTCCTCCTCTTATTTGACCGGTCCATTGGCTCATGCCACCACGAATATTTACTACGCTATAGCCTTTTTTTTGTAATATTTTTGCGGCTTTTTTACTGCGCATCCCAGATTGACAAATCACATAAACTTCCTCAGTCAAACTTCCTTTATAGCCATCGACCTTATTTAGCGGAACGTTTTTAGCTTTCGATATATGCCCTGACCGGTACTCATTTGGTGTGCGTACATCAAGTAAATGAATTGTGCCTTTCATTTTTTCTTGCAACTCAGTTACTGAAATGCTTGCTACTGTATTAAAAAATTTAAACATACTATTTCCCCCTTATTAAAACATCTCAATATACCCCTTAAGGTATATTAAACTACGAGTCCAATTAAATGTCAACTTAAATGTCAACAGGATTTATTTTCTAATAAATAAACGCAGTGTTTTCAAAGCAAAAATTGACTTACATACCCATAAAGGGTATATTTTTCTTTGTATATAAAGATAAACTATACGTATCAATATTCCTTTTAGCAAAGATAGGAATTAATTAACTACAGAATAGGAGCTAAAAATATGTCTAAAAAAATTGTCATTATTGGCGGTGTTGCAGGTGGTGCAACTGCTGCGACTAGACTTAGAAGATTAAATGAAAAGGACGAAATCATTCTTTTTGAAAAAGGAGAATATATTTCATTTGCTAATTGTGGTCTACCTTATCACATAGGTGGTACGATTAAAAATCGTGAAGATCTTTTATTACAAACCGTAGAAGGTATGAGCGAGCAATACAATTTAGATATTCGCAATTTTTCTGAGATTACAGCCATTGATCCCCAGAAAAAAAACGTTTCTGTTTTAAATCATCAAACAAAAGAAACCTATGTAGAGTCTTTTGACAAACTAATTATTTCAACAGGCGCCAAAGCAATTATCCCTCCAATTGAAGGTATTGAACAGGCAAAAAATGTCTTTAGTTTACGAAATATTCCTAACACGGATCAAATCAAAAACTATATTGAAAGAAACAAAGTGAAGGAAGCAACGATTGTAGGTGGAGGATTCATTGGATTAGAAATGATGGAAAATCTGATTGATTTAGGAATTCAAGTGAATCTTGTAGAAATGTCTTCTCAAGTTATGCCAAACATTGATTTTGAGTTAGCTCAGATTCTTCATTCTCAAATAAACCTGCACGGCGTCAATTTGATTCTAAATGATGGTTTAAAAGCTTTTTCAAAGCAAGGAAATGAACTAATACTAACTAGTGGAAAAACGTTAACAACTGACTTAACAATTCTTTCTATTGGAGTGACTCCTGAAAGCTCTTTAGCAAAAGAAGCAGGTATAGATATCGGACTTCGTGGTGCTATCAAAGTAAGCAAGAAATTAGAAACGAACTATCCATATATTTATGCAATAGGAGATGTTATTGAAGTAACTGATTTTGTTAATCAACAGCAGACGATAATACCTTTAGCTTGGCCAGCTAATCGACAAGGAAGACTTGTAGCAGACATTATTAATGGGTTTGATGTAGCATACCCTGGAACTCAAGGTACTTCTGTCGCCAAAGTATTCGAGCTAACAGCTGCTTCTACTGGAAATTCTGAGAATACATTGAAAAGATTAGGCATTGATTACAAAAGCATTCATATCCATCCCAATTCACATGCCAGTTACTATCCAAATGCAAGCCCAATCGCTCTAAAACTATTGTTTACTCCAGACGGAAAAATATTAGGGGCTCAAGCAGTCGGAACAGACGGTGTGGAGAAACGAATTGATGTTATTTCAACTGCAATGAAGTTTGGTGCAAAAGCTGACCAATTAGCTTCTATTGAATTAGCTTACGCTCCTCCCTATTCTAGTGCAAAAGATCCAGTTAATATGCTAGGCTATACTGCTGATAATCTATTGAATCAAAAGATAGAAACATTTGACTGGCAGGAGATACCTGCTCTTCTTGAAAAAAATGCTTATCTACTAGATGTACGAGAAGAATTTGAATTGGTAACGGGTGAGCTACCAAATAGTCATGTAATTCCTTTAGCAAAACTTCGTTCTAGGATCGATGAGATCCCTAAAGATCAAACAATCTACGTCTATTGTCAGGTAGGCCTAAGAGGATACAACGCCGCACGAATCTTAATGCAGCGTGGTTACTCTGTTAAAAATCTTGATGGCGGTTTTAAAACATACAAACAAGCAACTTATCGCCTTAGTACACCAAATACTAACATCACAAGCAATCAGAACAGTGACATAGATTCAGTTGACTCAAGTAAACTAATCTCTATTGATGCTTGTGGCCTACAGTGTCCAGGGCCTATTTTAAAAGTAAAAGAAACTATTGATAGAATGAAAAACGGAGAAACACTAGAAATCCAAGCTAGTGATTTTGGATTCATCACAGATATTGAAGCTTGGTGTAAAAACACTGGTAACACACTAATTGGCAATCAATTGATCGGTTCTAAAGTAGTTGCTAAAATTACCAAAGGAACCGTAGCAGCACATGAAACTAAAACCCATTCACTTCCCTCCGAGGGAATACTTCATGAAACTAAAAATGGTGCTACGATGGTTGTTTTTAGTGGTGACTTAGATAAAGCCCTTGCTTCAATGATTATTGCTAGTGGTGCGGCAGCTATGGGAAAAGAAGTCACTATTTTCTTCACATTCTGGGGTCTAAGTATTCTGAAAAAACAAAAAGTAAAAAAACGTGGGCTGGCAAAAATGTTTGATATTATGCTCCCAAATAGCGCTAAAAATCTGCCTATTTCAAAAATGAATATGATGAGTATAGGCTCTAAAATGATGCAAAATGTCATGAAACAAAAAAATGTTGATTCTCTGGAAGTAATGATTGAAAAAGCAAATAACTTAGGTGTTAAATTCATTGCTTGCACAATGAGTATGGACATCATGGGTATTGACCGTTCGGAATTGTTCGATTTTGTAGAGTATGGTGGTGTCGCAACGTATCTTGGTGATAGCGAACATTCTAATTTGAATTTGTTTATTTAAAAGTAACTGGTGCATTTTATCGGCTTAACTTCTCTTTCTATTAACTCCAAGCGTAATGTTCATCTTGATTGAATTCAATCATTATTAGTTTAAAACTTCTTCGTACCAGGGCATAAAAATTTATCTATTCGTAGAAAAGCCAGAAAATAGTTCGGTTTGATTTCTGAGAAAAAGTTAGATGAAATTACAAAAGAACACGGAAAATTTGAACAGCTTTCTACTAAAATATCAAGTCTTTAGAAAGCAGAACCGGACAAGAAGCTTAAAGGAAAAAATAGAAAAGGGATTTGGGATTATCCATAAAAATATGTTGAAAGTATTATTTTCAGTTCAAATGGCGTGTTTCTTTTCGCGATATTCAGGTGAACTGTTCAATTTTGATAAACTTTTTTGCACTGCTTTTCGGAATAATCGGGGTTAGAAGAAATTTTGTAACCACTGGAAGCAACTTTTATATAGGACAATGAAATTTACTCAAAAATAGTTGGATGATTTTTATTTGATTCTAAGAATGTCATAAAAATAAGTGTACAGAAAATGACCATTTTCTGTACACTGAATTCAAACTAAATAATTAACGATTTTTCTATGCGTCATTTATTGAGGTGAAAATTCCGCTATCTGTACATGAAAACCGAGCATCTAACCATCAAATATCTCAATAATTTGATTGAACAAGATCACCAACCGATCAGATTTCGGAATAAATTTTATCGCAGCTCGCGAACAAATAAAAAAATTAAACTAGAGGCTTATTTAGTTTCGTCGATTGTAAAATTA
>NZ_JAFLVT010000013.1:0-72224 GCF_017316025.1 Candidatus Enterococcus myersii
CCAAGTGACCCAAGTGAGCCAAGTAAACCAAGTGAGCCAAGCGAGCCAAGTGAGCCAAGTAAACCAAAGCAGCAAGGTAACGTTGAGAAAGATGAAAGTTCAATTTTAGAAACGAAAAAGCAAAAACTATTACCTAAGATGGGTGAAAAAGAAAATGTTTGGCTAGTTATTTTGGGTGGAATTTTGTCATTATCTGTGCCAATCTTTTGGAAATTTCGTAAATAAATAGAATGATTTAAGTGCTAGCCGTTAAGTTGAAAGCTGTTAAAGTTAAATATTATGAAGTATTTTAGGTCATGCAAATCGTAATCTTCCCCTTATTATATTGTATAAAAAAGACGCTAGGAAAAAAGTCCACTCGACTTTTCTCCTAGCGTCTTTATAGTGTTCATTTCAGATTAAAAATTATTTTACAAAGAAAAAAATTTTTTGGCTTTCAATTGAAAAAAGGTTGGATAATTGAATGGTTTTCATCTTTTCTTGATTAAAAAGAACAAGAAATAATAAAAAGTATAGTTATTAATCACTATAAATAATGGAATAGTGCTTCTTTGACAATTGTAAAAAAAACATTGTGTTTTGAAATGTTTTTGTAACATAGCTATTATTTGTTTGACATATCACTGTGTTAAACTGCTCTTAGCGTTAAAAGAGAAGAGAAATTTTTAACCTGTAATTATTATTTATTAAATAAGAAAATAAGACGCCATTCGGAGGAATTTTACGTGAAGAAGAGTTTGTTATCAGCATTATTAGTTTGCTCATTAACACTTGCAGCCGTACCAAGTAATGTAGCCTTTGCAGATACTATTGATGAGAAAATTGAAGCACAGGATCAAAAAATTAACAGCTTACAAGGTCAACAGGCTGATGTTTCCAATCAAATTAGTTCATTAGAAGCTGAAATTGCCGCAGTTGCTGAAAAAGTCAGCGACTTAGAAAATAAACAAGCTAAATTAAATGAAGACACAATGAAATTGCAAGATAAAATCGCTACATTAAAAGTGCGAATTGCTAAACGCGAAGAAGCAATCAAAAAACAAGCTCGCGATGTTCAAGTGAACGGTCAAAGCACAAACTTTATCGATGCAGTTGTTGAGTCTGACTCTCTATCAGATGCTATTGGCCGCGTTCAAGCGATGACAACAATTGTTAAGGCCAACAACGACTTGGTTGCCCAACAAAAACGTGACAAACAAGCAGTTGAAACAAAAGTTAAAGAAAATGAAGAAAAAGTTAACGCACTAGCTGCTAACCAAAAAGAGTTAGAAACACAAAAAAATGCGATTGCCAATAAGCAAGCCGAATTAAATGTCTTAAAAGCTAACTTAGCTGCTGAAGAAGCAACTGCTAAAAGCGACAAAGATAAATTAAATAAACAAAAAGCTCAAGCAGAAGCAGAAGCAGCTCGTATCCGCAAAGAACAAGAAGCAAAAGCTGCAGCTGCTGCAAAAGAAGCAGCTCGTCAAGAAAAATTAGCAGCACAAGCACAACAAGAAACTACTACTCCTGCTAATAATGAATCTGGTTCAACTGCAGGATCAACTGAAACAAATAAACCTGCGCAAGATAACCAAACAGGTAATACTGGTAATAATAACAATAATAATAATTCAAATGATAACGATACAAACAATGACAATAACGACTCTGGTAATAATAACTGGGGTGGTTCAGGTAATGGAATCGATCATTCTGGCTCAGGTAATATGTATGCACAAGGACAATGTACTTGGTATGTAAAACAAGTTGCGCCTTGGGTAGGTACTTACTGGGGTAATGGTGCACAATGGGGTGGTTCAGCTGCTGCTGATGGTTACCGCGTTGATGGAACACCAGCTGCTGGAGCAGTTGTAGTATTTGCTGGTGGCCAAAGTGTTGGTAGTTGGAATGCTGATCCAGTTTATGGTCATGTAGCTTACGTTGAATCATACAATGCAGCCAACAACACAATTACAATTTCACAAGGTGGTATGGGCTTCTCATCACCAACTGGTCCAAACATCGAAACATTAAGCGCATCTGGCTTAACTTATATTCACCGTTAATGTAATGAATCTTCAAGACGTCGATAATATTTCGACGTCTTTTTTTGTTCTGTAAAGGAAGTATAAACTTTCCACACGAAAAAAATTGATTTGACTGCAATAAAATCGTTACGACTAAAAGTTAGGAGGTATAGTTCGCATTTTTAACGTCACTTTATTTTAGAGAGAAACACTTCTATGCTAGAATAAGAAGAATAACATGAAGTGAGCTAAAATAGAGGTGGATAAATTTGGCTGTATTTTTAGGAATCGATATTGGAACCACAGCAATTAAGCTAGGGGTAATTTATGAGCAACAACTATTGTTTGAAACGAGTGTGAAATTAACGACTTATGAAGATAAAGCAGCAAGATACCAACGTGCCTCAGAAATTATCGCTTTGTTAGAAAAAGGGATTTTTCTAATTCCGAAAGATCTACGAAAAAAAATTTCAATAATGAGTTTTAGTACGGCAATGCACAGTTTACGGCCGGCTAATAGTCAAAGGGTCTTTTTGTGGTCAGACTTACAGGCAGGAGAAACGATTGCGGAATTTTCTAAAACAAAATTAGCAAAAGATTTTTATCAACTAACAGGCACACCGATTCATGCAATGTCGCCTTTTGCAAAACTGCTTTATTTTAAAGAAACTAATAAATATCAAGAAGTGACACAATGGTCGGGGTTAAAAGAACTGGTCTTGGAATACTTTACTGGGGAATTTATCATTGATCGCGCTTGTGCTTCAGCTACAGGATATTATGATTTGGAAAAGAAAACGTGGAGTACAGAAATTCTATCTTATCTGGCAATTAAGCCAAATCAATTAGCTGAAATTGTCGACACGACGAAAACACTGGCTATGAAGATAGATAAAATTAAACACTTTGGTTTTGCACCAAGGATAAAAGTTGCAGTTGGTGCTAGCGATGGCACGCTGGCAGCTTATGCCAGTTTTTATCGCACGAAAAGAACAGCCAGTTTAACAATTGGAACGAGTGCAGCAGTCCGACAAATTGTTACCACTGCGCAATTAGAACCAAATAAACAAAATTTTTGTTACTATTTGAATGAAAAATACTTTGTAATTGGTGCACCTTCTAATAACGGTGCGTCATTATTGGAGTGGTCAGCTGCGCAATTAGCAAAAGATTCCTCTTTATTTTTTACCCAATTACCAGAGCTACTAGAAAAAACGACGATCGGTGCGAAGGGATTACGCTTTTTGCCTTATCTAAATGGTGAAAGAGCACCACTTTGGGATGAAACAGTAAGGGGCGGGTTTTATAACTTAACTCTACAACATACACGCGAAGATTTATTACGCAGTGTCATTGAAGGGATGCTATTAAATATTAGGCGTTTAGTAAAATTGGTAGCACCAAAGCAAGTGTTATCAGTAAGCGGTGGCTTTTTTAAAACGACGGAACTTGCGCAGTTGGCTAGTACAATTTTGGGTGCCAAGTGTATTTATGCGCCAGAAAACGAGCCCATTTTTGGCTTGTACTATTTGTATTTCGAGCCAGAAATACCCGCACAAAGAGCAGAATACCAGTTTGTACCAAATCCAAAAGAACAAGTGATTTATGAAAAACTTGCGAAAGATTATTTTCGCTAGTGAAAAGTGTTTCGCTATAAAAAATAGAAATTTTATTGATTGTCTATCTAAAAATTTATCCTATTAAACATATGCAATGAAATTGACTAAAACAAAAAACGCTCGCATTTGCGAACGTTTTTTGCCTTTATGGGAAAATAAGAAATGAACAAGGTTAAGGTAATTTAATAACATTTTCGCTATCTTTATCAAAGAAATGAGCTTTATTGATATTGAAAGCAAGGTCAATGAATTCACCTGGTTTATGGAAATCACGGGCATCAACTTTTGATACAAATTCAGTTTCGCCAGTTTTTGTATACAACATGGATTCTGCTCCAAGTAATTCTGAAACAACGACTTCAGCGTTAACTGTTGCTTCTGGTGAAGCGTCAATTGCGACTTGTTCAGAGTGAATATCTTCCGGACGAATACCAAAGATAACTTCTTTTCCTTCGTAACCTTTTTCAACTAAAATTTTATTTTTTCCTTCTGGAATACGTAATTTTAAGCCATAGCCATCTGTGATTACTCCGTTATTTAATGTAACGTTGAAGAAGTTCATAGCAGGAGAGCCAATGAAGCCTGCAACAAAGACATTTACCGGTGTATCGTATACTTGTTGCGGTGTGCCGATTTGTTGGATAAAACCATCTTTCATGATAACAATTCGGTCAGCCATTGTCATAGCTTCAGTTTGGTCATGGGTTACGTAAATTGTAGTTGTGTTTAAGCGTTGGTGTAATTTCGCAATTTCAGCACGCATGGCAACACGTAATTTTGCATCTAAGTTTGACAAAGGTTCATCCATTAAGAAGACTTTTGCATCACGAACGATTGCACGACCTAACGCAACCCGTTGACGTTGTCCACCAGATAAAGCGGCAGGTTTACGGTCTAAATATTCTGTTAAGCCTAAAATTTCAGCCGCATTTTCAACCCGTGTTTTAATATCTGCTTTGTCATATTTACGTAATTTCAAACCAAAAGCCATGTTATCAAATACTGTCATATGTGGGTATAATGCGTAGTTTTGGAATACCATGGCGATGTCGCGATCTTTTGGTGCAACGTCATTCATGACTTTTTCGCCAATTGAAAGTTCGCCTTCTGTAATATCTTCAAGGCCAGCAATCATTCGTAAAGTTGTTGATTTACCACAACCTGAAGGACCAACGAAAACGATAAATTCGCGATCTGCGATATTCAAATTAAAATCTGTAACAGAATAGTTTTCCGCATTGTCGTATTTTTTATAGACATGATTTAATGCCATTTGTACCATAATGATTACCTCTTTTTCTTTTTATTGTTTTGCTATGAACTTAGTATATATGTAACCGTTTTTATTTGTTAGGTCAGAATGCACAAAATCAGTCATTTTTTTTGTGCACTTTTTTGAAAATGGTTTCATTTTTTGTAGCAGCAAATTTTTTTGTTTATTAAAACTTGAATTGACCGACTTTTCAGCGCATATACAGACAATGAGCGAAAAAAATTTTATTTTTTTTGTTGACAAAAAAATTTGACTAGCGTAAACTTCATTTCAACAAATAAATAAACTTTCGTTGATGAGGAAAGTAAGTTTGGCGGACATTTTAGAGAGACACTGGTTGGTGGAAAGTGTTATGGACAAAATACTGAAAATGGCCTTGGAGAAAAAGTATGTCGATAAGTAGGCAGCTTCGGAATGTTTCACCGTTAAAAGAAACACCAATACTTTACGGGATATTTGGTAAACGTTGGATAGAGGAAAGCATAGCTTTCAAACAAAGGTGGTAACACGATTATTCGTCCTTTTATAGATTATTTTCTATAAAAGGGCTTTTTTTATATATAAATTACGATGACCAGGTAAGTAGACAGTGAATTTTTTTAACAGAGAGCTTCGGTAGCTGAGAAGAAGTAAAAATGAAGTTGTTGAAAATGGCCTGATAGTAAATTATTTTCGAGCTAAAAAGTAAGAAGATAACGGGGGCGCCCGCTACAGCGCTAGAGTATGCTAGTACTTGAAGAGGAATTTAGCGTGAGCTAAATTCAAAATGAGGTGGTAACACGCAAAAAGCGTCCTCAAGCAAAGAAAATTTCTTTGTTTGAGGATGCTTTTTTTGTATCAATGATTTTTTGAAAGGATGAAGATAATGGGGCAAAAACGAATGTGATGCTTTTGAAAAGACGGCATAAGACGGATTTTTAGGAGGAGAAACATGATTGATTTAAAAAATATTTCGGTGACATTTACCCAAGATAAAGATAAGGTGATCAATGCTGTTACCGATGTAGATTTGCATATCCAAAAAGGAGATGTATATGGAATTGTCGGGTATTCAGGAGCCGGTAAAAGTACATTAGTGCGTGTGATTAATTTATTGCAACGACCAACAAGGGGTACGGTGACGATTAATAATACAGAATTAACTGCCTTAAAGGATAAAAAACTACGAGAAAAACGCAAAGAAATTGGGATGATTTTCCAACATTTCAATTTGATGAATAGTCGAACGATTTTTGAAAACGTGGCATTTTCCCTTAAATACACAGGAAAATCCAAACAGGAGCGTCAACAAAAAGTCGATGAACTATTAGCGTTGGTGGGTATAAAAGATAAAGCAAATAGTTATCCCGCACAATTATCCGGTGGTCAAAAGCAGCGCGTGGCGATTGCACGTGCTTTAGCGAATAATCCGAGTATTTTATTATGTGATGAAGCGACGAGTGCACTTGATCCTAAAACAACATCACAGATTTTAGCCCTTTTAAAAGATCTAAATAAGAAATTGGGCTTAACAATTATCATAATTACACATGAGATGCAGGTGGTAAAAGAAATTTGTAATAAAGTCGCTGTCATGGAAGCTGGCAAAATTATTGAAAAAGGTAGCAGTATTCAAGTTTTTAGCCAACCAAAGCAAGCATTAACCCGCGATTTTATTCGGACAGCAACCCATATTGATCAAGCCCTCGAGACTATTTTAACAAGCGAAAAATTTAGTCGCTTAGCAGAAAATGAATGGTTAGTGGAATTGGCGTATGTAGGCGATCAGACCAACGAACCTTTGATTGCACAGCTATATAGCCGCTATCAAGTTGTGACCAATATTTTATATGGCAACGTTGAAATTATTCAAGATGTGCCACTAGGAAGTTTAGTTGTGACGTTGGCAGGAGAAGAAAATCAGCGACGCCAAGCCTTAAAACATTTACAAAAACTTGGCGTTTATACGAATGTTTTAAAATACTCGAAAGAAAGCGCCAAAGTTGTGAGTGGAGGTTTTTAGAATGCAGGCATTATTAGAAAAATATTTCCCCAATGTACTTGCAATACCAGACGAATTTATTGAAGCAACCAAACAAACATTGTACATGTCATTTTGGACCGCATTGTTTGGAGGCGTTTTGGGGATTTTATTAGGTGTTGTGTTAGTTGTAAGTCGTCCTGGTGGAATTTTACAAAAACGGCCATTATACAATGTTCTAGATAAATTAATTAATATTGTACGCTCGATTCCTTTTATTATTATGTTGTCGCTTTTAGCTTTAGTTACTCGCTTTATCGTGGGGACAACTATTGGGGAAAAAGCCGCTTTAGTACCTTTAGTGGTGGGGGTAGTGCCATTTTTTGCTCGTCAAATTGAAAATGCTCTGTTAGAAGTTGATTCAGGAGTAGTGGAGGCAGCGCAAGCAATGGGAACAAGTCCGGTGGGCATTATTTTTAGGGTGTATTTATTAGAAGGTTTGCCAGGAATCATCCGTGTTAGTGCTCTAACCATTATTAACGTTATTGGCTTAACCACAATGGCAGGAGCTGTCGGAGCTGGTGGTTTAGGAAATCTAGCTATTTCTAGGGGCTATAATCGTTTTCAAACCGACGTGACGATTGTTGCAACACTGTTGATATTAATTTTAGTCTTTATCAGTCAATTTATTAGCAATCAAATTATTAAAAAAATTAGTCATTAGAATACGAAATTATTTGGAGGAATAAAAAATGAAAAAATTAGTTAAATTAGGTTTTGTCGCAGTCGCGTTGTTGTTAGTTGCCACAGGATGTTCAAAAGGAAATGCCAAAACAAAGGATGATACAAAAGAAACTACGGTCAAATTAGGGGTTATCGGTTCAGATACAGATGTTTGGGATAATGTAAAAGAACGTCTCAAAAAAGACGGCATTAATTTAGAATACGTAAAATTTACGGACTACAATCAGCCTAATGCAGCGTTAGCGGATAAATCCATTGATTTGAATGCTTTTCAACATCAATTTTTCTTAGATAATTACAACAAAGAACATGGGACCAATCTTGTGTCAATTGGGAATACTGTTAATGCACCATTAGGAATTTATTCAGACAAACTAAAAGATGTGAAAGAATTAAAAGACGGTGCTAAGGTTGCGATTCCAAATGATGTGACAAATGGCGGACGGGCATTACTGCTTTTACAAACAGCCGGCTTAATTAAAGTAGATCCAGCTAAAAAGCAAACGCCCACAGTTTCTGACATTACAGAAAACAAAAAAGATTTGAAAATCACTGAATTAGATGCTGCGCAAACAGCGCGGGCTTTATCAGATGTTGCGATTTCTGTTATTAACAGTGGTGTTGCAGTTGATGCAGGATTTACACCTACTAAAGATGCAATCTTTTTAGAACCGGTGGATGATAACGCACGCCCTTATGTCAATATTATCGTTGCACGTAAAGAAGATGAAAATAATAAAATTTATCAAAAAATTGTAACAGTCTACCAAACAAATGAAACAAAAAAAGTGATTGAAGAAACGTCAAAAGGTTCAAGTGTACCAGCGTGGGAAACTTTTGGTCGTAAGTGATTAACTAGCATTTCAATAATAGAAAAGAAAACTGCACGTTAAAACGATTCGGTTATATTTATAAAAAATTGAGGAGTGAACAGTATGCCAACAACAACAAGAAAACAACACATTGAAGAATTTATTGCAACGCATTTACCAACTTATCAAGAACTTGCGTTAGATATTCATCAGCATCCCGAAGTCAGTAATTATGAATTTTATTCTTCAGATGTTTTAATTCGACAATTGGAAAAAGAAGGATTTTCTGTCAAAAAAGATGTCGCCGGACACCGAACAGGATTTGACGCCCGCTTTACTGCAGGAAAACCTGGACCCGTGATTGTTTTTTTAGCTGAATTTGATGCGTTAGCTGGAATTGGTCATGCTTGTGGACACAATCTTTTTGGAACCTATTCTGTTTTAGCTGCGAGTGCATTGAAAGATTTGATTGCAGATTTTGGTGGCGAAATTCGCGTTTATGGTACACCTGGTGAAGAAGGGGGCGAAAATGGTTCAGCGAAGGGAAGTTTTGTGCGAGATGGTTTCTTTGCTGATGTTGATGCAGCTTTGTGTGTTCACCCAGCTTACCATTATGGCAAAACGACAGCTTCTTTAGCCAATGATCCTGTCGACATTAAATTTTATGGGCGTGCCTCCCATGCCGCCGGAGCACCAGAAAAAGGGATTAGTGCCTTAGAAGCATTATTACAAGTTTCCAATGGAATCAATGGTTTACGTTTGTATTTGCCAAAAGATGTAAACATTCATGGCATTATTACTGATGGCGGACTAGCAGCCAATGTAATTCCTGAATATGCGGCAGGCCGCTTTTATCTGCGGGCTAAAAATCGGAGTACTTTAAATGAAGTATATCAAAAGGTAGAAAATGTGGTAAAAGCCGCTGCATTAGCAACTGGAGCGCGCTATGAATTTGGTCTTTTCCAAAATTCAGTCGACGATGTGATTGTAACTCCAAGTTTTGACGAATTGTTTTTCAACCATTTAGCCCAATTGAATATTCCAACTGAGGAAATAGAAACAGAAATACGCACAAGTTTAGGCTCTTCTGATGTCGGAAATGTTAGTCAAGTTGTTCCAACAATTCAACCGACAGTTTCTATTTCAGATGATTATATCGCCGGTCACTCTGAAGAATTTAAAGCAGCGGCTAAAAGTGAAAAGGGATTGGCATCTATTGCTATTGCAGCACAACTTCTAGCTCAAACAGCCTTAGATTTATTTGAACAGCCCGAATTATTGGCTAAAATTAAGGGCGATCATAAAACAAGCTTGGCAAAGGGAAACTAATTTTTTCTAAATGCGTCAAAAAAATCGCGCCCAAAACAACTGGGCACGATTTTTTTATTTATAATTCAGAAAAACAGGTGATTAGTAGATGACAAAACATCAGGTCATCCATTTTTTTTAAGTCTAAACCAGTTGCCTCTTGAAATTTATCAATCCGATAGCTAATGGTATTACGATGTAAGAATAACGTCTTAGCAGCTGAACTAACATTTCCTTGTGCCTGCCACAAGGCTTCCAAAATGGAAACCATCTCTGAGTCACTAAACCAGCGGTCATGTAAGTTTTTAAACAACGTAATTTCCCCCATGGTATCTCCAATCAGGTACATAATCGCTGAATTTGAAAGTGTAAAATTTTGTTGACTATTGTTCCGATGAGATTGTTGCAAAAAGATTTGGCGTTCGGTTTGAAAATCTATAGCCAATGCTTGGCTGAGCTTGTGGAAGCTTCCGACAAAGACTTGACTGTAACAGTTGAAGTCGCTATCCAGCGCTTGAAAAATACCAAACAATTCATCGGTTGAAAAATTTCCAACGTCTTTATTTTCGACTAAAATAAAAGTGTCAAAACTAAGCCAAAAACTATCAGAAACAGTTTGGATTATTTCACTTGCTGCATGCTGCCAAGCGGCTTTTTCAAAAGATTTGCCGCTTTTTACTTTTATTTGCAAAATGCGTACGTATCCTGTGTGACTAGGAATTTCCCCTTTAAATAAGATGCGGTAAAAACGGTGGCTGATGACATCTTTTGGTTCACTAATAGTAGGTAAAAATAGCTGCAGCAATTTACGTTCATTTTCATTTAATTGACTGGCAATGAGTAAGGCATATCCTTCTTCAAGGGGGATACAATAAAATTTTGGATCATCTAGGGCAATGTTACTAAAGCGCGCATCGGGGTAGATTTGTTGGATTTTATCAAAGGTCATAATAGACTCCTTTAGTAGTTGGTACAAATTTTATCGGGAATACATAAAAAGCAATTTATTTGGCTAAAGCGCGGACCGCTATAATATTTTCATTTTGTGCTAAACCATCGATAATTTCTGCCGATCTATCTGCACTAATAAAAGCAATGACATAATTTTTTCTGAAAATTTTGATTTCGTCTTGGGTATCCACATAGTAATCGGTCGTAATAGCTTTTATCCCGCGACTTTTGAAAAATTCATGAATAAAAGGTTCAGCTTCATCTGGATGAATATATTTAATTTGAAAATTTTTGTTTGTCGGGACATGGACGATTTTTTTTAGCAATACCAAAACTGCAATGACCGCGATAAAACTAAGTAAGGCAATGGCATAATACCCCATGCCGATGGCAAGACCTAATCCTGCAGTCGCCCAAAGCGAGGCAGCAGTAGTTAACCCGCGAATGGAATGGTGGGTAACAACAATTGTCCCAGCTCCTAAAAAACCAATACCACTAACCACTTGCGCGATTAAACGCGCCTGGTCCGCCCGGATTACAGTTGCGATTTGCGGATTATTTTTAGCAAAGATAACGGCTTGGGCGGCAATTTCTTGCTGCATCATGGCAATGATACACGCCCCGATTCCAACTAAAATATGGGTCCGCATTCCCGCTGGCCGATTTTTTTGTTCGCGATCAAAACCAATAATGCCACTGGTTAAAATCACTAAAGCAAGACGACATAAAATTTCCCCCACACTAACACGAAACATGAGCTCTCCTCCTTTACAATAATGAGCAACTGCCAAAAGCAGTCTTTACAAGCTGAAATGAAAGGAATAAATGACAATAGCATTTTTTGGCTAAAACCTGCAGTAGCTTCTCTTCCACTATAATCTTCTGGCAAAAATTCCGCAAATAAAATTCTGACCTTAGCAAAAAAAGAGTTTTTAGATAATTGAAAGTTTATACAAAAGCCTTTTGAATCTTATTATTTAATTGCTTGTAACATGTTACGGGAAATGTAACATGTTTTCTTTATCACAAGTTGCATTCTAAAACTTTGAAAACCCTTTCTAAAATCTTGGTGTCACGCTATGCTGAGTATGTCAAAAGCATTACTCGAGTAAAGACAACTATATTAATTATCTAAAGGAGCGTTATACCATGCAAAAAAGAGATTTTATCGACACAAATGATTTTACTAAAGCAGAAATTGAATATTTAATCGCATTAGCCTTAAAAATTAAAGATAGTATCAAACATGGGCATTATCCTTTGCTACTTAAAAATAAAACATTGGGGATGATTTTTGAACAATCTTCTACCCGTACGCGTGTATCTTTTGAAACTGCAATGACACAACTGGGGGGACATGCGCAATACTTAGCCCCTGGTCAAATTCAATTAGGTGGACACGAAAGTCTAGCTGATACAGCTCGGGTATTATCTCGCTTAGTAGATATTTTAATGGCACGAGTAGAACGTCATGAATCTGTTGTTGCACTTGCCAAAGATGCGACAATTCCAGTTATTAATGGAATGAGTGATTATAACCACCCAACTCAAGAATTAGGCGACATTATCACGATGACAGAACATCTACCAGCTGGTAAAAAATTGTCTGACTGTAAAATTGTGTTTGTTGGCGATGCAACGCAAGTTTGTGTTTCAACAATGTTTATGGCCACAAAAATGGGAATGGACTTTGTTCAATTTGGGCCTAAAGGGTTCCAAATTAAAGAAGAAACGTTGGCGATTGGCAAATCCAATGCCCAAAAATCTGGTGGTAGCGTATTAATCACAGAAGATGCTGATGAAGCGTTAAAAGATGCTGATTTTGTTTACACCGATGTTTGGTATGGCTTGTATGAAGCAGAATTATCAGAAGAAGAGCGGATGAATGTTTTCTATCCTAAATATCAAGTCAATGATGAATTAATGGCTAAAGCTGCACCAGATGCTAAATTTTTACATTGCTTGCCTGCCACACGTGGTGAAGAGGTTACGGATGAAGTATTAGATGGCAGTCAATCGGTTGTTTTAGATGAAGCCGAAAATCGTTTGACAGCAATGCGGGCATTATTAGTTTATTTCTTAAATCCTTATTTGGATTATGCCGATGATGCATTGGCTGCTAAATTTGATGGCGAATTGCAATACATGTTGCAACCAAAACGTCAATTAGAACGTAAAGACTAGTAAGCTTTCTGAAATTTGAAAAGCTGTGACAAACTTGACGTACTTTCATATAAACTGCGTCAAGTTTGCAGCAGTTTTTCATCTTTGGCTCATTGAAAGGAGCACGATTATGAAGGAAAAGAAAAAGTTTCGTCTTTTTGATGCGGTCTTAATGGCCGTAGTTGTTATTCTAGTAGTAGAGTCTGCCGCGCCGGCCGCTGCAATCGGTTCTTCGCAATTTTTCTGGTGGGGCTTATTGTTAATTTTATTTTTCCTACCCTACGGTTTAATCTCCGCAGAACTTGGTACCACTTATGATGACGAAGGCGGCATTTACGATTGGGTAAAAAAAGCCTATGGTCGTCGTTGGGGAGCTCGAGTAGCTTGGTTTTATTGGATTAACTTTCCAATTTGGATGGCAAGCCTTGCAGTTTTGTTCCAAGAAGTTTTAAGCCAAATTTTTCAACTACAGTTAAGCACACCGGTTTTAATTTTAATTCAGTTGATTTTCATTTGGTTTGTAACGATTATCAGCTGCTATCCTGTTAGTGATAGTAAATGGATTTTAAATTTAGCGGCTTTTGCTAAAGTGGCAATTATGGTTTGTTTGGGAATCTTAGGGATTTACCATGCCATGACTAAAGGGATGGCAAATGATTTTTCTGGTGCGGCTTTGTTACCAAAATTTGATATTCAAAATTTAAGCTTTTTATCCGTGATTTTATTTAACTTCTTGGGTTTTGAAGTAGTAACTACTTTAGCAAGTGATATGGATAATCCTAAAAAGCAAATTCCCCAAGCAATTATTTATGGCGGAATTCTAATTGCCTTTTTCTATTTGTTTGCCGCTTTTGGAATGGGGGCAGCTGTACCAGCAGATCAACTTTCCGCTTCCGGGGGATTAATTGATAGTTTTATTTTATTAGTTGGCGGATTAAATCCATTTGTAGTGATTATTGGCATCTTATTTATGTACACGCTTGCTGCTAATCTTATTTCATGGGCATTAGGGGTAAACTATGTTGCTTTATATGCGGCTAAAAATCAAGATATGCCAGCCATTTTTGCAAAAGAAAATCCTAAAAATGATATGCCAGTGGGAGCTTCAGTCGTCAATGGTGTCATTGCCTCGATTTTGGTTGTTGCCGCACCGTTTATTCCAAACGAAAATATTTTTTGGGCCTTCTTTTCATTAAATGTCGTAGCCTTATTACTTTCTTATATTATGATGTTTCCAGCCTTTTTAAAATTACGAAAAATTGATCCTAATGCTGTTCGTCCTTTTAAAGTCCCTGGACCAAACTGGTTAATGAAAATTATGACCTTTGTCCCAATGATTTTATTAATTATTACGTTAATTTTTTCTATCGTGCCCCTAGATGGTAGTGCCGCGGAAATGAATGCTAAAATACCTGTTTTAATCGGTACGATTTTGGCTTTTGTTATTGGGGAAATCGTAATCCGATATTCAGCAAAAGAAAAACATGGAAAAGGAGTCATTACAGATGAAAACAATTGATAGCTCACCACGTCAAGATGGATTTAAAATGCCTGGAGAATTTGCACCACATGAAGGAGTTTACATGTTATGGCCACAACGTCCGGATAACTGGCGTGATGGTGGCAAGCCTGCCCAACAGGCTTTTGTCGAAGTAGCCAAAGCAATTGCGGAATTTGAAGTTGTAACCATGGGAGTAAATTTCGATCAGTACAATAATGCACGGCATATGTTACCTGACAATATTCGCGTAGTAGAAATTGCAAGTGATGATTCTTGGGTAAGAGATTGCGGACCAACTTTTGTAACCAACGGCAAAGGCGAGACCCGTGGAGTAGATTGGACGTTTAACGCATGGGGTGGTTTAGTAGATGGGCTGTATTTTCCATGGGATAAAGATGATCAAGTCGCTCAAAAAATTTGTGAGAATGAATGGAAAGATCGCTATCGATTAAATGATTTCGTTTTAGAAGGTGGTTCAATCCATGTGGATGGTGAAGGTACGTTAATTACGACAGAAGAATGCTTGTTATCAGAAGGACGCAATCCACAATTGTCTAAAGAACAGATTGAGAATATTTTAAAAGAATATTTGAATATTGAAAAAGTGATTTGGTTAAAACGTGGTATTTATTTAGATGAAACAAATGGCCATGTTGATAATATTGCCAATTTTGTGGCACCTGGTGAAATTGCTTTGGCCTGGACAGATGATAAGAATGATCCACAATATGAAATTTCAAAAGAATGCTTGGATATTTTAGAAAATGAAACAGATGCCAAAGGACGTAAAATCAATGTGACCAAATTATATGTTCCAAAACCAATTTTAATTAATGAAGAAGAAAGTGGTGGTGTTGACGCGGTAGATGGCACTCTGCCACGACAAGTGGGCGATCGTCTAGCAGCTAGTTATGTGAATTACTATACTGCAAATGGCGGCATTATTTATCCGTTATTTGGAGATGCAATGGATGAAAAGGCCAAAGAAACTTTACAAGCATTATATCCAGATCGTAAAATCGTTGGTGTTTACGCCCGTGAAATCTTATTAGGTGGTGGGAATATCCACTGTATTACGCAACAAATTCCTAAAGGGGAGGCAT
Organism: Candidatus Enterococcus myersii; assembly: GCF_017316025.1. Lineage (GTDB taxonomy): Bacteria > Bacillota > Bacilli > Lactobacillales > Enterococcaceae > Enterococcus_C > Enterococcus_C montenegrensis. The sequence goes on from NZ_JAFLVT010000013.1 coordinate 15,444, forward strand.
AATAATGACAAAAACAGTTGTCGTCGCTTTAGGAGGTAATGCTATTTTAACTGACGATCCAACTGCAACGGGACAACAAAAAGCATTGGCAAAAACTGCAACTGCTTTGATTAGTTTAGTTGTAGCTGGCTACAAAGTAGTGATTTCTCATGGCAATGGTCCACAAGTAGGAAATTTATTATTACAGCAAAAAGCAGCCGCTTCCCCGGAAAATCCAGAAATGCCATTGGATACGAGTGTTGCCATGACACAAGGCAGCATTGGGTATTGGTTAACACAAGCTTTGGATAATGAATTAAAAAAAAGAGGACTAGAAAAGCCCGTTGCAGCGCTTTTAACGCAAGTTATCGTAGCAGCGGAGGATCCGGGATTTGTTAATCCTACTAAACCAGTAGGCCCATTTTTGACAGCCGAAAAAGCGCAAGCTGAAATGAAAATCAGCGACGCCGTATACAAAGAAGATGCCGGTCGCGGTTGGCGTAAAGTTGTTGCTTCACCTAAACCGATTGGAATCGTTGAAGCTGAAACGATTAAAGCTTTGGTTGCAACGGATACTTTAGTTGTAGCAGGTGGTGGTGGCGGTATTCCCGTCATTACAACAGCTGCGGGACTAGTTGGTGTAGAAGCAGTCATTGATAAAGATTTTGCCTCTGAAAAAATCGCCGAAATCGTTGCCGCCGATGAGCTAATCATTTTAACTGGTGTACCTAATGTTGCGGTTCACTTTAATACACCGGAGCAAAAAAATCTCGCTACAGTGGATATTGAAACTTTAGAAACGTATAAAAAAGCTGGCGAGTTTGCTCCAGGGAGTATGTTGCCAAAAGTGGAAGCCGCCTTAGCCTTTGTCAAAGCACAACCAAATGCCAGAGCTGTGATTACCTCTTTAGATAATTTAGATGCGTTATTAAATGAAGATGCCGGTACGATTATTTATGGCAATCAAAATTTAGAACAAAAAAGTCATTTAAAAGATTTCATCACCAATTAAACCAAAGAAAAAAGTCGAGCCAAAAGGGTCGGCTTTTTCTGACAAAAAATAAAAATCAGATTGTAGCTGTGGTATATTTAAAGTGCAGTGAAAAATCAGTTGTTTCAATAAATAAGGATAAAATTATTCAATTAAAGTAAGCAAAATAAAGGAGGAAGCTTTGATGTTAGTAGAAACTTCACCAAGGCGAGATGGTTTTCAAATAATACCGGAATGGTTACCCCATAATGAATGTTATCTGATTTGGCCAGAACGTACGGATAATTGGCGTTTAGGAGGAAAACCAGCCCAAAAAATTTACCAACAGGTGGCAGAAGCGATTAGTCGTTTTGAAAATGTTACGGTATTGGTTTCAAAGCAACAATTTCTAAATGCCCGTCACCAGTTACCTAATCATATTCGCGTTGTCGAAATGAGTAATGATGATGCCTGGTTAAAAGATACAGGGCCCGTATTGGTTATGAATGCTGTAGGAAAACTACGCGGAGTTGATTTTCGTTTTAATGCGTGGGGCGGACTTTTAGATGGTTTATTCTTTCCCTGGGACCAAGATGATTTACTAGCGCGTAAACTTTGTGATTTAGAGCGAATTGATTATTATCAATTAAAAGACTTTGTTTTAGAAGGCTGTTCAATTCATACTGATGGAGAGGGCACGCTTTTTGCAACAGAAGAATGTTTATTATCAGAAGGGCGCAATCCTCAACTGAAAAAACAAGCAATTGAAGAAATTTTAAAAGAGTATTGTGGGATTGAAAAAATTGTCTGGTTTCCCAGAGGTTTTTTTCTAGATGAAACAAATGGCGATATTGATAATTTGTTAAATGTTGTGCGGCCGGGAGAAGTTGTTTTAACTTGGTGTGAAGACAAAAAAGATCCGATGTATGAAATTACCCGCGAAGCAGAAGCGGTGTTGCAAAGCCAAAGGGATGCACGGGGAAGAAAATTTACGATACATAAATTGGAATTGCCAAAATCTTTGTATATTACTAATGAAGAGGCTGCCGGTGTTGATCCGGTCAATGGCATGTTGCCCCGCTTTGCCGGCGATCGTTTAACGGCAACGTATGTTAGTTATTACACAGCCAATAATGGCATTGTTTTTCCTCTTTTTGATGATCCTAACGACCAAAAGGCCGAAAAATTATTACGAGAACTTTATCCAGGATATGAAATCATTGGCGTACAAGCACGGGAAATTTTACTTGGTGGTGGTAATATTCACTGTATTGCCCAGGGCATACCACAACATGAAAGGTGAGGGAAGCGATGGATTTTTTTGAAATAGTCAACAGTCATATTGCCGAATTGACTAAAAATGAACAAGTGCTGTTTGATTATGTCATTACAAATCTCGACAGCATCAAAAATAAAAGTATTCGCGAGGTTGCTGATGACTGTTTCGTTTCGACGACTACTTTTTTACGTTTTGTACGTAAGCTAGGTTTTTCTGGCTTTAGTGAATTTACAACAGTTATTAAGTATACGCTCTTAAATAAAAAGACGATTCCAGATTCCTCACCCTTTGTTGTGAGTCAAAAAGATTATCGAGAAGAATATTTAAAAAATATGGTGGAATCTGTTCGCGTTATGGACACGGATAAGGTAACGCAAATTGTAGCACAATTGCAAAAAAAGCCTAAAATTTTTCTTTTTGCCAAAGGGTTAAGCAAAGAAATCATGCGTTACATTAAATATTTGTATAACACGGCAGGTTTTTTTGTCATTTTTCCAGAAGACCATCAGACTCGGGCGATTGCGCAACAACAAGCGCAACAAAATGATATTGTCTTTATTTTCAGTTATAAAGGAGAGGACTTAGAGTTAATTGAGGCTGTGCGTAAGATGAAAAATCAAAATCACCCGTTAATTGTTTCAATTACAGGTGCAGATAATAATCTGTTGCAAAACTCTAGTGATTTAAATCTTTATTTATTTACCGACGAAATTAGTTTAAACCATCTGGATATTACTTCACATATTTCGATGGTAGCTCTGATGGAATTGATTTTGTATCAATTTATTGAAACGAGTGGGAGCGATACGTATCACTTGGTGTTTCGTTGATCGTGGGTACATATACAGAATATAGGAAAAAAACAGCGTAGTTTGTCTATACTGTTTTTTTTTGCAAAAATATTTTTAAGATTCTAAAAGTTATTTTTTAAATCTCATTTATATATTTTTTCGAATGTTTAATTTTAATTCTTTATTGTCTACTTTTGGTATTGTTTTGTTTTATTTCCACTATTTTTGAAAAAATATTCGAAATAAAAAAAATATATCCAAACTAATGAATATTTTTGAGTGTTTTGTTTGTAGAAATATAAGAAAAATTAGATAATAAATATAAGTATATTTTAATTTTTGTGATGGCTATCATTCTGCTATTAGGATATTGATTTTTAGTGTTGGAGGGATTAATTATGAAAAAATGGATAAATTGGCTAATGCTTGTAAGCATTTTAGGAAACTTTGCCTCACCCTTGGTTGCTACCGCAGTTACACAAAGTGGTGTGACTGAGGAAACTACAGTCAGTAGCACTGTAGCCACCAGCGAAACGACAGCATCAACGGCAATAAAAGAGAAGACAAATGAAACGATTACTTCCAGTAGTAATGATGAAATTATTAACAATAAATTGCGTCTTATTAAGGAAACAAATTTTGAAAAAATTGAAAACGCAAAAGCGTCAGATTTCAATTTGGCAATAGTAGGTGAAGTAACAAGCACAATTGCAAATAAAGAAGCAGTAGTCTTTGATTTAACGGATGCGTTTACCCTAGAAGATCAAAAAGATGAGACGAATATTTTAGATGAAAATAAAAATGTGATTGGCACATATGAAATAGTGAAGTTAGAAAATACAACTGAAAAAAATAAGGCTAAGATGCGAGTTATTCTTAATTTTAATCAATTGGCCAAGGGCAAAAACTATTTTAAATTGATACTAATTGGCAGTATAACTCGTGCTCCTAATCTAGAGCAGACCTTAGATTTCTATCAAGGTGAAAATAAGTTCTTTTCTCTGCCATTACCGTTAGAAGAACAAACAACAACTAGTACACAAAAAGACAAAGAGGAAAAGGATTCAGGTAAAAAAGACACAACAAAAAAAGCCAATAGTTCTAAAAAGCAAACAATAGCGGTACCAAAAGCTGAAGTTCAAAAAGATTCCGCTGATCTGCGTGAACCGATGAATATAGATGACTTATTTACTCAGTATGCGCCTGGCGAAAACTTTATCAGTGATCTTGCGTTAGCTTTTGATCCTGACCCACCCACCATTAATTCAAATGTAGCTTTTCATTTAGAATTTGCCATCCCTGATGATGTGAGAAGTGAGCTTTTACCAGGGGATTATTATGAAATGGATATTCCCACAGGACTTGCTGTTACTGGAGCAGCATTAATGGGGGATCTGAAAGATGGAAATGGGTACCGTTATGCTACCTACAGTATTGATCCAACTACTAAAAAGATTCGGATTACTTTTGTAAATAACGATGAAGGGGATTTTACGCCAGCTTCGGCAGGAGAGTTAAATGCGAATATAAATTTTGACAAACAAGTAATTAACCGTTCAGGACCCAATACCATTATTTTTCCAAGTAAGACACAAATTCCACCGGTTGATTTTGTCATTCATCCCACTAGTGGGGATTCGATTAGTAAAGAAGGACATTCTGATAATGGGCATAATCCCAACCAGGTAATTTGGACAGTAGATTTCAATAAAGATTTTAGCCAACTGACTAATCCGGTTTTAACAGAAAATTTTCCAGATGAAGTAAACTTTGATCCCAGCATGAATGGGGCAGTAACGATTTATCCTTTAAATATTGATGTTAACGGAAATATTATCGGAACAGATCCTACTCCAATGGATGCCAGTGAGTATAGTGTTGCCGCTGATGGCACAATCACCTTTCATAATTCCCTTAATCATGCTTATCGTGTTACCTATATAACGCCAATTAAAGACAGTAAAAAACCGGATAACGGAGGAACACTTACCCTTACCAATAATGTTAATTTAACAAGTGGTGGCAAAGATATCAAAGCGAAAGCATCGGTAAATTTAAATTATGGCAAGTCTTTGGATAAAAAATATACTGGCTATAATGCAATAAATCAAGAATATTCTTGGTCAATTCAATATAATTATGGCCAAAAAGATTTAACTGGCGATAATTCGGTGATAGAAGATGCCTATTCTAGTAATATGGATTTAGTTCCTGATAGCTTTAGAGTTTATGCGGTAAGTTTTGATCAAAGTGGCAAAGTAATCAAAGGTGCTCCCATTGATCCAGCCGACTACACCATTGACACAAGTAAAAATCCTTTTACCATCACGTTTAAAAATGATGTTCAAAAAGGACAGGCAATCAATATTGACTACCAAACAAAAGTTAATCAAATTGTGACTGTTGAAAATCAAATGACGATAAAAAATGAAGCTTCTGCTGGTAATTTACCTTCTGTTCCGGTGACTCCCCGTAAGCCATCGCCACAATTGGTGATCAAAAATAAACCAACTATAAACCTAGCAGATAAAACAGCCCATTACACTATTGATATTAATAAAAATCAGTATGAACTAGATAATGCGATTTTTACAGATAAGATGGATTATTCAAATCAAAATTATATTTCTGTACCTTCAAAAGTTGAAAATCCTGCCATTACAGATGCGGGAGTTAATTTATATGATGTAACAAAGAAAAGCGAGCTTAACGGCGGTTTTCAAGTTATTGAAGCAGATGGTAGCATATTATATTCCAATCCTGAGAATATTGCTGATCCAACTTTAGACTATATTGTAAAAGTACATTTGGATGCAGATGACGCAGGCTATGCAGATTTTACCGTTGAGTTGGTAAATGATTATGTCACTACATCATCCCAATTAAAAATGGATTACTATATTGAATATAATCAATTCTCTGGTAATACCAGCACACCGAGTCAATTAACTTATAACAATGAAATGCGGATAGATTTTAAAAACAATGGCACACCGTATACTTCTTCAGGAAAAACATCATTTACAACCAGCACAAATGAAGTGAATCAGGGAATGAAGTCGGGGAGTTATAATCCGGTAACTAAAGAAATTACGTGGACGATTGTCACAAATTACAATAACTTAGGCATGAGCGCTATGTCACTACAAGATCCGATTACCGGTAACCAAGTCTATCAACCAGACTCATTAAGTATTTTGCGGGGAACGATTGATGGAGGGGGTAACTTCAACGCAGTAGCAGCCAATGATCCAAACTATGGTGGCAATCAAAAAGATAAAGATTATATAGCGGTAACTAACCCTGTTGTGACTGGTGAAGATAAGCAAGGAATACTAACAATAAATTTAGGAAAAGACAGCAATCACTATATCCCTGGTTGGGCAACCGATGGCGCACCAATGGTCTTTCAAATTCAGTTTAAAACTTCTTTAGCAGGAAAAATTGTCTATGACCAATCTACTTATACCAATGTTGCCAAAACAATCGTAGATAGAGGTGAACAAGATTTAAGTGCTTCTATTTCAATTGCATTTGGTGGCCAGTCAGCCTTAAAGAATGTGTCATACGATCAAAGTAAAAATTTGATAAATTGGAATTTAATTATCAATCCAGCGCAATCTTTATTGAAAAATGTAAAAGTACAAGATAATCCTAGTTCCAATCAAATTTTAGCAGCCGATAGCTTTACTCTTTATGCTGGCAAATATGCAGGTAGTGGTAGTAATACAACAGTCGTTGCTGATACTAGTCAGGTTATTCCAAAAGATCAGTATGATCTTTCAATTGTCACAGATCCTGCTAGTGGACAACAGAGTTTTCAATTGGATATGTCCAAAATCAAGGAAAAGCCAGATCCAAATAATGAAGGACAATACTTAACGGGAATTATTGAAAAACCTTATGTACTAACTTATAGTGCGGAGCCAAATTTTGCAACGCAATCTGAAAATGTCACCAATGGCGCAGAAATTACCAGTGAAGATGGTGAATTACCAGGACCGAATGCGGAGAACACGACGTTAATTAAACTGCAGACCTCTGGCGGTAGTGCTTTTGGTAAAAAAGGACAATTAAATCTTCAAAAAATAAATGATAATGACGCTGTGGTGCCAGGAGCAGTTTTACAGTTAATTCGCGAAAACGTTGCTAAAAATGAAAAGGACGTTTTATACGAAGCAACAACGGACAGTCAAGGTAAAGTAACATTTGGTAATTTAATTGCGACAAGTGATAACTATAAATATTACGTCAAAGAAATCAAAGCTCCGGATGGCTATACCATCTCCGATCAATTATTAAACGGCGTAGAAGTGACCAAAGATATTGATACGACAAATAGCGGTAAAATAACGATACTTAAAAATAATTTAGTGCCGATAATCTTTAATAAAACGGATGATAGCAATACCCTTTTAAGTGGTGGCCTATTTGCTTTATTTAAAAATACGGGAACGGCAACAACCCCTGTATTTACAATGCAAAAGTCTTTTAGTGCTGATGAAAAAGGGGTAACGTTATCTGGTTTAAGTGATGGACAATACCAAATTAGAGAAACTATTGCCCCAGATGGCTATCAGATGAATTTGACGCCAATAAACTTTGAAGTAAAACTTAATGCTGATAATACGCGTAGTGTGTATATTGACGGTCAAAAACAGCCTCAAGGTACACTAACGCTAAAAAATTATCAAGGTTCGGCTATATTGCAAAAGACTGATGCGGATGGCGCTAATTTAGCTGGCGCGCAATTTAACGTACAACAAGCTGCGTTAGGTAGTAATGAATTTTCAGATTTTGGTAATCAAAGTAGTTATGTAACAGATAATGATGGCAAGCTTTATCTAAATAATCTACCTCCTGGGAAATACAAGGTAATTGAAAGTAAAGCACCGAATGGTTATTATCTCAATACAACAGAAATGGACTTTGTCATTCAGCCTGTTTCACAAGGTGATAGTGCACCTGAAACGGTAGCATTAAATGCAGGCGAATCACTGATTAATTTCAAAGGACAAGCACGTTTTAAAAAAGTGGACGGACATCGCTATGCTGCAGGAGAAAGCGTACCATTGGCTGGTGCAGTATTTCAACTGTATGACATGACAGGAAATACACCAATTGGTGATGTGATAACTTCAACTACGGATGGGTATTTCGTCTTTTCAAATTTGGCACCGGGTACGACATACAGCTTTAAAGAAGTACAAGCACCAAATGGTTATTTATTAAATGATCAGCTGGTTCGCTTTACAACGCCTCTTACTGGTGCGTCTGGAAATACGGTTGCGATTAATACGCGTGATCAACAGTTAGTCGTTGATGAACAAACACCATTTAAAAATTATAAAGAACATGTGCGCTTTAAAAAAGTGGATGTCAACAACGAGCCTTTAGGTGGGGCAAAATATCAGTTGTTTAATTTGCAAAACGATGATTGGCTGCTAATTGACGATATTCAATATGGTGCTGGTGAGGACGGTTATTTTACCTCTGATCAAGATACAGGCATTGTTAGTGCGCTTAATTTAAGTCCGGGAAGTTACAAATTTGTTGAAAAAATAGCACCTGATAATTATCTGCTAAATACGTTAGAGATTCCTTTTGTAGTTAGTCTACAGGCAGAAGGGGATCCTGCTATTTTGGATATTCCAATTACCTCAGATGCAAATGTTAATTATCAAGGGAGCGCCCAACTATTTAAAGAGGCAGAAGATGCCAATGACAATAATTTTAGCCCGTTATCTCAAGCGAAATTTAATGTTTATACTGCTGATAATACCTTAATTCAAAGTAATCTGGTTTCAAATAATGATGGTAATGTGATTGCAGCAGGTTTAGCACCAGGAGACTATTATTTTAAAGAAGTGAGTGTAAATGGCTATGTATTGAATGAAGAAACAATACCATTCACTATTCCTCAAAGTGCTAAAGGAAGTCCAGATATCGTAACGACGAATCAGGATACCCCTCCTGGTGGAAAATTAACTTTGCGTAATTATTTAGGTGCTGTTGAATTTTATAAAACAGATAGTGGTGGTAAAGCTTTACGTGGGGCAACGTTTACAATTTATCAAAATGGTAACGAAATAAAATCAGCCAGCTCGGATTTTGATGGGAAAGTTACTTTCGATAAATTAGCGCCAGGAAATTACACAATTAAAGAAACGACAGCCGTAGATGGGTATTTACTTAACAATAAAGAAGTAGAGGTCGTGATAAATGCAACTGCTTCTGGCCAACCAACACCAGTAAAATTTGATGCGTTTATAAACCACCAAGCGCAGATTAAATTTGTGAAGATAGATGAGAATAAAAATACCATTTCCGGCGCTACATTCCAGCTATTGAATGAAGAAGGCCATCCAATTCGTGAAGCTTCCTCAGATCAACAAGGAATGGTTGTTTTTGAGAATCTAGCTCCAGGAAATTATCAAATTAAAGAAATTGGTACATCTTCAGAATACGTGTTAAATACGGCGATTGTTGATGTGACTGTCCCGGCAGAATCAGAAGATGCAGAAATGATTGTCGACGCAGGGCAATTTATTAACTACAAAGGTGCTGCTGAATTTAAAAAGACTGATAGTAAAGGATCCCCATTAGAAAATGCGGTGTTTGAAGTATTTGACAGTGAGAATGAAGTTGTTGCAACAACGACATCTAACGCTGAGGGAATCGTTTTAGCTGAGGGCTTAGCGCCAGGAGAATACTATTTTAAAGAAAAAACAGCCCCAAATGGTTATTTGATTTCCGGCGAAAAAATTGATTTTACTATCCCAGCGCAAAATGAGGGCAAGCCAGAATCAATTCAATTACCAGATGTCATCAATTACAAAGGTGCAATTAAATTGCATAAAGTTGGGAATACAAGTGAAGAAGATGAAACAATTATTCCTTTAGAAGGTGCAACATTCAATCTTTATAATGAAAATGATCTGAACGAGCCGATTACTTCGGTTACTTCGGATCAAGATGGGGAAGTTGCGTTTAAAGATCTTGCCCCAGGCACCTATCACGTGCAAGAAGTTGCAGCTCCAAATGGTTACTTATTAAATCCTTATCCCATTACCTTTGTCATTCCAGCACAAGCAGAAGCGGTCAAGAATTTACCAAAAGTCGATGAAAATCAAAATACACAAAAAATCGATGGCGATTATTATGTCCTAGACGCTGCCGATTTCCAGAACTTTACTAATAATATTTCATTGAAAAAGCAAAATGGGGAAAGCCATGTTTCCTTTGATTTTGATGAAGTTGCTTTTTCACTGTATCATTACGATGAGGCAACAGGGCAAGAAGATTTAATTGATGATAATTTAAGTCCAAATGCAAATGGCGAGTTTGACTTAAGTAAGTTAAATCCGGGTTTTTATAAACTAATTGAAACCAAAACAAATCCAGGCTTTTTATTAAGTAGCCAACCAGTTTATTTCACTGTGACAGATACCGACGAAAAAACGATTGGCTTTACGTTTAATAATTATCAAGCAGCTATCACAGGTAAGAAAATCGATGGCAGCACTGATAATAAGGATAATGGTTTGTCTGGGGCCGTTTATCAGGTGTTTGAAAAATCAGATACCGAATTTTCAAATCCACTCACAACTTATGATAAAAACAATCACGAGCAGGGAACAAAAATAAAAACAGATGCAACTGGTGAATTTTATGCCAAAGGATTGAGCGCGGGGGATTATGTACTAAAAGAAGTGACAGCACCAAAAGATTATATGCTGGATACGAAGACTCACGACTTTACAATTCATCCCCAAAGCGGCGAACCGCAAGTAGTTGATCTAGGAGAATACGCAAATTATCAAGGCACAGTAAAATTGTTTAAGACAGCCAAGCCCGCTGCGGGCATTTCTGTCGGAAAGGCTTTGGTAGACGCAATTTTCAATTTAGAAATTCTTGATAGTGAGACAGGTAACTATCAGGTAGCGCAAACAGGGCTTAAAACTGATGAAAATGGCGAACTAATTGTTGCACGCCTAGCTCCAGGTAATTATCAATTTGTGGAACAAGAAGCACCAAATGGCTACTTGATTAATTCGCAGCCAATTCAGTTTTCTATCAATAAAACGACAGCTGGAAAACCAGAGGTTGTCCTAGCAAATGATGGTGCAGCATTTCTTAATTACCGTGGTTCTGCTAGCTTCGTTAAGACAGATGTCGATAAGAACCCATTAAAAAATGCAGAATTTCAAGTTATTAAAAAAGGAACGGACAGTGAAACTGATTTGGTGGTGGATACCGTTATCTCAGACGAAAATGGGCGCGTATTTGCAGAAAATTTAGCACCAGGAAATTATGAGTTTGTCGAAATTACGGCTCCTGTTGGCTATTTGATTAATCCAACACCGATACCGTTTGCTATTCAAGCTAGCTACACTGGTGAAGTGCCAACCGTAAACGCTTTGGCTGATGAAACGTTTATTGATTATCAAGGTTCAGTTTTATTAACAAAAGAGTCAGATAAACAAAAAGTTTTGCCAGAAGCTGCTTTTGCTTTACAAGATACCGTGGGCAACCCTATCAAAGATTATGAAGGTAATGAAATCATTACCCAAACGGATAGTGATGGAAAATTAGCGATTCATAATTTGGCGCCAGGAAAGTATCAATTAGTTGAAACTAAAGCTCCTGTTGGTTATTTAATTAACACAACCCCAATTCCTTTTGAAATTTCAAATAAAGCTGCCAGTGAAGATGAAGCGACTGTTTTGGCAAATGATGGCAAAGCCTTTATTAATTACAAGGGAAGTGTTCGCTTACGAAAAACTACGCCAACTTCTGATTCTGAGGGCCCAACTGCGACTATTCCATTAGATGGGGCTGTATTTGGTATTTTAGATCATGAAGGAAAGCCAGTACGAGATGAAAATAATCAAGAGATTAAGCAGGTATCAAAAGATGGTGGACTAATCGAAATAGCTGATTTAGCACCTGGAGATTATCGCTTAGTTGAAGAACAAGCGCCTTTTGATCCGCTAACAGGTAAACCAGCCTATCTTATTAATACAACTGAGATTCCATTTACAATCGCTGATTTTGCTGCTGGTGAGCCAGATGTAGTTATTGCAAATAATGGGATCGATTTCAATAATTTTAAAGGAACTGTTCAATTGCTCAAAACAAATGAAACAGGCGTATCTTTAAGCGGTGCAGTTTTTGATCTTTATCAAGAAGATAATATCTTACCAATCCAATCAGGCATTATGACAGATGGTCGTGGCGTGATGACGATCCCGGGAATAGCCCCAGGAAACTATCAGCTAAAAGAAATACAAGCACCAGCGGGCTACTTGATTAATACAACGCCGATAACTTTTTCAGTAAAAAATAGTGCAATTGGGCAACCAGAAAATGTTTTAGCAAATGCAGGCCAACCGTTTATTAATTATCGCGGGTCAGCTACCTTAGTCAAAAAAGATGAAATGGGCAAGGTATTATCTGGTGCAATTTTTGAGCTTCAAGATGAACAAGGTAATATCGTTGAAAATCTTATCTCTGATACAAAGGGGATCGTGTCAGTGGAGAATTTGGCCCCAGGAGACTATCAGCTGAAAGAAACCCAGGCACCAACTGGCTACCTTGTGAATACGACGCCTGTTTTGTTTACCATTCCAAATGAAAATGAGGGCAAACCAACTACAGTTATGACTGACGATAATTTTATTAACTATCAAGGTGCAGCCTATCTACAAAAGGTCAATGAGAAAAACGAACCACTGGAAGGTGTAGTCTTTAACTTATCTGAAAAAGATTCTGATGACGTGATAACGAGTGTTACTACTGATAAAGTGGGGCGAATTGAAGTTGAAAACTTGGCGCCAGGAGATTATCAATTTACTGAGAGCAAAGGTTTAGAAAATTATATTCTAAACGAAAAACCAATTGACTTTACAATTTCAAGTAATGCAGCAGGCAAACCTGAAGAAGTTCAAGCAGCCAGTGCTTTTATCAACTATCAAGGCAGAGTAGAACTAACTAAAGAAGATGCTGCCGACGAAAAATTGGCAAACGCTCAGTTTAAATTGCTGAATGCTAAGGGAAACGAGCTACCATTAACAGAAGATACGACAGATGATACGGGTAAACTTATGGTAGAACACTTAGCTCCAGGGGATTACCAGTTTATAGAAACAAAAGCACCAGCTGGTTATCTTTTAAATACAACACCAATTAAATTTACAATTGCAGCAAAAGGAAACTATGATCCACAAAAAGGTCCAACACCAATTCAAGTGACTGCCACAAATTATCAAGGTACTGTGAAACTTTTGAAATTGGATGCAAAAGGTGAGAAAAAACTTGCAGATGCACAATTCCAATTATTGGATGAACAGCACCAGATTGTTAAAACAAATCTGGTTACGGATAACAAAGGCGAGATTGAAGTTCTGAATTTGGCTCCAGGAGCTTATTACTTTAAAGAAATTAAAGCACCAACAGGCTACATTTTAGAATCTAACGTTGTTAAATTTACAATTGTCGATCAGGCAAAAGGTAAACCTGCCTCAGTACAAGTAATCGTAAAAAATTCACCTCAAAAAACACCACCAGGTACTCATTATCCAAAAACAGGAGATATTGTGAATTATTCTCTTGCTTTAATTGGAATTGGGTTACTAGGAGTCGCAGTGGGAATGTTCTTGAAAAGAAAATTTCATCAATCGTAAGTAAATAAAAAAGCGAAGTCGTAAGCCATGGTCAATTCCATTGGCTTGGCTTCGTTTTTTTATGATCATTTGAATGTTAGTTATTTTATTGTAATATTTTTCCATTGCTATTTGCCGTATTTCATGTTTTAATTTGTTTGTAAACGCTAACAAGAAGGTGAAAAAATGATTTCAGAAACACAGAACCAAGCACTCTACGGTATTTTAAAAGCCTATGAACGCTTAATGCCATTAATGATTCATACACCTTTGGCACCGAGTAATATTTTGGGCCAGGAAAAACAAGGTGAAATCTATTTAAAACTAGAAAATTTGCAACGCACTGGCTCTTTTAAAGCTAGAGGAGCTTATAATAAACTAGCAACCTTAACACCTGAAGAAAAAAAACGCGGTGTTATTGCCTGCTCGGCGGGGAATCATGCCCAAGGTGTGGCGCTAGCAGCCTCACTGCTGAAGATTGATGCACGAATTTTTATGCCCAAAAGTGCACCCAAAACTAAGATTTCTGCTACAGAGAATTATGGTGCTAAAGTTGAATTAGTCGGAGAAACATTTGATGAAACAAAAGCAAAAACCCTAGCAGAAGCAGCAAAAAGTGGCGAAGTTTTTGTCTCGCCTTTTGATGATTGTGCAGTTATGGAAGGTCAGGGAACGATTGGAATTGAATTACTACAAGACTTGCCTGAAGTTGATAATGTTATCGTACCCATTGGCGGTGGAGGGTTAATTGCAGGAATTGCGTTAGCCATTAAATCTTATCGACCAGAAGTTAAAATTATTGGTGTGCAATCTTATCACGTTCATGGCATGATTTCGTCAATTTGGCAGCAAAAATTAATTGCCAATCGTAGTCATAAAACATTAGCTGATGGTTGTGATGTGGCTCTTGCCGGTGAATTAACTTATGAAATTTTGAAAGATCGAATCGATGAAACGGTGCTGGTAGAAGAAGAAGAGATTGAACAAGCGATCCATTATTTGGCCTTAAAAGAAAAAGTCATTGCAGAAGGTGCTGGTGCCTTAAGTACGGCAGCAATTTTAAGTGGTCATATTGATCACTTGCTTCATGGAAAAAAAACGATCGCAGTAGTCTCTGGTGGCAATATTGATTTTTCTGTTTTTAAAGAAATTATTTAAGTAAGTCTGGGGAAACGGCATTAAAATTTTTTTATTTGTTTATAAAAAAACTAACTCTTAGCTAGCTGTCGTCACTTTTACGTGACGTGACTAAGAGTTAGTTTTTATTTTTAAAAGCCGCGACCACCGCCGCCAAAGGTACCGCCACCGCTAGAATTTGTAGTACTGCCGCCAGAGCCGCCACCACTTGAGTTGTTTTTAGGGATGCGCCTGGTGGTGACAAAAGAATTAATTAAGCGATTTTCATTTTCCGTTAGTTCCAGCTGTGTATTTTGACGGAAAGGATATTTATAAGTTCCTAATTTTAATTGATACCGTGATTTAACGATAATAAAAAAGGCAATACTTCCTACGAATGCCAAAGCAAAAGCAATGAGTCCTTCTAAAAGGGTGATTGTTTTGTAATAGGTAATTTTGCCACTCTCTTCATCAATGCGATAATGTCCACCAGGTACGCCAGCATTTACATAGGCGGTCATTTGCTCTAGAAAGATTGTGCTAGCCCCGTAATAATCGCCATTACTCATTTCGGAACTAACCTTATCAAAAAAATCTTCCCGTCTGCTGTCTGTTAAATAATCAATCATATTTCCTGACGTGGCGATGTACATTTCCCGTTGGTTCAAATCGATTAAAAAGACGGCCCCATTTTGATTATTTCCGACCTTATCCCGCAAGTATTCATTGGCAAAAGTACGAGGCTCTTCTTCATTGGTTGTCGTTGTTACAATGTAGATGCCGCCTTTTATTTTTTGGCCGAGTTTTTTTGCGCCTTCATTTAATTGACTCAGTTGATTTGGTTCAAAAATATTAGCCGCATCTTCAACGTTACTTACTGCACCATGAGCAGGTAACGCAATTAAAGAAAAAAACAAGGTGACAATAAGAACTAAACTACCATAAAGTTTTCTCATAGGAAATAACCTCCTAGTAAAAACAATACGAACAGCCCTAAGAAAATACCTGCTGATACCAGTCCTAATTTTTTGTAGCTGATAGGCAAAACACCACTCACTTTTCCAGTTTGGCCATTCATCGCATAATAAAAAACTTTCTCATCATTAGTTGAACTGCGATAAGTAACGAGCCAGACGGGTAACAACAAATAAGAGGCTTTAGTTTCTGTTAAATTGAGGTCTTGCTGCGTTTTGGTAAAGGTTGTGTAGCTTCCCACTGTTTCTCGCAACTTTTTTTCACCGTAATCAGCTAATTCGTTTGTTACTTCATCTTTTAAACTATCGTATTCAATATCGCGTTTTTCAGCTTGAAAGCCGGCGAGATATTGATTTTGAAACGTTACTGCTTTTTCTAGTGGAAAAGGCTGGACGCTTGCGACCATTTTTTGTGGCGTGTTTTTTGTTAAAGCATTTTTAACAAGTTCTTTAAAAATAAGGTTTCCTTTTCGACTGATAGCGTATTGTTTGGTTTCGGTATATTCAATATCACCGACAATCCAAACACGAATAGAAGTACCATTTCCCGTCAAACTGCCGCTGCCTTTAGCATCAACTTGCCAATAAGGAAAATACACTCCCGTCAGTTTTTCTACTTGGCTTTTGTTAAAGAAATCTTTTGGCACGAAAAATTTCTTCTGAGCCCAATTTAGAAAATCTGCGGTTGCTTTTTCTTTTCCAATTGCAAAGGGTAAGACTTTGTCTGGTAAAAATTCCCCCGATAAACGGCCCTTTAAGACGACGGGATTATGGCAATAATAACAATAAGTTGCCGCCGTGGTAGCATCTGTTACAATTTCAGCACCACAGTTGGGGCAGAGGTAGAGCTCCATTGCGCCTTCATCTGCCACGGTCATATCTGTAAGTGAATTATCAAGTGTTGCATTTTCTTTTTTGCTTGTAGTTTCATCTGTGGTAGTGGGTGGCGTTATTGTTTTTGTGTTATCGGTGGATATGTCTCGTGAACTAGCTTGTTTTACTTCAAATGCGCTTAACTCATCTACGGTAAAAATACTACCGCAATAAGGACAATGAAACTTTTGGTCATCGGGATCAAAAGTTAGCGCACCGTTACAATTGGGACATTTATGTGTTAAGGCGTCCATGGCGTCACTCCTTATTTTTTGTCAGGTGTTAGCGATATAACAAAAGTCTTGTCACACCTCTTTTTTTAAATAGTGGTGTTTTAAGGTTAACTTTTTTAAACCAAGCCGAACAATCATAAAAATATGAGTTGCTATTTTGGGATTTGCCGACTTATTGTTTTGACTAGCTGCAATAAGTCAGCTACGTTGATGTGAAATAGTAACTCATTGATTTTTTAAATGTAACAATTCTGTTACAACTGCTTAATCAATAGGGACGCCTTTAAATGGTTTGCCACATTCCGGACAGAATTTTGGAATTCCATTGGAAAGATCAATGATACTGCCACATTCGCTACATTTCATTTTTAAATCAACTTTTCCAGATGCAGCTGGTTTTGGTGTGCCACAATTGCTGCAGAATTTACCGGTATTTTCTGTGCCACATTGCGGACAAGTCCATGTATTATCATCTGCTTTTTCATTTTGTTTTTGTTGTTGATTATTTAGCTGTTGTTGATTGTTTTGGCTAGCTTGGTTTAGGTAAGTCCCGCCTGTATTCATCCCCATTCCCATGCCAAAAAATCCCGTTGCTGCGCCGGCATCATTTTTGCCAGCAGCTTCCATGCCTCGTGCCACTGATCCTTGTACGTATCCTTCACGAATACTTGGATCGCCTAACATAGCACCTTCGTTACGCATATTAATTAATTTAGTCGAGTCATCGGTATAAGAAATACTTGCTAGTGCAACGGCTACAATTTCCATTCCTCGCAAAGTATTCCAATCACTATCCAAAACATTGGCCATATATTTACTTAATTCCATACTTTTTGATGGAACATAAGAGATACGGACGCCATCAGCTGACATTTGGTTAATAGCAGTCTGTAAAGCAGTCAAGAACTCATTTAAATACTGTTCATTAATGTCGTCAATTTCCACTTGCTCTTTATTTTTAGGGATTGCATTTGTATAAAATAAAATCGGATCGGTAATTTTAATTGAATAAGTTCCGTGGGCTCTTAAAAACAATTCCGCATTGTAAAAATTATCAAAATAATTTAACGGTGCAGGGGTGCCAAACTTGATGCCTTTAATTTCTTGTAAATTAATGTAGAAGACTTGTTGTTTTTGCGGTGTCGTTCCACCAAATTTAACGCGACTAAACGTTTCTTTAACGGCATCTTTTAAAGAGCCATTAAAAAGAGAAGGAGCGGTATCATTTTTGACTGTGTAATAACCTTCTTCGGCGGTATAGTCAATGATTTTACCACCGTCAACTAAAAGCATCATCATATTTGGATAAACATGAATGACAGAACCATCTGTAATAACGTCGCTTGTTCCTTTTTTGTTGGCGTTACGCTTGGCATCTTTTCTAACTTTTTCACCTTTTGTTAAGACAGTATTATCCCCCATATCAGCAGGTTCAATCACCTCAAGCCATTGATCGGCTAAACCGCCTGTCACAGCCCCGGCTGCAGCTTTAATAATTCCCATACTCAAAAATCCTCCTTTTTATTTCGTGGCACTTTTTTTAATAGTAGTAAAGCGCCTACTATAATAAAATTATAGCATAGGTGCAACAGACTGCCTGCTTTGTTTAAACAAGGTTTTAGAATTGATAAAAGAACAGAGCAAAACTAGTTTTTTTATCAGAAATTGCGTATAATAGAAAATAGTGAATTTAAAGGAAGTGAGGCAAAAAATGGCCTATCAAGCCCTATATCGTGTTTGGCGTTCACAACGTTTTGATGACGTAGTCGGACAAGACGCGATTACGCAAACCTTAAAAAATGCTATTAGCCAACAGAAGATTTCCCATGCGTATTTATTTACCGGACCACGAGGAACAGGGAAGACCAGTGCAGCCAAAATTTTTGCTAAAGCGATTAACTGTCCTAATAGTCATGATGGAGAGCCTTGTAATGAATGTGAAAATTGTCGCGGGATTACTAACGGCCAATTTGATGATGTTATTGAAATCGATGCAGCTAGTAATAATGGTGTTGACGAAATTCGCTTTTTAACCGAGCGTGCTAATTATTCCCCTACCAAGGGTAAATATAAAGTCTATATTATCGATGAAGTCCACATGCTTTCAACGGGGGCTTTTAACGCGTTATTAAAGACACTTGAAGAACCAAGAGAAAGTCTTGTCTTTATTTTAGCAACAACTGAGCCTCATAAAATTCCGGCGACAATCATTTCTCGAACGCAACGCTTTGATTTTAAACGCATCGACACCAAAGCAATCGTGGGGCGAATGCAATATATTTTAGAAGAAAGTAATCAACCTTATGAAGAGCAAGCCCTAGAAATAATCGCACAATCAGCCGAAGGGGGTATGCGAGATGCCCTGTCGATGTTGGATCAAGCAATTTCATTTGCTGATGGGACCATTACTTTAGCTGATGTTATGGCAGTTACAGGTAGTCTAACGTATGAAATGATGGATCAACTTTTAGGCCATTGTTTAAGTCATGATGCCGGCGCAGCTTTAACGGATTTAGCAGCTATCTTAGCCGAAGGAAAAGAAGCGCAGCGGTTACTTGAAAATTTATTGGTTTATTGTCGCGATTTATTATTGTATCAAAAAGCGCCACAATTACTGCAACAAAAGGCAGGGCATTTAACTACTGCTTTTAAAAACTTGTCTGAGCAGTTAAGTAGCCAACAGATTTTTGATTGGATTAAAATTTTAAATGAGACACAAAATGAAGTCCGTTTTACAAATTCCCCCACAATTTATTTGGAAGTCTGTATTGTTAAATTAGCTGAAATTAAAACGACTACCGCCATAGCTTCAACTGAGGCCAACACGCCAGTTGCGCTATCAAATGCGGATAATTCAGTTGTTGCCTTAAAACAAAAAGTTGAACAATTGGAACAAGAGGTAAAACAACTCCAATCAACAGGTGTGGTGAAGCAGGAGCCAACCGTTTCAAAAGCTCCGGAAAAAAATCATAATCGGAAGCAAAATAATCTGCGCGTTCCCAGAAATCAAGTCTTTAACGTTTTGAAAGCAGCAACAAAAGATAATTTACATCAAACGCAAATCGTCTGGGAAGATTTATTGGCAAGTTTACCGATTACAAAAAAAGCAGTTTTACGGCAAGGGCAAGTGCGAGCTGCTAGTGCAAATGGAATTGTCGTGACCTTTGATTATGAAATTATCTGTCAAAAAGCTATTGCCGATGAGGAGATGAGTCAGCTCATTGGCAATAATTTGAGCAAAATGATCCCAGATTATGCGCCGCAGCCGGTCTATTTAACCAGTGCTGCTTGGCAAGAGTTAAGGCGCGAATTTGTGACAGCGCAAAAAAATGGCAGCCTATTAGCTGATGATGATTCACAAAAAGAAGAAAATAAAGCAAACAAGCAAGAAAAAGTAGTCGAAAATGCTGCAAATGAAAATAGGCAAGCGCAAAATAACGGGCTAGATTTAGTGGAAGCTGGTATTTTAGATGACGATTTATTAAATCATTTGCCACCAGATGCGACTGCTACAGAAGATGAAGATCCAGCCCAAAAAGCAGTCGCTTTATTTGGCTCAGATGTGGTCAAAGTAATCGACGATTAGTCTAAATTTTAAAAATTGAAGGAGTGGTTAATATGATGCGTGGCATGGGAAATATGCAAGGCATGATGAAACAAGTACAAAAAATGCAAAAGGAAATGACAAAAGCACAAGCGGCTTTAAATGAAAAAGAATTTGTTGGTGTTTCAACCAATGAATATGTAAAAGCGACGTTTACTGGCGATAAAAAAATGACTGGCTTAAGTGTTGTCTCTGATGTGATTGATCCAGAAGATAGTGAAATGCTACAAGACTTAGTCATGATGGCAGTCAATGATGCTTTAAGTAAAATCGAAAAAGAAACCGAACAAACGTTAGGAAAATATACAAAAGGTATGCCAGGATTTTAAAAAAGTGTCGCACAGCAGTTTTAGCTTAAGGAGAAATGTTTATGCAATACCCAGAACCAATTGCCAAATTAATTGACAGCTATATGAAACTGCCCGGGATTGGACAAAAAACCGCCACACGGTTAGCTTTTTATACAATCGATATGAAAGACGAGGTCGTCAATGAATTTGCCAAATCCCTTTTAAGTGTTAAACGGGACCTACATTTTTGTAGCATTTGCGGCAACATCACAGAAGAAGATCCCTGTCCAATTTGTGCCGATCAAACTCGGGATCGCAGTACAATTTTAGTCGTCGAAGAACCAAAAGATGTGATGGCTTTGGAAAAAATGCGGGAGTATCACGGTTTATACCACGTTTTACATGGCGTTTTATCGCCAATGGAAGGAACCGGACCAGAAGATATTAACGTGCCAACTCTTTTGAAAAGATTACATGATGATGAAGTAAAAGAAGTAATTTTGGCGACAAATGCTACGACCGAAGGAGAAGCGACCGCCATTTATTTGTCCCGCTTAATTAAACCAGCTGGAATTAAAGTAACCCGATTGGCTCACGGTCTATCTGTCGGCAGTGATATTGAGTATGCCGATGAAGTAACCCTTTTAAAAGCGGTGGAAGGACGCCGTGAGTTGTAAAGTTTCAAAATTTAGAATTTTTTTGTACAATAATGTTAATAGATAATTGGAGGACAAACTTGTGAACGGATTATTTATCACGATTGAAGGACCAGATGGCGCAGGAAAAACGAGCGTTGTTAATGAATTATTTCCTCGGATTCAGCTGATTGCCAAACGCGGCATCGTTAAAACGCGGGAACCCGGTGGTGTAAAAATCGCTGAAAAAATCAGAAAAATTATTTTAGACCCTCGTAATGAAGAAATGGATGATCGCACAGAAGCTTTATTATATGCAGCAGCCAGACGTCAACATTTAGTTGAAGTTATTATGCCTGCTTTAAACGCTGGTAAAATCGTGATTTGTGATCGTTTCGTAGATAGTTCTTTGGCCTATCAAGGAGCTGGACGCAGAATTGGTATTCCGGAAATTGCTAAAATTAATGAATTTGCAACAGAAGGTTTAAAGCCAGATTTCACCCTTTATCTTGATGTCGATTCAGACACAGGATTAAAACGGATCGAAAATTCCCGTCATGGCGAAGCAGATCGCTTGGAAATTGAGAGTTTGGAATTTCATCAACGGGTGCGTCATGCCTATTTGAAATTGGCCGAAGAAGATCCCATTCGGATTCACAAAGTTGATGCCAGAATGAGTTTACAAGATGTAGTGGATGCGAGTTTTACTGCCATCACTGAAGCATATCCTCAATTTTTCTAAAGAACAAAAGCATAGGATACAATGAAATGCGATTTACTGGAAAAGCGAGTATCCACAAAGGCAAGCCAGCTTTGCTTAGAATAATTTAGCTGAATACATTGCAGTCACGTCAGTTTGTGAAGTCTTTCCAATTAAAAGGAGGCAATTTTTATGAAATTAGTTATGGCAATTGTACAAGATAAAGATAGTAACCGTTTGGCTAACGAGTTTATTGACAATAATATTCGGGCCACAAAACTATCTTCAACCGGCGGCTTTTTAAAAGCTGGTAACAGCACGTTTATTATCGGGATTGAAGATGAACGGGTGCAAGAAGCACTTGAATTGATTAAAAAGACGTGCCAGTCACGAAAACAGTATGTTTCAACCCCCATGTCTTTAGATATTTCCCTAGACGGACAAGTACCCTATCCAGTCGAAGTTGAAGTCGGTGGCGCAACAGTTTTTGTTCTACCAGTCGAAGGTTTCCATCAATATTAAGGAGCAAGTAAAATGACGGAGCAAGAATTTTTATTAAAAAATGAGCCCCAGGTCTTTGCCCAAATAAAAAAAAGTATTGAGCATGAGCGTATGTCTCATGCTTATCTTTTTGAAGGGGAGAGTGGCACTGGTAAACATCAAATGAGTATGTGGCTGGCTAAACGTCTTTTTTGCACCAATGTAATAGCTAACGAGCCTTGCAATGTGTGCAATAATTGCATCCGGATTCAGTTAAACGAGCACCCGAATGTTCAAGTTATAAAGCCTGAGGGCCAAACGATTAAAGTTGATCAGATACGACGACTCCAGGCTGAATTTAGTAAAAAAGGGTTTGAAGCAAAGCGACAAGTTTTCATTATTTCAGATGCGGACAAAATGAACGTTAGCGCAGCGAATAGTTTGTTAAAATTTTTAGAAGAACCCCAAGCAGGCCTTTTAGCAATTTTAGAGACCAGTGCGTTAGGACGCATTTTACCAACTATTCAATCCCGCTGTCAGCTTATCCACTTTACCCCCTTATCAAAGACTCACCTTTTTGAAAGTTTGATCGCTGAAGGGGTGGGGGAAAAAAGTGCAACTTTACTTGCAAGCCTTACCAATAGCTTTGAAAAAGCAATTGAATTCTCACAAGATGAATGGTTTAATAGTGCTAAGGATGCTGTTTTAACTTGGCATCGCTATCTTGAAAAAGCAGATTTACAAGCCTTTATTTTTGTTCAAAAGAAGTTGGCGCCTTTGGCAAAAGAAAAAGAGCAACAGTTTACATTATTACAAATGTTATTGTTTTATTTTCGCCAACAACGAAAAAAAGAAGTGGCAAACTTGCCGCAGCTGCAAAAAGTTAACGGTATTTTAGAGTTGATCTTGCAAGCTGAACAAAAATTACGGGCCAATGTTGCCTTTCAAAATGTATGTGAACAATTGGTTTTGCGGATTGTTCGTCTTTCATAAAAAAGTTTAGGGAGTAGTTACCGAGCTTTTAAAATTTAAAGTAAGGGAGGGAATTAAATGGAAGTAGTGGGAGTCCGCTATAAAGAAGCAGGTCACGTTTATTATTATCGTCCTGGTAAAGATCAAGAGTATCGTTATGAAGAAAAAGTGATAGTTGAATCCCAACAAGTCAAATTAATGGCAGAAGTTGTCATTCCTAAAGTGGAAATTGACAGTGGGGATTTACCTGATGAAGTGCTGCCGATTTTACATATTGCAACGAGCGCAGAATTAAAACGAGCAGCCCAAAACAAAGAAGACGCAAAAGCGGCCTTTGTGATTGGAAAAAAGAAAATACGACAACATGAATTAGCGATGAAACTAGTCTCTGTTGAATATACTTTTGACCGGAGTAAAATGATTTTTTACTTCACAGCAGATGGTCGAATTGACTTTCGTGAGTTGGTAAAAGACTTAGCTAGTGAGTTTAGAACAAGAATTGAGTTGCGCCAAATCGGTGTACGGGATGAAGCAAAATTATTAGGCGGTATCGGGCCTTGCGGTAGACCGTTATGTTGTACGACTTTTTTAGGTGATTTTATTCCTGTTTCGATTAAAATGGCTAAAGATCAAGGCTTATCTTTAAACCCAACCAAAATTTCTGGTTTGTGTGGCCGTTTAATGTGTTGTTTGAAATATGAAAATGATGAATATGAAGCGGCAAAACGAGAATTACCAGATTATGGTAAAGAGATTGAGACACCAGATGGCAAGGGAAAAGTTATCGGTTTGAATTTATTAAGTCGGATTGTAAAAGTGCGGCTATTCCAAAAAGAAACGCCGGTGGAGTATCATTATGAGGAACTAAAAGACTTCAAGGCGCAACAAGTAGCCAGTCTAGCTGCCACAGCCGATGAAGCAAAAAAAGCAGGTGATGCCAGTGAGCATGGACAAACGTGATATTTATGATGGATTAAGTAAATTAGAGTTAGATTTAGAGAGTTCGTTACAGCAATTGACAGCAATGAAAGCGGCCCTGCAAGAAATTGTTGAGAAGAATACAACCTTAGAATTAGAAAATCAAAAACTACGGGAATACTTGCAAGAGTTAAAAGAAGAAAATGCCGCGGAAGAAGTTAAACAGGGTATGTCAAAATCCCGGATGAACTTGGAAAAGATTTATGAAGAAGGTTTTCATATTTGCCGTGAATCCTATGGTGCCAGAAGAGAAAACGACGAGCAATGCGTTTTTTGTTTGGAAGTATTATATCGTGAAAGTCAAAATTAAGTGACGAGGAATTGATTAAAAGGTAATTCTATCCTTTTCAATCAATTCTTTTTCACTTTATGAAAAGGTGATAACAAGTGCAAAAGCAAAGCAGTTTTAAAGGAAGTCCAATAAGCGGAACGCTTTATTTGGTACCTACACCAATTGGCAATTTACAAGACATGACGTATCGTGCCGTGGAGACGTTAAAAACGGTACAATTAATCGCCAGTGAAGATACTCGCAATACGCAAAAATTATTGAATCATTTTGAAATTAAAACACCACAAAAAAGTTTACATGAACATAATTTTAAAGAACGAGTGCCAGAATTAATTACTTTGTTACAGCAAGGAATAAATATTGCCCAAGTAAGCGACGCCGGCATGCCGTCAATTAGTGATCCTGGTCATGAATTAGTGGTGGCGTGTATCGCAGAGGAGATAAACGTTGTTGCGCTACCTGGTGCAACTGCTGGGTTAACGGCTTTAATTGCCTCCGGGCTAAACCCGCAACCTAATTATTTCTATGGCTTTTTGCCCCGCAAGAAAAGTGAACAGCTCACAGTTTTAAATACGTTGAAAAACGAGATGGCAACTTTAATTTTTTATGAATCACCTTATCGTTTAAAACAAACCGTTGCAAATTTAGCTGAAGTTTTTGGCAGTCGACAGGCAGTTATTTGCCGTGAGTTGACCAAAGTACATGAAGAGTATTTACGGGGCAATCTGGTGGAATTAGCTAGCTATTTGGCAGAAAATGCTGTAAAAGGTGAGTGCTGTTTAATGGTAGCAGGCTCTTCTGGTAGCAGAAAAGATGATGTATCTGCTGAGACGGCTATGTTATCTTTGAAAGAGCAGGTAGAAAATTTAGTTAAAACAGGGATGAAACCCAATCAAGCGATTAAAACAGTGGCACAAAATAATCAAGTTAAAAAGCAAGTTGTTTATAAAAACTATCATGAAATCCTCGAATCAGCCGATTAAAGCGGCTGATTTTTTTGTTAAAAAAATTTTTTATTAACGAGAAAACTTGCGAACATTTGTTTGTGTTAGTATAATAAGTTAGAATGTGGGGTGAGGGTATGGGAGAGCTGCAATTTCCTTTAAAGAATGATACAAGTCGTAAAATTATTCATATTGATATGGACGCTTTTTTTGCTTCTGTTGAAGAACGAGACGATCCCAATTTAGCAAAGCATCCCTTAGTTATTGCACGCCATCCCAGCGATACTGGGGGTAAAGGAGTTGTGACGACTGCCAATTATGAGGCGCGCAAATATGGGATCCACTCTGCAATGAGTGCACAAAAAGCGTATGAATTGTGTCCCAAGGCTATTTTTGTACCGGGAAACCACGAGAAGTATCGAAAAGTTTCAGAAGAAGTTCGTCAGATTTTTGCCCGTTATACCGATATTATTGAGCCAGTATCCATTGATGAAGCTTATTTAGATGTTACAGAAAATAAAGTGAACAGTACTTCAGCCGTGAAGGTCGCCCGTTTAATTCAAAAAGAAGTCTGGCAAAAAGTTCACCTTACTTGTTCAGCAGGAGTTAGCTATAATAAATTTTTAGCTAAGTTGGCCTCTGATTATATGAAGCCTCAGGGGATTACGGTTATTCCACCACGGGATGCGATTACTTTTTTAAAAGCTTTACCAATTGAAAAATTTCATGGAGTCGGAAAAAAGACAGTCCCCAAAATGAATGAAATGGGAATTTTTACCGGTGCGGACTTATACGAGAAAACAGAAATGGAGTTAATTCAAACCTTTGGTAAAATGGGCTACTCTTTGTATCGAAAAGTGCGGGGAATACACGATGCACCGGTTGCCGTGACAAGACAGCGAAAGTCAGTTGGAAAAGAACATACTTATGGCAACCCGCTTACTACAGAAGAAGAAGTGTTAACGCAGCTGAGACAATTGTCTGAAAAAGTTGCAGCATCTTTAAAAAGAGTGGGCAAACATGGTAAAACGATTGTTTTAAAAGTGCGCTATACAGGTTATGAAACGGTAACCAAAAGAAAGACACTGCCTACTTATTTAATTGATAAACAAATGATTTTTTCTCAAGCTAGTCTAATTTGGGAAGACGTTGCAGGCATTGAAAAGGGAATTCGCCTTTTAGGGGTGACGGTGACGAATTTGGATCCGGTGACTTTTGAAAATATGACCTTACCTTTGTGGGAAGATGAAAAGTAATGGAATGTAAATATACGTAAAAAGTGAGGCAGAATTTTTATTTTGCCTCACTTTTTGTACACTATTAGAAAAAGATAAAATTTTCACGAAAATAAATTACTTTACAAAAGTTTATGTCGTTTGTTTCAGGTGCAGGCCTTTTAAGAAATAAGGCAAATTGGGAAAATCCTACTTTTTTGTGAGTGGGACAATTGTTTGATTTTTGTGAAGCTAAGCGATGGAGGGCTAGATTAAATCTTGTTTTTTTATTTGTTCAAAATTTTCTGTTGCATCGTGACATTTATCCCAAATAACCGCTTTTCCAAGCGCCAATGATTTTTTGACATCTAGGATTCGTTGATTGCTACTGCCACGAAATTGTAAATTTAAATTTCGTTTGGCTAGTTCAAAGCGCCCATCTACTAAGATGTCAATTTTATTTAGCAATTCCAATTTGTCGTCAGTCTCTTGCAATAGCTCTTCAAAAGTATATCCAGACCAACTCCAAATATCTTTTTTTTCACCAAATTCTTTTTTTACTCGATTAACTACTTGTAAACAAACACTTGTATTTAAAAAAGGTTCACCGCCTAATAGCGTTAAGCCTTGAACATAGTCGTGAGATAAGTCTGTGATGATTTGATCTTCTAATTCTTTAGTAAAAGGAGTACCGTAGTTAAA
Source organism: Candidatus Enterococcus myersii (assembly GCF_017316025.1). Classification (GTDB taxonomy): domain Bacteria; phylum Bacillota; class Bacilli; order Lactobacillales; family Enterococcaceae; genus Enterococcus_C; species Enterococcus_C montenegrensis. The sequence continues at coordinate 43,134 of NZ_JAFLVT010000013.1, forward strand.
GTTTTGGACAGCTTTATTAAAGCAGCCTTCACAGGCAAAAAGACAACCACTAACATATAAACTATTGCGGACACCTTCACCGTCGACAAAATTAAATGCTTTATAGTCGGCAATATAATTTTTACTATATTTACTTGCTTGCCATTCTTTAGGCTTGGGGTTGCGCATAAAAAAAGCCTTCTTTCTGTTAATCGCTTATTTAGCTAAGCGGGTTTACTTCTTTGCAATAAGACCCGAGCATCAGTTGCCTGAGTTCGGGTCATTTTTTCTAACTTCCATAAAAGTGGCCTTATTTCATATGTTTTACGCGGGATGAAATTTCTTTATGACGACCATGTACCATGGGGCGCGCTTGGGGATTACCTAAATAACCACAAGTTCGTTTTACCACGTCACAGGTTTTAGGATCGTGATTGCCACATTGCGGACATTCAAAGCCGCGTTCTGTTGGGGTGAAGTCACCTTCAAAACCACATTCATAACAGTGATCAATTGGCGTATTTGTGCCTAAATAGCCAACTTTATCGTAAGAATAATCCCACACAGCTTCTAGAGCTTTTGGATTTTGTTGCAACATCGGATATTCGCAGTAGTGAATAAAGCCACCGGAACAATATTTTGGATAATCTTTTTCAAAGTCTAATTTTTCAAAAGGTGTTGGGTTTTTACGAACATCATAATGGAAGCTGTTGGTATAGTATTCTTTATCAGTGACGTTTTCAACGATACCAAATTTTTCAGTATCCAAACGACAAAAACGATCTGTCAAACTTTCGCTTGGCGTTGAATAAACGCTAAAGTGGTAACCATATTCATTACCCCAATCATCAGCGTGAGCTTTCAATGATTTGACAATACTTAAGGTAAAGTCTTTTGCAGTTGGATTATTTTCCCAAGCACCACCAAAGAAAGTAGAAGCAACTTCATATAAGCCAATATAACCTAATGAAACAGTTGCCCGCTTATTTTTAAATAATTCATTCACGGCATCGGTCCGGCTTAAACGTTTACCAAAGGCACCGTACATATATAAGATTGGGGCATTTGCAGGGATTGCTTCTTTACAACGCTCTACGCGATACACCAAAGCATCTTTCACAGTTGCTAAGCGCTCTTCTAAAAGTGTCCAGAATTTATCTTGATCACCAGCAGCCTCTAATGCGATACGTGGTAAGTTTAAGGTAACCACACCTAAATTCATCCGACCAACGTTTACTTCTTGCCCTGACTCATCTTGCCAACCTTGTAGAAAAGAACGGCAACCCATTGGTACTTTGAAACTGCCTGTCAATTCAACAATTTTATCGTAGTTTAAAATATCAGGATACATCCGTTTTGTCGCACATTCCAAAGCCAATTGTTTAATATCGTAGTTTGGATCAGTGGGGTTAGAATTAACGCCTTTTTTAATTGAAAAAATCAATTTTGGAAAAATAGCAGTTCGTCTCTCACTTCCTAGGCCATTAATACGAATTTGTAAAATAGCCCGTTGAATCTCTCTTTCAAACCAGTTTGTCCCAAGGCCAAAGCCAAGGGAAGTGAAAGGAGTTTGACCATTTGAAGTAAATAAAGTATTAATTTCATATTCCAAACTTTGCATCGCATCGAAAATATCTTTTTTGGTTTTTGCTTTGGCGTATTCTTCACGACGTTTAGGATTTTCAATCCATTTTAGTGCATCTTGCATATGCTTTTGATAATTTAATTTTGCAAAAGGTGCTAATAACTCATCAGTTCTATCAGCAGAACAACCGCCATATTGGCTAGAAGCTACATTGGCGATAATTTGTGAGATTTGGGCAGTGGCAGTTTGAATTGATTTTGGTGATTCTACTTCTGCATTGCCAATTTTAAAACCATCATTTAGCATGCCCTTAAAATCAATTAAACAGCAGTTGGTCATAGGGGTATAGGGATGGTAATCCAAATCATGGTAATGAATATCACCTTTTTGATGTGCGTTTGCGACATGTGTCGGTAACATTTTTAAGCCAATCGATTTTCCAACGATGCCGGCTGTTAAATCCCGTTGTGTATTGAAGACATTACTGTCTTTATTGGCATTTTCATTGACGACACTTTGATCTTTGTTAATTAAACGCCCAATTGTAAAATTAATATCTGTTGCCTTACTACGGTCAAAATCGCGGCGGGTGCGATAATTAATATAAGCTTCTGCGATTTCATATTCGCCTTTTTCTAAAAGGATGTGTTCGACAATATTTTGGATTTCATAAATTTTGACATCAGTTGAAAAGCGTTGGCCAATTTCAGCATCAATCCGCTCAACAATTTCTAATAGACGTTCATGATCAATCGGGGATAATTCACCGTGAATTTGTTGTTTTGCCTTAACCAAAGCATCATAAATTTTTTGGTCATCAAAATCCATTAGGCGTCCGTCTCGTTTAATGATTTTAATGGTTTGCAGTTGGGGATGCACCTCGCGTGCTAGCTGCTCATTTTTTAAATCCATCATTTTTGCTCACTCCTTTATTTCTTAAACCATGTCCTTTACTGTTAACTAGTTAGAAAAGACCAGCTTAATCAGCAGACTATTGTGTCTGAACTCACATAATATGATAGCCGAAAAGTAAGTCAGGTGCAACCAAAAACACAACTATATATAGTGCCATTGTTTTAATTTAATACTATTAAACACTATATCTAGTGTATAAAAAATATGTAAAAATGTTGAAAACAGATAGGGATAGGTTTTTGCTATTTATAAAAAACAGAAATTTGCATAAAAAGATGAATGGTGCACAAGAAAAAATTTTTGTTTAAATTTTTCCCTTGACTTACCTTAAAAACTGCGCATTTAAAACACCTTGTGCTACCATAAAGATAATAAGTAAGTTGTCTTAAATTATTTAACAAAAGGACTAAATGAGGTTGAAATATGAAAAAAATAATAGAAGTAAAACATTTGAGTAAAACATATGGAAATCGTTTTAATCAGACCAAGGTGCTAGATAATCTGTCCTTTAGTGTTGATGAAGGAGAATTTGTCGGCATCATGGGACCAAGCGGTGCGGGAAAAACGACTTTAATGAATATATTAGCTTCCATTGCCCTGCCGACTTTTGGAACAGTAAAAGTGGACGGACAAGATCTGACTGCACTAAAAGAAGATCAGTTAAGTGATTTTCGCCGTAAAGATTTGGGGTTTATTTTTCAAGAGTTTAATTTATTGCCTACGCTTACAGCCAAAGATAATATCATCTTGCCTTTGGCGATTGATTTTTTAAAAGTCGAAGAGATTGAAAGCCGCGTGACAGAAGCAGCTGACTTATTAGGAATTAAAGCTATTTTACATCGTTATCCAGAAGAGTTATCAGTAGGACAAAGACAACGGGTGGCAGCTGCCCGTGCTTTAGTCGTGCGACCACGGATTATTTTTGCCGATGAACCAACAGGTGCGCTTGATTCAAAATCTGCCACGGAGTTACTGTATTATTTAAGTGAATTAAATCAAAAGCAAAATAAAACCATTTTAATGGTAACCCACGACCCCTATACCGCAAGTTATTGCAATCGCATTTTATTTATTAAAGATGGAGTCTTTTTTTCTGAGGTTGTTAAAAGAGGTAGCAGGCAGAATTTCTTTGAACAGGTGATTGATATGCAGGCAACTTTAGGCGGCGGGGGACGACGAAATGCTTTATAAATTATCCTGGCGTAGTTTTTTAAAACAATTTCGCAATTACGGCATTTATTTAATTAGTATCACGATGGCGGTGATGATTTATTATTCTTTTAATGCCATGACGCATGATCAGCCACTAACAAAACGGGCTAGCCAAGATATAAAAATTGAGAATATCTTAACGATTGGTAGTTTTTTTGTCATTGTGATGATGGTCTTTTTTGTATTAAGTGCCAATCGCTTTTTTATCGCAAAACGGCAGCAAGAAGTTGCACTTTACCAATTGTTTGGTTTAAAACGGCGGCGGATTATTTTACAATCGTTAGTCGAAATTTTTGCCTTGAACTTATTGGCATTTTTAGTGGGGATTAGTCTGGGTGTCATTTTTTCCAAACTTTTTTCCATGATTTTAGTAAAGGCAATGGCTTTAGATGTTACGAGTACCTTGTTTTTTTCATGGCAATCTGTTCAGGTTACTGCGGCTGTTTTTCTTTTTGTTTTTATTATCAGTGCATTTCAAAACATTATTGTTTTATCTAAAAAGCAAGTGGATGGTGTATTCTCGGTTAAGTCACAGTTTGACTTGCAAAAGTTAAAGACAAAGCCTTATGAAATTAAATTAGGTATTTTCAGTGTTTTGTTAATTAGCTGTGGCTATTTGGCTGCTGTATTTATTCGACCACTAATTTTTCGCTTTTTCTTACTGACAAAAAGTTTTTCTATTTTAATTTGGCTACCGGGAGGTATTTTACTTGCTTGTATTATCGGCACGTATTTATTTTATCGCTATGGTTTAAAAACTATTTTTTATTTTCTTGATAAAAAGAAAAGTCGTTATCAAGGTCTAAACTATTACGAACGTAGTCGCAGTTTGGTCGCTATATTAAAAAATTGGCGTTCTTTGGCACTGCTTACTATTTTGACATCATTAGCCATTGCATTAATTGGCGGTGCAATTTCTCTTGTTAGTATTCAAAGTCGCGTCAGTCAAAATGAAACGCCAACTGACTTTCAAGTGCACAGCAGTGAACTGGGAAAGCTAGAAGCCATCGTTCGTGAAAATGATGGCAAGGTAACCACGACCCAAAATTTACAGTATAAAGTCACAGCAGGCCGCTTTGCACTAAAACTTTTTAGTAGTGAAGAAATGGAGCAATTTAATTTAATTAATATTTTACGCTTTAGTGACTATCAAAAATTTCAGGCACAGCATCCTGATTTGCCCAAAATTGAGCCATTACAGGTTAATCGTGGCATTTTATTTGATTATAATTATATGATGTTTAACAGTGTCAGCGAGCTTAGCCGCCAAGTGACGTTGCCAAATGGGCTAGATATTAAAGTAGAACATTTTTATTCGGATTTGCTGGGGGACGCTTTGTTGCGCTATGCTGCTGGGGTGTTGGTTTTACCAGATGAACAGTTTCAGAATATTCAAGGGGTTGACTACACCATTGCTATGGTCAATGTAAAGACAAAAGATGAAGAGCAACTAGCAACTTCAGTTGAAAAAGAGTTGAAATCTGATTGGGGAAATGATATTTACTATGACTTTACGTATAAAAATGACAAATTAAAAGGTGAAATTACCACCAAAGTATTGAAGAATGCTACTCCCCATGCTTTTACTGGAAACTATTCCCGGTTAAATCACACGAGTCGCTTTCCAATTGTACGCAGGGCCACAAGAGAAGCGGGAATTTTCATGTATGTGGCAACATTTCTAGGTATGATTGCTTCGATCACTACTGCTGCGATTGTCATGTTGCGGCAACTTTCAGAAGTTGAAAATGGTAAAAAAGACTTCTTGTTGTTGCAAAAATTAGGCGTTAGTCGTAAACAAATGAAGCGCAACTTGTATTATCAAAATGCTTGGATTTTTGCTCCCCCAGTTTTATTGGTGTGTGGTCATGCCGGGTTTGCGATTTATACATGGTCCCAATTTGTCACCAACGGTAGTTATTGGCTCGCTTATTTATTCTGTGGTATCGTCGCAGTGATTTATTTAGTCGCCTACATTTTAACAGTCAAATTTTTCTTACACAGCTGGGAAAGCTGAGGATAATACCTGTATTTTGGCCTGTTTTCTAAAATAGCACGCTTCTTTAAAATAGAATTCATTTCAGGAAAATGCCGTGAGTATTAAAGGTGCATTACATATTAAAAAAATCAGTAACGATGGTACTTAGATAAAGCCTTTTAAGTGAGTAAATTGAAAGGGCTTAAGTGACGAAAGTGTTAGATTCTTCTTTTTACTGTAAGTTGAAAAAATGTTCTAATTTAAACAAATACTCTATACTTAAATTGAAAAGGAGAGAGTGATAATGAAAAATTGGTTGCAAAAAGAAAACACCCATTATTGGTTAACATTTATTGGCAAAACGCTCTTTTACTTCTGTGTCCTACTGATTCTGATTTATTTGTATCACTACAAGAACATTCAGGGCGGCACATTTATTTACAATGAATTTTAAGAGGTGAGAGCAGATGACTGTAACAAACATTATTGAACAAATTGATTCTTGGAGCGTAAAAGAACCAAATCGTATCGCCTATATTGATGAAAAAGAGTATACCTATGGTCAGTTAAAAAGATGGTCAGATCAGCTTGCTACCTTTTTAGCTGAAAAATTTGCTGATAGAAGACCTATTGTAGTTTACGGTGATTTAGAATTTGAAATGTTAGCCGCTTTTTTAGGTGCTAGTAAAGCAGGACATGCCTATATCCCCATCGAAGCTAATACGCCAAATGATCGGGTGGAATTGATTTTAAATGTAGCGCAACCTGCGTTAATCATTAGTGTGGAAGCGTGGCCTGATATTTCTTCTGACTGTGAAGTAATAACACCAAATGCATTAGCAGAAATTTTTGCTGCAAAACAAACTGTGGCGAAATTTGAAAGTGTTCAAAATGATGAAAATTATTATCTAATTTTCACCTCAGGTACCACAGGGGTTCCAAAAGGGGTACAAATTAGTCATAACAATTTATTATCCTTTGTAAATTGGACTCTAACTGATTTTGTTTTACCAGAGCAAAGTCGCTTTTTATCACAAGCCCCGTACTCATTTGATTTATCTGTCTTTGATGTTTATCCGGCATTGTGTTCAGGGGGCTCTTTAGTTCCTTTGAAAAAAGAAATTATCAACGATTTTAAGACCTTATTTGCCACATTACCAAAATTGGCATTGGAAGTTTGGGTTTCAACACCATCATTTATGGATATTTGCTTAATGGAAAAAGAATTCAACGCAAAAAATATTCCAAGTTTAACTACATTTATCTTTTGTGGTGAAGAGTTAACGAAAAAAACGGCTCAAAGTTTATTGGAACGTTTTCCTGCGGCTCATATTTACAATACCTATGGTCCTACAGAAGCGACAGTGGCGATTTCTGGTGTGGAAATTACCCCTGCATTATTAGAACAAGTTGACCGCTTACCAATTGGGTATGTAAAAGAGGATACAAAAGTAACCATTATGGATGAAATGAATGTATTAGCAGCCGGTGAGGTTGGCGAAATTGTCATTTCTGGACCAAGTGTTTCAAAAGGTTATTTGAATAATCCTGAAAAAACCGCTCAAGCTTTCTTTTTATTAGATGGTAACTGGGCTTATCGAACCGGAGATGCGGGGAGTTTACCAGCAGATGGATTATTACGTTACGAAGGCCGCATTGATTTTCAAGTGAAACTTCATGGCTATCGCATTGAATTAGAAGACGTAGATCATCATTTAAACCAAGTATCGCTAGTTAAACAAGCGACAGTGGTACCCAAGTATCAAGATCACAAGGTACAGCAATTGGTTGCTTTTGTAGTCGCCAATGAAAATGATTTTGCTAAAGAATTTCAATTAACCAAAGCCATTAAAGCTGAACTAGCTGAAGGTGTGATGGATTACATGATCCCACAACGCTTTGTTTATGTGGAACAATTACCTCGTAGTGCAAACGGTAAAATCGATCGTAAGGGTCTGATAAATGAGGTGAACGGCTAATGGTCTTTCCACATAGTATTCCCTATGCAGATCCTAAATACTTTTTATTATTGCTCGTTGCGTTTATTCCACTGATTTTAAGTATGTTGATTGCAGGTAAAAGGCCTTCTTTTTACCAAACCCTTGTGACGTTATTTTTCTTATACGTTAGTTTTGGCGGTGCAAGTTGGCATCAAGGGGTAGCGCTGATTGTCTATGTTGTTTGGCAAACATTACTGGTTTACCTCTATTTTTTATATCGCCAGCAAAAAAATAGCAGTGGTGTCTTTTATACCGCCGTTGTCTTGGCAATTTTGCCTTTAGCCATTACCAAAGTCACACCTTTTTTTAATGGTGGTCATAGTTCTATATTAGGTTTTTTAGGGATTTCTTATTTGACCTTTAAATCGGTACAAATGATCATGGAAACCCGTGATGGCATGATTAAATCGTATAAAGTTTGGCATTACATCCAGTTTCTATTGTTTTTCCCAACGATTTCTTCTGGGCCAATTGATCGCTTCCGGCGGTTTGATAAGGACTTAGATAATCCTCCAACACCAGAAAAATATGTGGATCTTTTAGGTACTGGTATTCATCGCATTTTTGTCGGTTTCTTATATAAGTTTATTATCGGCTATTACTTTGGTTCAGTTTTGTTACCACCAATTGAGCGGGCCACTATCGTCAATGGCGGTATCTCATGGGCCTTAGTTTTATATATGTATGTTTATAGTATGTATTTATTCTTTGATTTTGCAGGGTATAGTTTGTTTGCAGTTGGAACGAGTAATATTTTGGGTTACGAAACACCAATGAACTTTAATAAACCATTTTTAGCTTGGAACATCAAGGAGTTTTGGAATCGTTGGCATATGACGTTGTCTTTTTGGTTCCGTGATTACATTTACATGCGTTTAATGTTTACTTTATTGAAAAAGAAAGTATTCAAAAGTCGGATCGTTGCTTCAAATGTTGGTTACTTTGCCCTCTTTTTAATTATGGGGGTCTGGCACGGTTTGGCTTGGTATTATATCGTCTATGGTTTATACCATGCTACGTTGATTTGTTTAACCGATGCCTGGTTGCGTTATAAGAAAAAACATAAAAATTTACCGTCAAATAAGTTTACCCATGGATTGGCAATCTTCTTAAACTTTCAGGCAGTATGCTTTAGCTTTATGATTTTTTCAGGAATTTTAGATAAATTAATTTAAAAGAGGAGAATGAATAATGAAAGACACAGTATTAGACATTTTAGAAGAAATTACCGGAACAGATGAAGTAAAACAAAATTTAGATGTAAATTTATTTGATGAGGGCTTAATGGATTCTATGGCAACGGTTCAATTGCTAGTTGAATTAGAAGGACAACTAGATGTTCAAGTGCCTGTTTCAGAATTTGACCGCGAAGAATGGGATACACCAAATAAAATTATTGCTAAAGTTTCTGAATTAAAAGGAAATTAATTATGAAAAAAAAGCTTCTTGCTATTTTTGGGCCGGTAATAGCAGCTGTGGTCCTGCTAGCGCTGTTTTTCTTTTCACCTTTTAAGATTAATGACGAAGATAAAGGCTTATGGGAAAAAGCTAGCAGCTCCATGTCAGGAAATATTTTACGGGGTAATTCAATTAAAAATGAAGCCGTAAAATCTGGTGAATATGTACCGTTTTTTGGTTCTTCTGAACTAAGTCGTATCAGTCCTTTTCACCCGTCTGTTTTAGCCAAAAAATATAATCGAAATTACACTCCTTTTTTACTAGGGGCACCAGGAACGCAATCTTTAACGCAATACATGATGATGCAGTCATTTGGTAGTGATTTGAAAGATAAAAAAGTAGTCTTTATTCTTTCGCCACAGTGGTTTGTCAAAGGCGGGATTAAACGTGCCTATTTTGATGCGTATTTTTCTGAATTACAAACTTATACTTGGGCGATTAAGCTAGACAAAGTTTCTGAAACTGACAAATACTTAGCTAAACGTCTGTTAGCTTATGGTAAAGTCAACCATGATGAAACCTTGAAGCTTTTGTTAAGAGAAATTGCTAAAGGTAAAGTACCAACGACAAAACAAGTAGATGTGGCTAAATTCCATATCAACATGTTAAATCGAGAAGACGAACTCTTTAGTGAAATTGGCTTACTTTCAAAAAATTCACAAATTGCACAACAAGCAAAAAAATTACCAGCTGCATACAATGAGCAAAAATTAGATGAACAAGCCAAAGAGATTGGTCAAAAAGCTACGACGAATAATTCTTTTGGCATTGAAAATAATTTTTATACGCATCGCATTAAACCGCGGTTGGCTAAATTTAATGATTCACAGGTAAAATGGGATTATCGTTATTCAAAAGAATTTTCAGATTTCCAATTGGTTTTAGATCAACTTGCCAAAGAAAATACACAAGCCCTCTTTATTATTCCGCCAATTAACGGGAAATGGAGCGAATATACAGGCTTATCTCAAAATATGCTGCAAGAATTTAGCAAAAAAATCACGTATCAATTACGTTCTCAAGGCTTTAATCAAATTGCTGATTTCACCAATAAAGATCAGGAGCCTTATTTTATGACAGATACTATCCATTTAGGCTGGCGCGGATGGTTAGCAGCAGATCAATATATTCAACCGTTTTTGGAAGAAAAAACAGCCCAGCCAAGCTATCACTTGAATAATTATTTTTATTCACAAGATTGGCAAAATCAAAATCCAGAAACAATTAAATAATTTGTAACGGCAGTTGGTGGCAAAGCTACATTTAGAGCACCACTTATTAAAAATAGTAGCTGGGATTATATTAATGTCCCAGCTACTGTTTTTATATGCCCCGTGTTATAATCAAGGACGTAATAAATAATGCTAGGAGTTGCAATTGAGATGGACAAAAGTGAAGAGCAGTTACTAATTGAATTAACCCAAGCTAGAGGTGTACCAGGCAATGAAGATGAAGTACGTGAAGTCTTTAAAAAATACGCTGCCCCGTTTGCCGAAGATATTTCTTTTGATGGTTTAGGTAGTGTTATTGCAAAACACGTAGGTGAAGGTGGTGGCCCGAAAATTTTTATTTCTGGTCACATGGACGAAGTTGGCTTTATGGTGACCAAAATCACCGAGCAAGGCTTTATTGAATTTCAAACATTAGGTGGTTGGTGGAGCCAAGTGATGTTGGCCCAACAAGTAGAAATTAAAACACAAGCGGGCAAATTAATTCGCGGTGTGATTGGTTGTAAACCACCCCATGTCCTAACTCCAGAAGCCCGAAAACAACCTTATGAAATTAAAGACATGTTCATTGATATTGGCGCAACAAGTCTCAAAGAAGCAAAAGATTGGGGCATTCGTCCAGGCGATATGATTACGCCATATATTGAATATGAGCGTTTAAACGGCGGTAAATTTTTACTAGCAAAAGCATGGGACAATCGTGTCGGTACGGCTGTTTCATTACGTGTTTTGGAAAACTTAGCAAAAGAAGGACACCCAAACTGTCTTTTTGCTGGTAGTGATGTCATGGAAGAAGTAGGTTTAAGAGGTGCAAGAACCAGCACACATTTAGTAAACCCAGATATTGCACTTGCACTAGATACCGGTACGGCTGGTGATACACCAGGTATGACGCCAAAAGAAGCCGATTCTAAATTGGGTGCAGGTCCGCAAGTTCTAATCTTTGATGCTTCGATGGTACCACATAAAAAATTATTGAACTTTGTTGTAAATGTTGCAGAAGAATTAGAAATTCCTTTCCAATATACGGTTATTACCGGTGGGGGAACAGACGCAGGGCAAATGCACTTAACTCGTGATGGCGTACCTTCTCTTGCCATTACAGTACCAGTGCGCTACTTGCATTCCCATACTTCAATTATTCACGAGGACGACTACTTAAATACAGTTAAATTAGTAACGGAAGTTGTTCGTCGTTTGGACGATGAGGCAGTTAAGGCCATTCGTAGTTATTAATTTATATCCTGTGGGATTGTTTCATTAGAATGTAAAAAGACTTTCCAGTTTTGTCATGTTTTTTTAAGTTTACTTTTCGGTCAAACTTTTAAAAGAAGATGATTTGCTGGTAAAGTCTTTTTTTATTGCTGAAAAAAGAGTCTTAAAACAGCTATTATTTCATGAAAAGAAAAGATTGTGCTAGCATAAAAGAAAAGAAAGGTGTGAAGAAAATGAAATTAACTGTCTTAGGCTGTCTAGGCGCCTATCCTTATAAAGGACAAGGAACTACAGGTTACTTGTTACAAACAAAGGATTTTAATTTATTGCTAGATTGTGGTAGCACTACTTTGGTGGAATTAGAAAAACACTTAGATCCACTAGCATTGGATGCTGTTATAATTTCTCACTATCATCACGACCACATTGCAGACTTGGGTGTTTTACAATATTATTTTCAACTATTTCCAGCGGAAAACAAGAAAATTTTGCCGATTTACGGTCATACTTTAGATGAATTTCATTTTAATGATTTAACAATGCCCAATGTATCAGAAGGTCGTCCTTATTACGAATCAAAACAGTTGGAATTGGGACCGTTTTCTGTTACATTTATGAAGACGATTCATCCTGTAACTTGTTATGCAATGCGCTTTGTAGAAAATGATACAGGTAAAGTATTTGTATTCACTGGTGACTCGGGTTATTTAGCGGACTTCAATGAATTTGCGACAAATGCGGACCTCTTTTTAGCCGACACGTATTTATTTAACGGCCACGAACATCACAAAGCTCACTTTACAGCGCAAGAATCAGGCACCTTTGCTAAAAATGCGAATGTTAAGAAATTGGTTTTAACACACTTGCCGCAATTTGGGGACTTACAATTATTAAAAGAGCAAGCCCAAGTTGCCTCAGGAGCAGTACCAGTTGAATTAGCAGCTATAGGTAAAGAATTTTTGATTTAAGGATGAAGCTGAAGTTCAAGAAAAATGTGTCGTCAACAACGAGGAGGATGTATTGTGATTTTCGTACCAAATGAAAACAATGACCCAAGAGTAAACTTAGCAATTGAACATTTTTTGGTTCAGGAGTATCCCTTAACCGAGCCAATTTTATTGTTTTATATTAATGAACCATCCATTATTATTGGACGCAATCAAAATACCATCGAAGAAATTAATCAAGAATACGTGGAGGAACACGGTATCCATGTAGTTCGTCGTTTAAGTGGTGGTGGGGCTGTTTATCATGATCTAGGGAATTTGAATTTTAGCTTCATTATGCCAGATGATGGAGATTCATTTAGAGACTTTGAAAAATTAACTAAACCAATTGTAGCTGCCTTACAAGAGATGGGGGTTAAAGGTGCCCAATTAAAAGGGCGCAATGATTTGGTGATTGATGATCAAAAATTCTCTGGTAATGCGATGTATGCGACAAACGGTAGAATGTTTGCTCATGGAACCATTATGTTTGATAGTGATATTAACGAAGTCGTTAATGCTTTAAAAGTTCGCAAAGATAAGATTGAATCAAAGGGAATTAAGTCGATTCGTTCTCGGGTAACCAATGTGAAACCTTTCTTGCCGGCAGATAAACAAAACATGACCACGAAAGATTTCCGGCAAGAAATTTTGTTGAAAGTCTTTGGTGTTACCGACCCAAGAGATGTTAAAACATATGAGTTGACTGCCGATGATTGGGAAAAAATCAATCAAATTTCAAAAGATTACTATCGCAATTGGGATTGGAATTACGGTCGCTCACCAGAATTTGATTTGGAGCGCCGTAAACGTTTTGCCATCGGCTCAATTGAAGTACGTTTAAATGTTCAAAAAGGAATCATTACCGCGGCTAAAATTTATGGTGATTTCTTTGGTTTAGGTGATATTAAAGATGTTGAAACAGCACTCGTTGGTGTGAAATATGAAAAAGAAGCACTAACAAAAGCAGTTGAAAAAATTGACGTAAAAAAATACTTTGGGAATATTACGCAAGAAGAATTTTTAGAGTTACTTTATTAATAAAAATATAAAGGTTCTAGTAAAAAGTCGCGATGACTTCTTACTAGAACCTTTAGTTATCTAAACTATTTTTTAATATGCGCGGGCAATCCATAAAGTGTGTTTTGCAGGTTTGCCACTCACTAAGTCAAACTCTTTTTCCATTGGAACTTCAAAGGGAATATTACGGGTTGTAAAACCAGTTTCTTCTTTGATTTTGGCTTCGGTTTCTTCGCTACCATCCCAACCAACTAAAACAAAGCCAGGAACTGTACCGGCTTCATTACATTTTTCAATGTGAGCTTTTAATTCATCCAAGGTATTAATGTCATAATGTTCGTTTGCTTTATTGCGTGCTTTGGCTTTTTCTAATAAGCGTTTTGGCATAATAGCTAATTGCTCAGCTACGTAAGCATCTAATTCTTCAAAGGTGACCTTATTTTTTTCAGCTAAGTCGCGTACTTTTACCATTACGTGACCATTTTCCAAATCACGAGGACCGCATTCAATCCGCAAACAAGCGCCCTTTAATTCCCACTCGTTGAATTTATAACCTGGCGAATTATCCGTATCATCAAGACGAACGCGGTAACCAGCTTTTTTGAAGGTGGCAAATAATGCGTCTAATTTTTCCATAATGGCTGGATTTTTCTTCCAAGGACCAACTGGCATTAAAACAATCTGAGTTGGTGCAACTGTTGGTGGAAAGACTAAGCCTTTTTCATCCCCGTGAGTCATAATTAATGAGCCCAACAAACGTGTTGACATACCCCAAGAGGTTGTGTGCACATGGGTGTGTTTGTTTTCTTTTGTCAAATACGTAATATCAAAGGCTTCAGCAAATTTTGTGCCTAAATAATGAGAGGTCCCTGCTTGAACAGCTTTACCATCTTGCATCATTGCTTCAATTGAAAACGTATCAACAGCACCGGCAAAACGTTCAGAAGGCGTTTTTTGCCCTTTATAAACCGGAATGGCTAAAAATTCTTCGGCTAAACGAGCGTATTCATCTAAAATAGCCATTGTCCGTTTTCTGGCATCAGCTTCATCTGCATGTGCAGTATGCCCTTCTTGCCATAAAAATTCCGATGTGCGTAAGAATGGCAATGTTTTTTTCTCCCAACGGAAAACGTTAGCCCACTGATTGATTTCATAAGGTAAATCGCGATAAGAGTTAATCCAATCAGAAAAAGCAGAACCGATCATTGTTTCAGAAGTAGGGCGTAGTGCCAAAGGTTCATCTAATTTTTCATCGCCAACTTCAGTTACCCAGGGTAACTCAGGGGCGAAGCCTTCAATGTGGTCTGCTTCTTTCATAAAGAAACTTTTTGGAATTAACATTGGAAAATAGGCATTACGAATATCTTGGGTTTTTAAAAACTGATTGAATTCTTCTTGAATGTGTTCCCACAATTCAAAGCCGTCAGGGCGAAAAATAATTGAGCCCCGAACAGGCGAGTAAGCCATTAATTCGGCTTGTTGAATGGTTTTTAAATACCATTCAGTAAAATCATTTTTTTGTTCAGACATAGTGTCTCCTCCTAAATAAGTTACTTTTTTGACCTTGGTTATAAAAAGGCAAAATAAAAACGCACTCCATCCTAAAAAAGGACGAAATGCGTGAATTTCGCGGTACCACCTTTATTGACTGTTTTACAGTCCAGCTCAAAAACAAGGATAAGGGCCTTAACCCGATTATTTTCATAATCATTGCCATCGGGAGGTTCAAAAAATCAGTGGGTACCAAATTTTCAGCAAAACATTGGCTCTCTAAACCATAATTTCAATACTAATCCGACTGTCTCTATGCTAATGGCAAATGCCAAAAAATGCAAGTCAAAATTATTTTAAACATTAAGGGATAAGGATAAGCTGATTTTATCTTGATTGTCATCTTGTAGTTGTGTTAGCTGACCACGATATTTTTTGGCAACTTTCTCAATGGCAAACAAATCCAATGCCTCTTTTTGAGGAAAATCAGTGGTGATGCTGCGGTCAAAAATATTGGTATGGTAATGGGCAGTATGACTACAGTGAATTTGTAATGTCTCGTTTATACAGTGAATTTGCAAGTGAATCTGTCGTTCTTTTGGGTCGTGAATCGCATAGGTTTCCCGCGTTGCATGTTCTAAAAGGTGCACTAAAATTTGACTTAAATCATCATCAGCCACATTTAAATCTTGTGGTAAATCTGCACTAAAGGAAACGGTGATACTTTTTTTGTCTGCATTTTTTTGATAGCGACTCAAGATTAAATTTGTTAAAGTATGCGCAGAAAAATCACCGATAATATTCAATTGATTGGTTTCATCTAGAAGCTTAGCTAAGTATTCATTGACGGCTGGTAAATTGCCGTCTTCGCCTAAATCGCTGATTAGCAGTAAATTTTGTTTGAACTCTTGACGGAGTTGTTCCAACTCTTGCAGGTGACCAACAACAGCTGTGTGATTGTCCTCCAAAAGCTCTGTTTTCAGTTCTAGAAAATGCATTTGGCGCTTGTTTTGTTCATTGGCGGTTAGACCTTCAACTAAGGTATAAATGAAAATGACCAATAGGATCACGGCAAATAAAAGACCTGAAATATTGACAAGATAAAAATTCGACTGTGCGACGCTGGTGATATAAATAAAACAATGGGCCATGGCAACTAAGACGATCCAAGGTGTGCAAATGACAAAAAAACGATTTTTTTGGTGGGCTTCAGTAATTGCAGCAATGGTAGTTGCTAAGGTGCCAAAAATATTAGCGGCATCAATGTAAAATTTTACTTCTGGCAAATCAATTTTAGTAAAAACAGCCCAAAGTAAAATTAATAAATCAAAGCTAATATGAAAAATTATCCATAGTCGGTAGTACTGTTGGCTTTTTTTCATTTTTAAACAATAATAAGAAATTAGAAATATTGGCGTAAAAATGGCCAGAAGTAATGCCATCGTTGAGTTCACTAATGGACTAAATAACAATCCCGCTAAAATATCTCCAGCGGCAGCCTCCAAGGCAATAGTGAGGGCAAAACAAGCTAACAAAATCAATTCCCAATTTAGCCGTTTTTGTTTAATTAATTCAGAACCAATAAAGACCATAATGGCTAGACTGATAAACGTGCAAATAATTAGAATTAGAATTTGGGGCAAGGAAACCGATACAACATAGGATAAAAGAGAATCTGCATCGCCAATAAATACACGGGCGGGGATACCGGCATAATTTTTATACGGGCTACTGACTTCAAGCCGCAATGTTTTACCAACATAGTTTTTGGGTAATTGCACTTCTGTCATGATATTGCCGGGATTTTTTTTGCCTAATAAAGTTGGGGTCACCGTTTTTTGGCTGTGTTCATAGACGGTTTTATCGTCGACTGTGACTTTTAACCATTGATGATTTCCTTGAATTAATAAGGTTGGATTAGAAACTTTACGAATCATCGTTCGTTCCATTACCATGGTTTCGTTGGGTGCAACACTATTTAACCGCTTGACATAACGACTTTTAAATAATGTGATGGGGTCATCTTTGGCGTAATAGACCCAAGTATCTTTTATTTCTGCCATCGCAGATTGTGAGAAGGGGGCATTTAGTGCTTGCACAAAAAAAATGCCCACTGCAACAAAAGTCATAATAACAAGAAAATAAGGAATCCAGATAATTTTTTTATTATACTTTTTTAAATTTTCATTATCTAATCTTTTCATAATGTTGAAATTCCTTTCAGATTATAAGGATAGTTGTCTAAAAATATCGTAGTTCTTTTTATGCTTTTATAAATGAATTTTACTATTCTGTTTAATAACGATGTTTTTTTTAATAAGTATAAAAGCCTTTAATTATATTTATTATCGTTTATACCTCAGTTTAATTGTTATTTAAACTAGGGTCAACAAGCAGCGGAAATTATTTTTCATTTTATTTTAAAAAGAAAATAACTTTCTAACAAAGATGGATAAAATGAAGACGGACGCTTTTAAACAACGGATGATATGTGATATAATTTCGTTGGAATTAAAAATTAAAAAGAATTATATGAGGAGGTGTGGCATGACGAATTTCAAGCAGATGGGTCTATTAGGTTCAGTTATTGTGACAATTGTAATGGCACTGGCTTTGTTGATCACGTTATTGCCGCATCTTTTTGGGATGACAATTTCAATTGTAAAAGATAATGATATGCAACCAACGTATCCAAAAGGTAGTTTGATTTTTGTACGTCAAGTAGAACCAGAGAGTATTTATGTTGGAGAAGTTGTCACGTATTACGTGAACCAAGGAGAAAGCATCCAAACGCGTCGCGTAGTTGCCAAAGAAAAAAATCACGTTTTTTACACCAAAGGAGACGGCAACGAACAAATGGAAATCGGCTATGTAAGTAGTCGCAATTTAATTGGACAGCCAGTTATTCACTTACCTTACTTGGGGCATTTTGTTTCCCGCGAACTTTTGGATTTGGTACAACAAATATTTTGGCTAATTGCTGGCTTCATCACATTAACGACGATTTGGCATTTGGTCGAACACGTTATACATAATAGACAAGTTCGCGACTATTAATTTTAATGGTTGCGGACTTTTTTGTTCCTTCGTATAATGACAAAAGCGAGGTGGAGAATTTGTTAAATGAAATGATGGACAGACCGGTCGTGGATGCACGGCTCGTTGATTATATGCGAACCAAACAAAAGCCTTTGACGGGGCAATTGGGTGAATTAGAAGAAGATGCTCATAAAAGGCGGGTACCGATAATTCCCCATGAGACAGTTGTCTTTTTGCAATTTTTACTAGGGCAAATAAAACCAAAAGAAATTTTAGAAATTGGTGCAGCTATTGGTTTTTCTTCTAGTTTGATGGCCCAATACGTGGGAGCAGGTCATGTAACGACGATTGACCGCTTTGATTTAATGATTAAAGAAGCAAAGGCAAATTATGAAAAATTAGGTTTAACAAAAAAAGTGACCTTAATAGAAGGCGATGCTGCTGAAGTTTTACCTACATTAACAGGCCCTTATGACTTTATGTTTATGGATAGCGCAAAGTCAAAATATATTGCATTTTTACCAGAATGTATACGTTTATTAAAAGTTGGCGGAGTATTGATGGTAGATGATGTTTTTCAAGGTGGCACGATTTTAGATCCAGTGGAAGATATTCCGCGGAAAAATCGCAGCATCCATCGTAAATTAAATCAATTTTTAGATGTCGTGATGACACACCCAGATTTAACTTCAAGTTTAGTGCCTTTAGGTGATGGAATTTTATTAATTACCAAAGAAAAAGAAACGATTTCTTTTTAGTTTAATTTCCATTTAAGCTAGACAGTCTATCTTAAACTAAAAAGAGGTAGTCTCGTCATGGCAAATAAATGGTTAAAAGGAGTTTTATGGTTGGGATTGTTGGCTTTTTTATTAAATACTTTTCACGTAAATGCTAAAGCAGAGGATAGAAAAGTACCGATTACATTGGAAAATGAAGCATTAGTAATGGTCCCAGGCACGGGTGCGACGGTGGACCGTTTTGATAAATTAATTGTCCAATTGCAAAAGACAACTGCATGCGAGGTTTTGAAAATCACGGTGCAGACAAATGGCCAATTAACGATTAAAGGTGAGTTATCACAAAAAGCCAGTCAGCCGATTATCGTCATTGGTTTTGCTGACAGCTCAGAAGAGACCGTCCCAAAACAAGCAGTATGGTATGAAAAAGCAATTGCTTATGTTCAGCACCAATATGGTGTTGAACATTATAATTTTCTTGGCCACTCCAATGGCGGGTTGGTTTTGACGGATTATTTGGAGTATGTTTCTTTGTCAATTGATCCCAAACCAAATAAAATTTTATTTTTAGGAACGCCATTTAACGATGTGGGATGGAAGTATAATGAAATGACACCGACTTTTAATGAAGTAAAAAAAGTCAGTGATGTTTTAAAACGCTATTTGGATAATAAACAGCGTTTGCCTAAGACAATTTCTGTTGTTAGTGTAGCTGGAAATGTTGCCGATGGGAATTCTGACGGGACTGTACCTGTTACAAGTCTTCTGGCTGGGGGACTCATTTATGGCGACAGTCAAAGTTATCAAACGTTTCTTGTGACCGAAAATGCGAAACATAGCCAGTTGGTTGTTCATCCTACGGTTATGCGATTAATTCAAACTTTTTTATGGTCGGCGAAAAAATAACGTATTTATTAAGAAAACTGATTGACATTAGGTGGTCAGTTTTCTATAATGAACTTTGTTGCTATGTCATAGTAGCTCAGCCGGATAGAGCATCCGCCTTCTAAGCGGACGGTCGGGGGTTCGAATCCCTCCTGTGACGCTAAAAAACCGCTAGAAATTAATATTTCTAGCGGTTTTTCTTTTTGGATTAAAAGTAGACTGATTAATAATTTGAAACCAAGGTAACATGATTAACGCGCTCTTTGTTTAGTGAGCTGTGTGGCGGACAAATTTAAAATGCAGCGATTTATTTTTTCTTTCTGGTGTCGTTTCTTGCAAAGCTTTTTTTATGATTTTTTCACGTGATTGCTTGTAAGCGTCTATTCGGCGGGCTAAAATTTCTTCTTTTGTCGTTTTCATAATAATCCCTCCTGTGTTTGATGTAATACAAGGGTAGCATCATCGCGGTCGCATTTCGAAGATATTGCTTGTAGTTTAGTGAACATACGTATGGCTTAAATGCAAAAAAACAGATAAACACGAAAAGAATTTAATCCATGGTGTTTACCTGCCAGATAAGTTTTTATTCTGCTGTTTGAAAAGCTACATTCATATCTAATATTCCTTCATCAGAACGTAAAACGAAATTACCGTAACTACCACTACGATCTAATGTGATGTTATAGGGTAAAAAGTTTTTTTCATAATCGGATATATACACTTGATATCGCTCGTTTTGTAGCTGTTCACTAAAAGGCGCTATTTTTTCTTTAATGGGTTTAATCAAAAAACGGTCCCCAATCATACAACATCCTTGGGCTGATGAAAATTGATTTGAACCGTCATTTAAAGCTAATATGAAAGATTTGCTGCCGGCTAATTTATCTGTTAAGTAAAAAGCAGCTTCATTGGTAATGTGTAGTTTCATACGATCATCTCCTAGCGGCAGTATAAGCCCAGTGGCCAAAAATGAAAAATATTCTGCTTTATTAACGGTTTTTACTTAAAATAAAGTCATAGTCATGTGTAGTTTCTTTTTCTGAAGACGTGGCGTTGGCTTTTTTACCGGTAAATTTCAATTCAATAGTGGTAACGTCATCGGCGTCTGCCAATTTTTCTAGTGGATAAGCTGCGGTTCCGGTCACGGTTTTATTTGCAGGGATTTTTCCACCAAATTCGTCCATCGCTAAATTACCTGTCGTTTGCCCACTGGTATTGGTAGTTAAAACGCCTTTTTCAGGGGCGACATTTACCGCAGTATCGCCAGTTTCAATTGTAAAATGCATTAAAACGTAGCCTTCGTATTCCTTGTTTTGTTTATCTTTATAATCTTTGATTTTAATGATTTTACATTCATCGCTGGTAATCGTCACATTTTCCCAATTGGCATCTTTTAAAGTGACGTCGTATTCTTTAGTACCAACTAATTTAGCTTTGGTCGCACCTGTCTTTTCAGCTAGTTGTTGATATTGAGCCTGATTGATTAATAAGTCGGGATTTTTATCGATACTCGTGGCTGTTGTATTTTTTGTATTGTTTGGACTTGTTGCTAGCGTTACGTCTGTTGTACTTTTTTCGCGACAGCCTGATAATAACAAAGCCGCAGTTAGGAGCAGGGGAAACAATATCTTTTTCATCGCCATCCTCTTTTCGTTAGAAAAATTATTCTTTAATTAAATTTTAACATTTGTATGGGATAGCGCAAGCGAGAAGTCGGGCTTTAGCCTGATTTTATTCCCAAGAAGCTTATGCTATAATTGTCGTTAGATTAAAAAGAAATTTTTGGATTTGAATTTTTTTATGAAATACGTTTTAATGCCGTATTTTATTTATTGCTTGTTCAGCTGATGTTTAACTAAGGTATAAGAGGAGTAATACAAGCAAGTTTATAAATTAGATTTGAAGGGATTTTATTATGATAAAAATTACCATGTTTTCTCGAGCCGACACGATTAAAGGCCAAGGGGTGGGAAGTGCTTATAATGAGTTAATCAAGCTATTAAAGGCGCGTTTTAGCAATGATTTTGACGTACAAATCAATACCTATAAAAAATCAGACATCTCCCATTACCACACAATTAACCCGGAGTTTTATTTGTCGACCTTTTTTAAGAGACGTCGTGGTATTACCGTGGGATACGTTCACTTTTTACCTGAAACACTGGAAGGGAGCATTCATTTAGCCAAGCCGATTCAAAAGATTTTTAATTGGTATGTGTTATCTTTTTATCGGCGGATGGACAAATTGGTAGTTGTAAATCCTAGCTTTATTCCTGAGTTGAAAAAAGCCGGAATACCCGCAGAAAAAATCAGCTATATTCCTAATTTTGTTTCAGCAGAAGAGTTCTACCAAATGTCCCCGGAAAAAAAATTGGCGCTCCGTCAAAGTCATAAAATAAAACCAGACAAATTTGTCGTTTTAGGTGTGGGGCAAATTCAAAAGCGTAAAGGTGTAGATGACTTTATTCGTTTAGCAAAAGAGAATCCTGAGGTTTCCTTTATTTGGGTGGGGGGATTTTCTTTTGGCAAAATAACGGATGGCTATGAAGAATATAAAGAGGTTTATGAAAATCCGCCTGCTAATTTAACCTTTACAGGCATTATTGATCGCAGCGAGTTGGTTGATTATTATAATATGGCCAATATTTTCTTGCTACCTTCTTATAATGAATTATTTCCGATGAGTATTTTAGAATCTTTTAGCTGTCAAACACCGGTAATGGTCCGCAATTTAGCGCTGTATGAATCCGTTATTTCCGGCTACTATCTTGGAGCAGATGATTTTGAAGAAATGAATCAGGATATTAAAGCATTGCAAAGAAACGAAGCGTTATTAAAAAAATATGCTTGTCTTGCTCATGATGCTTCCAATTATTATTCTGAATCCCATGTAGGAGAAATTTGGTATGACTTTTATACCGGTCTTTTAAAGAAAGAGGCAAAAGAAGTTAATATTTAAAAACGCAACTATCGTTTTTCTGACAGGTTAGCAATAGTCAGTTAAAAAGCGGTAGCTGCGTTTTTTACTTATTTAAAGATAGTTTTATAGTCTTTATTTTTAAAATTAGTTATTATCGACTGTTTGTAACAATTGACCGATGACTTGCCAATCGGCTTTTATTAAAGGGGCTAATTTACGGTTATAAAAAATGGCTGCCGGGTGAAAGAGGGGAACGATTGTGTAATCTTTTTTAGACCAAACGTAGCTTTCCATTTTTTCATTTAGCACTTGAATCGGGTGTTTGATTATTTGACCATGGAATTTACTAACGGTGTAAGTATTTCCTAATAAACGTTTTAGGCCGATATTTCCTAGTGTTGCGATTAACTTTGGCTTTACTGCTTTGATTTCATAATCTAAAAGTGGGGCATGGGCAAAAACTTCTTTTTTTGAGGGCGTGCGATTTGGGTAAACAATCTCTTTGGCACCTGTCTTTTTATTGACTCGCTCGTTTATTTTATAAGGGCGACTTCTAAGCGCGCTGGTAATATAAACATCTTCTCTTGTTAATCCAACACTTGCAAAACACGCCATTAATTCTTTTCCCGCTTGTCCGCTAAAGGGAATTAAATTTTCAATTTCTTTGCGGCCAGGAGCTTCACCAACAATCATTAATTTAGGATCTAGTGGACCACTGCCTGTAACAAAGCCTTCCAAGGCGTAATTTTTTGAACGCTCATTGACTATTTTAACCAGTTCTTTTGGATACTCCATCTTTATCCCTCCTATCTTTAGTATAACGCTACTCGTTTATAATAATGAAAAGTTATGTTTTTTATGAAGCTTAAAATTTACTTTTTCTTTTAGAAGAAAACTAATTGACGTCACGCTCATTTTTTGGTAAAGTGTAAATGTTGTAATTGTGGACTCCACAGCTACAACCGCTCAGAACAAGTATTAAGCACATTATGTCACTTGGGATGGCGAGTCTAAGTATATTATAAGGAGGTGCTTTAGAGCATGTACGCAATTATCAAAACTGGTGGTAAACAAGTTAAAGTTGAAGTTGGTCAAGCAATCTACGTTGAAAAATTAGACGTTGAAGCTGGCGGCAAAGTGACTTTTGACGAAGTTATCTTAGTAGGTGGCGAATCAACGAAAGTTGGCGCTCCAACTGTTGCAGGCGCAACTGTTGAAGGAACTGTTGAAAAACACGGTAAACAAAAGAAAGTTGTTACTTTCAAATACAAACCTAAAAAACACTCTCACCGCAAGCAAGGTCATCGTCAACCATATACTAAAGTGGTTATCGACGCTATTAACGCTTAATACTTGCGAGAAAGGTCGCACTAATGATCAAAGGGACATTCAAACGCAATGACTCTGGCCAGATTGTTACTTTCACATTGACAGGGCATGCCGAAGCTGGGCCATATGGTAGTGACATTGTTTGTGCTGGTGTTTCTGCGCTAGCAATCAGTACCATTAACGGCATTGATGCTTTAGCTGGGGTTGCACCTAAAGTTGAAGCAAACGAATCTGAAGGCGGCTATCTTAAAATGGATGTCGTGTCAGGTTTAACTCAAGAACAAACTAACATTGAACAAATTCTTTTAGAAAATTTGTTGTTAGGTTTACAGTCAATTGAAGCCGAAAACAGTGAGTTTATTCAAATTAATACGATTACAGAAAAATAGGAGGTGCATCTCATGTTGATGAAAATGAATTTGCAATTCTTCGCGCATAAAAAAGGTGGCGGTTCTACTTCTAACGGTCGTGACTCTGAATCTAAACGTTTAGGCGCTAAACGTGCGGACGGTCAAACTGTTACAGGTGGCTCAATCCTTTACCGCCAACGCGGTACTAAAATTTATCCAGGTGTAAACGTGGGTAAAGGTGGCGACGATACTTTATTTGCTAAAGTTGACGGCGTGGTACGTTTTGAACGTAAAGGCCGTGACAAAAAACAAGTGTCTGTCTACCCAGTAGCGAAAGAAGCTTAATTAAAAATGAAGTGTCGGTATTCGAATGAATGCCGACACTTTTTTTGTAGTTTTATAAGTTATGATTTGTAGTTTTTATGTTGAAAAGAGGTTAATCCATTGGAAGGAACTGTTAAATCTTTTAATGAAAAAGGTGGCTATGGTTTTTTAGTAAATGCCCATAAACAGGATATGTTTGTTTACCAAGATGATATTGTAATGCCTTCAGATAAGGTGCTTTTCGCCGGCCAAAGAGTAACCTATGAGGTTGCTACCAATCAAAAGGGGCAGCAAAAAGCGATTAACGTAAAATTGATAAATTAGAAACTGACACGACATGTCAAAAACAACTTGCAGAAATAAAATATAATGTGCTACGCTCTGTAAAAAAAGAGGGTTCCTATGACAGAAAAAATTCGTATTGCATCAAAGCAAGATGCCGCAGCAATCCTAGCAATTTACGCGCCGTATGTAAAAGAAACGGCTATCACATTTGAATATGAAGTTCCTACTTTAGCAGATTTTGAAAAACGGATTGAACAAACGCTAGCTCGTTATCCTTATCTAGTAGCAGAAAAAGAAGGGGTAATTGTAGGTTATGCATATGCTGGTGCTTATAAAGGGCGGTCTGCTTATGATTGGAGCTGTGAAGTAACAATCTATTTAGCCAAAGGTGAGAAGAGTCGGGGATTAGGGACACGTTTGTACCAAGCTCTAGAAGCGGAATTGTACAAACAAAATGTCGTACAATTGCTAGCTTGTGTCACGGCGGGAAATAGTGCTAGTATCAAATTTCATGAAAAACTAGGGTATCAACAAGTCGGTAATTTTCCTAATGTGGGTTACAAATTTAATCAATGGTACGATATTTTATGGCTACAAAAAGCGTTACAAGAAGTACCTCGTCTACCTGCAGACTTTATTGCTTATCAAAAATAAAAGACTTACGCTGAAAATTGCGTAAGTCTTTTATTAATAGCCTGTACGGGATTCGAACCCGTGTCTCCGCGCTGAGAACGCAGCGTCTTAAACCCCTTGACTAACAGGTCAAATTACTACGCTATTTATCTTAGCACTTTTTTTCTTGCTGTAAAGGAAAAGCACTTGTGTCATCTTACAAAAATGTTCGACACTTGATAGTTTAAACGCCGGTTAAGTGACGGAATCTTTGTTAGACTAGGGTAAATTAGTAAGCCATTTGTTAATATATTAAAAATGGTATTGTTTTAAAGGAGTGGAGCAATGAGTTTAATTGGTGTTGGCAGTTTTATCTTTGGTTTTGTATTGTTTGGGGTTGCCCTGATAAAAAAACAAGTGACGAAACAAAAAATAGTGCAATCGGAAACATTTCAATTAGCGGCATTATTAATTTTTGTCGGTTCATTTATTTTAGCTATGCCCCATTTGGGTATTTAATTATTAGTAACATAATAGTAGAGAAGTCATTTAAGGTGCTTATAGCTTAAATGGCTTTTTAGTTTGCGCTTTAAAGGAAAAAAGTTATAATGAAACAACACAGATGACACACTAGCACAAATAAGGTGAGGAGATTCAATGACCAAGAGAATTGAACGTGTTTATCAGTTTGTTGCAACAAACGATCAGTTTCAAACGGGACTCACCACAAATGATGTGGCAGAAGGTCTTGTATTGCAGCGAACAAATGTAAGTAAGGATTTAAATAAATTAGTCCGTGCGCAACGCTTGCTTAAAATTGATGGCCGACCTGTTCGCTATACTGTTGCAAAATTAGATGATGCAATAGACGAAAATGAGATAAATCAAGCGTCTTATCCTAAAAATGAGCACGTGGCGAGTTATAAAGAATTTAGCATCCCTAAAAAAAAGCAGGGTATCCCTCAAGAATTACGGTTCGGTGATATTTTTTCACGAATTATTGGTTCAAATGGCAGTATGAAAAATGCTGTTGAACAAGCAAAAGCAGCAATTTTGTATCCACCAAAAGGATTAAATTGTCTCATCACAGGCCCTACTGGTTCAGGTAAAACGTATTTTGCTCATGCGATGTTTCGTTTTGCTGTCACCAGTCAGGTAATTGACAAGGAAAAAGAATTAATTGTTTTTAACTGTGCTGACTATGCTAATAATCCTGAGCTTTTAATGAGCCATTTGTTTGGTTATGTAAAGGGTGCTTTTACTGGAGCAGAGCAAGATAAAACAGGGATTATTGACCAAGCAGATGGGGGAATGTTATTTCTTGATGAAATTCATCGCTTACCACCAGAAGGTCAAGAAATGGTCTTTTATTTTATGGACCATGGGACTTTTTCTCGTTTAGGTGAAAGTAGTAAAAATCATAAGGCTGACGTGCGCATTGTGGGCGCGACAACAGAAGATCCAAGTTCGTCTTTATTAGATACTTTTGTTCGTAGAATTCCGATTAATATTCAGTTGCCGGCATTTGATCAACGGCCAGCAAGTGAAAAAGTTGATTTAGTCAAGGTGATGGTCGCCCAGGAAGCAGGTCGGATTGATCGGCAAATTTCTTTATCAGAAGATGTGGTTAAGGCTTTAATTGGTAGCGTTAGTTACGGCAACATTGGACAATTGAAATCAAATGTCCAACTTGTTTGTGCCCGTGGCTTTTTAAATCATATGAACAGTGATGAAATGAATATCACGATTGAGGACTTGCCAGAAGGGATTCGTTCGGGATTACTATTATTGGCCAATAAACGAGAAATCTTAAATGAGCTATCCAAAATTTTAGATCCTCAAATTGTAATTACGCCAAATGATCAAATGATTTTAATCCAGCAAGATACGTATGAATTACCGTATAATTTGTACGATATCATCGGAGATAAAGCTGCATTATTAAAAGCCGACGGACTAGATCAAGAAACGATTAATCACTTTATTTCGACAGATATCAATGTTCATTTGAAATCTTTTTATAAAAATCATGGTTTTGCTTTTAATGCAGATAATAAATTAGCTGAATTTGTTGATCAAAAAGTGATTGATACGACGAATCATATTTATGATATGGTACAGGAAAAATTAGGCTATGCTTTTCAGCAAAACTTTGTCTATGCTATGAGTTTGCACATTAGTTCTTTTTTGAAAAAATTAGAACATGGCGAAGAACGAAGTACAAATGACAATATTCGTCAAATGGTAGCCGGTTTTCCAGCTGAATTTCAAATTGCTCAAAAAATTCGTACCTATATTAGTGGAAGTTTTCATGTCGAAATTCCTGAAAGTGAAGATTATTACTTGGCAGTTTTGCTAATTTCTTTACGCGCAAACCAACAAGATGGCAAAATCGGAGTTGTTGTGGCGGCTCACGGCAATAGCACAGCTACGAGTATGGTGGAAGTGGTAACGCAATTATTAGATATTGATCAAGTGCAAGCTGTAGACATGCCTCTTGATATGCCGCCAAAAGTTGCCTTGGAAAAAGTTAGTCGTGCCGTTACCGAAGTTGATGATGGTTCTGGGGTCATGTTATTAGTGGACATGGGTTCATTGGCAACGTTTGGTAATGAAATTACCCAAAATACGGGTGTTGAAGTACGGACAATCGATATGGTGACAACGGCAATTGTTTTAGAAACAGTGCGAAAAGCTTCTGTTTTAGGAACGGATTTAGATAGTCTGTTTGAATCATTACATCGATTTAGTGGTTATACATTAATGTCACCACAACAAAATAATAATGTTACTGCAGCAAAACCTACTGCTATTTTGGCAGTATGTGCTTCAGGAGAGGGTACCGCCCAGCGAATCAAAGAAATTATTCAACGTTCTTTAAGTGGTGAACAAAAGCAGTTGCAAGTAATTACGCAATCGGTAGTTACATTGCCAGAGCAATTACGGCAAATTCAAACAGACTATAATTTAATTGCGGCAACTGGAATTGTCGATCCAAAGATTAATGCGCCATTTATTCCTTTAGATCGTTTTATCAATCAAGATGTCAAAGCGATTTTAAATCGACTACTATTGGATAGTGAACAGCTGCTTTCATATCCAAATGAAGCAATGCAAGAAGAAAAGGCTGTAGAGTTGATCAAACGCTTTATTAGTGAGAATTTTACTTTTATTAATGGAGAAAAACTTGCTCAACCCATTTGGGATTTTGTTTCAAATCTGGTGGAAGATGTTGGATTAAGTGATCATGAATTTGGTTTAGAAGTCAACTTGGCTTTGCATACAGCGGGTTTGTTGGAACGAGTAGTATTAAAGCAGCCGCTTGCCGTAACAAAAGAAGAAGAACAGCAACTAACTGCTGATCCAATTTACGAACAAGTGCATAATCATATTCAATCTTTTGGGCGAATGTTACGCTTAGGTGTTCCGCCGGCAGAAGAATATTATGTTTTAGAAGTATTGAAGACGCGCATTGAAGAGTTAAAAGAAAAGACTGTATCACCAAAAACGTAATTAAAATACAATACACAAAAAACGACACA
>NZ_JAFLVT010000013.1:72324-138948 GCF_017316025.1 Candidatus Enterococcus myersii
TGTGTCGTTTTTTGTGTATCGAAATTTTCATAGATTATTCTTTATAATTAAGGATTTTTAAAATTGTGTATCGTTTTTGAAGTTGGCACACATCTTGCTTATATATAGGTGACACAGGAGGTGAATACTCTGGCGTGAGCAGAGTTTAAAATTTTTGCTGCTCAGTTTTATTAAGTAGGAGGGTTGCTTGTGAGCATTGATATTGCCTTAGCGCGCATTGATGATCGTCTGATTCATGGACAAGTTGCGACGGCCTGGTCCAAACAAACCGGGATTGAACGCATTCTAGTTGTATCAGATGAGGTGGCCCAAGATCAGTTACGTCGGTTTTTGTTGCAAGAAGCTTCCCCACCAGGAATCAAGTCAAATGTGATTAGTGTTGATAAGATGATTACACTTTATCATGAAGATTTATTGGCTAATCAAAAAGTTATGTTGTTGTTTACCGATCCTAATGCTGTTGAACGTTTGGTTCGCGGCGGTGTTTTGTTGACTTCAATTAACATTGGTGGAATGCGATTTACTGTTGGAAAGAAGATGTTGACCAATTTTGTCTCTTTAGATCAAGCTGATATTGCCTCTTTTCAATTTCTTGCTTCACAAGGTATTGAATTAGAGTTGCGAAAGGTACCAGCAGATCGCAAAGTCTACTTAATGGAATTGTTGGAAAAGGAAAATTTTGTCTAGTTGGTTTTAATCGTCGCATTTTTGAGAAATTATTTATTTATCCCTTAGACGATTAGTAAAACAAAAATGTTATAGGAGGTATACAGATGGTAGGAATTATCCTGGCTAGTCACGGAGAATTCGCTGAAGGCATCTTGCAATCCGGCGCAATGATTTTCGGAGAACAAGAAAATGTTAAAGCAGTAACTTTAATGCCAAGCGAAGGTCCCGATGATGTAAGAGCCAAAATGGAAGCAGCGATTAGTTCTTTTGATGATCAAGATGAAGTATTATTCTTGGTCGATCTTTGGGGCGGAACACCATTCAACCAAGCGAATAACTTGTTTGAAGCCCACAAAGACAAATGGGCAATTGTTGCCGGCATGAACTTGCCAATGGTCATTGAAGCATACGCTTCACGCTTTTCAATGAACTCTGCACAAGAAATTGCAGCTCATATCATTGAAACTGCAAAGGAAGGTGTCCGGGTTAAACCAGAAGAATTAGAACCACAAACCGCGGCTCCAGCAGCAGCTGGAACAGGACAACCAACAGGTGCTATTCCTGAAGGTACAGTTTTAGGCGATGGTCATATCAAATTTGTTTTAGCACGAATTGACTCTCGTTTATTACACGGTCAAGTCGCAACAGCTTGGACAAAAGCAGTTGGTCCTAACCGCATCATTGTTGTTTCTGATGCAGTTGCCAAAGATGATTTACGTAAAAAATTAATCGAACAGGCTGCTCCTCCAGGTGTTAAAGCTAACGTTATTCCAATCTCTAAAATGATTGAAATAGCAAAAGACCCACGTTTTGGTAATACAAAAGCGTTATTGTTGTTTGAAAACCCAGAAGATTTGTTGAAAGCTGTTGAAGGTGGCGTTGATATTAAAGAAGTTAACGTTGGTTCTATGGCCCATTCAGTTGGTAAAGTTCAAGTCAACAAAGTGTTATCAATGAATAATGAAGACGTTCAAACTTTTGAAACATTAAAAGACAAAGGAATTACTTTTGACGTACGTAAAGTACCAGCTAACTCAAAAGAAAACTTTGACGAATTGTTGAAAAAAGCAAAAACTGAATTGGCAAACGCCAATTAGTCATAAGAAAGAGGAGGCTTAATCATGCACGATTTAAACATAATCCAAATGATTTTAGTGGTCATCGTTGCTTTCTTAGCTGGTATGGAAGGTATTTTGGACCAATGGCAATTCCACCAACCACTAGTAGCATGTACGTTGATCGGTTTAGTAACTGGTAACTTAGAAGTCGGAATCATCTTGGGTGGTTCACTACAAATGATCGCCCTAGGTTGGGCAAATATCGGTGCCGCAGTTGCACCAGATGCTGCTTTGGCAGCTGTCGCATCCGCAATTATTTTAGTTTTAGGTGGACAAGGAAAAGCTGGTGTTGCATCTGCTGTTGCCGTTGCTATCCCACTAGCTGTTGCTGGTTTGTTCTTAACAATGATCGCACGTACTTTAGCTGTGCCAATTATCCATATCATGGATAGCGCTGCTGAAGAAGGCGACTACCGTAAAATTGAACTATGGCAATGGGTTGCAATTTGTATGCAAGGCTTACGTATTGCTATTCCTGCTGCCGCTTTACTATTGATTCCTGCTGACACAGTACGTGGCTTCTTAGAATCTATGCCTGCTTGGTTAACAGATGGTATGGCAATCGGTGGTGGTATGGTAGTAGCCGTTGGTTATGCAATGGTTATTAACATGATGGCAACTCGTGAAGTATGGCCATTCTTTGCTATCGGTTTTGTGGTAGCGGCTATTTCACAATTAACATTAATCGCATTAGGTGCTTTAGCTATTTCTATCGCTTTAATTTACCTACACTTAGAAGAAACTGGTGGTTCAGGTAATGGCGGTGGCGGTAACACAGGCGACCCATTAGGCGATATTTTGAACGACTATTAATCTTGAAGGAGGAGAACAAACAATGGCTGAAAAAATTCAATTAACAAAAGCAGACCGTAGAAGTGTCATGTTCCGCTCAATGTTCCTTCAAGGTTCATGGAACTATGAACGTATGCAAAACGGTGGTTGGGCATATGCAATGATCCCAGCAATTAAAAAATTATATACAACCAAAGAAGATCGTGCGGCAGCTTTAAAACGCCACTTGGAATTCTTTAATACTCATCCATATTTAGCAGCTCCAGTATTAGGGGTTACTTTAGCCCTTGAAGAAGAACGTGCGAATGGTGCACCTGTTGATGATGTAGCAATTCAAGGGGTTAAAGTTGGTATGATGGGACCTTTAGCTGGTGTCGGTGACCCAGTATTCTGGTTTACTGTACGTCCAATGTTAGGTGCCTTAGGTGCTTCTCTTGCAATGAGCGGCAGCATTATGGGTCCATTATTATTCTTCTTTGCTTGGAATATTATCCGGATTGCTTTCTTGTGGTACACACAAGAATTTGGTTACCAAGCTGGTTCAAAAATTACTGATGACTTATCAGGTGGTTTGTTACAAAAAGTTACAAAAGGTGCTTCTATCTTAGGTATGTTCGTTTTAGGTTCATTAGTACAACGTTGGGTAAGTGTTAAATTTACGCCGGTTGTTTCTGAAGTTCAATTAGACGACAAAGCATTTATTCACTGGGATAAATTACCTGACGGCTGGAAAGGTATTCAAGAAGCCTTCAGTCAAGTAGGTGCGGGTCTTTCCCAAACTCCTACAAAAGTAACTACCTTACAAGATAACTTGGATCAATTAATTCCAGGTCTTGCTGGTTTATTACTAACTTTACTTTGCATGTGGTTATTGAAGAAAAAAGTTTCTCCAATCGTTATCATCATTGGCTTATTCGTTGTCGGTGTTGGTTTACACGTATTAAACATCATGTAATCAAAATTTTTTACAAGGGCTCAGGGGTTGTTCCCTGGGCTTTTGTTTTACATCTGGTAGTTGTTATGGCTATAATACTTAATAAATATCCATAAAGGAAGTGTCTGTAATGGTTCAGTCGTTAAATAGCAAAGTTGATTTGACTATTGATGCAACATCTTATCTTGGCATTGGTGAGTATGGGAAGATTATGATTGGTGATAAGGCCTTTGAATTTTACAATGATCGTGATATTAATAAATTCATCCAAATTCCGTGGGAAGAAGTAGATTTTGTGGTAGCTTCTGTTTATTTCAAAGGAAAATGGATCCCACGCTATGCTATTCAAACAAAGAAAAATGGGATTTACTCGTTTTCTTCAAAACAACCGAAAAAGGTTTTACGTGCCATCAGAGAATATGTACCGGCAGATCACTTGGTACGTTCCCTAACTTTTTTTCAAGTTGTCAAACGCGGGTTAAAAAGTTGGCAAGTAAAATTAATGGGCAAAAAACAGTAACCGTAAAGGCATGTGCTTTTATGGTTATTTTTTATCTGACAGAAAGGAAGTATAAATTTTTCATAAAAAAATATTGATTTGATTGCGCTAGCACTGACTAGCTTCACGAATCACTTTTTTCAAAGCTAAAATTTATGAAAATAAAAAAAGTCACTTTAATAATTTTTTGCCTTAGGGGGTAGGATTTCGTTAGCTTTTCCTACTCTAGTTGGGTTGTTGAAAATTACGTTAAAACTTAGAAATTAGATGTAACTATTTGGTATAAGTTAGTGTCGTTAACAACTTTTGATGACCACAAAAGATTGAAAAAAAGGCGTTCTTTGAGTCAATGTTTTCGTTATTATTTTGAAATATGTTACCATAAATTGAAGATAAATTTTAAATAGCTTATAGACAGCCTAGTTATTTGTTAGAAACTTTATTTTTGTAGTTTTTGTAAAAGGAGTGAAAAAAATGCTTTGGACATTAATTGTGGGTGCTGTGATTGGAGCAATTGCAGGAGCAATTACCGGTGAAAAACGGGGATGTTTGTTTAATATTATTGCCGGATTGGCAGGGGCTTCAGTCGGACAAGCACTGTTTGGCAATATGGGACCTGATATTGCGGGCATGGCGATTATCCCATCGATTTTAGGTGCGGTAATCGTTGTAGCGGTAGTATCTTTCTTTTTTGGTAAAGCCAAATAATGATTAAAAGGTTGTGAAAAACTATGCTGTACGCAACTACTTTTTGTAGTTGTGACGGATATGAATGGGAAATAACATTTGTATCCGTAAAGAAAGATAGTTTTGTCGCAATCTTTTTTATTTTCTCTTATATTTGCTATAATGATTGGGAAAGTCAAAAGAAAGAAGGAATTCAACATGATGTTACGAGTAGAAAAATTACGAGCAGCGATGCGCAAAGAACAAGTCGATGGCTTTTTAGTGACAAGTCCATATAATTTGCGTTACTTAACCAATTTTACTGGCACGACAGGTTTAGCTGTTATCACATTAAACAAAGCGTTTTTTGTGACGGATTTTCGCTATACAGAACAAGCTAGCGCACAAGCGCCTGATTTTGAAATTATTAAAAATGTAGGACCAATTTTTGACGAAGTAGCGGCATTATGTCAACAAGAAAATATCACTGCGCTAGCCTTTGAAGAAAACTATATTAGCTTTGCTGAATACTCTGTTTTAGAAGAAATCATAGAAGAAACACCGCTCATTCCTATTGCAGGAATGATTGAAACGCTGCGGGAAGTAAAAGATGAAAATGAGATTGCACTTATCCAAAAAGCATGCCAAATTGCCGATCAAGGTTTTGAACATGTTTTAAAATTTATTCGTCCGGGTATGACTGAAATTGAGGTTGCCAATCAACTTGACTTTTATATGCGCTCTCTTGGCGCAACCAGCGTCTCTTTTGACACGATTGTAGCAAGTGGTCTTCGTTCTGCAATGCCTCATGGGGTTGCCAGTGATAAAATAATTGAACAAGGTGATTTAATTACGTTAGACTTTGGTTGTTATTATGAGGGATATGTTTCGGATATGACGAGAACATTTGCAATCGGCGACCCAGGCGAAAAGCTAAAAGAAATTTATCAAATTGTGTTAGAAGCACAATTAAAAGTAATTGAAGCAGCACAACCAGGTTTAACCGGTATTCAATTAGATGCCATTGCCAGAGACCACATTGCAGCGGCTGGATATGGCGAAGCATTCGGACATTCTACCGGTCATGGTATTGGTTTAGAAATTCATGAAGGACCAAATGTTTCCTTTAGAGCAGATAAACAGTTTGTTGTAAATAACGTCATTACAGATGAACCAGGAATTTATTTACCGGGAATCGGTGGTGTGAGAATTGAAGATGATTTATTAATTACAGCTTCTGGGAATGAAGTCTTAACTCGCTCACCAAAAGAGCTGATTATTTTATAAGCTACTAAGCAAAAAAATGCGTTACTACTTGTTGGTAACGCATTTTTTATGTTTTTTTCTAATTTGACCCGAATGTTAATAGTATTTTTTTATTTGCAAAAAGAAATGCGAGAATTATTTTGACCTAAGTGAAAATAACGCTTACAATTCGAAGGAAGGAGGGAAATTATGGTAAAAGAAATTGATGCTGTTTTAAAGCAAGCTGAGCTAATCTATGTACATCAATCTAAATTTAGTGAAGAAGATTGGCATAGTACTTTACATACCCATTATTTTACGGAAGTTATGTACGTATTAAGTGGTAGGGGGAGTTTTATTGTCGAAGGGAAAGAATATCCGATTGCAGCCCACGATATTGTCGTGGTTAATCCGTATGTACGCCATACCGAAAAATCATCAGGAGAATTTCCTTTATGGTATATCGTGATTGGAGTGAACAATATCCGTTTTGTTAAACAAAACAAGCGGGAAAGCCACTATATTTTTCGCGATGTTTTGGACGAAATGGTGCCTTTATTAAAATTGATTATTGCTGAAATAAATGAAAAACAACAAGGGGCAAATGCTGTTTTGCAAAGATTGGCGGAAGTTGTTTTGGTGAAAGTTTTACGCAGTAATAATTTTAGTTTAATCGAGATTGAAAATAAAAATATTTCAAAAGATGGCGCGATTATTAAAGACTTTATTGATCAACATTATAAAGAAAATCTAACCTTAGATGTTTTATCCCGTCAACTGCATTTGGATAAATACTATATGATTCATATTTTTAAAGAGAACTTTGCTGAAACACCCATGAATTATATGATGCAAAAGCGTCTAGAAAACGCCCAAGAATTATTAATTAGTACCGACTATTCTGTTGGTCAAATTGCAGAAATTGCGGGTTTTACTTCGCAATCTTATTTTAACCAAGCCTTTAAAAAAGGGATTGGCACTTCCCCTAATCAATATCGTAAACACCACCGTTAGTTTTAGTATATTTTACTAAATCGGGAATTTATAAATATTTCTAAAAAAACGACCAATATTTTAAAACTAAAGCGCTTACAATAAAGGTATACTTAAGCCATCAAATGAGGGAGGAATCCGACATGAAAAAAGCATTAGGATTGGTATTAGCTTTGGGGTTATCAGGTCTTTTACTAGCAGGTTGTGGCGGTGGTGGCAGTACTGACGGCAGCAACGGAGACAAAGCAGCAGGAGATAAAAAAGTTTTGAAAGTGGCGGCACTAGAATCTGCCTATGGCGCAGATATGTGGGATAAAGTAAAAGCTGCATACGAAAAAGACAATCCCGGCGTGACCGTAGAATTGACCGTTGACAAAAAACTAGAAGATGTCATTAGTCCAAATATGAAAGCAGGAAACTATCCAGATGTAATCTTACTTGCGACCGGGCGTGAAGCGGGGTTGACCGAAACCTTTATCAAAGACAAAAACTTGGAAGATTTAACAGATGTATTTGATATGAAAGTACCTGGTGAAGATAAGACCGTGAAAGATAAATTGATTCCAGGCTTTATTGATACACTAGCAACAAATCCTTACAATGACAAAAAGACGTATATGGCTCCGATGTTTTATTCACCAACTGGTTTATTCTATGATGCAAATCTTTTAAAAACTAAAGGTTGGGAAGTACCAAAAACTTGGGATGAGATGTGGGATTTAGGTGAAAAAGCGAAAAAAGAAGGAATTGCATTATTTACTTATCCAACAGCCGGTTACTTGGACTCATTTATGTATAGTTTGCTTTCTGTAACAGGTGGCCCAGAATTCTTTAATGAAGCGATGACCTATCAAAAAGGAGCTTGGTCTTCTAAAGAAGCGACAGAAGCATTTGATACAGTTGGTAAATTGGCGAAATATACGGCTACAACAACAGTTGCCAATGCCAATGACAATGACTTTACTAAAAATCAACAACTAATTTTAGATGATAAAGCGATCTTCATGCCAAATGGAACATGGGTACCTGGTGAGATGAAAGATGCACCACGAGCTGATGGTTTTGAATGGGGAATGACTGCTTTGCCTGCCTTTGAATCAGGTGGTGATAGCTATTCTTATACATTCTTTGAACAAATGTGGATGCCAACAGGAGCTGCAAATAAAAAAGAAGGTAAGAAATTCATTTCTTATATGTACTCTGATAAAGCAGCAGATATCTTTAAAGAAGCTGGCGCAATTCAACCAATCCAAGGGATGTCAGAAAAATTAGAGGGCGACAATAAATTATTCTACAGTAT
This sequence comes from Candidatus Enterococcus myersii, assembly GCF_017316025.1. Classification (GTDB taxonomy): domain Bacteria; phylum Bacillota; class Bacilli; order Lactobacillales; family Enterococcaceae; genus Enterococcus_C; species Enterococcus_C montenegrensis. The sequence continues at coordinate 80,541 of NZ_JAFLVT010000013.1, forward strand.
TTACGATAATGGTGCCAAAGCAGTAATGGGTGGCCTTGAAAATACTGTAACAGTTGAAGGCGTAAATATGCGGGATACATTATTTAGCGCAGTAGACAGTGTTGTTTCTGGCGATAAGACAGTAAAAGACTGGCAAGATAGCGTTGTAAGTGCGGCGGATAAAATTCGTGAAGCAGCAGATAAACAATAAGTAGCAGATAAAAGGCTGTGACAAAGGAATTTGTGGCAGCCTTTTATCATAAAGTAGTAAAAGTTATAAATAAAAAAATAATATCTGTTTATAAATAATACTAAAAAAGGTGATCCTATGAATGAAAAGAAACAAAAGAAGGTGTTTATCACTTTATGTCTGCTCCCAGCGACATTATTGGTATTGATTTTCATGGTGTATCCCACCATTAATGTTTTCTTTATGTCCTTATTTAAATGGGGCGGTTATTCTGCTGAAAAGACATTTGTTGGGTTAGATAATTTTAAGACCTTAATTAAAGACATGGCATTTTTCCGTTCTTTCCAGAACACAATTTTATTAATTGTTATCGTTACTATTTTTACGTTAGCTCTAGCCTTAATTTTTGCTTCAATTTTGACGCGGGAAAAATTCAAGGGTGTTAATTTATTCCGGATTATTTTTTACATCCCTAATATTTTATCAATCGTTGTTATTGCAGCTATTTTTTCTGCTATTTATGATCCCAGCAGCGGGTTATTGAATAATTTATTAAGTGCAGTGCGTCTTGAAAACTTACAACAGTTGTGGCTGGGTAATCAAAAAATTGTTATCTATTCAATTGGGGCGGCCTTAATTTGGCAGGCAATTGGGTATTACATGGTGATGTACATGGCTTCAATGGCTTCAATTCCAGAAAGTCTTTATGAAGCTTCGGCTCTAGAAGGGGCGAGTGCAATCCAGCAATTCTTCACGATAACATTGCCACTAACTTGGAGTACCATTCGAACAACCTTAACTTTTTTTGTGATTAGTACGATTAATTTAAGTTTCTTATTAGTCAAAGCAATGACCAATGGTGGTCCAGATGGCTCAACAGAAGTATTTTTAAGTTATATGTATAAACAAGCTTATACAAATTCTTCTTATGGCTATGGGATGGCAATCGGAGTGGTTGTCTTTACTTTTTCGTTTATCTTATCTGCAGTGTTAAACAAAATTACCAAACGTGACGTTTATGAATTTTAGGAGGGAAACAAGATGAAAAAATCTACAAAACTTTATAAAATCTTTGTCTATGTTGCCCTCATCACGTTGGCAATTTCGATTGTTGTACCGATTGCGTGGGTATTTTTAGCATCAATTAAAGAAAATTCAGAGTTTTACGGCGATCCGTGGGCACTACCAAAAGGCTTTTATTTCGACAATTTTGTAGCCGCCTTCCAAAAAGCTAACATGGGACTTTACATGTGGAATTCAGTCAAAGTAACAGCACTGGCATTAGTGATTTTAATTGTTGTGGCACTCCCAGCAGCATACGTTTTAGCCCGCTTCAAATTTAAAGGCCGTGGGATTTTAAATACATTATTTATGATGGGCTTGTTTATTAACTCCAATTATATTGTCGTACCGATTTTTCTAATGCTTTTGGACGGGGATAATGCATTGCGAAAAATCAGTGGTCAAGGTTTCTTTATTGATAATCTCTTTGTTTTAGCCCTTGTGTATGCCGCTACGGCCTTACCTTTTACGATTTATTTATTATCAAATTATTTTCGTACGTTATCTTCTTCTTATGAAGAAGCAGCTTATATTGATGGCGCTGGTTTTTTCAAAACGCTGGTGGTCGTCATGGCGCCTTTGGCAAAACCAAGTATTATTACGGTTATTTTGTTTAACTTCTTGAGTTTTTGGAATGAGTATATCATCGCCTTAACGTTGATTCCAGGTCCGAATAAGACGTTACCAGTCGGGTTAATTAATTTGATGGCCGGACAAAAAGCTGCTGCTAATTATGGGCAATTATACGCCGGTTTAGTAATCGTGATGTTACCTACACTAATTTTATATATTTTAGTTCAAAAACAATTGACCCAAGGAATGACAGTTGGCGGGAATAAGGAATAGGAGAGACGAAGATGGAAAAAGGAAGAGTAACCATTCCAAGTGAGAGTAACTTCTTGGCAGAAACCAAACGTTTAATGGCTTTGTGGGGGGCAGATGCCATTCGCGATAGCGATGGTACAAAGCTTGATGAAGAGCTAAAACAAATTGGAGCAAAAATTTATACGACTTATTTTGTAGCAAGAGGACACAATGACTTTGCCCAAAAGCACTTAGAAGAAGTGCAACAAGCTTTTTTGTTAAGTGAGCGGGTCTGTGCCACAGAAGATGAACCTAAAATTTGGTTTATGAAAGGTTATCTAGAAGAACAACTGCAACCAAATTACAGAGAAGATCCCAAAGAATTATGGGAAGTATACGATCGAACGACTGGTGAGAAGTTAGCCAATGAAGATTGGGAAGTGGATCAAAAACAAAATGTCGTTTCTTTAAAAAAATGGCAACCTTATCATGAGTACACAGTTTCCTTTTTAGCCAGTATGATTTGGGATCCAACTCAAATGTACAATCATATCACCAACGATTGGGGAGATAAACCCCATGAGATTCCTTTTGATATTAGACAGCCTGAGTCCAAAGCCTTTGTTCGTAATTTTTTGACCAACTGGCTAGCCGATAATCCAGATACTGATGTGGTGCGTTTTACGACCTTTTTTTATCATTTTACACTATTTTTCAATGATCAAAAAAAGGAAAAATTTGTCGATTGGTTTGGTTATGGTTCGACGGTATCTGTGCGAGCGTTAAAAGAATTTGAACAAGCCTATGGCTACAAATTACACGCTGAAGATTTTGTTGATGAAGGGTATTATAATTCACCATTTCGTGTTCCTTCCCAAGCCTTTTTGGATTATATTGATTTCATCCAACGCTTTGTTGCAAATGAAGCCAAAAAGCTAGTGGAAATTGTACATGATGCTAAACGAGAAGCGATGATGTTTCTAGGAGATAACTGGATTGGAACAGAGCCCTATGGACCTTATTTTAAAGAAATTGGCTTGGATGCAGTTGTAGGAAGCGTAGGCAACGGAACGACTTTAAGAATGATTTCAGAAATTCCCCATGTGAAGTACACGGAAGGAAGATTTTTACCGTACTTTTTCCCAGATGTTTTTTATGAGGGAAATGATCCAACAATCGAAGCCAAAGAAAACTGGTTAACAGCGCGACGCGCTATTTTACGTAAACCTGTCGATCGCATTGGTTATGGCGGGTATTTATCCCTAGCCAATAAATTTCCTGAATTTGTTGATTACGTAAGTAGTGTCACTGCAGAATTTCGCGATTTGTATGAAAGAATAGCAGATGTCAAACCTTATGTAGGCATAAAAGTTGGTATTTTAAACTCTTGGGGAAAACTGCGTTCATGGCAGACTCATATGGTGGCCCACGCTTTGTGGTATCAACAAATTTATAGCTATCTTGGTGTCTTAGAGTCATTATCAGGACAAAAAATTGCCGTTGAATTTTTAAACTTTGCGGATATAAAAGCAGGTGTTCCAGGAGATATTGATGTTTTGATTAATGTAGGAGATGCGGGTACCGCGTTTTCTGGTGGCAAAAATTGGCAAGATACACAATTAATTGCAACTTTAACGAAATGGGTAGCAAACGGTGGTGGTTTAATTGGAATTGGAGAACCAACGGCTCATCTAGCGAATGGACGCTTCTTCCAATTGGCGCATATTTTAGGTGTCGACAAAGAATTAGGATTCAGCTTATCGACAGATAAATACTTTAAAGATGAAGTTTCAGCACATTTCATCACCGACAAAGCAACGCAGGTAGAATTTGGAGAAATGCAAAAAAATATTTATGCACTATCGGAAGAAACACAAATTTTACGCTATCTTGATGGTAGTGTACAATTGGCTACCCACGACTTTTCTAAAGGACGTGGCGTGTACTTTAGTGGCATGCCTTATTCACCAGAAAATGCACAAATCTTTTTACGGGCCATTTATTATGCAGCCCATAAAGAAGAAGAGTTAAACATTTGGTATGCAGAAAATCCCGATGTGGAAGTTCATGCGTATCCAGAAAAAAGACAATATGCGGTGGTAAATAATACAGACGAAAAACAAGTGTCAAAAATTTATACAGACAAAAAAAATTACGTGATTACATTGGCTCCTGGGGCAATCGAATGGAGGAATTATGATGAGTAAAGCGAAGTTTTGGCTGCAGGTAGCAGTCTTTATCGTCTGTTTTTTATTAATCGTTTATGGTCAAAAAAATATTGGCTATACAGGTTTAGCGTTACAAGTTGTAGGTCTTGCAGGGCTACTTAGTCTTTTGTGGCGCTATAACAAAAATTATCAGTAGGAGATGGCAAAATGAAATATGCAATCGGTATTGATATTGGGGGGACAAAAGTTGCTGGTGGTTTGGTGGATGAACTGGGGAATGTCACCCATATCACCCGTCTACTTTCAAGTGCTAGTGATCGTGAAGGAATGTTTGCTGTCGTTTGTCGCGTAATCGAACAAGTGTTAGTTGATAGTAAGTTATCCCCTCATGAAGTGTGTGTAGGACTAGGGGTTCCCGGTCTAGTGGACCGCAAAGCTGGTGTGGCAGTTTTTCAAAATAATTTAGCTTGGGAAAATTTTCCAGTTGTCGCGCGTTTAAGAGAAGCATTCCCGGCTGTGGGAAATATCGTGATCGACAATGATGTCTATCAAGCAACGCGAGCAGAATGGAATTATGCTGGTCTTAAAAATGAGGAATTACTCGTCTATGTCACCATTAGTACAGGATTGTCTTGTGCTATTATGACTAGAGGTGACTTTATTCGTGGCAATGGTTTTGCCGGAGAACTTGGTTTAATTCCATTAAAGAAAAGAAATGGTCAAATGTATTCTGTCGAGCAAAGTGCGGCAGGTCCTGCTTTAGCAGAACAAGGCAAAGAAGCCTATAATGATGGGACTGTAACACCAGAAGAAATTTTTCGCCGTTATCGCTTAGGAGAACCCTTAGCAAAAGATTTAGTGGAAGCTTGGGGCAAAGATGTTAGTCAGGCGATATACACCATCGTGTCATTGCTAGACCCACAAAAAATTGTTTTTGGCGGCAGTGTTATGACGCTAAATCCTGATTTACTTCCATTAATCAAAACAAAATTAGGAGAATGGATTGTTCCTGCGCAAAGTCATAGTATTAGTACATTAGCTATCTCTCCTTATCCAAACACTGGCGGAATTATTGGGGCTGGTTTACACGCCTTGCAGTAATTTTTTAAGCGCAATTTTTTATTTGGTTTTATCCGATAAAAAATTGCGTTTTTTTGTCGTGAACGCAAACGGTTTTACATAAGAGTTGTAGCTAACAAAGAGGGTTTTTATAGCCTTTGGATTAAAATAATGATAAACTATTAACGAATATGCTGGATTGCAGACAGCCTTTTGGTGCTAGTAAATAAGGAGGATAGCCATGATTTCAGTAAATGATTTTAAAACAGGTTTAACAATTGAAGTTGACGGTGATATTTGGCGTGTGGTAGATTTCCAACACGTAAAACCTGGTAAAGGGGCAGCTTTTGTCCGTTCAAAATTAAAAAATTTGCGGAATGGCGCCGTGCAAGAAAAAACTTTCCGAGCCGGTGAAAAAGTTGCGAAAGCGCAAATTGATAATCGTAAAATGCAATACTTGTATGAAAGTGGCGACAGCCATGTTTTTATGGACTTGGAAACTTATGAACAAATTGAGATTCCAACAGAACAAATTAAAGACGAACTGAAATATATGCTAGAGAACATGGAAATCACGGTTATTATGTATGGATCAGAGATTTTAGGTGTTGATTTACCAAATACTGTGGTTTTAGAAGTTGCTGAAACAGAACCCAATATCAAAGGAGATACTTCTTCTGGGGGCGGTAAACCAGCAACCATGGAAACTGGCGTGACCGTGAACGTACCGTTTTTTGTTAATCAAGGTGATAAATTGATTATTAATACAACTGACGGTTCATATGTTTCACGCGCATAATTGTAATTAGACTGGGGGACGTCATTGTGGCTGACGAAAAGAATTTAGTATTAGATGCAAATCAAGATTTAGGAGAAATTGTAATCGCTCCTGAAGTGATTGAGATTATTATTGGGATTGCCGCTTCCAAGGTTGACGGTGTCTATGACATGCAAGGAAGCTTTACGAGTAATGTGACCCAACTATTAGGTCGTTCAAACCATGGTAAAGGTGTTTCTTTAACAATTGACGAGACCGGGATTAAGGTTGACCTTTACTGCTATATGAAGTATGGTGTTTCTGTGCCAAAAACAGCGATGGAAATTCAAGAACGAGTGAAACAACAAGTACTCTTTATGACAGATGTTGAATTAACTGAGGTAAACGTTCATGTTGTTGCTGTCGTACCAGAAAAAATTGAAACACCAGATTTAGATGAATTATTTGAAAATGAGGAAGAAAATGAGTAAAGAATTATCTCGTCACGAGATCCGAAAAATGGCCTTACAAGCTTTATTTCCCTTAGATTTTAACCAGGATTTAGACAAAAAAGATGCCATTATGCAAGCAATCGAATTAGAGCACCACGAAATGGTGGACGCAGAACAAGAAAATTTTGTTCCTGCATATTTAGATCAATTAGTAGTAGGTGTGTGTGAACATAAAGTAGCCTTAGATGAATTGATTCAAAAACATTTAAAAAAAGGTTGGAGTATTAAACGTCTTTCTAAAATGGATTTGTGTATTTTACGCATTGCCAGCTACGAAATGATGTATGAAAAAGATGTTCCCAACAAAGTGGCCTTAAACGAAGCCTTGGAACTGACCAAGACATTTAGCGATGATCAATCACGTAAATTCGTCAATGGGGTTTTATCCGCAATTAATACGGATTTGACTAAAGAAGTGGCCGATAAGGATAAACTGTAGTGAAGTAAATTAAGGCAGGTGAGAATCTTAAATGATTTTCACCTGTTTTTTTTAGTGATTAGAATTTTTTTAAGACACGAGGGAATCTGCTTTTTAGTCAATTTTATTGGTAGTTTACTTCAAAAATCAACTTTAGTGGTAATCTGTAAAGTATTTCAAAAATTAAGAGAGCATTTTAAAAATATTTTGCCTGAATTACTCAAAAGTTAAGTGAATTTGCCAAGCCTTTATATGCTGTGAGTTGATTTTATTTTTCAATGGTAAATTCTTACAAAATATCGCGGGAACTTTCACAATAAAACTCCCCTGTGCTAGAATAGGTCTAAATGAATGAAAGAGGCGATTGTGTGGCCCAATTATTAGATGGAAAAAAATTAGCAACAACGATGCAGGCAAAAATGAAAGTTGAAGTTCAAAAGATTAAAGAAAATGATGGAACTGCACCTGGTTTAGTCGTAATTTTAGTAGGCGAAGATGCTGCCAGCAAAATTTATGTTCGTAATAAAGAAACGGCAGCAGGTAAGATGGGAATTTATTCTAAAGTTGATCGACGGGCAGCTGATATTACTGAAAAAGAATTATTGGCTTTAATCGAAACTTATAATCAAGATCCACGTTTTCATGGAATCTTAGTCCAATTGCCGCTTCCTGCCCATATTGATGAAGAAAAAGTCATCATGGCCATTGACCCCAAAAAAGATGTGGATGGCTTTCATCCTTTAAACATTGGCCGTTTGTTTGCTGGAGATCCCTTGATGGTTCCATGTACCCCTTATGGAATTATGAAACTTTTAGCAGCTTACGATATTTCAGTAGCCGGGAAAAATGCGGTAGTGATTGGTCGTAGTAATATTGTTGGTAAACCAATGGCCCATCTTTTGTTACAGGAAAACGCGACAGTAACGATTACTCATTCCAAAACCAAAAATTTACCAGAAATTGCTAGACAAGCTGATATTTTAGTTGCAGCAGTAGGTGTCGGACATTTAGTGGATGAAAGTTATGTAAAAAAAGGTGCCGTCGTGGTCGATGTGGGCATGAATCGCGATGCAAATAATAAGTTGATCGGTGACGTTGATTTTGCTGCGGTGGAGCCGATTGCCGATTTTATTACGCCAGTTCCTGGTGGTGTAGGGCCTATGACGATTACGATGTTGTTGTATCAAACAATCAAAGCTTATAATATGCAGAAATCAGGTGTTTAAATGGCGCAGGAGTATTTAACAGTCACAGCATTAACCAAGTATTTGAAACGTAAATTTGATGCAGATCCGTATTTGGAAAAAGTGTACTTGACTGGTGAAATCTCAAATTTTCGCTTGCGACCTAATCATCAATATTTCTCATTAAAAGATGATGGAGCTAAAATTTCTGCGGTAATGTTTAAAGGCGCGTTTAGTAAACTAAAATTTCAGCCAGAAGAAGGAATGAAGGTTTTTATTGTCGGGCGTATTTCCCTTTATGAAGCAAGTGGAAATTATCAAATTTATGTTGAACAAATGGAACCTGATGGCGTCGGAGCTTTGTATCAAGCTTATGAACAATTAAAGGCAAAGCTGGAAAAAGAGGGCCTGTTTTTAGCGCCAAAGAAAGCTTTACCCAAATATCCTAAAAAAATTGCCGTTTTAACCAGTCCTAGTGGAGCCGTCATTCGTGATATTATGACGACTGTGAAAAGACGGTATCCGATTGCTGAGATTACGTTGTTTCCAACCGTGGTACAAGGAGATAAAGCAGCCGGAGATGTCGTAGCTAATATTGAACGTGTAGAAGCCAGTGGAGATTTTGATACGATGATTATTGGCCGCGGGGGTGGCTCGATTGAGGATTTGTGGCCATTCAATGAAGAAAAAGTTGCACGGGCAATTTTTGCAGCTAAAACGCCGATTATTTCTTCGGTGGGACATGAAACAGATACAACGATTGCCGATTTAGTAGCGGATGTGAGAGCGGCAACACCGACTGCCGCAGCCGAATTGGCGGTACCGGTGTTAAGTGATGAGATTTTAAAAATTAAAGAACGACAAACGCGACTAGAACAAGCCTTTATGCATCAACTAGCCTTGAAAAAGGAACGTTATGAACGTCTAAGTGCTTCGTATGTCTTGCGCCAGCCGGAACGATTGTATGAAGCTCAAGCGATTAAATTGGATCAGTTGACACAACGACTGCTGCAAAGTACGCAAAATCGTCTTTTTGAAGAAGAAAAAAAAGTTATGCAACTAGATCATAATTTGCGTCAATTTAATCCTAAAAATAAAGTAAATGAATTAATGCAACAACAAAACTATTTACAAGAACGTTTAGAAAAAAGTATTTATCACTTGTTACAACAAAAGCAACAAGTGTTTCAAAATACAGTGCAGTCTTTGGATTTATTAAGCCCGCTAAAAATTATGGGACGAGGCTATAGTTATACTACTAAAGACGATAGTGTGATTAAAAGTGTTACAGAAATTGTAGTGGACGATACATTAGTTGTTCACTATCAAGATGGTCTGGCCACAGCAAAAGTTAAAAGCATTGCTGAGACAGACAATAAGAAGATAAGCGAGTAAACTAAAAAAAGCTTGAATGTTAAAGCAGCGTCTTTATAAATGGAGGAAATAATGGCTAAACAAACATTTGAAGAATCATTGCAAGAATTAGAAGTTATTGTAAAGCAGCTAGAACAAGGAGATGTTCCTTTGGAAGAAGCTTTGACTGCTTTTAAAAAAGGGATTACATTGAGCAAGCAATGTCAAGAAACTTTAACCAAAGCCGAAGATGCACTAACAAAGATTATGCAAGAAAACGGTGAGACTGTTGTATTTGAAGAGGAAGAAAAATGAGTTTATTAACGACTTTTAAAAACAATCAGCTCCCATTGGTTGAAGCTGAAATGCGCAATTTTCTAAGGCAGCAGACAACAGATGAAACACTCCTTAAAAGTATGCTCTATTCAATTGATGCTGGGGGCAAAAGAATACGCCCGCTATTATTATTAGCCACGATTGCCGGTTTTGAAAAAGAAATTGATTTAGGTGCCTATCAGGTAAGTGCAGCACTAGAGTTGATTCACACCTACTCGTTAATTCATGACGATTTACCGGCGATGGATAATGATCAACTGCGGCGCGGTTTACCAACAAACCACATGAAATTTGGTGCCGGAATGGCGACTTTAGCAGGTGATGGGCTTTTGACTGAAGCATTTCACCTTTTAAGTCGAGCTGATTTAGACGGTGAATTGCGTTTATTATTAGTTCAAAATCTAGCCAAAGCTAGCGGCAGTTTTGGGATGGTTGCTGGTCAAGCGGCAGATGTGCAAGCCGAAGGAAAGCTATTAAATTTACAAGAAATGGCTTATATACACCAACGCAAAACAGGGGCCTTGTTTACGTTTGCTTTGACAGCTGGAGGTTTGTTGGCTCAACAAGAGGAAAGTGTCATCGCCTTATTAGCTATTTTAGCGGAGCATTTAGGACTAGCTTTTCAAATTCGCGATGATTTATTAGACGTAACTGCGACTACTGCCCAATTAGGTAAAAATGTCGGTCATGATGCCGCGTTAAATAAAAGTACCTATCCAGCTTTACTGGGGGTAGAAAAAAGCTATCAATTATTAGCAGCTGAATTAGCAGCATCCAAAGAATCTCTTAAAAAATTACAGGAAATTTCACTGGTGAAACCAGAGTTGTTGCTTATGTTAACAGAAGAATTAACCTTGGAGGCGAAGTTGTAAGATGAAAAAAGAACGTGTAGATGTTTTAGCACACCAACAAGGTTTATTTGAAACCAGAGAGCAAGCTAAAAGAGGTGTGATGGCAGGGTTAGTCTACTTAGCTAAAAATAGCGAACGCTTGGATAAACCCGGTGAAAAGATTGCAGAAGATGCCCTATTAGAACTAAAAGGCGCCAAATTACCCTATGTTTCTCGCGGCGGTTTAAAATTAGAAAAAGCTTTACAAGTTTTTGATTTGACGATGCAAGATAAAGTTTTGTTAGATATCGGCGCTTCTACAGGTGGCTTTACTGATGTGGCGTTGCAAAATGGTGCGAAGTTAAGCTATGCATTAGATGTCGGCTATAATCAATTGGCATGGAAACTACGCCAAGATTCTCGGGTAGTCGTGATGGAACGTACGAATTTTCGTTATAGTAAACCGGATGATTTTATCAATGGCTTGCCACAAATTGCCACAATTGATGTCTCCTTTATTTCACTAAGTTTAATTTTACCCCCGTTAGCTAAAATTCTAGTGGACAACGGAGATGTCATGGCCCTTATCAAGCCTCAATTTGAAGCTGGAAAAGAAGCAGTAGGAAAACACGGAATTGTAAGAGATCCTAAGGTCCATCAAGCGGTATTGGAAAAGACGCTAAAAATGGCAGTAGCCAGCGGATTTTCTGTGGTTGGGCTAGACTATTCACCAATTAAAGGTGGCGAAGGAAACATTGAGTTTATCACCCACCTGAAAAAAAGTGAAGTTCCAGTGCTGGCTTCAGATATTGTCATTTCCGATGTGGTGGATAAAGCCCATCTGCAATTAAAACAATGAAAGTTTTAGCTCCATCATCCAAATAGTAATTGTATTTTAATTTTACAACGTTTCTCCTTGTGCTAAAGCGTTGTGAAAATAGCTAAAGTACAGCTACTATTTGGATTTTTTTTATTTTTAAGGAAAGTAACAGGGCAATTTTAGTTTTACTCCTACCTTTATTTATACGCAAAAATACGTTATTATTAATAAGAATTCAAAGTAAAATAATTTTTAGAAAAAGGCGTGTGAATTGATTTATTTGATTTACTGCGGCTTTATTTTATGTGAAGGAGCAAGCTATGAGAAAGAAAGAGCGTCATCGTTTGATTACCCGCTTGTTAACAGAAAAGAATATCCAAAAACAAGAAGACTTTGTTGATTTGTTAAAAAGTCGCGGTGTTGTGGTTACACAAGCAACGATTTCTCGTGATATAAAAGAATTAAAATTAATCAAAGTGCCATCCCAAGAAGGTGGCTATCGTTATAGTCTACCAGCTGAAACAGCAGAAGATGTAGGCGCCAAATTAGAAAAAATGTTAAAAGACGCCTTTGTTTCTGTCGATCAGATGGAAAAATTTGTGGTGTTAAAAACATTACCCGGAAACGCGTCTGCTATCGCCAATTTAATTGAAAAAAGATTTCAAGATAATCTTTTTTCGGTGTTAAATGATGATGATACCGTTTTAATGATTACCCGGACGGAAACGGCAGCGCAAGATTTACGTCGGGAATTTTTACGCTTTTTATAAAAGCAGGAGTTGAGGCAGATGTTAGTAGAATTAGCGATTAAAAATTTTGCCATTATTTCCAGCCTACGACTGCAGTTTCATGAAGGAATGACTGCCTTAACAGGGGAAACAGGAGCAGGTAAGTCGATTATTATTGATGCGATGGGCCTTTTGTGTGGTAGTCGTGGATCGAGTGATTATATTCGTGAAGGCAGCAGTAAATGTAGTCTAGAAGGCTTATTTGAATTGCCTAAAGACAGTCAATTTAGTGAACTATTACAAGAATTAGGCATTGAAACAGAAGAGGAATTATTAATAGTGCAGCGGGACATTAGCCAAAGTGGTAAAAATATTTGTCGCGTGAACGGGCGCACATTGACGTTGGCTAATTTGCGCCGGATTGGGGCTTTTTTAGTTGACATTCAAGGGCAAAATGAACATCAAGAACTTTTGCAGCCGGAACGTCATTTGCATTTATTGGATCAATTCGGTGGTAAAAAATTTCATGGGTTATTGGAAAAGTATCAACGAGCCTATGAAAAATTTACCCATTTGAACCAGCAGATGCGTAAAATTCAAGCCAATGAACAGTCCTATGTACAAAGAGTGGATATGCTGCATTTTCAGCAAGATGAAATTGCCAGCGCAAATTTAGTACCAAACGAAGAAGAAGAATTAGCAGAAGAACGAGCAAAATTGGGTAACTATCAAAAAATTGTCGATAGTTTGGCCCAAAGTTATGCGCTTTTAACCAATGATGAAGCAAATAGTTTAGATGGAATCGGTGCAGCTTTAACGAGTATGCAAGATATTGCGCATTTGGATAGTGAATACGAAACAGTCAGTGAAAATTTACAATCTGCTTTTTATCTGTTACAAGATGCTGCTGGGGATATTTCCCGGCAATTGGATAGTTTATCCTTTGATGAAGGTCGCCTAGAAGAGGTTAACCAACGTTTGGAATTAATTCGCCAATTAAAACGTAAATATGGTGAAACTATTTCAGAAATTTTAGTTTACTATGATGAAATAAAAAAGGAATTGGCAGAATCGGCTTTTTCTGAAGGTCAGTTGGAACAATTAGCAAAAGAGGTCAGTGCCCAAGAAGAAATTACTTGGCACTTAGCTGAAGAATTACACCAAGAGCGCAAAGAAATTGCTAGAAAACTTGCCAAAGCAATTGTAACCGAGTTAAAAGAACTCTATATGGAACACAGTCAATTTGAAGTACGGTTTAAAAATGGCAAAAAAGTACTCCATGAAAATGGGTTTGATGAAGTTGAATTCTATTTGACTACAAATCCGGGAGAACCGTTAAAACCATTAGTCAAAGTCGCGTCTGGTGGGGAATTATCGCGGATGTTGTTAGCATTAAAAACCATTTTTTCTCAAAGTCAGGGCATTACAAGTATTGTTTTTGATGAAGTTGATACTGGCGTGAGTGGCAGGGTCGCACAAGCTATTGCCGAGAAAATCGCTAAAATTGCTGAAAACTCACAAGTTTTATGTATTACCCACTTGCCACAAGTGGCCGCTATTGCCGATTATCAATATTACATTAAAAAAGAAATTAGCCACGGACGGACCCAAACGATCGTCTCTGAATTAGCCCCGAATAAACGAGTGAATGAAATCGCCCGTATGTTAGCAGGTTCAGAAGTGACAGATTTAACGCTAGAACACGCCAAAGAACTTTTAGCTATGGCAGGTCATTAAAGTGTAAAAAAACCGTGGAATGTAAATGTTTTTCTGTGATTAGGTTGAAATTAAAAAGTAAAACAGAATTACCACTAAGACAAAAAGACCATAAAATTCAAAAGATAGCGCTCAAACTTTTGGATTTTATGGTCTCTTTGTTTATAACTGGACAATTTGTCTCCAGTTTTTGTTTAATCAGTATTCATTTTTACATGACGCTTAAAATGGCAGTCAAAAAGACAGAACCAACCGTTAAAATTAGCATCGTCCAGATGACGATTTTAGTTACTTTACTAAAAGTGCTGCTTGTTTTTTTTTCGTTCATAGAGGCCACCCTTACATAGATTCTTCTCTTGGAGTTTACTCTCTTTTGCGCCTTACTTCAAGTAAACTGGCAATAAATTCACAAAAGATTCTTCTTTTTTAAATATTTAATTGCTAAATAGCAAAGAAGGATCGTAGCGCCAGTAATCAGTAAAAAAGCATTATCCGATTCGGCAAAAGGCAGTTTTACATTCATGCCATAGATACCACCTATAATAGTAGGAATTGTTAAAACGATCGTTAGAGAAGTCAAAATTTTCATCACGATATTCAAGTTGTTTGAAACAATGGCTGAAAAAGTTTCATTCATTTGACTGACGAGTTGTAAATTGATTTTAGCAGAGGTCATGGACTGCTTTGTTTCAACTAATATATCATGGAGATGATTATGATAAGCATGATGATCTTGAAACTCGGTTGTGCTGGCTAATTTAGTTAAGGTTTTAAAATTAGCTTTTGTAGCGGCTTCAAACAAAACCAGACTTTTTTGAATATCCATAAGTTGATAGAGATGTTTATTTTCGGTGGAAACTTGGATTTGGCCTTCTAATTTGTCGACTTGCCGTTTTAAATCAGCCAGATTTTGATTATACGTTAATGCCAAATGCCATAAAATTTGTAAAACCAAGTTTAACTTGCTGCTCATATCATTTTTAGGTAACGGTTTTTCCAAAATAGCTTTAAAAAAAGGCATATGATAGTTGCAGACGGTAATCAGTTTTTTGTCAGGGGTGATAATTAAGGCTAAAGGGTAAGTATTAAATTGCAAATAACCACTAGGACTTGTTGAAACATAAGGAAACTGTAATAATAGCAACGCAGGAATTAAAAAGTTTTCTTGGTTAAGGCCTTCAGCACGCGCATTTTCTGCATCGTCTAAGACACTGGTTAAGTAATCTTTTGGCAATTCGTATTTTTTTGAAAGATGTTCGATTTCTTCATTGGTTGGTTTTTCAACATGAAGCCAAAGAGACTCTTTAATATCTTCTGTTACATTCAATTGATTATCTTTAAGAAAATAATGCGTAATCATGTAGTCACATCCTTTATGAAACATTATAATAGAAAAACGGTGTGATTTCTTTTGAAAGGGTATGAAAACTTAAGAAAAACTTAGGTGACTACAAGAACTTTTAAAAGAACTGTTACACGGATGTAAAGAAAATCAAGTATAGTTACCCTAGCGGTATGGAGAGGAAATGAAAAATGGAAAAGTTTACACCGTTATTAGCATTTTGGTACATTTTTCCGGTAATCGTTTTGGTTGCCTGTAACTTTTTGGTTACGACCTTTGCTTTAACGAAACGTTTCAAAATCAAAGCACCAGACTTGGCTGTTCCTTTTCTTTTTTTGGGAATCAACCAAGTATCACAAGCTACTTTTGCTTTTTCAGCATTACCGTATTTTATTATTGGTATGTTGGTTTTAGGGATTGGCTTGGCAATTTTCCACGCTTATTTTTATGGTGAACTGTCTTACGGACGTTACTTGAAAATGTTTTGGCGCTTGGTTTTTCTGTTAACAATGGTATTTTATATTTTTGTTATTGTGCTTAGCATCCTGCATTTTGTCTGATTTTCTAGCATTCAAAAGTGAAATGAATTTGTTATTGATTCTGTTGTCTTTCTTGGTGAATAAAAGTCAAAAAACTTCTCTGATTAGTATACATAATTGGTGGTAGAAAGTGGGGGATTGTGGTAGACTGTGTATATCAAGTGGTGACAGGGGGGCTTTTTCGATGTTTATGGGGGAATTTCAGCATTCAATCGATGCAAAAGGTCGTTTAATCGTCCCCGCGAAATTACGAGAAAAACTCGGCGAAAAGTTCATTGTCACAAGAGGACTTGATGGCTGTCTATTTGGTTATCCGATAGCAGAATGGGAAAAATTAGAAGAAAAGCTAAATGAAATGCCATTGGCTAAAAAAGATGCCCGTACCTTTGTCCGTTTTTTCTACTCTGCAGCAACTGAGTGTGAGATTGACAAACAAGGTCGGATTAATATTCCCCAGACTTTACGAAAACACGCCAGTTTGACGAAAAATTGTGTGATTACCGGCGTTAGTAACCGTATTGAAATTTGGGATGAAGCAAAATGGCAGGCTTTCTCAGAAGAAGCCGAAGAGAATTTTGACGAAATTGCCGAAACAATGATTGATTTTGGCTTATAGAAAGAGGAACTTAAATGGCGGAGTCGTTTCAACATTACACCGTGATGCTTAAAGAAACAGTCGATGGACTAAATATTAAACCAGACGGTATTTATGTTGATTGTACCTTAGGCGGAGCCGGTCATAGTCAATATTTATTATCCCAATTGAATGAAAAAGGTCATCTTTATGCCTTTGATCAAGATCAAAAAGCAATTGATCATGCAAAAGATTTTTTAAAAGACGCGATTGCAGCTGGAAAAGTAACCTTTATAAAAAGTAATTTCCGCAATTTAGCTGCCGCATTAAAAGAGCAAGGAATAAATCAAGTTGATGGAGTTTTATATGACTTAGGTGTTTCATCGCCACAACTTGATGAAGCGAGTCGAGGCTTTAGTTACCATCAAGATGCGCCTTTAGATATGCGGATGGATCAAACGGCAGATTTTTCTGCTTATGATTTAGTTAATACTTATGATTATCATGAGTTAGTCAAAATCTTTTATCGCTACGGCGAGGAAAAATTTTCTAAACAAGTGGCCCGTAAAATCGAACGCGCACGTCAAATTGCACCAATTGAAACTACCGGAGAATTGGTGGATTTAATTAAAGAGGCGATTCCTGCACCGGCAAGACGTAAGGGTGGTCATCCAGCGAAACGAATTTTCCAAGCGATTCGCATTGCAGTCAATGATGAGTTAGGTGCAATTGAAGAGTCTCTAGAACAAGCGATAGCACTTTTGAATGTTGGTGGTAGAGTGAGTGTGATTACCTTTCACTCGTTAGAAGATCGTTTGGTTAAAAATATTTTTAAAGAATACAGCAGTCCCAAAGATTTGCCACCAGGTTTACCAATCGTACCAGTGGAATATCAACCAGAATTAAAATTAATTAATCGCAAACCAATTGTTGCAACTACAAAAGAGCTTGATGAAAACAATCGCTCCCGCAGTGCAAAATTGCGAATTGCTGAAAGAATTAAAGAATAAAAAGGAGCGTCGAAATGGCAGAAGCGAAACGTGAATATCACTACGATATGAATCAAGCAGCACCACAAATTGAACAACCAAATCCGTCAGCGAAACCATCGACGCCACCTCGTCCTGAAATTATTCGCATCCCATCTTCACCCGCACGAAAATTAAAACGTATCAGTGGTTTGGAAAAAATTATCGGAATCTTTCTTTTGGCAGCAGTTATCGGATTAGCTGTTTTAACTGTCTATGTAAGGACTGATATCAGTCAACTAGAACGAGAAGTTTCCCAAATTGAAGCACAAACAACACAGCAAGCGGAAGAAAAAACGCGGCTAGAACAAGAAAAAAGCGAACTTTCGAAAACTGAGCGAATTAAAAAAATCGCAGAGAAAAAAGGACTTAAAATTAACGATGATAATTTAAGGAAAGTGAAGTAAATGCGTTTTAAACGAATTAGAAAGTATTTCCGTAAGAAAAATCAAAATCCAACGAACAACCGCAAAAAAGTAGGGATTATTCTCTTTGCTACGAGTATTGGGTTGTTCTTTTTGTTTGCCACTCGTTTGGGCTATTTAGTCGTAGTAGGAAACGTTGCTGGCACATCACTGGAGAAAAAGACAGCGGCATTATATGAAGGCAGCAAAGTAGTCAAGGCTAAAAGAGGAACGATTTACGACCGTAATGGTGTTGCAATTGCTGAAGATGCTACCTCTTATTCTTTAAAAGCTATTTTGTCAAAAAATTACAAAACCGGGGATAAAAAACTGTATGTCCAAAGTAAGGACTACGAAAAAGTTGCTACTATTTTGCATGATATTTTAGGCTTAGATGAAAAAGAAGTCATCGATCGCCTTAAAGACGGTGCCAAAAATGAACTGTATCAAGTGGAGTTTTCCGGTAAGGGAAAAAATATAACTTTAGAGAAAAAGAAAAAAATCGAAAAAGCGATGGAAGATGCAGGACTTTCGGGATTAGACTTTGATGAACATCCCAATCGTATTTATCCTAATGGTACATTTGCATCTCATTTTATTGGTTATGCCGAGCCTGAAGTAGATGACAAAGGAATTGATAAAGGCTTAGTTGGCAAGATGGGATTGGAGGCTGCTTATAACGATATTTTAAGCGGGACAGATGGCAAAATTGTTTATCAAAAAGATAACTACCAAAACCCATTGCCAGGAACCGTTGCTCAAAAAAAAGCAGCCAAAGATGGTCAAGATATTTACACAACACTTGATAGTGGATTACAAACTTATTTAGAATCCTTAATGGACACTGCTGTTAAAAAATACAAACCAGAAGATGCGACTGCTGTCTTGATGGAAGCTAAGACTGGCGAAATATTGGCCATGACACAACGTCCAACTTTTAACCCTGAAACAAAAAAAGAATTTTCTGATAAAAACTTCAATTGGATGAACCTGTTAGTTGAAGATCGCTACGAACCGGGTTCAACGATGAAAGTAATGACTACCGCAGCGGCAATTGAGTCCGGTGTCTTTAATGAAAACGAGACGTTTACTTCTGGTGAAATTAAAATTGCTGATGCCACAATTAACGACTGGGATTACCAAGAGCAACGCCGAACTTTGAATATGCGACAAGCGCTATCTTGGTCAAGTAATGTTGGAATGGTAAAACTCGAGCAAAAAATGGGAGATACTTGGCAACAGTATTTGAAGAAATTTGGTTTTGGTCAAAGTACTTACTCCGGTTTGCCAGGGGAAAATAGTGGTATTTTACCAACCAATAATATTGTGGATAAAGCCATGAGCTCATTTGGTCAAGGGGTTGGGGTAACGAATTTTCAAATGATGCGGGCATTTTCTGCAATTGCCAACAATGGTAAAATGTTAGAGCCACATTACATTAGTAAAGTTGTTAACAGTCAAAATGGCACAGAACGTGTAACCGAACCTGAAGTGGTGGGCAATCCTGTTAGTGCACAAACAACGGCAAAAGTACGCGAATATATGCGGGATGTAGTGGAAAGCAAAGACTATGGGAGTGCTTATAACGTGTATCATGTCCCAGGCTATAAAATCGCTGCTAAAACTGGTACTGCCCAAATTGCGGATGAAAAAAATGGCGGCTATTATCAAGGGGATACAGCTTATTTGTATTCTATTGTTGAAATGGTACCTGCAGAAGATCCAGAGTATGTGTTGTACATGACGATGAAGATGCCTGAACATTGGGAACAAAAAGCTTTAGGCGATATTGGGAATTCATTATTAAAACGTGCGATGGAATTTAAAGATGAACAGACAGATCCCGCTAGTGAGAATACAGAAAAAATTGAAATTGCCGACTATCGTAATTTAGGAACAGACTCTGCTGCAGCTGATGCCAGCAAAAATGGTTTAGTTCCTGTCGTGCTTGGCACAGGTAGCAAAATTAAAGAACAAGGAACTTCCCATGGAACAAAAGTATTAGCCGGAGAAAAATTATTGCTGCTAACGACTGGTTCAGAATATTATATGCCAGACGTAACGAGTTGGTCTAAAGCTGACTTAGTTAAATTAGGCGACTTATTGGGGGTAAAAGTCACTTTTAAAGGCGATGGCTACTGCACAGCACAAAGCCTGGCTCCTTACGAACGCATCGGTGATAAGGCAATAGAATTCACCATGGAATAATTTTTCTAAGCGATTTCTGCTGTAGAAAAATGATATACGCAGTGAAAATAGAACTCATTTTTTAGAAAAAAAATGAATACATTAAAAAGAACTAGGATGTCAGTTTTTCTAAGTGATTTCTGCTGTAGAAAAATGATATGCGCAGTGAAAATAGAACTCATTTTTTAGAAAAAAATGAATACATTAAAAGAACTAGGATGTCAGTTTTTCTAAGTGATTTCCACTGTAGAAAAATGATATACGCAGTGAAAATAGAACTCATTTTTTAGAAAAAAATGAATACATTAAAATGAACTAGGATGTCAGTTTTTCTAAGCGATTTCTGCTGTAGAAAAATGATATACGCAGTGAAAATAGAACTCATTTTTTAGAAAAAATGAATACATTAAAATGAACTAGGAGAATTAAAAAATGGAATGGACAAAGATGATTTTACCGATTGTGAGTAGTTTTGCGATGACCTATGCCGTCATGCCACTTTTTATTGGCTATTTTAGAGTCAAACAATTTGGACAAGAAATTCGTGATGAAGGACCAATGTGGCATAATGCTAAGGCTGGTACACCAACAATGGGTGGCGTTGTCTTTTTAATTGCCTCGGTTTTAACAGGCCTTTGGGTAGGTGCGTGGCAAAATTTACTAACACCATCGTTGTTCATTCTTTTATTTATTCTATTTTTATATGGTTTATTGGGTTTTTTAGATGATTTTATTAAAATCTTTAAAAAACGCAATATGGGGTTGAATTCTCTACAAAAATTAATTGGTCAAATTTTAGGCGCAATTATTTTTTATGTTGTTTTTTTACATGAGGGAAATGCGAACACATTAAATATTTTTGGTTTAGAAGTTAACTTAGGAATTATTTATGGGCTTTTTGTCATCTTCTGGTTAGTTGGTTTTTCCAATGCTGTTAATCTAACGGACGGTATTGACGGATTGGTATCCGGATTGGGGGTTATTTCCTTTGCAACTTATGGTATGATAGCTTGGAAGCAAAACCAATTTGATGTCTTGATCATCTGTTTAAGTGTGATTGGTGGACTATTGGGTTTTTTCCCTTACAACCACAAACCAGCAAAGATTTTTATGGGAGATGTAGGATCGCTTGCCCTTGGCGGTTTGCTTGCGGCAACGTCAATCCTTTTACATCAAGAGTGGACGTTGTTATTGGTTGGTTTAATTTATGTGATTGAAACAGCCAGTGTTATGTTACAAGTCACTTCCTTTAAATTAACCGGTAAACGCCTGTTTAAAATGTCACCTATCCATCATCATTTTGAGATGAGCGGTTGGACTGAATGGAAAATCGATCTGGTTTTTTGGGGGATCGCGGTAGTCTGTTCTGCACTTACGCTTTTGATTATTTGGTAGGAGATGGAAAAAATGAAGCAAATTAATGAATATCAAAATAAAAAAGTTCTTGTGCTGGGATTAGCAAAGAGTGGATTCAGTGCGGCCAAATTGTTACATGATTTGGGCGCACTTGTTACCGTTAACGACGGTAAACCCTTTGAAGAAAACCCGGAAGCACAAGATCTTTTAGCGTTAGGGGTAAAAGTTGTTACGGGAAGTCATCCAATTGAATTGTTAGATGAAGATTTTGCCTTGATGGTGAAAAATCCGGGGATACCTTATAGCCAGCCGTTAGTTAAAAAGGCTTTAGAAAAAGGTCTGCCAATTATTACAGAAGTTGAGTTAGCTTATAAAATTGCTGAATGTCCGCTAATTGGGATTACAGGGACAAATGGTAAAACGACCACGACTACTATGATTGGTGAAATTTTAAATGCGGGTATGCGGGAAGGTAAAGCGCTACTAGCCGGAAACATTGGCTATCCTGCTAGTACAGTCGCCCAACATGCACAAAAAAAAGACGTTATGGTGACCGAACTATCAAGTTTTCAATTGATGGGAATTCAGACTTTTCATCCTGAAATTGCGGTTATCACCAATATTTTTTCGGCACATTTGGATTATCATGGTTCACAAGCTGAATACGAAAAAGCCAAATGGCATATCCAAGAAAATATGACGCCAAATGATCATCTAATTTTAAATTGGGATCAAGCAGTATTACAAAATTTAGCGAAAAAAACCAAGGCAGAAGTTATTCCCTTTTCTAGCACACAAGTTGTTTTTGGTGCCTATCAAAAAGCTGGTAAGCTGTACTTTAAAGATGAATTTATCATGGATTCAGACACATTAGGTGTTCCCGGAAATCATAATGTGGAAAATGCCTTGGCCGCAATTGCAGTAGCAAAACTTAAAGGCATTTCAAATGAAGACATCAAAGAAACACTACAAAGTTTCAGTGGTGTGCCGCATCGAACACAATTTGTCGGTACTGTTAATGAACGACGCTTTTTTAATGATTCCAAGGCTACCAATATTTTAGCTACTGAAATGGCTTTAAGTGGTTTTGACCATGAAAAATTAATTTTATTAGCAGGTGGATTAGATCGTGGTAATAGTTTTGATGAATTGGTTCCATCTTTAGTCGGTCTGAAGGCTGTAATTGTTTTTGGCGAAACCAAAGATAAGCTCGCACAAGCCGCACGAGATGCAAAAGTACCACGGGTTGAATTTAGTGAAAATGCTGAAACCGCAGTTGAAAAAGCCTATGGAATTAGTGAAGTCGGCGATACGATTTTATTATCTCCGGCAAATGCTAGCTGGGATCAGTACAAAAACTTTGAAATTAGAGGAGATCGCTTTATTGCGGCGGTCAATAACTTGAATAAACAATAGAAATGAGCGAAGCACGTGAAAATACTAGTAACCGGTGGCGGAACAGGGGGACATATCTACCCAGCCTTAGCCTTTGTGAATTATGTTAAACAACAAGAACCGGCTTCTGAGTTTATGTATGTTGGTGGAAAAAAAGGATTAGAAAACAAAATTCTACCAAAAACAGATATTCCTTTTAAAACGTTAGAAATACAAGGATTTAAGCGCAAGTTGTCTTTTGATAATGTTAAAACACTGCAACTTTTTTTTAAGAGCATCAAAGAAGCAAAACAAATTTTAAAAAACTTTAAACCTGATGTTGTAATTGGAACAGGAGGCTATGTTTCTGGTGCGGTAGTTTATGCTGCTGCCAAGATGAAGATTCCCACAATTGTTCACGAACAAAACAGTATTCCAGGGATAACCAATAAATTTTTAAGTCGTTATGCGACAAAAATTGGGATTTGTTTTAAAGATGCTGCCCAGTTTTTTCCTGCAGAAAAAACGGTATTGGTAGGGAATCCTCGTGCCAGTGAAGTTAGCAATACGCAAAAATCGGATATTTTAACAACGTTTGGTCTAGCAAAAGAAAAGCCTACCGTTTTAATTTTTGGTGGTAGTCAAGGGGCATTAAAAATCAATCAAGCTGTTACAGCTGCGCTCCCGATTTTTGCTAGTCGAGATTATCAGGTTTTATACGCTTCTGGTGAACGCTACTTTAATGAAATTAAAGATGCAGCAAAGATTGATTTAAGCCAGTTGACAAATGTCAGGGTTGCCCCCTATATTGATAAAATGGCAGCAGTGATGGTTTGCTGTGACTTATTGGTGGGACGTGCTGGTGCAACATCTATTGCCGAATTTACGGCTTTAGGCTTGCCAGCAGTTTTAGTTCCAAGTCCTTACGTGACCGCAGATCATCAAACAAAAAATGCGCAAAGCTTAGTCGATGCTAAGGCAGCACTAATGATTAAAGATGATGCGCTAACAGCTGAAACATTAGTTCGTGCTGTTGACGAAATTATGCAAGATCAAGCAAAACGCCAACAGATGGCTAAAGCTTCTAAGGCTGAGGGAATTCCAGATGCTAGTGAGCGTTTATATCAATTAGTTAAAGAAATTACAGTGTAAGTTAAAGGTGGTGACGCATATCAGTAAAAAAGACCAGTCCAAGCAAAAAGGTGAGAATTCTGATGTTCATGCAGTGGATCTGACGCCCTGGCAAAAGGCCAACTTGGAGTATCGGAAAAAAAATGGTCAAGATGCGCCGTGGTCGCCAACAGTCATTGATGGGCAAGAAAAAGAAGAAGTGCAGTTACCCGAAAATGCGAGCGACTTACCAGCTGAGGGAGGATCGTTAAATCCTAATGGTTCTTTTGCCGATCGGCTGCCAAAATTGAAATATGAGCGCAATTCGGTTCTTTATCGCCGCTTAGCAATTATCATTACGCTGTTTTTGATTCCGTTGTTATTTGCTCTTTATTATGTTTCACCATTAAGTAAATTATCCGCACTTCATGTGGTGAAAAATGATGCCGTCTCAAAGGCTGCTGTGACAAAAGCGGCAGACTTTAAACTGAGTCAAGGCCTGTGGTCGCAATATTTTCAGCGTAGTAGTAATGAAGAGAAGATAAAAAAAGCACTACCACGTGTTAAAAATGTGGCAATCTCAATTGAACATTTCAACGAATTTAAACTAGCGATTACCGAATATCAAGAAGTGGCTATTTTAGAAAAAGGCGACAGTTATGCCCCTGTCATTGAAAATGGGAAAGTGTTAGCAGAGACAGTCAAAGAACCAGCTAAAAACTTACCAATTTTAGAAGATTTTAAATCGCAAAAACGAATTCTAGCTGTTTTAACGCAATATCAAAAACTTTCGCAAGAATTACGTTCTAGCGTGTCACAAATTAAATACACGCCAACTAGCGCTAATCAAGAATTGCTAAATCTATTAATGAATGATGGCAATACGGTGATTATTAATATCTCGAATTTAGCAGAACAATTGAAATACTATCCTCAAGTTGCTAAAGAATTAAAAGGCAAAGGGGTAGTGGATATGGAAGTGGGGATTTTCACTTATCCTTATCCCAAAGAAGAAAAAAAAGCTACTACAAAAACCAATGAAACAACAACCGCAAATGATACTACCAATCAAAATGAAACTAATGAAAATACAGCAGAAAATGAAAGCCAAAGTGAAACAAATAATAACAGTCAAATAGGGCAATAAAAATTTCAAATATTTTTCATAACGTATTTCTAAAAAGTCGATTTTTGTGGTATTATTGTTAGCAGTGAACAAAATATTAAACTGATAGATAAAAACGAACCTTTACTGTTCGATCTATATGGAAATTTAGTAGGAGGGAATCCCATTCATGGCAAAAACGGGAATGTATGTCGGCCTTGACATTGGAACGACTTCAGTCAAAGTTGTCGTTGCAGAGTATGTCGAAAACCAAATGAATATCATTGGTGTAGGCAACGCCAAATCTGAAGGTATTAACAGAGGGATTATTGTCGATATTGAAAAGTCGGTTCAAGCAATTCAACGGGCCGTCAAGCAAGCAGAAGAAAAAGCAGGTATCCAAATTCGCAGTGTGAGCGTTGGTGTTCCAGCAAACTTATTAGAAGTAGAAAACTGTCAAGGAATGATTGCTGTT
Organism: Candidatus Enterococcus myersii; assembly: GCF_017316025.1. GTDB lineage: Bacteria > Bacillota > Bacilli > Lactobacillales > Enterococcaceae > Enterococcus_C > Enterococcus_C montenegrensis. The sequence continues at coordinate 105,951 of NZ_JAFLVT010000013.1, forward strand.
AACAGCGAATCAAAAGAAATTACAGATGAAGATGTACGTAACGTCGCTTCAGCTGCTTTAGTACGTTCAGTTCCTCCTGAAAGACAAATCATTACGATTTTGCCGCAAGAATTTACTGTGGATGGCTTTGAAGGTATTAAAGATCCACGGGGGATGATTGGTGTACGTCTAGAAATGTTCGGCGTTGTTTTCACCGGCCCTAAAACAATTTTACACAACATTCGTAAATGTGTTGAAAAAGCAGGACTTCATTTAAATGAAATGGTGATTACACCACTTGCTTTAACAGAGTCTATTTTATCTGATGGTGAAAAAGATTTTGGTACGACCGTGATTGATATTGGTGGCGGTCAAACGACAACTTCAGTTATGCATGATAAACAATTGAAATTCACCCACGTTAACCAAGAAGGCGGGGAATATGTTACAAAAGATATTTCAACTGTTTTAAATACTTCATTTAACAACGCTGAAGCACTAAAAATCAATTATGGGGATGCTTATCCAGAGCGTACTTCTGCTAGCGAAGAGTTTCCAGTAGATGTCATTGGTAAATCTGAACCGGTTAAAATTGATGAACGCTATTTAGCAGAAATTATTGAAGCACGGATGGAACAAATCTTCAACAAGTCTAAAGAAGTACTAGACGAAATTGATGCGTTAAGTTTACCAGGAGGTGTCGTTTTAACAGGCGGCGCTGCAAGCTTACCTGGTGTGGTAGACTTAGCCCAAGAAATTTTTGGCACAAATGTGAAATTGTACGTGCCAAATCACATGGGATTACGTAACCCAGTCTTTACTAATGTGATTTCAATCGTAGACTATTCTGCTAACTTAAGTGAAGTTTATCAATTAGCTAAAACGGCTGTAACAGGGGAAAAAACACAACCTGCAACAAGCCATGAAGCACCAGTTCCTGTTACACAAGAGCAAGCCTATGATGAATATGACGGCCAAGAAGATACTTATGAAGAAACAAATGAATCTACTGGCGAAAGCGTTAAAGATAAAGTAAAAGATTTCTTTTCGAATATTTTCGACTAAACCCAAGCAGGAGGAATAAACATTATGGAATTTTCAATTGACAATACCGTAAATGACGGCGCAGTCATTAAAGTTATCGGCGTCGGCGGTGGCGGTGGCAACGCAGTCAACCGAATGATCGAAGAAAACGTTAAAGGTGTAGAGTTCATCGCAGCTAATACGGATGTGCAAGCCTTAAAAAATTCAAAAGCAGAAACAGTTATTCAATTAGGCCCTAAATATACACGTGGTCTTGGTGCTGGTTCACAACCTGAAGTTGGCCAAAAAGCCGCTGAAGAAAGTGAAGAATCAATTCGCGAAGCCTTAGATGGTGCAGACATGATCTTCATCACCGCTGGTATGGGTGGCGGTACTGGTACTGGTGCTGCTCCAATCGTAGCAAAAATCGCCAAAGAACTTGGCGCATTAACTGTAGGTGTTGTGACACGTCCTTTTACTTTTGAAGGACCAAAACGCGGCCGCTTTGCAGCTGAAGGTATCGCACAATTAAAAGAAAATGTGGATACATTATTAATTATTTCAAACAACCGTCTATTAGAAGTTGTTGATAAGAAAACGCCAATGTTAGAAGCTTTCCGTGAAGCTGATAATGTTTTACGCCAAGGTGTACAAGGCATTTCTGATTTGATTACAGCTCCGGGTTACGTGAACTTGGACTTTGCTGATGTGAAAACAGTTATGGAAAACCAAGGTACTGCTTTAATGGGGATCGGGGTTGCCTCTGGTGAAGATCGCGTAATCGAAGCGACGAAAAAAGCTATTTCTTCGCCATTGTTAGAAACTTCAATCGATGGTGCTGAACAAGTCTTATTAAATATCACAGGCGGCTTGGATATGACTTTATTTGAAGCACAAGATGCTTCTGATATTGTTGCAAATGCTGCAACTGGCGATGTAAACATTATCTTAGGTACTTCAATTAATGAAGAATTAGGTGATGAAATTCGCGTAACAGTAATTGCAACAGGAATTGATCCAACAAAAAAAGAAAATAAAGGCCGCACTTCAAGACAAAATCAAATCCACAGCATCCCACAAAAACCGGTTTTAGATATGGAACAAGCAAAACCAACACAACCTGAAGATGATAATGCTTTTGGTGATTGGGATATTCGCAAGGAGCAAACAGTGCGTCCTAAAGTTGATGATACACAATTTGAAAATATCGAAAAGAAAGAATTCGATACATTTAATCGTGACGATGTAAAATCTGGTGATGATGACGAATTAAGTACACCACCATTCTTCCGTCGCAAACGTTAATTAAAGCTTTGGAGGTAAGAGCACATGATTGCTGAGAACTTGCGGGAGGTCCGACAAGAGATACAGGAGTCATGTGCTCTTGTTGGTCGTGATGAAAAAAGTGTCCGGTTGGTTGCCGTGACGAAAACTGTCTCCAGCCAGGTAATGCGCCAGTTAATTGCGCAAAATGTTTTGGATCTAGCAGAAAACCGGACAGATGTTTTCTTAGAAAAAAAACAAGAATTAGCCGATATTAACACGATTTGCTGGCATTTTATTGGCAATTTACAGCGGAGAAAGGTAAAATTAATTATAAATAAAATAGACTATTTCCATGCTTTAGATAACTTAAGCTTGGCGGCTGAAATTCAAAAAAGAGCGGAGCATGTAGTTAAATGCTTCGTAGAAGTTAACGTTTCTGGTGAAGCGTCAAAACATGGCGTCACACCGGCAGAACTTCCTGAATTTATTGCTGCTCTTTACGCTTATGATAAAATCCAAGTCGTAGGTCTGATGACAATGGCACCATTTGGAGCTAAGGTAGAAGAACAACGCGCTATATTTGGAAAGCTACGGCAGCTGCAACAAGAAATTGAAGCAGCCAATTTAGTCTATGCTCCCTGTCATGAATTAAGTATGGGAATGAGTAATGACTTTCCAGCAGCTATTTATGAAGGGGCAACATTTATTCGTGTCGGTACGGCTTTAGTCAAAGATGCCTAAAAGGAGGAGTTATCATGTCGATCTTTAGTAAAGCGGCAGATTTTTTCGGTCTATCAGAAGATAGCTATGAAGAATATGAAGTGGCCCCTGCGGTCAATGGTTATGAAGAAGCAGTTGTTGAAGAAATTCCGGTTGAAAAATCAAATCCTGTAACAAATCATGAACCTGTCTATGAAACACCCAAATCAGATAAAAAAGTTGTTTCGTTACGGCAAAATATGAAGACACCCGTAACGCCTAAACGGCAACAGCCGGTAAATACAAGTAAAAATACGGCTGGAAAAATTACGATTTTAGAACCGCGTAATTACCATGAAGTAAAAAAGATTGCCCAACATATTTTAAATGGAGAAGCAGTCTTAGTTAATTTTCAATCAGTTGAAGAAGATCAAGCAAGACGAATCGTAGATTTTCTAACCGGAACAGTCTATGCTCAAGATGGCGACATTAAACGCGTGGGGGACGAAATTTTCTTATGTACGCCCTATGATGTTGAAATTGACGGTCAGGGAACTTTTCCAACTGAAACGGATTTATACGATTTAAATTGAGGAGGCAATTGCCATTTTTAGGTTATTGAGTTTATTTAGCGATGCCGTTTATTTATATTCGGTTTTACTAATGATTTATGCTTTACTGTCTTGGTTTCCAGGCGGTTATCAATCAGCGATTGGTCGCTTTTTGCGGAAAATTTGTGAACCATATTTAAGTTTATTCGATCGTCTTAATTTAACAATTGGGCCGATTGACTTAACGATTGCTGTTGCAATTATCGTTTTAAATTTGGCCAGCCAAGGCCTAACGACTATATTAGTCAATATTATGTATTAAGAAATGAGGGGTGGGAGTCAATGAACGTAAATGTCTATCAACATTTTCGGGCTGATGAACGCCCTTTTATTGACGCTGTAACTGATTGGATTGAACAAGTGCAAATGCAATATGCACCGTATTTAACCGACTTTTTAGATCCGCGTCAAGCGTATATCGCGCAAACGTTGATTCGTCAGGAAACAGAATTGAAATTTATGTTTTATGGCGGTTATGAACAAGCTGAAAGACGGCGTTTATTAATTTATCCGGATTATTACGAACCTTCTTTAGACGAATTTGATATTGCCGTTTATCAAGTGCACTATCCTGTTAAATTTGCCAATTTAAGTCACGGTAAATTATTAGGTACTTTAATGGGTACTGGAATTAAGCGGGAATATTTCGGTGATATTATTAGTGATGGTACAGCCTGGCAAATCTTCATTGCAAAAGAAGTTGCTAGTTTTGTTGCCTTACAACTTACTAAAGTCGGTAATGTAACAACTCGCCTAGAAGAAGTGCGTTATACAGAGATTTTAAAACCCAAAGACAGTTGGGAAGAAGAAAAAACTACGGTTTCTTCTTTACGTTTAGACACAGTAATTTCTACTGTTTTCAACATTTCCCGCCAGCGGGCCAAACAATTGGTGGAAAGCGGGAAAATCAAAGTCAACTGGACAGAAACGCTGCGACCAGATTTTATGTTAGATTTACTAGACATTATTTCAGTACGGAGCTTTGGTCGTATTCAGCTACAAGGAATTGAAGGTAAAACCAAAAAAGATAAAATACGCTTAACATTAGGTGTTTTAAGAAAATAAGTAAAGGTGGTAGAAAAAATGGCATTAACTCCATTAGACATTAATAATAAGACCTTCGCAGTAAAAATGCGGGGATATAATCAAGATGAAGTAGACGACTTCTTGGATTTAGTTGGTCGTGATTATGAAGAATTACTTCAAAAGAATCGTGAAATGGAAAAAGCTTTAAAACATGCAGAAGAAAAACTGGAATATTTCAATGAATTAAAAGACGCCTTAAACCAGTCCATCATTGTAGCCCAAGATACTGCTGATAAAGTAAAAACGAGTGCAAGCAAAGAATCTGAAGTAATTGTTACCTCAGCGCAAAATCGTGCCGATGAGTTAGTTTCAAGTGCTGAAAAACACGCCCATGAATTAACCACCGCTGCAGAACAAAAAGCCAAAGAAATTTTAAATGATGCTAGCGAAAGTGCGCGTCAACTTGCAACAGAAACCAATGATTTGAAAACCAAAACACGCGTTTTCCACCAAAACTTAACATTAATGTTGCAATCTCAATTAGAACAAGTGAAAAGTCCAGAATGGGATGAAATTTTGAAGCCATTTGCAAGCTACGTTCAAGATGGCCACGAAGCTTTCCAACAACTAATGGAAAAAGAACTTGACAAAGAAAATCCAGATGAAGTAAACTCAAACAGTGATATGACTGAAAATCAAGTCGATATCGTAGAAGCTAGTGAAAAAATCATTACACCAAGTCAAGAAATTCCTGCGGTCAACACATTAGATGATGCCAAAGAATTATTAAATAAAATTGAAGAAAAAGACCAAAAATAGAACAGAAAAGTTTTTAGCATTTCTAAAGCGAGTCGGTGACAGTGAAAGACCGATGAACCCTACTAAAAAAAAGATCCTCTATTGGTTTTAATGTTGAATGAAGTAAACATTGACGTGTGATTCACGTTAACAATCACAAAGAAGTACAGTTTTGTACAAATTTGGGTGGTACCACGACAACGTTCGTCCCTTTTTAGGGATGAGCGTTTTTTTATACACTTTTTCACAGTTGCTAACTGTAAAAATAAAGGACAGGAGCGGATATTCATGAAGATGAAAGAAACATTACATCTAGGTAAAACCGGTTTTCCAATGCGAGGCAATTTGCCAAACCGGGAAAAAGAATGGCAAAAAAATTGGGAAGAAGCTGACTTGTATGGGCAACGCCAAAAATTAAACGAAGGTAAACCTTCTTTTGTTTTACACGACGGTCCGCCATATGCCAATGGGAATATTCATATTGGTCATTCATTAAATAAAATTAGTAAAGATATTATCGTCCGCTTCAAATCAATGTCTGGTTTTCGGGCGCCATATGTTCCTGGTTGGGATACACATGGTTTACCAATCGAACAAGTTTTAACCAATAAAGGGATTAAACGTAAAGAAATGACAATGGCAGAGTACCGGGAAAAATGTCGGGAATATGCGATGTCACAAGTTGATAAACAACGTAATGACTTCAAACGACTAGGTGTTGCTGGTGATTGGGATAACCCCTATGTTACCTTAGACCCAGCTTATGAAGCAGCCGAAATTCGCGTTTTTGGTAAAATGGCAGAAAAAGGCTATATCTATAAAGGTTTAAAACCAATTTACTGGTCACCATCAAGTGAATCTTCTTTAGCTGAAGCCGAAATTGAATATAAAGATGTGAAATCACCATCAATTTATGTTGCCTTTAAAGTAGTAGATGGCAAAGATTTGCTAGATACGGACACTTCATTTGTAATTTGGACAACAACCCCTTGGACCTTACCAGCAAATCTTGGTATTTCTGTTAATCCAACCTATACTTACGTACAAATTGAAGCCGATGGAAAAAAATATGTCGTTGCCAAAGACCTATTAGATACCGTTAAAGATCAAATTGGTTGGGAAAATGTCAAAGTTTTACAGGAATTTCCAGGTACAGCAATGGAGTATATGACGGCAAAACATCCATTTTACGATCGGACCTCACTTGTAATGTGTGGAGATCATGTTACGCTAGATGCCGGAACTGGTTTAGTTCACACTGCTCCAGGACATGGTGAAGATGACTACATCGTTGGTAAAAAATACGGACTAGAAGTTTTATCACCAGTTGATAACCGTGGTATGTTTACGGATGAAGCACCTGGTTTTGAAGGGATGTTTTACGACAAAGCAAACCCAGAAGTTACCAAGTTATTAGAAGATAAAGGTGCATTATTAAAACTAGACTTCTTTACCCATAGCTATCCTCATGACTGGCGAACAAAAAAACCAGTTATTTATCGCGCAACACCACAATGGTTTGCTTCAATTGATAAATTTAGAAGCGATATTTTAACTGAAATCGAAAAAGTGGATTGGATTATTCCTTGGGGAAAAACACGTCTTTACAACATGATTCGTGACCGTGGTGATTGGGTGATTTCCCGTCAACGAGCGTGGGGTGTACCATTGCCAATTTTTTATGCGGAAAATGGGGAAGCAATCATCACACCGGAAACAATTGAACATGTTGCTGAATTATTTGCCGCTCATGGTTCAAATATCTGGTTTGAAAAAGAAGCCAAGGAATTATTACCTGCAGGCTTTACACATCCTGGTTCACCAAACGGAGAATTTACGAAAGAAAATGATATTATGGATGTTTGGTTTGACTCAGGTTCATCCCATGAAGCAGTCTTACGTCAACGTCCCGAATTAAGCTTTCCTGCGGATATGTATTTGGAAGGCTCTGACCAATACCGTGGCTGGTTTAACTCAAGTATCACTACCAGTGTTGCCATCAATGGCGTGGCACCTTATAAAGCCGTCTTATCACAAGGCTTCACGTTAGATGGCGAAGGTCGGAAGATGAGTAAATCTTTAGGCAATACCATCGCTCCTGAAAAAGTTATCAATCAAATGGGCGCAGATATTTTACGCCTGTGGGTAGCAAGTGTGGATTATGAAGCTGATGTACGGGTTTCAATGGATATTTTGAATCAAGTTTCAGAAGTTTACCGTAAAATCCGTAACACGATGCGCTTCTTGTTAGCTAATACAAATGACTTTGATCCAAAAGCTGACGCTGTGCCTTTTGAAGAATTACGCTCGGTTGATAAATATATGACAGTACGGTTAAACCAAGTTATAAAGACAATCTTAGAAGATGGCTATGAAAAATATAATTTCTTACACATCTATCGTACCGTGATGAATTTCTTAACAGTAGACTTATCTTCTTTCTATTTAGACTTTGCTAAAGATGTCGTTTATATTGAAGCTGAAAATGACCATGCGCGTCGCGCGATGCAGACAGTCTTTTATCAAGCAGTCGTTGCTTTGACAAAACTTTTGACACCAATCATCCCGCACACAGCTGAAGAGATCTGGTCTTACTTACCAGAAGAAGAAGATTACGTTCAATTAGCAGAAATGCCCGGCTATAAAGAATTTGCCAACCAAGATGAATTACTTGATCTGTGGAGTGCCTTTTTAGACTTTAGAGATAATGTATTAAAAGCTTTAGAGCAAGCCCGAAATGAAAAATTAATCGGTAAACCACTAGAAGCAAAAGTAACGATTTATCCCAATGAACAAGTTGCTGCCCTTTTAACTGCAGTCGATAGCAATTTGGCGCAATTACTAATTGTCGCAGAAGATTACTTTAAAGTTGAACAAGTTGGTAGCCTTGTTCCAGAAAATGCTATGAAATTTGAAGACGTTGCGATTTTAGTTGAAAAAGCAGATGGTCATGTCTGTGATCGTTGCCGTCAAGTTAGAAAAGAAGTCGGCAGTGATAGTGCCTTACCAACCTTATGTCACCACTGTACACAAATCGTCAAAGAAAATTACCCTAATGAAGTAGCTGAAGGAATCGAATAAAAATTTAAAGTCGCCAATCCCGGCTTTTCATGTTATAAATAAGGACCTGGAATGTCTTACATTTCAAGTCCTTATTTCGTTTCTGTTTTTTTAAGCAAATGTTATATTTTACGAACGTTTCTAAAAAAAAACGATGAAAATTTTTGAAAGTAATTGCAGTGTCGTGAAAAACAATGTAAACTAGTAAAAATTAGAATTTTCAGAAAATAAAAAAAGTAGGTGCTTGCGTGGAAAAAATTGCAGAAAAAAACTTGATGTATGACCCCAAGTTTGAAAAAGATGCGTGTGGGATGGGCTTTATCGCACAAAAAGATGGCAAGCCCTCTCACCAATTAGTTGAACATGCCTTAACGATGTTAGAGCGAATGAATCACCGTGGTGGGACTGGTGCTGAACCAGACACTGGTGATGGCGCAGGCATTTTAATGGCTTTACCAGATCGTTTCTTTCAAAAAAAAGCCCAAGAAGCTGGAGTAACATTGCCTAAAAAAGGCGAGTACGCAGTAGCAATGTTATTTTTACCTAAGGATAAAATACAAAAAGAACAAATGACTAATGTTTTAATACAGGACATTTTACAAGCGGGGTATGATGTTTTGTGGGCGCGGGATGTACCCTTTAACTTTTATGAATGTGGCCCTGGCGCTCAAGCTGTTATGCCGAATTTTTTACAATTATTTATTGAAAAACCGATGGATGTGAAAAGCGGCCGCGCTTTTGAAGACCAACTATTTCGTTTGCGCCGGAAAATTGAAAAATCATACAATCCAGATGAGCTGGTCATTTGTAGTTTGTCTGCCAAAACAATTGTTTATAAAGGGATGTTACATGCTTACCAAGTAGGCCTTTTTTACCCAGATTTAAAAGATGCGTCAATGGAGACGAGCATTGCCTTGACTCATTCTCGTTTTTCTACCAACACATTTCCAAGTTGGGACCGCGCACAGCCTTTTCGTTTTTTGGCCCACAATGGGGAAATCAACACACTTCGAGGTGCGGAAAATTGGATGCATAGCCATAAAATTGAAGTCTACAACAAAGACAATTCAGATTCGGCAAAACTAGAGAACTGTTTAGAATATTTGTATCGTAACGGCCGCGATATTCCCCATGCATTAATGATGATGGTACCAGAAGCCTGGTCAAAAGAAGCCAATTTAACCAAGGAACTACAAGCCTTTAATGAATACAATGCGAGCTTTATGGCGCCTTGGGATGGACCGGCTGCATTATGTTTTACCGATGGTGAAATTGTTGGGGCAGCTTTAGATCGAAATGGATTACGGCCTTCTCGTTACTCCATTACAAAAGATGGGTTAATTGTGGTTGCTTCAGAATCCGGGGTAGTCGATTTAGCCCCAGAAGATGTACTTGAAAAAGGTGTTTTAGGACCGGCTAATCTGTTTTTAGTCGATACAAAACAAGGAAAAATTTATCGTAACGAAGAAATTCGTCAAAAATATGCTACGGCTAAGCCTTATGAAACATGGTTAAAAGAAAAGCGAATCAATTTAAACGAAATAAAAACACCAAAGAAAAAAAGCAACCCCTTGTCAGAAAAAGAAATCCGACAATTGTGGCAACTCAATGGGTATACTGATGAAATTTTACGTACCGTCATTGTACCAATGGCTGAAAATGGAGAAGAACCTGTTATTTCGATGGGATTTGACTCACCGCTAGCAGTTTTAAGTGAAAAACCACAATCTTTATTCACATACTTCAAACAACAATTTGCCCAAGTGACCAATCCGCCCATTGATGCTATTCGTGAAAAAATGGTAATTGGGACAGAACTTTTCCTCGGTAGAGATAGCGATATTCGCAAAGATCAGGCTGAAAATTGTAGTAAAGTAAAAATTGACAGTCCAATTTTAAGTACAGCAGACTTTGAAAAGTTATTAACAGTCGATCAAGATCAACAAAAAACTGTGGTTCAATCTATTTTGTATCCAGTAAATGAAGATGATCCCAACAGTTTGCAGCAAGCTTTAGAACATGTCTTTAAAGAAGCGGAAACAAAAATCGATAATGGCGGAACAATTATCGTTTTAAGTGATCGCAACCGCCAAAAAGGGGAAATGGCAATCCCAATTTTATTAGCAGTTTCTGGGTTGCATAACTATTTGGTTTCTCGTGGAAAAGGATCACTGGCTTCAATTGTGGCTGATACTGCTGAGGTTTGTGAAGTACATCACTGTGGCATGTTAGTCGGTTATGGTGCTAGTGGTGTACATCCTTATTTAGCCTATGCTTCTTTACTAGCTTATAATTTAAGTGATAAAGTGGAAAATTTTCGTAAGGCTTGTGAAAAAGGTCTCATTAAAGTGATGTCGCGGATGGGTATTTCCACTGTCGCAGGCTATCACGGGGCACAGTTATTTGAAGCAGTAGGAATTTCCAGTACAGTAGTAGAACAATATTTTACTGGTACGGCTAGCCGGATTGGCGGTTTAAATTTGGCCCAAATTGAAGCAGAATATTATGCTTGTTATCAACAAGCTTTTGGTGCTAATGCCAATGATTATTTAACTTCTGGTGGTAGTTATCAGTACAAAGCTGATGGCGAACATCACTTGTTTAATCCCAAAACGATTTATAATTTCCAAAAAGCAGTTCGTAGTGGACGTTATGAACTCTATCAAGAATACGCCAAAGCTATGAATGAAGAAGCATTAGCAACACCTGCGACTTTGCGTTCGATGTGGGAGTTTAAAAATGTCCGACCGTCAGTAGACTTGGCTGAAGTGGAACCAGCTGCTGATATCGTAAAGCGATTTAAAGTTGGTGCTATGTCCTATGGTTCTTTAAGTGAAGAAGCCCATAAATGTTTAGCAGAAGCTATGAACGCTATTGGTGCGAAATCTAATAGCGGTGAAGGTGGCGAACATCGCGATCGTTTCAAACCACTGCCAGATGGACGAAACTTTAATAGTAAAATTAAACAAGTCGCCTCTGGCCGTTTTGGTGTGAACGCCGAATACTTAATGAGCGCTGAAGAATTACAGATTAAAGTGGCACAAGGGGCTAAACCCGGCGAAGGCGGACAATTGCCAGGCAATAAAGTTTTTCCTTGGGTTGCAGAAATTCGCGGTTCTACTCCAGGGGTTAGGCTCATTTCACCACCACCGCACCACGATATTTATTCCATTGAAGATTTGGCGCAATTAATTTATGACTTAAAAGCGATTAATCCTTACGCCAAAATCAATGTTAAGCTGGTCTCTTCGACTGGTGTGGGTACTATTGCAACCGGAGTGGTAAAGGCTGGAGCAGATGTTGTGGTAATCTCTGGCTATGATGGCGGAACCGGCGCATCTCCTAGAAACTCAGTGCGAGATGCTGGTCTGCCTTGGGAAATGGGTTTAACTGAAGCCCATCAAACATTGGCGCTAAATCAGTTGCGCCAACGGGTTATTTTAGAAACTGATGGCAAACTTATGACAGGAAAAGACATTGCCGTTGCCGCCTTATTAGGAGCAGAAGAATACAGTTTTGCTTCTTTAGCATTAGTGGCAGTTGGCTGTGTCATGATGCGGGTATGTAGTTTAAATACCTGTCCTGTCGGTGTCGCCACCCAAAATCCTGCCCTCCGACAATTCTTTGCGGGCAAACCTGAACACGTGATAAATGCAATGATGTTCTTAGCCGAAGATTTACGGGAGATTATGGCGCAATTAGGTTTTAAAACGATTGATGAAATGATAGGTCACACCGAAGTGATTAAACCGCGTTATGTAGCAAAAGGTAAAGCAAAATCCCTTGATTTTTCTAAAATGTTAGCTACAACTGCCGGTATTGAACGAAAAGTAAGTGATCCTTTCTTGGAAAAACGGCAATGGCCATTGCTAGATGATTATGCTAAAGCGGCAATTGAAGCCAAACAAACCGTAACAGTAAAAGAAAATATCAACAATGTGAAACGCTCTGTGGGCGCACGCATGGGAGGCTGGATTGCTGAACGTTTTGGCAATTACGCCTTAACGCCAGGTTTATTGAAATACGAGTACGAAGGAATTGCGGGTCAAAGTTTTGGTGCCTTTACAACCCAAGGGATGGAGTTAAAATTAATCGGAGAAGCTAACGACTACGTAGCAAAAGGATTAAGTGGTGGACGCTTGATTATTGTTCCTCCCCAAAAAGCAGCATATGATACAAAAAATTCACCAATTGTTGGAAACGTTGCGTGTTTTGGCGCTAATAAAGGAGAAGCTTACTTCCGTGGTTTAGCGGGCGAACGTTTTTGTGTCCGCAATAGCGGTGCCAAAGTAGTGGTTGAAGGTGTAGGTGATAATGGCTGTGAGTATATGACTGGTGGTATTGCAGTTATTCTAGGAAAAACTGGTCGTAACTTTGCTGCGGGTATGTCAGGTGGCTTAGCTTACATTTACGATCCAGATAAGAGTTTTCCTGCTTGCTGCAATATGGAAATGGTAGAGCTGTATCCAATTGACGAACAAGACCATATCTTAAAAGAATTGATTGAAAATCATTTTGAATATACTGCTTCACCAAAAGCAGCCGAAATTTTAGCAAATTGGGAAACAGCAAAAACAGATTTCATTAAAGTTTATCCAAAGGAATTTCACGCTGTCAACGATGCCTTAAAAGAATTTCAAGCACAAGGACTGGCAGGCGATAAATTGCTACATGCCGCTTTTGAAAAAGTAATCGGCACAAAAAAAGAAGTAACAATTTCAGTTGCAGGAAAGGAGCGTGGCTAATTTGGCAGATCCATTTGGTTTTTTAAAATATCAACGTCAAGATAATCCTTTTCGCCCCGTATCAGAGCGAACTGCCGACTGGTATGAACTGCAAGAACCGCTTGCTGAGAAACAAAGAACAGAGCAAGCAGCCCGCTGTATGAATTGCGGTATTCCTTTTTGTCATTCGGGAACATTTTACGGTACACAAAAAGTTGCCTCTGGTTGTCCCAATGATAACTTAATTCCAGAGTGGAATGATCTCCTTTACCAAGGGCGATTTAAGGCAGCTTTTGAACGTCTTGCCAAAACTAATCCACTACCGGAAATGACCGGTCGCGTTTGTCCAGCTCCATGTGAAAAAGGGTGCACAGAATCATTAAATGGTGATGGTGTAACGATTCATGATAATGAACGTTTTATTATTGATAAAGCCTTTGAAGAAGGCTGGGTAAAAGAAAGTGGTCTCTTTGTTACACGTACAAAATTTAAGGTTGCCATTGTTGGCAGTGGTCCGGCTGGGTTAGCGGCGGCTTGGCGTTTAAACCAATTGGGACATAATGTAACGATTTATGAACGTAGTGATCGTTTTGGTGGTTTATTGATGTATGGCATTCCGAATATGAAATTAGACAAAGATATCGTTATGCGCCGCATTAATCTGATGCAAGAGCTAGGAGTTAAATTTATTGCAAATACCGAGATTGGGGTAGATATTACCGCTGCTGATTTAGAAAAAAAATACGATCGCGTGATTTTAGCGACAGGAGCCAGTGTGCCGCGAGACTTAAATGTAACTGGACGACATTTTCAAGGAATTCAATTTGCAGTAGATTATTTAACCGAAGCGACAAAGGATGTTTTAAAGCATGGCAAAGATGCGACCAGCAAAAAATTAGCTGGAAAACATGTGGTGGTTATTGGTGGTGGTGATACTGGAAATGATTGTATTGGTGCAGCCATTCGACAAGGAGCCGCTTCTGTCAAACAATTAGAAATTACACCGGCATTGCCAACACAACGTGCAAGCGATAACCCGTGGCCAGAATACCCATTAACTGGAAAAATCGGCTACGGTCAAGAAGAAGCCCTGCAAACTTTTGGGGAAACGATTACGACTTATAGCACTTCGACTACAGGTTTTATTGGCGCTGAAAGAGGACAAGTGATTGGGGTTGAAACAGTTGCTGTTGATCAAAACTTCCAGCCAATTCCTGAAACCAATCAAGTAGTTCGAGCAGATTTGGTTTTACTTGCGATGGGCTTTTTAGGGGCAGAAAAAAGTTTATTGGAACAGTTTTCAGTTGCTGAAGTTTACGATGATTATACGACCAATAACGAACGTGTTTTAGTAGCCGGGGATGCAAAACGTGGGCCAAGTTTAGTTATTTGGGCGATTTTTGAAGGCCGTAAAACAGCGGAAAAAGTTGATGAAGCTTTGCGCGCATTAGTTTACCAGTAAATAAAATAGAAAACTCCAGTACAAAGGTTCAACATGACCTTTGTACTGGAGTGTTTTTTTGTGTTAAAACGATAAAGATTTGAATTTTAGTCTAATAAATTCCGTTCTTTATACCATTCATCTGGTTGCCAGATCCATGTAAAACCGTCTTTTGCCAGTAAATCAAAAGCAGCTTGTGGACCCATTGTACCAGCAGCATAATTAGGAAAATCAGGTTTTTGTTTATCCCAAGCAGCGCGAATGCGGTCCACGATGCGCCAAGATTGTGCTACTTCATCCCAATGGGTAAAATTGGTACTATCGCCATTCAAAGCGTCAAAGATCAAACGTTCGTAAGCTTCTGGTGAGTTTTCTACCATTTCAGCAGTATTGCGGTAATCCAATTTTACGGGTTTTGTAGAATAACCTTGACCGATTTCTTTTCCATTCAACGTCATACTAAAACCTTCTGTTGGTTGAATATAAATTGTCAAAACATTTGGCGGTAATTCGCTTTGGGTATTAACTTCAGTCGTGCTAGAACGAAAGACATTAATTGGTACTTGTTTAAAGACGATATTAATCCGTGTGCCTTTTTCCGTTAGGCGTTTACCCGTACGGACATAAAAAGGTACTCCAGACCAACGGAAGTTATCAATTAAAAATTTGCCTGCAACAAAAGTTTCGGTAGTAGAATCTTTTGCGACATTTGGCTCATGACGATAATCGATAAATTCTTTATCCCCAAGTTTACCCGTTGTGTATTGTCCTCTGATGAAATTTGTATAAACTTCTTCTTCTGAATAAAGGCGTACGGCATTTAAGGCCTTTATTTTTTCGCTGCGGATTGCTTCTTCTGTGAAAGCTACCGGTGGCTCCATCGCAAGTAAAGATAAAACTTGCAGGATGTGGTTTTGTACCATATCTTTTAATGCCCCGCTTTGATCGTAGTAGCCGCCGCGATCTTCAACACCTAAATTTTCTGCTAAACTAATTTGAACATTGTCAATGTAGCGTTGATTCCACATAGATTCAAACAAATTGTTGGCAAAACGAATAGCTGAGATATTTTGTACCATTTCTTTACCTAAATAGTGATCAATTCGATAAATATCTTTTTCGGCAAAAACTTCATTAATTTCATTATTCAAATCATTGGCAGAAGTAAAGTCAGAACCAAATGGTTTTTCGATGATAACGCGATGGTAGCCATCGGTAGCTAACATACCACTTGTCTTTAATTGGGTAACGATAGTCCCAAAAAAGCGGGGAGACATAGCCAGATAGTATAAGCGATTGCCGCCAAGTTGATATTTTTCATTTAAAGTATCTGTCAATTCTTTTAAAACCGAATAGTGACTAGTATCAGAAACATCGTGAGACTGATAATAAAAATGACTAGCAAATTTGTCTGCTTCTTCTTTTGTTGGTTCTAAAGAAGCAATAGACTCTTTAACGACTTCATGATAATGTGCATCACTCCAAGGTCTGCGGGCAGTGCCAATTACTGCAAAGCATTCGCTTAATTCTCCTTTTTTATATAAGCGGAATAAAGATGGGTAAAGCTTTCGTTTGGCAAGGTCTCCGGTAGCACCGAAGATGGTAAACAATACATTAGTATTTTCAGTCATGTGATCTCTCCTTACAATTTATCGACAAAAATCGTGTTGGCAGCTTTATAACTGACCGCCATATTTTTTTCTTTATTGGCAATTGTGATTGGACCTTCATAAGGCGCAATAGCAGTAATGGTGTATTCTTCGTGGATGGCTAAGTCAATACTAACGAGATAATCCAGCAACTCTCGCTCGTCTAATACTCGAGCGATTTTAATTTTTGTCCCGACTGGAAAATCTGCTAATGTTTGCCGTTTTTTCTCTGTAACCAAGGCGTTTTCAGCCGGAATTTGTCCTCCGTGGGGGCAATATGGCGGATGGTTTAAATAATCTTCTAAACGTTTGGCTAATTTGCTAGATGTAACGTGCTCTAAAACTTCGGCATCATCATGGACCTCATTCCAAGAGTAGTGGAGGTGTTCCACGAGAAAAACTTCCCATAAGCGATGTTTACGGACTAAATCACTCGCACTTTTTTTACCAGTTTCAGTCAATTGCACACCTTGGTAGGCAGTATGTTCGACTAAACCTTCTTTTACCAGCTTAGATAGCATTTCGCTAACAGAAGCAGGTGAAACACTTAGTCCGGCGACAATCTGCTTATTGCTGATTTTTTCTTCGTCGCCACCAAGTTCTAAAATTAATTTTAAATAATCTTCACGATTAGGTGTCACAGGAGTCAATCCTTTCTGGTGAATGTCTCATTCACAATGGCTCGCTAACTGTTAGTCAGTAGGCTATCACTATAAATTTTACCAAAAAACGGCTTGATTTACTATGTTTTCAGCTTGAAGTTAGTACAGATAGACAAATGTTTCGTATGATTTTTTTTAAAGCTAAAATTGAGTAAATAAAAAGACCTTTTTCGGCCTTTTTATTTACTCAATTTGGTTAAAGTCTTTTTTAATGACGGTTCATCGCGATTGCTGGATAATTTTGTCAGTGTCAGTTCTTAGTTATTAAACTAAAATTACAAAATTTAAGCCCAGTCACCATTGCGGAAAATAGGAACTTTGCTGCCATCTTTTTTTATCCCGTCGATATTCATTTTATCAGAGCCCACCATAAAGTCTACGTGAGTTTGACTACGATTTAAACCATGAGCTGCTAATTCCTCTTCGCTCATTTCAGTTCCGCCCTGTAAACTAAAGGCATAAGCTGAGCCCAAGGCTAGGTGGTTGGAGGCATTTTCATCAAAAAGTGTATTGAAGAAAATAATACCCGATTGTGAAATCGGCGATGGATCCGGCACTAATGCAACTTCCCCTAAACTTTTAGCCCCTTCATCGGTAGCTAGTAATTTAGCTAAAACTTCTTGACCTTCTTCGGCGGAAAAATCAACGACTTTCCCATCTTTAAAGGTGAATTTCATCCCAGAAATAATTGAACCAGCGTAACTTAATGGTTTCGTACTGGAGATTACACCGTCAATCCGGCGGAAATCTGGGGCAGTGAAAACTTCCTCAGTCGGCATGTTGGCCATAAATTCTTCTCCACGAGCGTTAAAGCTACCTGCACCTTCCCAAAGGTGATTTTCTGGCAGACCGATAATTAGATCCGTACCAGGGGCTGTATAATGCAGGGCAGAAAATTGCTCTTTGTTTAGTTCTTCTGCTTTATTGCGTAATGTTTCATCGTGTTTTTTCCAAGCAGCAATGGGATCTTTTGTATCAATTCGCGTTGTTTTAAAGATTTCATCCCACAATTTTGCTTGCGCTTTTTCAGCTTCAAGTTCAGGAAAGACTTTTTGCGCCCATTCTTTTCCAGCGGCTGCGACAACTGTCCAACTAACTTTATTGGCTTGTGTTGCTTTTCGTAGGCCCATCATTGCTTTGCCACTAGCAGCTTGATAAGTTGCTACGCGATTGGCGTCGACACCAGCTAATGCCCCTGGATCAGAAGAAACAACACTAATGCGGCTTGCTCCTTTTTTTAGCCAGTCTTCTGTTTGCTCGACTTTATAAGCAGGAATATTTTCTAAACGTTCTTCATCAGCATGAAGTAAGAATTCCCGTTGAATTTGATCATCTGTCCACTGGACTAAAACTTCTGCTGCACCTAACGCGTAAGCTTTTTGCGTGATTAGGCGAGCTAAAGGCGCTTGGTCGACACTAATTTGTAAAACGACGGTATGGCCTTTTGAAACATTCACGCCCACTGCCACAATTAGCTCAGCGTATTTTGCTAAATTGGTATTAAAATCTGTCATAAAAAAAACCTCCAAATTCTTTTAAGAAGTGACAAAATATAGCTCTAATTGTCAATTTTCAAACTATTTAAATAATATCATTTTACAAAATTAAAGACAATGAAAGGGCTTGTTTTCCGTTTTATCGTCTTTTTTAAAAAATATTTTTTTATAAAGCAAAAATAGTTGTCGTTTTCTTTTTTGCAAAGACAAAAAAACATGGTACAATATTAATATAACAAAAAAACGATAAGACTAAAGGAAAAGGGAGTTAAAAAATAATGGCAAGAAAGAAAACAATCACCCGTGATCAGATTTTGAATGCGGCCTATGATGTCGTTGCTACTGATGGTTTTTCCCGTTTCACTGCCCGAAATATTGCGGCAAAAATGAAGTGTTCAACACAGCCAATTTATTTGGAATTTAAAAACATGGAAGATCTTAAAATGGCGTTGATCAAAAAACTACACGATTATTTAGCAACTGAGATTTTTCCAGTAGAACACACTGGGGAAAATATTGTTGATTTAGCTTTGAATTATATTGGTTTTGCGACAGAACATAAGCGCTTGTATCGGGCGATGTATTTAGAAGAGTACGGTGGTGGAAAAGAGATGCAGGAATTTTCTTTCCAATATTTTTCTAATGCGGTAAAAGCTGATTTGGCCTTTAAAGATTTGGCAGATAGTGAAATTGAATCGTTGCATACTGGTTGTTGGATTGTCGCAACTGGAATTGCGGCCTTGAAATCATCCGGAATTATTAACCCAACAGAAGAGCAAATTATTGCCTTAATGCGGGACACAATCAAACAAATTGTGGAAAGAAAAGAGCCACTAGAAATTAATTATTAATTAGAGCGTAAAAATAAAAAAACCAAAAGATTAGCTCCTCATGCAAGTTGTGTTCTTTGTAACCTAGTATTTGGTTAGAACACGAGCAAATCTTTTGGTTCTTTTTTGACGAAATCAAGCAAATATCATCTTGGTGTGCAGCTTTAAAAAATAGTTCGTCAAAGTATGCGAAATTTTCAAAAATACAAGAAACAATTTCAAAAAATCCTATGCTAATTTTTTGAGAACTGAGGGCAGTTTGTAGGCTTTTCTAATAATAGAGCTAGTTATCCCAAAGCTGTGACGAGTTTTTTAGCGAAGTCTTCTAAATTGTCGATATCTTCTGCTTCAACATTTAGGTCCACTTTAATTGAGTCAGCGCCTTTTGTTGCACCGCTTTTTTCAAAAGCTTGCTCAAAATCATCAACTGACTTGGCAAAGTCGTCATAAAAAGTATCCCCAGAACCGCAGACACCATAAATTTTTCCAGCTAAGTCCAATTCTTGCAGTTCTTCGTAGAAATCAACAATCTCATCAGGAAGTTCGCCATCGCCATAAGTATAAGTTGCGACAACACAAATATCTGCTTCTTCAAACTCGGTTGCGTCAACTTGTGTACACTCATCAACTGTAACATCAATATTTAAATTTTCTAATGCTTCTGCCACAACATCGGCAATCTCTTCGGTATTGCCGGTTAAACTGGCGTAGACAATTTTTGCTAAGGCCATTTCAGCCACTCCTTTAAGTAAAAATTAAACTATCGTTTCTCATGATTTTCCTGAAGTTCGTAACGATTATAACAAAAGTAAGGTACCTTGCCTACTATTGTGTTATTTGAATATTTGGCGAAAACCGGTGCCTGTGGTAGAATAATAAAGGTTTAAAGATAAAAAAATCTTTTTTTATCATCTTTTATTTGTACGATTAGTTTAAAAGGAATCTTTATTTAAAAGGAGACGACAGTATGATTACATTAAAATCTGCTAGAGAAATTGAAGCAATGCGAGAATCTGGTGCGTTGTTGGCAGATGTTCACAAACATTTACGTGATTTTATTAAACCAGGTATCACAAGTTGGGATATTGAGGTTTTTGTTCGTGATTTTATTGAAAGCCATGGTGGCGTAGCCGCGCAAATTGGTTTTGAAGGCTACAAATACGCAACTTGTGTCAGCATTAACTCAGAAATTTGTCATGGTTTTCCTCGTAAGAAGCCTTTACACACAGGAGATTTAGTTAAGGTAGATATGTGCGTGGACTTAAAAGGCGCAATGTCAGACTCTTGTTGGGCTTATGTGGTTGGCAGTGCAACGCCAGAAGTTGAAAAATTAATGGCTGTTACGAAAAAGGCTTTGTATTTAGGCATTGACCAAGCACAAGTAGGAAATCGGATTGGCGATATCGGCCATGCTATTCAAACCTATGTAGAAAAAGAAGGCTTCGGTGTTGTGCGAGACTTTATCGGTCATGGCATTGGGCCAACCATTCATGAAGCACCAGCTGTTCCTCATTTTGGTGAAGCCGGTAAAGGGTTGCGCTTAAAAGAAGGAATGGTGATTACCATTGAACCAATGGTAAATACTGGTACTTGGAAAATGAAAATGGACCCGAATGGCTGGACGGCTTATACATTAGACGGTGGTTTGAGTTGTCAGTATGAACATACAATTGCCATCACAAAAGCAGGACCACAAATTTTGACTTCCCAAGGCGAAGAAGGTACGTATTAATTTGAGTAACGGAGTAGGCAAGTGCCTTTTGGTGCTTGCTTATTCTGAAATTTAATTTAAGAAAATAATTAACAATCTCGATAAGCGATAGGTTTGTCGTGATTGTTAATTACTTTCTTACTATCAAGTGTTTCATTTACCTAGTTAGCGACATTTCTTTTGCAAAAAAATTAAAGGAGTGCCAGATGAAGTTTGTTGAAAAAATAAAGAACAACGAAAAATTAATGCGGTTTTTCACCATTGTAAAAAATCGGTTTAGTGATGCTCAAATCGGAAATAACGCAGTCATTGTTGCGTATTATTTACTATTGTCACTTTTTCCCCTCTTAATTGCGGTGGGAAATTTATTACCTTTTCTAAAAATTGATCCAAATTCTATCTTGCCTTATGTTAAAGATATTATTCCCCAAGAGGTTTATACTTTTATTGGTCCAGCAATCAAAAGCCTTTTGACCCAAGGTTCTGGTGGTGTCTTGTCGATTTCAGCACTAGCTGCCTTATGGTCAGCTAGTAAAAGTATTAATGGTCTGCAAACGGCTATGAACAGTGCCTATGGCGTGAATGATCGTAAAAATTTTATTGCTGTACGAATTGTCTCTGTAATTGTAATTGTCTTACTTTTAGTCGCCATGGTTGGTGTAACAGTCGTATTAGGTCTTGGTCGCATGTTGTTAGATGGCTTACAACCAATACTTGGTTTTTCAGGCCAGATTATCGACACCTTCCAGCGCTTCAAGTGGCCCCTAACAATTGTTGCTTTACTAGCGATTATGATGATTATTTATTGGATTGTACCAAACGCTAAAGTCAAGTTAATGACCACTTGGCCAGGAGCTGTGGTGGCGACGATTGGCTGGATGGTCTTGGGACAAGCATTTGGTTTGTATGCGCAATTTTTCGCTGCCAAAGTCAGCGGTTATCAAATTATTGGTAGCTTTATCGTCTTAATGTTGTGGTTGAATATGGCTGCAACGATAATTATTTTAGGTGGTATTACCAATGCAATTATTGCAGAGTATATTACCGGACAAGAAGTTCAAGATCGGAAAGGACCATTAACCAAGCTTAGCAAAAAAATTGAAGCTAAAATTGGCAAAGATGATTCCAAGAACTCTTCTAAGTAAAGAAAGCGAGAAAACACGATGACCTTTACCTTTCGTTTTATTATAAGGCTCTTTTTAACAATGATTATCTCTTTGGTTTTGACACCTATTATTAAACTTTTGGCTTTTAAAATTGGGGCAGTGGATAAACCTGGGGCTAGAAGAATTAACACCAAAACGATGCCAACAGCTGGTGGCTTGAGTATTTTTATTTCATTTTCGATTGCGGTGCTTTGGGAATTTAATGATACGTTACCGATTGGAAAAGTTTGGCCAATGATTTTAGGTGCATTAATTATTGTTATTACCGGCTTAATTGATGATGTTTTTGAATTAACTCCACTGCAAAAAACACTAGGGATAACGTTAGCCGCTTTGGAGGCTTACTTCATTGGGGGCATTGAAATTAATACCTTTAGTTTGCCGTTTTTTGGTCGCTTTGAATTAGGATGGTTGAGTTTACCGGTAACATTATTGTGGATTTTAGCAATAACCAATGCTGTCAATCTTATTGATGGTTTGGATGGTTTAGCGGCTGGGATTTCCATTATTGGATTAACGACAATCGGGTTGATTAGTTACTTTTTCTTACCGCGTACGGGTGTTTTTTTGGCAATTATTATCTTTAGCCTAGTAGCTGCTATCCTTGGTTTTTTTCCGTATAATTTTCATCCAGCGACAATTTATCTAGGCGATACAGGAGCACTTTTTTTAGGTTATATGATTGCGATTTTATCTTTGCAAGGATTGAAAAATGCCACATTTATCACGATTTTAACACCAATGTTTATTTTGGGCGTGCCAATTACAGACACTGTTTACGCGATGATTCGCCGTAAGTTTAATAAACAACCTATTTCTTCGGCTGATAAAATGCATTTACATCATCGCCTGCTTTCTTTAGGTTTTACCCATCGCGGGGCAGTGCTGACAATTTATGCGTTAGCCTTAGTTTTTTCTTTTATTGCTTTATTAATGAATTATGCGAGTACCTGGGCGACGGTTTTGCTAATTCTCTTTACTGCTATTGGTTTAGAATTATTTATTGAATTAATTGGTTTGGTGGGAGAAAATCGACAACCGTTAATGTGTGCTTTGAAATTTTTAGGCAATCGCCGTTTTCGGCAAGATGTTTTAAACAAACATCCAGAAGATAAAGAGGATAAATAATAAGGAGTTTTGCTTAGTTGCGAAACTTCTTTTTTTACGCTTGACATATGAATTTGCATTCATTTATAATACGTATGAAAAGATATTCATGTAAACGGTTGTAAAGGAGCGGTTAAAATGGAATTAAAATATCAATTAAATGGTTTGGATTGTGCAAATTGTGCCGCTAAAATCGAACGCGCAATAGCAAAAGTTGATGGAGTGAGTAAGGCACAAGTGGATTTTATGCAGGCAAGCTTAGCGATTGATTGCGATGAAAAAAATGCAGAAGCCATTGAGATAACAAGTAAGCAACTTATAAAAAAAATTGAGCCAGATGTAACGATGATAAAAAAAGATACAGTTAGCCAAAAACATCATCACGATCATGGAAACAAAAACGCAAAAGTATTAGTGACAAGAATTTTACTTACAACGCTAGCACTGTCATTACTACTTTTTTTGCAACTTACAGATCCTTGGAATACAATTTTGTATGCAGCCGTCTATCTTTTAATCGGCTATGACATTGTGAAAACGGCAGTTACAAATTTATTTTCTGGTCAAGTTTTTGATGAAAACTTTTTGATGACCATTGCAACAATTGGCGCTTTTTTTATTGGAGATCACACAGAAGCGGTATTGGTTATGCTCTTATATCAAATCGGTGAGTGTTTCCAAGATTATGCGGTGGGAAAATCTCGCAAAAATATTAAAGCCTTGATGGATGTACGTCCAGACGTTGCACGTTTAGTTACAAAAAATGAGTTGGTAATGGTGAAACCTGAAACAGTTAAGATAGGAGAGCTGGTTCAGGTCAATCCTGGTGAGAAGATTCCTTTGGATGGGATTGTAAAAACAGGGAGTGGCTATTTGGATACTTCTGCTTTGACAGGTGAGTCCATGCCACAAGCCGTAGCCGTCGGTGATCAGGTGTTGAGTGGTTGTATTAACAAAGATACTACTTTAATCGTGGAAGTAACGAAAAATTTTGGTCAGTCAACGGTCAGCAAAATTTTAGATTTAGTAGAGAATGCCAGTAGTCAAAAAGCACCAGCAGAACGATTTATTACAAAGTTTGCACGTGTCTACACGCCAATTGTTGTAGTTTTAGCGCTCCTATTAGCCATAGTTCCAACGCTATTTGTCGGTGATTTTCAAGAATGGTTGTACCGAGCCTTAACTTTCTTAGTTATTTCTTGCCCCTGTGCGTTGGTTATTTCAGTGCCCCTCAGTTTCTTTGGTGGTATCGGAGGTGCTAGCCGTGCCGGAATTTTAATCAAAGGATCAAATTATTTAGAAACCTTAGCAAAAGTTAACACAGTTGTT
Source organism: Candidatus Enterococcus myersii (assembly GCF_017316025.1). Taxonomy (GTDB): domain Bacteria; phylum Bacillota; class Bacilli; order Lactobacillales; family Enterococcaceae; genus Enterococcus_C; species Enterococcus_C montenegrensis. Next base: position 130,528 of record NZ_JAFLVT010000013.1, read on the forward strand.
TTTGATAAAACAGGTACTTTAACTAAAGGTGAATTTGCTGTTGCTAAAGTCGTGGTTGAAAAAAGTGAAATTCCTGTTTTAGCCTATGCCAGTGCTTTAGAACAAAATTCAAGTCATCCCATTGCACGTTCAATAGTTTTAGCGGCAAAAGATGAAAAAATACCTGCTGTAAGTGCAAGTAAAGAGATTGCCGGCTTTGGTGTCAGCGGCATAATTGAGGGAAAAGAAGTTTTTGCTGGAAATGATAAATATTTAAAAGAGCATCATATTGCTTTACCCAAAGTAAGTAGTTTAGGCACCGTTGTTTACTTAGTAGTCAACGGTCAATTGGCTGGCTATTTGGTAGTAAACGATCAGATTAAACCAGAAGCTAAAGGTGCAGTCAACAAATTAAAAACACTTGGGGTCAAACAAACAGTTATGTTAACCGGTGACCGCAAAGCAGTTGCCACAAGTGTAGGCGAAACATTAGGTTTAGATCAAGTTTATGCCCGTCTTTTACCACAAGATAAAGTTAGCCATGTAGAAAAATTGCGTGAAAATGATAATAAGGTTGCCTTTGTGGGAGATGGAATTAATGATGCGCCGGTTTTAGCAACAGCTGATATTGGGATTGCAATGGGTGGCTTAGGAAGTGATGCAGCTATTGAAGCGGCAGATGCTGTAATCATGGATGATAACCCAGCTAAAATTGCTACGGCAATCACAATAGCCCGTAAAACATTAAAAATTGTAAAGCAAAATATTATTTTTGCCCTCACTATCAAAATTTTCTTTTTGATTTTAGGTGCTGCCGGTTTTGTTGCAATGGGATGGGCTGTCTTTGCTGATGTGGGGGTCACTTTAATTGCAGTTTTAAATGCGATGCGCTGTTTAAAAACACCAAAGCTTTAAAATAAGTTATGGGCTCGTTTCATTTGCTCTTAGTCCTACATTCATCTAAAATAAAAAAGAAAATCGCCTATTTTCATTATTGTTTTGTACAATGAAAATAGGTATAAGTAGGAGGAGTTCATATGAAAATCAAAGAAAAGATTGCTGAAACTGTAACTGAAACAGCTGAAAAAGTTCGTTATATGTTAAAAAATGATGATTACTTTATCAACGTTTCTAAAAAGGGACTAGACGTAAAAAAAGCACGTCCAACCAAGCACACAATTAAATGGCGGGCTAAAAACTATTAAAAAAATGAAAAGTATCTGATTAAAAAAGGCTCTGGCGAAAAAGTTGTAAAAACTTTCTCCAGAGCCTTTTATTTCTCAATTTCAATACCTAAAACAGTTAAATGGCCGTTACCAACTAGTTTAATAACCAATTTGGCCAGATGTTCTGGTGTCATTTGTGAATCTGTTGTTAGCCACCAATGTAAAGTGCCGATAAAAATGGAGGTCATATATTCGATAATAAAGTCCATGGGCACTTCAATTTCATTTTCGGTAATTTTTAAACGGTTAAAGACGTCGGCATATTGTTCATTTAATATGTCGGCAATTTTTTTACGTAAAATTTCATTTGCCGAAGCGTCCATAATCGTCAGATAGAATTTGCGATTTTCATGGATATTCCGATAAATTTTAGTCATAACGACTTCGATTTGTCTGACTTTAATCCGATTGCCTTTTACCAATTCGGCAGGGTTTAAAACTGAGGTAAAGGCGGTTAGCGCATAATCGAAAATTGTTTCGTACAGGTCTTGCTTGTCTTTGTAGTGAGCATAAAAAGTCGCACGGTTGATCATTGCCTGATCGGCAATATCTTGTACGGTAACTTGTTCATACCCATTTTTTTCCACTAAATGAATAAACGCTTCAATAATCATTTTATTTGTGCGTTTAACGCGTAAGTCAGTTTTTTTCATTGAAATTTCCTTTCTAGATAAGCAACAAAAAACGTAAGTTTGTTGCTTATGTCACAAACTGCTTTTGTTTGTGTATTGTCAAAAAGTGAGCAAGAATTTAAAATAGACATGAGTATTATATCAGACGGGTTGTAAGTTAATCAACAAGCTGTTGTATAAAAAGGGTGATACATATGAAATTAAAAGCAGGTATTGATGTCGGTTCTACGACGGTTAAATTAGTCATTTTAAATGAAAAAAATGAAACAATTTTCGCAAAATACGAACGTCACTTTTCGGATGTGAAAAAAGCGACAAATAAAATTTTGTCTGAAGGTCAAGCAGTAATCAAAGATACTCCCGTATCTTTACAAATTACCGGTTCTGGTGGGATGGGTCTGGCAGAAGTTTTAGAAATTTCCTTCGTGCAAGAAGTAATTGCTTGTACCAAAACGGTTGAAACAATTATCCCTCAAACAGATGTCGTCATTGAATTAGGTGGTGAGGATGCTAAAATCACCTTTTTTGAAGGGGCATTAGAGCAACGCATGAATGGTAGTTGTGCCGGTGGTACCGGTGCTTTTATCGATCAGATGGCGGTACTTTTAAAAACGGATGCCAATGGGGTTAATGAATTGGCAAAAAATTATCAAACAATTTATCCTATTGCTTCTCGGTGTGGTGTCTTTGCTAAAACCGATGTTCAGCCTTTAATTAATGAAGGCGCTGATAAAGCAGATATTGCAGCGAGTATTTTTCAAGCAGTGGTTAATCAGACAATTGCAGGCCTTGCTGCAGGACGAAAAATCAAAGGAAAAGTTGCCTTTTTAGGTGGTCCTTTGTATTTTATGTCTGAACTAAGAAAACGGTTTGTTGAGACGTTAAATATCGCCCCAGAAGATATTGTTTTTCCTGAAAATCCACAACTATTTGTGGCGATGGGGGCAGCTTTGTTTGCTAAAGAAGGTGAGGCTACCACGTTAGCAAATTTATTGGACCGCTTAGAAAATGGACAACAAGACCAATTAAAGCCTACCGATACATTACAACCCTTATTTAGTAGTGATGGGGAGTTAACAGAATTTAGAACACGTCACAGCCAAGCAACAGCAGAAGAAAAAGATTTGACTACGCATCAAGGCGCAGCATTTTTAGGAATCGATGCAGGTTCAACCACGACAAAAGTGGTGTTAATTGATGATGCGGGTCGGATATTATTTTCTTTTTACGGTAACAATGAAGGCCAGCCACTCGAAACAACCATGGCAGTTTTAATCGATCTTTATCAGAAAATGCCAGCTGATGTTTTTGTCGGAAAAGCAGCAGTAACAGGTTACGGAGAACATCTCATCAAAAATGCGTTGAAAGTCGATATTGGCGAAGTCGAAACCATGGCTCACTACAAAGCAGCCAATCATTTTCAACCAGGTGTAGACTTTATCTTGGATATTGGTGGCCAAGATATGAAAGCTATGACGATTAAAGATGGTGTTTTATCTTCCATTCAGTTAAATGAAGCGTGCTCATCTGGTTGCGGTTCTTTCATCGAAACATTTGCTAAATCGCTAAATTACGATGTAAAAGATTTTGCCCTTGCAGCCACACAATCACAAGCGCCGGTAGATTTAGGTTCTCGTTGTACGGTTTTCATGAATTCAAAGGTAAAACAAGTCCAAAAAGAAGGTGCCAGTGTTGGCGATATTTCAGCAGGACTTTCTTATTCGGTCATCAAAAATGCCATTTATAAAGTAATTAAGATTCGTCGTCCTGAAGAATTGGGAGAAAAAATTGTCTGCCAAGGAGGAACATTTTACAACGAAGCGGTTTTACGTGCTTTTGAAGAAATTTCTGGGCGTCAAGTTGTCAGACCTTCTATTGCAGGGTTAATGGGTGCTTATGGTGCCGCATTAATCGCATTAGAAAATTATGATATTGCTGAAGAAAGCACGATTTTAGATACCGAAGAATTAGCAACATTTACTGCTGAAAAAGAATTCACCCATTGCAATTTGTGTGAAAATAAATGTCAATTAACGGTCACGATTTTTTCTGATGGACGTCAATTTATAACAGGAAATCGCTGTGAACGCGGAGCAAAAATCAAAATTAAAAAAGAAGATCGTCGCGTCAATTTAATAGATTATAAATACAAACGTCTTTTCAAATACCGTCCATTGCGGAAAAAAGATGCACTGAGAGGTGTGGTGGGGATTCCTCGAGTCTTGAATATGTATGAAAATTATCCTCTATGGCATACGTTATTTACAGATTTAGGTTTTAGAGTCCAACTTTCACCCCGATCAAATAAAGCGTTGTATGAACAAGGAATGGAGACGATTCCAAGTGATACCGCTTGTTATCCAGCTAAAATTACTCACGGTCATATTCAAGCTTTGATTGACAAAGAAGTACCACTGATTTTTTACCCTGGTGTGGTTTTTGAACGGCAAGAAAGTCCAGAAGCAGACAATCATTTTAATTGTCCCATTGTGCAAAGTTATCCCGATGTTATTCGCAACAATGTTGATGATATTCGCGAAGGTAAAGTTGATTACCGCAATCCTTTCTTGAACTTAGCAAATGAGGCTGCGGTAATTGAGGTCTTGAGCAAAACCTTTGCAGATTTGGGGATCACAAAAGAAGAAATGGCTGCTGCTGTTCACCATGGTTTTGCAGAATTGGAAAACTTTAAACAAGACATTCGCAATAAAGGCGAAGAAACCTTGGCCATGTTACAAGCCAAAGGAGAACGTGGTATCGTTATTTCCGGCCGTCCGTATCATTTGGATCCTGAAATTAATCATGGTATCAGTGAAGTTATTACCCAAGAAGGTTTCCATGTTTTAACCGAAGATAGTATTTCTCATCTAAGTGATGTTGGTAATTTGCGCGTGGTAAATCAATGGGTTTATCATTCCCGCCTCTATGCGGCAGCACGCGTGGTGGCAAAATCTAAAAATCTTGAATTAGTGCAATTGAATTCCTTTGGCTGTGGTTTGGATGCGGTGACAACTGACCAAGTCGAAGAAATCATGGACCAGTATGGGAAAATTTATACGGTGCTAAAAATTGATGAAGGCTCGAATTTAGGTGCGATTCGGATTCGCTTGCGTTCATTAAAAGCAGCAGTGAAGGAACGGGATAAACAAGACTTCACGCCAACAAAACGCTACGATGAGCCAGAAAAAATCGTCTTTACTAAAGATATGCGTAAAAAACATACTTTACTATTGCCGATGCTTAGTCCGATCCATCAAGATGGGCTAGTTGATGAAGCCTTAAAAGCTTCGGGGTATAATGTGGTTTGTTTACCTGCAGAAGATAAAGATGCTGTAAATGTTGGCTTGAAATACGTGAATAACGATGCATGTTACCCTGCCATTATCTCAATTGGTCAATTAGTGGAGGCATTAGAAAGTGGTGCTTACGATTTAAACAATACCAGTGTGATGATGACACAAACTGGTGGGGGATGTCGTGCGACAAATTATATTCCGCTCTTACGCAAAGCTTTAAATGATGCTGGCTTCCCACAAGTGCCAGTCGTTTCAGTATCGATGGGAAATAAAGGAGTCGAATCAAATCCAGGTTTCAAATTTACCCTGCCGATGTTAAAACGAATTGTAGTTGCCTTTTTATATGGTGATTTATTTGAACGGGTGGTTTATCGCACTCGTCCTTACGAACTTAAAAAAGGTCAAATTGATCAAATGCACGCAGATTGGTTGAAAAAAGTAGCTAAAAATGTACGCAATGGTTCATTGACCCAGTTTAATCGCAATATGAAAAAAATTATCGCTGATTTTGATACTGTCCCTTTGTCTGATGCAGTGAAACCCAAAGTCGGTGTAGTTGGGGAAATCTTAGTGAAATATTCACCAACGGCCAATAATGATATTGTGCGCTTACTAGAAGCAGAAGGGGCTGAAGCCGTAGTTCCAGATATTATTGGTTTTATGAATTATTCTTTATACAATCAAATTTGGAAGTATGAGAATTTGGGAATGGCCAAAAAAGGGAAAGTTTTAGCTGAATTTGGGATTCGTTTAATCGAAATGGTTGAACGTCCGATGGATAAAGCACTGCAAGCTTCAGAGCGCTTTGATGGTATTCAGTCTATTTACGATTTAGCAGCAGATGCCAGCAAAGTTTTATCCATTGGAAATCACACGGGTGAGGGCTGGTTTTTAACTGGGGAAATGATTGAGTTGTTAAAAACGGGTGTTAATAATATTGTTTGTATGCAACCTTTTGGCTGTTTGCCAAACCATGTAGTTGGTAAAGGCGTTATTAAAGAATTGCGTCATCAATATCCAAAAGCTAACATCGCTGCGATTGATTATGATCCAGGTGTGTCTTTAGTAAATCAATTAAATCGAATTCGTTTAATGATGGCCACAGCCAATAAAATGTTAACTGAAGAAGAACTTTCGGTTTAAAAATGACAGTAAATATCTGTACCAAAATAAAAGTGTAAAAGTAAATAGTGAAAAAAGTCTTGGGAAGATAGCTAATTTCCAAGGCTTTTTTGTGATAAAGGAGAAGAAAAGCAGCTGAAAAGTTTGCTAATTAGGTATATACCAGTTATAATGATGATACGATTTGAGTGGAAATATTACATCAAATGTGATCTTAATTGAAGGAGAAATAATGAATGTCTGATAGTTTACCAATTTATATTCAGATTCACGACCAAATCAAAACTAAAATTGAAAAAGGGGTCTGGCAAATCGGAGACCGCTTGCCATCAGAACGGGAGTTGGCTACTCAATTTAGTGTTAGTCGGATGACCTTGCGCCAAGCAATCCAAACTTTGGCAGATGAAGGGATTTTGGAAAGAAAAATCGGATCTGGAACTTATGTGGCACGACAAAAAGTCCAAGAAAAAATGACTGGCACGACTAGTTTTACTGAAATTATGCTATCTCAAGGCAGAAAGCCTTCTAGTAAAGTAGTTTCTTATTTTATGACGGCGCCAAGTTCTTCAGAAATGGAGAAATTAAAATTGGCCCCAGAAGAAGGTATTTTACGAATGGAGCGAATTCGTTATGCTGATGATGTTCCAATCTGTTTTGAAGTTGCCAGCATTCCAGAGCATTTAATTAAAGAATATAGTAAAGCCGAAATTACGACTTCTTTTTATAAAACTTTAGAAGAAAAAGGCGGTTTAAAAATTGGCGGTGCAAATCAAACAGTTTCTGCCATGTTAGCTTCAGAGCAAATTGCCGAATTTTTGAAGATTAAACGTGGGGATGCAATTTTGCGGATGCGTCAAGTTTCGTATCTAGATGACGGTGCTCCTTTTGAATATGTGAGAACCCAGTATGTTGGCAACCGATTTGAATTTTATTTAGAAAAATAAAAGCCTAAGTTTGTAGCCAAAAAGTACAGCTGTTTTTACAGCGTACTTTTTGGCATAAACGAAGGCTTTTTATGCTAGCAAAATTTCGTTATAAGTTTTTTGACCATAAAAAAACTGTACTTGACCGCTTAACAATTCAGTGATACTTGCTTCAAAGGCGGCCACACTTTCTTCATCGATTGAGCAGACAACCACTACCTCATCGGTAAAGAGTGTCTCTTTTATCGCTAGCTGGTTGTTTTCCAAGTAGTTTTGCAACTTTCCTAGTAAGGGATAAGCAATTGTTAGTGAAACTTCTTGTTGGAGTTTTCCTTCAACGATACCAATTTCATCAATTCCATGGGAAACAGCATGAGAATAAGCGCGAATTAATCCCCCCGCTCCTAATTTTGTCCCGCCAAAGTAGCGAGTAACAACCGCTGCAACGTTGATTAAATCTTTTTTGACTAACACTTCTAACATGGGGATGCCAGCAGTTCCACTAGGTTCACCATCGTCACTACTACGTTTGATTTCACTTTTGTCCCCGACTACAAAAGCGCTGCAATTATGGGTAGCTTTCCAATGTTCTTTTTTTACACGTTGAATAAATAGTTTAGCTTCATCTTCTGTTTCCACTCGTTTTAATGAGCAAATAAAACGAGATTTTTTAATTTCAATTTCGGCTACCCCGTCTTTTTGAATCGTTAAATAGTGATCTATCATGAAGGTACTCCTTAGGCTGACTTTTATTTTTAGTATAAAAAAAATACCAACAAGTTGCAAATAGCTATTGGTTGCACTTTTAACCTTATTTAAGCGATAATTAGGAGAGGTGATCAGCATGGCACGAAAATATGACGTTATTACACATTATTTGAAAACAAATGGCGGGTCGCAAGTAACACTGACCTTTACTCAATTTGATGAACTATTATTTCCTGCCAGTGGTCTGCCCAAAAGTGCTCGTAAAACCAAAGAATGGTGGGCCAATGATTATCATTACCCTGAAAAAGGGGCATATGCATGGTTAAATGCCGGCTATGAAGTCGTTTATGTTAATTTGGATAAAGAATTTATCGTTTTTAATAAACTCGTCAAAGCCAAGTGGTTGCTGGCGGAAGACAAGTAGTAAGCGTTGACAAAAAATATTGTTATCTTATAATTGACGTAAGCCTAAGTTAAGCTTAAAGATTACATAAGGAGGAAATAAAATGGCTAAAAAAACAATTATGTTAGTTTG
>NZ_JAFLVT010000014.1 GCF_017316025.1 Candidatus Enterococcus myersii
TACTATCTATGATTTCGATGATCGTGAATGCAGAAAAATTTCTGTATCTTTTTGAAAATTTGAGTTTCTTAACTAGCAAGCGCACATTCTCTCTCCTCTCAGTTATATAGCTGGATGTTTCCATATAAAGGTAAAAACAAAGTACCATAAACACTAATAATTAAAACGGCAATGACCACAAAAACCAGCGGCTGGATCAGACTAATTGCTCTTTCAACTTTGCTATTTAACTTTTGCGCACACAATTTGCTATATAAAATAAGTTCGATGCCGAGTTTTCCTGTTGCCTGCCCTTGAAAAACAATCAGACTAAATTCCGGTGGTAAAAACGCGTATCCCTGCAATTTATCACTTAAGGACTCTCCTTTTTGCAAGGCACAATCCAGTTCAGTCGCCAATTGACTTAACAAAGAACTACTATCTGTCTTTTGCATAACGTAAATAATCTGGTTAATTTCTAATCCTTGTTGAAATAATTTTCCCCACTCCAAGGCAAAATAATTGGCGATAAAGAGGCGATAAAATTGTTTAACAACAGGTATTTGACTTAAAAAATTCGCCTGTGCTAAAGCGGAACTTTTTTTGAAGAACTGTTGCATAAGGCCATAGGCTAATACAAGTAGCAAAACAAAAATGAACAACACATACGGACTATAACGAAGAAATAAAATGCCCCAATGACGTTTAGATAACATGCCAGAAGCTAGCAATTGCGGTAATAAAAATTGATGCAAACTCACCATTACACCACTGACAAAAATGAGCAATAAAAAGGGATAACTTAAAACTTGTCGCAGGGCGCGCTTTTGCTTTGCAGCAAGTTGGAGTTGTTTTGCAATTTGTCCTAGTGTTTCAGCTAACAAGCCCTGTTCTGCTGCTAATTGCACTTGGGCGATTTCGCTGGCGGTAAAGTCAAGTGTTTGGAAAACTTCACTTAATTGTGTTCCTGTTGCTAATTTGTCACGAAATGCGCCTAATTTTTCTGCGTTAAAACCGTGACTTCGCTGGATAACTTCAATAGCTTGCAGTAAAGTAAAGCCGCTTAGCAATAAATCGGCTAAAGTTTTTACAAAGCGCTGTTTTTCAGTTTTCTTGCTGGTAAATTTTTTCATCGATTCGCCCTTCTTCAACTAATCGCGCCAAATTTTGTTGCCAATTAGAAAATGGTAGTTCATGTTCAAACTGATAAGCCAATAAACTCGCAATTTTCCCCCTTTTATCAGGCAACAAGCGCTGATAAACAATACCACCTAAACAATAATCCAATTCATTTTCAATCGGCAGTAAATCCCGCAGACGACTTTTGGTCTCCATTAAATTAGCCGCATGAACTGTGGCAAAAACTTTGTGTCCGGTCAGTGCGGCTCGAATCGCCGCCTTGGCTGTTAAAGCGTCACGAATTTCACCAATGATGAGACAATCCGGACGATGTCGTAAAGCCAGTTGGATCAACTTATCATAGGTTTGTCCAATCGCCTCATTCGTTTGTAATTGCAAAAAAGTGCTTTCTTCAATTTCTACGGGATCTTCAATCGTAATGACTTGACCACCATCTGATTTAGCGAGACGATACATTAATGTTGTCTTGCCCGAACCTGTCGGGCCACTGAATAAATACAAGCGTCTTTTTTGAATCATTGCACCTACAATTGCCAATTGTTCCGGTAAATAAAAATGTGCGACTTTGGCGATGGGCTGTAAAAAGCGCAGAACTAAACTTTCATCTCCTTGATAATTTCCCACAACGGAAAGACGCAAACGTTGCTCTCCCATTGCTGTTTCATAGGTGATAGCTCCTAGTTGCACTTTTCTTTTCTCTCCGACATCCATTTGACCTAAATATTTAAACCGGGCAATTAATTTTTCAGCACTATCTTTTGGGATGCTATCAAAATGAATACGTCTACTGCCTTGGCGAAATTGTATCTGCCATAGTTGGTTTTCTGGCGTAATATATAAGTCTTCCATTTTGTGCGTCATCCCATAGGTAATTAACGTTTCAGATAATTCGGTGACGTCCATCTACTTTCCTCCTCACAAAGAATTACGCCAAAAAAATAAATTTTTGTTTACCAGCAGGAACTTTTTTTATTAGCCAAATAAAACGCAACGCCCTTTAAAAATTGCAGCTTTTCAGCAAGAAAAGCTGTAGGAAGCCTTCAGATCTAAGATATAACAAAAGCTATTCTTTCTTTATAAATAAAAAAGCCGCTCGTAAAAGTTACGCTCGGTAAAAAGAAAAAATCTACCCATCATCGCTCAAGTGTTAGTTGATGATTTGGGTAGATTTTTTTATTTGTTGGCTGGTTTAAAAACAGCAAGAACCGTTTCTTTAGCCGCTCGTGCTTGCCAACCAATCTGCAGAGCTTTTTCATTCGAATGAGTGTATTTTCGCTGCAACATAGGAACTAATGCCCGTAAAGGACCAACAAACTTCCCGCTAATTCTTAATAAAAAATCAGGAAGCAAAAAAGGATGATTGCCAAAAATTTCGGCAATTTCTTGAAAAGTTAAATCATTATTTTTCGCAATATAACGCTCTCCAATAGTTTGAGATTTTTCCAAAGCTAAAATATGTAAGGCAGCTAAATCCCGAACATCGGTAACTTCTAAGGAAATATTTGGAACAAATTTGGCTACTTTAATCCCGTCTAACACTTGATTGCTGGAACGATTAGCTGTTAAAGCAGGTCCAAAAATCGCTCCAGGTAAAATGGTCGTTAAATCCAATTGATATTTTTTTGCCAATTCCCAAGCCTTTTTTTCAGCGAATAATTTAGACAAACGATAAGCATTAAGTTCTGGATTTTTCGGATCAGACCAAAAATCTTCAGTGATTATCCCAGTTGTTTTAGCTTGCGGTGTCGCTGCTGCTTGGCTAGACGTCATAATAAGACGTTTTACGCCAGCTTCTTTGGCTGCTTGAAAAACCACTTCCACGCCGGAAACAGCTTCTTGAATTAATTGTGGATTATTGGCATTATCGTGCCCTAAAGGACTTGCCACGTGAAAAATAGCCTCTACATCCTTCATAGCCTCCAGCCAGCCTTGTGAACTGGTTAAATTAGCTGCAAAATAGGAAACATGGTTAAAAATTTTAGGTGCCCGCTCTAAACTTCTAACACTTCCCACTACTTCATAATTTTTTTCTAATAATTGTTGAATTAAATGCATTGCTAAAAAGCCATTGGCACCCGTGACTAAAACTTTCATTTTCTTCTTCCTCCTGTTACACTTGTTATACATGCTAGTATAGAAAGTCACAGATCAAAAAACAAATAAAATCCTAGCATTTGTAACAAAAAGGAGAATGTGTTATGGCAGCTACCGATTATTCAAAAAGTCTCAAAAAAGATAGTCAAGAGTGGATCACCTTAGCCCTTTTAGAAATTCTAAAAACTAAACCTCTTCCCCAAATTACCGTTTCCGAAATAGCCAAAAAAGCTGGTGTGAGTCGGATGGCTTTTTACCGACATTTTTCAGGACTAGAGGATGTCCTCTTTAGCTATTATGAGCCGAAATTTGAAAAAATTTTTGATAAAACATTAAATAAAATAAGTCATGAACAAAAAATTATCGATTTAACGGAATTTTTCAACGACTTGACGCCAGATTTTAAACGAGCTATTACCGGCGGATATGAAACCTTGCTTTTTCAAATTTTTACCCAACAAATGGCTCATTTTTACGACGCCACCACTACCTGGTCTGATTGGAAAGACCCAAAACGAAATTATTGGATAAAATTTATGTCTGCCGGTCTCTTTGAAGTTTGGCTGACCTGGATTCAAACCGGTCAAAAAGAAAGTTTAGAAGAAATGACCCAATTAATTCGAGAATTTCATGAGTAAATTTAAAAATTAAGAAAACCCTCGGATAAATCTCCGAGGGCTTCTTTGTATTTGTGTGTGCTGTTTTATTGCTCACTAAATCGAAATTCTTTTCCCAAACTATTTCGGTAATATTCCGGATACATTTCACCACCGCATTTAGAACAGCTAAATTGCGGTGGTTGGTTTGGTTCACATTCCAAGTCTGTCCCGTCAAGCAAGTCCACCACTGATTTCGGGATATCCTCCTTAAAAATTTAATACAATTTTAGAGGTTTCATCCATTAATCCTTTGAGTAATTGATCTCGATATTTTTCCATCATAAATATTGGACGCAGTCCTTCATCAATGGTAAATACAACATGACGATGCATAATGTTTAACATATCATTTGCTGTAATTTCAGCCCAACGTCTACTTTCACCAGTAGCGCAAGTTGGGCAAAACTTGCCTTTGCACTTTAACGGAACTAAGCGGACATCATGGCAGCCTTCACAAACTAACAGTCGGTATCCCCGTCGAATATCTCCACAAAATTGAAATTTGCGAACTTCTTTTTTTTACGACGAGTCGGATTCGTCGAGAATATTTTTTCAAGAAAGATTCCCAGTTTTGGAATTCATCAAAGAAAATAGCATGTAAAATATTAGGTTTCATACACTTATTTTACCGATAAAAATGCAATATGAAAAGAGGTATGAACAATGTCAAAACAGCCTTCATACCTCTTCAAAAAGATATAATCCCTTAATTGTAAAAAAAGCTGGGACAAAAGTCATTAACTTTTGTCCCAGCTTTTAGCTGCTTAACGTTGTTTTTTAGTTTTATCTGCAAATTGGGCTTCCACACGATAAATGGGTTGACCTTTGGCGCTGAATTTTTCTTCGTATTCCGTCATAACGTTGTCAGCAAACTCACTATTGTGTAAGTCTAACCAAACTTGTTTTAACGTCATACCATATTGCGAAAAACTAGCCAATGAATATTCAAATAATCCTTGATTATCGGTTTTAAAGTGAATCTCCCCTTTTGGTTTCAAAATGGCTTCATCCACTGCTAAAAAGTCTGGTGAAGTCAACCGGCGTTTAATATGCCGTTTTTTGGGCCAAGGATCAGAGAAATTCAAATAAATTTGATCGATTTCACTATCTGCAAAATATTCAGTTAAGGCTGAGCCGTCAACATGTAAAAGACGTAAATTTTTGACTTCTGTCGCCAGTGCCTTATCCAAAGCATGGGAAACTACGCTTACTTGCATATCGATTCCGATATAATTAATATTAGGATTTTGCTGGGCCATCCCACTAATAAAACGCCCTTTTCCCATTCCAATTTCAATTTGAAGTGGTTTATTATTGCCAAACACTTCATGCCAGTTGCCTTTATGGGCTGTCGGCTCTGCAATCACGATTTCTGGATGTGCCGTAAGCATTTCTTCGGCACCATTTCTTTTTCTTACCCGCATGCTCATTTCCTTTCTTTTTCCTAACTAAATTTGAAGCAACTCGCAAAAAAAAGAGCAAAGTCAAAAGCTTCCGCCTACGACATCGCTCTACTCACTAAAAATTCGTTTAATTTGAATAATGACTTCATTCATTGTTTCAAAATCACCACGAACGTAATATTTTTTGACTTCTTGTAACAACGACATCAAAGCATACCAGTATACTTTTTCCAAATTGGCGCCATTTGGCATCATACCATAACTCATTAACCAGCGACTCCAAGAAGATTTAGGTAAATAATGACCCAAAAACGTGCCGATATCCACTGCTGGATCACTAAAACAAATAGAATCCCAGTCTACCAAATATAAATAATTACGACAGACTAGCCAATTACGATGATTGACATCACCGTGAACCACCGCCACATCTTCTTTTGTGAATTCGGGTATATTATGCTTTAAATAATGCAAAACCAATTGTAAAAAACGATTTTCTGCAATCGGGTTTGCCAATGCACTCTCGTATTGTTCTAACATCATTTTCGGGGTTAAAACTTCACCGCCGATTTTTTGTAGCATCCGTTTTAAGGACTGGGAATGATGCAATTGATATAAGACATCCACAACATCATTTCTTTTGCCGATTTCTTCAGCAGTTAAAATTGTTCCTTCCAACCATTCCTGAGCTGAAAAAGTATCGCCATTGCCGGTTCTTTTAGTCCAAATTAACCGCGGGGTAATCCCTTCTTTTGAAAGAGCAGCAAGCATTGGCGTTGTGTTGCGCTTCACAAAAACTTTATCGTTTTCCCGCGAGCCAACATACGCTTTTCCGGTATCGCCTTTAATGGGACTTAAATTCCATTCTTGGCCTAACTGAATATCCATCGCTCCGTCCTCCTTCAAAACAAAAGTACCCCCATTCTAGCGGTCTCACACGCTATCGTCAAGCGCATATACGTTCCCCTGAAGTGCTTTTTAAGAGCTTTTTTATTTTAATGCCCGCTATTATGCCATCTTCTTTAAACGACGTGGGACATACCAACGGGTAAAGAAAAATACCATGAGAAAATATGCAGCGATTACTAAGAAACGCTCGTACCATAAAGATAGCGCCAAACTGGCACTAATTGCAAAAACAAAAGCCGCCAAACTTAATAACAGCAAGAGTAAAACTTGTAATGCTTTAGCCTTTTGTTGGCTAGAAACTGGATAAAGTTGGGTTAAAATCATATAGCGAAATTGATTGTATAACGGGATTAATTGAAAGCCAATCATATAAATAAACAAAATGCCTAAACCCAAACTAAAATAGACGTCTTGAACAAAATACAACAATAAACTTCCAATCACTACTAAACGGATAAAAAGACCGCTGTATTCTGAACCTCTGGCAAATCGTCTCGCATATAAATACAAATACGTATTTTTTTGCTGCGGTTTGATTTTTTGCAAAACACCATCTAAATACGCGCGGCGTTTAACTGTCGCTGTGATTTCTGGTACATCAGTAAAAAGATTGATAAATTGGTAAATGCGGTGAAGTCGGCTTTTCTCCATGCCAATCATTTTTTCCCAATCTAAATTCTCTTCGCTTTTTGCTAATAATTTGAAAATGCCCACCCCAGTGACAAACGCTAAAATTAAACCGATAAAAGGATTTAAAAAAATACCAGCTGCAAGACAAAGTACTGCCAGAACTAGCCAAAGCAGTTCGACTTGTCTTAATTTTGATGGTGCTACTTGATAAATTTTCAGTGTGGCAATTTTTAATTGCGCAAGTTTTAACAGCCACATCGTTCCTAACAGAATAAAAAAAGCGGGAAATGTAATAGCGGTAGTTGCCACTAAAAGTGGCATTAAAAAACCTAAAACTAATAGTTCTATAAAAAAAGGCAACAATAGAGAATAGTTAAAAGCTCCTTTAAAATACTCTTTCAATGCTCGTTCTTTGGGCAACAAAAAGACAATATCGGCTTCTTGCATTAAAGTTGCAAAACGTCCCAACGGCAAAATTGCGACTAAAATCAGTAATGCTACTCCTGCTGCCGGCCAAAAATTACGTGGCAGGGCTTTGACAAACTCGGAATAATAAAGCCCAACTCCCCCAAGTAAAAAGACACAAATTAAGACAAAATGATCATTAAAGACATAGCGTAGATATTTTTGCATATGGCGTTGATGTAATGCTAGACGCTTTTTAAACAACTCACGCATTTTTTATCACCTGCGCTTTAGTTAAATGCAAATAAATTTCATCTAAGTCGGCACCTTCTAAGCCAAATGTCGCCTGTAATTCAGCTAAGCTCCCTTGGGCGATGATTTCACCTTCGTGCAAGACAATAAAACGATCGCAATATTTTTCAGCTGTAGCCAAAATGTGAGTAGACATTAGAATAGCCGCACCATTTCTTTTCATTTGTTCCATCAATTCCAATAATGCGTTGATTGCCAATGGATCTAACCCTAAAAATGGTTCATCGATAATATAAAGGCTCGGTTCGATTAAAAAGGCACACAATACCATCACCTTTTGTTTCATCCCCTTTGAAAATTTAGCCGGAAACCAATCCAACTTATTTTCTAAGCGAAATGTTTTTAACAAAGGTTCCGCTCGTTTGAAGGCTTCTTTTTGCGGTATGTCATAGGCCATCGCCGTCACTTCAATGTGTTCTTTTAAGGTCAATTCCTCATACAAAGAAGGTGTTTCGGGAATGTAGCCGATTTGTTTGCGATAATTTTCTGGGTCTTTTTTTAACGTTAAGTCATTTAAGGTGATACTGCCTTTTTGTGGTTGTAATAGTCCGATAATTTCTTTAATTGTCGTACTTTTACCGGCTCCATTTAACCCAATCAGCCCGACTAATTCTCCTTCACCAATCGAAAAATTTAAATTTTTTAAAACAGGAAACTGACCATAGCCTCCTGTTAAATCTTTTACTATTAAACTCATTTTGATAAGCTCCTTTATCTCAGCTTTTAAAATTTAAATTGAACACAGTCTCATTATACCAAAAAACACCCTTTCTCTGAAAAAAACTGGCTGGTTGTGGTAAAGTAAGAATAACGAAATCCATCAAAAACTCACAGCAAAAAATTAGCGCTGTTAAAAATTAGAGAGGATGAAATTCATGGAAAATTGTATTTTTTGTAAAATCGCAGCAGGTGAAATTCCAAGCTATAAAGTTTACGAAGATGATGTCGTCTATGCCTTTTTAGATTTATCCCAAGTGACACAAGGACATACCTTAGTTATCCCGAAAAAACACGTCACCGATATTTTTGAATACGATGAAAAATTGGTCAGTGCCGTGTTTGCCCGCATTCCCAAAATTGCCCGCGCGCTAGAAGCGGCTTTTCCGGAGATGGAAGGTTTAAACATTTTAAACAACAATAAAGAGTTGGCTTATCAATCTGTTTTTCATTCTCATATCCATTTGATTCCCCGCTATGAAAAAACAGATGACTTCTCTGTTCATTTTGGTGATCATCAAGGTCTGCATAATGAAGCTGAATTAAAAGCCATTGCTACAGCAATTGCAAAGCAGGTGAAATAAATGTTAAAAAGTTTCCTTAAAGGCTTAGTCGTTGGTTCTGTTGCCGGCGGTGTGGGTACGTTACTCACGGTACCAAGAAGCGGCAATGAAACTCGGGCAAAATTAGCCCAAGAGCTAGATGTTGCTACCCAAACAACACTTGAGTTAAATAATAGCTTAACAAATTTCAAAAAAGCGCTGCAGACAACGCAACAAACAGCACAAGAAATTATCCCTGCTTTTACTGCCGGGTTAGAACAAGATATTACAGACTTCAAATTTCAAGCAGAGCCACGGATTGCCCAAATAAAAGACCAAGTCAAAACGTTAAGTGAACATGTCGCTGTCTTAGCAGATCCTCCGCTACAAAATGCAGATACACCGGAACACTCTAAGGAAAACTAAAGAAAAGCGACCATTGTGTGAATTTTGTTTGAAACTTCCAGCCAGTGATTTTTTTTAAAAACAGAATGTGCTATAGTAATATTTGTGAAAATTAAATTGAAAATACAGGAGTGCTCGACTAAATGAAGAAAAAAATGTTATTAGCCGCTGTCAGCGCAATGGCTGTTTTATCCCTTGCTGCTTGTGGCTCTAAAGACCAAGACATCGCCACAATGAAAGGTTCAAAAATCACGGTTTCAGATTTTTACGATCAAGCAAAATATGATTCTAATAATCAACAAACAATCCGTAACATGATTATTTTAAAAGTTTTCGGTGACAAGTATGGCGACAAAGTGGACCAAAAAGCAATCGACAAGCAATACAATGAACAAGCAAAAGTTTACGGCGATTCATTTGAACAACAATTGGAACAATCTGGTTTCACTAAGAAAACTTTCAAAGAATATTTAACCCAACAAGCAGCTTTAGAAAAAGGGATCAAATCTCATGTTAAAGTTACTGATAAAGATTTAAAAACCGCTTGGGATTCTTTCCATCCAGAAGTTGATGCCCATATCATCGCTGCTGCTAGCGAAGACGAAGCGAAAAAATTAAAAGAAGAAGTAAGTAAAAAAGATGCTGACTTTGAAAAAATTGCCAAGAAGAGTTCAACTGATTCTGCTACCAAAGAAAAAGGTGGTAAAATCTCCTTTGATTCTCAAACAGCAAGTGTGCCAGCTGATGTGAAAACAGCTGCTTTCAAACTGAAAGACGGCGAAGTTTCTGCTGTTATCCCTGTGACTGACCAATCTACTATGATGACAAGCTATTACGTTGTCCGGATGGATAAAAATAAGGCCAAAGGCAATTCAATGGACCCTTACAAAAAAGAATTAAAAGAAATTGCGATCAATACCAAAGCATCTGACTCTACTTTCTCTGCTAAAGTAATCGGTCAAGAATTAAAAGATGCTAACGTAAAAGTAAAAGATGATGCCCTACAAAACATCTTAAGCGACTTTATTGAAGCTGCTGAAACAAAAGATACAAAATCAAGCTCAACGAAAGATTCAAAAGCAGACTCTTCTACTGAAGAATCAAAAACAGCTGAAAGTTCAACTGCTGAATCTAAATAATGTAGTAGCTAATAACACCTACAACAGCTATAAACTATGCTGATTGCAACTAAACTTCACCATTCAAAAACCGCTAGGACAAAGTATTAACTTTTGTCCTAGCGGTTTTTTATAACGGTAAAAAAATCTTTATTACAAGCTGTCAAAATTTCCCAACAGAAATCAGCTTACTTTTGTTGGCTTTTATTTCACTTTTTTATTCATCAACCAAGCTATCAGTCCATATAAAATGCTATTTCCCAGCATCAATATAGCAAATACTGGTATCGTCGCCGAAGTTAAAAAGCCAATTTCTAGAATTTTATGAAATAACATTGCTGCCACATAAATTCCGCCAATGGTAGTAATCGTTAAAAATAACCGTAATGGATTAAGCGGTAAGCAAGCTCTAATCACGGCTAGACTGCTGATACCAATTAATAAATAATACATTAATGTGGTGGTCTGCATCTGGGGCCAATTGGCTTGTTGCGCAAGTATTGCTACGGCCAAAACATTCACTACAACTAATAAGGCATTCGGTAAAGCAGATTTCAGTGCTGTAGGTAAAAATTTCCCACTAACTTTTGTTTTGTTGCTTTCAAAAGATAAAAAGAAAGAAGGATAGCCTTCAATCGCCAAGTCAATCAAGGTGATTTGAATTGGGATAAAAGGAAAAGCACTGACACTGAATAAACAAATAATGGCTAGTAAGAAAGAATAAATCGTTTTGATAAAAAAGATACCGGAGACTTTGGTCACATTGTTTACAACCCGTCGTCCTTCAAACAAGACTTCTGGTAACGTGGTAAAGTCTGAATCGAGTAATACCAAATTGGAAATTTGGCGGGTCGCTGCATCCCCGTCAGCCATCGCAATACTGACATCCGCTTCACGCAAAGCCAAAACGTCATTGACACCATCGCCTGTCATCGCAACTGTTCCTCCGGCTTTTTTTAAAGCTTGAACCAAGAGTTTCTTTTGTTGTGGGGCAACGCGACCAAAAACCGTATATTTCAATGCTGCTTCTTTTACTTCCTCATCTGTTTTACAGGTCGTTAGATCAATATATTGTTCATAATGTGGTAATCCTGCTCGTTTGGCAATATTGGAAACGGTAATCGGATTATCACCAGAGATAACTTTTAACGCAACACCTTCTTGATCTAAATAAGCAAGGGTTTCTTCTGCTTTGTTGCGAATAATATCTTCAATTTCAATTACTGCGATTGCCTGCGGTTCTTCTTGGTCAGCTGCTACGGCAATCACTAAAACACGCAATCCTTGTTCTTGTGCGTGCAAAACTATAGGTGGAATATTTTCTTTTGCCAATACGCGTTCTGGCGCCCCCAAGTAGACTGTCCCAATCGTTGCCAAATCCATTTTGCTCCATTTTCGTTCAGAAGAAAAAGGGGTCACTTGGCTAGCAGCATAGGTAGTCGTTTCCGGAAAATAATCCCGTAGTGCTTGCATCGTCACATTACTATCTGTACTATTTTTTAAATAACTTCCAATAATTGCAAAAAGTTGTTCTGTGTACGCTTCTTGTACACTGTGTAATTTTAAAACCCGCATATCCCCTTTGGTAATCGTACCAGTCTTATCCAAACAAAGCGTATCCACATGAGCAAGGGTTTCAATTGCGTACATATCTTGAACCAAAATTCTCTTTTTCGCTAGTTTGGTAACCCCCGTGGTTAGCGCAATACTAATTAATAAAACCAGACCTTTGGGTAACATCCCCAACACAGCAGCAGCCGAGACAACCACAGCTTCTTTTGTACCACTAGAACGCAGGAAAAAGGCTTCTAAGAAAAGTAAAATGCCAAAAGGGATAATGACAAAACTAGTGAATTTTGCAACTTGACGAATGGCCCGAATTAATTCTGAATTAAGTGGTTTATGATTTTTCGCTTCATTGGTTAATTTCACGGCATAATTATCTTTGCCTACATGGACAACTTGAGCGAATACTTCCCCACTAACTAAAAAACTCCCAGACAACAATGAGGCCCCCGCCTGCTTTGCAATTAGGTCTGATTCTCCGGTCAACATTGCTTCATTGACTTCAGCAAAGCCTGTGACAACTTGCATATCCGACGGAACTTGTTCGCCGGCACCTATTTTCACCAAATCATCCATTACCAATTCTGTAGAATCTACCTTTACTTCTATCCCGTCACGCAGGACGCTAACCTGCTTTTTATTCACGATTGAAAGTTTTTGAACCAAATTACGGGCATGAATCTCTTGATAGATACCAATTGTGATATTGACCAAAATAATGACTAGATAAAACATATTGCTATATGCGCCCACTAAGAACAGGCAAATTCCAATCAATAAATTCAAAAAATTAAATAGGGTGACTAAATTATCGTAAAAGATAGCCCCCGTTGATTTAGTTGCACTTTCAGTAAAATTATTTTGCAATCCTTGTTCTTTTCGCTCCTGCACTGCAGCTAAGCTTAAACCACTTCTATTTTCCAAATTTAGCGTCTCCTTTTGAAAATCGTCTACAAAAAAAGATAACACAGGAAATTTTTATTTACTGAAATTCATTGAGATTTTCTAACTGCCTTATAAAAAGTTTAAGAAAAATGGACCAGCAAAAAAACGTGTCTCACTCTTTAGTGTTCGGACACTACACGACAAAAAAGCCTAGTTTATCCCGATTAAAATTAACGGTGTAAACTAAGCTATTGTTATTTTCATCACTTTAATTTAAGGGTTACACGTCTTTGGGCAGATAAAAACTGCGATTGTCCATCCCAAAAATGCGATCAGAGTAATTTCCCGGTTGTGTTTGGCGCAAAGACGTCAACATCATTTGCATGGAGGCATCTAAATTATCAATTTGATGCAAAATTTCTGCTTCCATAATGCGGGGACGAACTGGCGACCCATACTCTAACAAACCGTGATGTGCTAAGACCATGTGGCGTAAAACCACAATGTCTTCTTCATTTTCATCAAATTTTAAAGCAATACAGGCTTTCGTAATTTCTTCATCCACCAACACCAAATGTCCAACCAAATTTCCCACGAGCGTGTATTCTGTTGACATCGGGCCCGACAACTCAATCACTTTTCCTAAGTCATGTAAAATGACACCCGCGTATAATAAAGATGGATTCAACTCTGGATATTCTTTGACGATGGCTTTGGCTAAGCGCAACATCGAAATCGTATGATAAGCTAGACCACCGGCAAAAGCATGGTGATTGCGTTTTGCTGCTGGATAGTCAAAAAATTCTTTTTGATATTTATTCAACAAAAAGCGGACGATTCGATTCCAATGGGGATTGATAATCTCAAATAAGGTCTGATTGATCTCTTCTTCCATCTCTTCTTTTTTAAGTGGTGCTCGCTCCATATATTGCGTTGGTTCGCTGGGTTCATCAGCGCGAGCAAGACGCAGATGGATGATCTTCACTTGAGGATTGCCATTGTACAATTCGCGTTTTCCTTGCAAGGCAACTACTTTTCCTGCTTCAAATTTATTAATTTCTTCTTCAGAAGCATCCCAAAATTTACCATCAATCGTTCCAGATGTATCTTGGAAAGTAAATGCAATAAATTTTTTACCGTTTTTGGCTAAACGCACATCGGCATTCTTAATTAACAAAAAGGCTTGAAATTCTTCATCCACGGCTAAATCTTTTAATTTTTTCATGGCAATCTCCTTTTACTTCTTTTTTCCTTATCACAATTTTTTTCTACTAACGCAACAAGACAATCTTTTGCTGCAGCTTCTCATAATAGCTTACCATTTCTACGTCAGAAGACAAACAAATCACTTGATAGTGCTGTGAAAACTCTTGTAATAATACTGCCAGCTGTTCTTTGCGAACACTATCATAATGCAACCAGCCATCATCGATGATTAACGGACATAGCACATTTGTCTGCAAAGCTAAATAACCAAAGCGTAATGCCATAATCACTTGATCTTTCGTACCAGTCGAAAGTTCGTAAACTTTCCAACTTTGATTTTTAGTTTTGACCGCTAATTCCCCAGCGATAAAATCCAAGGAAAAATAATTATCTTTTGTCAAAAGTTTTAAATATTCACTGCTTTTTTGTAATAGTTGTGGCAATTGTTTATCTGAAAGCTCCGTGGCCAAATCCCCTAATAAAGCTGCCATTAATTTATTTTTACTCCACTGTAAGGCAAGTTCATATACCTCACTATCTGCTTGAGCTAATCTTTGGCGCAACTCATCTAAGGTACCATCACTTTGCATTTGTTCCATCTTTAATTGTGCCTTTTGTAAGTTACGGCTAAGTTTGCGGTCTTCTAGCTGCAACTCTGCTAGTTTGCTTTTAACAGCAGCTAGCGCCATTGCCAATTGACTAGCGGTAATTTTTTTGGGGAATAGTTTTGCTAGTCGCGTCGCTAATTCTTGTTTTCGGGCTAAATCCCCTGCTTTTTGATGCATTTGGGCAATCCATAGTGGAATTTCTGTCGGTTGACTAATTCCCACACTTTGCAACAAGTGCTGATTTTCTGCCAATAATTGATCGAGTTGCTGTTGTAATAGCTGGTTTTGCCGAATTAGTAGGGCAGCTGTCGGCTGTTCTTGTTGCAGCTTAACTTCTTGCATTTCATCGGTAAAATTTTGCAACAGCCGTAAACGCTGTAAAACATCTTGATTAGCTTGAGGCAACCATTTATCTAAAAATCGAAAACGTTGCAAAAAACTCCCATAGGCTTGATCTAATTGATCTAAACGTTGGTCGGCGGTCATTAGCGCTTCGTTTTTTATCAGATAATCTTTGGCAGCATTTTCCAACTGAACCAAAGCTGTTGGTAAATCTTCTGGGGATATAAGCTGGGGTAGCCTTTGTTGCAGTTGATACCAAAGTTCTTCTTGTTTAGCTATCAATTGCGTCACTGCTGTCTTCGTCTGATTTACTGGCTGCGCTTTATTTTTTACTTTGGCTGTCTGATTGCTCTTTGTTTTTTGATAATACTTATACGTAGCAAAAATTAGCGCGATTGACGCCATTGCCCATAAAATAAAACGTGCATTTTTACTTAAAAGGCCACTAATCAAAAAAATTACAGCGACAATACCGCATATTATGGTGGTAAGTGGTGGTTTTACAGGCTGTTTTGACGTACTTTTATTATCAATTGCAGCTTGCAGGTGGGCACTTTGCCAAAGTTCTTCTTGTTTTGTCTGGGTAATGTTTTCTGTTAGTTGCTGATAGTCTTGGGCTAAGTTTTTTATCAACTTAACCTTTTGCTGTGGATCTTCTCCTACCTGGAATTGGTACGTATCTTCTAATACCGTTACAGCTTCAATTAAGTTTTGTTGGACCTGGAGCTGATTTTGAAAATCATCGGTTAAACGTACCGCTGCAACTTGTTCTTGTAACAAACCTTTGATTTCACTTTCATGCTCGAGATAAAAGCGATAGCGATCGGTTAATCCTTGTGTTTCATTTAATGCAATTAAGGCTTGCTTTCCTTCGGCTAAACGTGTATTCAATTGATTATATTGATTGTAAAATTCTTGCAGTTTTTCTGGCTCTGCTCCTAAGTCATCGTCAGGATATTTTTTTTGCAAAAGTTGCCACTCTTCATATTGCGGGAAGCTGTTTTCTTTTTCTTTTAGTGTTAAATATTCTTGCTGTGTTTGCTG
Source organism: Candidatus Enterococcus myersii (assembly GCF_017316025.1). Classification (GTDB taxonomy): domain Bacteria; phylum Bacillota; class Bacilli; order Lactobacillales; family Enterococcaceae; genus Enterococcus_C; species Enterococcus_C montenegrensis. The sequence goes on from NZ_JAFLVT010000014.1 coordinate 15,965, forward strand.
TATTTTTTCAGCTAATTCCTGCTGCCGCAATTCATCTTGTTTTTTTTCAGCCAAAAGATCAGTAATGGCGGCTTCTTTTGTTTCTTGCTGATAAACGTGTTGGGCGATTTTCTCTTTTTCTTTTAGCGCTTTGTTTAAAGCTTGGCGCTGTCCTCTAACTTTGAATATTTTTTGTTCATTATCCTGGTATTCTTGCTGTTTACCTAACAACTTTTTACTACCGGTAATTCCCAATGAAATTAATGCATCGTGAAGCGGCTTTTCTTGTAGGCGTTCTAATTGACTCAATTGTTCCTGCTGGAAAGTAAAGACATCTTCAAATAATTCACGATTTAAAGGTGCAATCAACTGATTTAACAGGTCATCGCTACCTGTTTGTTGGCCAAAATAAACTTTTGCTTTCCCACGGTTGACTTGTTTAAAGCGTTCGATTGTCACTTGTCCATGAATAGGTAGTACAATAACTAACCGTCCGCCATAACTCGTACCATCTAACGGTTCAAAATCTCGTTTCCGTCCTCTTTTAAGAGGGAAGCCAAACAACATTGCCATAATAAATTGATATAAGGTTGACTTTCCTGCTTCATTAGCACCATAAAACAACTGATTGCCCGCTGTAAAATCAATGGTTTTATTACGATATTTACCAAAACCGGTAATCTCCGCTCTTAGAAGTTGCATCAATCTTGCCCCCATTCAAATTGCTCGTTTAATTCGGCGGCTACTTGTTTTAAAACTTCTTGGCGAAATTCAGGATCTTCCAGCAGTAAAGTGGTATTTTTATTTATAGTAAGTTCGGTTAATACTTCTTTAAAAATCTCACCATGACTAAACTCTTGCAGTAATTGCGTTTTTAGTAAATCACTAGCTGGTAGTGAAATCTTATGTTTTATTTCTTGTAATTTTAAAGTATGGACAAAAATTTGTGCCGGCCATTGTTGATTTAATAAGTCTTGTAATTGCCCATTTGTAATCATTTCAGCGAAATTTTGTAAATGTTCACTGTCAGTCAGGACTAATTCTAACAATAACGTTGTTTCAGCTGATACTGGTGCCAATTGTTTGCTCAAATAATTTAAAACGGTCGCATTATTTTCACAACTGGCTAATGAAATTGTTCTTTTTTGCCACCGTAATGCAGCTACTGGTCGTTTACTTACGTTAATGTTACTTCCAGTTAACTCCAGCAAAAGAACATCGCCTAAATCAAGTTCTTTTTTTGTATGTCCTTGGGGAGTACCTGGATAAATCATTTCAGCACTTAATTGTGTTGGTTGATGGATATGCCCCAAGGCCCAATAATCATAATTTTTACTCTTCAACTCACTCACACTAAAGGGCGCAAAATTAGCATCCTGAACATCTCCGTGATAAATTCCAATGTGATAGTCTACTTCTAAATTCCGTAGCGGAAATTCTTGGGCCATTTTTTTTGTCAAATATTGCTGACGATAGCTAAAACCAGATAACGCATATTTTTCACCATTTTTGGTAGTAGCAGTAATAGTTTTGACTGTTTCTGTTTCAAATAAGACAACATTATCTGGAAAAGCAAACCAGTAGCGATTTTCTTCATAATAATCATGATTACCAAAAATCAAATATACTGGAATCTCTGCTTGTGCTAACTTTTCAAATTGTTGCATCAACAACTGCTGATTTTTCAAAGAAGGATTCATTTGGTGAAAAGTATCGCCAGCAAAAATGACGAAGTCGACATTTTGCTCAATCGCTGTGGTGACGATATTTTTCAGTGTTTTTTCGTTGGCTTGATTTAACTTTTTTGAAAAATCTGCAGGCAGCTCTTTTGTTAAGCCTTCAAAAGTGCGATCAAAATGTAAATCAGCGACATGGATAAAGCGCATAATAACGCCTCCTTAATTCAATAATTTCACTTTAGCTTTATCATAAAAAGTAAGGAACGATTTTGAGCTTAACGGTTTGAAATTAAATTCAAAAAAGTTTTACATCTATAAAATTCAGTGGTAAAAAAAGACGTTAAATTCCTTTATATCATACCATTTATCACCTATTTCGTCATCACAAATACGAAAATTTGTTCGCCTTTTTTAAAAGAAAAATGCCGCCAAAAAAAAATTGACTAAAACAATACGCGCTGTTTTGTAAACTGCCTGCAGCACAAAAATAAAAGTGGAATTTTAGAAAATTGTTCCTCCAGTCTTCTAAAATTTTATCCTCCTCAACAAAAAACAAACAATCAAAAAGCGTAACAGCTAGGTTACGCTTTTTAAGATTGTTTGGTTATTTTTTTTATTTCGTTTTCACAGCATCTTCTGCTAACAATAAACAGCCCGTAATGCCACTTTCATTTGGTAAACCCCAACGCACGATATATTCACTAACCGGTGGTGTTTCCACATATCCCGCTACTTGCTCCACAAAACTTTGGCGAATTTTCATCAACAAGTGATCTTGATTCATTACGCCCCCACCTAGAATAATCCGTTCTGGTGCTAAGGTCAGAACATAGCTCATTAACGCTTGGGCAATATAATACGCTTGAATTTCCCAAATCGGATGATCTTCTGGTAGATCTTGTCCTTTAATCCCTGTTCTTGCTTCTAGACTTGGGCCTGCAGCCAAACCTTCTAAGCAATCTTTGTGATACGGGCATTTTCCTTCATAATCATCATCAGGATGACGTTTTACATGGATGTGTCCCATTTCAGGGTGATTAATTCCTGAGAAAATTTTACCGTCAATTACGACTCCTCCGCCAATTCCTGTTCCCACTGTTAAATAAATACAGCTATTTTTACCTTGGGCCGCCCCTTTTTTTAACTCCCCATAGGCTGCTGCGTTTACATCGGTCGTCCAAACAAAGGGAATATCATATTTTGCTTTCATTTGACCCAAGAAATCAAATTCAGACCACCCAGGTTTTGGCGTTGCTAAAATATAGCCGTAATTATCTTTACTTTCGTTAATACCGATTGGTCCAAAAGAACCAATTCCCATAGCGCTAATTTCATACTGATCAAAAAAGTCAAACGTTCCTTGTAATGTTTCTTCTGGCGTAGTTGTAGGAATACTCGTTTTTGCTATAATATTTTGTTTTTCATCGCTGACCGCACAAATAAATTTTGTCCCGCCTGCTTCAATACCGCCGTAATACATTTTACATCCTCCTAATTTTGGATGGCACAAATCTATCTTGTTGTACCAAATGGTTCTTTTCATCTGTGCTATCTTATTTTGCTAAAAATTTTTCTGTAAAATTTGATATATCAATTTATAAAATGATTATACTTGGATATACCCAACATGTCTACGCTTTCAGAAATATTTTTTATTTATGTATGAACAAAAAAGAATATGCTATCATAGCAAATAGATATATCAAAAATCAGCTAAGACATGAGGTATCGATCGTGACGCAACCGTTATATCAAAAAATAAAAACAGACTTAAAAAATCAAATTATTAGTGGCCAGCGCCTTTCTGGTAGTAAATTACCTACTGAAAAAGAGCTTTCAGATAGTTATCACGTCAGTCGGATTACAGCAAAACGCGCCTTAACTGATTTGGAACAAGACGGTTTCATTACCCGCGTTCAAGGCAGCGGCAGTTTTGTCAAAGAATTTATCCCTAAAAATGCTCCCCGCAGAATTTTATTGGTTTTACCTTTAGAAGAAAGCACAGAGCTCTCCATTGCACCCTTGAGTGAAGGTGTGATGACTATTTTACAGGCGGAAAAAATCGATGTTCTGCTGACCAATTTCGATTTTTTAACACATCGCAACACACGTGATATTACAAGCGAGTTTGATGGTTTAATTTACTATGCGCGTAATGAAGAGGCTCATCTGGATCTACTCGTTGCGCTAGCTTTGCAAAATTTTCCTGTCATTATTTTAGATAAAAAAATACACGACTTACCTTTTCCTGCTGTTACTGCTGATAATGAAGTGGGGGGCTATCTAGCAACTAAGCATTTGCAACAATTAGGACATAAAAAAATCGCGTATTACTTTGGTACGAAAAGCCATCCTCAGTCAACACGACAACGTTACTTTGGTTATTTGCGGGCATTATCAGAAGAAAAACTCCCTTTTCATACTCATTTAGAGGATACTTACCTAAGCGGGGAATCTTTAAGTGATTATTTACGTCAAAATAATGTGACAGCTCTCGTGTGTGAAAATGATCTTTTTGCCTTAAGAGCGATACAACAATTGCGCCAGCAAAATTGGCAAATTCCCGCTGAACTTTCTGTCACAGGCTTTGATGATACTCCTGCTGCTCGTTTTTTTGATCCAGCATTAACGACTATTTTGCAAGATTTTAAGAAAATTGGAAACACTGCGGCTAAATTGTTATTAAGCTGGTTGCAAGCTGGCAAACAACCAACAGACAGGAAGATTTCTGTAAAATTAATTCAGCGGAATTCAACAACAGCGCTAATAGGAGGAAATTATGAAAGTTGATTGGAGCAAGCAAGAAAAATCACTGTACTTTGCCAAAAAGCCAACGTTAGTCACTATCCCCTCACAACAATTCATTACGTTAAGCGGAGAAGGCAATCCCAACGACGCCTTATTTGCTGAAAAAATTGGCGCTCTTTTTCCCATTGCCTACAAAATTAAAATGGCAATAAAAAAAGGAGCGCTAAAAACGGCGATCGACTATCGCGTTTATCCTTTAGAAGGCGTCTGGACAACTACGGATGGCTCACAAGGAAATAATTTGAATAAGGATGCTTTGAAATACAAAATTATGCTGCGTCAGCCAGAGCTCGTAACCAAAACTTTTTTCAATGAAATAAAAGCAGATCTAGTAGCAAAAAATAGTAATCCTTATTTTAGTGATGTGAAATGGGAAATCTACGAGGAAGGTTCCGCCTTACAAATGGTCCATGTCGGTCCTTTTGATACCGAAATTAACACCTTCAACCAAATGGAGACTTTTATGGCTGAAAATGATTTGGCGAAAACTGTTCTGATGGAAGATTATTGGCATCGAGAAATCTATTTAAAAGATTTTCGCCGTACTCAACCGGAAAAACTGCAAACATTGTTGCGTTACAAAATTAGAAATTAATTTTTAATTCAATCACAAAAAAAAACGGATGTAGTTTATTAAGCCACATCCGTTTTTTTATTTTTTAGTTATATAATTCATGAACAGGGCCCATGATAATGCGGTTTAAGTCATTAACTACGGCACTAAAAGCTTGTTCTTTTTGCATTAATTCGTTAATTAAATCTTCTTTTTGTACTTTTTCAGCTAATTCTTGCGCTTTTTTAGCATCGTCTTCTGAAATTTCTTCACCAGACATCATTTTTTCATGCAAGCCTTGTTGTAACTGTTGAAATTCTTGGAATAACGCATGAGCTTCTTGGTTTTCTTTCAAGCGGTCAAAAGATGCTTTTAAGTCGCCAAATTGTTCTGATTCGCGAATTTCTCGTTCCAATTGATTTGCTGTGTCATAAATGTTCGCCATGATTTGTAACCTCGCTTTTATTTGATATGTTTTATTGTAACATAAAAAATTTAGTTGCCATTTAGTTTGCCCCAAATATCTTGAAAGACACGTTTTGCACCTTCTTTTACCTTCCCGCCAATTTCGCTCAAGCCATCTTTGGCTTTTTCTGCAAAGTCATCCACGGTCTTGCTCCAATCGCTATCACCACTTTGATCGCGATTTACCTCATCGGCTGCCACAACTTTGCCTTTTGTTTGATAGGCATCTGCTACGGCAAAACCAGATTCTTTAACGTGAGGTAAGATATTGGCGGCTTCGGCTTGAAAAATCTTACCGACAACATCGCCGCTGGTTCCTGATAAATAATGTTCCTTACTGCTTTGTTCAAATCCCAACCATGTAGCAATTACAACATTGGGCGTATACCCTACAATCCATTGGTCATTGGCTTTACTTGAGTCAAAGTTGGTTTCTGTTGTTCCCGTTTTACCGGCCATTGTGTAACCCGGATTGGCTTGTGCTGCGGTCCCATTAGAAAATGTGCCCAATAACATACTGGTCATTTGATTGGCTGTCTCTTCAGAGATAACACGTTTACCTTTTGGCTTCGTGTTATCAACGATAACTGTCCCCTTGGAATCAACAATCTTCGTGATGACATGTGGTGTGTAAAGCTGCCCACCATTTGCAAAAACACCATAAGCTGCGGCCATTGTCATTGGCGATTCGCCTTTTTCTAATCCACCTAAGGCCACTCCGCCCCAGTACTTGTCTTTTTCTGATAAAGAAAGACCAAATTCTTGTGCCTTTTTATAGCCTTTATCAATCCCGATTTCGTGGAGCAACCAGACTGCAGGTGCATTTAAACTCCAAGCAACAGATTGATACATCGGTACTTCGCCAGAATACGTACCGTCATAATTTTTTACATCGTAGAACTTTAATTTCTCATCTTTTAAGATGCTATCTGGTTTATATCCCGCTTCTAGCGCCGGGGTGTAGACACTGATTGGCTTAATCGTCGAACCTGGTGAACGTCTCATTTGCGTGGCAAAACTAAAGCCGCGGAAAGTATGCTCGCCACGACGCCCAACTAACGCACGAATGCCACCCGTATTTGGATCCATTGAAACTGATCCAGATTGGGGCATCGCACCATCGGCGGCATTTTCTGGGAAATTATTGGCATTATCATACACATTTTGCATTTGAATTTGTTGTTGTTGGTCTAATGTTGTATAAACTTTATAGCCTTTGGTTAAAATATCAGAATCATCAATATCATACTCGGCTTCTGCTTCATCTAAAACAGCATCGATAAAGTAAGGATATTTATTGCCACCATCTTCGTTATCATACGCATCATATAAAGAATCGGCAATGTTGGTTTGTTCGACTTGCTTTTCTTGTTCTTTAGTAATCTTACCATTATCCACCATCACACCTAAAACAACGTTGCGGCGCTGATTAGCTAAATCGGGGTGGTCAATTGGATTATAAATATTGGGACCTTTTAACATTCCTGCTAGTGTTGCCGCTTCACTTAACTCAACTTCACTTGCATTTACCCCAAAGTATTTTTTAGAAGCATCCTGTACACCCCAGACACCATTACCAAAATAAGCATTGTTTAAATACATGGTTATAATTTGATCTTTGGTATATTTCTTTTCAATCTCAATCGCTAAAAATAGCTCTTTTGCTTTTCGACTAAAGGTTTGATCCAACGTTAGATACGCATTTTTAGCTAACTGTTGGGTAATCGTGCTCCCGCCACCACCTGAAGTATTACGATTAATCACGGCTCTAACTGCAGCCCGGGCAATCCCTTTAATATCAAAACCGTGGTGGTGATAAAAATTACGGTCTTCTGTTGAAACCACCGCATTAATAATATTGGGAGAAATTTTATCGATTTCGACATAGGAGCCCTTGCCAGAACTCAATTTTCCAGCAGTATCCCCATCTTTATCGTAAATGACCGTTGTATTCTTTAAATCCGATTGTAGGCGATCAACATCTACTTGTTTGGATAAGTAAAATAAATAACTGCTGGTAACCAATACCGCCACCAAACCTAATAAGATGATAATTTTATTCACGTGATATTTCTTCCATACCCGTTTGCGCCATTGATGAAATTGCTGTAAATAAGGCTTAAGCCATTGCCAAAAAGACAATAACGCCCCTTTGATTTTTGTCCAAATTTCTTTTGCGTCCATAACAATCTCCACTCATTTAATTTGTGTCAGTTTAACAGGAAAGGTTCCACCTGACCTGCGTCTTTAGACTGAAAATAGCATATTTAACTAAATCTAGCACATTTTAGCAAAGAAAATGCAGTAATTCGTTACATTTTTCTTAAATATCTTTTAAAATAAAGCGGAGCTTAAGAAATATGAAAAGAGGACTACCATGGAATATGCAATAACACTACCGGTAAATCAAAAAGAGATGACCATTCGTGAGCTATTGGAAAAAGAATGGCTGGTTCCTAGAAAGGTACGCCATTTTTTGCGAGTGCGCAAAAATGTTCGTAAAAACGGTGCGCCTGTAATGTTCCATGAACACTGCCAAGCCGGCGATACCATTACCCTAACGATTGAAGAAGACGATTATACCTATCAAGAGGTTGCATTGGGGGATAAAAATAAGATTGTGGTTTTATACGAAGATGAGCACTTGATTGTAGTGAATAAAGCTTATGGCGTTAAAACACATCCCAATCAGGCGCAAGAAACAGATACACTCTTAAATGATCTTGCAGCCTACTTAGCACCTAAAAAGCAACGTCCTTATGTTGTCCATCGCTTGGACAAAGAAACTAGCGGTGCAATTTTATTTGCTAAAAATCCTTTAGTATTACCAATTTTAGGTCGCCTATTGGAACAAAAAAATATTTATCGCCAGTATCAGGCCGTCGTTAGTGGCCATTTGGCCCACGCTGTAACCATTACAAAAAAAATCGGACGCGATCGTCATGATCGGCGCAAACGAATTATCGATGAAAGAAACGGGCAAACTGCCATTACCCACGTGACAGTTCACCACGCAGGCAGAAAAAGCCAAGTCTATTGTCAATTAGAAACCGGGCGCACCCATCAAATTCGGGTCCATTTAAAAAGCATCGGCCACCCTATTGTTGGTGACCCTCTGTATGGTACCCAAAAAGCCCCTCGCCTAATGCTACATGCCAGCCAAATGCATCTAGAACATCCTTTTTCGAAAGAAAAAATAGTTGTCACCGCCACCCCCGGCCTATGGGAATAAGAAAAGCGGAAGGCACTGGGCAGCTCTCAAAAAATAAGAGTGGGATTTTCAGAAATTGTTCCTCAAATTTCCGAAAATTTCACCTTATTTCTTAGCGAGCTAGTGCATGAAGTTAGACAATTAGAAAAGCATTTCGAACTCGTTTTGCTTCTAAGCATTAAGATGAGATTTCAATAAATTGTTTTCCAAATTTCTTGAAATTTCAGCTTAGTGCCGAAATAAGCTAGTTCGAAATGCTGGACAATTAGAAAAGCAAAAGGCACTGGGCAACTCTTTAGAAAAACAAAACAGCCCTCAAACTCCAGGAGTATTTCCCGTTAAAGTTTGAGGGCTGTCTAAATTTTCATATTATTAGGCACCAATTAATGGCGCCGGATCAACGAAACCATCCCACATACCCGTTGCAACACCAAAGTGTAAATGGACGCCGGTTGAATTACCCGTAGTACCCATGCCGCCAATTCGTTGGCCGACACTTACATTAGCGCCATTACTTACTTCAATAGATGTTAAATGGAAATAGTAAGTGTAATAGCCGTTATCGTGTTTGACAATTACGTGATTGCCACAGCTAGCATCAAAGCCTGCTTCTACAACAACACCATCTCGCGCTGCCATAACTGTTTGACCAGTGGAACCTGTTAAATCAATTCCATCATGATGTTCAGTCCCGCCGCCTAAAGGCATCTGGCGCCAGCCAAAAGGACTGCTGACATTTAAACTTCCTTCTAACGGCGAAGCAAAACCAGTTTGCGCTACTTTTTCAGCTTGTTCTTCCTCAGCTTTAACTTTTGCCGCAAGTTTTTCAATTGTTGCCTTCTTTGTTGCAATCTCTTTTTCAAAATTGGCCTGTTCTTGTGCTAATTTTGTTGCTTTGGTCGCTAATTCTTGGTTCGTCTGCTCTAGTTGTGCCAATTTTCCTTGTAAAGCAGCAACTTCAATTCGTTGACTACTTTGTTCTTCTTTCAATTTTGTTACTTGTGCTTCAATTTGTTCTTTTCCCTGTAATCCATTTAATAAATCAAGAGAAGAGCCTAAAAATGATGCCGCCACTTCTGCTTGTTGCGCTTCTTTTTTCGTTAACTGTTCTTTGACACCTGCCAGTTTTTCAATTTCTTTATCCAGCTGCCCTGTCAGTGTCGTTTTTGTTTCTTCGTTTATTTTAATTTGAGATTGTGCATCTTCTATTTGTGATTTAAAATCATTTATTTTTGTTTCACTTTGCGTCACATCTTCTTTTACTGTTGCTAATTTGTCGCTGTTTTCAGAAGCGAATGCTGTTGAAGAAAAGAATAAACTTCCTAGAAGTGAAATTGTTAAAATTGTTTTTTTGAGTTTCAATTAATGACCCCTTTTCGTTTTTTTGACTTGCTTAATTTAGCATGATTTTTCATGAAAAGGATAACAGCCAACTTACAGTTTTATTGCAATGGGCACACGTATTTGTAATGAATACGTTTTAATTTACAACGAGATTTCTAGATTTCAGCTAGATTACACAAAGTATAATTTTTTCATAAAAAGATTATCGATTTGCAAAGTATTCCTTTTTTTGACAACAAAAAAAGTGCCACTTCAAGAAGTGACACAAAAATTTCATTGCTTACTTTTTAACTTTTACTTAAGACCGCTAACTCTTCATCCGTCAACGGTCGATATTCTCCCAAGGACAAAGCTTTATCCAAACGAACACTGCCGATACGATCTCGTCTTAAATACACAACTTTTTTACCAACTGCTTGGACCATTCTTTTTACTTGATGAAACTTTCCTTCGTGAATAATTAGAGAGATTTCTGAAGTCTCGTTTTCTTCATCTACTTTTAAAATCGTCAGTTCTCCTGGTAAAGCCAACTCTCCTTTGTCTAACAATAAGCCTTTGGCAAAAGCTGTCACATCTGCTTGACTTACGATACCTTCAACTTTAGCAAAATATTCTTTTTCCACATGCTTTTTAGGTGCGAGGAGACGGTGAGCCAAATTGCCGTCATTGCTTAATAAAACAAATCCCTCTGTATCTTTATCCAGACGCCCAACTGGAAATAAATCCGGTCTAAAATCCGGCTTTTGCAAAAAATCCATGACCGTTTTATGTTGCGTATCTCTTGTAGCAGAAATAACCCCGGCTGGTTTATTTAACATATAATAGAAAAATTGTTGATACCCAATTTTTTCACCGTCAAAAAAAATTTCGTCTGTCTCAGGCTTCACTTGAAATTTGTCTTGTTTTACGGTTACTTGGTTAACCTGCACTAAGCCTTTTTTTATGTAGCTTTTCACTTCTTTGCGGCTGCCTAACTGCATATCTGCCAAAAATTTATCTAAACGCATGGCTCCTCCTTGTTATCCTATCTGACGATATTTTTATTATCTGCACTTGCAAACTTGCAACACACCTCTAAAAATAGAAATATCCACACTGCCTTCTGATTAACAATTCTACCAATTTATTATACAGTAAATACGAGGTGAGAAAATGAAAAGAAGCTTTTCCGTACAACTAACATGTATGTGTATGATTTTCAATAATCGCAATGAGATTTTAATACAAGACCGTAAGAAACCAGATTGGCCTGGTTGGACATTTCCCGGTGGTCATGTTGAAGCTGACGAATCGCTGACTACTGCTATCATCCGCGAAGTCAAAGAAGAAACCGGCCTTGTCATCACACCGCAGTTAATGGGCGTTGCAGAGTGGCTCAACAAAGCCGATGGCAGTCGCGAATTAGCTGGACTTTTTACCGCTAAGACTTCTTTTGAACCCACCATTATGGGAGAAGGGAAACTTTTTTGGCTGCCAGAAAATGAGCTTCCCACAAAAAAACTTGCAGGTACGCTAGCTGATTTATTGCCTATTTTTTATGGTACACAAACGCAATATTTTAAAGATAATACCCCAGAAAAATAAACAGCGTGATTGTAGTACGTTGTAAAAAATAAGACAGCCTATCTGAACTAATTGTTCAGACGGCTGTCTTAGCCATGCTATTTCATTACAATTACGCATTGATCCGTTTTACTTCTTGGCGGCGATTTAACAGGTAAACTATTACTAATAAAATCAAGCTTACTACAAAAATGAAGCCAATAAATTGCCAGCTATTTAAACCGTTTGCCCCTAATCCAATTACCAATTTAATAAAATCTATCACTGCCATTTTGGCAGCAGGTGATAATAACTGAAATAGAATGGAGCCTAAAATGACGATGCCCAAAGAAAGTGCACCAATTGCTAAGCGCAGATAACCATCAAAGCGATTTAAAAGTGCCCCAATCATCATTCCAATACTGGCGGCTAAAATAAGAAACACCCACAATAAAAACATTGATGGCCAAAAATTACCACCGGTAATCAACGTAATCAGTTGATATTGTAAGAAGAAATTTGGAATCAAGCCTCCATTAAATAACTCAAACAACATTTTCAAAACGATGCTTAGACCAAACGTCAAAATCAGACTCGAAACAAAATTTGCGATAAAAATATGCAGTCGTGAAGTTCCGCATTGAATAAAGAGTTTAAAATCATTGCCCACACTCGTAATAGATAAAATCATGATATAAATCATGGCTGGAGCTAATAAGTCTACGTGAACATTTGTAACCCCATCTATCAGTAACATCGGCATTAATGGAAAAATAACCGCAAATAAAAGAAAGAAACCAAGATAAATCAACACCGAGCGCCATTGTACGGATAACTTGTATTGAATTGCTGTTTTTAATTTCATTTTACGCCACACCCTTTTTTGTTAATTGGACAAAATATGCTTGTAAATTAAGGGGAGCAACGGATACCCCTTGTGGAATATCTTTTGGTGCCGCACCTTCAATATAAACACTAAGCATCCCACCTAGCTCATCTTCACCAATAACCTTCAGATCACTTACCACCTGTGCCACGACTTCTTTTGGCCCTGTGATTACTTTACCTGCAGCTTGAATAGCTTCTGTTGTGGCTTCTCTTAGTACTTTTCCTTCATCGATAATAATGACCTCTTCTAACAAATTTGCGACTTCTTCAATTAAATGAGTAGAAATAACAAATGTACGGGGACGCTTAGCATAAGCTGTTAATAAATAATGATAAAATAAATCACGATGGTTTGCGTCTAGGCCCAAGACTGGTTCATCTAAAAAGATGTAATCTGCTGGCACACAAAGCGCCATAATTAATTTGGCAATGCTGCGATAACCCGTCGATAATTTTCGCAGGCTACTTTTTTGTTCCAAGCCAAATCCAGCTATCATTTCTTCTGCCAAAGCCCAATCAAAATCCCCATAAAAGTCAGCAGTTAATTGAAAGCATTTTTTTACTTTTAAGTTTCCGGGATATAAGTTATCTTCTGACATTAAATAAATTTGATTTAAAGCTGCTTCGTTATCTACAAGAAGGAGGCCATTTAACGTGATTGTTCCATTACTGGCAAAACTACGGTTAGCGATAATATTTAACAGTGTACTCTTCCCCGCACCATTACGCCCAAGTAAACCATATATTTTTTCGGATTGAATATTCCAATTAATCTGTTGCAGCGCTTTTTTATCTTTATACGTTTTGCTAACTTCTTTAATAACCAAACTCATGATTCATACCCTCTTTCAATTAGGTCTTTCAGCTGCTCTACTGTAATACCTAATTTCTTTGCTTCTGTAACAATTTGTAATACTTCATTCGTTAAAAAATGTTCCCGCCGATACTCTCTAACTTTTTGTTGTGCACCTACTAAAACAAACATGCCAATTCCTCTTTTCTTTTCAATCAAACCCCGTTCAACTAACAAATTCATCCCTTTTAAAACGGTCGCAGGATTAATAGCGAAACTTTTTGATATTTCTGTTGTAGAGGGAATTTGTTCACCTTCTTTAAAGGAGCCGTTTAAAATTCCTTCTTCAATCTGTTCAGCAATTTGTTGAAACAAGGGCGTTGTACCGGAATAGTCAAATTCCATTCCTTTCACCTCAACTTCACATTAAACTTAACTGGTTAGTTACTTGTGCAACTAACTATATATCCAGTAATAAAAAAAGTCAACTAAAAAAAGCATCTCCACTGGAGGATGCTTTTTAAATAACTTAGAAAATGATAAAAGATATTGGCAACAATCAAAAGGAAAGTTTACAAAAGGGATTGTTTCCACCAAAGTTAGAACCTTTAGTAAAACAGTAAATTTTTAGCACCAGAATGAAAAAATGTTCTAAAAAGAACACCACCTTATTGCGGTGGAGTTAAAAAATCTTGCTGTAACTGGCGAATGAGGGATTCTGCAAATAGTTTCTTATTTTTTTCTTCCCATTTTTCAGGATAAATTAGCCGAATGGGTGCTGCTTCATTGTATATTTTTAATACGTGATAATCATTTGGATTAAAACAGCCATCACTTACCACGCCCAGGCACATTTGACTTTCTACTCCCGTTACAACCATCAAATCACCTTCAACGTGAATTACTTGTGCAAATTCGTTGGTGTCCTTTAAGACGTATTCAAAAATCACACTGGCTTTACGGTCAATTAGGACCGGCAATTTTTTCATTAAAGAAGCATCTTGCAATATTTTCTCATACGTTTGACAAGACGCTATTAACACCAGGCTTTCGCGTTTGATTGCTAAACTGGTAAAATCTGCTGGTACCATTCGATCGGCAATAATACCCATGTCTAATTTGCCTGCCCTTAGACGTTCTAATGTTTCATCACTTGTACCGTGAATTAAATCAAAACGAACTTGGGGATGATCAATTTGATAATTTACCACTTTGGTGACTACCATTTCTGCTAAATAACGTTCCAAACCACCAATTTTTATGACTGTTTGCCGAGATGCCGTCGCTTTTACTTGCTCTTTGAAATGGCCATACGCAATTAAGGCATGCTGGGCATAATTATATGTCAACTCCCCAATTTCAGTTAAGCCATATTGAACCTTTCCTTCGTTAAATAATGGAAAACCCACAGCTTGTTCCAGCTCGGCTACATGCTTACTGATTGTCGATTGACTGTACATTAATTTTTCAGCAGCCGCTTTAAATGAAGAATAATCGACTGCATATTTATATGAGCGTAAAATTTTCAAATTCAACATCCTTTAAACCTCCTAAAAAGGCAAGTCAACATTCCAAAATGGAAAGTTGGCCGCCTTTTTTTCTCGTTATTATTATAGCAGAAAGTAAGCGCTCTATGAAAAGACAATTCTGGCAATTCTTGGTTAACCGTTACGAATTTTTTTAGTACTTTTCCCTTTATTTATCCTTCGTCTGTATTCATTTGAAGTGCTAAAAATTTCAAGCTGATGAATTCTTACGCTTACTTTTACAAAAACTATTAAAAGGAGTCGTTTTTTTATGAAAAGAAAAATGCCATCATCTTACGCCATTTTATTTGGAATTATCTTTCTGATGGTTGTTTTAACGTGGCTTATACCAGCAGGTCAATACAATTTAAACGAAGCCAAACAGTTGATTCCGGGTACTTATCATCATGTTACACAAAACGAACAGGGGTTTTGGGATATTTTAAAAGCACCGGTCGTGGGTATGCTAGGTGACGACAAGACCTCTGCTGCGATGCCAGTGTCATTATTTATTTTAGTAATTGGTGGTTTTTTAGGCGTGGTGAATGCGACTGGTTCCCTAGATGCCGGGATTAGTTCCATTGTAAAGAAATATCACGGTAAAGAAAAACGCTTAATTATTGTCCTCATGATTCTTTTTTCACTCGGGGGTACGACTTTTGGCATGTCAGAAGAAACATTAGCTTTTTACCCTTTACTCTTGCCTGTTATGTACAGCATTGGCTTAGATAGTTTAGTCGCAGTAGGTGTCATTTTAATTGGCACAACAGTAGGTGTCTTAGCATCTACCGTTAACCCTTTTGCTACAGGGGTTGCTTCTCAAGCTGCGGGTATTTCCCCTGGTCAAGGCATTATCTGGCGGCTTGTTTTGTGGGTAATCTTAACTACCATCGCCATTATTTACGTCTATCGTTATGCGCAAAAAATTGAAAAAGATCCAAAAAAATCCCTCGTCTATAATCAGCGCAAAACGGATTTGGCTAGTTTTAAACTCCAAGAGATCGACACGATGAATCAAAATCAAAAACATGTGATTGTCGCATTTATCGCAACCTTTCTTATCATGATATTAGGCTTGATTCCTTGGCAGACAATCAATCAAAACTTTACTTTCTTTGCCAACTTGCGAGACAGCATAATCAAAATTCCTATTTTAGGTAAAATGATTGGCTCAGACTTCCCCGCTTTTGGCGACTGGTATTTTACTGAAATCACGATTTTATTTATTTTTATGGCAATTGTAATTGGCTACTTATACAAGATGAATGAAAGTACAATTGTGCAGCATTTTGTCACTGGTGCCAAAGACATGATTCAAGTTGCTTTAATTGTTGCAGTTGCCCGCGGGATTCAAGTCGTGATGAATGACGGAATGATTACGGCTACGATTTTACATTTTGGTGAAACGACATTAAGCAGCCTGCCGCCTGTTTTATTTACAATCTTGACTTATATTTTTTATATTCCAATGAGCTTTTTAATTTATTCTACTTCTGGTTTAGCCTCTGCCACAATGGGGATTATGAGCAACTTAGCAGACTTTGTTCACGTACCAAAAGATTTGATAATTACAGCTTTTCAGGCTGGCTCTGGTACCATGAACTTAGTTAGCCCGGCATCGGCTATTATGTTGGGTGTATTGGGCATTGCTCATATTGAATACGCTACTTGGTTAAAATTTACCGCAAAACTTTTAGGTATCATTTTTGTTGTTGTCTGCTTTGTTTTAACCATTGCTACCTTATTTAGTTAAAAAGAAAGGAGTCCTTTTTATGGACCAATTACAAAAATTATTTTTAGAAAAAATCTCCCTTAATGAACAAACTGCCTACGATTTAAATGATGATCTAGCAGCACATCCCGAAATATCGGGACAAGAATTCCGCTCGGTCAAAAAAATTATTGAAATTTTAAAGGCTAAAGAAATTGCCGTTACTGAAAATGTTGCCGGTTTACCTACGGCTTTTGTAGCCCATGTTATTCCCGGTGAAAAAAAACAACCCAAAATTGGGATTTTAATGGAATATGACGCCCTACCCGACATTGGTCACGCCTGCGGTCATTGTGCTAGCGGTAGCTTGAGTCTCTTAGCCGCATTAACATTAAAAGAAATGGCACCTACTGTTTCTGCTACTATTGATTTAATTGGTACACCAAATGAAGAAGCGACTGGTGATAAAATCACGATGGCAAATGCTGGTGTTTTTGATGACTATGCTTTTGTGATGATGATCCATATGAACAGTGACCAAACCTGGCCTGCGTGTCGTTTCTTAGCTTTAAGTGAAATCAAAGCGACTTTTACCGGTCAAACAGCCCACGCGGCAGCTGCACCTTGGCAAGGAAAAAACGCCTTAAATGGCGCGATGCTAGCCTGTCACGCAATTGATATGGCCAGACAGCAAATGAAAGATGGCAGTCGCGTCTCTTATATCTTGCCCCAAGGTGGCACTGCTTCAAACGTCATTGTCGACAAAGCGGAATTAATCATCAATATGCGCCATGCCAATAAATATGATTTAGCCGAGAATTTTAGCAAAGTCATAAACTGTTTGGAAGGTGCTGCACAGGCTACGGAAACTTCTGTCACCTACGAAAAAACAGGTGAAGATTTTGATGATATGAATTTAAATGCCCCTGGAATTGCAGCTATTGATGAAATCATGACGGCCATTGAGCTACCTCATTGTGATGAACCCGCAGGAAATGCTACCGGCAGTTCTGATATTGGGAATGTCAGCTATATTTGTCCGGCTTTTCATCCTATGATGGCAATCTCTGATCACTGGTTTTCTTTACACACCAAAGAAGTTGCCACTATCATGCAAACTCCATCTAAAATTCATCCTGTAATTTTAGGTGGAGCAAAAGTTATCGGATTATTTATTCTCAAAACATTAAGCGATCAAAAATTGATGGAATCTATCCAAGCAGCTTTCCAAGCCTCTCTAAAAGACTAAGCCTGCCTTTACTGAATGCCTTTTAAAGATGCTTCATGATGCTTCAAGCTACTAAAAAAACTGCTCTACTTGCAAAAAGGGACTGTGAAAAAAATATCACAGTCCCTTTTTCTTATTTGTCTATTTCTTACATATGCAGGCGTCGTCTGATTTTTTCCGCTGTCGTCCCTAATAATTTATCGGCTAAGCGCACCCGCAAGACCATAAAGACATAGCTGGCCCCACCAACAGCAGCAACCCCTAAAATCATTACAAATGATTGCAATTTGCTATCGGTATCTAAAACCAGCCCCATTAATTGGCGCATGATAAATGCAATCACTGTCATAATCACTGTCATGATAAAAATCAAAACTGTCCGCCGGAAAGTTAAAATACGATTGAAGCGAGAAATTTTGTGCAATTTATACAAGTTCAAACCACAGGTTACCCCAAAGCCAATCATAGTAGCTAAGAGTGGACCATAAACTTCAAAAACCATGATTAGTGGAATCTGTATGATAATTTTAATAACCAAGCCAATGACAAAATAGCCAATCGCCGCTAAGTTCTCATACATTCCCTGCAACATATTTGAAGTCATCATGTAAAGTCCTAAGAAAAGACCAGAAATACTTGCTTCAACTAAAACACTCGCACCTAAATGACTTGGGGCATAAAACAAAGTATTCAACGGATAGGCCAAAACAATCATCCCAAATGTTGCAGGAAACATAACAAATGCAAATAATTGCAAATTGTTACTAATTAATTTGGCTAGTCCTTTGTGATCCCCACGGGTTTTCGCCTCGGTAATTAAAGGCAAGCCAGCTAGTGCCATAGAAGTTGCCAGACCAATTACCACCATCGTTAATTTATCTGGATTGGCACTAAAAATGGAGAACAAAGAAGTCAGTTGATTTTGTGAGTATGCAGTAAATGATGACATCACCCGCACAAAAGTAACTTGGTCGACAAGTTTAAAAATCGTAATTCCTGATCCGATAATAATAAAAGGAATGGCTTCTTTAACTGTTTCAATCAGTAAATCTTTGGCATCCAAGTTGACATTGTTGGCACTGTGTTCAATTAAGTAATCCATCCGCACTTTATCTTTTCTAAGATAATAGACTAAGACTAAAATACTAATAATGGCTCCGATAAAAGCAGCAAAAGTTGATTGCGTTACGGCAGTTGTGTATTCTCCTTTGGCAACTTTCATAATGATGAAAGTTGCAAGTAGCATGTAAAATACGCGGGCAACTTGCTCTAAGACTTGGGAGATGGCAAACGGCTTCATCTCATTTTGACCTTGGAAGTAGCCACGAATAACACTCATACAAGGAATAACTAAAATCGCAACACTTAAAGAACGAATTGTTGGGATCAGCTCTGCGCCACCACCGGAAATATCTGCTAGCCAAGGTGACATCAAATACATGGCCCCTGCTGCAATTAGACCAAAGACGGCCATAACCTGCAAGGCGCGATGTAACAATTTGCGACTGGTCGCGTATTCATTTAATGAATTGTAATAGGCTGTTTGTTTTCCGATTGCGGCTGGAATGCCGGCAGTAGAAAGCATCATGAACAAGGCATAAAAATTATACCCCATGTTAAACAACGCGTTGGCTTGGTTAGCATGCTCTCCCATCCAGTAATACCAAGGCATGATATAAATCGCCCCTAAAAGACGAGAACCGATATTGCCAATCGTTAGCCACGTGGAACCTTTGGCCATTTTTTCTTCAGTGGATAGTTCCTGTTGCGCCACGAATTTTTCACTCATTTATTTTCTCTACTTTCTATTGGTTTCAAGACATATGTTCTATTTTACTTACAAAAGTTCCCTCCGGCAATCTTTTTTGAGTAAATTTAATTGATTTGCAACACCTGGCAAAATATGTCATAAAACTGACTTTATTTCCTGTTGGTTGGTAGCAACTTTAATTAATGCTATAATACAACCGAAGTAAAATGTAAAGTGAGGCCTGTGCCATGACATTAACATTAGAAAAAATCAGCGCAATTTTGCTGAAAAATGATTTACTAAAAGAAATGATTACGCCGACTGGTTGGCATTTAACCTGCGTGGATTTACCAAAAAAAGAATTTAGTAGCGTAACTTACGACTCTCGTAAAGCAGATGCGAACAGTTTGTTTTTTTGTAAGGGACTTAATTTTAAAGTTGACTATTTAATCAGCGCACTAGCCAATGGTCTAGAAGTTTACGTGGCAGAAGCGCCTTTTGACGTCAGTGCAAAATGTGCCATCATTGTCACAGATATCAAAAAAGCGATGGCACTGTTAGGAGCGGCTTTTTACGACCATCCCGAAAAAGAATTAAAATTAGTCGCTTTTACTGGGACAAAAGGTAAAACAACAGCGGCTTATTTCACCCACGCGCTCTTGGCTAAAGCAACAGGAAATAAAACAGCTTTGTTGTCGACGATGAATACATCTTTAGATGGCAAAACTTATTTTAAATCCCATTTGACCACGCCAGAATCCCTAGATTTATACCAAATGATGCGCCAAGCTGTAACCAATAAAATGACCCATTTAGTGATGGAAGTTTCTTCGCAGGCCTATAAAACAGAGCGGGTTTTCGGTTTGACTTTTGACGTGGGTATCTTTTTAAATATCTCCCCTGACCACATTAGTCCGATTGAGCATCCGACTTTTGACGATTATTTTTATTGCAAGCGGCAGCTCTTACGTCACTCGAAAAAGATGATTTTAAATTCTGGTAGTGACTATTTTGCACTGTTAAAAGAAAACTGTGAATTATTGCAAACACCATATATTTCCTACGGTCGCAAAAATGCAGACTATCTGGTCACTAGTGGCCAGAACAAGCATTTCACAGTTACTAGCAAAAATGACGAATTACAAATTGCTGCGGATTACAGTATTCAATTAGCCGGAGATTTCAACCAGGAAAATGCGACTGCGGCCCTTTTAGCTGCGGCGATTGTCGGTGCTGATGTGAAATCTGCAAAAGATGCCTTAGCTACTGCCCGCGTTCCAGGACGAATGGATCATTTATTCAATACAAACGGTGCCAGTGTTTATGTCGATTATGCCCATAATTATTTGAGCTTAAAAACTTTATTGGAATTTGCCCAAGCAGAACATCCCACAGGTCGTGTAATTGTCGTGCTAGGCAGTACTGGTGGCAAAGCAATTTCCCGCCGGGCCGACTTTGGTAAGGCATTATCAGAACATGGAGATGTCGTTATTTTAACAGCAGACGATCCCGCTTTTGAAGACCCACAAAAAATTGCCGAAGAAATTAACGCTCATATCACCAATGAAAAATTGGAAGTTCACTTTGAAATGGATCGCACCAAAGCGATTGCCGCCGCACTTGCCTTAAGTGATTCTGCTGATGCTGTGGTCATTGCCGGTAAAGGTGTCGATGAATATCAAAAAATCAACGGTGAAGATATGCCTTATGAAGGTGACTACTTCATTGCCCAGCGCTTAATTAAGGAAAACCACGTATAAAACATAAAGTGCAACTTACTTTCTTAAATAAAAAACTTATTCACAGCAAACGACAGTCTACTTTGAATAAGTTTTTTTATTTTTACAAAAAGACGCTCTAAACTTTGTCACGCTTACCAAGTTGAGGTACCATTTAATTAGTACAGATAAATTAGGAGTGATTTTCTTGCAAAATTTAACGGTTCATCGCCCTACCTCCATTACGGAATTTCGCGGTTTGTTAGAAAAAGAAAGAGCTGAATTAAAAAAACACTACCCACAACCTTTAGAGTCTAAACAAGATGGCGTGGATATAATTCTTTTTGCTGGTCAAAGTAATATGGCGGGGCGTGGAAAAGCCCATTTGGCTCCCTATGTTAAAGAAGGCTACGAGTTTCGTCCGGTAAGTGCGCCTAAAAAACTTTTTCATCTGCAAGAACCCTTTGGAAAAACCGAAGACAACCCGACTGGGATTAATGATGAAAATAAAAAATCAGGCTCGCTTGTTAGTAGTCTTGTAAATGCGTATTACGACTGTACCCGTCGCATTGTAGTGGGAATTTCTGCGTCTAAAGGCGGGAGTAGTATTTTAGAGTGGCAACCAAAAAGTCCTTATTGCACTGATATTTTAGAACGTTTACAACGTTGTGAAAATTTTTTGCATCAGCAAAATATCCCGATTAAAAGTCGCTTTTTAGTTTGGTGCCAAGGTGAAACCGATGGCGATCACGCCATGAGTAGCGCTGAATATAAAATGCGCTTTACCGCCTTGCAAAATGCTCTATCTGAAGCGGGGATAGAGGAAACTTTTCTAATTCAAATTGGCAATAAAAAAGATGAACCAAAAAAATATCAACAGATTATTCACGCCCAACGAGAACTTGCCCAAGAAAAACAAGTTGTTTTAATCGCCAATGCCTTTGAATGGATGGATAGACTAGATTTAATGAAAGACAATTATCATTACACTCAGACTGGTTATAATTTATGTGGCGATCAAGCAGGACTGAATTTAGCCGCTTATATTTTAAATGAGCCCACGCTTTAAGACGAGGTGAAAAAATGAAAATCGATGCATGCAAATCAAAAATTGTACAGTGGGATAAAAATTTTGGACTTTTACTCCCAGAAAAAATGTTGGATGCCGCTGGTTTTCCCGTTGACAGCGATCTTTTGGTAACATTAGAAAAAGACCTTAACGGTAAAACACGGATCATCATCACCGCACCAGATGATGCGATTATCAATTTACCGATCAAAGAAATGCAAGATTACAAACGCAGCTTTGATGGCCGTAATTAAATGTTTCCTGCTAAAAAAGCCCAAATAAACTGAGTATCCCTAAGCAATAAAGCTTCCTGTAGGTGAATCTCAGACTTATTGGGGCTTTTTTACGATGACTTCTTAAACCTTCTAGCCGGCCTAAAACTACACGTCAGCTAATCGGCTGGTGTAACCTCTGACAGCTCGCGGACAAATTCCCATGTTTGCCCGCCATCATTGGAACGATACAAGCAGGCGTACATATGCCCTGTCTTTTTGGTCAGATAAAATTTAGCTTCTAAAGTTGTGCTCGTAAGTTCTGTCACTTCATTTGGTGGCTGAAAAATATCTAAGCCGCCTAATAAATATTGCTCTTCTACATTGACCACCGCTTCATGATACGAACCTCCCGCATTTTGGGTATAAAAAATATTTTCTCGCGTGGCAATAAAGCCAAGCTCTGTATTAATAAAACTAACATTTTGAACCGGTGCATTCAGCACTTTACTTTTGGCTTCATACCAATCTTCCACATTGTTATGGGTAATAAAGCACGTCACCTCTTCAGCAGAAGTGGCGCCAATTTTAGAAATTGCCACTATTCCACTACCATTTTCAAAAAATTGTACTTTTCGATAACGCAAGCCACTCACTTTTTCTCCGATCTGTCTTTTCTGCCAGGAATTACCATTATCATTTGAAATTAGTAAATATAAATTGAGATAGTCCCCAGCTTCAGTGGTATAAAGATACCAAGAAAAATCTTTCCCGATTTGATACGTGTCCTCCATAAAATAACCAAAAGGAATTTCACCACTGGTTAATAAGTAACTCCCGCCTCGTAGCCAATCTGCTTTTAAAGGTACGAATTGCCAATGTGCCCCTTGATCTGTCGTTTGAAACAGCTGATGGGTTTTAACATCGAGATAAAGTTCATTTTTTTGACTCGCAATTTTATCAGGAGCTGCACCTTGTTGCTTTAATAGCCCTGTTGTCGGACTGTCTTCTACTACCTCGGTCTTTAAATCAGCTGGTGCTGCTGTATTATTTTGCAGGCTGCTGGTTACCTGCGCGACATAAAACCATAGTCCCCCCACTATCAAAAATACCATTCCTATCGCAATCGCTAACTTTCCAGCTGTTTTTTTATTGGATAGTTTTCCTGATCGCACATGTCCTTGCCTACTCTCAACAGCTAGCAGAAAAATTCTTCCTCTAGTTAAGCCCCAGCCCAGATCCTCCACACCAATCATGAGCTTATCGCCATTGAAACGTTGGGTTAAAAGAACGCAGTCACTTTTTGCTAGTCTAATTTCTTTTTTCGTCTTTAAAAAGTATTCATCCACATCCTCAATTACCGCAGGAAAACCCGCCGATCTTCTAACACGTTTTTCCAACCAATTTTGAAAATCGCTTTTGATGACAAAATAACTAATCAAAATGAATAACATCATTATCAGACATAGGCTGAGTAAAACTCCGCCGCATAAATTAGAAAAACGATGTAACCAAATTATTTTTTGTATTGCTGCAGTTGACATTACATGCTTTTGCAAATAGTGATACACCACCGTACCAAGGCCAAAGAAAAAACTGGTCACCAGGAATGCTAGACCACCAAAAAAAAGAAAAAATTGTTTTTTTGACTGTTGTAAAATGGCTAAGATAATTTCTTTGCCGCTTAATAAATCAATAATTAAAAGTTCCTGATCCATATTCTACTCCAATTAAATTTTCTTTATTATGCAAGAAAATAACAAAAAAAATAGCGCCTTACAAAAAATTTAAATTAGACGTAGGCCAAATTGAAAAAAATTATCATCTCTTTAAACAAAAAACAGCGGATACTAAAATTATCTTATTTTCCGCTACCAAACTATTCTTTTATTTTTGTAATTTTTTTGACTTCTTTTGTTGCCTAAAAAAATATATGTAAAAAATCATTTGAGAGACAGCGAATACTAACAAGCCGACATAGGAAAAACGGTCCCCAATTTTGTCAGTTGGACTTGGATGTAAGCTAATATTTAATTGCAAATAACCGATTAACAAACTACAAAATAGCCCCACTGCAAGTCCCTTTAAATTAGGCTCTTCGCCAAAAAAGTAGGCTTTTTGTAAAAATTGATACCATAGCGCAACTGTAAAACTAAGAAAAAAATTGAGATAGAACATATTGAGTGAATCAGAAAGAAGATATTCAAAAAAGCCACTACTAATAGCCGTTAGTACCGCTAAAACCCAAAACGCTACACCTAAGCTTTGCCAAAAAACTAATTTTTCTCTTTCATCTCGCTGATAACGTCGTACGTTCATTTTTTCATCTACTCACTTTTTTGATTTAAGCGAAAGATTTCTTCTACTGGTCGCTTAAAAAAATAAGCAATTCGTAGCGTCAATTCAATGCTGGGAACATAACTTCCCGCTTCAATTGCTGTTATTGTTTGATGGGAAATCAACAATTTATCTGCCAATTCTACTTGGGTGAGACCACCGTCTTCTCGTACTTACGCCAAGCGATTTACTAATTTCCAACCCATGATAATTGCTCCTCCTTACTCATTTTTTTAAAGTATAGCGCTTACGATTACGCTTCACAAGCTAAAAAAAACTAGGGACAACTCACTTGCCCCTAGTCTAGTATTTTCCTATTTGTTTTGTTCAACTTATAAAGCAGCAAATTCCAATTCTTCATTCAAGGCTTTTACCAAAAATGGTAAATCACTTAAACGATCAATGACGTAATCTGCGCCATCTTCGTAATATTTTTGTGTTACTGCTTCTCGCAGTGATTCTTTTTCTTCAAAAGACAATTTTGAAAAAGCTGCTGCAGTTAATTGTGAAGCTGAACTGCCTTCAATGACACCAACGGAAATCACACCAGCATTTTTACCTTCTTTAATATCCGAAGTAGTGTCGCCAACTTTAATTACCCGTTTTAAATCATTAATTCCCATTAATTTTACATTGCGAAAAATCATGTCTGGCGCAGGCCGCCCCACCCCGTTAACGTCATCTGGTGTCACTAAAAAATCAGGTTCATAGCCATTTTGTTTTGCCCCTTTGGCAACTATTCTCATCATGTCTTTGGTATACCCTGTTGTACTGCCAATTTTAATATTATTTTTGCGTAACCAATGAACCGTTTTTAGTAAACCTTCTTTGGGCGTCGTGTATTGTGCCAAAGACGAAAATAATACTTTTTCAAAATCAGCATACAGCTTTTTTACATCTGCTTGGTTTGCTTTACGCTCATAAAGTTCTTGCCATTTTACTTTGACGTGAGGCAAAGCTAGCAAAGTTTTAATATGGTCGATTTTTAATAAGCCCATTGGTTCTCGAATTTCTCTTTCAGTCAAATGAATTCCCGCCTTGGCAAAAGCTGTATCAAAAGCCGCTACTGGTGCCAAACAGCCATCATCGACTGTCGTACCTGCCCAATCAAAAATTACGCCGCGAATCATAGTGCCACCGCTCCTTTCACATTGCTTTTTACTAAGTATTCTTCTGCTAGCTGAAGAACTTTCATCATGTCAGAGGGATAAACCTCGCCAATATTGCCGATCCTAAAGCAATCAATCTCACTAATCTTACCAGGATAAATCGCATAGCCGTTTTCCTTTAAATATTCGTAAAAATCTGCAAAAGAAAATTCTGGAAAAGGATAGTGAAATGTCGTGATAAAGGGTCCTTGATTTTCTATTGCAATCAATGGCGCAAAGCCTAATTTTTCCATCCCAGTTCTAATAATGTGATTATTTTGGGCATAACGGTTATAGCGGGCTGCAATACCGCCTTCTTGTACCAGTTCTTTTAGCGCCTGTTGAAAGGCTAAAACCGTATGGGTTGGGGAAGTAAAACGCCATTTTCCATCACGATCCATAACTTGGTGCTGATCAAAAATATCCAAACTTAAAGTACGCGCTTTACCACAA
The DNA here is from genome assembly GCF_017316025.1 of Candidatus Enterococcus myersii. Taxonomy (GTDB): domain Bacteria; phylum Bacillota; class Bacilli; order Lactobacillales; family Enterococcaceae; genus Enterococcus_C; species Enterococcus_C montenegrensis. The sequence goes on from NZ_JAFLVT010000014.1 coordinate 42,379, forward strand.
CTTAATGCCAATTGATCCCGACGACAAATAATAAAGCCAAAACCTGGGACGCCTTGAATACATTTGTTCGCACTTGAAACAAGAAAATCAATGCCAATTTCTGCCATTGGAATTTCAATACCACCAAAACTAGACATCGCATCCACAATAAAGGTAGCTTGATGTGCTTTTACCACTTTTGCGACACTTTCAATATCATTTACAATACCTGAAGTTGTTTCAGAATGTACCATTGCTACAAAATTAATGGCAGAATCAGCTTCTAAAATAGTCGCAATTTCTGTTGCATCGGGTATTTTGGTCTCTGCTACTTCGTAATACAGATGGTTCAGGCCATAACGAGCAGCACTTTGTTGCATCCGCGCGCCATATGCACCATTGCCACAGATTAAAATTTTGTCTTTTTCTCCTACAATTGAGCTTAAAACGGCTTCAACTGCAAAGCTACCTGATCCCTGCATTAAAATCGTCGTATATTCTGTTTCTGAAACATGGGCTAACGCCAGTAATTGCTGGCGAATGTGCTGGGTGATGATTTTATAATCATCATCCCAGGTACAATGATCTACTAACATTGCCTCTTTAACAGTTGCCGTTGTCGTTAACGGTCCAGGTGTTAATAATTTATATTCCATTTTATTCCACCATCCCTTGATGTTTTGCTAATAATTCTGGTGTTAATTTTTCGCTGTAAACTTTTTGATCTTTGGCAATTTCCAATCCATCAGTTTTTTCTTCTTCATACAAAGCACTCGGGTAATAGGTGATGATTTCTTTGCGTCCTGTTGTTAAAATGATAGCCACCATTTTTTGTAGATCTGCCATTTTTTCCTTACTTTGTCCCTTGTTTAAAATGCCAATCGATTCGGTTAAATTGTATGTGCCTTCACTAGGTTCGACATAGTCGATTGGATCTTTCGCTTTTTTAGCCGCCACTGCTTGGTGACGCAAACCATACCCTATTGCGACTTCTCCTACTTTGACTTTCTTTAACGGGCCAGAACCAGAAGCTTCGATATGATCTCCGGCATTTTCATAAATCTTGGCTAAAATAGTTTTGGCTTCATCTTCACCATACGTATCAATTAAACCTTGGAATAACAGCCACGCTGTTGAAGATTGCTTAATGTCAGAAATCGATAGCTGCCCCGCATACTCTGGTTTCGCTAAATCTTTCAAGCTTTTCGGTGGATTAATCCCCGCTTCTTTCAACGCTTTTGTATTATAAAAAACGACTCCTTCTTGAACTGTTAGAGGTAATGTGTAACCTGTTGTAACTTGGAGCGGTTTAACACTGACATCTAATTTTTCTAAAAACTTGTTTTTTTCCTCCGCACTATCCAAATAAAAGGTACTCATGGTAACAATATCGGCCTCTAAATTTTTCCCTTCGGCTAAGAGTTTGCCCCCTAATTCAGACGTCCCTAAACTTTGGACAAGGTATTTACCTTTAAAACCATTTTCATCCAAAGCTTTTTCCATTGCTTTTACCGGTTCTTCATCGGCATTGGTATAAATAATTGCTTTGTCATCTTTTGTCTTTTCCGCACCGGAACCGCTTTTGCAACCGGCTAAAGAAATCAACCCTAAACTTAACATTCCAACCACCATAAACTTCATTACTTTTTTCATTCATTTGCTCCTTGCAATAATTTTTATTTTATAGGCTACCGGCTAAAAACATGCTGCATTTACAACTCACTTTTAGCTAGTAGTGAATCGCAATTACTATGTGCTATTTAGAAGAAAATTTTTGCATTTCTCTTTTAAATAAAATTTGAGGAAAATGAAACCGTTTTTGATTAAGGGTAACCTCTTTTTTCTTCCCCCAATATTTTTTTGTTAACTTAATTGCAAATAACGCGACACAATTAATTGCTAAAATCAATAAGGATAAAATGAAAATATCTACAAAATGCCCAAAGTGCTGTAACTCTTTAATTTTTGTAGTCATCACACTGGTTCGCGCAGAAACTAAGAAAATCAAACCGCTAATTGTTACCATACTATTGGTGAAATAATAGCTCATCATCTCTAAAATCGTCCCCCGAGAATTAGGAATTATAATGCGCCATACTAAATCAATCCAACGATCTCCCATAATTTGCGAAGTTTTTTCCCAACTATGATCCATTTTTTGAAAGCTTTCTTTTGCCATTTGATAGGGCGTGGCAAAAAAGTGAATAATATTGGCGATCACTAAAATACTTAGCGTATTGTGTAGCGTTGTTCCACTAAAAGCCAACAAGAACATGACCCCTAAAACCATCCCCGGAAAACTATTGGTTAAGGTTGCAAATAAATCAATGCCTTTAGCTGCAATACTATTTTGACGGCTAAAGGAAGTAACAATCCCAGCTAAATAGGCAATACTCATCCCCAACACCGCTGAAATCAGACTGACAATTAACGAATTACTTAATGTATTACTTAGTAAATCATCAGCAAAAAATTCACGAAAGTTCTCTGTGGTGAAAATCATTTCGTAAGGCCAGGCTGTGACAAAGGGAATAATAAACATAACTGAAAACATGGCCAACAAACTGCCGCCGACTAGGACAAACAATAAACCCAAAAAGCTGTCGCGGACTAGATTGGCTACCACTGGTACCTTACGACGTTGTTTAAAGGACTGCTGTAATTTTTGCAACTGACGAATCAGTAAAACACTGAATAATGATGGTATCAACATGGATAATGCGACAAGTGAGCCTTTTTGAAAATCTGGAATAGAACCGGTAAACCCTTCATAGAGTAACGTCGTAATAAACACTTTGCGTCCACCTACCGCCGTTGGAATCCCAAAGTCGGTAAACGCCATGAAAAATGTTTGACAAAAACTGATCCCAATTAATTTTTGCATCGGGCGTAAAACATTTTGTAATACACTGGTTATTGGGCTATCCCCCAATAAGCGCGAAACGACTAAATATTGTTGGTCCAAATAATCCATGCCGTTATAAAGGAGCAAATAGGCAGTTGGCAACGTATAAATAAAATAGCCCAAAATGACGCCACTAGAACCATATAAATCAAAAAGTTCAAAGCCTAAGATTCTAGTCCAAAGCCCTTGTTTACCAAAACAATAAAGTAAGACAAAGCCATAAGTAATCGTTGGTAATAACATTGGCAAACGAAAGAGCAAATCGCTAAACTGACGTATAGGTTGAAAAAGTCGTGAAAAATGCATCCCATAAGCCAAAAGCCATGCGGTAATTGTTGCAAGCGCCGCAGCAATGCCGGCGTGTATCACACTGTTTAAAAAGCCTACTAGCCAACCACTTTGCCATAAAATACGAACTGCCCCTTCAAGTGGTTGACCTTCAAAAAGTCCAGCTATAATTAAAGTAATAACTGGGATAATAAAGAAGATGATAATTCCGCCAATTAATAGCCACTGTACCAAATCTGTAATTTTTATTGCTTTCATAGCTGTGCCACCTGGTGGGTACCTTGAAATAGAGCAAAGATATTTTGAATATTACGATATTTCGTTTCCAATTGCGCCACTACAAAATCCTGGATAAACGGACTGCCCGCTTCAGCGATAATTTCTGCCGGCGCAGCAAATTTTGCGACCCGACCATTTTCTAAGACCATCACTTTATCTGACAATGTCAACGCCTCTTCTGGATCATGGGTCACGATGATAGTGGTTAGCTGCAATGTTTTAGCGATCATTTGAATTTTTTCTTTAATCGATTCTTTGATGACACCATCTAATGCACTTAAAGGCTCATCTAGCAATAAAATTTCTGGTTTCATTACCAATGTTCTTCCCAAGGCTACGCGTTGTTTTTGCCCACCAGATAAAGCACTGATTGGTTTATCCAAATGTTTTTCTAAATCGAGGAGTTGAATTAATTCCGCTACTTCTTCTTTTGTAGAAAGACTAGGTTTTCTTTTCAAACCATAAAGTAGATTTTCTCTTGCAGTTAAATGAGGAAACAGACCATAATCTTGAAAGACAATATTAAAGCCGCGTTTTGCCATTGGCACGTTGGTGATATCTTGCCCTTTGTATACCAAACGCCCACTGTTGGGTTTTTCTAAACCTAAAATCATATTTAATAAAGTAGTTTTGCCAGAACCAGAGCGACCGAGAATGGAAACAATTTCCCCCGGTTTAATCACTAAATCAATATCGGTCAAAATCGTCTGTGCACCAAAACTTTTATTTACTTGTTGAATTTCTAACATTTCTCTGCCCCTTTTCTTTTGACTGAAATTTTCGAAAAAACTATCAATTCCGCTTCACTGACTTCAGTATAGAGGCAAAATATTAATGACTTGACACCTTTAAGTAAAAGATTGGTAAAGCCTGTATATTTTATGTAAATAGTCACTAGGATAAGAAAAGCTGAAGGAATCGGGTAGCCCTGAGCCATAAGATCTAAATTTGTTAAAATGGCTCCTTCTTTTTCGCAAATTTAGGCTTAAGGCCGAAGGGGTGATTCGTGAAGCTAGACAGTTAGAAACGCGTTTCGAACTCGTTTAGCTTTTGAGCATTAAGACAGAATTTCAATAAATTGCCCTGCAAATTTCTTGAAATTTTGACTTAAGGCCGATAAAGCTAGTTCGTGAAACTAGGAATTGTTATAACGGCTACGCTAATTTTTCTCGCGAAAAACTTATTCTTTCCTTCCAGATAAAAAAGGATTCAGTGTAAAAGCCCTAACGGCTATCCACTGAATCCTTTTTTAACAATAAGCAGAAAGATTGCTTCTACCTGTGTTTTTTCATTTTTTTAATTGGCAACAATATTCACTAATTTATTTGGTACGACGATCACTTTGCGAACTGTTTTGCCGGCAATATGTTCTTTAATCGCATTATCTGCCAATGCAGTTTTTTCTAATTCATCTTTTGAAAGATCGCGGGCAACTTGGACTTTGCTGCGAACTTTACCATTCACTTGGAAGACAACTTCAATTTCATCTTCAACCAATTGCGCTTCATCATAAGTTGGCCAAGCTACATAAGAAATACCGCCTTCATTGCCTAAAATCGCCCAAAGTTCTTCTGCGATATGGGGGGCGATTGGTGCTAATAATTGCACAAAGCCTTCAATATACGCATAGGAAAGTGCTTCTGTTTTGTATGCTTCATTGATAAAGACCATCAATTGTGAAATTGCGGTGTTAAAGTGCATCTGTTCGTAATCTTCGGTTACTTTTTTTACCGTTTGATGGTAAACTTTAGTCAATTTACCATCGTTAAAGGTCGTAATGCGATCGCGCATTTTTCCTTCTTCGTCTACGATTAAACGCCAAACGCGTTCTAAGAATTTGCGGCTACCTTCTAGCCCATTTTCACTCCAGGCAATCGACGCATCAAGTGGCCCCATAAACATTTCATACATCCGCAATGTATCTGCACCGTATTTTTCCACCACGTCATCTGGGTTTACCACATTACCACGGGATTTGGACATCTTTTCATTATTGCCCCCAAGAATCATACCTTGGTTAAATAGTTTTTGATACGGTTCTTTTGTTGGCACCACGCCGATATCATACAAGAATTTATGCCAGAAGCGAGCATACAATAAGTGCAAGACCGCGTGTTCAGCACCACCGATATAAATATCTACTGGTAACCAGCGTTCCAATTTATCATAGTCTGCTAAAACTGTTTTGTTGTGAGGATCGATATAACGCAAATGATACCAAGAACTACCTGCCCATTGTGGCATTGTATTGGTTTCACGGCGACCTTTTTTACCCGTTTTCTCATCAACAACATTAATCCAATCTTCGATATTAGCTAGTGGTGATTCACCGGTACCACTTGGTTTAATATTATCTGTAACAGGTAAACGCAACGGTAATTCTTCTTCTGAAAGAGCTGTTGTTGTTCCATCTTCCCAGTGGATAATTGGAATTGGTTCACCCCAATAACGTTGACGAGAGAATAACCAGTCCCGCAAACGGTAGCTGACTTCTTTTTTACCAACGCCGTTTTCTTCAAGCCACGCGTTCATTTTTTCAATGGCTTCTTCTTTGTTTAAACCGTCTAAAAAGTCAGAGTTGATATGTTTGCCGTCACCTGTATAGGCTTCTTTTTTTACATCGCCGCCAGCTAAAACTGGAATAATATCCAGGCCAAATGTTTGTGCAAATTCATAGTCCCGTTCGTCGTGAGCAGGTACTGCCATAATGGCGCCTGTCCCATAAGTCGCCAACACATAATCTGCGATCCAAATTGGAATTTGTTTGCCGTTAACTGGATTAATGGCGTAAGCTCCTGTGAAGACCCCTGTTTTTTCTTTTGCTAAGTCTGTGCGCGCTAATTCTGATTTTTTTGCTGCTTGCTCAATGTAAGCTGCTACTGCTTCTTTTTGTTCTGGCGTAGTGATTTTTTCAACTAAATCAAGTTCTGGTGCTAAAACAGCGTAGGTCGCACCAAACAATGTATCTGGTCTGGTAGTGAACACAGTGAAATCTTCATTGCTATCAGCAACTTTAAAGGTAACATTTGCTCCCACTGAGCGACCAATCCAGTTGCGTTGCATTTCTTTAATACTTTCTGGCCAGTCAACCAAGTCAAGGTCGTCTAAGAGACGATCGGCATAGGCGGTAATTTTCAACATCCATTGACGCATTGGACGTCTGATGACATCGTAGCCGCCACGTTCACTCTTCCCATCAATAACTTCTTCATTGGAAATTACTGTCCCTAATTCTGGAACCCAGTTAACCGCAACTTCAGCTTCATAGGCCAAGCCTTTTTCATATAATTTGGTAAAAATCCACTGCGTCCATTTGTAGTATTCTGGATCAGTCGTATTAATTTCACGATTCCAGTCATAACTAAAACCTAATGAATTAATCTGACGTTTGAAAGTTTCAATATTTTTCTTTGTAAATTCAGCTGGGTCATTGCCTGTGTCTAAAGCATATTGTTCCGCCGGCAAACCAAAAGCATCCCACCCCATTGGATGTAATACGCTAAATCCTTGTGAACGTTTCATTCGTGATAAAATATCCGTTGCTGTATAACCTTCTGGATGGCCTACATGTAGCCCTTGACCAGATGGGTATGGAAACATATCCAAGGCATAAAATTTGGGTTGATCTGTCTTGTCATGGGTATTAAACGTATTGTTTTTAGCCCAATATTTTTGCCATTTTTTTTCGATTTGCTTATGATCGTACACTGCTAAATCCTCCTAAAAATTAATTGACTGGCAATCAGTCGTATAAAAAAAGTCCTATAAAAAGCTATGCTTTTTATAGGACGTAATCTACGTGGTACCACCTAATTTTGCTCATCAAAAAAGATAAGCCTCAAACGTTGTAACGATCGTCACCGTAACAGCCTACTTATTTCAACTGCTAACGCTAAAAGGCGAGTTCAAAAGAGTTCGTACACATTTCCACCAACCATGTGCTCTCTAAAACGATTTGCTTTTTACTATTCCTTCTCACAGCGAAGTTTTCTACTTGTTAGTTATACTAACAAAGAATATACCAAAATTCAATTATTATTTTACTTTTAGCGTTTGACCAGGATAAATGAAATTGTTTTGAATTTTGTTTAACTGAATCAATTTATCCATCGTAATACCAAACTTATCGGCAATTCCCCAAACAGAGTCACCACTTTGTACTTGATAGGTTTTGCTGTTGTTTTGGCTGCTAGAATTTTGTGCTTGAACGCCTTGTACGCTGCCTTTTTTCACAATAACTTTTTGGCCTGGGTAAATAAAATCATTTTTGATATTATTCCATTGACGGAATTGATCCATTGAAATTTTATATTTGTTCGCTACAGCCCAAACCGAATCTCCACTTTGAATGGTGTAGTATTGATTTTGACCGCTATTGCCCGTATTACTTGTATTTGTATTGTTACTTGGCTTAGCTGCGGTCGTATTTTGGGCAGGTTTATTATTTGTTGTACTAGCAGAACCATTTTTCACCACTAGGCGTTGCCCCGGGTAAATAAAGTTATTCTTGATATTATTCCAGCTCACTAATGTATTCATACTAATACCATATTTATTTGAGATACCCCAAACTGAATCTCCGCTTTGAACAGTGTAATAGGTTTTCCCGCTACTATTATTTGTATTGGCTGGTTTATTGGTACTTGGCTTATTGGTATTTTGTGCCGGCTTACTTGGTGTTTTATTTGTCGTAGTAGAACCGCTAGCACCTTTTTTCACCACTAGGCGTTGGCCGGGATAAATAAAATTGTTTTTGATATTATTCCAGCTGACTAAACTGCTCATACTAATATTGTACTTATTTGAGATGCCCCAAACTGAATCTCCGCTTTGAACAGTATAGTATTGTGTAGCACTAGAACTTGTTGTATTTCCACTTGGTTTATTATTGTTTTGTGTCGGTTTACTTGGTGTTTCATTTGTTGTAGTAGAACCGTTAGTACCTTTTTTCACCACTAGGCGTTGGCCAGGATAAATAAAATTGTTTTTGATATTATTCCAGCTAATCAAATTATTCATACTAATGCCATATTTGTTCGCGATGCCCCACACAGAGTCGCCACTTTGTACCGTATAATACTGGCTTACGCTTGAAGAAGAACCACTGGAACTGTTGTTATTAGTCGAACCAGAACCACCACTCCAAGCCCCTCCGCCAGCATTACCGCTAGCTGGTGTATCATAGCGAGTCAGTCCGTAACTTTCAATCACACTATTTAATGCTGAAGCATAGTTTGGTGCAGTAGCGTAACGTCCAGTTAACCAAGCCGTTGCATCTCTGTAAGAGCTGGTATTACTCTTCCAAGCACCACGATAATAATATTGACCGCCGATATAAACATTGCGTAATGTTGCAGCATTATCAGCAAAAGATTCTTTATAGGAAGGATAATCCCGGAAAGGTTCTTTCATGGTCACCCATTTCCCATTTAAATATTCTAAGGTGTTCATATAGACAGTTTTACCATTGTAACTGCCTTTAATACCAAATAAGTTATAGTAAGGTGCGCGGGATAAACTACTTGTTCCCCAACCACTTTCAACAATTGCTTGGGCAATCATGACAGAAGCATATAAGTCGTTTGCTGCCGCTACAGGTTGTGCATGAGCTGCCAATTCTGTAATCAATGCAGTGGAATTACTACGACTAGAAGTTTGGCTTAAGTCTCTTGAAATTTGTGCTTGGTTGTTGCTTGTTGCTTCTGCTGTCACCGGTTTTGCCAAAGGTGCCACTACAGAGCAAGCAGTTAAAGTTGTGCCCACGATTGCCGCGCTTTTTTTAGCATCGCGGTAAAACTTAATTTGTTTTTCTTCTTTACGTCGTTCTTTACGAGAAACAAGTTGGGTCAAGTTGCTCGCCTCCTTTTTTAAGCTTTTCTTAACTTTAAGTATACAGGCTAATGTTTTTTATTAAAAGTTTTAAACGATTATTTCGGCAATTTGTTAAATTGCTGTAACATTATCTTTATTTAGTTATTTTTATTACTAACATTATTTATTTTATCAAGTTTTATCTGCTTAATTATTCAGAAATTAAGTTATTAAAAAAACAGCAAAATATTGCAAAACGATTACATAAGTTCTGCTTTACAAAATATTTTTATATTATTTAATAAAAATGTGAAAAAGTGATATTTTCGACTTTTTTTAACCTTATCTTAATATCAGAAAAAATTTGTACCAATAAAAGAAAGGGACAACTTCTCATGCTATAATAATTCCATTGTCAAATAATTACTTACATTTACTAAAGGAGAATTTATGAAACATAAACTTTATTACCAATTTGCTGGTAGTTGTTCCTTATTACTGTTTGTCTTTTTAGGTTATGTGGTGAAATTTTACCGCCAATGGTTAACAGGCTTTGATAATTTTATTACCAGCATCCTTCGTAGTGGATATCCCACTTGGAATAGTTTTTTTATTTGGATTACAAAATTTGCTAACCCTGCCACGATTGTCATTTTGGCACTGGCCTTTTTATTTTTATTTTATCGCGGAAAGTATTACGCAGAAGCACTGTGGCTCTTTATAAATGTCGGCTTAGTGTCAGGGATTGTAAATCCGCTGATTAAGCTGGTCTTCCAACGTGAACGTCCTACATTAGAGCATTTAGTGTCTGAACATAGTTTTAGTTTTCCCAGTGGACATGCTTGTGCCAGCATGATTTTATATGGTACTTTGATTTTCATTTTGCCAGGTTTACTGAAAAACAAGCAAATTTTACTCGGACTACAAATTATGCTTGGCATTTTAATTGTTCTTATTGGTACTAGCCGTATTTATCTCGGTGTTCATTTTCCAAGTGATATTATTGGTGGCTATAGCCTTGCTCTGGGCTGGCTCTGCCTAACATATCCTTACTTTAGCGAAAAACGCTTTGTCTGGCGTTTTAAAAACCAACAGAAATAATGAGGGAATAGCAAATGACTTTTTTATATAGTGAAGATACCAACAAACGTTATCATTCATGGAATTATGCTTTACGCCAAGAATTTGGTGGTAAAATTTTCAAAGTACCTGTCGATGGTGGTTTTGATTGTCCGAATCGCGATGGTACCGTTGCGCGAGGCGGCTGCACTTTTTGCAGTGTTTCTGGCTCTGGAGACATGATCGTTGCACCAGAAGATCCCCTACCCCTTCAGTTTCATAAAGAAATTGATATGATGCACCAAAAATGGCCCCATGTCGACCAATATATTGTTTATTTTCAAAATTTCACGAATACCCATGCCCCTTTAGCAGTCATTAAAGAGCGTTTTGAACAAGTGGTTAATTTACCCGGGGTAGTCGGACTTTCTGTGGGGACTCGCCCAGATTGCTTGCCTGAAGACGTGGTAGAATATTTAGCTGAGCTAAACGAACGTTTGTATCTATGGGTTGAATTAGGCTTACAGACGACTTATGAACAAACAAGTAAAATTATTAATCGCGCTCACGATTATCCAACTTATGTTGATGCTGTGGCTCGCTTGCGCAAACACAACATAAATGTCTGTACACATTTAATTAATGGCTTACCTGGGGAAACACCGGAAATGATGGTGGAAAATGTTCGGCGCACCTTACTAGACAGTGATATTCAAGGTATTAAATTACATTTATTGCATCTGATGCGCAACACCCGCATGTTACGAGATTACCATGAAGGCCGCTTGCAACTGATGAGCCGCAAAAGCTATGTCACGGTTATTTGTGATCAATTGGAATTAATTCCGCCTGAGGTGATCATCCACCGCTTAACCGGCGATGCCCCGTGGGATTCTTTGATTGGGCCGATGTGGAGTTTAAAAAAATGGGAAGTCTTAAATGCCATTGACGAAGAAATGCGTCGGCGCAATACGTATCAAGGAAGTAAAAATGTCTTGCTGGAGGCAAAAATTCATGCTTAAAACGGCCATGCATTATAGCCACGAACTTTTAAGTGAAGTTGTAACTATTGGTGATCATGTCGTCGACGCCACTATGGGCAATGGTCACGACACACTTTTTTTAGCTAAATTAGTAGGCGTAGGTGGTAGAGTTGATGCTTTTGATATTCAAAAGGCTGCCCTTTTAGCCACAAAAGAAAAATTAGCTGCCCATCCGGAGGGAGTGGCTGTCAATTTACATTTAACCGGTCACGAGAATGTTGCCGATTACTTGCAAGGTGAAAAAATTAAAGCCGCTATTTTTAATCTGGGTTATTTGCCACAAAGTGATAAACAGATTATCACTTTACCGCAGACAACAAAAAAATCATTAGATGCGCTTTTAGCCCATTTACAACCAAAAGGACGTATTATCATTGTCTGTTATTACGGTCATCCTGGTGGTAGAGAAGAATTAGAAACAATTCAAGCCTATTGCAGTGATTTGCCACAAAAACAATACAACGTCTTAGCCTATCAATTTATCAATCAAAAAAATCAGCCACCATTATTATTTTGCATTGAAGCCAAGTAATAGTGAACACTAGCTCGAATAAAAACACGCGGATTTGGATGGTTCTCATAAAGAGCACAATCATCCAAATCCGCGTGTTTTTTAATTAAAAGGTAATTTTAGTCATGATAAATCAAATGCTGAAATGAAGTAGCTTGGTTTGCCAAAAGATTTTTCACCACTTCATTTAAAACAGGTGGTCGTAAATCCAATTTTTCAGAGGCCAAATCTAGCCAAGAAAGTGTAATAGTCTTTTCTATACCACTGATAACTGGCAATGTTTGACTATCCGTAACAGTTTGCAAGTGATATAAAAAAAGCACTTGATGATAATCATCGCCTTCATAGACAAAAAAGTTTTCAATGACTGCCATGAGATCTTTTGTTTTTACGTCTAAACCACTTTCTTCTTTCAACTCACGAATAACAGCTGCTTGGGAAGATTCCCCCGTTTTTACTGCTCCACCTGGTAAGGTTTGTGTCCCATCGTCCTCTGTTGAAACCAAAATATGGCCTTTTTGAATTAAAATGCCGCTTGACCGTACATCAAAACGATCTGTGGCAATTTTGGTTCTGATATCTGTCTTGGTATACATGTTGTTCTCCTTTACAAAACAAACAGCTTTTTACTAGTTAAATCTCAACAGGCAACCATTGCAAAACTTTTTGAATCCATTCATCCCAAAAATCCCACGTATGCGCTCCTGGTCCTTCTTCATAGGTAATGAAAAAACCAGCTGCTTGCGCTTTTTGAACAAAGTATTGGTTACTTTGATACAAAAAGTCCTCTGTCCCGCAGCAAACAAATAGTTTAGGTGCGACTTCTGGCGCCACTGTAGTTAAAAGGTGAATCGGATCGTTTTCAGAGCCCTTCATTTTTTCAACGGGACCAAAAACGCCTTCCCAATAGGCTTGGCTACCTGATTGTAATAACACTTCAGGATCGCTAGCCAAAGCTAAAGCACCAGAAAGGCTAGCAACAGCAGCAAATTTATCCGGACAACGCAAACCTAATTTAATCGCACCATAGCCTCCCATTGAAAGACCAGCCGCAAATGTTTTTTCTTTCTTGGTTGTTAGTTGCGGAAATAATTCATGTAAAATATCTGGTAATTCTTCTGAAATAAAAGTCCAATACTGCATGCCATAACGGGTATCTGTATAGAATCCTAGTTCCGTCGTAGGCATCACCACTGCAATCTCACTTTCCCGTACATAGCGTTCAATACTGCTGCGGCGCATCCACGCTGTCTCATTCCCGCCCATACCGTGTAACAGATATAAAACCGGCACATCGTCTTTTTTGTCTCGCGTTAACCGTGCGCTACTTTGCGGTAAGATTAAATTCAATCCTACGTCTAAATTTAAAACATTTGAATAAATATTTGCTTGTATAAATGCCAATTTTTGTCACCTCGACTTTTCAATGTCTCGTTTTCCAAAATGATAACGCCTGGCTGTCCTTGGAAAGGCTTGGGATAAATTTCTAAAGCAATTTAATAAAATTACATCCTCTTATCTGGCAGACAAACGCCCCGCTAAAATTCTTCTTCATTCCAATTCCATTGTATCAGACTTTTTCAAAAATAGGGTCAAAACCAAAGCCGCAACAATTAAAATAGCCCCCGCCAAATAGACACCATGTAAACTAGCAAAAAGAATCCCCCGCAATGTTTCCCGTAAACCCGATGCCAAAAGTTTTGCTGTCTGAGGATTTACCAATTGATTCATGACATCATTTTTATTTGCCACTGTCACACTTTGCAACTTAGCTGCAGTAATCCCATTTAATAAGATACCAAAAACAGAGACCATAATCGTTTGGCCAATCGTCCGCGCTAACGTATTAAAAGAAGTGGCTACCCCCATCTGTTCCGACGAAACGCTACTTTGCGCACTAACCGTACAAGTCACCGTCACCGCCCCTAAACCAATACCGAGAATGGTTGAGATAGCAAAAAACCAAAGCCAATTTGTGTGTTGGGGCACCACGACCAAACAAACCGCCCCAAAAAGCGTTATGATTATTCCTCGAAGCAACACCCGTTTAACCGCAATCGTTGCCATCCAACGTCCTGCCAAAAACGAACCCACTAACCACAATAACGACAATGGTGCCAAAACAAGTCCGCCAATTCCAGCCGAAAGTCCCAGCACACCTTGCATCCACATCGGAATATAAACATCTACCCCAATTAAAAAGCCACTAGCTAGCGCTGCTACTAAGTTCACCACCACAAATAAAGGCTGTGTGAATAAGTGTAACGAGATAACGGGATCTTCTGCGTGCTTTTCTGCATAAACAAACAAAATCCCTGCTGCAACTGCTACAATTGCTAAAACAATAACTTTAACAGATAAACCTTCATCACCTAAAAACTGGAAAGCTAACAATAGAGCTAATAACAGACCCATTAAAGATAGACTACCAAAAATATCCATCTTCTTTTGCTGATGCCTTACTTTTTCTTCTACCAAATAAAGCCAAATTAAAATGATCAAAATAATTCCAATTGGTACATTAATAAAGAAAATCCAGTGCCAACCGATGGTATCTACGATAATGCCACCAGCTAATGGACCGACTACCGAGGCAATTCCCCAGGCAGTACTGTTTAACCCCAGCACCTTCGCACGTTTTTCTTTATCATACAAATCACCAATAATCGTCAATGCTACTGGCATCATCGCGCCAGCTCCCATTCCTTGAATGGCTCTGGAAATAATCAACGTCAGCATCGTATTAGATAGACCACAAAGCGCCGAACCAATAATAAATAGTACGGTTCCTAAAATGAAAATTGGTTTACGACCGATTTTATCAGCTAATTTCCCGTAAATCGGTGTTAACATAGCATTGGTTAATAAATAGATTGAAAAGACCCAATTCATAATTTCAATGCCGTGTAATGAGCCGACGATTGTTGGCATAGCCGTCGTTACGATTGTTCCTTCCACCGCTGTCATAAATGTTGCCACAAAAACAGCAACCGTAACTAGCGTAACATTTGTTTCTTTTTTCATTTTTAACCTCCTCAACTAAACTTAAACTCTCTTTTTACAACAACTGGCAAAAAATTGCATTTAAATTTTCGTATCTCTTTTTTAAAAGCTATTTTCCTCAAAGAAAAGCCGCTATCACCTAAGCAATAGCGGCCAAAAAAATCAAGTAAACAATCAGTATTATGCGTTCACACTAGCTAGCAATGCGTCTACTTTATCCGTGTGTTCCCATGGTAAATCAACATCAGTCCGACCAAAATGGCCATAAGCTGCTGTCTGACGATAAATCGGACGACGCAAGTCCAACATCTCAATAATGCCAGCTGGACGTAAATCAAAGTTTTCACGAATTGCTTCAATTAATTTTTCATCACTGACAGTACCAGTTCCAAAAGTATTAATTGAAATCGAAACAGGTTGTGCTACACCGATTGCGTAAGCCAATTGTACTTCAACTTTGCTAGCAAGTTTAGCCGCCACAATATTTTTTGCAATATAACGAGCAGCATAACTAGCCGAACGGTCAACTTTAGTAGCATCTTTACCAGAAAAAGCACCGCCACCATGACGGGCATATCCCCCATAAGTATCTACAATAATTTTACGACCTGTTAACCCGGCATCTCCTTGTGGCCCGCCAATTACAAAGCGTCCTGTAGGATTGATAAAGTATTTTGTATCTTCATCTAATAATTCACTTGGGATAACTGGTTCAATAACTTTTTTAATCACATCTTTACGGATTGTCGCGTTGTCAGCAGCATCATCGTGCTGTGTGCTAATTACGACTGTATCGATGCGTTTAGCTTTACCAGCTTCATCATATTCTACCGTCACTTGCGACTTTGCATCAGGACGTAAATATTTAAGTTCACCATTTTTACGTAGCTCTGCTAAACGACGAACTAATTTATGACTTAATGAAATTGGCAATGGCATTAATTCTGGTGTTTCATCACAAGCAAAACCAAACATTAAACCTTGGTCGCCTGCTCCAATCTCATCAATCATCGCATCTTTATTATCGCGACTTTCCAAAGCGGCATCTACGCCTTGTGCAATATCAGGTGATTGTTCATCAATTGCTACTAAAACAGCAACTGTATCCCCATCAAAGCCAAATTTAGCGCGCGTATAGCCGATATCTTTAATCGTATTTCGAACGATTTTTTGAATATCTACATAAGCCGATGTCGAAATTTCACCAAACACTAAAACTAAACCCGTTGTTACTGAAGTTTCACATGCTACACGAGCAGTTGGATCCTTCGCTAAAATTGCATCCAAGATTGCATCACTGATTTGATCAGCCACCTTATCTGGATGTCCTTCAGAAACAGATTCTGAAGTAAATAAATGTCTTTCTGTCATGATGATTCCCCCTAATAATATTCGGTTACAAGGCATCTTCGCAGTGCGAATCCTCTCGGGAACTTGCAACGTTTGTAGTATAGCAGATTTAATCAGATAAAGCTCGCTTATTTTATTATATTTCCTAATAAAACAAAAAAAAGAAGATACACGACGTATCTTCTCATGATCCGTACGGGATTCGAACCCGTGTTACCGCCGTGAAAGGGCGGTGTCTTAACCGCTTGACCAACGGACCAATCATTAATGGGCCTAAATGGACTCGAACCATCGACCTCACGCTTATCAGGCGTGCGCTCTAACCAGCTGAGCTATAGGCCCATATAAAACTAAACAACTTTTTCAATGAAATACATTAAAAAAGAGATGGCGCGGGACAGAATCGAACTGCCGACACATGGAGCTTCAATCCATTGCTCTACCAACTGAGCTACCGAGCCAAAACGGTCCCGACGGGACTCGAACCCGCGATCTCCTGCGTGACAGGCAGGCGTGATAACCACTACACTACGGGACCAGGGTTTAGTTTTATAATTGCGGGAGCAGGATTTGAACCTACGACCTTCGGGTTATGAGCCCGACGAGCTACCAGACTGCTCCATCCCGCGATAATATAAGTTTTACTAACTCTCTACATAAATATAGAATTGTAGCAAAGGAGGATAAGGGATTCGAACCCTTGCACGGTTTTACCCGCCTGACGGTTTTCAAGACCGTTCCCTTCAGCCGGACTTGGGTAATCCTCCAAAAAAAAAATGACCCGTACGGGATTCGAACCCGTGTTACCGCCGTGAAAGGGCGGTGTCTTAACCACTTGACCAACGGGCCAGCTAGAACGGAGAAGGAGGGATTTGAACCCTCGCGCCGGTTTCCCGACCTACACCCTTAGCAGGGGCGCCTCTTCAGCCACTTGAGTACTTCCCCAAAAACCAAAAATGTTTTGATTTTGTAATGGGCCTAAATGGACTCGAACCATCGACCTCACGCTTATCAGGCGTGCGCTCTAACCAGCTGAGCTATAGGCCCATATTTAAAAACTAAAAGCGGGTGACGAGAATCGAACTCGCGACAACAGCTTGGAAGGCTGTGGTTTTACCACTAAACTACACCCGCATGGCGGTCCCGACGGGACTCGAACCCGCGATCTCCTGCGTGACAGGCAGGCGTGATAACCACTACACTACGGGACCAGGATTTAGTTTTTAAAATTGCGGGAGCAGGATTTGAACCTACGACCTTCGGGTTATGAGCCCGACGAGCTACCAGACTGCTCCATCCCGCGATAATATAAATTTTACTAACTCTCTACATAAATATAGAATTGTAGCAAAGGAGGATAAGGGATTCGAACCCTTGCACGGTTTTACCCGCCTGACGGTTTTCAAGACCGTTCCCTTCAGCCGGACTTGGGTAATCCTCCAAAAAAATCAAATCTACAATGCCACGGATGGACCTTGTAGGACTCGAACCTACGACCGGACGGTTATGAGCCGTCTGCTCTAACCAACTGAGCTAAAGGTCCAGGCTCTAAAAAATCGCGGCGGAGGGGATCGAACCCCCGACCTCCCGGGTATGAACCGGACGCTCTAGCCAGCTGAGCTACACCGCGAATAATCACTTTATTATTACTATTAAAATGATATGGAGCCTAGCGGGATCGAACCGCTGACCTCCTGCGTGCAAAGCAGGCGCTCTCCCAGCTGAGCTAAGGCCCCTTGTTTCTTTTAAATCGGGAAGACAGGATTCGAACCTGCGACCCCTTGGTCCCAAACCAAGTGCTCTACCAAGCTGAGCTACTTCCCGTTAAATTATTACTACGCGCCCAAGAGGAG
>NZ_JAFLVT010000015.1 GCF_017316025.1 Candidatus Enterococcus myersii
AACACCGGTTAAATTATAATTTTATCAACTTTTAGAACCGTCATTTTGGCGGTTTTTTTCTGCATAAAAAAAGCGAGACTAAATTCGGATTACGACATTTAGTCTCGCTTTTTTAAATAGTTTCTGGTTGGTTATTCTGTTTATTCAATTAGGATAAAGGCTATTTTTTTGTCATTTTTACCACGACTTCACAACGAGCTGTTTGTGGGAACATGTCGACAGATTGCAAATAATGAATATTATAAACCTGAGCCAAACTAACTAAGTCTCTGGCCAGAGTCGAAACATTACACGAAACATAGACGAGTTTTTTTACTGGTTGTTGTGTTAATGCGCGTAATAATTTTTGATCTAATCCTGTTCGGGGGGGATCGACCACGATTGCATCGGGTTGAAACCCTGCTTTTAACCATTTCGGTAAAAGCTCTTCAGCTGTGCCGGTTTCATAATGCGTGTTCGTAACCCCTAAGCGTTTGGCATTCCGTTTAGCATCTTCAATCGCTTGTGGGATGGTGTCCATGCCCCGGACTTCTTTGGCGATTTTAGCCATGGATAATCCGATAGTTCCTACACCGCAATAAGCATCCACTAACGTTTCTTGTGGTGATAGTGCTAAAGCACGCCGGGCTTCAGCATATAAAATTTTTGTTTGGTAGGGATTTAATTGGAAAAAAGCTCGCGCTGATAAATCAAATTTTAAATCATCTAATGCTTCAGCGATACTTTCTTTTCCCCATAAGAGTTCAGTTGTATCCCCCATAACCAAAGAAGTCTTCTTATTTTGTACATTTTGCATGATAGAAACAAGTTGGGGCACACGTTGCGTCAATTCGCGAATTAAACTATTTTTTTGGGGTAATTTATTCGTGTGGGTAATCAAGACGAGTTGAATTTCGCCAGTTTTAATTCCTTTACGTACCATTAATGTTTTTAAAATACCACTATTTTTCTTTTCGTCATAAATAGGGATTTGATATTTGTTAATGAGTTGGACAGCAGTATTGATGAGTGTTTGGGTATCTGGTTCTTGGACAATACAATTATCAATTGCTACTAAGTTATGGGAGGCAATTTCATAAAGACCAGCCTCTACTTTTTGTTTTTTAAAATTATAACGCAATTGAAACTGTGCTTTATTGCGATAGCGCCATGGCTCTTGCATCCCAATGGTTTCTTTTAACTCGTAATTTTTATAGCCAGCTGGTTTAAACTTCGTTAAAGCTTGCTGCAATAAATCGCGTTTAAAATCTAATTGTTTATTATATGATAGGTGCTGTAATTGACAGCCGCCACAACGATCATAAAAAACACAAGGAGCAGTAATGCGATCTGGGCTTTTTTTGATTATTTGAATAATCTGCGCTTCAGCAAACTTTGCAGTGACGTTGGTAATTTTGGCTTGGATCTTTTCACCGGGTAAAGCTTTGGGGATAAAAATAATTAAACGTCTGAAATATGCAATTCCTTCGCCGTTAATGCCTAGACGCTTAATCGTGACGTTGATTTTTTGACCATTTTTCACAACTTGTTCCATAAAAGACTCCTTGTTTTAGCGGTAAAAATAAGCTCCGCGTTTCTGTTGGTTTTTACTGTAGTTATCTTAACACACTAATTCATGAAACAAAACAATCCAGAAAGCTTTGGCCCCACGGTATTTTGTGATACACTACAAACGTACATTCGCTTGTTAATTTGTAGAGTTGACCTGATAAAATATTGAAAGAGGAGGCGTCTGTATGCTTACCGTTGCAAAAGTAGCCAAGGCAAAACATGGTTTTTATGAAGTCGACTTATCAGACGGCAATTCACTAAGAGTCTCAGAAGATTTATTAATCAAATTCCGCTTATTAAAGGGAATGGAATTAGATGAAAAAGATGTTGAAGAGATAAAAAAAAATGCCCATTACGATATCGGTGTTCAATTTGCGCTAAATTATATTAGTTACCAGTTGCGTTCTGAAAAAGAAGTGCGCAGTTACTTAAAGGAACGTGAAATTCCAAGTTTTGATCGAGAAAAAATCATTCGTCATTTAAAAGACTTAAGTGTGCTCGATGATAAAGTCTATGGTGAGAGTTATGTTCGGACACAAATGCGACTAAGTGATAAAGGTCCCAGTGTATTAAAACAACAGTTGCAACAAAAAGGGTTAAAACCAGAAGTAATTGACGCTGCACTTAGTCTTTATAATGAGAAAATACAGTTTTCAGTAGCCCAGCGTGCTGCTGAAAAGGCTCTTAAGAAAATCCACAATAAAAGTTTCAAGGAAACAAAACAAAAATTACAGCTTTCCTTAAGACAAAAAGGTTTCAGTGGCGATGTAGCATCAGCTGTATTGGATAGTCTAGAATTAGAGATGGATGAAGAAACGGAAATAGAAGCCCTAAAAAAAGCTGGTGAGAAACTGTGGCGGCGTCATCAAAATAAAGCGCCCCACATTCGTAATCAAAAAATTAAACAAAGTCTTTATCAAAAGGGTTTTGCATTAGAGGAGATTCAGCAGTTTATCGATGAGCAGACAGAATGAGTACTTAAATGAAAAGCAAATAAAAAAGCTTCAAACAGACTTTATCTCGTGGTATGAAAATGAGCGACGCAACTTGCCGTGGCGGCAGACAAATGATCCGTATTTTATTTGGATTTCAGAAATTATGTTGCAACAGACCCGAGTGGATACGGTAATTGCCTATTTTTATCGGTTTACAAAAAAATATCCCACAATAAAAGCATTAGCCCAAAGCGATGAACAAGAACTTTTAAAAGTTTGGGAGGGACTGGGGTATTATTCTAGAGCACGTAATTTAAAAAAAGCGGCCCAACAAATTATGACAGAATTTGACGGTGTTTTTCCAAGCGACATTGAAGCTATTCGTTCATTAAAAGGAATTGGACCGTATACCGCCGGCGCGATTGCCAGCATCGCTTTTCAAAAAGCAGAACCGGCAATTGACGGCAATGCAATGCGTGTAATCAGTCGCTTGTACGGTGTCGACTCAGATATTGCCAAACCAGCTAGTCGCAAGATTTTTGATGAAATTTTGCGTAAACTGATCCCAACCAGTGCACCAGGAGATTTTAATCAGGCTTTGATGGATCTTGGATCAGGGGTTTGTACGCCTAAAAAGCCAGAGTGTCTTAGTTGTCCTTTAAAAAACTTTTGCTTTTCCTATAAAACACAACAACAAGAAAAATTTCCGGTTAAAACTAAAGCTACTAAACCAAAAGACGTATATTACGTTGCCATTGCCATTGTTAATGATAGTGGAGAATATCTTTTAGTACAGCGGCCTGATGAAGGACTCTTAGCAAAAATGTGGACATTTCCTTTAATTGAAGTAAGTCGGAAAGACTTTGAAATGGCACAAAAAAACTTTGCAAAAAATGCTGCCCCTATTGATCTTTTTAGTGTAGCAGAAGAGGTGCCGCTACCAGCCAGCTTGCCGCAAGATGTCGTTTGGCAAAAACGACATTTAGGCGAAATCAAACATATTTTTAGTCATTTAAAATGGCATGTATTGCTTTTTTATGGCGTAGCCCAATCAAATTTTGCCAAGCCTTTAAGGGGGCGATTTGTCCCAATCAAAGAGTTTAGCACCTATGTATTCCCGAAACCGCAGCAAAAGTTAGTAGACCTATTGGAAAAAAGCAAACAGTGAATAAACATTTCTAGTCAAGCTTTGTTTTTATTGCTATAATAATTACGATGTCGGTGTAAAACATACCCAACATACCATCACGGTTAAAAGGGAAGGTTAGAGTATGCAAATTCCAAAAGAAGGCGAGTTTGTAACAATCCAAAGTTATAAACATGATGGCAATTTGCACCGTACGTGGCGAGATACAATGGTTTTAAAAACCAGCGAATATTCGATGATTGGCGTAAATGACCACACACTGGTGACAGAGTCTGACGGTAGACGATGGGTGACTAGAGAACCTGCAATCGTTTATTTTCATAAGAAGTGTTGGTTCAACGTCATTGCCATGATTCGCGAAAAAGGTGTCTCTTATTATTGTAATCTAGCTTCACCTTATTTATTAGATGAGGAGGCCTTGAAGTATATTGATTATGATCTTGATATCAAGGTTTTTCCTGATGGTGAAAAGCGGCTACTAGATGTGGATGAATATGAGCAACATAGTAAACTCATGCATTATCCCAAAGACGTTGATTATATTTTAAAAGAAAACGTCAAAATATTAGTGGATTGGATTAATAATGGTAAAGGTCCTTTTTCAGAAGGCTATATCGATATTTGGTATGACCGCTACAAGCAATTGTCACGAAAATAAAAAAACTATCCTGCATTTTTGTGTGGGATAGTTTTTTTAGGCTCATTTAAGTAAATTAAGGTACAATAAAGATATCAAATAAATCACAGGTCGGATAATAGATGAAACGAAAAATTAAGTTTACGATTGTCATTTTAGTAATCGCCATAATCAGCGCTGGAGCTCTAATTGGACAATATAATATAAAAAGTGAAGCACAGCCAACAGTGAAGAAAAAAGAACAAGAGTCTTTTGTTACGATTGTAGATTCTAACCCGTTAACCGTAAGCACAAAAAAAGTGCAAGTTTATGTTGATCCGGCGTTATACAGTACCACCGCTGAAACGGCAAATGACTATGTTGCCTTAAAAGAGTCCCCCAACGCAAAAAGTGCGACTTTAGTTAATTTATACCGCGGAGAATGGGGCGTATACTTAGCAAGTCAAAATGATTGGATTAAAATCAATAGCAATGACGGAAAAATCGGATGGTTAAAAAAAGAAAACACCCAAATTATGACCAGTACGCGTAAAGTGAAACCGACATTAACGCAATTTAAAGTGGTCTTGGATGCCGGTCATGGTGGAATTGACACTGGTGCAGAAAGTGACGATGGTACACTTACTGAAAAAGAATTAACACTTCAGACCGTAAAAAAAATTGGTGCGGCGTTAGAAAAAATCGGTGTTAGCGTTGCGTATACCCGGACCCAAGACAACTATTTGGCGTTGGAAGATATTACCAAAAAATCAATGGCAGAAAGTGCGGATCTATTTATCAGTATTCATTATGACAAATACGACTATGATAACGGCATGAATGGACAAACGACCTACTATTACTATCAAGATGATAAATTTGCCGCAACGAGTATTAATACAGCACTTCAAAAAAACTTAGCCTTGAATAATAACGGCATTAGGCTGGGCAATTACTTTGTGTTACGCCAGTCTAATCGTCCCAGTCTATTATTAGAATTGGGCTATTTAAACAGCGACAGTGATTTAGCACTAATCAAGCAAGCAGACTTTCAAGACAAAGTAGCTACAGGGATTGTAGCTGGTATTCAGACTTACGTTAATGAACTGAATTTGAACCAATAAACAAAAGCCCAAAGAAATAGTAATTGTTTTAACAACTACTGTTTCTTTGGGCTTTTTAGTCTATATGCTAGCTTATCGTATTAAGTTTTTGCAAGATCAACTTGATTAAATAAACTAGATTTTAGTCTGCTAATTTTTTTATCATGGTGACGTGTTTAATGCCTGCTTCTGTAAAAGGTTCCCCGGTCGCCTTAAAACCCATTTCTTGGTAAAAAGCGCGTGCTTGCCATTGTGAGCCTAAGGTAATTTCTTTAAAATCATGTTCTTTTGCAAAATCTTCTGCCCCTTGTAACAAAATTTTTCCTAAACCTTTACCCCGATATTCTTTTAGCACAGCCATGCGTTGTACTTTTACTGTAGTATCATCTAGTGGCAAAAGACGGACGGTTGCCAGTGGTTTTTTTTGGTCATCATATAAGACAAAATGGATTGCATAGGCTTCGTTACCATCAATTTCAATGGATAAAGGAACTTTTTGTTCTTTTACAAAAACTTGGTTACGGATTTTCACCGCAGCTAAATAAATCTCACTCATAGTATCTCTAGTTTGGAGGATACGCAAAAAAATCGCCTTCTTTCAATATTTTTTCAATTCTTGCAAAAATAATTGCAAATACCCTTGTTTTAAGTTTGCAAGTCAGTTATTTTTTGATAAGATTAGTAACAACTAAAATTAAAACAGAATGACGAAATTGTAAACTGTTTTGTTTAGCTGAAGGAGTGATAATTTGTTAGAAAAACTAAAAAATTCAAAAATCATGTTTTGGTCATTAGAATTACTAATTTTGGCTACCTTGATTTTTGTTTCAACCAAAATTGATTTCATTTTTAAACCAATTGGAACTTTTTTCTCAACCCTTTTTGCACCAGTTCTAATTGCGGGGTTTTTGTATTATTTATTAAACCCAATTGTGAACTTATTGGAAAAAAGAGTCAAACTAAAACGAATTTATGGAATTATTTTAGTTTTTATTCTTTTAATCGGTGCGTTGGTCTTAATTATCGGTAGTGTTATTCCAAGTCTTGTCAGCCAAATTACTTCGTTGGCTGAAAGTATCCCTTCATTTATTGCAAGTGTGGAGGACTGGATCAGAGAAATGGCACGTAGTCCGTTTTTCAAACAAATCGATCTGCAAGCGCAATTTGATAAATTGGACATTTCCTATGGTACGATTATTCAACGCTTTTTAAGTAGCCTTTCCAATAGTATCGGTTCAATTGTTGGTCAAGTCGCAAATGCCACGATGATTATTGTAACTGCGCCCTTTATTTTATTTTACATGTTAAAAGACGGAAATCGTTTGGTGCCAAATATTCAACGTTTCTTTCCCGTTAATCGGCGCCAGCAAATTGTGGATCTCTTAGGAAAGTTAAATTATACCTTATCGAAATATATTAGCGGACAAGCCATTGAATGTGTTTTTGTTGCTACATTTACTTTTATCGGGTATTTGGTCATCGGGGTGGATTACGCCTTCTTATTTGGTGTGATTGCAGGGGTCACCAACTTAATTCCTTACTTGGGTCCTTATTTAGGACTGATGCCAGCTGTTTTAGTGACTGTTTTTGATTCACCACTAAAAGCATTGCTGTGTTGTGTTGTCGTCTTAATTGTACAACAATTAGATGGAAATATTATTTATCCTAACGTAATTGGAAAAACATTGTCCATTCATCCTTTGACGATTATTTTAGTTTTATTAGTAGCCGGAAACATTGCAGGGTTATTAGGGATTTTCTTAGGGGTGCCATTTTACGCTGTGTGCCGGGTTTTAGTCACCTTTATTGTGAAGTTAGTGAAAGAAGATAAAAAAATCCATGAGGATGAATTAGTAAAAGATGAGATACAACAAACGGAGTAGTATTGTTTTTATTGCAAAGAATTTACCTTTGTGATACGATTTTAGCGTGGCAAATGCCACGCTTTTTTTCTATTTAAACATGAAAATATAAGGAGAGAAAGAAATTATGAATTCTGACCCCGAGAGTCAGTCGCTGATCGCCCAGTTTTTATTATTAATTGTTTTAACGCTGATTAATGCCTTTTTGGCTGCTTCAGAAATTGCCGTTGTGTCAATTAACAAAAACCGGGTGGAACAAAAAGCTGAAGAAGGCAATGTCAAGTCGCAAAAATTACTCAAAATATTGGAAAACCCAACTAACTTTTTATCCACCATCCAAGTGGGGATTACGTTAGTAAATATTTTATCAGGGGCATCCTTAGCTGACACGCTATCTAGCCGTCTGGCACCTGTTTTAGGTGGTGGAGCTGCCGCTAAAAGTATTGCCAATATTATCGTTTTAGCGATTTTAACTTATGTGTCCATCGTTTTTGGGGAATTATACCCTAAGCGAATTGCCTTAAATAAATCAGAAGAAGTTGCGACTTTTACTTCTGGTGTTATCCGTGTCATTGGCACAATCGCAAAACCTTTTGTGTGGTTGTTATCGGCATCAACCAGTCTATTGGCAAAAATTACGCCGATGGATTTTGATGATGAAGACTCAAAAATGACCCGCGATGAAATGCGTTATATGTTGGAAACAGAAGGTGTTTTAGAAGAAGACGAATTGGAAATGTTACAAGGGGTCTTTTCACTAGATACAAAAGTGGCCCGCGAAGTCATGGTACCTAGAACAGACGCTTTTATGGTAGACATTAATGATCCAATCGCTGAAATTGTAACTGACGTGTTATCAGAAAATTATTCCCGTATTCCAGTCTATGATGAAGATAAGGACAAAGTAATTGGTGTCTTGCATACTAAGAATCTTTTGAAAGCGGCTTATCAATTTGGCTTTGAAAATATTGATATGCATAAGATTTTACAAGAGCCTTTATTTGTACCAGAAACAGTTTTTATTGACGACTTATTATATGAATTGAAAAAGACCCGTAACCAAATGGCGATTCTTTTAGATGAGTATGGTGGTATGGTAGGGGTTGTGACATTAGAAGACTTGTTGGAAGAAATCGTAGGTGAAATTGACGATGAAACCGATGAAGTAGAAAAACTATATGAACAAGTAAATGATCATGAATATATTATTCAAGGTCGCATGCTAATTGATGAGTTTAACGAAGCCTTTGACACGGACTTGCATATGAGTGATGTGGATACAATGGCTGGATACCTAATCACAGCTTTGGGAACTATTCCAGATGAAGGTGAGAAACTTTCTTTTGAAGTGGACAACTTGACTCTGATTTCTGAAGAGATGGAAGGTTCACGTGTGTTGAAAATCCGCGTTATTTTCCGCGACCCGGAAATTGAAGTTCAACCAGAGGAAGAAAGACGTCATTTTCGTAAAGAGTTTGAAGATGACGAGCCAAGACGTTAAAAAGTGGAGGTGATGTGCTGAAATTTTGGCACATCACTTTTTTATCGTTTATGAAATTTTCATTCCATGCTATACTAGCATAGTTGTTTACTATTACCCTAAGCCAAAATACAAGTTAATGGCTACTGCCATTTTTAATTTTACGAAATAAAGGAGAACACAATGGATAACCCAAATTTACGAAAAGAAGTCGATAGCCGACGCACGTTTGCAATTATTTCCCACCCGGACGCGGGGAAAACAACAATTACCGAACAATTATTACTTTTTGGTGGTGCCATTCGCCAAGCAGGGACTGTTAAAGGAAAAAAAACAGGTAATTTTGCCAAATCTGACTGGATGGAAATTGAAAAACAACGGGGGATTTCCGTTACAAGTTCTGTGATGCAGTTTGATTACGATGATAAACGTGTGAACATCTTAGACACACCCGGACATGAAGATTTCTCTGAGGATACGTATCGGACATTGATGGCGGTGGATAGTGCTGTTATGGTTATTGATAGTGCCAAAGGGATTGAAGCACAAACCAAAAAATTATTTCAAGTGGTAAAAAAACGAGGAATCCCGATCTTCACTTTTATTAACAAATTAGACCGTGATGGTCGTGAACCACTGGAATTACTGGAAGAATTAGAAGATTTATTACAAATTGAATCATTTCCAATGAACTGGCCAATTGGGATGGGAAAAGGTTTAGAAGGTTTATACGATATTTATAATGAGCGGATTGAATTGTATCGACCAGAAAATTACGGTGGAAAACGTTTAATTCCTCTAGATGAAGAAGGCGAAATTCCAGCAGACCACCCTTTTCGTGGCAGTGGTCAGTATGACCAAGTCTTAGAAGAAGTTGAATTAGTTAAAGAAGCCGGCGATAGCTTTGATCGCAAAAAAATCGCCAGTGGCAAACAAACTCCTGTCTTCTTCGGTTCAGCTTTAACTAATTTTGGTGTTCAAACTTTCTTAGAAACATTTTTAGAATTTGCGCCATCTCCTTATGCCCATAAAACCGAAGAAGGAGATGAAGTCAGTCCATATGAGCCAGAGTTTTCCGGTTTTGTCTTCAAAATTCAAGCGAATATGAATCCAGCTCACCGTGACCGGATTGCATTCGTTAGAATTTGTTCAGGAACCTTTGTTCGCGGGATGGACATCACCTTAGAACGTACTGGTAAAAAAATGAAATTAAGCAATGTTACTCAATTTATGGCAGATGCTAGAGAAAATATCCAAGAAGCTGTTGCTGGCGATATTATCGGGGTTTATGATACTGGTAATTATCAAATTGGCGATACGCTTTATGAAGGAAAATTAAAAGTTGCGTATGAAGAGTTGCCATCATTTACGCCAGAGCTATTTATGAAAGTACAAGCCAAAAATGTGATGAAACAAAAATCATTTCATAAAGGCATTCAGCAATTGGTGCAAGAAGGCGCTATTCAGATGTACCGTACTTATTTAACTGACGAATATGTCATTGGTGCGGTAGGCCAATTGCAATTTGAAGTTTTCCAATATCGGATGAAAAATGAATACAATGCCGAAGTTGTTATGACACCGATGGGACATAAGATCGCTCGCTGGATCGATCCTGCCCAACTTGATGAAAAAATGAGCTCTAGTAGAAATATTTTGGCTCGTGACCGTTTTGATCAACCTTTATTCTTATTTGAAAATCAATTTGCGATGCGCTGGTTTGCTGATAAGTATCCGGATGTGGAATTAAAGAGCTTGATGTAAGTGATAAAAATAGACACCTTACTTAAAAAAGTAGGGTGTCTATTTATTTAATAACAATATATTCATCTAAAGCAATAAGTTTATTTGTAAATAAAACCCAAAAATTATGCTAGTAATCAATTGAAATTGAGAATTTTTTTTTTTGAAATATAATCGCCTAGCCAAAGATTATTCCTTTGTGCTATTATGAAGTATAAACTCAAAAGGGGAAGTAAGATGTTAGAAAATATTTTGTTAGACGATCCAGCTCAAAATAAATTGATGCTCTTTAAGCACATGCTAGAACTTGATCGCGGTTTATACCCAATTCATTATTTTGAAAAATACACTGGTTTTTCTCATATCAAAACAGCTAATCTGCTAAACCAAATGAATCAAGATTTAAAAGACTTAGAAACTGGATATGTGTTGTTTACAGAAAAAGAAAAAGTACAAATCGATGGGAATTTACCCAAATTTCACAGCTATCAACAGTTTCTTTTTCAAAGTAGTGTACCTTATCGCGTCTTGGTGGCTACCTTGCTTCAACCGGAAATGGATTTAAAAGATTTTGGACAACAAACAAATTTAAGTCAATCTTCTTTAATGCGGCGACTAAAACCCTTAGTTGCTTATTTAAAAGATAAAGGAATTCGATTAAATTGTCTACAAATGGAAATGACTGGACGAGAAGCGCTGGTACGAATTATGTACTTCAATTTTTTGTGGATGGTGGATTTTGGCACAGAATTATTCCAGCATTTTGAAAATCTAAATGTTGATTTGAATGCGTTGTTTGATGAAGATGACTTAGCTTTTCTAAAATACGTAGAACAACGGGAATTTACGGTCTATCAAGCGATTAGTTTGTTACGGACTCAATTAGGCTATTATGTCGACGAACCAGAGATTAACCATTATTTCTATCCAACAACAATTAATGGCCGCTTTAAACAAAAGTTAGCGCAAAGTGGTGTAGCTGAAACATACCAAGAAAGAGAAGCTAATTTTGTATCTTATATGATTTTTTATTGGCCACAGTATTTTTCAGAAGATGATCCCCGTCTGTCTTTTGTACGGAAAAATTATAAGAACCTGACAACTTCAAAGGAAAAGGCAAAAGTCTTTTTTGATAAAATGCTGCCCTATTTTCAAAGCTTTTCCCGTAGCAAGCAGGAATTAATTCTGTTAAATTATCAAACGATTTTTCTACGCCAAGAATTATTTGACGGTAAAGCACCGAAAAATCTAGATTTCATTTTGGAAAGTTTGAAAATTCAACATCCCAATTATGAAATTTTACATGGACATATTGCCAGTGCAATAGAAGCAGAGGAAAGCGCTGATTTAATTAATCTTTTAACTTTAGTCAGCTTGCCACAAGTTGAACGCAGTGAGAAGACAGAAAAGATTAAAGTAGGAATTATTGGCTTTCCTAACCACTTCTTATTATATTCTTTGATTAATCGTATCGAGGACTTGCCATTTGTCGAATATTCTTTAATGAATACCGCCTCTAAAGAAAAATACGACGCAGTAATTACATGTTCTAACTCGCTCGTTCCGTTAGAGAACTCAAATTACTGGATTGTTGAAGGTGAAGATTCTTTTGATGCAACAGATGATTTTTTATTTCATATTTTTAAAGAAAGACAAAAAGATCAAAAAGTTCATTTGAATATTGGTTAAAGCTAACCCGTAAAGATCTGCCCTGTCTAAAACTTAGGTAAAAAGGGATGTTGGAAAATTCAGAATTACTGAAAAACTTTAGAGAGGCTCTTAACGAGTTATGGGTCAGTTATATAAAAAAATCTGGGATAAAAAGGCAACGTGGCTTTTTATCCCAGATTTTTTTATGATGCATTGTTACTTAGTTGGTTTGTTTTAATTGAAATTTCTACAAGACCTGGTAGCTCAATTTGGGTAATTGTATCAGGCTCATAACTGCCAGAGGGCATTTTTTTCAAAAAATATTCTTTTACTTCATTAATTTCACGTTCGTTAAGGTTGCGCTTTTTATTAATCAGCAAAATTTCGTTATGATGCGGGGCAACTGTATAAACGATGGTCGAATTGCCCGCCGTATAAACTTTCACCAATTCGGCGTCCGTATTTTCTAACTGATTGCGTACCAAACGCGAATGGCTATTGGTAACGTTGATTAATTTCATCTGGTTCACTCCTTCAAGGCAAGTTTGAACTAACTCAATTATTATTATACGGTTCCGGACTTATTTAGCAAAGTGATTACACTTGAAAAATCAAACAAAATTTGTTAATTTTGGTAGTTTTCTAAACTATTTTTTTGTATATGAGCTAAAAAGCAGAGGTCTAACTTTTATTAAAAGTTAGACCTCTGCTTTTGTTAATTTAATTATTCTTCTTTTGTTTTGTCTTGATTACTTAAATCTTCTTTTGAATCTTTTGTCTCATTGACCTGTAAGGCGGTAACTTCAATTTTACCGTCTTTGGTTAAGTGGGCAGTGAGTTCTTTAACTGTTGGATGATCTAAGAAGTATTCGGCAATGCCATCTTCAATTTGATCTTGAATAGTACGACGTAATGGGCGAGCACCCATTGCAGGGTTATACCCCAAGTCGACTAATTTTTCTTCTACATCTTTTGGTACAGTGATGTGTAAGTGTTGTACAGCCAGCATATCGTTTACTTCATTTAACATTAAGTCGACAATGTGAAGTAAATTGTCTTTACTTAAAGCTTTGAATTCGATAATACCGTCAAAACGGTTCAAAAATTCAGGTGAGAAGTAATTGTTTAATTGATTTAAGACAGAACGTGTCACGCCTTCTCTGGTTGCGCCAAAGCCAACGCTGGCTTCGACATTACCTGTGCCGGCATTACTTGTCATAATAATCAATGTATCTTTGAAGCTAACTGTTCGCCCTTGGGCATCGGTTAGACGTCCATCGTCTAAAATTTGCAAGAACATGTGCAAAACATCCGGATGGGCTTTTTCGATTTCATCTAACAAAATCAAGCTGTAAGGATTACGACGAACTTTTTCTGTTAATTGACCAGCTTCTTCATAGCCAACATAGCCTGGAGGAGAACCGATTAATTTAGCCACACTATGTTTTTCCATGTACTCAGACATATCAAAACGAATCATAGAATCTTCAGAACCAAACATTTCATAAGCTAATTGTTTTGCTAATTCAGTTTTACCAACACCAGTTGGTCCAACGAATAGAAAAGAGCCGATTGGACGATTTTTCTTGCCCAAACCAACACGATTACGGCGGATAGCCTTAGCAACTTTATCAATTGCTTCATCTTGACCAATAACATGTTCTTTTAAATCATGGCCGAGATTTTTCAATTGTGTTTGTTCTTTTTCTTTTAATTCGCCAACGGGAATACCCGTACGTTCTTCAACAATTTGTTCCATATCTTTTTCAGAGATGGTAGGTGTTTCTTCATCGCTGATTTGTTTATTTTTCATTTCTTCTAATTTATTGATTTGATCGCGATAATACGCTGCTTTTTCAAAATCTTCTTCCTTAGAAGCTTGTTGTTTTTGTGCTTCGGCATCCGCCAGCTTTTTCTCAATGGCTTTTGGATCAACTAATTGAATCGTTAAGTTTTTCTTGGAACCTGATTCATCTAATAAATCAATTGCTTTATCAGGTAAAAAGCGATCTTGGATATAACGATTTGAAAGGATAGCCGCCGCTTTGATTGCATCATCGGTATATTTTACATGGTGATAATCTTCATAACGTGGTTGCAAACCTTTCAAAATTGCGATGGTTTCTTCAACGGAAGGTTCATCTACTCGAACTGGTTGCATCCGACGTTCTAAAGCAGCGTCTTTTTCAATGATGCGGTACTCGTTTAAAGTAGTAGCACCAACCATTTGCAATTCTCCTCGAGCTAAAGCTGGTTTCAAGATATTGCCTGCGTCCATATTGCCATCACCAGCCGCACCGGCACCAACAATTTCGTGTACTTCATCAATGAACAAGATAACATTTTCAGCTTGTTTAATTTCATCGATTAACTTTTGCATCCGTTCTTCAAATTGCCCTCTTATACCTGTTCCTTGAACTAGAGAGGCTACGTCTAAACGGATAACTTCTTTATCAAGAAGTTTTTGTGGAACATCGCCGTCGACGATTTTTTGAGCCAAGCCTTCAACGACAGCCGTTTTACCCACACCGGGTTCTCCGATTAAAACAGGGTTATTTTTTGTTCGACGATTTAAAATTTCAATAACACGTTTAATTTCTTCATCACGACCGACAACTGGATCGATATCACCATTACGGGCTTGTTCAGTGATGTTGATACCATATTCACCTAAAAGACCGTTAGCTCCTTGGTTTTGGCGAGGAGGTTGTCCGCCGTTAAAGTTATTGCCACCACCAAATTGCGTAGGGGGCGTTTGTTCACCAGCATTTCTTGGTTGCATTTGTTGCGACATTTGACGGAATAAATCGTCAAGACTTCCAAAGCCAAATGGATCTTGGGCCATCATACTTGTTTGACTACCAGTTTGATTTTTTAGTTTTTGGTAGCAGCTTTGGCAGTAGTCCAGTTGCTTTCTTTGGCCATTTACATTTGCGTATAAATGAATGGTTGCTTCATTTTTGCCACAGTTTTGACAAAGCATAAATAATTCACGACCTTTCATGGATTTACTTACATTTATTATTGTAACGCGCTTTTTTTAATCAGTAAAAAGATACACCTAAAAAGCGAGGTCTAGTCAAAGTTATCTTTGACCTTTATTGACCATAACTGTATTATACTAAATTTATTTATTGGTGCAAGTAATTTGTCTGATTTGAAAATCAGTGACTTTTTTTCATTTTGTTGCTGGATTAAATATTTTTTTTAGTATAAATGCCCAATAACTTGCCTCAAAAAGATTGGAATAGAAATTATTCTACTAATTGGACTAGATATCTTTTGTTCTATTATGAGAGAAAACGGTTGTATGATTGAAAAAAAAATGGTAATCTTAACAGTTGAAAGGGCCTTTTTTGATGGTTTATTTGGACTGTTAAAAAAGAAAACCCTCACAAAAAACTTGTTTCACAAAGGAGACCGATTAATATGGAAAAAAAAGATTTTCACGTAGTAGCAGAAACTGGGATTCACGCACGTCCAGCTACATTATTAGTACAAACTGCTAGCAAATTTAACTCTGACATTAACTTAGAGTACAAAGGTAAATCTGTAAATCTTAAATCTATCATGGGCGTTATGTCTCTTGGTGTTGGCCAAGGTTCTGATGTAACAATCACTGCTGAAGGTGCTGACGAAGCTGACGCAATGGCAGCAATCGTTGAAACAATGAAGAAAGAAGGATTATCTGAATAATGGTTGAAATGCTAAAAGGGATCGCCGCAAGTGACGGAGTTGCCGTTGCAAAAGCTTACCTGCTAGTTCAACCGGATTTATCCTTTAATAAAATTTCTGTAGAAGATACTGAAGCAGAGGAAAAAAGAATAGACGATGCTTTAGCAAAATCTACCGAAGAACTACAACAAATTCGGGAAAAAGCAGCGCAAAGTTTGGGCGAAGCAGAAGCTCAAGTATTTGACGCTCATTTAATGGTTCTTTCAGATCCTGAAATGATCGGTCAAATTAAACAAAACGTGAAAGATAACAAAGTCAATGCTGAATCAGCATTGAAAGAAGTTACCGACATGTATATTGGCATGTTTGAAGCAATGGACGACAATGCTTACATGCAAGAACGCGCAGCTGATATCCGTGACGTTGCCAAACGTGTCTTAGCACATTTGTTAGGGGTTACTTTACCAAACCCTTCAATGATTAATGAAGAAGTTGTTGTGGTTGCCCACGACTTGACACCAAGTGATACTGCACAATTAGATCGCAAATTCGTTAAAGCCTTTGTTACTGACATCGGCGGACGGACTTCTCACTCTGCAATCATGGCACGTTCTCTTGAAATCCCAGCAATTGTTGGGACAAAAGAAATTACTGCCAAAGTAAAAGCAGGGGACATTCTAGCTGTTAATGGTATCATTGGGGATGTCATCATTGATCCAACTGAAGACCAAAAAGCACAATTCCAAAAAGCTGGTGCAGATTTTGCTGCCCAAAAAGCTGAATGGGAAAAACTAAAAGAAGCAGATACTGTCACAGCTGACGGTAAACACTTTGAATTGGCTGCTAATATTGGAACACCAAAAGATTTAGAAGGTGTTCACAATAATGGCGCTGAAGCAATCGGTTTATATAGAACTGAATTTCTTTATATGGATTCTCCTGATTTTCCAACTGAAGAAGATCAATTTGAAGCTTATAAAGCAGTTTTAGAAGGTATGGGTGAAAAACCTGTCGTTGTTCGTACCATGGATATCGGTGGTGACAAGGAATTACCTTACTTGACTTTACCGCATGAAATGAATCCTTTCTTAGGTTACCGCGCATTGCGTATTAGCTTGTCAGAATTAGGAGACGACATGTTCCGTACACAGTTACGGGCATTGTTACGTGCTTCTGCTTTTGGTAACTTACGTATTATGTTCCCAATGGTAGCAACTTTGAAAGAATTTAGAGCGGCTAAAAAAATGTATGATGAAGAACGTCAAAAATTAATCGACGAAGGTGTAACAGTATCTGATACAATCCAAGTCGGTATTATGATTGAAATTCCAGCGGCGGCTGTCTTAGCTGACAAGTTTGCCAAAGAAGTTGACTTCTTCAGTATTGGTACTAATGATTTGATCCAATACACAATGGCAGCAGACCGTATGAACGAACGCGTGTCTTATCTTTACCAACCATATAACCCATCTATTTTGCGTTTGATTAAAAACGTAATTGATTCAGCTCATGCTGAAGGTAAATGGGCAGGTATGTGTGGTGAAATGGCCGGTGACCAAACTGCTGTGCCAATTTTGATGGGAATGGGCTTGGATGAATTCTCAATGAGCGCAACATCAATCCTTAAAACACGTAGCTTAATGAAACGTTTGTCTACTGAAGATATGAAAGTTCTTGCTGATAAAGCATTAAATGATTGCGATACAATGGAAGAAGTCATTGAATTAGTAGAAGAAGCTGTTAAATAAAAAGTTTTTAACCTCAGAGATTTTCTCTGAGGTTTTTTTGTCGTACATAATAATACATAGCTGATAACTTACAAATTTAATTTTTGACAGCGTCAAAAAAGAAAAGCGTTTTCTAATATGCTATGCTAAAGAAAAGGGTTAGGAGTTGGCGAAATGCATGAGTATGATCTGACAACGTTCGAGATAATTGCTAGATTGTCTTTGGCAATTGTAATGGGCGGGACAATTGGCTTCGAGCGAGAATATAAGAGTCGTCCTGCCGGCATGAAGACGCATATTTTAGTTTGTGTGGGTGCGGCATTAATTGCGCTGATTCAAGATGAAGTCGCTTCACAAACGGTGGAATTTGCGCAACAAATGCCAAAACTTGCTAATGTGATGACGGCAGATCAAACCCGTTTAGTCGCACAAGTCGTTAGCGGCATTGGTTTTTTAGGGGCGGGAACAATTATTATGACAAAACAAACAGTCAAAGGGCTGACAACAGCGGCATCTGTTTGGGCAGTCGCATCAATTGGAATTGCTTTGGGAATGGGATTTTATCTTATTTCTCTCACTGGCTTTTGTTCTATTATGATAGCGCTAGCCTTGATTTCATATTTAGTACCGTTACCAAAAGTAAGACGTCTACAAGTTGAAATCGCCCATGGTGATCAGACCGTGGCTTTTATTAAAAATTATTTGGCTAAAAATGAAATAATCGTGGAAAAATCTGACCTTAAAATTACGCGGGAAAACCCAAAGTCAAATCGTAAATATTTAATTATGTTCACATTGACAGTGCCAAAGGATGTAGACGAAGAAGATTTAGTGTCTGAGCTTTCGGATAATTCAGATATTTTAATGATTCAGATTGTTGAATAGTCTAACGAGTTTGTCACTTGCACGTTTTTTTATTGCTATTTTAGTCACACAAACGCTAAAATATAAGATGAAATAGGACTATAGTTTGATTTAAGTATATAAGAGCTATGATACACTATAAAAAAGTTGTTGGTTAACTGTATTAGTTACAGCGAAATAGTTTGGAGGAAAGACTGTGAAAATCGGGTTTTTTACAGATACCTATTTCCCGCAAGTAAGCGGGGTTGCAACGTCAATTAAAACATTGAAGACCGAGTTGGAAAAAAAGGGGCATGAAGTCTATATTTTTACTACAACAGATCCTAATGCAGTTGGTATTGAAGAAGATATTATTCGAATGCCAAGTGTTCCTTTTGTCTCGTTTAAAGATCGCCGTATCGTTGTGAGAGGGATGTGGTATGCGTATTTAATTGCCAAAGAGCTAGAATTAGACTTAATTCATACCCATACTGAATTCGGGGCGGGTCTTTTAGGAAAAATGGTCGGCAAGAAATTGAAAATACCAGTAATTCATACGTATCATACAATGTATGAAGACTATTTACATTATATTGCCAAGGGAAAAGTGGTTCGACAGTCTCATGTGAAATATTTTTCTCGTTTATTTGCCAATCATACAACCGGAGTAGTGTGCCCTAGTGAGCGCGTAATTGATACTTTAAGAGGGTACGGGGTTACTTCGCCGATGCGGGTAATTCCAACCGGGATCGAATTAGAGAAATTTGAACGCCCCGATATAACAGAGGCTATGAAAAAAGAATTACGGCAAGACTTAGGTATTTTAGATGATGAAATCATGTTATTGTCTTTAAGTCGTATTTCTTATGAAAAAAATATTCAAGCAATTGTTCATGGACTTCCTGCTATTGTAGAAAAATTACCACAGGCTCGTTTAGTAATCGTTGGGAAAGGTCCTTACATGGAAGACTTAAAAGAGTTGGTGGCAAGCCTGTCTTTAAGTGATTGTGTTCATTTTGTCGGTGAAGTCCCTAACGATGAAGTAGCGCTTTATTATCATGCCGCGGATTATTTTGTTAGTGCTTCTACTTCAGAGACACAAGGTCTTACTTACACAGAAGCAATGGCAGCAGGGACACCGTTAGTGGTTGAGGGAAATGACTATTTAAACAATTTAATTGATGATCCATCTTTTGGCGTCACGTTTGCGACTGATGATGATTTTGCAGCTGCTTTGGTCCAATATATCAATAAAGGATTACAAGTAGATTCTAAAAAACTTTCAGCTAAACTGTATGAAATTTCCGCAACGCATTTTGGTGAGGCGATGTTAGATTTTTATCATGATATGATTGCTTATTATGCTAATTTATCTTTAGAAAAAGAAACTGAACCAGCGATAAAAAAAATCAAGGTGAAATTATATTCCTTTAAACGTACCTCCAATTAATTTGTAGACATATTGCAAGAAAAAATCACAACTTTAGCTTATACTAAAGTTGTGATTTTTTTACGTGTTTAATACGTAGAGAGGATGGTAAAAATGAAAATTGGTTTTATCGGTATCGGTGTCATGGGGCATTCCATGGTATCGCATTTAATGGATGCAGGCAATGAAGCGTATGTCTATAATCGAACAAAAAGTAAAGCAGATAAGATTGTTGAAAAAGGTGCCATTTGGAAAGATACGCCAGAAGCAGTTACGCAAAGTGCTGATGTAGTATTTTCAATTGTCGGCTATCCTAATGATGTAAAAGAAATTTACTATGGCGAAAATGGTATTTTTTCAGCGGATGTAAAAGGGAAAATTTTAGTTGATATGACAACAAGCACACCTTCTTTAGCAGAAGAAATTGCCAAAACAGCTGTACAAAAAGGTGCGCAAGCGCTAGATGCACCTGTTTCTGGTGGTGATCTGGGTGCCAAAAATGCAACCCTGACCATTATGGTAGGTGGAACTAAGGAAGCTTATGAAAAAGTGCTTCCGCTTTTTAAAGCAATTGGTAAAACCTATGCACTACATGGTGGTCCTGGTAAAGGCCAACACACAAAAATGGCCAATCAAATCATGATTGCTGGCACAATGACGGGTATGACAGAGATGCTGGTTTATGGTAAAGCAGCAGGATTGGATTTGCCAAAAGTTATTGAAACAGTAGGTGGGGGTAGTGCCGCCAATTGGTCACTAACAAACTATGCACCGCGTATTTTAAAAGAAGACTACACACCTGGTTTTTTTGTAAAACATTTCATTAAAGATTTGAAGATTGCACTAAATGAAGCTGAAAAAATGAAGATTGATTTACCAGCGACAAAAGAAGCGACACGGTTATACGAATTGTTAGCTGAAAAAGGTTATGAAAATGATGGTACTCAAGCTTTAATTAAACTATGGTGGGGAAACTAAGGTTTTTACAAAAAAATATGATTTTTTTGTAAAAATCAATGCAAGCTGCTATCGCTTTTGATACAATATAACAGAAGTTGAGAAAAAGGAGGCTTTCCCCATGACAAGTTCACAATTAGTTGCCATTATCAGACGGCTAGAAGCAATGACTGAAGCAACCGATAATGAAATTCAAGTCCGCCGCTTTGAAAAAGAAGGCGTTGAAAAATGTACCGTGACTTACGATAAATCAACTGAAACATTTGAATTGACTGAAACAGATACCCAACAACACTATCAATTCGACAATATTGATATCGTGGCAATGGAAATCTATGATTTAATTCAATAATCGGCATAAAAAAACACGAGAGGAATTTTCTCTCGTGTTTTTTTGACGGCAAAAAGTATAAGTTTTTCACAAGTAAAAACAGTGATCTGACTGCTTTAGCATGGTTCAACCCTTTGGTCAAAGCTTAAATTTACGAAAATGAAAAGCTATTTTTCGCAAATTTTGGTTTTATAGCTCAGGGCTGAAGGATTCCTTTAGCTTTTTTGTTGCAGTTTTATTCGCTTAATTCTTTCATTAAGGCTGGGACAGTCGTCATTTCATTAACCTTAAAAACATTACTGCCAGCAAAAACCAATCCGCAATCAGGGTTTTCAGTGACACTATTTAATAGCATTTCTGTAATACAATAAGGAATTGTCTTACGATCGCAATGATCATATGACAGACAACTACGGCATTTTGCAATCGGGATTTGTTTTGTTTTAATCGTTTCGGTAAATTTATTTTCTATAGCTCTACCGGGCATGCCAACAGGACTTTTAATGATTTTAACATCTTCTTTTTTGGCATTTAAATAGCGTTGTTTGTAATCGCTAGGGGCATCACATTCTTCTGTTACTACAAACCGGGTTGCCATTTGGACACCGGCGCAACCAAGTTCAAGGTAATGGTCTATATCAGCGCGATCATAGACGCCACCAGCAAAAAAGACGGGAATTTCACATTGAAATTTTTCGCCATATTCTTTTGCAACAGCAATGATTTTTTTGACTTCTTCATCCATGTTCGCAATCGCGTTTTCTATACCGTCGTACTTAAACCCTAAGTGACCACCTGCTTCTGGCCCTTCAATAACTAAAAAATCGGCAGTACGCGTATAACGTTTTGCCCAAGTGCGTAAGAGTACTTTCGCTGCTTTTTCAGAGGAAACAATAGGGGCGATTTTAGTTTTTGAACCTGCCACTAATTCTGGTAAGTGAATCGGTAGACCAGCGCCAGAAATAATCACATCGGCACCGACTTCTACGCAACGTTGTACATATTTTTCATATTTAAAAGTTGCGCACATGATATTAAATCCCACGATACCGTTTCCCGCAATGGTCTTTGCCATTTCGTATTGATCTTTGATCGCTTTCATATTGGCTTTAAAAGGGGCCCGTTCAAAAAGAGGGTCGTTAAATCCAATCTGAGCACAAGAAATAATGCCCATTCCGCCATTCTTTGCTACACTGCCGGCTAAACGAGAAAGGCTGACACCAATACCCATTCCTCCTTGAATAATTGGAACTTCTAAAGTAAGGTCACCAATTGTAACGGGTGTTAATTTCATAGTCGTCTCCTTAATAAAATACTTTGATTTTCAAACTAAATTAAATATTAGCTTCCGCATAGAACCTTGTCAATCAAATTTTAGAATATCGGCAATAAACTCAGAAATTGTTAACTGTTAGTTTAGAAAATAGAAAAATTTGTAAAAAAGTATTGCATTTTTAAAAAGTATATAATATATTTTGATAGTCAAATGATTTGATAATCAAACTAATTTGGATGGTGAAAGTGTGGATAAAGATCTTGAAACAGTCAATGACTATCTCGTCAGCGTCTTCAATGATATTTTAACAATCGAAGAATCGGAGCTGCAAAAATCCCAATTCAATGATTTGAGTATTACTGAAATGCACACGATCGAAGCTATTGGCATGTATAAAAAAAAGACTACTTCAGAAGTAGCAAAAGAACTTTCCATCACGGTGGGGACATTAACGACCGCCATCAACCGGTTAGTTAAAAAAGGCTACGTTGAACGTATTCGTAGTGAAGATGATCGACGGGTTGTCAAACTCGGTTTGACAAAAAAAGGCAAGTTATTATTCCGAGTTCATCAATATTTTCATCGTCAAATGATTAAACGTGTCCTAACAGGCATGGATAGTGATGAGGAAGCAACTTTGTTAAAAGCTTTAAAAAATCTCCATGATTTTTTACAAGAGTATAAGTGAGT
Source organism: Candidatus Enterococcus myersii (assembly GCF_017316025.1). Classification (GTDB taxonomy): domain Bacteria; phylum Bacillota; class Bacilli; order Lactobacillales; family Enterococcaceae; genus Enterococcus_C; species Enterococcus_C montenegrensis. The sequence continues at coordinate 23,016 of NZ_JAFLVT010000015.1, forward strand.
GTGAAGATGAGAAAATACGGAAAAATTACAGCTACAGCTAGCTTTGTTCCGCCACAAATCATTAAAAATGATGACTTGGCTAAAATTATGGATACTTCAGACGAGTGGATTAAAAGTCGAACTGGTATTTTAGAACGCCGCATTGCTACAAGTGAGAACACTTCTGATTTATGTATCGGTGTTGCTGAAAAATTATTAGCCAAAAGTAAAGTTGCTGCTGATGAATTGGATTTCATTATTGTCGCAACGATGACACCTGATTATGCGACGCCTTCTGTTGCATGCATAGTGCAAGGGGCAATTGCCGCACGTAATGCACTAGCCTTTGATTTATCAGCTGCGTGTTCAGGTTTTGTCTACGCCTTATCATTGGCCGAAAAGCTACTGCAAACAACGGCGCAAAAGGGTCTAGTCATTGGCGGCGAAGTTCTTTCAAAAAGTATAGATTGGCAAGACCGCACAACTGCTGTTTTGTTTGGCGATGGTGCTGCCGGTGTTTTACTTGAAACAAGCATGCTCCCAATGATTAATAAAGAAAAATTACAAGCCGATGGCACTAGAGGGGCAGCACTGACCTCAGGTTATGTAGAAAATGGTAGCCCGTTTGCCGCTGAAAAAGGACAAGCTTCACCTTATTTGCAAATGGAAGGTCGGGAGATTTTTGATTTTGCAACGCGCGATGTTGTAAAGGCAATTGATAATTTAGTAGCCGAAGATAAAGATGAAATTGACTTTTATCTACTACATCAAGCAAATTCCCGTATTTTAGACAAAGTGGCAAGAAAACTAAAAGTCCCACGGGAACGCTTTTTACAAAATATGGACAAGTATGGTAATACGTCTGGAGCAAGTATCCCACTTCTTTTAGACGAAGCTGTAACAGATGGAATTATTCGTCTGGATGGCACACAAAAATTGGTGTTTTCAGGCTTTGGCGGTGGTTTAACTTGGGGAGTTATACAAGTGACACTGTAAAACCTGTTTGCAATATAAACTTAAAAATAATTCATTTAATTGGAGGAAATACACATGGTATTTGAAAAAATTCAAGAAATCGTAGCAGAAGAATTAGGTAAAGAAAAAGATGAAATTCAATTAACAACAAACATTCAAGAAGATTTAGAAGCTGATAGCTTGGATTTATTCCAAATTATTAATGAAATCGAAGACGAATTCGATGTGAAAATTGAAACTGAAGAAGGCATCGCAACTGTTGCTGATCTTGTAAAATATGTTGAAGCACAAAAAGCTGAATAATTACTCTTAAGCTGGGCGGTAGTCTGGCTTTTCTTATAATGAAAGAAATTTTTTCTTTCATTATAAGAAAAGCTAATCAAATGAAATTGAAAGCTTAGAAAACTGTAAAATAAACTGTTTTAAGATGACGACTTGAAATGAAAAGACGGAGGATAATGAATGAAAACAGCTTTTTTATTTAGTGGTCAAGGAGCGCAATATACTGGCATGGGAAAAGAGTTATATGCTAATGAGAAAATCGTAGCGGAAACTTTTGACCAAGCTAGCGAAGCGTTAGGGTACGATATGGCGTCATTGTGCTTTGATGAAGATCAAGTGGATAAATTAAATCAAACTGAATATACGCAACCGGCAATTTTGACAGTTAGCATCGCATTTTGGCGTCTCTTGTCAGCAAAAGGTTTTACAGCAGATGCAGTTTGTGGTTTGAGCTTAGGAGAGTACTCTGCTTTAGTTGCAAGTGGTGCAATTGATTTTAAAACAGCAGTAGCTTTAGTTGCAAAACGTGGTCACTTTATGGCTAACGCTGCCCCGGCTGGCAGTGGCAAAATGGTAGCAGTTATGAATACACAAAGTGAAATCATCGAACAATGTTGCCAAAAAGCCAGCGATATTGGCATTGTTTCACCGGCAAACTACAATACACCACAACAAATCGTGATTGGTGGTGAAGTAGCCGCTGTGGATAAAGCATGTGAATTATTAATGGAAGCTGGTTCTAAACGTTTGATTCCATTAAATGTTAGCGGTCCTTTTCATACTGCATTATTAAAACCGGCGGCTGAGCAATTAGCAGTAGAATTGGCAAAAATTAATTTTGCGCCAATGACAGTCCCTGTTATCAGTAACACAACAGCACAAGTGATGCCACAAAGTGAAATTAAATCACTTTTAGAGCAACAAGTAATGTCACCTGTTCATTTTTATGAAAGTGTAGATACATTAAAAAAATTAGGAATTACTCAAATGGTGGAAATTGGACCGGGAAAAGTGTTGAGTGGTTTCTTAAAGAAAATAGATAAAACAATTGCAACAACACGAGTAGAAGATAGCAAAACATTAAATGAAACAATTGCATTCTTGGCGGATGAATAGTCGCCTTTTTGGAGGAAGAGATGGAGCTTAAAGGAAAAAATGTCTTAATTACAGGTAGTACCAGAGGAATTGGTTGGGCAATTGCAGAAGCCTTTAGTCAAGAAGGTGCAAATATTATTTTGAATGGGCGACGCCCAGTTCCACAAGAACTAATTGACACAATCAAAGCTCATGGTGTTTTTTGTATGGGCGTTGCTGGTGATATCAGCGACTATACAACAGCTAAGAATTTATTAGCAGAGGTTGAAGAACAATTAGGAAACGTTGATATCTTAATCAATAATGCAGGGATTACCAATGATAAGCTGTTATTACGCATGACACCAGAAGATTTTGAGAGCGTTATGAAAATTAACTTAAGCGGAACTTTCAATATGACGCAATTGGTTATGAAAAAAATGTTGAAAAAACGTTGTGGTGCAATTATTAACATGTCTTCGGTCTCGGGTTTAATCGGCAATGCGGGCCAAGCAAATTACGCTGCCAGTAAAGCAGGGATGGTTGGGTTTACCAAATCGGTGGCAAGAGAAGTAGCACCTAGAGGAATTAGCTGCAATGCAATTGCACCAGGTTTTATTGCCACTGATATGACAGAAGTTCTTTCTGATAAAGTCAAAGAACAAGTGACACAAAATATTCCAATGCAAAAATTTGGTACAGTAGCAGATATTGCCCAAACAGCAGTTTTTCTAGCTAAAAGTCCATATATCACTGGTCAAGTTATTAATGTTGATGGTGGTTTAGTGATGCATGGCTAGATTTGGCTGTTTGTTTGAAGAAAAACAGATTTAACAAGGAGGACAATATGAATCGCGTAGTCATTACAGGTTACGGTGTCGCTTCGCCAATTGGTAACGATGCCCAAACATTTTTAGATAGTTTAAAAGAAGGAAAAAATGGGATTGGTGAAATCACGCAATTTGATGCAAGCCAGACTGGCATTACAGTCGCAGCGGAAGTAAAAGACTTTCCGTTTGATAAATATTTCATTAAAAAAGACGCCAAAAGAATGGATAAATTTTCATTGTTTGGAATTTATGCAGCTTTAGAAGCTGTGGCAATGTCTGGTTTAGACACAAAACAAATGGATGTTGATCGTTTTGGGGTGATGGTAAGCTCTGGTATTGGGGGTCTACAGACAATTCAAGATCAAGTTATTCGTATGCATGATAAAGGTCCAAAGCGTGTTTCACCAATGTTTGTACCAATGTCGATCGTTAATATGGTCGCAGGGAATATCGCCTTAAAAGTTGGTGCCAAAGGTATTTGTACCAGTACTGTAACAGCTTGTGCTTCTGGTACCCATTCAATTGGCGAAGCTTTTCGTAATATTAAACACGGCTATGCAGATGTTATTTTAGCCGGTGGTGCTGAGGCATCCATTAATGAAATTGGTATCTCTGGTTTTGCAGCTTTAACCGCTCTAACTAATGAAAGTAATCCAGATAAAGCTTCTGTCCCATTTGATGAAAATCGTAATGGTTTTGTTATGGGTGAAGGCGGGGGTGTCGTTGTTGTAGAATCATTAGAACACGCACAAGCACGGGGTGCAAATATTTTAGCTGAAATCGTTGGCTATGGTGCAAATTGTGATGCTTATCATATGACTGCGCCAAATCCCGATGGCTCTGGCGCTGGCAAGGCGATGAAATTGGCAATGCAAGAAGCAGGTATTACACCAAAGGACGTAGATTATATTAATGCCCATGGAACTAGTACTCCTGCTAATGATGTAGCCGAAGCTAAGGCCATTCAATATGGCTTAGGTGAAGGATACAAAGATACGTATGTTAGCAGTACGAAATCTATGACCGGCCACTTATTAGGTGCTGCTGGTGGTGTAGAGGCAATTGCTTCAATTTTGGCATTACAACATCAATTTGTGCCGCCAACCATTAATGTCACAAAGCAAGATCCTGCAATTGATTTAAATGTTGTTACCAATCAAGCAAAAGAGGCAGAATTAAAATATGCTATGAGTAACTCATTAGGTTTTGGCGGTCACAATGCTGTGATTTGTCTAAAACGTTGGGAGGCGTAGTTTACGTGAATATCAATGAAATTAAGGACTTATTAACACAATTTGATCAGTCTACATTGACGGAATTTGATTTAAAAGATAATAACTTTGAATTGTACTTTAATAAAAATCAACAAGTGCGAAGTCAGAATACTTCTGCACCACAAGAAATTAAATCACCAGGCACAACGCCACCAGCAGCAAATTTTGGTTTGGACAATGAGTCTTTAGATGCTGCCGCTATTACACCCATAGCACCTTCAGAAGATATTAAAGTAACAGGTACAGAAATTGTCTCTCCATTAGTAGGTGTATGCTACTTACAAAGCGGTCCAGATCAGCCATCTTTCAAAAAAGTTGGTGATAAAGTGGAAAAAGGCGAAGTTCTTTGCATTATTGAAGCGATGAAAGTCATGAATGAGATCGTCAGTGACATTACTGGCGAAATCGTTCAAATTTTAGTGGAAAATGAACAAGTGGTGGAATTCAATCAGCCATTGTTTGTTGTGAAAGAAGGTTAAATCATGTCAGTGATGACAATTGAAGAAATTAAAGCAATTATTCCCCATCGTTATCCTTTTTTATTAATTGATCGAATAGAAGAATTAGAAGAAGGTAAAAAAGTTGTTGCTAAGAAAAATGTGACCGTAAATGAGCCTTTCTTTCAAGGTCATTTTCCGCAAGAGCCGGTTATGCCAGGGGTATTAATTATTGAAGCCTTGGCCCAAGCAGGTGCAGTGGCATTACTTTCTTTAACAGATTTTAAAGGAAAAACAGCTTATTTTGGTGGGATTGATAAGGCGAAATTCCGTCGTAAAGTCGTACCTGGAGATACATTAATGTTGGAAGTTGAGATCTTAAAAGTTAAAGCTTCAGCTGGAATCGGCAAAGGTATCGCTTATGTTGATGGAAAAAAAGCTGCTGAAGCAGAATTAACCTTTATGATTGGATAGGTGAATGTATGTTTTCAAAAGTTTTAATTGCAAATCGTGGTGAAATTGCGGTACGCGTTATTCGGGCGTGTCGTGAACTAGGAATTCAAACGGTTGCCGTATACTCTGAAGCAGATAAAAATGCACTCCATGCCGAAATGGCAGATGAGGCAATCTGTATCGGTCCTGCCAAGGCCAGTGATTCTTATTTGAATGTTCAACAAATTTTAAGTGCTGCAATTGTCACAAAAGCAGAAGCGATTCATCCGGGCTTTGGCTTTTTATCTGAAAACAGTCGCTTTGCTGAAATGTGTGAAGAATGCAACATTACTTTTATTGGACCTAAAAGTGAGACGATTGATGCCATGGGAAACAAAATTAATGCACGACAACTAATGATAAAAGCAGACGTTCCGGTTATTCCAGGCAGTGAAGGTGCATTAGATACTGTTGCTGAGGCATTGGCATTGGCTGATGAAATTGGTTATCCAGTAATGTTAAAAGCAGCTGCAGGTGGTGGTGGTAAAGGTATTCGCAAAGTGATGACACAAGAGGAATTACCGCAACATTTTAAATCCGCCCAACAAGAAGCAAAAGCAGCTTTTGGTAATGATGCTATGTATTTGGAAAAAATTGTCTACCCAGCTCGTCATATCGAAGTTCAGATTTTAGGTGATGATTATGGCAATATTATTCATTTAGGTGAGCGAGATTGCTCGTTGCAACGTAATAATCAAAAGGTTTTGGAAGAGGCACCGTCTGTTGTGATTTCCAAGCAAAAACGCTCAGAATTAGGGGCAGCGGCTGTACGGGCTGCAAAAGCGGTTAACTATCGTAATGCAGGTACAATTGAATTTTTAATGGATGAGAGTGGTTCTTTTTATTTCATGGAAATGAATACCCGAATTCAAGTCGAACACCCAATTACTGAAATGATTACGGGGATTGATCTTGTAAAAAAACAATTGGAAATTGCCGCTGGTGAAAAATTAACTTTAAAACAAAGTGAGATAACAATCAGTGGCCATGCCATTGAATGTCGAATTAATGCAGAAAACCCTGCTTTTAATTTTGCGCCAGCTCCAGGTACAATTCACAATCTCTTTTTACCTAGTGGTGGACTAGGCTTACGTGTTGAAAGTGGGATGTATTCTGGATATACAATCCCGCCTTATTATGACTCCATGATTGCAAAAGTTATAGTTCATGGGCAAACACGTTTTGAAGCATTAATGAAAATGCAACGGGCACTAGGAGAATTAGTCACAGATGGCGTGACGACCAATGCCGAATTTCAAATGGATTTAATTTCTCATCCGAATGTGATTGCCGGTGATTATGATACTGCCTTTTTACAAACTATCTTTTTACCAGAGTGGACACCTGAAGCATAGGAGGGATTTATTTGGCTTTATTCAAAAAGAAAAAATATATTCGGATCAATCCCAACCGTACGCAGGGGACAAATCAAAAACCACAGGTTCCAGATAATTTGTGGGCAAAATGTCCGAATTGCAAACATATGCTTTATACCAAAGATATTGGGGTAGAAAAAATCTGTCCATATTGTGGTTATAATTTTAGAATTAGCGCTTGGGAAAGAATCGCAATTACGATTGATGAAAAAAGTTTTGATGAGTGGGACGTTGATATTTTTACTAAAGATCCACTGAATTTTCCAGGTTATAAAGAGAAAATAAGACAGACGCAAAAGAAAACCGGCTTACATGAAGCCGTATTAACCGGCGAAGCAACAATCAACGGTCTGCCTTTAGCGCTAGGAATTATGGATCCGCATTTTATTATGGGGAGTATGGGGACAATCGTCGGTGAAAAAATCACCCGTCTATTTGAAAAAGCACTTGAAAGAAGATTACCTGTAGTGATTTTTACAGCTTCAGGGGGAGCCAGAATGCAAGAAGGGATTTTTTCTCTAATGCAAATGGCAAAAATTTCAGCGGCAGTAAAACGCCATAGTAATGCTGGACTATTTTACTTAACGGTTTTAACAGATCCGACAACAGGTGGCGTGACGGCGAGTTTTGCCATGGAAGGGGATATTATCTTGGCAGAACCACAAAGTCTAATTGGCTTTGCTGGTCGTCGCGTAATCGAACAAACGATTAAACAAGAATTACCCGAGGACTTCCAAAAAGCAGAATTTTTGTTAGAACATGGTTTTGTCGATCAAATTGTTCCACGTATCGAGTTAAAGAATAAAATTGAACATTTGTTGAAATTACACACGACAGAAGGGTGGTTGGCTAAATGACCGCGGCTCACGAGATTGTGCAGTTGGCCCGCGGCAAAGAACGGCTGACTGCTTTAGAATTTTTTGATTTAATTTTTGAGGACTATGAAGGATTCCATGGGGACCGACTCTTTGCAGATGACCAAGCAGTGGTCGGTGGCATCGCGACATTAAATAAAAAACCGGTCACGGTTATAGGGATTCAAAAAGGGCGGGATCTGCAGGAAAATTTGCAAACCAATTTTGGTTCGCCCCATCCTGAAGGTTATCGTAAGGCCTTGCGGTTAATGAAACAGGCGGAAAAATTTCAGCGTCCGGTGATTACTTTCATTAATACTGCTGGTGCATATTGTGGAATTGGTGCTGAAGAAAGAGGCGAAGGTGAAGCGATTGCCAAAAACCTGATGGAAATGTCTGATTTGAGGGTTCCGATTATTGCGATTATCATTGGCGAAGGTGGTAGTGGAGGTGCCTTGGCCTTGGCTGTGGGTGATGAAGTATGGATGATGGAGCATTCTATTTATGCAATTTTATCACCGGAAGGTTTTGCTTCTATTTTGTGGAAAGATGGTAGTCGCGCTAACGAAGCGGCTGCATTGATGAAAATTACAGCCCAAGAATTATATGATTTAAATGTAATTGAAAAAGTTATTCCCGAGACAAAAGAGGGAATAACTTTGCCGCAAGAAACGATAGTTCAGTACATGCAGCAGGAGCTTGCTGCAAAATTAACTGTCTTAGCACAAAAGGACGTCGAAACTTTATTGACCGAGCGCTATGAACGCTTCCGTAAGTATTAAAAAGACGTATCATTTCCTAAAACAGGAAATGATACGTCTTTTTGCGGTGATAGTAATGAAGGCAGAAGCTGTATAAATAAAAAATATGATAAAATCAAGTAAATAAAATCAACAAAGGAGTACACCATGGAAGCAATTATCGCTGCAATTACAGCCTATCAACCGGCTACGACACAAGAAGTTGCGGATAAGAAGTTATTTATGGAACAAATTCGATACCAAGAAAACTTGCTCACACGAGAAAATTCGGACTATCATTTTTCATCTTCTGCTTGGGTAGTTAACCCAGAATATGACAAGACCTTAATGATTTATCACAATATTTATCAATCTTATGCATGGACAGGAGGGCATGCAGATGGGATGAGTGATTTATTACAAGTCGCAAAAAAAGAATTGGTGGAAGAAACGGGAATCAAAAATTATCAAGTAGTTACTGAGAAGTTATTTTCTTTTGATATTTTACCAGTACCTGCACATTATAAAAATGGAAAATTTATTAAAGAGCACAATCACATCAACACCACCTATCTTTTTGTAGCACCAGAAACACAAAATTTACAAATTAAACCGGATGAAAATAGCGATGTGAAGTGGATTGCTGCCGATAAATTAGAACAAGCAGTGGCAGAAGTTGCGATGCATCCTTATTATCGCAAACTAATGAACAAAGCTAAAAAATTTAAAGAATAGACCCGCTCGAAAATAGAAGACTGAAGGAAGTAATTGAGATATCCTGAGGAGTAAATGAAATTTATCTTTAGTGTCTTGAAAAACTTTTAGTCGTTGCTGTTTGATTATAAATAGATTTAGGATGAAAATTAGGGAATTTTTGTTCTAAATCTATTTTTTGTATAAAAAAATGTATATTTTAAAGTTGAGGGAAATTTCTCTTAAAATTATTTCCGTTGGAAATGCTGAAATAATGGGATTTCTTTGACAAGGATAAAAAAAGTTGAATTTAGCTATGAAATAATATACGTATCTTTAGTGAAAAAATTCAGAAAAAGCGTGCATTTGAAAAAACCTTGTGCTAATATGTATATATTCTCAATAAAGAGATTAAAAGTGAATATATATTTATTAGGAGTGATTGGATGAAAAAGTTTTTGACAAGTTTAGCAATTGTGGGGATCTGTTTTTTATTAACGGCCTGTGGCAGTAAAAAAGAAGAGGATAAATTGGCTGCCATTAAAGAAAGTGGTGTACTGAAAGTTGGTACTTCAGCTGAGTTTGCGCCGTTTGAATTTCATACGATGGTTGATGGCAAAGATAAAATTGTCGGGGCAGATATGGATTTGGCACAAGCGCTTGCTGATAAATTAGGCGTGAAATTAAAAATTGAAGATATGGAATTTAATGCGGTCTTAGCTACCTTAAAAGAAGGTAAAGTTGATCTTGGTATTGCCGGTATCTCTGCTACACCTGAACGTCAAAAATCATTTGACTTTTCGACCAACTATTATAATCCCCCTCAAAAAGTTGTCATTAACAAAAAAAATGGCGCCAACTATAATTCTATCGCCAGTCTAAAAGGAAAGAAAATCGGAGCACAAAAAGGCTCCATTCAAGAAGATATCGTCAAAGAACAAATGCAAGACCCACAAATTGTTTCTGTAGCAAAAGTTCCCAATTTAATTTTAGAAGTAAAACAAGGTTCAATTGATGCATTAGTTGTAGAGGAAACTGTAGGTGCTGCTTATATAGCGCAAAATCCGGAATTGCAATTTGCGACAATTGATTTAAAATCCAGCGAAGATGAAGCTTATGCGATTGCAATGCAAAAAGGCAGCGATACTTTGAAAAGTGAAATTGACAAAATTATTAAAGAATTAATTGATTCAGGGGAAATCGAAAAATATGTCAATGAAAATACAGCGATCGCAAATAAAACAACCAAAGAATAAAAATGGGGAATGAAAATGGATTTTTCTTTTTTAACTGAATATTATCCGTATTTCTTATATGGAACGGTTATTACGCTAATCATCTCAGTAGTAACAATTATTATTGGAACCATCATAGGAGTTCTAATGGCATTGGCCAAACTTAGTTTTGTAGCGCCATTAAGATGGCTGGCAAATATTTATATTGAAGTATTCCGCTGCACGCCAATGCTGATTCAAATTATGATTGGTTTTGTCTTGTTGCAAGGAACTTTTTCTGCACCGACAATTGATATTGGTATTTTAAAATTAGATTTTACTCGTCTAATTCCAGGGATTATTGTTATTTCCTTAAATTCGGGTGCTTATGTCGCTGAAATAGTGCGGGGAGGCATTCAATCGGTGGACAGCGGTCAAAGTGAAGCGGCAGGCTCTTTAGGGTTAAAACCGATGCAGGCAATGCGTTATGTTATCTTTCCACAAGCTTTACGAAATATTTTACCACCAATGGGAAATGAGTTTATTATTTTGATTAAAGATTCATCATTACTTTCTACAATTGGCATTTATGAGTTGATGAATACTGCCCAAATTGTTATTACTAATTCTTATATTCCACTGGAACCTTATTTTGTAGCAGCCGCCATTTATTTTGTTATCACTTTTTCAACGGGGCGAATTTTGGCCTGGTGGGAACAAAAGATGGGCGTTGGCTATAGTCGATAAGTGGAATTTAAAGGAGGAGGAGTATGTCTGTTTTAATTGATGTCAAAGGTCTGCATAAGTCTTTTAAAAATAACAAGGTTTTGAAAGGAATTGATACACAAATTCAAAAAGGAGAAGTTGTGGTCGTCATTGGGCCATCAGGTTCAGGCAAAAGTACTTTTTTACGTTGTTTGAATTTATTAGAGACGCCGACACAAGGTGAAATATTTTTTGAAAATCAAAATATAACCGATTCAAAAAATGATTTGTACCAAATGCGCGAAAAGATGGGGATGGTTTTTCAAAATTTTAATTTATTTCCTAATATGAAGGTTTTAGATAATATTACGTTAGCACCTCGGAAAGTTAAAAACATCACCAATGCTGAAGCTGAAACAATTGCCCGAGAGTTATTACGAAAAGTTGGCTTGGCTGACAAGGCTATGGCCTATTCCCAGTCGTTATCCGGTGGTCAAAAACAACGAATAGCTATTGCCAGAGCGTTAGCCATGCAACCAGATGTCATGCTTTTTGACGAGCCAACCTCAGCGCTTGATCCAGAAATGGTGGGTGAAGTTCTACAAGTTATGCAAGACTTAGCTAAAGAAGGGATGACAATGGTGATTGTTACCCATGAAATGGGCTTTGCTAAAGAGGTAGGCGATCGTGTCTTGTTTATGGACGAAGGAATTATTCGAGAAGAAGGAACACCGACAGAAATTTTTGATCATCCGCAAAATAAACGAACCGCTGATTTTTTATCAAAAGTTTTATCCTAAATAAAAAAACAAGGATATGTTTCAAGTAAGTTGCCAGAAATAACTAGCACTTGCAAGAAGACATATACTTGTTTTTTAAGGTTGTTCGTCAGTTTTTGTATCTAATTCAAAAGGTGAACCGACATAGATGTAGCGTGTTGTGACCACGCCATCTGGATCAGTAGAACAAATTTCTTGTTTGAAAGGAAAACAAATTCGTTGGCCTAGTTTTGTTTCATCGCTAGTTGCAATAATTTGGAAATTAGGTGCAGTAGGCAATGCTTCGGCTACTTTATCTATGATCATTTCGTCAGTCATATCCTTAGTCTTAACAATTCGTTTGTAGTCCTCCAAAAAAGCAGCTTGATTTCCAAAGATTTCCATATGCTTCGCTCCTTCATCTGAAAATTAAAATTAAAGTACCAATTACAAATAAAAATAAAATGAGATATAAAAAGAAAGTCCATAATCCTGCAAGAAATTTTCGCATGAATATCACCTTTTTTTAGTATAACATAACTTGTGATATTCGACAGAAATGACATTTTCTAAATGAGAAGTCTATCAGTTATTTTGAATCTAATAAAATTTGCTGCAACGTATACGCTGCATTGGCTGCAATTTTCGTATTTGGATTACGATAGGTTATTAGTGCTTTCCAAAGTGCCCAGCCCTTGGCCCGATTTATGAGCTCTTCATCTAAATTTGCGAGAAAAACCGAGCGGCTCTCTTTTTCAAAAAAGCTCCAAGCCATAGCGTAATCACAAGCAGGGTCGCCAATAGCCATGATGCCAAAATCAATGACGCCATGAAGTCGACCTTTTTGTACAATCAAATTTTCTGGTGCGATATCGCCGTGAAGCCAAACAGGTGCGTGTTCCCAAGAAGAAGTAATGGCATTTAGCCAAATTTTTTCTAATTGCTTTACGGGTAAATCGTTTTGCAAAGTGGTGAAAGTACTTATAACTTCGTCATGATAAACACTAGGACTGGCACCTCTAAAAAAATTGTGATTTCCTGCAGCTGGTGCAGTTGTAATAGGTACTTTTTGCAACTCCAGTAAAAATTTAGTTAAGTCCAAGGCCAATAAAGAAAGATTGGCAACGTTTTTTCTTGTAAGTGTTTCTCCGGAGATGAACTGGTTGACTGACCAAAAAGAAGGATATAAGACACTAGGATGGCCTAAACCAAGTGGTGTTGGAATATGAAAACTCAAGTGTTTAGCGAAGACAGGTAGCCAAACACTTGAGTTTTTTATTTGCGGTTCATACTTTGCTGAACGTGGCAGGCGGATTGTCATATTTTGACCCAGATGAAAGGTTTAGTTATCATGTCCGCTATTTTTGACAAAGGTAATCTAGAGATCTTGCCATTGGGGAAATTGGTGTGAAATTAAATTTTTAACTGAAGCAAGCGTTAGCATCGGGGTTCTCCTTTAAAAAAGCTGATTTTGACCCGTTAATGGTTAGTGAGTCAGGCAATTACGAGTGAAGAAATCGATAAAATTCATATGTAAAGCTGAGACTATAAAAAACTTTGGGTACTTTTTGTGCAATAAATAAAAAAAGCTTACAAATCTGTATGAAAACACAGTTTGTAAACCTATAATAAAAGCGGGTGACGAGAATCGAACTCGCGACGGAAGCTTGGGAAGCTTCTGTGTTAGTAGCAAAGCCCTTGAATCCTTGCTATATCAGCACTTTCGCAATACCAATACTAACTAGTTTAGATAATAGTTTAGGTTCTTGAAAACAAAAAATGTGGGGCACATAGGAAAGAAGTGGTATTCAGATTACCTATTCAATATTGAGATTAATTCTGCTAGTGATTCATTAAGCTACACTATTTAAAACTATCAATTCTTCTAAACTTGTCTTGTCCATTTTACTTTTTTCGGGTGAAAGTAATTCAGGATTATTAATCTTATTTTTATGAAATTCCTTTACATTTATCCCGCTTAAATACTTTACGTTCTCATTAAATGTTGTATTAGTCTTCATCGGTCCTGCAATTGGGTTCCTACTCCCCGTCTATCCACAAAAATGTGAAAAAAGCCTAAAAACGACAGATTAAGCAAATTTGAATATCTTACTTAGCCTGTCGTTTTTTTACAAGTTAGTTGGACCGACAAGGACAATCTAAGTCGAATCACGCTTATCCATAGACTTTTTTAGTAAAGTGTTTTAATAAAAATGGTGAGGATAAGGTTGTAAGTAAGATGATTAAAATAAAAGCTGAGTAATTGCTTGCTGATACTAACTGTGCTTGAAAACCTAACTGAACAATAATCAAAGCCATCTCACCTCTGGAAACCATTCCTGATCCTACCATTAAGCTACTATCGTTGCTAAATCCTACAAGTTTGCCGCCAATAAAACCGCCAAATAATTTCGAAATTATCGCCAACACTGTTATTACTACAATCAGAAGCAATTGTGCACCCAAACTCCCGAAAGTAACTTCTAAACCAATGCTTACGAAAAAGACTGGGATAAACACTGCATAGCCGATTGCCTCAACATTCAGCTGGACTTCTTCCCAAACCTTGGTCTGACCAATCGCAACTCCTGTGAAAAAAGCACCAATAACCGAACTTAGCCCAATTAAATCGGCCAAATAAGACATACTCAAACACAAAATTAACGAAACGATAATCACAGACGATTCAGCTAATAATTTTTTACTTAATTTCATTAAATAAGGAGCACCCCAACGAATAAGAAAAAGTACTGCAATGAAGAACAGTATCTGCTCCCCAATCATGAGTACTAAAGAAGTATCGCTGTTGCTTTTCCCACCTAAAAAGGACATACTCAAGCTGACAATTAGCACGACTAAGATATCATCAACAACAGATGCACCTAAAATGGTTGACCCCTCTTTTGTATTGACAACATTCAACTCTTTTAATACTTCGACTGAGATACTAACGGAGGTTGCAGCTAAAATCAAGCCTAGAAAAAAGGACTCATTTAGGTTAATATGAAAAAGACTTCCTCCAATTGTTCCAAGTATGACTGGAAATAAAATTCCTAACGTTGCAACGAACATGCCCGGTCGAAAATACTTTTTAAGCAACGATAAGTCACTTTCTATCCCTGCTAAAAACATCAACAAGATAACCCCAATTTCAGAAAAATCTTCTACTAAAATATCAGGATGTACTAACTTCAAACCGGCATTCCCTAAAAGTATACCAATCAATAATTGACCAATCACAGCCGGTATACCAAGTCGTCTTGAAAAATGACTGGCTATTGTCGTACCAATTAAAATTAAACATAAGACACCGATAAATTCCACTATCCTCACCCTTCCATAGGTAACTATTTTTAGACGTTTTACATGAAGTAATTTCTAAAAAATACCATTAAAATTATTCTAATAGAAGATCCGTGTAAAGGAAAGTATTCTACTCTAGAATTATTTCGTACGAAGAATACTCAGCGCCTCCTTTTCAATAATCTAGCTCCAATACGGAAGATATACACCTACAATTCTTCGGAATTTATTTCTAATTTTCTAACAAAATAATTTCATCCGTCTTGTAATAGCATTGTTCTCCTGTCACGCCCAGTTGAGATTCTCAAATCCACCTTTGATCCTATCCCAATTCACAAGCTTCTGTTCTTTCCCTTTCTCTATCAATATTTTTACAATAGAACTATAAAATAGTTTAGAAAATACTTAGGTACTAGAAAACAGAAAATATGTGATACATAGATAAACGCTATAGTAATAATAACGATGTTATTCATTAAATTACCCCAAATAAAAAATCGATATTTTATTATTTTTAGGACGATTTTCTAATACATAAGTACCTAAGTTAGATCCTATATTAAATGACATCAATAAATAGTAAAGATGCAAAGCTGAAAACTAAATTGTGTAGCTTATATGAAAGAGAATCTAATTTTTTAAACTTCCTTTATTTAGGGGTTTCGAATAGATTGTTCTATATCTTTCATGTTTTGCGCATCATTCTCGTAGCCAAGTAAGTCTAACATGTCTATATAGATAGTGCTGTCTATCTCGAAGTCACCTGTGATCGCATGGTATAAAGAGGTGAAAAATTTCCAGTAAATTCGACCTTTCATAAAATCGCTATCCTCTGATTCTGCATAGAGTGCTTTTAAAAGTTCTGGAATTTTATCATAAGTACCCCTCTCAAAAGAAAGTATTAAGGAGTTGATTAAAAATTTAATCAATACAAGCTTATATTTATAACAAGTTTTAAATTTCTCGAACTGAGTTAATGTATCTTTCAGGTTAAACGATAAATAATTATTTTCGAAAAAAGAGAGGCAATTTGTATACATCGCTAATTCAAAATACCCCCAATCGGATACTTTTTCTAAGTAATTATATAAAATCGCAACGTCTTCATTTGTAGCTGTTATTATGGCTGAGAAAGTGATTATTAAAAAACTAGCGATATTTAGGTTATTACGCCAATAAACATTATTATAAATGGGTAGGAATACGGAATTTCCTACCCATTCTTTTTTATTTCTGATGCTCAAATAGAACAATCTTATCTGCTTTGTAATACATCGGGTGTCCGGCCATGCTTGATTGTAGGTTCTCAAATCGGCATTTGACACTATCGCGTTTCATAATCTCGTCATTGTCAATCGGATGATCTAAGGTATTGACGGTAACTTGCGTTGCTTTTTTACGGAATTGTCCTTCTAGGATGGTGACCGAATATTTGTACCCGATAATCTCATCAGTATAAAAGTTTCTTGGTTTGTTTTCGCGATCTAGAATGACCTGACCATTTTCATCGGTTCGGGTTTCAGTCGCAAACTTCGGAGTGACCTCATCTAGTTCAAAGGTTGGGCCAATGGCTCCGAAATCAAAATCGTTGATACTTAACATTTTTGGCATCGTATCTTCTTCCTTTCTTTGCTATACTTGGTTTAGAAATTTTTTTAACAGAGCGTTCGTTCACTTATTGGGAAGTAACGGACGCTTTTTTGGTGCGTTCTTGAATAAGCGGAATCAAATCGGGACGTTGTTGCTCACTGACGTATTGAATCATGCGATCAGAAAGTTCGGGGGTCCATTCATAATTGGGACGAATCTCTAACAAACTTGGATCAATCCCGACACCCTCATGATGCAAGAAAAAGAGTGCCTGAGTTAATGCCATGGGCCCACCGTATTCATACCAGTTCAAGGAACGATCAAAGCCACTCACTTGATATTGCCGGGTGATAGTAGGAACCAGACTTGGTTTTAGGTAGTCCTGCCACCAACGACAGACCTGCTTTAAGGAGCCGTCAGTATAAAAGGTAAGTTCCGTTTGTAGAAATCCGCGAATTAAGTTTGCGATACATTGATCTTGCGGTAAAAAAGCAATGGTTCGAAAGAGACTATCTGCCACGTCATTTCGAGTTTCGACTTCCAACCGAATTTGTGGAGCCCGAGCCAGAATTTCCTCTTGTTTCACTCCATCAAAATCTTTGGCCATTTCTTTGGCTTTGTCGTAGGCCCGAAACATACAAGCCGATCCTCGAACGCCGATACTAACCGTTTTTGCTCGTTGTTTGGCATTAAACTCGCTGTCATGGAGTTGATAGCTTCGTCCTTTTGAAAGGAATTGCTTCCGTTTCAACTTATTGTGGAGTTGTTCTACCGTGAAGTAGGGCACTTCATTGTAATCATCTAAGGCTAAATCTAGCCGCTTGATTTCAAAGGTGAAGGCGGTTTGACTAGCATACTCGTAAAAACGGGTGGCGAGTTCTTGAAAGACATTCGCCTTGGGGTTATACGAAAGCATAATCCATTCATAGGTAGTACAGGCTTGTCCGCTCAAGACAAGGGTTCCCCGTTCTTTGGCCTTTTCTGGTTGGTGATAGGTATAGTATTTGAGAAAGCCACAGGTGTACACAATATCGTATTCTTCATGTTTTAAACTGCCTGCTTGAATCGAGACGGATTCTAAACTGATTTTTAATAAGTCTTGAAAGACCGTCTGATAACTGACTTGATGCAAGACCGCTTGAAACCAATCTACTTTTCCTAGCACATTCTGGGTACTTTTGGTCATTTGGTCACCTCCTTTAAAATTTGTGATTGTTCGCAAATTATTTTTGTCGTGAAAAAGCTTGGTAGTATCGTCTTTTTTTGCATTTTTCCGGTAGTTATTAGCCATTATTTTTCTCTTTATAAGGTGCTATTAGAAAGGCACCTTACGCTTAGCCAGTGTCTGGTGTTCGCAAAAGACCTGTGCGTTCCACGCGTCCGTAAGCCTCGCCTGCTGATTGGCTTTCAGCCATCACAGTCGAGGCAACGGCTGCGGCAACCACACCAACCCAACACCGGCTCCTTTCCTTGGCCCCACACCCTTGTTTAGTTTTGATAGGTTAATAACCAGCTTCTCACCGCCTGAATGCTGTATAAAACCATACCTGAGTCCAATCGAATTTCTGGACAGCCCTGAAGAACCCATTCTTTCAATGTATTAACACTCACATCGAAATGCGCCGCACAATATTTTTGTTTGACGATATCCTGTTGGGTTTGTGTTTCTTCCAAGCGGGTTTCTAACAGGGCAAAGAATTGATTGGTCTGATCTTTTTGCCAATCCAGGAGCGCTTGTTCCAATACCGACATTCTTTCCACCTCCTTATATTTCTTTTTAAAACTAAAAGAACTATAAATAAATAAAATAGTATCTTTTCGTACACTCTACCGCGATCTAAAATAGATGTCAAGTATATTTTAAAAGTTTACTTGAAATACTATTTAGTTTATTTTTCACTTGAATTTTTCAGGGAAAGCGCTTATGATAGACCCGAGGTGAGGAAAATGATAGAAAACTTTGGCGGCAATGTCGCACGTTTACGAAAAGAAATGGGACTTTCCCAAACGGAATTGGCCGAAAAGATTGGTGTGCAAAAACAAACCATCTCCAATATCGAACGGGGAATCCGTTACCCGACCTTTGAGAGCTTAGAAAAATTTGCGACGGTCTTTCATGCGACACCGATTCAGCTCTTTGGTTCACCAAAAGAGATTGCGGTCTCCGAAACAACGGTTATTCTCGATCGCATTGACGAGTACGATCAAAAAGTCCAAAACTTGTTTACTTTGGCGAAAATTTTGAATAGCCATACAGTGAAAGAGATAGACGAGGTAGCAGAAAAGCTAGCCTTTATTGAACGTTTCTTTACCCCGCAAATGCGTTTGGATGAAGACGGAAATCCAATTTTGGATCGTCATGGGAAACCAGAGATGAAACCAGTCTTCTTTGACAACTTACCATTTGAAGAAATCGAGAAAACCGCAAAAGACTTGGCTTTTATTCAAGAAGCGCAACAGAACAAGTAACAAAAGTTCATTCCTTTCCTATGTGCCCCACACATGAGAAGGAGAAAAAAATGCCAACATACACACAATATCAAAAAAGCAATGGAGCAAATTTATGGCGAGTGACGGGATATCTTGGAGTAAATCCCGAGACAAAGAAGCAAGTTAACATTAATAAAGGAGGCTTTCTCACTCAGAAAGCTGCTAAAGCTTATTATCGTCAAGTTTCGTATGACATTTTAAAAAATGGGTTTCAAAATCACAAAGATGCAACATTCAAGGAAATCTATGAACTATGGTTAGAGACGTACGAGCTTACCGTGAAAGAATCAAGTTTTGTAAAACTTAAGCAAAAATTTGACATTCATATTTTGCCAACTTTTGGAGAGAAAGAAATCAAAAAAATAGGGGTATCCGATGTTCAAAAATTTGCCAATTCCATGAGAGAAAAGAATACTCAATTTAAAGAGTATGTTTCAAACGTCTCTCGGATTTTTGATTTTGCTATTAAGCAAGGTTATGTATCCGAAAATCCAGCAAAAAAAATTGTCATGCCAAGAAAGAAAAAGAACCTTCAAGAAAAGGAAATAAACTTTTATACCAAAGACGAGCTTAAAAAGTTATTGGAGTATGCAAAAAACAATGAACCTTTTCAAATCTATACATTCTTTTTCTTGCTTGCGAATACAGGTTGTAGACAAGGTGAGATTTTGGGTTTGCAATGGGATTGCATTAATTTTGAGGAAAAAGTACTTACCATAAAACAGACTTTGACTCGTGGGAAAAACAGAAGGCAATATCTTGAGGAACCAAAAACTAAGAAGTCTAGAAGAAAAATCCCGTTAACCGATGAGACAATTTCTATCTTGAAAAAGTGGCGTCTGATTCAGAAAGAGGAGTGTCTAAAATTAGGTGTCAATATCTTTGATGGGAAACAGTTTGTCTTTTGTGATGAAAAAGGTGAACCCATTCAACTGTCACATCCAAGACTTTGGTTACACAGAATCTCAAAGCGTGCTGGAATTCCTAAACTAAGTCCTCACGCACTTCGACACACTTTCGCAACCATTCTAATTGGACAAGGTATTAATTTTAAAACCGTTTCAGAGCTGCTAGGGCACTCCAGTGTTTCAATGACGTTGGATACCTACGCAGGAGTTTATCAAGAAGAGAAAATAGACTCGATTAATCTCTTGGCGAACGCTCTAAGCTAAATAGTTTAGAGTCTAGAAATAAAAAAAGGATTCAATCATCTCAATCATTGCTATACAAGCATTTGTTGAGATGACTAAATCCAAAAAGTAGTTTAGATAATAGTTTAGACGGGCTTGATATTTGCTGATATTCAATGATATCAACAAATCGAGACAAAAAGAAAAAACCTTGATACATCAAGGTCTTTAGGCTAAGCGGGTGACGAGAATCGAACTCGCGACGGAAGCTTGGGAAGCTTCTGTTTTACCACTAAACTACACCCGCAAGACAAGAAATAGTATATAGCTTTTTTTATTTTCCGGCAAGTGATTTGTTAGCAATTAAAAAAAATTATTTTTAAACTCTCAAAATTATCGACTATTTTTTTTAATTAGGCGTCTATTTTTAATAAAGTTTGAAATAATGAGGATGAAAATTACGAAAGCTAGAATTATGACACATTTTATAGTATAATTTCGGTTTGAGGAGTACACGGTACTCCTTCATTTTTTGAGTAAAGGAGCACCTATGTTTCAGGAATATAAACCAACGTGGATGGTTTCGGCCATCTATCAGATTACACCGGAACAATTAAAAAAACACGGCATTAAAGCTGTTTTAACAGATTTAGATAATACTTTAATCGCTTGGAATAATCCCAATGGGACCGAAGAGTTACGCCAATGGCTAAAACAAATGGATGCTGCTAAAATTCCTGTTGTTGTTGTTTCTAACAATAATCATGAACGCATTGCCCATGCATTAGCACCTTTTGGTTTAGATTTTGTTTCCAGAGCTTTAAAACCTTTTGCAAGAGGGATTAAGGCGGGCTACCAAAAGCTGGGAATGAAAAAAGAAGATGTCGTAATGGTGGGCGATCAAATTATGACAGATATTCGTGGAGCTAATAGAGCAGGCGTTAAAAGTATTTTGGTGAAGCCAGTTGTGGCAACAGACGGCTGGAATACGCGGATTAATCGCTTTTTTGAACGGAAAATCATGAAGCATTTACAAAAAAATAATCCGGATATGAAATGGCAAGGTGAATTAAATGACTGAAACTGAAACAATTTATTGTATTGGCTGTGGTGCCGAAATTCAAACACAACATCCAGGTGAGTTAGGTTATACGCCACAATCAGCGCTAGATAAAGGGCTTGAAACGGGTGAAGTGTATTGTCAACGTTGTTTTCGCTTGCGACACTACAATGAAATTCAACCAGTCGCTTTAACAGATGATGATTTTCTACGCTTATTAAATGAATTGGGGCAAAAAGATGCTTTAATTGTAAATGTCGTTGATATTTTTGATTTTAATGGCTCACTTATTCCCGGATTACATCGTTTTGTCGGTGATAATCCCGTGTTGATGGTGGGAAATAAAGTCGACATTTTACCAAAGTCGTTAAAACGCGGGAAAATGACGCAATGGATGCGGGAAAGAGCTCACGAAATGGGTCTGCGTCCCGTGGATGTTTTATTGACGAGTGCCAAGAAACCACAAGAGATGACAGAACTGTTAGATACAATCGAAAAATACCGTGATGGACGGGATGTTTATGTTGTCGGTGTGACGAATGTTGGAAAATCAACGCTAATCAATCAAATCATTAAGCAGACTGCTGGTGTCAAAGACTTGATTACAACTTCACGCTTTCCAGGCACAACGTTAGATAAAATTGAAATTCCATTAGAAGATGGACACTTTTTGATTGATACACCAGGGATTATTCATCGTGAACAAATGGCGCATTACTTAGGTGCGCAAGATTTAAAAATTGTTGCACCACAAAAAGAAGTTAAGCCTAAAGTTTACCAGTTAAATCCTGATCAAACGCTTTTTTTGGGTGGTTTGGCACGTTTTGATTTTATTAAAGGTGAGCGTAGCTCATTTGTAACATATGTTTCAAATGATGTGGAAATTCACCGGACAAAATTAACAAATGCTGACGCTTTTTATGAAAAACACGTGGGGGGGCTATTACAACCGCCACGCCCAGAAGAAGTAGTAGATTTTCCACCTTTACAACGTTTTGAATTTTCAATTAAAGAAAAAACAGATATTGTCTTTGCTGGGCTGGGCTGGATTACAATTACTAATCCATGTGTTATTGCCGGTTGGGCGCCTAAGGGTGTTGCGGTCTTAACCAGAAAAGCATTGATTTAGAAAGAAGGCAACTATGGAATTACGAGGAAAACAAAAACGCTTTTTAAGAAGCAAAGCGCATCACCTACAGCCGATTTTTCAAATAGGAAAAGGCGGCATTAGTGGTCCAATGATTACCCAAATTGGAGAAGCGTTGGAAAAACGGGAACTAATTAAAGTTTCTTTGCTACAAAATACAGATGAGATTGCAACTGATGTCGCACATATTTTAACGGAGGAAGTACACTGTCAAGTTGTTCAGATTATCGGCCGCATTTTAGTCTTATACCGACCAAGCAGCAAAGAAAAATATCAAAGGATTTCAAAAGAAGTAAAAGCAATTTAGGAGGTTTGGCAGATGCAAAAAGTGGCAGTTGGTGTCGTACCGCAAGTAAAAATGGCACCGCTAAACAACAAGCGTCGTAAACAAGTTGGTATTTTAGGTGGGAACTTTAATCCGGTACATGTGATGCATTTAATTATTGCAGACCAAGTAGGACAACTTTTAGGCTTAGATGAAGTACGTCTAATGCCAGAGTATCTGCCCCCTCATATTGATGCAAAAAAGACAATTTCAGCCCACCATCGCATAGAAATGTTAAAGTTAGCTGTTCAAGATAATCCACGCTTAAAAGTAGAGGATGTTGAAATTAGACGGCAAGGTGTTAGTTATACGATTGATACCATGAAGATTTTAAAAGAACAAAATCCAGATACTGATTTTTATTTTATTATCGGTGGCGATATGGTGGCTTATCTACCGAAATGGCGTCAAATTGATGAGTTGGCTGACTTAGTTCAATTTGTAGGCGTTAAACGTCCTGAGTACAGTCAAGAAAGTCCGTATCCAATTATTTGGGTGGACATTCCACAAATGGATTTGAGTTCGTCTCTGATTCGTAAAAAGATTGCCCAGGGGTGCTCGGCGCGCTACTTTCTGCCAGATCCTGTGTTAAACTATATTTTAGAAAAGGGGCTGTATCTTGATGAAATATAGTGATAATTATACGGCGATGGATCGAAAATTACTGATGCAAAAAGTTCAGATGCAAATGAGTGAAAAACGCTTTAAACACGTTTTGGGTGTGGAAGAAACTGCGATTGCCTTGGCAAGTAAATATGGTGCTTCACCAGAAAAAGCAAGTATTGCTGCTTTGACGCATGACTACGCTAAAGAAAGAAGCGACGATGAATTTCAATTGGTTATTCGTCGTGATGGTTTTGATTTGGACTTGTTAAACTGGGGTAACGCCATTTGGCACGGCATTGTGGGGGCTGACTTTGTTCAGCGAGAGTTAGAAATTGATGACGAAGAAATTTTAACAGCGATTGCGTTGCATACTACCGGTGCAGCTGAAATGTCACTTTTGGCAAAAATCATTTATGTAGCGGACTTTATTGAACCTGGACGAGACTTTCCAGGGGTTAAAAAAGCACGAGAAATAGCATTGATTAATTTAGATGAGGCTGTTGCTTATGAAACAAAGCATACACTGACCTATCTAATTGAACAAAACAAGCCCATTTATCCAAAAACAATTGAGACATATAATAAGTGGGTCGCAAATCACGCTTAACTAAAATAACGTAACACCAAATATAGGAGGGAACTACCATAGAAAGTGAAAAGATTTTACAAACAGCAGTAGAAGCTGCTGATTCAAAACATGCGCAAGATATTATTGCATTAGATGTGCGAGAAATTTCCCTATTGGCAGATTATTTTTTAATTTGTTCTGCAAATAGTGAACGTCAGATTAATGCGATCATTGATGAAATCGTCGAAAAAGAAGAAACACAAGGAGTTGCCATCAAAAGAATTGAAGGTAAAGACGGAGCTAAATGGGTTTTAATTGATCTAGGGGATGTTATTGTCCACGTATTTAGCACAAGCGAGCGGGAATTTTACAATTTAGAAAAATTGTGGTCTGACGCACCTTTAGTTGACCTAAATGCATGGCTTGTATCTTAAAATGACATATGAAACATTTGCTTTTGTTTATGATGAAGTGATGGATAAAAGTCTATATGAAAAATGGTATGAATTTTCAAAGCGCCATTTAAAGCAAAAAAAACAATTACTAGAATTGGCATGTGGTACCGGGGCACTAGCCTGTCGCTTTGCCAAAGACGGTTATGATGTGACGGCTTTAGATTTATCGGAAGAAATGTTAATGATTGCAAGCCAACGAGCTTTTGAAGCGGATGTTTCGGTACAATTTATTGAAGGTGATATGCTGGATTTAAATGATATCGGCGAATACGAAGCTGTTACCTGCTTTTCGGATTCACTATGCTATATGCCAGATGAACAAGCCGTTCAACAAGTTTTTGATGGTGTCTATCAGCTGTTAAAAAAAGAGGGAATCTTCATTTTTGATGTTCACTCTCTTTATCAAATCAATGAAGTTTTTCCTGATTATAACTACCATTATCAAACCGATGAGTTTGCTTTTTTGTGGGAAAGTTATCAAGGAAAGCTACCTGATAGTATTGAACATTTTCTAACTTTTTTTGTCGCGCAAAACACAGAGTGCGATTTATTTGAACGCAGAGATGAGTTGCATAAAGAACGTACTTACTCATTGGAACTTTATCAAAGAATGTTGGAAAATGCTGGGTTTAATCAGATAGAGTGCTTTGGTGATTTCACCGATAGTCAGCCAAATGAAAAAACGCGCCGTTGGTTTTTTGTTTGTCAAAAATAAGTGAATACAAAATTATCCGGACGCAAGATATGAAACGTTTTAACATATCAGTCCGGTTATATTTGTTTATGTCATAATTACCTGTTTTAAAAAGAAAGGAAAGAAAAATGAAAGCTTGCGGTGTTATTGTTGAATACAATCCCTTTCATAATGGCCATCTTTATCATATCAAAACAGCCCGCAAGAAAAGTCAGGCGGACGTTGTCATTGCTGTAATGAGCGGAAATTTTTTGCAGCGAGGAGAGCCAGCGGTGGTGGATAAATGGCAAAGAGCAGATGCTGCACTGGCTCATGGTGTGGATTTAGTAATTGAATTACCCATTCAATACGCTTGCCAAGCAGCGGACATATTTGCAAAAGGCGGCATCAAAACGCTGGCAGCATTACAATGTGATAGTTTGTGCTTTGGAACTGATTATGATGCAACGTTTGATTATAATGCCTTTGGACAACAGTTGAATCGGCAGTCTGCTGAAATAAAGGCACTGTTTCAACGAAAGGCGGATCAAAAAAAGACGTATCCACAAATTATGCAAGAAGTTTATCAGGAACTGTTTAACCTACCGCAAGTTAATCAAATGTTGCCTAATCATATTTTGGGTTTGAGTTATGCCAAAGAAAATGCGCAGCTACAAAATCCGATGAATTTAATTGCTATTAAAAGACAAAAAGCAGGTTATCACGATATTCAAATTACAGATGGAAAAATCGCCAGCGCTACAGCAATTCGTAAGCTGCTTCAAGAAGATGGCGATATTTCTAATTTTGTACCAACCAAGACAAAACAAAGTGTAGAAAAATATTTTGTTGATTGGCATAACTTTTGGCCTTATTTACGTTACCGCTTAATGAGTAGTAGCCTAGAAGATTTATTAATCCTCTATCAAATGGAATCAGGGCTTGCCTTGAAAATGCAGCAAACTGCACTTAATACCACAGATTTTACGGATTTTTTGTCTCAAGTAAAATCAAAGCACTATACATTAACCCGGATTCAAAGACAGCTATGTTATATTTTGTTGAATATTACACGTGCTGAAATGCAGCTTGCTTGGTCAGATAATTATTTGCGTATACTCGGGTTTAACCGTAAAGGACAAAAATATTTGAATCAACTTAAAAAAGTGACCCCTTGGCCACTACTTGCAAAAATCGGCAAAAGTGGTGCCAATCAAGTCCCCTTAACTTTAAGAGCCGATGAAATTTATCGGTTGGCAAGTAAAGACATTAGCGAACAAAATTTTGGTCGAAGGCCTTTGAAATTGAATTGAGACTAAAAAATACTTCACAGGAAGCCTTCACACAAGTATAATGGAAAAGGACGTTTTTTCGTCAGTTGAATAATATAGAAACGGAAGTGAAAGTATGGGTCGTAAGTGGGCAAATATCGTCGCGAAAAAGACCGCAAAAGACGGTGCAAATAGTCGTGTTTATGCAAAATTTGGGATTGAAATCTACGCAGCAGCAAAATCAGGTGATCCTGATCCCCACGCCAACCAAAAATTACGTTTTGTTATCGAACGGGCGAAAACGTATAATGTGCCAAAACACATCATTGATCGTGCGATTGAAAAAGCAAAAGGATCTGGCGATGAAAATTATCAAGAGTTGCGTTATGAAGGCTTTGGGCCAAATGGCTCAATGGTAATCGTAGATGCTTTAACCAATAACGTTAATCGTACTGCTGCTGATGTTCGCGCTGCTTTTGGTAAAAATGGCGGGAATATGGGAGTATCTGGAGCTGTTAGTTACATGTTTGATAATACTGCGATTTTTGGTTTTGCCGGCGAAGATGCCGATGAAATTTTAGAATACCTAATGGAAAAAGACATTGATGTTCGCGATGTTACAAAAGAAGACGATCAAATCATCGTTTATGGGGAACCAGAGGACTTTAACAGTATTCAAGCAGCATTAAAGGAAAAAGGAATTGCTGAGTTTTCAGTAGCAGAAATTCAAATGATGCCTCAAAATGAAATCCAATTAACAGGCGAAGACTTAGAAAAATTTGAAAAAATGATCGATGCCTTAGACGATTTGGAAGATGTACAACAAATCTTCCACAATGTAGAATTGGACGATTAAGATAGTTAACATAGAATATAAAAGTTACGAATAGTTAAAAAGAGGACTACTAATTGATATGCTCCAATAACTAGAATTTAATTTTTCTTTGACCTAGTTAGGGGAGCTTATCAAAAAGTAGCTCTCTTTTTTTGTTTATTTAAAATTGCGTAACTGTTTTCCTTAATTGAAACTAAAAAAATTAAAAGGCTGTTAGCCAACCGATGCTAACAGCCTACAAAGGAGAAAATTTCAATATCATACCATGGAAAAAGAATAGCACGACAATTCGATGGGTTCAACACTTCTGAGTTAAAAGAACAGCATTAGAACAATAAAAAAGTACATGCTTAGTGGTGTTATCCAGAATAAGTACAAAAAGGCTAATTCATTTATAGAATTGAGTTGAAAGTGGAGATTTTTGTCATATTTTTCTATCAAAGTGGTATGCTTTTACAAGGGGGAAAGATGATGGGAATAAAAAGTGTTCCGATTTTAGTTTTTGTTTATCTTGCATTTGCGATAGCGGGTAGATTTTTTAATAGTAGTGAAAAGAAAAAGGCTTTACTTGCAACGATTATCGTTAGAATAGCGCTATTTGTATTAGCTTTGTTTGCTACCTTTATAAAAGATATTCCAGAATTGGCCAGTGTATTTTTGAATGCCGACCTTAATTATGTCTCACCGCCAGATCTTGCTGTTTTGATTGGGATACCACTTTTACTGGTGGATATTGTCGATAGCGGGTTTAGTTGGAGTGATTTAAAAAAAGAAAAATAAAACGGCTCGTCAGATCAAATATTTGAAGCTAAAAATAAGTAAAAGACCGCTCCTGTTTGATTAAGTTAAAATAATTTGGACGCTATCTTAAGCTGATTTTTTTCAAGATAAAATCGCAAAAAGGAGGCAAACTCTAAATTAGCATATTTAAGCTTAATTTTTGACAACTTTTCCAAGCTTTGGGATAGTGGAATAGGAGGGGATAATATGATTCAAGCATATAAAGAATACTGGCATAATATGACTGTAATGAATGCCTCTGCAAAAAGAGGGCAATATTGGTGGCCACAACTCGTGAATTATTTGGTATTGGCACTTTACTCCATTCTAACTGGTGTTAGCCGTTATATAGAAATTACACCAGATGATGTGACGGTCATCAAAGAGTGGAACACGATTACGATCATTTTTATTTTATTAAATGCATTAATCTGGCTCGCTAATTTTACTGTACGAGCAAGACGCCTACATGATCGCAATCACAGCAATTGGTGGATTTTGTTTTACTTAATTCCAATAATCGGTACGATCGTTATTTTCATTACCCTAATTTTGCCAAGTAAATCCAATACACGTTGGCCTCAGAATCAATCAGAATTTTAGGATGAAAAGCTAAAAAAAGCACCTGCAACATTTCACAGTGAAGTGTTGCAGGTGCTTTTTTTGTCTGGCGGCACAGAAGTATCCATTTTATTTTTCACAAGAAAAAATATTAATAGGACTACTTTAGCCCTTTTAAGCCCCTCAAACTGGCTTCTAAGCCTTAAGCCGAAATTTTTTATTGTTAGCAAGGCAACTGAGTGCAAGTAACTTTTTTATTATGCTGACTTGGTAAAAAGACTTTGTAGCGCGGCAATAAAATATGGCAAATATAAAAACCATAAGTTGAGCCGTTGCCATAATCCCCGATGGGAAACTTGGAATTGGCTAATAATTGGGATTTTTGGCATTGCAAATAAAAACATAAAAATCAAAGCGGCAATAAAAATAAGTGGTAATAAAATAATCATTACTGAATTTTTTTCTTTTTGATAGAGGAGAAATAAAAGTAATGTTCCCACTAAAAGTGCAACAAATCCTGCTCCTGAAGCGTAATTGTGAAGCAGTGAGGTGAAGTCTACTTCGCTGGAGTTAGCTGCTCGGTCGAAAATACCGGTAATAATACAGTCGCCAATACCAAACAAAATTACCATCAAAGAAAGAACAAACGCCAGTTGAGAATTTGTTTCTTTGAACCGCTGAAAGATAGCTGGGCCACTTAAGACAAAGAGAGTACCGTTAATAATTTCCCAGATTTTAAACGCCCATTTTGTCGGGCTGTCGGTTTCACCAAAGGTTGAGATGAGATCATTAATTTGACTATAATTGGGATAGTACTTCGCCAAAATAAAAGGGAGTGCGATCTCACTGACAATGGCTAATAACAATAAATAAAAGCCATATTCTTTTAACAATTTCATGTTAATCACTCCAATAATTCAATTTACTTACAAATAATATTTTAATCTTATTTGGTTAACTTGGAAACTAAAAAGACTTTGCGTAAGGGCTACCAAATCCTAATCGGAAAATTGTCAAATTGTGCTATACTATTAATGCTTTGAAGATAGAAAGAAAGAGGTTAATCGTGTGAAAGCAAAATACATTTTAGCGTTGGACCAAGGAACAACTAGTTCTCGGGCCATCATTTTTAATAAAGCAGGAAAAGCTGTGGTTAGTGCACAGCGGGAATTTCCTCAGATTTTTCCTAAAGCCGGCTGGGTAGAACACAATCCGGTTGAAATTTGGAATTCAATTCAGTCAGTGATTGCAGATGCCTTAATCGATGGCAATATTAAGCCACATCAAATTGCAGCAATCGGGATTACCAATCAGCGGGAAACGACAGTAATCTGGGATAAAGAAACAGGAGAACCAATTTATAATGCGATTGTATGGCAGTCAAAGCAAACAAATGAAATTGCGGCAGCTTTAAAAGAAGCAGGTCATAGCGAAATGATTCAACAAAAGACTGGCCTTTTGATTGACTCTTATTTTTCGGCGACAAAGGTAAAATGGATTTTAGATAACGTTCGTGGTGCAAGAAAGCAGGCAGAAGAAGGTACATTGTTATTTGGAACAATTGACACGTGGCTTTTGTGGAAATTAACTGGCGGTAAGGTTCACGTGACCGATTACACGAATGCCAGTCGAACAATGATGTTTAACATTCACGACTTGGGTTGGGATGAAGAAATTCTAAGTCTTTTGGATATTCCCAAAACATTATTGCCTGAAGTCCGTTCAAATTCTGAAATTTATGGTTACACAGACGATTATTTATTTTATGGTCAAAAAATCCCAATCGCAGGTATGGCCGGTGATCAACAAGCTGCGTTGTTTGGGCAGCAGGCTTTTGAAGTTGGCAATGTCAAAAATACGTATGGAACAGGTGCCTTTATTGTTATGAATACCGGCAGTGATGCAATCACTTCTCAAAATGGATTGTTGACGACCATTGGTTATGGAATTAACGGCAAAATTACTTATGCATTAGAAGGGAGTATTTTTGTTGCAGGTTCTGCTATTCAATGGTTACGCGACGGACTGCGTTTGTTTGATCAAGCGCCGGATTCTGAGACTTATGCCAGTCGTGTTAAAGATAGTGATAATGTGTATGTTGTTCCGGCTTTTACTGGATTAGGTGCACCTTATTGGGACCAAGAAGCGCGCGGTGCAATTTTTGGTTTGACTCGTGGTACAACAAAAGAACATTTAATTCGTGCAACACTGGAGTCATTAGCTTATCAAACTTGTGACGTTGTTAAAACGATGGCAGAAGATGCCAAAACACCGATTACCATTTTAAAAGTTGACGGTGGCGCCTCAAAAAATGAGCTGTTATTGCAATTTCAAGCAGATATTTTACAAACGCCAGTTGAAAGAGCCAGCTATCTAGAAACTACGGCTTTAGGAGTAGCTTATTTAGCCGGTCTTGCTGTTGGTTTTTGGCAAGACTTAGATGAATTGCAAACATTTCAAGCGCAGGGAAAATCCTTTGAACCAAAAATGGCAAAAGAAATTTGCGAAAATTTATATGCAGGGTGGCAAGAGGCAGTAAATGCTACTATGGGCTTTAAGCATCGACCATTAGAAAAATAACGTTTTTTTCCCAGACTAGTTAGCAAGTACTTGTATTTGAAAAAAATATGGTATACTAATTGAGTGGAAACGTTATCTTTAAGGTGGTGGAAATCTTTGGAAAAAATTAGTTTAGAACCCTTTGATCGCATTTTAAGTGATTACCAACAAAAGGCAGAATTAGCCGTCTCGGTTAGTGATTGTTCAACTTTAGCACGGAGGTGTCAAAGTTTTGGTGTCGATGGCTATCGCTTGGGGGATTTTCGAGGCGCGGGTTATTTAAATCGTTATGTTTACTACTCTGTAACCCAAGCACCCATGTTAATCTATCGTAAAAAATATTTAATTCCCTTAGTATTCCGCCATAATCCAGAAAGTTATGAACTTTTTTCGGAAGAGTATCGTTTGGAGAGTTTTTTCATTTTATTAGCATGGTATTTAAAAAATGAACCGCAAAAAGTCATCTTACAGGATTACGAAAAGGTAAAAAATAAGCGTCTGTATCATGAATTTACTGTAATTGACAGTGCTTTTTTAGTTTTTCGTCTATCGGAGATTTTAGATGCGGCTGGTTTGCCAATAAGTCATTGTGCTAACCTTGCTACCTTTAAAGAATGGAACAAGCAACATCGACTATTAGATAACGGACTGGTTGGTCGCCACGCAAAAATCTTTGATGAAGAAGATAAAAAGCAATACTCAGAATTAAAAATGATTTTGCAATTAATTCAATTGAAATATCCCAATACGAAATTATTCATATAAAAAATACCCAAACCTATTGCTAGCAGCTGCGAAAAATTTCGGCAGTGCTTGTCATTGGTTTGGGTTTTTATGGCTAAAATAGTTATAAGACGATTTTATTAAAGGTTAAAGGATCGGCTGTATCAAAAAATGGCGATAGAACTTCCGGGCTTATCACCGTTAATTCATGCATTGCCCGCGTTGCAATCGTATAGAAAATTAAACGATCTTGTGGTGTTTTGAAACTTTCATCTACTTGCCAAGCATAGACGCGATCAAATTCTAATCCCTTTGCCAAATAGGCCGGAATAATCATAATACGACGTTTCATAAAGTCTTCTTCAGAGACAATTAATTGAATTTCTTTTTGTAAATCTTGATCTAGCGCATGATACAAGTTCACGCAGTCTTGACTAGTGCGGCAAATAATGGCGGTACGCCAGTATTTGGCTTTTGCTTCATTTGCTTTTAGATCATTTTTTAAATAAGTCAAACATTGCTGTTCATTAAAGCCTGTAACAAGCGTCGGTAGATCACCTTTTCTGGCGGTCAACTCCACAGTATCATCTTCAGATAAAAACTGATTGGCAAAATCGGTAATTTCTTTGGTTGAACGATAACTAGTGGTTAGCTGATAACGGGTAACTACTTGATCTGAAAAAAGATCAGCTAAATTTCCCACAATTGTTTCATTACCAAAAACTTTTTGATTTAAATCACCACATAAAGTCAGATTAGCCTGCGGGTATAATTCTCGCAAAAGGGCTACTTGCGCAGGGGGAAAGTCTTGCATTTCGTCAATAAAAATAAAGCGTGCTTGTACAGGTAAGTCGACTGGGCGCAATCCTTTTAACAATAAAAAGAACAAAACTGCGTCTTCTTGTTTTAAAAGACGATTTTTTAACAGCCTGCGCGTTTCTTCAATGCTTTTTTGCCACTGGGTTAGATCAACGTGGTGAGCTGATAAAACTTTCTTTGGAATACTTTGTAAAAAGTGGAGGTATTGCTTTGAAAAGTTAATAAATTGAAATCGATTGATGCTTTTTACCATGCTACGAAAATGGCGCTTAACAATTTGCTTTTTGATTTGATTCCGTAATTTTCGTTCATTTTCTTCAGAATCGGTTAAATTCGGATGGTCAGCAAAGTATTGTTGTAATTCTTCTTCTGCAGCATCTTTCACCCAGCTTTTTTTCGCTTCATCTTTTTGTAAACCGCCAACTTTTTTTAGCAGTTTTGTCTGTAAAAGTTGTGTTCGTTGATAAAGCGGTAAGTTAGGATTTGTTTCTTCGTACCAATTGCGCATTTGTTTTGTAGAAATTAAAGTTTGCCCGTTAATTTTAAGATTGCGGAACAAAGGTCCTAATTGTGTAATTTTTTGAATGTAATTCTTACTTGCTTTAACTAAGACCAAACTACTTTTAAGGCGTTCACTTTGTTTTTCATTACCAGTTAAAAAGACAGTTTCTTGTTCTGCTTCTTTTTCAATTGTAAAATTTGGTAATAATTGATCCATAAAGGCACGAAATGTCCGCGTTGGAACTGTACTTTCTCCTAATGAAGGCAAAACCATAGAAATATAGTCAGAAAATAAGTGATTTGGTGAAAACAAGAGTACCTGTTCATCAGCTAACCATTTGCGATTGCGATATAATAAAAATGCAATTCGCTGTAAGAGTGCTGACGTTTTACCGCTACCAGCAATTCCTTCAATTAACATTATCTTACTGGTGGTATCGCGAATAATTTTGTTTTGCGCTTTTTGAATGGTGGAGACAATATTTTTCATCTGAGAAGAAGAAGCTTCATCTAGAATTTCTAATAAAAACTCATCGTTGATTACTTCTGATGTGTCTACCATCGAAAGCATTTTACCCGCTTGAATTTTAAATTGCCGCTTAAGTAAAAGTTCTACTTCATAACGATCGTGGTCAGTTTCGTAAAAGGCAGGACCTAATTCACCTTCATAGTAAAGATTGGCAATTGGCGCGCGCCAATCAATGACGATGGTTTCTTGGTTTTTATCCCGTAAAGAAGCGATTCCAAGATAAAGTGTTTCTTTGCCTTCTTTGCCCTCAGTAAAATCTATTCGAGCAAAGTAGGGATTGTCTTTCATAGTAGCCAAAGTTTTTAAACGTTTTCCTTGGCTTTCGGCAGTGTGGTATTTTAATAATAGTTCTTGTTCATGTTGGCGATATTCAACCGCGGATTCGTAAAATGCTTCGTCTGAGCCACCACGAATTTGATGGTCGGCTACTTCTTTTAGTTCGGCTTGCATTTTGCCACTTAATTGTTGTTGTTGTTCTTTAATTAATTGTTGCTCGTTGTAAATAAGCGCAATTGTCCATTCGACATGTTGCTGCTCTTTGGCACGTTCATCCATAAAACAAGCCTCCGTTTCGTAAAAGTGTGATAAAAAATCACGCCATAAAATTATAGCACAGTTTTCGGGTTGAAAAAAAGACTGGGCATTGGAAACTTTGAAAAGAAAGGATAAGAAAATGCGTACTGAAAAAGAAATGTATGATTTGATTTTAAATATTGCCAAATCCCAACCACAAGTTAAAGCCGTAGCGTTGACTGGTTCCAGAGTAAATCCCAATGCTACAAAAGATAGCTTTCAAGATTATGATGTTGTTTATTTAGTTGATGAAAAAAAGACACTACTGCGTGATAGAAGTTGGTTAGAAAATTTTGGTAAAAGATTGATTATGCAATGTCCTGAAGAAATGACCTTATTTCCTGCCACATTAGAGGCTTGTTTTACATTTTTAATGTTGTTTTTGGATGGGAATCGCATCGATTTAACTTTGTGTCCCATAAAAAATAAAGAGGAATGGTTAGCCCAGGAAAAAATCGTAAAAACGCTTTGGGATCCCACGCATCTTTTGCCTACATTTTCACAAAATAGTAAGACGCCTTATTTTGTAAAAAAACCTACTCAAGCAGAATTTTTAGATTGTTGTAACGAATTTTGGTGGGTATCTACTTATGTGGTGAAGGGACTGTGGCGCCAAGAAAATCTTTATGCAATTGATCATCTCTATGGAACTTGTCAAAAGGAGTTACGCCGCTTACTCACTTGGCAAGTTGCCTTAAAGTACAATGATAAAATTGATACCGGTAAAAATGATAAGTATTTACTACATTTTTTACAAGCGGATGTTTCTCAAAATTTAATGGGATTATTTGATTTTACTACGCTGGCAAAAACATGGGAGAGCCTTTTTGCAACGCAACAATTATTTCAACAAAATGCAATAAGCTATGCAGAGAAATGTGGCTTTTCATATGATTTACAAACTGCTGAAAATGTCTTAGATTACTGTAGACAATGGTATCCTGGTAATTTATAAATCTAATTGTAAATGATTATTTGTTTCAGTTAGCACTTTTTCATTTCTATTTTAAGCTAAGAAAGCTATCCTTTAATTGAGGCTTACAGTAGTAAGTGGGAAGGTGGGGAATGAAAATGAGTCATTTTAAAAAATTTTTCTTAACATTAGTAGTAGGTGCGTTTGCCCTCTTCTTTGAATTTATTTTAAAACAAGGGCAATGGGCTTATCTTTTAGTCACGATTGTAGGTGGCGTTATGGCCTTGACCATGTTAATTGAAATGATTAAGACATTGCGCTCTGGTCGTTACGGAGTAGATATTTTAGCGATTACTGCGATTGTTGCAACATTAGCAGTTGGCGAATATTGGGCTAGCTTGATGATTTTGATTATGTTAACAGGTGGCGATAGTCTAGAAGATTACGCGAGTCGGCAAGCAGGACGGGAATTACAATCTTTATTAGACAACTCGCCGCAAATCGCTCACCGTAAAATTGGTGAGCGCTTAGAAGATTTAACGTTAGATAAAGTGCAAGTCAACGATGTTTTAGTTGTAAAACCACATGAAATCGTACCTGTTGACGGAGAGGCATTACAAGCTGGAAGTGTTGATGAATCTTCTTTAACAGGAGAATCCCGACTAGTTGATAAAAATATTGGGGATGAAATTATGTCAGGTTCTGTGAATGGAGAAGGCACACTGCTCTATAAAGTAACCTCATTAGCAGAAGACTCCCAGTACCAGCAAATTGTCAAGCTGGTGAAAGAATCTCAGGAAAAACCGGCTCATTTTGTCCGGATGGCAGATCGCTACGCAGTTCCGTTTACGGCGGTTGCCTATTTAATTGGAGGTATTGCTTGGTTTGTGACCAAAGATCCGGTTCGTTTTGCAGAAGTCTTAGTTGTAGCTTCTCCTTGCCCGTTGATTTTAGCAGCGCCCGTTGCTTTAGTTGCTGGAATGAGTCGTTCCAGTCGTAATGGGATCGTAGTAAAAACGGGCACGACAGTTGAAAAGCTAGCCGCAGCCAAAACTATTGCCTTTGATAAAACTGGGACGATTACAAAAGGTCAATTAACTGTTGAAAAAATAAATCCAGTCGCTGGTTTTTCTGAAGATAAATTTTTGAGCTACTTGGCCAGTGCTGAACAAGAATCATTGCATATCCTGGCCCGTTCTCTTGTATCTTATGCGCAAAAACGTGTGCCACTAGTGCCGGTTACAAATTTGGAAGAGGTAGTCGGTTCTGGTGTAAAAGGTGAAATAAATGGGCAAGTAATTAAAATTGGGCGTGCTGATTTTGCGCATGGGGCTGTTCAAGCGGGGGACAAAACGATGATTTTTGCTTCTTTAGATGATCAATACATCGGTAGTGTAACTTTTACAGATGAAATAAGACCTGAAGCGCAAAAAACAATCGCGCAATTACGTTTTTTAGGTGTCGATAATGAAATTATGTTAACTGGAGATCGTAAAAAAATTGCAGAGTCGACTGCTACTGAAGTTGGCATTCAGGCAGTCTTTGCTGAGTGTTTACCACAAGATAAAATTAATGTCTTAAAAAATGTAGCAAAAACTGAGCGTCCATTAATTATGGTTGGCGATGGCATTAATGATGCGCCCGCCTTAGCGATTGCCGATGTTGGAATTGCGATGGGGGCGCATGGATCTTCTGCCGCTTCGGAGAGCGCAGACGCTGTTATTTTGAAAGATGATTTAAGCCGTGTTGCCACAGCAGTGGAGGTCGCACAAGATACGATGAAAATTGCGCGTCAGTCAGTTTTGATTGGTATTTTTATCTGTGTGGGTTTAATGCTGATTGCAAGCACTGGTGTAATCCCAGCGTTAATTGGGGCAATGTTACAAGAGGTTGTTGACACCGTTTCAATTTTGAGTGCTTTGCGGGCTAAAAATGATTGAAAGCCAGTAAAGGATAAAGCACAATAAAAAATAATAAAACCTTTTGTGAAAGAATATGGAGTCGTCTTTTACAACTAGTTACAAGACGGATAAGAGGATAATATACGGCTAAGTCGCGCCTAAATAAAAAAGGTTGTCAACTTTTAAAATATATCTCAAAAGCAATGCATTGTATCTAAACAATTCGGGTTTTATAGGAGACATTTCTTTTGGTTTATGGTTAAAATAAAGGTAATTAAAAAAAGGAAGTGAAAGATATGCCATTTGTTCACATCGAATTAGTTGAAGGCCGCAATAAAGAACAATTAGCTGCAATGATGAAAGACGTCACAGAAGCAGTCCATAAAAATACAGGGGCCCCAAAAGAACACATCCACGTTATTATAAATGAAATGAAAAAAGGGACTTATGCCGTAAATGGTGAATTTAAGTAAGTTCATTCTTGCATTTTTCAAAAAGAAGTGTTTAAATAAAAACAACTTATTAAAGCCAACTGACTTTGAGAGTCTGTAACAGAGAGGAAAACAATTGCTGAAAGTTTTCTAGCAGAAAACCAAATGATGACCACTTTATGAACTCCTGATTAATCTCAGGCGGAAAGCAACCGTTACCTGCTTTAAGAGAAGGAGACAATATTTGTCTTAAAATTAGGTGGAACCACGTTAATTACGTCCTAGTGCTATTGTAGCGCTAGGACTTTTTTTATTATTAAGGAGGAATTATTTATGGCAATTACAATTACGTTTCCAGATGGCGCGAAAAAAGAATTTGAAGCCGGTGTAACAACTAAAGATATCGCAGCTAGTATTTCCAATAGCTTGGCTAAAAAAGCGTTAGCTGGCAAAGTAAACGGAGAATTAGTCGATTTGAGTCGTCCAATTGAAGCGGATGCTACCATAGCGATTATTACACCAGCTGATGAAGAAGCGCTACCTTTATTGCGCCACTCGACTGCGCATTTGATGGCGCAAGCAGCTCGTCGCTTATTCCCAAATATTCACTTTGGTGTCGGCCCGGCAATTGAAAGTGGTTTTTACTACGATACAGATAATGGTGATCACCCAATTACTGCGGAAGATCTACCGGCTATTGAAGCAGAAATGACGAAAATCGTTAAGGAAAATTTGCCAATTGAACGTTTAGTTTTATCTAAAGATGAAGCTTTAGCATTGTTTAAAGAAGATCCTTACAAAGTTGAATTAATCAGTGAATTACCAGCTGATGAAATTATTACTGCTTACCGTCAAGGAGAATTTGTCGATTTATGCCGTGGACCTCATATTCCGTCAACAGGTCGTATTCAAGTTTTCAAATTATTATCTGTAGCTGGTGCGTACTGGCGAGGAAATTCAGACAATCACATGATGCAACGTGTTTACGGAACAGCCTTTTTTGATAAGAAAGATTTAAAAGAGTTTATCAAACAAAGAGAAGAAGCCAAAGAACGTGATCACCGTAAATTAGGTAAAGAATTAGATTTATTTATGGTTTCACC
Organism: Candidatus Enterococcus myersii; assembly: GCF_017316025.1. GTDB lineage: Bacteria > Bacillota > Bacilli > Lactobacillales > Enterococcaceae > Enterococcus_C > Enterococcus_C montenegrensis. Next base: position 61,545 of record NZ_JAFLVT010000015.1, read on the forward strand.
AGAAGTTGGCTCTGGCTTGCCATTCTGGTTACCAAAAGGTGCAACAATTCGTCGTACCATCGAACGTTATATTGTTGATAAAGAAGTAAGTCTTGGCTACCAACATGTTTATACGCCAATCATGGCAGATGTTGAATTGTATAAAACTTCTGGACACTGGGATCACTACCACGAAGATATGTTTCCGCCAATGGATATGGGGGATGGGGAAATGCTCGTTTTACGTCCAATGAATTGCCCACACCATATGATGGTTTACAAAAACGACATACACTCTTATCGTGAGTTACCAATTCGAATTGCTGAACTTGGTATGATGCATCGTTATGAAAAATCAGGTGCATTGTCAGGGCTACAACGGGTTCGGGAGATGACATTAAATGACGGCCATACTTTTGTTCGTCCCGACCAAATTAAAGATGAATTTAAACGGACACTTGATTTGATGGTGAATGTCTATGCTGATTTCAATATTACTGACTATCGCTTCCGCTTGAGCTATCGTGACCCAAATAATACTGAAAAATATTTTGATGATGACGCAATGTGGGAAAACGCACAGACAATGTTGAAAGCTGCGATGGATGAACTTGGTTTGGAATATTTTGAAGCAGAAGGGGAAGCAGCCTTTTATGGTCCAAAACTTGATGTTCAAGTTAAAACAGCCTTGGGGATGGAAGAAACACTGTCTACTATCCAATTAGACTTCTTATTACCAGAACGCTTTGACTTAACGTATGTGGGTGAAGATGGTGAAAATACACATCGTCCTGTTGTTATCCACCGAGGAATTGTTTCAACAATGGAACGCTTTGTCGCTTATTTAACAGAAGTTTACAAAGGAGCTTTTCCAACTTGGTTAGCACCGATCCAAGCGACAATTATTCCTGTTTCTGTTGAAGCACATTCAGATTACGCTTATGAAATCAAAGAACGTTTGCAAGAAAAAGGAATTCGTGTTGAAGTTGATGATCGCAATGAAAAAATGGGGTATAAAATTCGTGCTTCCCAAACACAAAAAATTCCATATCAATTAGTTGTTGGCGATAATGAAGTAAAAGATGCAACAGTAAATGTACGCCGTTATGGAAGTAAAGAGACTTCTGTTGAAGAGTTGAATATTTTTGTGGATGCGATTGCCGCTGAAGTGAATAATTACAGCCGCGTATAATTTTTTTGAAGCTGACCTGCCTTTTTAAACATTTATATGATAAAGTAATTTGTGAAAGTTCTGAAGAATTTTCATACAGGAAAATTATTTTTGAAATGTAAAAAAGTAAAAGGAGGCAGCTTCTTTTACATATTGAACTGGTTGAAAAGGGGAGTTTAATGTGATACATCCTATTTTGCAAAGGCGCTCAGTTATTGCTGTGATTTTATTGACCTTAATTACAGGAGGAATTTATGGTATTTATTGGATTTATGTGACGACACGAGATTTGAATGAATTTACAGGTGATTACTGCATAAAACCTGGTTGGACATTATTGTTTGGTTTGCTTACGTGTGGCTTATATATGTTTTATTGGTGGTATAAAATCAATGATCTTGTGATGGCAGCACAAAAAAAAGCGCAGCGACCATTTCGCAGTGATAATAAGTTGCTTTTTATTGTTTTGCGTATTTTTGGACTTGCAGTTATCAATATGGCCATTGTGCAATCGGATTTAAACGATATTTATTATAATTTCACGCCTGCAAAAACACCAGCCAACCAGATAGAAGATGATGACGAATGGTCGGATTATTAGAATGTCCGTTACGAGCCATTACAGGGATGCCTTGCCCAATGTGTGGTATGACCCGTTCATTTATTCATTTAGCCCATGGGGATATTAGTGGTGCTTTTTCTTATCATCCGCTTTTTTGGGTGATTATCTTATTAGTTCTTTTATATTTTATTAGTTTAAAAAAAGCGTGCGCGCAACAAGTTTTAAAAAACAAGTATTGGTGGCTTAGCATTGCCGGTCTGTTTATTTGTGTCTATTTCATCCGAATGATGACACTTTTTCCAGATAAAGCACCATTAGATTTCAATTTTAATGCTTTTTTACCAAAACTTTGGCAAATTTTCACTACTTAAATAACGTCATTTCTGCTTTCAGTTGTGATTTTCAAAAAATTGTGTTACAATGTGTAACGGTAATGATACTTAGTGGAGTGAGGGATTTTTTCCCTCACTCTTTTTAATGAAAAGAATTGGTCCAAGGAGGCGATGATTGTTGAGTACAGTTGTAGAGACAGTAACTGGTTTGGTTCAGCCGATTTTAGATGAACAAAATTTTGAATTAGTAGAAGTCGAGTTTGTTAAAGAAGGCAAAAGCTGGTTTTTGCGCGTATTCATCGACAAAGAAGGCGGCATTGATATTGAAGAGTGCGCTTATGTAAGTGAGAAATTAAGTGAAAAGTTGGATAGTTTGGATCCCGATCCGATTCCCCAAGCTTACTTTTTAGAGGTGTCATCCCCTGGTGCCGAACGACCGTTGAAAAAAGAAGCGGATTATGAAAAAGCTGTAGGTGAATATATCCATATTTCATTATACCAAGCAATCGATGGCCAAAAGCAATATGAAGGGTTTTTAATGTCGCTTAGTGAAACAGAACTAGTATTAAAAATCAAAATTAAAACACGGGAAAAAGAATTGACTTTTGATCGTAAAAATATTGCCAAAGCTCGCTTAGCTATTCAATTTTAAAAAAGGAGTCCCAAGCAGATGAGTAAAGAAATGTTAAATGCACTAGATGCATTAGAAGCTGAAAAAGGCATCTCAAAAGAAATCGTAATTGAAGCGTTAGAAGCCGCTTTAGTTTCAGCTTATAAACGTCACTATGGCCAAGCCCAAAACGTTGAAGTGGAATTCAATCAAAAAAAAGGCGATATCCATGTTTACGCTGTTAAAGAAGTAACAGAAGAAGTTATGGATTCACAATTAGAAGTCTCTTTAAAAGAAGCGATTAAAATTAATCCTGCTTATGAAATTGGCGATAAAATTCGTTTTGAAGTAACGCCTAAAGACTTTGGTCGCATTGCGGCACAGACTGCAAAACAAGTCATTTTACAACGGGTCAGAGAAGCAGAAAGAACGATTATTTATAATGAATTTTCTGCCTATGAAAAAGACATTATGCAAGGGATTGTTGAACGTCAAGACAATCGCTACATCTATGTTAACTTAGGTAAAATCGAAGCTGTTTTGTCAAAACAAGATCAAATGCCAAATGAGTTTTATCAACCCCATGACCGGATTAAGGTCTATGTTTCTCGCGTTGAAAACACATCAAAAGGCCCACAAGTCTTTGTTAGTCGCTCACATCCAGATTTATTACGCCGTTTATTTGAACAAGAAGTACCAGAAGTTTATGATGGTACTGTAGAGATTGTTAGCATCGCAAGAGAAGCAGGCGATCGTTCAAAAGTTGCAGTTCGTTCTGATGACCCTAATATTGATCCTGTTGGCACTTGCGTTGGGCCAAAAGGACAACGGGTTCAAGCGATTGTTAATGAATTAAAAGGTGAAAATATGGATATTGTCGAGTGGGATGAAGATCCAGCAATTTATATTGCAAATGCTTTAAATCCTGCTGAAGCACAAGATGTTATCTTTGATTTGGATAACCCTCGGGCGTGTACCGTTGTCGTACCGGATTACCAACTTTCACTTGCAATTGGTAAACGGGGGCAAAATGCTCGTTTGGCAGCAAAATTAACCGGCTACAAAATTGATATTAAAGCAGAATCTGATATGGAAGAGTTTTATGCCAAATTAGAAGAAGGCGACTATATCGATGAAGGGGAGTTTTCAACTGAGGAAATTTCTGTTGAAGATACACCAACACAGCCGGTTGATGAAGTGATTGAAAACAGTGATATGACGAGTGATGACTACGAAAATATTGCTTTTGACGAAGGAAAAGAGGATTAATCAGGAGGTGATTTCATGAAGAAACGCAAGATTCCTTTACGCAAATCCGTTGTTTCCGGTGAAATGAAGCCAAAAAAAGAACTGATTCGTATTACTCGTTCTAAAGAAGGCGTTGTTTCGATTGACCCTACTGGTAAATTACCAGGCCGCGGCGCTTATGTTGCGATTGAGCCAGAAGAAGTTCAAATGGCTTGGGACAAAAAGATTTTGGATCGCGTTTTAGAAACTACGTTGACTGATGCGTTTTATCAAGAACTCCTTGATTACGTCACCCATCAAAAAGCCCGTCGTGAGTTATTTGGCAATGGATAAAAATAAGGTATTGAACATGTTAGGTTTAGCAATGCGCGCTGGAAAGTTGGTCACTGGCGAAGAACTGACATTAAAAGAGATTCGTCGCAACAAAGCTCGTTTGGTATTAATCGCCGCAGATGCGGGCAAAAATACCCATAAAAATATAAGTGATAAGTGCACTTATTATAAAATTCCCTACACAGATCGTTTAACCGCCTTGGAAATTGGAGGTGCGATCGGCAAGCCCCGAATGGTTATTGGCATCTTAGATAACGGCTTTGCCAAAAAGATAGGAGAATTAATACAAGGTTAGGAAGGTGATTGCATGGGAAAAAAACGAATTTATGAACTTGCAAAAGAAATCAACAAATCTAGCAAAGAATTAGTGGATAAAGCACAATCTTTAGGATTTGATGTGAAAAATCATATGGGAGCAATCTCAGATACTGAGGAGAAAAAGTTACGCCAAGCAGTTGGCGTCAATGAAAGTACTGGCAATGCTCCAAAACCTGCATCCCAACCAGCTAACCCAGATGAAGCAAAAAAACCTGAACATAAAAAATTTGTGACCCAACGGAATAATCCGAAGTTTCAAAATCGGAACAATCCGAGCAACAAACAAGGACAAAACCGCAATCAAGGTCAAAACAAGGACCACAATAGAGGACAACAACAAAGTCAACCAAATCAAAACCGTCCACAAGTTGGTACAAACAAATCACAAGCACCACAAAACAACCGTTCAAATAATACTGTATCGCCGACTGCTAAAGTAGCTCCAATGAATTCTGAAAATAAACAACAAAAAACTGCGTCGGTCAATCAACCAGTAGTGAACAAAAAAACGGAGGATCAAAAGCCTATTAATAATAATAACCAAAAACGGAGTAATCAAACTGGACAACAAAGACCAGCTCAACAAGCTCCGCAACAAAAACCACAAAATCAAAAAACTACAAGTCAACAAAAGCCAGCTGGACAACAAAGACCAGCAACAAAACCTGTGGCTAACACGAATAAACCGGCTGCAAAACCTGCAAGTAACCAACCAGCGGCTAAAGCTGATGGTAATAAAGGTGGCAACCGTAGTAATGACAACCGCAATAAAAATTACGGTCAACAAAATCGTCAAGGAGCTTACCAACAAAATCGGAATAAGTTCAAGAAAAAAGGTAAAAAAGGAAAACAACAAGTTTCCAATAAACCTGCTGTACCACCACGTAAATTCCGTGAATTACCTGAAGTATTGGAATATACAGAAGGCATGAACGTAGCCGATATCGCTAAAAAAATCCACCGTGAACCAGCGGAAATCATCAAAAAATTATTTATGATGGGGGTTATGGTTAACCAAAACCAAGCCTTGGATAAAGACACAATTGAACTTTTAGCGACAGACTATGGTATTGAAGCACAAGAAAAAGTTCAAGTAGATATCGCTGATATTGATAAATTCTTTGAAGCTGAAGAAGTCGTTGCAGAAAACTTGGTACCGCGTCCGCCAGTTGTTACTATTATGGGGCACGTTGACCATGGTAAAACAACATTACTTGATACCTTGCGCCATTCTCGTGTTACAAGTGGTGAAGCGGGGGGGATTACGCAGCATATTGGGGCTTACCAAATTGATATTGACGGTAAACCAATTACTTTCTTGGATACACCAGGGCATGCGGCCTTTACAAGTATGCGTGCACGAGGAGCCAGTATCACAGATATCACAATTTTAGTAGTAGCTGCAGATGACGGAGTAATGCCACAAACAGTTGAAGCAATTAACCATGCAAAAGCGGCAAAAGTGCCAATTATTGTTGCAGTAAATAAAATTGATAAACCTGGTGCTAACCCACAACATGTAATGCAAGAATTAAGTGAATACGAATTGATTCCTGAAAGTTGGGGTGGCGACACCATTTTTGTTGAAATTTCAGCGAAATTCGGTCAAAACATCGACGAACTTTTGGAAATGATTTTATTAGTTGCTGAAGTAGAAGACTTAAAAGCAGATCCAAGTCAACGGGCAATCGGTACAGTGATTGAAGCTCGCTTAGATAAAGGGAAAGGTCCAGTTGCAACGTTATTAGTACAACAAGGAACTTTACATGTTGGTGATCCAATTGTTGTCGGTAATACTTACGGCCGTGTGCGGGTTATGACTAATGATTTAGGTCGTCGTGATAAAGCAGTAGGTCCAGCAACACCAGTCGAAATTACTGGTTTAAATGATGTGCCACAAGCTGGTGATCGTTTTGTTGTTTTTGAAGATGAAAAAACAGCACGTGCTGCCGGTGAAGAACGGGCAAAACGGGCGTTGATGGAACAACGCGCTTCCAATAGCCGTGTAACATTGGATAACTTATTTGAAAGCCTAAAAGAAGGCGAATTAAAAGAAGTTAACGTTATCATTAAAGCCGATGTACAAGGTTCAGCAGAAGCTCTAGCTGCTTCATTGCAAAAGATTGAAGTTGAAGGTGTGCGGGTTAATATCGTCCATTCAGCAGTTGGTGCCATTAATGAAAGCGACGTAACCTTAGCAGCTGCAAGTAACGCGATTATCATTGGCTTTAACGTACGACCAACACCACAAGCAAAACAACAAGCCGATGCTGAAACGGTAGATATTCGTTTGCACCGGATTATCTACAAAGCAATCGAAGAAATTGAAACTGCGATGAAAGGGTTACTTGATCCTGAGTTTGAAGAAAAAATTACAGGTCAAATGGTGGTTCGAGAAACATATAAAGTTTCCAAAGTTGGAACAATTGCGGGTTGCTTTGTAACTGATGGCTTTATTCGTCGCGATAGTGGCGTACGGGTTATTCGTGATGGTATCGTTATTTACGAAGGCGTACTTGCTAGTTTGAAACGGTTTAAAGACGATGTAAAAGAAGTAAAACAAGGCTTTGAATGTGGCGCTATGGTTGACAAATTTAATGACGTGAAAGTTGACGATGTCATTGAAGCTTATGTAATGGAAGAAATCAAAAACGACTAAGATAAATGGAGGGCGTAATTATGGCCAATTATCGTGATCGTCGTGTTGCCCACGAGATTTTAAGAGAAGTGAATGATATTTTACGTAAAAGAGTCCGGGATCCTCGGGTTCAAGATGTCACCATAACAGATGTCCGAGTAACGGGAGATTTGCAACAAGCGACAATTTTTTACAGTATTTTATCAGATCTTGCTTCTGACAAACAAAAGGCGCAAGCTGGACTAGAAAAAGCGAGTGGTTTAATTCGCCGTGAATTAGGTCAACGGTTAACATTGTATAAAACACCGGAAATCGTTTTTGAACTTGATAGCTCTGTGCAATATGGTAACAAAATCGACGAAATGATCCGTAACTTACACAAGGATTGATAAATGGAAGCTACTTTGAAAGGGAAACCTTTTGGAGTAGCTTTTTTTCTGCTATAATGGGGCAGTTGAGTTGAATTAAAGAGATAGCGAGGAGTTAGAATGGACGGCATTTTAGCTTTATGGAAAGAACGCGGTATGACGAGTCATGACTGTGTCTTTAAATTACGTAAAATTTTAAAAACAAAAAAAATTGGTCATGGTGGTACACTTGACCCAGATGTCGATGGTATTTTACCTATTTGTATCGGCAAAGGTACAAAAGTGATTGAATTTATGCAAGATAGTGGCAAAGTTTATAGTGGCGAAATCACAGTTGGTTATACGACAACAACAGAAGATGCTTCTGGGGAAAAAGTTGAAGTTATGCCAATAAATACTCCTTTTACGAATGCTGAAATCGATGCGGCTATGAAAACAATGGAGGGTGAAATTACACAGATTCCCCCTATGTACTCGGCTGTGAAAGTTAATGGTAAAAGATTGTATGAATACGCCAGAGCTGGCTTAACAGTTGAACGACCGAAAAGAAAAGCAATGATTAAAAGTTTTCGACGTACCAGTGAGCCCACTTTCGATGAAAAGGCAAAAACGCAAAATTGGCGTTTTGAAGTTGCGTGTGGCAAAGGAACTTATGTGCGAACTTTGGCAGTGGACACCGGAAAAAAACTTGGTGTTCCCGCTCATATGTCTGATCTAACACGTCTGGAAAGTGGCGGTTTAAAAGTTTCTCAGTCCCTAACCTTAGCTCAAGTAGCCGATGCGGTAGAAAATCAGACTATCTTAGAATATATACTGCCAATTGAATATGGGATTGCTGCTTTTCATAAAGTAAATATCGATGATAAAATCTGGCAGCAGGTTAAAAATGGTATGCGCTTATCTCCAACGGCTTTTGGTCTGGAAAAAGTGCCAAGTGAGCCGATTGCTTTATATTATGCTGGAAAAGTTGTAGCTTTATATGAGAGTAATTCTAAAGAAAAAAATAAGTTGAAACCTTTAAAAATGTTACGAACTGAGGTCTAATATTGTGAAAATTATCCAAATTCATCACCCTTATACAAAAGAGCAAATTCCCAACGAGCCAGTTGTGTTAGTACTGGGTTTTTTTGATGGCGTTCATCGCGGGCATCAAAAAGTTATTTTAGCTGGTAAAAAATTAGCTGAAGAAAAAGGGGTTAAACTGGCCGTAATGACATTTAACCAACATCCTTCTGTCGTGTTTAAAAAACAAGAAGGAGAAAATTTGAAATATTTGACGACCTTAAAGCAAAAAGAGTATCACATGGAGCGTTTGGGTGTGGACTATTTATATGAAATTGAATTCACCTCTAATTTTGCCTATTTAAAACCGCAAGATTTTGTCGATCAGTATATTGTGGGACTACATGCAGTGGCTGCTGTGAGTGGTTTTGATTATACTTATGGTCCAAAAGATATTGCAGATGTCTCTCACTTGCCTCAATACGCCAAAGATCGTTTTGAAATTATCACTGTTGCAAAAGAAACTTTAGCTGGTGATAAAATCAGTTCTACTAGAATTCGCGATCTATTGGATGAAGGCAATATGGAAGAAGTTACACGGCTATTGGGCTATATTTACGAAATTGAAGGTTTAGTGGTTCATGGAGAAGCCCGTGGTCGCACGCTTGGCTATCCGACAGCTAATATTCGTTTTAAAGCCAGCGTGCGCTTACCTAAAGAAGGCGTCTATGTTTCAGAAATCAAAGTAGCCGGCAAATGGTATAAAGCAATGAGCTCCATTGGCCATAACGACACTTTTGGTGAAGGAAGAAAATTGACAGTTGAGGTTTTTATCTTAGATTTTAACAAAGATATCTATGGGGAAACGGTACGTGTTCGTTTCAACCATCTAATCCGTGAGCAAGTAAAATTTGACGGTGCTGATGGATTGATTACACAATTAAAGCAAGATGAAAAAGACACACAAGACTATTTTAAAAAATAAAGAAAAAGAAGTTTACTAAAACGTTGTGACCAAAAAAGCTAACTTTTCGGCGTCACGACAATGAGTAAGCTTCTTTTTTTATTTGTTTTAAAGGATTTTATGTGTTTAGTGAGAACAAATCTCAACGATAAACCGAAATAATTTGTGATACATTGAGCATTTTTATCAGTCTTTTTGCTAAAATAAAAATGTAAGCGTTTTTATGAAAAAAGGAGGAGTAACGGTGGAAAAAAAAGCAGTTGATTTTGAATTTGTTGAAACAGTATCTCAGAGACAAGAGCTGCTGGTGCGCTTGGGAGAATTAAAAAATCAGCCAAGCGCGCAAATGACAGCATTACAGACAGCACAACAAATATATGGGTATTTGCCAATCGAAGTATTACAAGTTATCGCAAAAGAGTTACAAGTACCTTTAGAAAAATTATACAGCACAGCTACCTTTTACTCTCAATTCACCTTTGTCCCAAAAGGTGAATATACCATCAGTGTGTGTATGGGAACTGCTTGTTATGTAAAAGGCGCAGGAAATATTTTAGACTCCTATGAAACTACGCTTAAGATTAGGGCGGGCAAAACAAGTACAGATCGTAAATTTACGTTGGAATCATGTCGCTGTATTGGTGCTTGTGGCTTAGCGCCGGTATTGACAGTCAATGAAGAGGTTTATGGTCGTTTGACTAAGAAAAAAGGCGATAAAGTTTTAGCAAGCTACCAAAAGATAGCACTTGAAGGCAACAAGTAAAGATTGGGGTGTGGGGTGTAAAGATGCAAAATTGGCAAGAATTAAAAGCAGTAAAGGTACAATATCAACAACAAGTAGCTTTGCGAACACAAAAAACAGCTACAATAAGCAATAGGCGCGAAATTTTAGTATGTGCCGGCACCGGTTGTTTGTCTTCTAAAAGTCGTGCTTTTATAGAGGTGTTAGAAGACGAATTGATAAAAAATGAGCTGCAAGATAATGTGCAGGTAGTTGCCACTGGCTGTTTTGGTCTCTGTGCCCAAGGGCCGATTGTAATTGTTTACCCAGAAGGAACTTTTTATCATCAAGTTAAGCCTAAGGACGCCAAAAAAATTGTTGAAAAACACTTAGTCGCAGGTCAGCCAGTTGAAAAACTTCTGTATCATGACCACAAAACAAAAGAAGTGATTAAAAAACTTTTAGATACTCCTTTTTATCACAAACAAAAACGAGTGGCGCTGCGGAATTGTGGTCGAATTGATCCAGAAAAAATTGAAGAATACATCGCATTTGATGGTTATGAAGCTTTAGCGAAAGTTTTACACGACTATACCTCTGATGATGTCTTAAAAATACTAGAAGATTCAGGTATTCGTGGGCGTGGGGGCGGAGGGTTCCCCACTTTTTTAAAATGGACTTTTGCTAAAAATAGCGCTGGTAATGAAAAATATGTGATTTGTAATGCAGATGAAGGTGATCCAGGAGCTTTTATGGATCGTTCAGTTTTAGAGGGAGATCCTCATGTAGTGTTAGAAGCAATGGCGATTGCCGGCTACACGATTGGTGCTAATAAAGGTTACATTTATGTTCGGGCAGAATATCCAACCGCCGTTGAACGATTGGAAATCGCACTTAAAGCCGCAAGAGAAAATGGTTTATTGGGAGAAAACATCTTAGACAGTGGTTTTTCTTTTCAAATCGAATTACGTCTTGGTGCTGGCGCTTTTGTCTGTGGCGAAGAAACAGCGCTGCTTGAAAGCATTGAAGGTCATCGTGGTGAACCGCGGCCGCGGCCGCCATTTCCAGCGATAAAAGGACTTTTTAGTAAACCGACAATCGTGAATAATGTGGAAACCTATGCGAATATTCCGCAAATTATTGTTAAAGGACCAAAATGGTTTGCCCAAATGGGAACGCAAAATGCAAAGGGGACAAAAGTTTTTGCATTAGGCGGTAAAATTCAAAATACCGGATTAGTTGAAATTCCAATGGGGACGACATTAAGAGAAATTGTTGAAGATATTGGTGGCGGTATTCCCGAACAAAAAGCTTTTAAAGCGGCGCAAACAGGTGGTCCTTCTGGTGGCTGTATTCCTAAGGAACACTATGATATCCCCATTGACTATGATAACTTAATGAACATTGGCTCTATGATGGGTTCAGGGGGACTCATTGTAATGGATGAAGAGAACTGTATGGTGGATATTGCTAAATTTTTCTTGGAATTTACAGTAGAAGAAAGCTGTGGTAAATGTGCCCCTTGCCGGATTGGTACCAAACGCCTTTTGGAAATTTTAGAAAAAATTACATTGGGAAAAGCTACATTGGCAGATTTAGATAAAATGGAGGAATTGTGTTATCACATCAAAGAAAATTCATTATGTGGCTTAGGACAAACTGCACCTAATCCTGTTTTATCTACTTATCACTATTTTAAAGAAGAATATTTAGCTCATGTCAACAAAAGATGTTGTCCAGCCGGAGTATGTAAAAATTTAATTCAATATACAATTGATCCAAACAAATGTACAGGGTGTACGGCTTGTGCCAAAAATTGTCCCGTATCAGCTATTTTTGGTGAAGTCAAAAAAGTTCATGAAATTGAGCAATCGCTTTGTATTAAGTGCGGTTTATGTATCGATACGTGCCGTTATGCTGCTATTAGTGTGCATTAGGAGGTTAAGCAGATGAAAGAAATCGAAATTTTTATTAATGGGAAATCTTATTATGCACCAGCGGGAATGACGATTTTAGAAGCGGCGCGTCTTCATGATATTGAAATTCCGGCCCTATGTTTTTTAAAAGAAATTAACGAAATCGGCGCTTGTCGTATTTGTGTGGTAGAAGTAGAAGGTATAAAAAATTTGGTGACTGCCTGCGTTTATCCGATTCAAACGGGGATGAAAATCAAAACAAATTCACAACGGGTATTTAAATCACGGAAATTGACCTTGAAACTAATTTTGTCCACTCATGAGCGAAAATGTTTATCGTGTCTTCGCAACGGCAATTGTGAATTACAAAGGCTGTGTAAAGAGTTTAACGTTGATGATGAAGACTATTACAACGGTGAAAATAAGGAATACGTCTTTGACGATAGTGCGGTTCACATGGTGCGTAATAATAATAAGTGCATTTTGTGTAAACGCTGTGTTGCAGCTTGTGAAAAATGCCAGGCAATTAGTGTAATTGGCGCAAATGAACGTGGTTTTAATACGCATATTGGTTCTGCGTATGATTTAAGTCTAGGAAAGGTGGCTTGCATTTCCTGTGGGCAATGTATTGTTGTTTGTCCAACTGGTGCGATTCATGAAAAAGATCAAACGGATCTCGTCTGGCAGGCATTGGAAAATAAAGACAAATTTGTAGTGGTCCAAACGGCACCCTCTATTCGCGTAACCTTAGGTGAGGCTTTTGGTATGCCTATTGGTAGTAATGTTGAAGGGAAAATGGTCGCTTCGTTGCGAAAATTGGGCTTCGATAAAATTTTTGATACGAATGTGGCGGCAGATTTTACCATTATGGAAGAAGCTCACGAGTTTATTGAAAGAATCAAAAATAATGGGCCATTCCCGTTATTTACTTCTTGCTCGCCAGGATGGGTAAAGTACTGTGAATCTTATCATCCTGAACTGATAAAAAATTTATCCAGCTGTAAATCACCGCAACAAATGTTTGGGGCCTTAACGAAGACTTGGTACGCCAAAAAAATGAATTTAAATCCGGCTGATATTTTTGTCGTAGGCATTATGCCATGTACGGCTAAAAAATTTGAAGTAACTAGAGAAGATGAAGCAGCAGCTGGATTTCCCGATGTAGATGTTGCTCTTACGACACGGGAATTGGCCCGGATGATTGAGCGCGGAGGGATTAAATTTAAAGAGTTAACAGATGCCAAATTTGATCATCCGCTAGGTGAAGCAACCGGAGCTGGGTATATCTTTGGTGCGACAGGTGGTGTAATGGAAGCAGCGTTACGAACTGCAGTTGAAAAGTTAGCAAGTCAAAAAGTGACACCTTTATCATTTAAGGAAGTGAGGGGGATGAAAGGCATCAAAGAAGCCAGTTACAATCTAGGTGGCCAAAAAATTAATATCGCTGTTGCCTCAGGAATAGGAAATGCCAAACGTTTAATTGAAGAAAAAATTCAAACAGGTGAAAAAACCTATCACTTTGTTGAAATAATGGGATGTCCTGGAGGCTGTATTAATGGTGGAGGACAACCGGTTCAACCAGCTTCTGTGCGTAATTTTGTTGATTTAAATAGCTTGCGTGCTCAAGCGCTTTACTCCGAAGATGAAAGAAAAGTTTTGCGTCGCTCCCATGAAAGTTCGGTGGTAAAACGATTGTATGAGGAATTTCTTGTGGCGCCAGGAAGTGACAAGGCCCACGCGTTATTGCATACGTCTTATCACCAGGCCATGGAAGTTAAATGACAACTGATGCTAAAATCAAAAAACATATCTGATCTAGTCATTTTGCGGCGCTTTTAGCTAGGCTAGCGTTGCTTTGGGTAAAAGCGGGATTATTAATTTGTTTGAATGCTACGACGGTAAATTCTATTTAATTGAGGAATAACTATGCTCCCAACAACTCCGCCAATTAAGGCAGTGATAAGTTGTGGCAAACTGAACATTTGTGTCAGTGTCTGAACAGATTGCGTTGGTATTTTAGCAACTAAGAAGAAAGGGAGTACAAGTTTAACAACTAACAGCCATAAGACAGAAAATTTCAAAATGGCACCACTAACGGCAGAAAAAATTAAACGAGAAAAACGATAAGTGCTTTGATTTTTAAGCAGGAAAAACCAAGTTGTAACAAGTACGGCATTTCCAAGCATAATACAGATAATCAATTGCGGAAACTGAGGCCCAATTCCTAAAAAGAAGGCAAAGATTGGTGAGAGCAGGGCTACTACTAGCCCACTAATTTCTCCGGTGAGAGCTACTGTTACAATCAAAATCAAATTGACTAAGCTACCAGTTACCAATTGCCCAAAGCCGATAGTAGCGACTTGAAAAATGACTGTTAACGCAATCATAAAAGCAGTTTGCGTAATAAATCGGGTTTGACTTAGTTTTAAGTTGTTCATAGTAGACACCCTTTCAAAAAAGCGTTTTCTATATTGTAACAAATTATGTGAAGATTTAGATAAATTTGTATAATAAAAGTTATTTTAAATGAAAAAATGTGTGGAAATGCTGGTATAAAATGAATAAAAGAAAAAAAAGATGTCAAATTTTGTTTAGTTCTTAACAAGAATGAAGTAAAATGTGATTAAGTATTAATTACTATAAAGAAATTTTTAATTGAAAAAATCATTTTTTAAACATATGAGGAGGAACAATAATGGCAGTAGCAAAAATCGTTTATGCAAGTGCAACAGGGAATACAGAAGGAATTTCAGAAATTTTAGAAGATGCTTTTAAAGCACTGGATATTGATGTTGAAAGAATCGAAGCAGATGACGCCGATGATGCGACTTTTGATGATGCAGATATTTGTGTCGTTGCAACGTACACAGATGGTGATGGGGAAATTCCTTTTGATTTGGAAGATTTCTATGATGAATTACCAGATTTTAACTTAGATGGTAAAGTCTTTGGTGTTGTCGGATCTGGTGACAGCGAATTATATCCAGATTATTTCTGTCAAGCAGCAATTGACTTTGACCAAGCTTTTGAAAAAACAGGGGCAAAACGAGGCGCGGAATTAGTCAAAATTGAAAATGATGCAGATGATGAAGATGAAGAGGTGTTAAAAGCTTTTGTGACAGCCTTAACAAAAGCGTAAGTTAGAAAAGGGGTATGATTTTCGTTGTTTAAAATAGTTGAGAGAAATGAATTAAATCCAATTGAATTTGAAATTTTTGTTGAGGCACCACGAATTGCACAAAAAGCACAAGCTGGTCAATTTGTCATTTTGCGAATTGATGATAAAGGTGAACGGATTCCACTAACGGTTGTGGATGTGGAACCTGAAAAAGGATTAGTTCGTTTAATTTTTCAAGTCATTGGTAAATCTACAGCTGCTTTAGCAAAGTTACAAGCCGGGGATAGTTTGACTGATATTGTGGGGCCCTTGGGAAAAGCAACGGAAATTGAAACGTACGGGACGGTGTTATTAGTTGGTGGCGGAGTTGGCATTGCCGCACTGTTTCCAATTGTCAAAGCGTTAAAAATAGCAGGAAATAAGGTTATTACGGTTTTAGGAGCTAAGAGTAAAGAGCTAATGATTCTTGCCGATGAATGTGAAAAATATTCCGATGAACTTTACTTGATGACAGACGATGGTACTCTAGGACAAAAAGGTTTAGTGACGGACGCAATGAAAGCAGTTTTTGCCAAAGAGAAAATTGACACTGCTTGGGCCATCGGACCTAGTATGATGATGAAATTCTCTACTCTAAGTGCTAATGAAGCTGGTGTACCGATTTTTGTTTCCTTAAATCCAATCATGGTTGATGGAACGGGGATGTGTGGTGGTTGCCGCGTAACAGTCGATGATCAAATTAAATTTGCCTGTGTCGATGGACCAGAATTTTTAGGTGCCAAGGTTGATTGGGATGAATTTGTTAATCGGATGCAACAATACCGCAATGAAGAAAAACTTGCTGATACTGTATATGAAGGAGGAATGCTGAATGGCTAAGCGTAGTTATACTAAGACGCCGATGCGTGAGCAGGCTCCTGAAATTCGCAATCAAAATTTTTCTGAAGTTGCTTTAGGATACACCTTAGAAGAAGGACAATTAGAAGCAACGCGCTGTTTACAGTGTAAAAATGCACCCTGTATTCAAAATTGCCCAGTAATGATTGATATTCCAGGTTTTATTAAACATATTGAAGTAGGCGATATGAAAGCTGCTCATGAAGTATTAAGTAAATATACGAACTTGCCTGCAATTTGCGGACGCGTCTGCCCGCAAGAAAAACAATGTGAAATGACTTGTCGCCTGGGACGTTCAAAGAAATTCGAGCCAGTTGCAATTGGTAAATTAGAACGCTTAGTAGCTGATTGGGCACTTCAACAACCAATTGAGACTGTGACTAATAAAAAAGATAAAGGAAAAGTCGCAGTCATTGGTTCAGGTCCTTCTGGGTTAACAGCAGCAGGAGATTTAGCAAAACTTGGTTATGATGTTACGATTTTTGAGGCTCTGCATGCACCAGGTGGGGTTTTAACTTATGGAATTCCTGAGTTTCGTCTACCTAAAAAAATTGTAGAAAAAGAAATTGAAACAATTATAGCTCAAGGCGTAAAAATTGAGACAAATGTTGTGGTTGGAAAAACAATTACGATGGAAGAAATTCAAGCTGAATTTGACGCGTGCTATTTGTCTGTTGGAGCAGGTGCACCAAACTTTATGAATATTCCTGGTACTTCATTAAATGGTGTTTATAGTTCAAGTGAATATTTGACGCGAATTAATTTGATGAAAGCTTATGATTTTCCTAATTACGATACACCTGTTCAAGCTTCAAAAAACGTTGTTGTAATTGGTGGCGGGAATGTAGCGATGGATGCCGCGCGTTCGGCCAAGCGGTTAGGTGCTAAGAATGTTGCAGTTATCTATCGTCGTTCAAAAGAAGAGTTACCCGCTAGAGAAGAAGAATATCACCATTCGGTTGAAGAAGGAGTTAACTATCATTGGCTAACAAATCCAATTGAATATCTCAATGATGGCACCGGTAAATTGAAAGCTGTAAAATGTGTGAAAATGAAATTAGGTGAAGCCGATGAATCTGGACGCCGTCGCCCAGAGGTGATTCCTAATAGTGAATTTATTATTACTGCTGATACGGCAATTGAGGCAATCGGTCAAGGCTCTAATCGAGTTTTGTTGGATACGTTCCCGGCATTACAATTAAACCGCTGGGGTTATATTGATGCCGATGTTAAAACAGGAGAGACGAATATTCCAGGTGTTTTTGCTGGGGGAGATATTGTAACAGGGGCTGCAACGGTTATTTTGGCGATGGGTGCTGGTAAAGTTGCTGCAACGCAAATTGACAGCTATATCCAAAATCAAAAAGTCCATGTATAATAACAAAGTATTTATGGCGATTTGCCATAATTTATAAGTGAGGTGACTGGAATGAAAAAAATGAAAACGATGGATGGTAATACCGCAGCTGCTTATATTTCTTATGCTTTTACTGAAGTTGCCGCAATTTATCCAATTACACCAAGTTCAACAATGGCTGAGATGGTTGATGAGTGGTCTTCTGTTAATGATCAACGCAATATTTTTGGCGAGACCGTTAATTTAGTTGAATTGCAATCTGAAGCAGGAGCAGCAGGTACTGTTCACGGTTCATTGAAAACAGGGGTATTAACAACAACATATACAGCATCACAAGGCTTACTTTTGATGATTCCCAATATGTTCAAAATTGCAGGAGAACTTTTGCCGACAGTATTTCACGTCGCTGCCAGAGCTGTTTCTACGAATGCTTTATCTATTTTTGGCGATCATAGTGACGTGATGGCTGCCAGACAAACGGGATTTTGTATGCTGGCTGAATCTAGCGTGCAAGAAGTAATGGATTTGTCGGCTGTGGCACATTTAGCTTCAATTGAAGGTAGTTTGCCTTTTATGAACTTTTTTGACGGGTTCCGCACCAGTCATGAGTTACAAAAAATTGAGGTATTGGATTATGACGATTTAAAAGAAATGGTAAATTGGGAAGAATTGGATAAATTCCGACAAAGAGGTATGAATCCTAATCACCCAACTGTTTCTGGGACTGCTCAAAATCCGGATATTCATTTCCAACAACGAGAAACTGTTAACCAGTATTATGATAATATCTTACCAGTTGTACAAAAATACATGGGTAAAATTAACGCTTTGCGGGGGACTGATTATGATTTAACGAATTATTATGGCGATCCCAACGCTACTGAAGTTATTATTTCCATGGGTTCTGCTTCGCCAACAATCCAGCAGACAGTAGATTATTTAAATAAGCAAGGTCGTAAAGTAGGGCATTTAAATATTCATTTATATCGTCCCTTCCCGGCAGAAAACATGTTGCAAAATTTACCTGATACAGTTGAACGGATTGCTGTTTTGGATCGGACCAAAGAACCGGGTTCAGATGGTGAACCTTTATTGCTAGACGTGCAAAGTGTTTTGTATCGTCATGTTAATCGTCCAATTGTAATTGGTGGTCGTTATGGGATTGCTTCAAAAGATGTGACACCAGATCAAATTGTCACGGTTTTTGATCATTTATTATTACCACCAGAGCAGTTAAAATACCGCTTTACAATTGGTATTAAAGATGATGTGACACATTTATCTTTACCACAATCAGAAATTTTGGATTTAACATCGCCTAGTACTTTCCAAGCGAAGTTTTGGGGCTTTGGCTCAGATGGTACAGTTGGAGCCAATAAACAAGCTATTAAAATTATTGGGAATAATACGGAGCAATATGCGCAAGCTTATTTTGCTTATGACTCCAAAAAATCTGGTGGGCTAACAATCTCGCATTTGCGTTTTGGTGATCATGAAATTCGTTCTACGTATAATGTGGAGTCAGCTGATTACATCGCTTGTCATAATAGCGCCTATATTCATCAATATGAGTTATTAAAAGGTTTAAAAGACGGCGGAACATTCTTACTTAACACGGTTTGGGATGAAGAAAAAGTTAAAAAGAACTTACCAAGTCGCTTGAAGAAGTATTTGGCTGTCCATAATATTAATTTTTATATTATCAATGCAATGGATATTTCCATTAAAAATGGACTTGGTCGTCGCATTAATACGGTATGTTCGGCTGCCTTCTTTGAAGTAACTGATATTATGCAACGTGAAACTTTCTTACCTTTATTAAAACAAGAAGTACAAAATGCCTATGGTAAAAAATCAATGAAACTCGTTGAAAATAACTGGAATGCCATTGACGAAACTTTTGCAGCTTTAACAAAAGTTGAGGTGCCAAAAGAGTGGGCTGATATAAAAGTGCCAAGTAGAAATCCAAAAGATGATATGAATAAACCGGCTTATATTCGCAACATCTTAGAACCGATTAACCGACAAGAAGGAAACAGCCTATCGGTTAAAGACTTGATGGATAACGATATGTTAGGTGGCACGATGGCAATGGGTTCTGCGGCTTACGAAAAGCGGGGTATCGCTTTAGAAGTACCAGAATGGTTACCAGATGCTTGTACGCAATGTAACGAATGTGCCTTCATTTGTCCCCATGCTGCGATTCGTCCTTTCTTAGCGGATGAAGAAGAAGCAAAAGAGGCACCGGCAGGTTTTATCACGCGGAAAATGCGCGGCGCAGATGGTTTAGAATATCGTATTCAAGTATCTGTCGAAGATTGTACGGGGTGTGGTCTTTGTGTTGAAGCTTGTCCAGCTAAAGGAAAAGCATTAGTCATGAAACCTTATGAAGAAATGAAAGATGAAGCAATGAACTGGGCTTTTGCGATGACTTTACGGCAAAAAGCAAATCCTGTGAAAAAAGAGTCTGTTAAAGGTTCCCAATTTGAACAACCGCTATTGGAATTTTCTGGGGCTTGTGCCGGGTGTGGCGAAACGCCATATATCAAATTATTAACGCAATTGTACGGCGATCGTATGATGATTGCCAATACTACAGGTTGTTCTTCTATTTGGGGAGGCTCTTCACCGGCTACACCATATACAACAAATGCAAGTGGTTGTGGTCCTGCTTGGTCTAATTCTTTGTTTGAAGATAATGCAGAGTTTGGTTTGGGGATGTATATCGCCAATGAAACAAAACGCAAGCGTTTGGCAACGGCAGTGGAAAGTATTTTACAGCAAAATTCTGTTTCAAAAGAAACTACAGCTTTGCTGACTGATTGGTTGGAGCATATCCACGATGGAAGTGGTACACAACAACGGGCAGCAAAAGTTATTTCAGCGTTAAAAACAGAAACGGATAGCGCTGCTGTAACACCATTATTAAAATACCAAGATATGTTTGTTAAACCAAGCCAGTGGATTATTGGTGGTGACGGTTGGGCTTATGATATTGGTTATTCTGGAATCGATCACATTTTAGCAACTGGGGCCGATGTTAATATTTTTGTAATGGATAATGAATTATATGCCAATACAGGTGGACAAATGTCCAAAGCAACGCCAACTTCTGCGATTGCAAAATTTGCTGCTGGTGGGAAGAAAACGAAGAAAAAAGATTTGGGTATGATGGCAATTGCTTATCAAGATGTTTATGTCGCTCAAATTTCAATCGAGGCTAACGCAAAACAAGCTTTAAAAGCCATTATGGAAGCCGAAGCTTATCCGGGCCCTTCAATTATCATTGGTTATACCCCTTGTATTAACCACGGAATTAAAGGTGGCATGAGCCAGTCTATTAAAGAAAGTAAGGCTGCTGTTGAAAGTGGTTACTGGCAATTGTATCGTTATGATCCGCGCTTACGGGAAAAAGGTAAAGATCCAATGCGAATTGACTTTAAAAAAGTTGATTTTACCAAGATGAATGAATTTTTAGAAAATCAAGTTCGTTTTTCTGCTTTGCGCAACATTAAATCATCAACTGAAGAGGTGGATGAAATGTTAGAGCAAACGGTTCAAGATATGGAAGAAAGAACCGGAGTATACAGCCAATTAGCAGATTTGAAGAAATAGTAAAAAGCCAGTTTTGCCGTAAGCAAAACTGGCTTTTTTTATATAAAAGAAGGTTATGTTTAATCAGTAATTTCACGAATGGAGAAGCTAGCTGATTTAAACAAATGATGATTTATTACGAAGACTTTATCGTGCTGTTCGTGAACTTTACCAATTTCATATTTAATAATTTTTTCTTCGCCAGCTTTTAAGATATGCTGGGATTGATAGGGTTTAGTATGTTTGGGATTATCTAACCAATTTCTGGTGTCTAAACTATAGCTGTTATGAATTGCCTGCACCGTACCGTCAAAGACTTTGATGTGAAAGTACATTGTACCGGTTTTGTTAAAATGCAAAGTATGAAGACGCTTATTGCCAAATAATTTTGTGAGGAAGATTTTTTCCGGATTAGTTTTCATTTGAGGCTCCTTTTTTGGGAATTTCAGATAAGCGATAGCCAACGTGCTTTTTTAAAAGAACAGATTTTGGTCGCACAATAAGTTGAGACGTATAAATCCCTTGATGACCGGATATGAAATAACTAATAAAAGCACTTGCTACATAAAAAGGCAGCATTTTTGCGCCGAATAAGTCAATCCCCAACATAATTGTCGTTAAAGGAGCGTTAGCAGCACAGCCGAAGACACAAATCATACCAATGGCAGCAAATAAGCTAGGTGAAAGTTGAAAACTGGTAGCAATTCCAGATCCTAAAGCAGACCCGATATCAAATAAAGGTGTCACTTCACCACCTTGAAAACCTGCCCCCAAACTTAAACTAGTAAACAATAATTTAAACAAGGCCTGTTTT
Organism: Candidatus Enterococcus myersii; assembly: GCF_017316025.1. GTDB lineage: Bacteria > Bacillota > Bacilli > Lactobacillales > Enterococcaceae > Enterococcus_C > Enterococcus_C montenegrensis. The sequence continues at coordinate 83,487 of NZ_JAFLVT010000015.1, forward strand.
ACAGATGCAAGTCCTAAAAAGGCATCCTTTATCATCCAAAGGCTCAATCCTTCATATTTTTCTCCTTGCAAAAGGAGCATTAGGATAACTACAATCGCACCTGTAACAAATGCTCGTATTAAAAAATGGGGAAGAGCTTGGTGATAAAACTTTTTAAAGCTGTGAGTTAAGTAGGCAAACAGTCGTCCAGCTAAACCAAAGGCAATGCTTGCAACAATAAATACTAAAATAAAGCGGGGTGTAATGTTTGTTAATTCCTCAATATGATAATGACTATGACTGGTACCCCAAATTAACGCTGTAAAATTGCCGACGTATGCAGCTGTAAAGCAAGCTAGTAAAGCGTTGCGCTCTATTTTTCCAATATACGCCATTTCCATGCCAAAAAATGCTCCAGCTAAAGGAGTACCAAAGATCGAGGCAAAACCGGCACTGATACCCGCGTGAATTAATAGTTTGCGGTTTTTTTTATTTAATTTTAATTGTAAGCCTAATTTGTTTGAAACAACACCGCCAATTTGTACAGCACTGCCTTCACGACCAACAGAGGCACCAAATAAATGGGATAAAATTGTAAAGATAAAAGTAAAAAATCCCATTCTGACTGGTACACGAGCTTCTTTTTGAATACTTTCAATAATCAAATTGTTACCCTTATCTGCGCCTTTGCCATAATTTTGGTATATATAGGCAGTTAGGACACCCAGTATTGGTAAAAAAAATAGGAGATAGGCATGGCTATCTCGGAAACTTCCCACCCAAGCTAAACCGGCTAATAAAAAATGAGAGACGGTCCCGGTAATAAGTGCAACAATGAAAACCGCACCGTAAAAAATGCCACTTTCTTTTACCATTTTTACTACTGCTTTTTCGAACATTTAAATCCCCCTAAAAATAATGTGATGAAATATCTGGGTTGATGTTTTCGCAAAATAAACACAAAAAAAGCTAATGGTTCTACAAATAAACTTGCAGAAGTCATTAGCTTTAATAGCGGTTTTGGATAATTCCAAGGGAGAACATCATTCCCGAGATATTTAACTGTTGTTAGTTTAGCGAAAAGTAGTATTCAAGTCAAGAAAATTTCAGAAAATATTTTTTGACAGTGAATAACGTCAATGCTTTGTCAGTTTGACGCGCTTTTGATAACATGATGATGTATTTAAAATAAATTTGAGGTGAAGATATGCGAATAAATAAATCTAAAGTTGCAATTATTGGTAGTGGTCTGGTGGGTTCTTCAACTGCCTTTAGTCTCATTACCCAAGGTGTTTGTGATGAAGTGTTAATGGTTGATATAAATGCTGAAAAAGCGTCAGGTGAAGTACGGGATTTGCGAAATTCCATTCGTTTTTTAGGTCGGAATGTGCGGGTAAAAGCTGGCACATACACAGATTGTGCAGATGCAGATATTGTCGTTATTACTGCCGGTGCACCACCAAAAACAGGACAAACGCGATTGGATACCTTAGATATTAGTGCCAAAATTGCTAAATCAATTGTGGAACCTGTCATGGCAAGTGGTTTTGATGGAATTTTTATTGTTGTTTCTAATCCAGTCGATATGTTAGCACATTTGGTTTATAAATTATCAGGGCTACCCAAAAACCAAGTGATTGGTTCTGGAACTTCTGTTGATTCCGCTCGTTTACAAAACTTTTTAGCAGATTTAGTTGATGTTGATCCGAGAAGTGTATATGCATACGCTCTAGGTGAGCATGGGGATTCTTTAATGGTACCTTGGTCAATGGTGACGGTAGCGGGAAAATCATTTACAGATATCATCGCTGATAATACGGAATTAGTAGGAGATGTAGACTTAGATGAGATAGTTTATAAAACTACACAAGAAGGTTGGGAAATCTATAACCGTAAAGGAACAACTTATTATGGGATTGCATCTGCCTGCGTGGGGATTATTAAAGCTGTTTTATATGACGAAAACTCAATTGTTCCGGTTTCAACTTTATTGGAAGGTGAGTACGATGAAACAGGAATTTTTGCTGGTGTTCCAGCTGTTTTAAATCGCTCGGGTGTTTTTGATATCTTAGAAATTCATATGACTGCAGAAGAAGAAGCAAAATTCCGTCAGTCTGCAACGGTTATTCGGGAATACACAGAAAAAATTCAAAAGTATGAAAACTAGTCTGAATTTTTCCTGTTGCGCATAAAGTAAAAAAAGTAAACCACATCAATTAAATGGTTAAATCGCCATAAGTTGAATAAAAAATAGTATCCGATTTTTAGGAGGTCAAAATTTGAAAGTAGAAGTTAAAAATAAAGATTTCCATTATCAATTGACTTTTGAAAGAAAAACCATTGAAAATGTCACCTTGATTGTGTGTGGCACGATTTTATTGAAAAAGTTAATCAAAGGTTGGCGTAAGAAACGATAGTAGAAAGGGATATTACATTACAAAATAGAGTAACAAAATAATATTTTTGTAATTTTTAGGTTGAAAGTAAGGCTTTCATTTTACGATTAATGTTTTCTTAATTTTTATCACTTAAATTATGGTTGTTATATGACAATTGTCAGAAAATTTTTGAAGGAAATAATTCAAAAGATAAAAGGAATAGACCGCCTCTTTTTTAATAAAGCTGGTTTTTTGTAATAATTTTTGTGAAACTGAAATATTCTGTTACGGCGTTGTCACCTATAAATCGCTGCTCCTTGTTATGATATACAAGTCGTTTGAGACGAATATTGAAACAATAAAGGAGCAACTTATAGATGAAATTAGTAAAATCACTTTTTGCAACAACAGCAATTCTAGCCGGTGTCGCAGCCTTTGGTGTTAATGCCAATGCCGCCGAAGTTGAACATACCGTTACAAGTTCAGATACATTAACAAGTATCTCTTTGAAATACTATGGTGACACAGATCATGTTCAAGCAATTGCCACAGCAAATAAAATTGCAAACGTTGATTTAATCATTGATGGACAAGTATTGAAATTTGATACAGATAAAGATGTTACAACTTCATCAGACACTACTGCTGCTGCACCAGCTAATCAAACAACGAGCCAAGAAGAAAGTTCAGCAGCAACAACGAATACAGCCTACTCTGGTCGTACAATCACGATGGAGTCAACTGCATATAGCTCTGATCCGGCCGATGCTTTAGGTGGAGGCACAGTGACTGCGACTGGTCAAAATCTTTTGGAAAATCCGATGGCAGTTGCCGTTGATCCTAGCGTTATTCCTTTAGGTACCCATTTATATGTTGAAGGTTATGGCGAGGCCTACGCAGTTGATACGGGTTCTGCAATTCAAGGAAATATTATTGACGTTCATTTTCCGACAGCCGCACAATGTGATGTTTGGGGCCGCCGACAAGTGCAAGTAACCATTTTAGATAATTAATTTAAAAATTATAATTAGAGGCGCAAGCCAGTCTTTCATATTGAAAAAGACTGGCTTGTGATTTTTTGCTTTTTTTTTGCAAACAAGCCTGCTACGTAATAAATATATGAGAAAAAAGTGAAAATCATTAAAAAATAGACATGGTTTTGTTTTTTGTTTGTCATTTTATTGTATACTTAAATTATTAGGTACTTTTTTGGCAAAAGTATCGAAAATTTTTTTAAGGAGGGACCATATGCGAAAAAATTTTCAAGAAGTGATTGTTGCTATTTTACCGATGACAGTTTTAATTGTCATTTTGACTTTTATTTTTGCGCCGTTACCTTTTGAAGACCTGGCTACTTTTATTGTTGGGGCAGGAATTATGATGATTGGCATGACGCTGTTTTTATTTGGTGCGGAATATTCGATGTTGCGAGTTGGCGAATTAGTAGGGGAATATATGATCAAACGCCGCAGTTTAGCAATCATGATTAGTCTGGGCTTTTCAATTGGCATCGGGATAACAATTGCCGAGCCTTCTGTCCAGGTTTTGGCACAACAAGTGACAGAAATCTCAGAGGGTACGATTACAAAAGCTGTTCTGGTTGGAGTAGTAAGCGTCGGTACGGGAATATTTCTGGCTTTTGCCTTGTTACGAACAGTGTTTCGTCTGTCTTATTATCACATGATGTTAATTGGCTATGTTGCAGTCTTTATCGCCTCATTTTTTACCAGCCCGGAATTTATGCCGATCGCTTTTGATGCCGGCGGCGTTACCACAGGTCCGGTTACAGTACCGTTTATTTTAGCATTGGCCAGTGGGTTGACGAGTATGATTCATCAAGGAAAAGGAGAAAACGATAGTTTTGGTATGGTAGGTGTTTCTTCTTTAGGTCCAATACTTGCGGTAATGGTTTTGGGGGTGATTTTCCAATGATTTTTTTACAACAAGTCTTTACCGGCTTCACTGAAATGATTAAAGATGTCTTAATTGCAATTTTTCCAATTGTCTTTTTATTTGTCTTGTTAAATTTTACCAGCTTTAAGCTGAGTAAAAAGAAATTCAGTCAGATTTTAAAAGGTTTTTTGATTACGACAGTAGGGTTAATTTTATTTTTGCATGGTGTTAACATTGCTTATGTGCCAGTGGGGCAATATTTAGGAAGTGAAATTGCACAACTGGATTACAATTGGATTTTAATTCCCTTGGGATTTTTAATGGGTTTTTTGGTAGGCTTTGCTGAACCTGCAATTCACGTGATGGTCAAACAAGTGGAAGAAGAAAGTGGTGGAACGGTACGCGGCAAGGTACTATTAGCTGTCGTGTCGCTTGGAATTGGGGCAGCGGTTAGTTTGTCGATGTGGCGTTTACTGGCAGGATTTAGCCTTTATTACTTTCTTATTCCGGGCTATATTGCAGTCTTTATTTTGGGACGTAAAGTTGACAAAATGTTTTTGGCCATGGCATTTGATAATGGCGGGGTGGCAACTGGACCGATGTGTTCAACCTTTATTTTATCAATGGCCGTTGCTATTGCGGCTGAAATTGAAGGGCGTAGCCCGTTGATTGATGGTTTTGGTGTGGTGGCCTTAATTGCCCTAACACCGATTTTATCCACCTTAGCACTAGGATATATTTATAAAAAAAGAGCAGAACAAAAAGCAGTGAAAATGGAGGCTGAAAAATGAACAAACCAGTAGCTTTGAACCTTGAGATGATTATTACGATTGTAGACCGTGGCATTGGCGATGAGGTCATTAATTATTCAAAATTAGCCGGAGCAAATGGCGGAACTTTGCTTCATGGTAAAGGATCTGGCTCTCATGATAAAGGAAAGTTTTTCGGGATTGAAATTGAACCTGAAAAAGATGTTGTTTTGACTTTGGTGCCAGATACTTTAACAAATGAAGTAATGGATGCTATTGGTAAAGGGATTAAAATTAGCGAGCCCGGTAATGGAATTTGCTTTAGTATTGATATTGATAAGGTAATGGGAATCACAGAAATCAATTCCTATCGTAAAGTAGTCGATATGGATCAATTATTAGATTAGTGTAGTAAAAAAGTAAAATCACCAGCTGGTATTNNAATACCAGCTGGTGATTTTTTAATTGCAGGGTTTAGTTTGATAATTGCGTTTTTTGCTCATGATCTAAACGACGTAAATCTTTCATCGCTCTAACATAAGAGTACAATAAAACAACGACTGATCCAGCCCAAGCAAGTGGAGAAGCAGCTGCTGCCCCTGGATATTGGAAGTAGTGAGTTAAAACAATTGCAGCAAAAGAACGCATAATCAATTCCATGATACCTGCGATTGTGGGGATTTTGGTCTGCCCCAAGCCTTGTAGCGTATACCGTAAAATAAAAAGAATAGCCAAAATCCAATAAAGACTAGCGACGATTAAAAAGTAAATACGAGAAAGTTCAAAAACCTTCGTCTCACTACGACTAACAAATAATGCAACAAAGGAATCACCAAATAAAATTACGACAATGCCTGCAACAATACTAAAAATAATACTCATAATTAAGCATTGCTTGACCCCTTCTAGAATGCGCCCATATTCTTTTGCCCCGTAATTTTGGGCGGTAAAGGTGGCCATTGTCACGCCAAAGCTCATCATCGGCTGAGTTGCAAATTGATCAATCCGTCCGGCAGCAGCTTGAGCTGCTACTGCATCTGTTCCCAAACTATTGAGAGCCGACTGTAAAATAACTGCCCCAATAGCGATAATAGAAGCTTGAAAGGCCATTGGTAGACCGGCATTTAAATGAACACGGTATTCGTCTTTTAAGTTTTTGAAATCATTTTTGCTAATTTGTAAAAGCGGGATACGGCGTTTAATATAAATAAAGCACATCAAGCTAGCTGACATTTGGGCGATAACCGTTGCATAACCAGCGCCTGATACACCCATATTAAATTTAGTAATGAAAATTAGATCTAATACCACGTTGATGATGACAGCAAAAATCAAGAAGAATAACGGCGTACGACTGTCCCCTAACGCCCGCACCATATTACTCAAAAGGTTAAAAGCCATGGCTGCAAACATTCCGCCCAAAATAACGGAGATAAATTCTTCCGCTTGATCAAAAATTTCTGGTGGAGTTTGCATAATATGCAGTAAAGGGCGTAGAAAAACTAAACTCAAAACCGTCAAAATAAGGGTAACGATTAAACTAATCACAAGACTTGCAGCAAAACTTTTTTTGACTCCTTTGTAATCTTTTGCACCAAAACGTTGGGCAGTAATAATGGAAAGTCCTGCGGTTAAACCTTGGGCAAAACCAATGATTAAAAAAGTAATGCTCCCTGTTGAACCTACAGCGGCTAAAGCATCTTTGCCGATTGTTTGACCGACAATGATCATGTCTACCATATTGTAAAACTGTTGGAAAATATTCCCTACAAATAATGGAATCGTAAACATAAAAATCAGTTTGGCCGGTGTTCCTTTTGTCAAATCTTTCATTTATTTACTCCTATTTTTTTGTAAATTTATTTTTAATTCAAACTTGTTACCTAAGCAAAGTAAATGGTAGCATAACGACTATTAAATACAAGCCTTTTCAAAGAGGTTTTGCAAGAATTTTCATTTTTTTCATGACATTTCTTTTTATTACTGGGATAATAGAGCTAAGGAGGCGGCAAGATGAAAGTTGTATTGATACGCCACGGTGAAAGTATTGCAAATTTTGAAAATTATTGGACAGGGTGGCTGGACGTCCCCTTAACAAAAAAAGGTGAAGAGCAGGCAAAAGCAGCTGGAAATAAAATAAAAATGGCTCAGCTGCAATTTGATGCCGTTTTTACTTCTGTTTTGCAACGTGCCATTTTAACAAGTCAATTGGTTTTAGAAGCAAGCGATCAATTGTGGGTGCCATTAATAAAAACTTGGCGCTTAAATGAACGACATTATGGTGCTTTAATTGGTAAGAATAAAGATGAAATGACAGCAATTTATGGCGCAGAACAAGTAAAAAAATGGCGGCGGGGATATTTTGAAATGCCACCATTAGAATATGCAGGAAATTTTGATCGCCGTTATCAAAATTTGGCAACCCAAGATCTACCAAAAGGAGAAAGTCTTGACTTAACGGTTAAACGGGTTATTCCATTGTGGCAAGATCAAATTATACCGCTATTGTTAGAGGGTAAGAATATTTTAATAGCTGGACATGGTAACAGTTTACGGGCATTAGTGAAATATTTAGAAGCTGTTCCAGAAAATGAGATGGATACGATTGCAATTCCCAATGCTGCACCAATCGTTTATGAATTCGACGATAAGCTGCAAATAATCGCGAAAAAGTTGCTATAAACACGAACTTTTCAAGCTGATAATTTAATTATGTTCACTTTTTTGTCGAAAGGACAACTTTTTTTTGCTATACTCGAAAAAAACAGGAGGTATTTTTATGAAAGCTATTTTAACAGTAATCGGACAAGACAAGGTGGGAATCATTGCCGGCGTCAGCCAAAAGTTGGCTGACTTAGATATTAACATTTTAGATGTCTCCCAAACGATTATGGAAGATTATTTTACAATGACCATGATGTTACAGTTAAAACAAACCGCAGAGTTTGAAAGTATCAAAAAGGCACTTAACTTAGTTGGAGATAGTTTAGGTGTCAAAATTAACATTCAAAATGAAGAAATTTTTAATGCAATGCATAAATTATAGTAAGGGGTTATAACCATGGAGACAAATCAGATTTTAGAAACCATTCGCATGGTAGAAGAAGAAAACCTGGATATACGTACGATCACAATGGGAATCTCTTTACTAGATTGTATCAGCGGCGATGTCAAAAAGACTTGTGACAATATTTATCAAAAAATTACAACCAAAGCTTTCGACTTGGTAAAAGTAGGAGAAGATATTGAAACGGAATTTGGTATTCCCATTATCAATAAACGTATTTCTGTAACACCGATTTCACTGATTGCTGCTGCGAGTGGAACAAAAGATTGCATTCCTTTTGCAAAAACTTTAGATAAAGCAGCAATTGCTTTAGGTGTAAACTTTATTGGTGGCTTTTCAGCTTTAGTTGAAAAAGGATATCAAGGTGCAGATGAGGCGTTGATTGCTTCAATTCCAGAGGCGCTAAAAGAAACGCAATTTGTTTGTTCTTCGGTTAATATCGGTTCTACCCGGGCGGGAATTAATATGGATGCAGTTAAATTAATGGGGGAAACAATCAAAAAAACTGCGGATGCTTCTGATATGGGGTGTGCCAAATTAGTTGTTTTTGCTAATGCAGTTGAGGATAATCCATTTATGGCTGGCGCCTTTCACGGCGTTGGTGAAGCTGATTGTGAGATTAATGTTGGTGTCAGTGGTCCCGGCGTTGTAAAACGGGCATTAGAAAAGGTGAAGGGCGAATCTTTTGATGTCGTAGCTGAAACTGTTAAGAAAACTGCTTTTAAAATTACGCGTATGGGTCAAATGGTCGGACAAGTTGCTTCAAAACGTTTAGGTGTACCCTTTGGTATTGTCGACTTGTCATTAGCACCAACGCCTGCTGTAGGAGACAGCGTGGCTTTAATTTTAGAGGAAATGGGTTTGGAATCAGTTGGAACCCACGGCACAACTGCAGCTTTGGCACTTTTAAATGACGCTGTAAAAAAAGGTGGCGTTATGGCTTGTAATCATGTCGGTGGATTATCGGGTGCTTTTATTCCAGTTTCTGAAGATGCAGGGATGATTAAAGCTGTTGAAAACGGATTATTGAATTTAGAAAAATTAGAAGCAATGACGGCAATTTGTTCAGTTGGTTTAGATATGATTGCTATTCCTGGTGATACGACTGCTGAAACGATCGCGGCAATGATTGCCGATGAGGCAGCGATTGGCGTGATTAATCATAAGACCACTGCAGTTCGGATAATTCCAGCTAAAGGACAAAAAGTTGGAGACATGGTAGAATTTGGTGGCTTGTTGGGTCGTGCGCCAGTAATGAAAGTTAATCCGGCTAAAAGTGCTGATTTTATCGCGCGGGGTGGCCGTATTCCAGCCCCAATCCATTCATTTAAAAACTAAAGGTTGATGAAAATGAAAGATTTTATTTGGGATTTTGACGGTACTTTATTTGATACGTACCCCAATATGTTAAAAGCTATTTTAAAAGTTTTGCAAGAAGAAGGTCTAAATCCTCCAAAAGAAGAAATTTATCGTCTTCTAAAAGAAAAATCTTCAAAAGCCGTCACTGAAGGCTATGACTTAGACTTTGTTGATTTTTCCAAGCGATTTCATCAATATGAAGATCAGATGGATAAATGGCCGCATCCTTTTAAAGGCGTAAGAGAAATGTTATCGGCTGTAAAAGAGCAGGGTGGACAAAATTTTATTATGACCCATCGAACTGTCGCATCCACCAAAAAATTATTGGCCTATTACCAATTGACTGATTTTTTTGTTGAAATTGTCGGCGAAGAAAATAATTTTGCAAGAAAACCGAATCCAGAGGCTTTGCTTTATTTGCTTGCCAAATATCAGTTAATAAAAATGCAAACGGTGATGGTAGGTGATCGCCTTTTAGATATTGCTGCGGGTAAACAGGCTGGTTTAAAAACCATCTTTTTTGATAATGAAGGCTTATTAAAAAATATCCCCGCAGATTACTACGTTACTGATTTTAATCAGTTACAAAATCTCATTACAAAATAGAAAAATCGTGAAGATTAGCTAAAGCTGGTTTTCACGATTTTTTTATTTAGAAATTATTGCAGTTTTTTTATTTCTTTTGCGTAAATAATTGTGAAAGGAGGAAGAAGATGGCATTTTTTTATGAACACAAAACACGAGTGATACTAGTTGGTGCAGTTTTGTCTGTCTTGTTGCTTATCGGCGGGCTTTTTATCTGGCAAAAACAAAATGAAAAAAAGTCATGGGCGTCGTTACCTTTGGACTCGAGTAGTCAAATTGAACAGACAAAGGAAAGTAAAACAAAAGTAAAGACAATTACAGTTGATATTAAAGGAGAGGTCGCAAAACCAGGGGTGTATGAACTACCTATGGATTCTAGGATGCAAAAACTTGTTCAAGTAGCTGGCGGATTTACTAAATGTGCCCTGCAAAAAGAAATTAATTTGGCCCAAAAATTACAAGATCAACAGATGGTTTATGTACCAAATCAAAAAGAATCAACGTCTGTCAGTATTGGTAATGATTTTAGCGTCGGTAAACAGGCAACTTCCAATTCAGAAATGGTCAATATTAATACCGCAGATTTAACCAAGTTACAAACACTTTCAGGCATTGGCGAAAAAAAAGCGGAGGCAATTATTGCGTATCGGGAAGAAAATGGAAGTTTTAAATCAATAGAAGAGCTAAAAGAAGTTTCAGGAATCGGGGAAAAGACGGTTGAAAAATTACGTGCATCGATTACAATATAAATAAAATAATAAAGGAGCAACGCTATGGCTGATCAAAGAATCCCTTGGGACCAATATTTTATGGCACAAGCGGTACTTTTAGCATTACGCAGTACATGTACCCGTCTTGAAGTTGGGGCAACATTAGTAAAAGATAAACGCATTATTGCAGGAGGTTATAACGGGTCAGTTAGTGGTGATGTTCACTGCATCGATGATGGTTGTTATGTGGTAGATAACCATTGTATTCGCACCATTCATGCGGAAATGAATGCATTATTGCAATGCGCGAAATTAGGCATTTCCACAGATCAAGCAGAGGTTTATGTAACGCATTTTCCTTGTCTGCAATGTACCAAAGCGCTTTTACAAGCAGGTATTCGAAAAATCTACTACTTACACGATTATCGTAATGATCCATATGCGATTGAATTAATTGCACAAGTGGGAGCAACCGCCCAAAAAGTTGACTTAGATCCTGAATATTTTCAAAAACTTTCTTTTGGTTCTTTAAACGAAGTAACTGATTAACGATTTAGCTAATCGCTGGATTATCCCGAGTCTTGCGATGGTTCTTATTATCTGTGGTATTTATTTAAATTGTCCACTGCTATTTTTAATACTGTTTTTATATTGTGTCTATTTTTGCTGCAGCCGCCAGTTCAAACTTGTTTTTGTGATTGGGTTCTGCAGTCTTTTTATCGTACCACGGCTGCTGACAACTTTAGATAAAATTGATCATGATTATACATTAAAACAGGAGTTTATTTTAAAAGTTTCTGCAGATAGTCTAAAAATTAATGGGGATAATTTGAGTTTTCATGGCGAAAATCAACGTGGCGAAGTTTTTAGCTGTTATTATACTTTTCAAAGTGAGACAGAAAAAAAGCAGATAGTAAATAAAGACCTTCAGCAAAACTACGCTACTATTTTTGGCACGTTTACAAAAGGAAGAGGGCAGCGGAATTTAGCCGGCTTTAATCAACAAAAGTATTTGAGAAGCCATGGTTATTGTGGTGTGTTAAATAGCAAAAAAATTAATTGGCACGCTAAAAAAACTTTCACCTGGGATCAAGTGCGTGCTTTTTTTATTCGCCAGCTAAAGAGGAAGCTGCCACAAAAAACGAGTGCTTATCTTGGGGCATTATTTTTTGGCTATAAAGATCAAGACTTTAAACAAACGCAGGGCACATTATCACCAAGTGGTATTTTGCATTTTTTTAGTATCTCAGGTATGCATGTGCATATCTTTTTAGGGGCATGGTTAGGTTTATTGCAATGCTTAAGGCTAACGTTAAAAGAAAGTCTGCTGCCAGTCCTTATTTTTGCTGTGTTTATTCTCCTTTTGACAGGTGGAAGCGTTGGAATCTGGCGAGCAACTTTGCTTTTTATCCTAAATCTATTAATAAAATTTTTGCCGATTGTCTTATCACCAATGGATAAATTTGGTATTGTTCTTTTGCTATGTTTATTTAAAGAGCCGTTACTAATTTTCCAGACTGGCGGGCAATTATCCTTTATGATGTCGCTTTTATTGGTTATCACAGTCAATGAGCAAGGTAAGCTAAAAGACTTTAAAACGAGTAGTTGGTTAACCCTTTTGGCATTACCGTTAATTTGCTTTTATTTTTATGAATGGCCATTGTTGGGCGGTTTTTTAACTGTCACCTTATTACCAGTGTTCAAATTTTTTTTATTACCAGTAGGACTGGTGATTATAGTCAGTACATTTGTTATTTCGTTTGACTTTCTGATTCATTTATTTGAAAAATTTATTTTTCTCTTTGAAAGTCTTTTGGCAAATACCGTTCATTTTACTTTACCAATTGGCTGGGTACCGCCGTTATATGTCTTTTTACTAACTTTTTTAGGGATTTATCTGTACCAAAAGAAATTTTCTAAAATAAAACTAGCTATTTTACTGCTTTTTTTTCCATTTTTAATTAATCGCGTGACGTTTCCTTTAATGGTAGCTTTTGTGGATGTCGGTCAAGGCGATGCGATCGTTTTTAAAGCACCCTTTAACCGGGAAGTAATTTTAGTGGATACAGGTGGAAAAGTGCTTTTTCCACAAGAGAAATGGCAGCAGAAAATTCAAAACAGCAATGCCCAAAATACACTGGTACCTTTTTTAAAAGCTTGCGGGATTAAAAAAATTGATAGGGTAATTATTACCCATGGTGACAGTGATCATATGGGAGACTTAGATGTCGTATTGGAAGATTTTGATGTAAAGGAGTTAGTTTTAGGTGCAGGAAGTGAAAAACAGCCAAATATTGCAAAGTCTTTAAATCAGTTGCCCAAAAAAACAGATTTAAAACTGCTTTCTGGGGCAGCATCTGTCATCGGTTATTTTCCGTTACGTGTTTTTGCCCCCCTCAAAAGCAAAGGGGAAAATGAAGACTCCCTTGTTTTGCAAACTCAAATAAAAAAGCAACGCTTTTTATTGACTGGAGACTTAGATCAAGCTGGAGAAAAACAGCTGCTAAAAAAATACCAAAATTTAAAAAGCGATGTATTAAAGTTAGGACATCACGGGAGTAAAACCTCATCTTCGCCTATCTTTATTCAAGAGGTGGCACCAAAATCCGCTATTGTTTCCTGTGGCTTAAATAATCGTTTTAATCATCCGCATCAGGAAGTTTTAGAAACACTAAACAAACAGCAAGTCACAACTTTTCGCACCGATCAACAAGGGATGATTTATTATTCTTGGGGCTTTTTAGAACCTGTCGCAACGCCCAAAACCGTTCAAGAATCTGCTAGCCCTCCGCAGTAGAAAATGTTAGGATGTAAAAAAGAGTCATTGTAAGGAGAAAAAAATGAAAGCCCAAGAAGCATTACAAGCAATTAAAGAAAAACCACTGGCACCGTTATATCTTATCTTAGGGACCGAAAGCTATTTGCAAGATCGCATCAAGCACGCTTTTATGGAGCGACTGCAATTACAAAAAGATGATTTAGACTTGGTTTATTTTGACTTGGAGCAGGACCCTTTAAATTTAGTCGTGGCAGAAGCGCAAGCACCGTCTTTGTTTTCTTTAGAAGATAAACGGTTAATCATTGCTGAAAATCCGTTGTTTTTGACTGCAGAAAAAAAGAGTAATGTGATTGAACAAGACTTAACAGATTTTTTGAGCTATTTAACCGATCCGGCGCAAAGTGGTGTCGTAGTTATGATTGCGCCTTATGAAAAATTAGACGAACGTAAAAAGGTCACCAAGTTGTTAAAAAAACAGGCGGTTGTAATCGATGTACAACCTTTAAAAGAACAAGACGTACAGCGTTATGTGCGCCAGACGCTAGCGGCTGCAAACATTCAGTTAGACCGCCAGGCTTTTGATACTTTTATGCAACTTACAGAAATGGATTTAACCAAAGCAATGCAAGAGTTGGATAAATTATTATTATACGGGGCAACGGGTGCGTCTTTAACAAAAGATGTGATTATACAGTTGGTGCCACAATCTTTGGAAAATAATATTTTTGAATTGACAGAAAATGTCTTAGCAGGTAATGCCGACAAAGCATTACGGATATATGAAGATTTACATCTACAAGGAGAAGAGACGATTAAAATCAACGCTATTTTAATCGGGCAGGTGCGCCTGTTGTTACAGACTAAAATATTGATGAAGGCGGGCTATCAACAAGCCAACATTGCCCAGACGGTAAAGGTACATCCTTATCGTGTAAAATTGGCCATGCAGCAAGTAAAAAAATACGATGAAAAACAGCTTATGACGCTGTTTGATGAATTAGTCGAAAATGATTATCTTGTTAAAACGGGCCAGATGGATAAAGAATTTTTATTCCAACTTTTTGTTTTAAAAACCGCGCGATAAAAATTTTGCCAAACTTAATAAGTAAAAGAAAAAGCGTTGAAGAATTAACTTCAACGCTTTTTGAAACTACTTAGCGATTTTTTTGCTTAAACGAGCTTTATCGCGGTTAGCTTTATTTTTGTGGATCAAGCCTTTAGTTTCGGCCATATCGATCGCTTTGCTAGCTTCTTTATACAAAGCTTCTACGTTGTCGGCACCAGCTTCGACAGCTTGTTCGAATTTTTTGATGCTTGAACGCACAGCACTCATTTGAGATGAATTTTTAGCGTTAGCAGCAGTGCTAGTTTTCACGCGTTTGATTGCAGATTCAATGTTTGGCATAAGTTTCACCTCCGAATAAAAAGTTTTGCATGATAAGTCATACAAATCAACACTAATCATTATACCCAAACATTGTAAGCAATGCAATAAAAGTTGTAAAGAAATTTTACTTAACAGAAAAAGTTAAAAAAATAGCGCAAACAAAAATGAAATATGCTATGATACTAACGTAAAAAAACAAATCTGCTTTTTGGTGGTGTAATTTTTTGAGTATAGCATTAGTTGTAACGATTACCCTGGTAATGGGCGTTATTTTTGTCAACGGATGGACTGACGCACCCAATGCCATTGCGACGGCTGTTTCTACACGGGTTCTAAAACCAAACGTGGCAATCTGGATCGCGGTAATTATGAACTTTCTTGGCGCATTAGTGATGACTTATTTTAATGCACAAGTTGCAGAAACAATCAGTAATATTGTAAGTTTTGACGCCCAAGGGAATATCGGCGCCTCACAAGTAGCACTGGCAGCTTCACTTTTTTCAATTGTTGTCTGGGCAGTCGCGGCTTGGTATTTTGGTATTCCCACCAGTGAATCCCATGCGTTAATTGCTGGTTTAACTGGTTCTGCAATGGCTTTAGGCGGTCTTGGTGCCGTTAATGGACAAGAGTGGATTAAAGTGTTAATTGGTTTAGTCGTGTCTACAATCTTAGGTTTTGGTGGTGGCTATTTAATTACTAAGCTCATTGCGCTTATTTTTCGCGATGTTCCAAGAAGAAAAGCCAACAAGTTTTTTACTGTCGGCCAAGCTATTGCAGCGGCAGCCAATGCCTTTTTACATGGCGCTCAAGATGGACAGAAATTTATGGGAGTCTTTATGTTAGGCCTTTACTATAACAATTTGGCCGAAAAAACTGGTGGTGGTTTTACCATTCCACTATGGGTAATGGCGTTATGTTCGATCACGATGGGGATTGGAACTTCCGTTGGTGGTATGAAAATTATTAAATCGGTCGGAATGGATATGGTGAAACTAGAAAAATATCAAGGCTTCTCTGCTGACGTAAGTGCAGCAATTGTTTTATTTCTAGCTTCAGTCTTTGGTATTCCAGTTTCCACTACCCATACTAAAACGACTGCTATTATGGGCGTAGGCGCATCAAGACGACTTTCCAGTGTGGATTGGCGGATTGTAAAAGAAATGATTTTTGCCTGGGTAATGACATTTCCAGGTTGTGGTTTAATTGCCTATTTAATGGCGAAATTATTTGTTGCAATCTTTTAATTTAGATAAGGAGCTTATACAATGGCACGAAGAAAACAATATGATTTTTTAGGTGCAATGGCACATTTGACCCAAAATGCAGCGGATGCAGCAGAAGTGTTAGTGCAATTGGTAAAAAATTATTCTGCAGAAACGCTAACATTAGAGGCAGAGAAAATTCATGATTTGGAAAAAGAAGGCGACCGCATTGTGACGGAGCTGACTAATGAATTGTATGATGCATTTATAACCCCTATTGATCGGGAAGATATTTTGATTATAGCAGAAAGAATCGATGATATTTTAGACGGGATTAATGCCTTGACTTATCTTTTTGAAAACTTAGCTATTACTAAAATGCGTCCACAAACAGATGAATTTGCTAAAATGGTTTTAACAGCAACAAACGGAGTTCATACGGCGATGCTAGAATTTCCGAAGTTTAAACATTCAAAAACTTTGAAGAAAATGATTGATGAAGTAAATCAGGTTGAATCAGAGTCTGACCGCCTATATTCTGAATTGAAAAAAGGCTTGTTTACCGAAGAAACTGACGTTTTAGAAATTATTAAATGGAAAGACGTCTATGATCGTTTGGAACAAATCGTTAATGCTAGTGAAGATGCTGTGGATATTATTGACGGCATGGTAATTAAAAATACTTAATGAAAAGGTGCGGGCAAGTTTTATGACTTGTCCGCACCTTTTTTAAACAAAAAAATTTACGTTGACCTGCTAAGCTGTTATTTTTCAATAACGTAAAAGTTTCATCTAGCTATTTTTATAGCAAACACGTTTATTTTTAGCGGTGTCTTTTTTAGTAAATGACGAGGTATTTTGCTAAGTTATAAATAAAAGGTGTGGCATCGCTTTGATGCCACACCTTTTGTTTTGTTCAATGAAAAAAAATTACATTGCGATTAGCCAATAACCAATTAAGATAACCCCTAAAATAATTCGGTACCAGCCAAAAATGGTAAAGTCGTTTTTCTTGATGTAGTTCATTAAAAATTTAATTGCTAATACTGAAACGATGAAAGATACGGCAGTACCAACTAATAATACAATTGTACTTTGGAAGCTAAAACTGTTGCCATGCATAATAAATTTTACAATTTTCAAACCACTGGCACCAATCATCGTAGGAATTCCCATAAAGAAAGAAAATTCGGTGGCAACAAAACGAGAAGCCCCGATTAAAATACCACCCAAGATTGTCGCACCAGAGCGGGAAGTACCAGGCACTAATGATAATACTTGGAACATCCCGACGATTAATGCTGCTTTGTAAGTAAATTTATTTAAATCTGTACATTTTGGTGTTACATTTTTGTTGCGCTTTTCCACCACGATAAAAGCAATCCCGTAAATAATCAGCATCAATGCGACTGGGAAAAACTTATGGAAATGTGCATCTAACCAATCATCTAAAGGTAATCCGATAATAACTGATGGAATAACGGCTACAACAACTTTAAACCAAAGATTCCAAGTATCTTTTTTCTCAATCTCACTTTTACGAGGAGAAAAAGGATTCAATTTATTAAAGTAAAGATAGATAACCGCAAGTATTGCACCTAATTGAATCACAACGTTAAACATTGTCATAAAGGCTTCTGATTCTTGCAGCTTGATAAATTCATTAGCCAAAATTAAGTGTCCAGTACTACTAATTGGCAACCATTCTGTGATTCCTTCAATGATTCCTAGAATAATCGCTTTTAAAATGTTAAGCAAAAACATGCTTTCATTCCTTTCTTAACTTGATAAGTTTGTAGTTGGCACTAAGCGCCATAAAAAGATTACAGGCTCTAGTATACCCTTAAATTTTTGGAAAACCAATTGCTTTATTGAGTCTTTTATAAAAAAAAGACAATCCGCAAAATTTTTTGACGGACTGTCTAAAGGGAAAATATTTTTTTAAAAACTTATTGAATTAAACGTTTAAGCTAGAAGGTTTTTTGAAATCTTTTTGCCCTCTTCAATAAAATTAGTAGAACCGACTTCTTCGATGGAAAAATTGCCATTTTCGTCATAAGTTAACCGAGTGACACTCCCGTTTTGCAAATCGACCCGAACCGGTTGTGTTTCGTCGATTAAATTGAGTAAAAAGGCAATCGTGAAGCCGTGGGAAACAATGACAGCTTTGCCGCCACCTTTTTTTTGCACGCGATGTGCAATATCTTCAAAACCAGAAAGTACGCGATTTTTAATTGTTTCAAAATCTTCTGCCCAATTAGCAGTGTCGGCATCTTTAACAGCTTCAGCAATTTTTTCAAATGAAATGTTAGTTTCCCACATTTCTTCGCTGTCTTTAAAGTTTAAAACTCGAGGCAAAACACCCCACATTTCAGAATCATAACCACCTTCTAAAGAACCCCAGCACCACTCTCTGATGCGATTGTCTATCGAGTAAGGAATTTTATTCCCATCACTATGTTCACCTAAGACGATCCGCATTGTTTCGATTGCGCGGCCAGAATCACTGGAGACAGCTTCAACGAAGTCTGTTTCTTTTAAACCAAGACCTAAATAATGAATCATTTGGGCGCCTTGTTCCGTTAGGGGAGTGTCACACCATCCTTGTGCTCTTTGCAGTGCATTAAACATTGTTTTGCCATGACGAATAACATAAAGTTCAACTTTTTCCATCTTGAAATCTCCTTTTTAATTCTTTAACTTTTAGTAAAATAGTAAATTCTAACGTGTTGCTAGAAAAAACGGATTGGATTTTTTTTCGCGTTCAACAGTAGTTGCCTCACCATGACCCGGATAGACGGGAAATTCATCTGGTAAAGTAAAAAGTTCTGTTTTGATACTGGTCAATAGCTGTTCAAGATTGCCTGTTGGTAAATCGGTACGCCCGATACTGCCACGGAATAAGGCATCGCCACTGATAACAAAAGAATCAAAAATAAAGCTAACACTCCCAATGGAATGACCCGGAGTTGCCACAACCTCAAAAGTCATACCGCCTAGCGTGTATTCTTTTAATTCAAATAAAAAGTCTGCTGGTGCAACAAGAATGTTTTCCAGCTCATCGTGTCTTCCCAGGCCAGAAAGATTCATAATCGGATCTTGCAACCAATCTGCCTCTAAGGGACTAACATAAAGAGGAATGTTGTAGTAATCGCGTAATTCATCGACAGCTCCAATGTGGTCATAGTGGGTATGGGTCAATAAAATTGCTACCGGTTTTGCCTTTAACTTTTCTATTTCTTGGATAATAATTGGACCATCCGCACCGGGATCGATAATTAAAAGATTTTCTTTATCAGCTACTAAATAGCAATTTTCTTGAATTGCCCCGGTTGGAATTTTGATAATTTCCATTTCTTCGCCTCCAAACAACATTTGTCTCCTTCAGTATAGCGTAAAGAACAAAAACAAACAAAGGGAGATGTCTGAAGTAGCCCTTTGTATAAATATGCTATGATAAAAGAAAAAAGTTGCAGTGGGGGTAGAAAAAAGATGAAATTTTATCTGAGGGATAGTTTAGTTCAATTAGGTATGACAGCCATCGTACTAGCAAAAGTAACAAATGTTACACCAGATGTTCCGTTAACCAAAGAGTTGGAAAACTATATTACCGCAAGTGAAGAATTAGCGGCAAATTATGATCGAGAGGCGATTCGTGTTCATTCAGTTATTGCGGGTTATCGTGCCAAGATGCAAGCAATCGGTCAGAGTGTAAAAAAAAATCCCCCCACAGCAGAAGCCTTGATCAAAAATATTCAGCGACGTGGAAGTATGCCGCGGGTAAATAGTATTGTAGATTTATACAATGCAGAAGCACTGCACTCATTTTTGGCCATTGGTGCCCATGATTTTGATACCATTACTGAATTTGTTGAATTTACACGAGCCTATGAAGCGACCGTTTTTTTTCCAATTGGCTCTAATGAAAAACAAGTTAGCGTAGGAGATATAATTTATCGCGATCAAAAAGGCGTGATGGCGTATCTTGATGCCCGTGATGGCGAAGCTTATAAAATCACACCAAAGACGAAAAACCTATTATTAATCATGCAAGGAAATGCCAATACCGATGTCCCTTCACGAATCGCGGCATTAAAAAGAGTCTGTGAAAATATTAAAAAAATATGTCCTTTATCAGCTTATGAAATTGCTGTTGTTACGCAAAAAGATGACACTTTTTTTGAATAATTTTTGACATCTTTGCTGCTTTCTTCGTTGTTATAATGAAGGGGGGAGAAGAAGATGTATCAAGAGTTTTGGCATTTTTTATTGTATTTGCAAGGTACAGGGATTTTTAATGTAGTAGCAGTTTTAGCAATTGCGATGATTTTTGACTTTTTTAGTGGTATGGTAGTGGCTAAAATCAAAGGGGCGATATCTTCTCGGATTGGCATTAATGGGATTATTCGAAAACTGGCAAGCATGTTATTGTTACTGTTCTTTGTTCCAGTCGCCTTTATTTTGCCAGCTAAAACGGGTGTCGCCATGTTATGGGTCTTTTATTTAGGCTACTTATGTTTAGAAATTGAATCTATTTTTGAAAACTATCGTAAACTTGGCTTTGATATGACGATCTTTACAAAGTTTTTGGCCGAAATCGTTGCATTATGGAAACGCAAATAAAAACCACAAAATAAATGAATTGACTTAAAAAAGCTGTGACAAAAGTGTCATGGCTTTTTGGCTTTTAAAAGACCTATATAGCCCTAATAGAAAAGTCAGCTTCCAGTTGTTTTGGTTTTTAATTTCTGTTAAATTGAGTTGTATTTTAAAAAGATGACTTAAATTATTGGGAGGTGAGCCTTTGCAAAGTGTGAGAGTTTCAGTTAGAAAGCTAGTGACCTTTATTTTGCGTAAAGGGAGTATAGATAGTCGTCATACAAGTAGTCATACAGCCCAAGAAGGTGCCAAAATTCACCGCCGTCTGCAAAAAGCTGCCGGAGACGACTATCAAAAAGAAGTCTTTTTAAAGCAGACTGTTAAAATAAATAATGACGAACTTACAGTAGAAGGGCGTGCGGATGGACTATTTTCCAATGAGGTAGGCTATGTGATTGATGAAATTAAAACATCTGAAACACCTTTTGAGGAATTACCGCCGGAACAAAAAGAATTATTCTTTTATCAAGGTATGGTTTATGCTTATATTTACGCTTTACAACAAGAATTAACGACAATTAGTGTTCAGTTAACGTATTTTCAAACAATTGAAGAGAAAATTACAAAAGAAATTCGCCAATTCCAGTTGGAAGAATTGGCTGATTTTTTTTGCGATTTAACCAACGAGTACCAAAAATGGTTAGAATTTCAAAACAACTGGCGTAGAGTTCGCAATACATCCTTACAGCTTTTGCAATTTCCTTATGATGAATTTCGGATTGGGCAAAGAGAGCTAGCTGTTGCAGCCTATAAAACCTTAAAAACACAACAGCGGCTTTTTGTTGAAGCACCCACAGGTACCGGTAAGACGATTTCAACACTTTTTCCAGCTTTAAAGGCATTAGGAGAAGAAGACAACGACCGCATTTTTTATCTAACAGCAAAGACCATTACCCGCCAAGTAGCAGAAGACGCCTTAAAATCCCTTAGTGGTGAAAAAGGCGCCCAAGTAAAAAGTGTTACACTCACTGCCAAAGATAAAATTTGTTTTTTGACGGAACGCAACTGCACCCCAGAGCACTGTCCTTTTGCTAACGGGTATTACGATCGCATTAACGAAGGTTTATGGGACTTATTGCATCACGAAAATCAAATTACTAGACCAATTATTGAAAAATACGCGAAAAAACATACCCTTTGTCCTTTTGAGTTGTCCCTTGATGTTAGTTTATGGTGCGATGTTATTGTAGGGGATTATAATTATTTATTTGACCCCACTGTGTATTTGCGCCGCTTTTTTGAAGAAGAAGAAAACTATTATTTTTTAATTGATGAAGCCCATAATCTAGTCGCTCGTTCAAGAGAAATGTATTCTGCTAGTATTAATCGGCAAAGCGGGGAACATTTACTAGCATTACTACCAAAAAAAGAGCGGAAATTACGGCGGGCGTTAACTTCATTGGATGATGAGTTTAGCCTAATTGAGACAGCAGTCACAAAGAAAAATGATATTTTTTTCTCCCAAACGCTACCGGCCGAGACTTTAAATAAAAGATTATATAAAGTTTCTGAAAAACTCCAAGAGTGGTTAGGCGAAAATCCGAAAGACAAAGCCCAAGAAATCGCATTAAATTACTACTTTGCTGTATTAAATTATCTTAAAATTAGCGAACTTTACGACGATCATTATGTCACGACAGTTACCCGTAACTACCACGATGTTACCTTAAAACAATTTTGTCTTGATCCGGCGCCCTTTTTAGAGCAAATGCTAGCAAAAGGGAAAGGAGCGGTTTTATTTTCTGCCAGTTTTACACCATTAGATTACTATCAAGATGTTTTAGGCGGAGGCAGTGAGGCATTGCGTTATCGTTTGCCCAGTCCTTTTCCCAAAGAAAACCAAGGGTTATTTTTATTGGACTATATTCCGACAACTTACAAAAATCGCGAAAAAAGCTTGCCAGATTTAATTTTGGCTATTTATGAGATGGCAACAGCCAAAACAGGCAATTATTTTGTTTTCCTACCTTCATATGCGTATTTGGATTTAGTAGCTGAAAATTTCAAAAAAACTTATCCTAACATACAGGTAATGATTCAAAATACTGAATTAACTGAAATAGAACGGGAAAACTTTTTAGCGGCCTTTGTAGCTGCACCTAAAACTTCTTTAGTTGCATTTTGTGTACTCGGTGGTGTTTTTTCAGAAGGAATTGATTTAAAAGCAACTCGTTTGATCGGCAGTATGGTGGTAACGGTTGGTCTGCCTCAAATCAATCCTGAACAAGAATTACTAAAAGACTATTACGGTGGCAAAAAAGGGTTTGATTATGCATATCGACTGCCGGGGATGAACAAAGTCCTACAAGCAGCCGGTCGTGTCATCCGAGATCAAAATGATTATGGTGTGGTTTTATTAGTAGATCAACGGTTTGAAAATTCTGATTATAAGGCCCTTTTTCCGGCGCATTGGCAGCATTATCTGTCAATTAACAATCGTCAGGAACTAAAACAAAATTTATTGCATTTTTGGGCACAAAAAAATAGCTAAAATGATTGCATTAACAGCAACAACTGCTATATTAGAAATGGAATGATATTGTCAAAATTGATATGAAATAAATTATCACAAAAAGGAGTTTGAAGGTAGTGACAAAAGTTTGGCAGCAGCACCTGCAAATGGAAATGATGAAAAAAATTGGAGTTGTTTTGCTCTCAGGCGTAATCGCTGCGGTGGCACTGAACTTCTTTTTAATCCCAGCACAAGTCTTAGCAGCAGGGATGAACGGGGTCGCACAAATTGTTGTCTCATTAGGACAACAATACTTAGGTATCACTTTTGATACTGGGATTTTTATTTTCTTATTAAATGTGCCAATTTTTGTCGTGGGCTTTTTAAAATTAGGGAAAGCCGCAACATTTTGGAGTTTTATGAATGTTATTAGTGTTTCTTTATTCACCATTATCATTCCACAAGGAGAAGTGACAAATAATATCTTGATGAATGCCATTGTTGGTGGAGTCTTATTAGGTGTCGGTGGTGGCCTGTCTTTGAAATTTGGGTTTACTACCGGTGGTTTAGATATCGTTTCGCTTATTTTATCCAACACGACCGGGAAAACTGTCGGTAATTTTATGTTGTTACTAAACGGGATTATTGTTTTGATTGCTGGTTTTATTTTTAACTGGGAGAGCGCACTATATACGATCATTTCTATTTATGCGATGAGTCACGTCGTTGATGCAATTCATACAAGTCATCAAAAAGTGACGGCTTTTATTATCACAACAAAACCCAATGAAGTCGGGCAGAACATTTCAGAACATGTTTTTCGTGGAATGACGTTACTACCTTCAATGGGAGGGTATTCTGGGGTGGAAGGCAAAATGATTATGATGGTTGTCACCCGTTATGAATTATATGATTTAGAGCAGGCAATTTTAGAAGTGGATGAAAATGCTTTTGTCGATTTTGTACCAACACAATCTATTATCGGACGTTTTGCTAGTGAAGATGATCAACGAACGTTTAAAGCAACAGGAGTCTTTCCTGAAATTAAAATGACGAAGAAAAAAAGCCATAAATAATTCCTTTAAAAATGTTAGCTATTGTTAGCTATAAAGTGAAATAAAAAGTAAACGAACAGTTCAAACTATCCGTACTCTCTTTAAGTAATTTACTTGTGAGAAGAAAGTGACGGTTAAATGAAGCGTTCGTTTTTTTTATTATTCTAAAATAATTTTAAGAAATTTAAGAAAAATATAAATTAAAAGAAGCCTACTACTTTTTTTAAAAAAGACTTTTTCTTTTTTTATAACATATGCTATTTTGAAAGTAGGAAATAAATTTATGTGCAAAAAATAAATTTATTCACTTGCTAATGAAAGGGGATGGTATTTTTGGATGACGACTCACCTGAGGGAGAGCAGAAGTTTTTAGTTTGTTTGGCTTACTTTTTAATTGAATAAAAAATAAAGCACGTCATTGACCGTTGTGTCTGTGAGGGGCTTATTTGTCGTTTATTCAAAAATAAAGGAGTACAAACATGGAAAAATATCAAGATTTTCAGTTGGAAAAACAAGAACTATTAAAAAAATATGGTGTACGAGAAGTTGCATTAGGTCTTGGTGAGGATGAGGCCAAAAGAAGGTTGCAAAAAGATGGTTTGAACCAGTTAACGAGTCAGAAAACTCCCAAATGGAAATTACTGTTGCGACAATTTCACAATATGATTATTTACATTTTATTATTTGCGGCTGTTTTGACGTTGTTAATGGGACATGTTTCAGATGCGATTATCATTGCTGTGGTTGTTATTGTCAATGTATTAATCGGCTACTACCAAGAGGCAAGTGCTGCAGATGCACTAGAAAAAATCAAAGGATTGTTGTCGCAAGAAGCGACAGTTTATCGCGATGGCATTCGGCAAGACATCGCAGCTGAAAAATTGGTGGTAGGCGATGTTGTCTTTTTAGAAGCTGGCGATAATGTTCCTGCCGACTTAAGAATGGTCGAAACCGACAATTTACGTATAAAAGAGTCTTCATTGACCGGAGAGGCTGATTCGGTAGAAAAAAATGCGGACCAAATCAGTGAAGCTGCTACGCCGCTAGCAGAAAGAAACAACTTAGCTTTTGCTTCAACTGCAGTCACAGCGGGCAGTGGTATCGGAATTGTTATTGCCACTGGTGCAAACAGTGAAATTGGAAAGATTTCAACAGAAGTAGCTCAAACAAAAAGTGAAAAGACACCTTTAATGAAAGAAATTGATAATCTGGGAAAAGGGATTACTTGGGTAATTATCGGCGTTTCAGTTCTTTTATTTATCCTAAGTCTTCTGTTAGAAACCTATGCAATTTCGGTTCTAACACTGGCGGTGGTGACTATGATTGTGGGCTCAATTCCAGAAGGACTGCCGGCAACGACATCTGTTGTTTTGGCCATGGGAGTAAATGAGATGGCAAAAAAAAATCATACCATTGTCAAAACACTTCCAGCTGTCGAAACATTAGGATCAGTTGCGGTGGTTGCAACCGATAAAACGGGGACTTTAACCAAAAATGAAATGACCGTAAAGGACATTATTTTTTCAAAACGTCAATTAAAAGTCTCAGGAGATGGGTATGACCCCACCGGTGCTATTCTTAGCGCTGATAATCAAGTTGTCGAACTAGATGAAGAATTAAAGTTGTTCTTAGAAGCGGGATTTGAAGCCAACGATACTGTTTTGCATAATGAAGCTGGCTGGCAAATTAATGGCGAACCAACAGACGGCGCCTTTTTAACATTGTATTATAAGCAATTTCCCTTCCCTAAAAAAACAGAGTATACCGAAATTGACATGTTGCCATTTGACTCAGATTACCGATATATTGCTAAATTAGTAGAGAAAAAAGATGGGCAGCGAATTTTATTTATCAAAGGGTCCCCTGATAAATTGTTTTTAATGGCAAAAGCCAATGGAAAACAAAAATTTGCTGAGGACTATTGGACAAATCAGGTAACCAACTTAACTGAGCAAGGAAAACGAGTTGTTGCGGTTGGATACCAAGTTGTGAGCAATTTGGTTACACAAATTACACCTGAGCTTTTAACCAAAGGTATTTATTTTCTCGGAATTGCCGGCATTATCGATCCACCAGAAGAATCGGTGATACCTGCGTTAAAGGAAATGAATCAAGCTGGGGTGAGTGTCAAATTGATTACAGGTGATCATCCGCTGACAGCAAAAGCAATTGCAGAAAAGCTCAATTTGGCACCTGAAGTTTCAGTTATCACCGGAGGCCAATTAGAGCAAATGTCCCCACAAGAACTAGAACAAGCAGTAGTAGAAAATCAAGTGTTTGCAAGAACGACACCGCAAAATAAATTGGAAATTGTTGCTGCCCTCCAAAAAAATGGCTTGGTGACAGCGATGACTGGAGATGGCGTGAATGATGCGCCAGCATTAAAAAAAGCCAATATTGGTGTTGCAATGGGGAAAAAAGGAACGGATGTGGCCAAAGATTCAGCAGATATGATTTTAACTGACGATAATTTTGGCACAATGGCAGTTGCGATTCGTGAGGGGCGCAGGATTTATGACAATATCAAAAAGAGCATTCTCTTTTTGTTGCCAACTTCTTTTGCAGAAGGGTTGATTATCGCCTTTACAATATTATTGCAAAAAGATATGCCGCTACAGCCTACACAGTTGCTTTGGATTAACATGGTTTCAGCGATTACGATTCAATTTGCCTTCATTTTTGAACCGGCAGAAGCCAATATTATGACACGAAAACCAAGGCAGTCAACGGGACGAATATTTAATCGCCATGACATTTTTCAAATGGGCTATGTCTCGATTTTAGTGGCAGCTATCAGCCTGATTTCATATGAATGGTTGCTTTTGCAAGGTGTGACGAGGGTCGTGGCTAGTACGATGATGATTAATATCGTTGTTTTAAGCAAGATTTTTTACTTGTTTAATATTCGAACAAAAGCGCCACTTTTTTCAAAAAGTTTCTTTACTAATCCCAAAGCCTTTTGGATTAGCGGAACTATGCTTTTGTTGCAGATTGCACTAACATATCTTCCATTTATGCAAAACTGGTTTTATACAGCCGCTTTATCGCCTTTGGAATGGGGAATCGCTGTGGCAGCCGGGGTCATGATATTAGCTATCACTGAATGTGATAAATTATTACGCATAAAAAATAAGGCTAAATAAAAAATTGGAAATTGTTTTTGTAAAGATAAAAAGATAAAAGGCGTAACCTTTCCTGTGGTTTAGGGAAAGGTTACGCCTTTAAATTTCTATTAAAGTTTAGCGAATACCCAAAGCAATTCGGGCATAACGGCTCATTTTATCAGTAGTCCAAGCAGGGTACCAAACCAGTTTAACTTCCGTTTTAGTAACTTCTGGCACTTCAGCTAGCGCTTGATGGATTTGATCGGTCAAAATATCAGCCAAAGGACAACCCATGGTGGTCAAGGTCATTTTAATGACGGCTTCTCCTGTTTCGCCTTCAAATTCAATATCATATATTAAACCAAGATTGACAATATCGATCCCTAATTCAGGGTCAATCACAGTTTCTAATGCGGTTAAAATACGTTCTTTGATTTCTTCAATTTCTTGTTCGGTGCGGATTTCATTCATAACTGCAACCTCCTTTAGAATTCTGTTCAAATAATAACTTGTTTTTTGGTATTTGTAAATCATCTGTGCGCTAAAAAAAGAAAGACGAACAAAAAACAAGAATTATGCGTAAGTTTTATTGTTACTATTGAATTTATGCTAAAAAGCCGCTATGCTAAGTCCAACAAAAAATGAAATGAGGCGATTTTGTGTTAACCACCAACTTTTTGGACTTTGATTTTGAAAATCCCTTTATGAATGCTTCAGGTGTTCATTGCATGACCATAAAAGAACTTGACGAACTAAGTACTTCAGCAGCAGGCGCTTATATTATGAAAAGTGCGACACCTGAAAAGCGAGCAGGAAATAGCGAGCCGCGTTATTACGATGTTCCTTTAGGTAGTATTAATTCGATGGGGTTACCTAATTTAGGTTTTGAGTACTATTTGGAATATGCCTTGAAACAACAAGAAAACACAAAACGCCCCCTATTTTTCTCAGTTGCCGGAATGAGTGTGGCAGAAAATATTGCGATGTTAAAAGAAATTGAAGCCAGTGATTTTGCAGGGGTAACTGAATTAAATTTATCTTGTCCTAATGTTCCAGGCAAGCCGCAAGTTGCTTATGATTTTGAGTTGACAGAAGAAACATTAAATCAAGTTTTTACATTTTTTACCAAGCCTTTAGGTGTGAAATTGCCACCGTATTTTGATATGGCACATTTTGATCAAATGGCAGAAATTTTAAATAAATATCCGTTAGCTTACGTGAATTCTATCAATAGTATTGGAAATGGCTTATATATCGACACAACCAGCGATCAAGTCGTCATTAAACCCAAAGAAGGCTTCGGTGGAATTGGTGGTCAATACGTAAAACCAACGGCTTTAGCCAATGTGCGAGCTTTTTATACACGTTTAAAACCAGAAATTAAAATCATCGGAACCGGCGGTATTTTAACAGGCCAAGATGCCTATGAGCATTTATTGTGTGGCGCTACGATGCTACAGGTGGGAACGCAACTGCAAAAAGAAGGACCGGCTATTTTCGAGCGTTTGACTAAAGAGTTGGCTAGCATTATGACTTTAAAAGGCTATCAAACAATTGATGAATTTCGGGGAAAATTAAAAGTCATTGACTAATTAGCAAAAAAGATTGTACCTCAAAAGGTATAATCTTTTTTACTACCAAAAGAAAATTACAATAGTAGGTACTTTAAAAAAATTAAAATGAAACGATCAAAAAAATGTGTTGAATTTCTTTTTTCATAAATTTTGTGATTTACTTACGAGAATCTTCCTTTTTGCTTAAATGGATATTCATTGAAATACCGGTGTCGTTATTATATATTTATTGTAAGAAGGTTCTAATCCTAGCGTAAGTTATGGAATAGAGTCGGGTTACGTTATAAATTTTTATCAAGAACATTAAAAAGAGCCGGCTAAAGGATGTTGTTTATGAAGAAGATGAAGATATCTGTTCGTGATATCGCGATTTTTGGTGGTTTTATCGCCATTTTAATAATCATTCGAATATTTATTTTCTCCCCAGTAATTGTTGACGGCTCATCAATGGCACCAACGCTTTACGATGGTGATCGGGGGTTTGCCTTGAAAATCGGCAAGTTGCAGCGGTTTAGTATCGTTGTATTAAACAATCCAGATCAATTTAGTGAAGAGGAAAAATTCATTAAACGGATCATTGGTTTGCCAGGAGAAAAAATCGAATACAAAAACAACAACCTTTTTATTAATGATAAAGCCACTTCCGAAGGGTTTAAAACCGGTGATATGGTATGGGAGATGGATAATTTTACTTATCGCATTCCTAAGGGTGAATATTTTGTTTTAGGAGATAACCGAGATCACTCGACAGATAGCCGTAATTTTGGTTCCATCCACCGTGATGAAATTATCGGCGCATTTCGTTTGCGCTTTTACCCAATTAGTTCGTTTCGTTTATTTTAACTAAGGAGTTTAAGCAGTATGGAAATAAGATTAGCAACTTTTTTTGATCTACCTGTGATTATGGAAATTATTGCAGATGGACGAGCTTCTTTAAAAGCTCAAGGATCCCCTCAGTGGCAAGATGGCTATGGACCTGATGAAGACCAAATGACAAAAGATGTGGCAAATAAATTCTGTTGGGTTGCCATAATGGAAGGCAGTATCGTGGCAGTTGCAAGTTTAGTCGAAGGAATTGATCCTGTTTATACTGCTATTTGTGGTCGTTGGATGACAGTTGACCGTAAGGATTATGTGTCAATTCATCGCGTAGCGGTTAGCAAAAATTTTGCCAAAAAAGGAATTGCCCAAAAATTTTTAGCTGCTTTAATTAATAATGCCGAAAAAAAGGGGGTTAAAGATATTCGAATTGATACGTATCCAGAAAATTTTCCTATGATCAAGACGATCAATGCACTTGGATTTAGTTATTGCGGTCAAGTTGAATTTCCCATTCCGTCAGGTCTACGAAACGCATATCAGTTGGTAACGCAATAAAGTTAGTTATTTTTACTTTAATTTGGACGCGTCAAAATAATTAAATTTATTTATTAAAATTGGCTGAAATCATTCTCTAATCTTGAGAAACTAGCAAAAACCCTTTGGAATGCTAGTTTCTCTTTTTATTCAAGTTGTAGTTACGACTGTTATATTAATTGTTCAGACGTTTTGACTTAGAATTTAATGAGAATATGTGCTAATATAATAGCGAGGAAATAAAAGGGGGTTCTCTGATGAAAAAAAGGAATAGTCTACGTTTGCGAAGGGCACTTTCTATGTTTAGTATTGTGTTAGTGCTTTTTTCGCAAGGAACGCCGGCTTTCGCAAATGTTGTTACAACTACGCAAGCAAGTGAAGCAGTTCAAAATAATAGTGATACAGCGGTAACAGAAACCAAAAATAGTCCTGAAAATACAGGTGAAGTTAGTGAAGGTGAAAATGACCCGAAACCTGCACCGACACCGGTGGCTGTGGACAAAACTGTGTTAACAGAAATGTACAATCAGTTGCAAAATCTGATTAATACAGAAGATCAATATCGCCCCTCTACATTCCCGGGTGATAAAATAAATGAGCTTTTCCAGGAAGCTTCGGTAATGCAAAATGCAAACGAGGTTGATCAAAATACTGTTGATGCTTTGGTTGAAAGGATTAAAGTGTTTTTAGGTAGTCTACAACTGGAAGTAAAACCCGATAAGGAAAGCTTACAAGCTTTGTTGAAAAAAGCAATGGACTTTAAGGCTAGCGAATATACACCAGCTTCATTTAAGGTTTTGCAAAAACAAATTGGACTAACCAATACTCTCTTAACCAATGAGGATGCTTCTAGTGATGAAGTTAGCAGCATGTTGGTTAATTTACAAAAGGCAATTACTGGATTAGTCAAAGAGGAGGCGCAAAAACCTACGCCTACGCCAAAACCAGATCCTAAGCCAGAAACAAAGCCTAATCCTAAACCAAAGCCACAGCCGAATAAGCCTGCGACCAATAAACCAAATCAAAGCAATACAAATCAAAACCAATCAAAGCCAAGCACAACAGATGCAACAACCCCCAAACAACCTGTTCAAGGTCCAAGTAAAGATGGCACAGCATCTGCACCATTGGATGATAATTTGATTGTCGACAGTTTAACTGATTCAAATTTAAATGGTTTTGAATTGCCGTTGTTAAATAGTTTAAAGGATAAAAAGCAAGGTGCTATAATCGCAGCTGCTTTGAAGACTCTGAATAAACCTTTTGCAAAAGATGGTAAAGCGCCGTCTGCCTTTAATAATTTAACTTTACCAAATTACCTTTATAACGAAATTTTTGGCATAACTCTTGGTAAAAATTATGAGGAAATGGTAAAAGATAAAAAGCAAATTTCATTGGAAAAAGCGCAACCTGGTGATCTTCTTTTCTGGCAAGATAAAGAAGTTAACAAAGTTGCCATTTACCTTGGTCAAGGTAAATATATAATGGCCACTGATGAAAATCACGAGGCTTTAAAAGAACAAAATAAACTAAAAGAAGCAGCATTAGAGAAAAAAGAAACTACTAGTGATGCTACTAAAGACGCTACTAAAGATACAGAACAAACAAAAGATAAAGAAGAATTGCCAGGTGTCCAAATTTTCACCATTCAAGGTTATGAAGTGAATGACGCCGGAATTGTAAAAATTGCTGATAAAACAGATGCAGACAGTAAAGAAGAAAATGATACAGCGCTATTAAGCGAAAAATATGGCGTTATAAAAAAACCATCTTTTGCAGTTAGCATGCCGGAAAATCTCGTTTTGACACAACAAGGTGAAAAGACATTAGACAATTACGCAGCTACTGTTGATTTTAAAGCCAATCCGATTACACAACGCTTCATCGATGCAATTGCAGATGATGCCAGAGAATTAGGGTTAAAATATGATGTTTTTGCTTCGGTCATGATTGCTCAGGCAATTTTGGAAAGCGGTTCTGGTGGCAGTGGGTTATCAAGAGCACCTTATTACAACTTGTTTGGAATTAAAGGTTCTCACGGCGGTTCTTCTGTTGCTATGAAAACAATGGAAGACAAAGGAAACGGCGAGTTGTATCAAATCACGGCAAACTTTAGAAGTTATCCTAGTTACAAAGAATCCTTAGCAGACTATGTTGAACTAATTCGTGGCGGTATTTCTGGAAACGATGGTTTTTATCAAGGCGCATGGCGTTCTGAGGCGGGAAATTATCTCCAAGCAACAGACCATCTAATGGGGAAATATGCAACGGATACGCAATACAGTAATAAATTAAATTCGATTATCGCAGCTTATCATTTAACCCAGTACGATGAACCTGAAACACCAGTTGGAACAAAAACCGGAATGATTATTCAATCACGGCAAAATATTCCAACCTACTATCGTAATAAAATGATTTTCCCTGATTTTGATGGTCGCAACTATAATACTTCTGGTTCTTATCCAGTTGGACAATGTACGTGGTATGTTTACAATCGGATTACCCAATTAGGTGGCCGGGTTGACAACTTTATGGGCAATGGCGGCGAATGGGGCCAAAAAGGTGCTCGTTTAGGCTATAAAACAACTGGGACACCAAAAGTTGGTTATGCCGTAAGTTTCCATCCTGGAGTTGCTGGTTCTAGTTCCGTGTATGGTCATGTGGCTTTTGTTGAAGCTGTTGGACCAGATGGCATTTTGGTCTCAGAAGGAAATGTTGTCGGGCCAACAACTGTTTCATACCGTATTATCCCTAATAGTATTGCCCGCTCTAACAATGTTACGTATGTAGCACCAAAATAAAAAATGAAAGTCCCCGTACAAAAGCTAAACTAACTTTTGTACGGGGACTTTTTGTGTCTGTCTAAGTATTAAGTAAAAAGCAATTGAAATTTATAAAAAGCGATTTAAAAGAAGAAAAAATCCTGGGCTTAAAAAATTTCCAATCTTTTTTTGTGGTGTCTTTTTTTCTTAGAATTGATCAATCGCTACTTCACGCTTTTATCAACACTTCAAGTGAAAATTTCCAACACTGTATTTTTTTGTTCTAGATGTGTTGAAAGTGTCAGAAAAACACTGAAATCAAGCGGGATTTGAACCTTAGACAAAAGTTGGCACGCAACTTGCTTGTATAAAAGTGTCAGTAAGGAGGGAAGAAAAAATGAATACTATCATTCTAGCAAGCCACGGAGAATTATCACAAGGCTTAAAGCAAACCGCTGAAATGATTCTAGGTCCAGCAGATAATATTTACGCACTATCGGCTTATCGCGATGAAGATGAACCAATCGAAGGACAAATGCAGCAATTAGTTACAAAACTGGGGACGAAAAATTTATTTATCTTAACAGATATTTTAGGGGGGAGTGTTAATAACGAAATGTTACCCCTTTTAAAAGACAACCCCGAAATACATCTTATTACCGGAATGAATTTACCCCTTGTGATTTCCATCGCAACACAGGCTGGGAAAATTAGTTCAAATGATTTACAAAGGATTATCATAGAAAGCCAAAATTCACTAATTGATTGTAGTCGTCTATTACAAACATCAGAAAAAGGAGGTGATGATCTATGATCAAACTTGTACGCATTGATCACAGATTGTTACACGGACAAGTAGTGTTTTCTTGGAGTAAGTCTTTACAAATAAATCGCATTATCGTGGTAAACGACGAAGCGGCCAATGATGAATTTAAAAAGATGTCCTTAGAATTGTCCAAACCCCAAGGAATTAAATTGAATATTTTCACAGTGGCCAACACTTTAGCAAAAATGCCAAAAGTTGAAACGCTAAAAGAAAATATCATGTTGATTTTCGGGAATACTAAAGATGTCCGCAAGTTTTGTGAAGGCTATCAGAAAATTGAGGCCATCAATTATGGCGGCATTATTAAAAAAGAAGGGGCTAAGCAATTTAGCAACGCTATTTTCTTAACAGAAAGTGAAATTGAAGATGCCAAAGCGCTAAAAGCAATGGGGATTACACAGTTTATGCAGCAGGTACCAACCTCTAAAAAAGAGGATTTAAATACAATGATTTAAAAGAAAGGGGTTTGCGTTATGTTGTTTCAATCGATTGCCCTGGGTCTAATCGGAATATTTTGTATTCTGGACTCCAGATTGTTAGGAAGACTGAACTTTGAACGGCCTTTGATTGTGAGTACGCTGGTTGGTTTGGTATTAGGAGATTTGGAAAAAGGTTTGATGGTTGGGGCATCGTTGGAATTGATGTCTTTGGGGTTGGTAAATATTGGGGCAGCTGCACCGCCGGATATGAATATGGCTTCTATTATTGCAACGGCTTTTGCAATTTTATCTGGTTCAAATGCGGAAACAGCGTTAACCATTGCAATTCCAATTTCTGTATTAGGTCAAATGTTAGGGATTTTAATGCGAACGGTCTTATCAAATTTAACACACCGTGCGGATACGCTAATTGCTGAAGGTAAGTTTGCTGGTGCAAGAAGGATTCATATTGTTTATGGCTCGGTTTTGTATTCCTTAATGTATTTTATTCCGATTTTTCTAGCTATTTATTTTGGTACCGATTTGGTCAAAAGTATTGTTGACAGCATTCCTGCTTGGTTAACAAATGGTTTGACTTTAGCAAGTAAGATTTTACCGGCTTATGGTTTTGCTTTGCTTTTACAAACAATGTTAACAAAGAAAATGATACCGTTTTTATTGTTGGGTTTTTTAATAACTGCATATTCTGGCCTAAGTATCACAGGGGTTGCAGCGTTTGCCTGCATTGTAGCGTTTGTGATGGCCCAAGTTAATTTTGGTGGCAGTAATGGTGGTAATGCTGCGCAAAGTGAACCTGATCCTTTAGACGATTTATAGAAAGGAGTCTTATAAATGACTAAAAAAGATCCAAACAGTTGGAAATATTGGCAATTCTTCTGGCGCTCGTGGGCGATTCAAGCTTCATGGAATTACGAGCGGCAAATGAATATGGGGTTTATGTATGGAATTGCACCAATCATCGACAAAATTTACGACAAACCAGAAGACGCTTCAAAAAAGATGGAAGCTTACGAACGTCACATGGCGTATTACAATTGTACACCGCAGACTAGTGCATTTGTACTGGGTTTAGCCGCTTCAATGGAAGAACAATATGCACAAGACCAAGAAAACTTTAATCCAGAAGCAATTGGGGCTTTAAAGACTTCTTTAATGGGACCACTATCAGGGATTGGCGATTCTTTTTTCCAAGGAACTGTCCGGGTTTTAGCTTTTGGTTTTGGGATTAATTTAGCGCAACAAGGAAGTATTTTGGGACCAATTTTAGCGATGATTATCTCATTTGTCCCTTCGTCTTTAGTAACTTATTACGGTGGTAAGATTGGATATAACACAGGGAATAAATATTTAGCGAAACTTTATCAAGAAGGTTTAATGGATAAGGTAATGTATGTTTGTACGATTGTAGGTTTGATGGTAATCGGGGCAATGATTGCAAGCATGATCGGCATTACAACACCCTTAAAATTTGGCAAAGCATTTGTTTTACAAGATGTTTTAGATAATATTATGCCACAATTAATTCCTTTGGGTCTGACATTTTTTATGTACTGGTTACTACAAAAGAAAGTTAAAACCGGCGTAATGTTGGTCATTTGTATTGTTGGCGGGATTTTATTAAGTGTATGCGGCATTTTTAGTTAAGGGACAAACCTATTCAGGTTCATATAAAAAAGTTAAGAGGAGGAATTCAAAAATGAATTCAAAATTAAGTCCAAAAGAGATTGTAAAAGAAATCGTTAGCAATAAAGAAGTGACATCCATCGTCTTTGTTGGCTGTGGTGCGTCAAAAGCTGATTTATATCCAGGTAAATACTTTTTAGATCAAAATGCACAAAAATTACGGATTAGTCATTTTACAGCCAATGAATTTAACTATGCGACACCTAGCTCAGTCGACGAGCATACTGTGGTTATTTCAGCTTCATTAGGAGGTACCACTCCTGAAACTGTTCAAGCTAACGCAGTAGCCAAAGAGAAAGGTGCCACAGTTATTAGTTTAACACGTAGCGTAGATTCTCCGCTAACAAAAGATGCAGATTATGTCATTTATCACCGTTTTGCTGAAAATTATGCTGCGAAACTTGAAAAAACGGGCTATTGCTTGTTGTTAGCAGTTGAGTTGTTAAATCAAATTGAAGGTTATGCTGACTACGATAAAATGATGGAGGGTTTCAGTAAAATTTACGATTTATCACAAGAGAGCGCTGAAGGAGCACGCTTACAAGCGAAACAATTTGCCCAACGCTTCAAAGACGAAAAAGTTATCTATGTTATGAGTTCAGGGGCAACTCACGAAGTAGCCTATTCGACTTCAATTTGTTTAATGATGGAAATGCAATGGATCAACTCCGGTACTTTCCATGCCGGTGAATTCTTCCATGGGCCATTTGAAATTACCGATAAAGGTGTGCCATTTATCTTACTGATGAACGATGGCCGCACACGTCCAATTGACGCGCGAGCATTAACCTTCTTAGATCGTTTCGATGCGAAAACAGAAGTTGTGGATGCACTAGATTGGGGTCTATCGGCTCATATTGCAAAAGAAGTCTTAGATTACTTCAATCCATTTGTCATTACGGCCGTCTTCCGTGTTTATGCTGAAGAATTGGCTGAAGCGCGTCAACATCCATTAACAAAACGTCGTTATATGTGGAAACTTGAGTACTAAGCTTTCATAAGCTGGGGCATTTGCCTCAGCTTTTCTGTCTTGTGTTGAAAGCTGGTATGAAATCTCTTACAATTGATTAAAAAAGAAGCTAGGTGGTGTAAATCATGAATGAAAAAGTAGAAAAATATTTAATTGACTTAACGCGAGATTACGACAAGTATCATCGTGGGGATTTTTCTGCCTCAGCCATTAGTGAGCATATCGGGTTAAACCGTAGCACGACCAGTTCTTACTTAAATCAAGGGTTAAAAGAAGGCGTAGTTGTCAAAGTTAAGAGCTATCCGGTCGCTTTTTTACATGTTACAACACTTGCTGAGCTGGGAATTATCGTAAAAGGCGCAGAGTATGAGAGTTGGGAAGATTTATTTACATTGGAAAAACAAAATGCATTAGAGCTAGTAATTGGTGCCAAAGGGAGTCTAAAAGAAGCGATTGATCAAGTGAAAACAGCGGTGCTTTATCCAAATAACGGGTTGCCAATTCTTTTGTCTGGCAGTAGCGGTTCAGGGAAAACATTCTTAGCTGAAAAAATTCACGAATACGCAGTCACAGAGAAGGTCATTCAAAAAGATTCCCCTTTTATCGCCTATAACTGTGCTCAATATTTCAATAATCCAGAATTGTTATCCTCTGCTTTGTTTGGTCATATTAAGGGGGCTTTTACCGGAGCTGAAAAAGATCATATCGGTTTAATTGAAAAGGCAGATAACGGTATTTTATTTTTGGATGAAGTGCATCGACTGTCAGATGAAGGGCAAGAAAAATTATTTACCTTCATGGATACCGGTGAATTTTCACCTATGGGAGATAATGCCCTTAAACGCAAGGCAGAGGTACGGCTAATTTTTGCCACAACAGAAAATGTCTATCAGACTTTTTTACCAACTTTTATTCGGCGTCTGCCGGTAATTGTTAGTTTACCCAATTATGAACAACGCCCGCAGTCAGAAAGAATGCAGCTAATTGACACTTTTTTTGTGAATGAGGCTAATATTTTAAAAAAGCGAATTGATGTTAGCTATCAACTAGTAGACTTTTTGTTAAATAGTGACTTAGAAGGCAATGTGGGTAAAATCAAAAATATTGTTAAATACATTTGTGGCAGCGCCTATGCAAAAAATCAAAACAACCCTGCAATAAGAGTGCGCTTAAAAGATTTACCTCAAGAGAATGCGCTACGTTTAAAAGAGCAGTTGAAAAAGACGATTAAAGCTTTACCAGATCGCCAATATTTGCCCCATACGAAAAATCAGGTTTTTTTAGAGTCTACTGAAGCAAAGCAGATCCGACAATTATTTGAAAAAATGGTTCAACTTTACCAAAAAGTCGATGAACAAGAGTTAGCCATCAAGGATTTTATTGCAACGATGGTAAATCGTGTCAATAACTTAATGGATGAATTTATGTTTAAAGATAATTATGCTAAAGAAGAGTCTTTTTATTCTGTTTTGACCTATCAAATTCGAGAAACCTTTGATTGGATGCACGATAATTATGGATTTGATCAAGATGGTAACCGGGTTATCGCACTTGCACAATACCTTTATCGCAAAAATAATACCGATACGATTGCAGAAAATCATGAATGGCATACGATAAAACCAAAGCTATTGCGTTTAATCTCCAGTTCAATGGATACTTCTTATTGGTATGCAAAGAAAGCTTTAGGTCATATTTCCCGTCAATTGGACCAGGATTTTAAAGACGAGGATTTAATCTTTATTTCTTTTTACTTTCACGGTTTGCAAATAACGCCCCGTGAAAAAGAAATCAAAAGTATTATTCTAGCCCATGGTTATTCCACTGCCAGTAGTCTAGCTAATGTCGGCAATCGCATGTTACAACAAAATATTTTTCATGCTTATGATATGCCGATAAATATCACACTAGACAAAGTCGAAGAACAAGTCATTCGCTTTATTAACGATTACCATACAGACGCTGGTTTAATTTTATTAGTGGACATGGGTTCGTTAAATCAATTAGGTGAGCGCTTAGAAGATAAAATTCGCGGACCATTATTGATTATTGACTATGTTTGCACCCCGTTAGTTTTAGAAATCGGTCATTTAATTCAAAATCAATTATCCATTTCAGAAATCAGTCAACGAGTTGATATTGAAAATAAAGTTCAAAAGCAATTGATTTTGCCAAAGCAAGAGAAAAAACAAGCTATTTTAACTTGTTGCTATACTGGAATGGGCTCTGCCATTCAAATTCAAGAAATTTTAGAACATTGTCTAAAAGACTACTGCGACGAATTAGCCATCATACCTTATGATTATCACAAGTTAGAAAAAAATAAACTGTATGAAGATCCTTTTCAAATGTATGAAGTGTTAATGATTGTTGGTACAGAAGATCCCAAAATTCAGCAGATTCCTTATATCGGCTTAGATCACTTAATTAATGGGGAAGATATAGAGAAATTTGTTACAATTTTACAAGATTATTTTGATATTAGTGACAAAGCATTAAAGGAACAGCTAATGTTTAGCTTTTCCATTAACAAAATCGTTGAGAATTTAACAATTCTAGATGCGACAAAGCTTTTACGTCTGGTGCAAAGTGCAGTATCACAAGCAGAGGTTAATTTAGCCATTACGCTTTCAAATAGTAAATTATTTTTATTGTATTTGCATTGCTGTTGTATGATTGAACGAATTTTACGTAAAGAAAGTGTTGATCAACAAGAAGATATTGCTGAATATTTAGCACAAGCTGGCATGGAAATGGAACAAATTCATCGAGCATTTCGCAATGTCGAAAATGAATATACTATTCAGATCTCGGATTTAGAGCTGCGTCTAATTCACGAAATAATTAATGGCTAGGAGTGATTTATATGACTTTAGGTATAATTTTTGATATGGACGGTGTTTTAATTGATTCTGAAAGCTTTTACTTTCAGCGGCGGATGGATTTCTTTGCTGAAAAAAATTTGAGTCCAGGCTCAAAAAACAAATTGGATTTTGTCGGCTTGACTGAAGCGGGTATTTGGCAAGTTTTAGTCCCAGCAAAAGAAAACCGTGCATTATTAAAAAAAGAGTATCAAGATTATCGGCAAACACATCCAATTGATTTTACCAAGGCCTTGCGAGGGGATGTTAAGAGTGTATTGACTTATTTGAAGGCTAAAAAAATAAAGATAGCACTTGCTTCTTCATCGCCTGAAAACGAAATTTATACGATGCTTGCTCAAAATAATTTAACACCTTTCTTTGATTTTGTTATTTCCGGCGAAAGTTTATCAAAAAGTAAACCACATCCAGAAATTTATCAATTGGCTGAAGCGGCGCTAAAGTGTGATCGCTGCATTGCAGTAGAAGATTCACCAGTCGGGATTGCTTCTGCGAAAGCTGCACAGCTGTATACATTGGCACTAAAACAAGATTTTCCAATTGATCAACGACAAGCGGATATAGTTATTGATCATTTATCTGATATTATAAAAGTGGTAGAGAATTGTCTTGTATATTAAGTTAGTAAAAAAATGCACCTTGTAACAATCTTTGAGAATCGACGAAAACTGCTTGTCCAATGCGTAACACTTTTGGTAAGATGACAGTGATTTGAAAAAGGAAGGTGCCCCATGAAAAAAAGATTAAAGAAGAAGCATGCCTACAAAAAATATATTCACGATATTTTTACTGGATACGAAGAAATGATTAGCACGCCAAATTTAGAAAAACTAACTTTTTCTTACTTAAACGAAGAAACAATTATTTACCGCGATGAAGAAAAACGGATTCGCTTTTTAAGTCGCGATAAGTAAACTAGCTAAGGAGATGGAAATCTCCTTTTTTTGTGCCTGAAAAATAAAAAAAATAACCGAATTTTAAGGGGGATATCTCTTCCTTTTTTTACAGTTTAGATTTTTTTATGAAGAAAAAGATTAACTTCTTTTTTTGTAAGCGCGAAAAAAGCGAACAAAAGATAAAAAGAGTAGTTTTGGCACGGTGGTGAGCTGGTATTTTATGAAAATAAAACGGTTGACGCAAATACTTGGAAGTGGTAAATTAATCAAC
>NZ_JAFLVT010000016.1 GCF_017316025.1 Candidatus Enterococcus myersii
ATAAAATCACGTACGTTAATTTCTCCTTGCCATTGTTTTCCTTTAAATCCTTGCCAAGCGTTTGTCTGTAAATCTACTGTCTTTTGCATTTGTCAATACTCCTTTATTTTTAAATAATTCCCATTACACTTGCGACAATTGGAACTACCGCGGCTGTTGTAATTCCGACAACGACAACGGAAATACTTGCCATCGCTGTTTCTGTTTCCCCCATCTCCATACTAACGGCAACCCCTAAAGCATGACCCGCCGCGCCGAGTGCTAAGCCTTTAGCGATTGGATTTTTAACTTTAAACCATTTCAAAGCAATAGCACCTAATGCATAAACTAAAACACCATTAAAGATAACCGAAAAAGCTGCGATAGAAGCGATACCACCAACTGAAGTAGCAACAGGAACCGCAATTGCTGTTGTTGCCGCTTGGGGAAGTAAAGAGGCAATGAGTTGGGGATGCATCTTAATTATGTAACCAGCTAAAACCACAGAACCGGCTGAAACGACCGACCCAATTGTAATGGCTACCATAATTTCCATAAAGTATTTTTTTAAGATATCGCGTTTTTTATATAAGGGAATGGCAAAGGCGATTGTGGCAGGTTCTAAAAAGAACATGATAATTTTGCCACCTTCATTGTAGTCGTCATAGCTGATACCTGTGATTTCTAGAACTATAACACCTAATATCATCGCGACAAACAACGGAGTAAATAAGAAGAAGCCTTTGCTTTTTTTAAATAAAAATGTACCGATACCAAAAACGACTAGAGAAATGATAATACCAACATATGGTGTCATATTAAGAAACCTCCTTTAAACCTTTGTTAAGTGATTTTTCTTCATCTGCTTGTGCATGGCGATCTTTAATACCCAATAATAAACTTGAGCCCCAACCTGTCGCTGCCATTAAAGCTAAAGTTGCAATGAGAATGACCACTAGAATTTGGATGCCAGAGCTTTTCATAATCCCTAATGAATTAACAAGCGAAATACCTGATGGCACAAATAAGAAAGTAATCACACTTGATAAGCTGTTAGCTAATCCTTCAATTTGTTCTAATTTAACAATGCCCGTACATAAAGCACCAAATAAAAGTAGCATCCCGATTAATGAAGGTGGAATTGCAAGAGGTAATACTTTAGCAATACCATTTGAAATGAGCATAATTAGTGCAAATACGAAAGCCTGTTGTAAGAATGAATAAACTTTTTTTTCCATGTTTTTTCGCTCCTTTGTTTTGTTTACATGCTTAGTATACGAGAATTCCCAACTTTGTTACCGCTTTCTTCATAAGTTGCGTCATTTGAATCATGAAATGCAAAAAAAGGCACATGACTTACACCGTCATGTGTCCTCTTTACAAATGCACCGCGTTTCATCAGTTTCTACAACCTTTTATCGCGATTTTTCACACCTATTTATTCTAAGTTTAACCGCTCTTTAAACGCTTTTAAATAGGAGCGGCTAACAGGAACTTTTTCCCCATTTTCCATCGTAACTTGCAATGTATGATTAAACCAAGGCTGGATTTCCTTTACCTTTGTCACATTAATAATAAAACTACGCTGCGTTTTAATAAAAAGGGCTGGCGGTAATTTTTGTTCAATCCCACTTAAGGTTCCTGTTGTCACGTACTGTTTTTCATCGGTAAAAATGCTGAGACTGCGTTCATCCACTGAAACCATTTGAACAGTTTCAGGATTAATTAAAAAAATACGATCGTCGCTATGAATGGGGAACGTTGAAAATTGTTCTACGCTTTTGGTTGTTGTTCTTTGGTTTTTATTCACCTGTTTTTTTGCTTTATCAATAATTTCCATCACTCTTTTTTCTTCAAAGGGCTTTAATAAATAGTCACTCGCGTTGACTTGAAACGCCTGCAATGCGTAATCATCATAGGCTGTGGCAAAAACCAAGTAAGGTGGATCACTGAGGGTGACGAGTTTTTCTGCTAATTCAAAACCACTTTCGTCAGTTAAATGAATATCTAAAAATAGAATATCTGGTTTTTGTTCCATCATTTTAGTCATCGCCTCTAACACACTTTCTGCCTGCGCCACACTGGTCACAGCAGGATGTTGACTGACCAAATAATTTAACTCTTCTCTTGCTAAGGGTTCATCATCAACTAAAAGCACATGCATTATTCATTTCCTCCTTCAAGCTCCAATGGTAGGCTAATGGTAAAGACCGCACCATCAGCTGCTTTATTTTCCGCTTTTAACTGACC
Organism: Candidatus Enterococcus myersii; assembly: GCF_017316025.1. Lineage (GTDB taxonomy): Bacteria > Bacillota > Bacilli > Lactobacillales > Enterococcaceae > Enterococcus_C > Enterococcus_C montenegrensis. The sequence continues at coordinate 2,230 of NZ_JAFLVT010000016.1, forward strand.
GGCATCGCCATATAAGCTGTGTAAACGTCGATTCAAATTTTCCAACGCTGTCCCCGTTCCTTTTTCAGAAACAACAGCTTGTTTGCCTAATTGCGACAATAACGCAGCTTTTATTCCCACACCATTGTCTTCCACTTGTAAAATTAAAACATCTTTTTTACTGGTAATGGTTACGTGAACATGATTATTTTCTTTACGATTAGAAAAAGCATGTTTAATCGCATTTTCAACCAAAATCTGGACAGCATATGACGGAATCAAAGCTGATTGAAGCTCGTCTTTTATTTTCACATCGATTTGGTAACGATTAGGAAATCGAGCTTGTTCTAATTGTAAATAGGCTGCTAAATGTTGCAATTCTTGGCTTAAAAGTAGCTTTGTTTGGCGTGCACCAGTCAAATTCCCCCGAAAATACGTACTCAGCTGTAATAATAAACTGCGAGCCTGATTGGTATCACGGCGCATTAAAGCGGAAATTGTATTAATGGCGTTAAAGAAAAAGTGGGGATTTACTTGAGCTTGCAGCGATTTAATTTCGGCATCCTTTAACAGTTGACTTCTTTCTTCTGCTTCCCCTAGCTCGATTTGAGAAGAAAAAATCGTTGCTAGACCCTCTGCCAGCTCTTCTTCCACATAAGTCAATTTTGTTTCATCGGTAAAGTACATTTTCAGAGTGCCCACAACTTTTTCATGAGCAAAAAGTGGAATAACAATCGCAGCAGCCAAAGGACAATTAGGATTTTTACACCCAATTTGTTCTTTACTATGGGCAATTAGCATACTTCCAGATTGCAAAACTTTTTTAGAAAGTTCAGTAATCACTTCAATTTCTGGAATATGGTGATCGCTGCCTGCCCCCACATGGGCTAGAATTTGATGTTTATCGGTAATACTGATTGCGGCTAATTTGGTATAGCGTTGAATAATTTCTGCTGCTGCTTGGCTGGACTCCCGCTTTAACCCTGCCCGAAAATACGGTAAAGTTTGAGCTGCTAAATTTAATACATCATGAGTTTGAACCGCTTTGGCTTGTTCTTCTTGTTTTAGGGTGATATTAATAATGGACATGAAAATAAACGTCCCAATGCCATTAATCATAATCATTGGTCCAGCAATCATTTGCGCTAATGCTGGTCCGCTAAAAAAAGCCACGAAGACCATTTGAATGGATTCCATCAAAATACCCACCATCGCATAGACCCAAGCTTTATTTTGCCACTGCTTTTTAATTAGTAGTAATCGGATTAAGCCTGAAACAAGACCAATCAAAAAAGAAGAAAAGATATAAAAGCTACCTTGCCCGCTACCTTGGAAAAAGCGATGAATCCCTGCAATCCCACCCACGGTTGCGCCAACACTTGGGCCGCCCACTAAACCGGCAACACTGATCACTAGCGTACGGGCGTTGGCGATGGAGGTGTTCTCTGAAATATGGGTTAAAAAATTGCTTGGTACAATCTTATTACCCGCAATTTCAATTCCGGTAAAATTCGTTAAAATGGCAAACAGCCCGAAAACAACAATCAAAATGACTTTAGAAGAAAACTGTTCCCGATTTTCTAGTAGGCGCTTAAAATAGGAGACATTTACTAATAAAAAGGCTAATAAAATAATTAAGCCTACTCGCTCCATCATCAAAATAAATAAATCCAACATATGTATGCCCTCTTTTATTTTCCATTTTCCTAATAGTAGTGGTGAAGGACCCTGATTGTCAATTTTCAATAAAATAAAAATAGCCCATTAGCTCGCATCAATTTCAGAAAAACACAAAACAAACCGCCCTAAGCCGTAGCTCAAAGCGGTTTGTTTTCCTGTTTTTAATACAACTCTAAATATTGTTCTCTTTCCCATTCAGAAACAGTTTGACGGAACGATGCCCATTCCAAACGTTTTGCTTCGACAAAATTTTGGTAGATATGATTCCCTAAAGCATCAACCATTACTTCATCTTTGCGTAACGCTTTAATCGCGTTGTGTAATGTTGAAGGTAAATCTTTAATTTGCGCTTCTTCTCTTTCTGTTTCATTCATGACATAAATATTGCGATCAACTGCTGGTGGCGGCGTCAATTCACGACGAATACCGTCAAGACCGGCTTCTAATAATACTGCCATTGCTAAATATGGATTAGCTGACGGATCAACTGAACGTAACTCCAAACGTGTTGATAGACCACGAGATTCTGGCACACGAATTAACGGTGAACGATTGCGACCAGACCAAGCTACGTAAACCGGAGCTTCATAGCCGGGAACAAGACGTTTGTATGAATTGACGATTGGATTGCAGACAGCTGTATAGGCCCGGGCATGTTCAATTAATCCGCCTAAGAAATGATATGCAGTTTGGCTCAAGCCCATTTCTCCAGCTTCATCATAAAAAGCATTTTCTTTACCTTTAAACAAGGACATATTACAGTGCATCCCTGAACCATTAATCCCAAATAATGGTTTTGGCATGAAGGTCGCGTGTAGACCGTGTTTGCGGGCAATTGTTTTTACTACTAATTTAAAGGTTTGGATATTATCACAGGCATCGACAACGTCGGCATATTTAAAGTCGATTTCATGTTGTCCAGGAGCCACTTCATGGTGAGATGCTTCCACTTCAAAGCCTAGACTTTCTAATTCCAACACAATATCCCGGCGGCAATTTTCACCTAAGTCTGTCGGGGCAAAATCAAAATAACCACCAGCATCATTTAATTCCGTTGTAATTTCACCATCTTCATCTAGTTTGAATAAGAAGAATTCTGGCTCTGGCCCTAAATTAAACGAAGTGAAACCTAATTGTCTCATGTTTTCCATAGCGCGCTTCAAGTTACCACGGGGATCGCCAGCAAACGGTGTACCATCAGGATTATAAATATCACAAATCAAACGTGCGACTTTACCATGTTCACTTTCCCAAGGGAAGATCATCCAAGTAGATAAATCTGGATACAAATACATATCGCTTTCTTCGATGCGGACAAAACCTTCAATCGAAGAACCATCAAACATCATTTTGTTATCCAAAACTTTTTCCAATTGACTTACTGGAACTTCAACATTTTTGATTGTTCCCATAATGTCTGTGAACATTAGACGTAAGAAACGAACATTTTCTTCTTCGACAATACGTTTGATATCTGTTGCTGTGTAATTTACGCGAGGCATATAATCCCACCCTTAATTAGTTTTTTTATTTTCAAACAACGCCTACATTCGTGGACCCTGCTTAAATGGATTTTGTTGTGTTAAACCACCTTGGCTTAGTAGTTCATCATAAAAAATTTGTCGAACATCTTGGTCAGTCAGCGGTTTTTTATTTTTTGCAATTTTTTCCTGCTGCTTTTGCATTTCATAGGCATGTTTGATCCCTGCCATATTTAAACCTTCAGACAAGTAATCCTTGATTTCAAGTAAAATGTCAATATCATTCAAAGAATACATACGACGATTGCCTTCACTTCTTTCGGGATGAATTAAATCTTGCTCTTCGTAATAACGAATTTGTCGCGCAGTAAGATCTGTTAGCTTCATTACCGTCCCAATCGGAAAAACTGACATTGATCGGCGCAACTCTTTTTCTCGCATGAAACTACTCCTTTCCGGTTGGTTTTTTAACTTGGGATAACTATACCAATCCCATTTTTGAAAGTCAAGGCTATATGTTAGCTTTTCTGACATAAATAATAAAAAATTTTCTGACAAATAAAAAGAACCTTGAATTAACAAGGTTCAGTTGAAATTAAAAAAACTAAAATTATTTTTTATTTTGATGAAAAACAGCATTTACTGCGTTAGCGACTGCAATTTTAACATGTTCATAAGTTAGACCACCTTGAACGTACAATGAAAACGGTTCCCGCAAAGGACCATCTGCACTTAACTCAATACTCGCACCTTGAACAAAAGTTCCTGCTGCCATAATAATATCGTCTTCATAACCCGGCATATAAGAAGGTACCGGGGCAACAAAGGCATCTACTGGTGAAAAACGTTGAATAGCTTGTGCGAAGGTAATCATCGCATCTTTTTCTTTAAGTTCGACTAATTGAATCAAATCTGTTCTAGGATCGTCCCACTTAGGGGTTGACGCAATAGCATATTCTGCTAATAACGCTGATGTGAAAACTGCACCTTGAATAGCCTGGCTAACGACATGAGGGGCTAAGAAAAAACCTTGGAGCATATCGTATACATTGCCTAACATGGCGCCGCCTTCTGCCCCTACACCTGGTGTAGTTAAACGATAAGCACACTTTTCAATTAAATCTTTTTTCCCAACTAAGTAGCCACCCGTTTTGGCAATACCACCGCCAGGATTTTTAATCAAAGAGCCTGCCATTAAATCAGCTCCTACTTGTGTTGGTTCTAATAATTCAGCAAATTCGCCATAACAATTATCAACAAAGATAGTGACATCTGGCGCAATTGTTTTAACAAAATCACACATTTCCTTAATTTTTGCAATGGTAAATGAAGGTCTGGCAGCATAGCCACGGGAACGCTGAATAGCAACCACTTTGGTTTTTTGATTAATTTTTGCTTTTACAGCATCAAAGTCGACTTCCCCTGAGTCTGTCAAATCAGCTTGACGGTATGAAATGTCATACTCTTTCATTGAACCAATTCCATTTCCGGCTAAACCGATTACCTCAAGCAAGGTATCATAAGGTGTCCCCGTAATATAAAGTAGTTCATCCCCAGGACGTAACACCCCAAATAAAGCCGTAGCAATTGCGTGGGTTCCCGAAACAATTTGTGGGCGCACTAATGCTGCCTGTGTACCAAACGTTTCTGCATAAACGGCTTCTAAAGCACCCCGTCCCATATCATCATTTCCATATCCTGTTGAAGGTAAAAAATGCGTTTCTGAAATATGCTGATTTGAAAATGCGCGTAAAACTTTATTTTGATTGCTCAAAGCAATTTGCCGTAACTCTTCTTGTCGTGGCGCAATTTTTTGCTCAACTCGCTCAATTGCGGCTACCAAAGACGGATCAAATTCATCTGTCCAATTCATCTTCCATTCTCCTTATCACACTGGCTTCAGGTAATGCAAAACCTTTGACCAAGTATTTTTCTGATTCTGGCAAAAACTCTTCGTGCACCAGTAACGTTTCACTTTTCAGTTGTGCCAGTAATTTTCCTTCATTTTGTTTTAAATAAACATTGTAAGGTTCTAAGTTTTCCATCAGTTGCAAGCGCACAGCCGCAGTCAATTCAGCTTTACTGCGGCTACTCTTAGCTGAAATTAATACGTTGGGAAATAGGGTTGGCACAAATTGTGCTTTATCAATTTTATCAGCCTTATTGTAGACCGTTAAAATCGGGGTTTTATCAAAATCCAATTCTTTCATCAGCTCTAAAACCGTCTGCTCTTGTTGGGTACGATCAGGTGAACTGGCATCAACAACGTGCAACAACAAGTCCATATCGCGACTTTCCTCTAACGTAGAGTGAAAAGCATCAATCAACTGCGTTGGTAAATCTTGAATAAAACCAACCGTATCCGTTAACGTAACCTCAAAACCTTCCGGCAGTTTCCAGCGTTTTGTCAAAGGATCTAATGTTGCAAAAAGTTCATCTTGTTCATAAGTTTTTGCTTCTGTTAATACATTCATAATCGTGGATTTGCCAGCGTTGGTATAACCAATTAAACCAATTTGAAAGCGATTGTTTTTTCTTCTTTGACGCGTACGTTCCCGATGGGCCGCCACGTCTTTTAATTCTCGCTTAATCGCTGTTATCTTATTACGAATATGGCGTCGATCTGTTTCTAACTTGGTTTCACCAGGCCCTCTTGTACCAATCCCTCCACCTAAGCGAGATAAATATTTACCTTGGCCCACTAAACGGGGCAATAAATATTCTAATTGCGCTAATTCTACTTGCAGTTTTCCCGCCTTAGACCGTGCCCGCAAAGCAAAAATATCTAAAATTAACTGCACGCGGTCAATAACTGGCACTGCCACAAAATCGGCAATGGTTTGGCTTTGACGTGGTGTCAGTTCATGGTTAAAAATTACCAAATCTGCTTCATAACTTTCGACTAAATTTTTTAATTCCGTCAATTTTCCTTTTCCGATAATTGTTTGACGATCCACTTGGGGCCTTTTTTGAATTAACGAAAAACAAACTTCTCCTTTAGCCGTTTTGGTCAAACCTTTTAATTCTTGCATAGATTCACCAAAATTTTTCCAAGTCTCTTCGGTTTCTACCCCGACTAAAATAACTTTTTCTTGTTCCATGCTACTCCTCCAACCACGCTTGTATTTTCTGCTGCAAAGCTTCAATTGCTTCAGGTTGCGTAATCAAATCGACCCAAGTTGTCACTTCCATTCGGTTACGAAACCACGTTAATTGTCGTTTTGCGTAACGTCTTGAATCTAATTTAATTGCCTCTTTCACCTCATCCAGACTAATTTCACCTTTAAAATAAGGGAAAAATTCGCGGTAACCAATCCCTTTTGCCGCTTGGACATCTTCATAATCTTCTAAAAGGGTTGCTTCTTTTGCTAATCCAGCAGCAAACATCAACTCTACCCGCTGATTAATACGCTCATAAAGTACCTCTCGCTCTGTGGTTAAAGCGATTAAAAAATCATCGTAAAGCTTTTGCGGTTCATCTTTAGGTTTTGTAATGCTATGACCGGTTAAATCAAAGACTTCTAATGCACGGATGACTTTTCGCTCATTATTAAAATGAATTTTTTCAGCGGCTAGTGGATCTTTTTTTAAAAGCAGCTGCCACAAAGCCACTCTCCCCTCTTTTTGGGCGTAAGCCTGATATTTTTGTCGCAAATGCTCCCCTTGTTGCCCGAAATCTTCTGACGCGCCTAATTTATAATCATAAAGCAGTGCCTGGATATAAAGACCTGTTCCGCCAACAACAATGGGCAGTTTACCTTTGGCTGAGATTGCCGCAATTTTTGCTCGCGCTTGTTTTTGAAAATCAGCAGCTGAATACGCTGCCGTAAAATCACAAATATCAATCAGGTGATGGGGAATGTCCGCGGCTTCTTTTTTGGTTACTTTGGCTGTCCCAATATCCAATTGACGATAAACTTGTAATGAATCCCCGCTAATAATCTCACCATTGAATTTTTGGGCTAGCTTAATACTTAGTGCTGTTTTTCCCACACCAGTTGGCCCTGCAATCACTAATACTTTCATTTTTATCCTCATTTATTTGGCTTATTTCGTGCATTTTTTACATATTGCTGTACTTTTTCTGGAAAATTGGTAATAATTCCTGCCGTATTTAACGCAACACATTCTTTCACTAGGGTTTCATCATCAATCGTCCAAGGACGCACAGCTAATGGTAAATCAGGTAATGTTGCTTTGTTTTTCAAAACCCAGTCGATTTTAGGATGGATACCTTCAATATATGGCCGATCCAGTGCTTGAAGTACCTTTTTATCACTGGTGCTTAAAATCAAATCCAGTTGTGTGTCAGGTTCTAATTTATGAATAATATCTAAGGAATCAATATTAAAACTACAATACCAATGTTTAAAAGGCCAAAGACGACTTGTCATTAAAGTAGCTGTTTTCATTTCGATTTCAGGATAATGGTAGTGATCGGTTTTTAGTTCAATTAACAATACTCCTCGGAAATTGCGCATGACTAATAAATCCAACACTTCTTTTAAGGTTGGTACTTTAGTATTTTGATAGCTTTCAGAAAACCAACTACCGGCATTTAATTTTTTTATTTCAGCCAGGTTTTTTTCTCGAATCAAGCCTTTTCCATTTGTCGTTCGCTCAACGTCTTCATCATGCATCACAATTAAGTGACCGTCTTTTGACAAATGAACATCTAACTCAATCACGTCACTATCTACCCGCACTGCTTCGGCAAAAGAAGGTAGTGTATTTTCCGGTCGGCTACCACTGGCACCGCGATGGGCTACGATTTGTGTCATCACCGTTGCCTCCTTATCTTTTTCTTCATTAGTAATTGTACCACTTCTATCTGTATTTTATGTACCAGACAGCTACTCTAACATGAAAGAAATACCGCAAAAAAGATGAGAAGACACCTTGCATCAGCTTCTCATCTTTTTTTAAAATTATTACGCGCTAAAATAGGTCAACGTACTATCTGAAAGTCGCTTTAACTCTGTTTTTCTTTCATTGATCAATTCTGTTAAATCGTCGGAAAAATGCTCCATAATCACACGACCACCCTTATAAGCGTAACCTCCAACTTTAATCGTTTCATCTGGTGACAAAATAACTTTTCGTTGCGCAATATTTTTGAAAAATTCTTCTAAAATGTAGTTTGGTAAATAAAAATTATTTTGAGCTGCAAATGATTGCAAGTAAGCATAGTCATCAATTGTGATATAACAATCATCAAAGGCATCAAAGCTGACATATTCTTCCATTAAGACGCTACGCTTTTGTAAAATTTCATTGATTTTTTTATTTAATTGGTTTAAGGTTTCAATTTCTTTTACTTTGTGTTCCAAAGTTCGTCTTTTTTGCTCTTTTTTCTCGTCATAACGAATACGTAAATTAAAAGCAATGGTAACGATTAAAGCACCCACCAAAACACCAAAAAAACCGGCTGCTGCTACTGCTATCATATTTTTCCTCCTTAAATTCTCTTGTCTTTTATTTTAGCATAACTTCTGTGGGATTCGCATTTTTTAACTGTTTTTAGCCACCCTTTTGTTATCTATTTTGATCTGCTATTTTTGTTAGCAAAAAAATATTCATTCTCCGAGTTTTTCATTTGACCTATTTTGACCTATTGGTTATACTTCTTTTTAGAGGTTATCGCTTAAATGTGCTAAACTTGAGACGTACAATAATTAACGTCGATTTGATTAAAGGAGGACTTTACATTATGAATTTAATTCCAACAGTCATTGAACAATCATCCCGCGGCGAAAGAGCGTATGACATCTACTCACGTTTATTAAAAGACCGCATTATTATGCTAAGCGGTCAAGTTACTGACGACTTAGCAAACTCAATCATCGCCCAATTACTTTTCTTGGACGCACAAGATTCTGAAAAAGATATCTATGTATACATCAACTCACCAGGTGGTAGCGTAACAGCTGGGATGGCAATTTACGATACAATGAACTTTGTTAAAGCCGATGTGCAAACAATTGTAATGGGCATGGCTGCTTCAATGGGCTCATTTTTATTAACAGCTGGCGAAAAAGGCAAACGTTTTGCTTTGCCAAATGCCGAAATCATGATTCACCAACCATTAGGTGGTGCACAAGGCCAAGCAACTGAAATCGAAATTGCAGCGCGTCACATCTTACAAACCCGTGATCGTTTGAACCATATCTTAGCCGAACGCACAGGTCAACCACTAGAAGTCATTGAAAAAGATACTGATCGTGATAACTTTATGACCGCTGAACAAGCGAAAGAATACGGTTTGATTGACGAAATTATGGTGACAAAATAATTGATAAAAAAAAGAATTGAGACTTTTGTCTCAATTCTTTTTTTGTTTACCTTTTATTATAGTCACCAAAAATTCAATTTGTTAGATTACTTGTGCTGTTTTCTTTTTTTAATTAAAAGAGTGCCCTTTTATCATTTAGGATTGGGCGATAACAATTTTGCCAGCAGCTGGATGACCCGCAATTTTTTCGTGAGCCAAAATGACGCTGCGCAATTCAAAAGGCAAAACTTCTGCAATATTAACAACCAATTTGCCATCCCCATAAGCATTTAGCAAATATTCAAAAGCAGTTTGGTCCTGGTATTCTTTTTTAGGGGCAAAACTTAAATACGTCCCATCTTTACGATCTGCTGGATTTGGCAGCTCATTTAAAGCAACGTATGTTCCGCCAGGTTTTAAAATTTTCAGACCTAGATCTGCACTTTTACTCCCTTTTGTCGCGTCAATTACAATATCCGCCTGTTCAAAAAATGTTTTTGCCGGACTCGCTGTATCATAGGCAACAAACTCATCTGCTCCCCAGTTTTTAATTTTCGCTTCATTTTTTTGGGCCGCACTTGCTAGAATATGATTTTTATTTTGATGCAACATTTGTACAAGTAAAGACCCCACTCCACCAGAAGCACCTAACACCATCACGGTTTGACTACTATCAACCTGTAGGAGTTCAAAAAGTAAATTGTACGCTGTGATTCCGGTTGTAACTATGCTTGCTGCTTTGGGAAAACTCATTGTCTCAGGGATTTTTGCCGCTTTTTTATTTGGCAAAACGACCTCTTGCCCATAGGTTCCGCTAATTGGGTGAATCACTACGCGATCGCCAACAGCAAAATCTGTTTCACCAGGAAAAATTTCTGTCACGATTCCAGCCGCATCATTGCCCATTACATAAGGAAATTTCAAACTGCGAAATTCTTGCTGCGCCCCACTTCGCAAAGAAATATCGTAAGGATTAACGGCAAAAGCCTGCACTGCTACTCGGATATGGCCTGGGGTAATTTCTCTTGGTTGGTCTGTAATTGTTTCAAATACATCATGGGGCTTTCCATAACCAGTTATAGCAAAACGTTTCATCAAAAATTCCTCCTTTTTACCTTTGTCTAAAGTGTAGCGAGGAAAGAAAAAAAGCGCAACGATTTGCGCTTTAACTGCTTTCACAAAAGATGAGTCAAATTTGATCTCCAAACTTGCAATAAGATCTCAGCTTTCGTTTAAATATTGAAACTTTGTTAAAAGAGCCCTTATCTTTACTGACTTACCTCTGAATATTTTCCTGCTTGAAATTCTTGGCCCAATTGACAATAGTGGGTGATATTGGCTTTATTTTTAGCAATTTCAGCTTGTGTTAAAGGGCGGATAACTTTGGCTGGTCGTCCAAAAGCCAAAACATTTGGTGGGATAACCATACCTTGTGTTACCAAAGAACCTGCGCCGATTAAACTATTTTCACCGATAACGGCGTGATTTAATACAATCGAACTCATGCCAATTAGTGCACCTTGCTCAATTTTGCAGCCATGAAGCATGCATTGATGTCCCACTGTAACATCCTTTGCAATTTCTGTCGGTGCGTCATGGTCAACATGAATAATCGTACCGTCTTGAATATTGGTGCGATCACCAATCTTGATAAAATTACTATCCCCACGAATCACGCTGTTAAACCAAACAGTGACATCATTGCCCAAGGTTACATCCCCAATGACAACAGCATTTTTTGCGATAAAGTTTTTCATAATTTTCTTGTCATCTCCAAAAATTTTTCTACATTATATCATAAGCAACTCCCGCTAACGCGAAAGATAATGAAAGCTTATATAAACCAAAATAAGAGCAGGTCTACTTGCTTTACTTTTCAAATGACGCGGTGAAAATCTATACATTTTTTATAAAAATACCGACCGGATTTCTCCAGTCGGTAGTGATCTAACGATGAGCATTCACTTCATGCTCTCATTTTTTATTTAATCGTAATCTCCATCTTCAGCAAACTGACTTTGATAGAGCTTGCTATAAAAGCCGCCTTCAGCTAATAAGCTTTCATGGGTGCCTTTTTCAATAATTGAACCTTGGTTCATCACTAAAATTAAATCAGCATCACGAATAGTAGATAGACGGTGGGCAATAACAAAACTTGTGCGCCCTTCCATGACTTTGTCCATTGCCTTTTGAATTAAAGCTTCCAAACGGGTATCGACAGAACTTGTCGCTTCATCCAAAATTAAAATCTTCGGATCTGAAATAACTGCCCGCGCGATGGTCAACAATTGTTTTTGCCCCAAGGAAACATTATTTCCTTCTGCATTAATCATCATTTCATAACCGTCTGGCATCGTGCGGATAAAATGATCCACGTTAGCCGTCTTAGCGGCATCCACTATTTCATAATCCGTTGCATCTAATTTCCCAAAACGAATGTTTTCACCGATAGTTCCTTCATAAAGCCAAGCATCTTGCAATACCATCCCAAAAACCGAACGGACATCGCTACGCTTCATTTTTTGCGTATCGACACCGTCAATTTTGATGGCACCAGCATTTACATCATAAAAACGCATCAATAAATTAATTAGCGTTGTTTTCCCAGCTCCGGTTGGCCCAACAATTGCCACCGTTTGCCCTGCTTTTACAGTAAAATTCAAATCTTTAATCAACGGTTTATCTAACGCGTAACTAAATGAAACATGGTCAAATTCCACATCACCTTTTACCACTGCTGGTAAAGGAATATCAGCATCATTTAATACTTCTTCTGCTTCATCTAAAATTTCAAAAACGCGGGTTGAAGCAGCTGATGCGCTTTGTAAAACAGAAGAAAGCTGTGTGATATTACCTAAAGGCTGACTGATTTGCCAAATATATTGAATAAAGGCTTGCAGTTGTCCAACAACAATTACACCGCCAATAACGTAATAGCTTCCTAAGACCGCCATTACAATATACGTGATATACGCAGTCAGCGAAACAAGCGGCATCATAAGCCCCGAAATAAAGGACGCTTTAAACCCAAAATGTTTTAATCGGTGATTGACCGTTTTAAATCCGTCTAAGGTTTCTTTTTCCCGACCGTATACTTTTAGCACACTAAAACCGGTCATATTTTCTTGGACGTAACCATTTAAATCTCCCAAAGCATTTTGCATTCCTTGGAAATATTTTTGGGACATTTTAATAATTCCTCGTGAAATCAGCATTGAAGCCGGAATCATAATAATCGATATCAAGGCCATTGGAACGTTGATGTAAAACATCATTGCAAGTGCCATAATAATTCCCAAAACCGCGTTGACAATTCCGATTAAGGCTTGTTGCATCGCACCACTAACCGCATCGACGTCATTGGTTACACGGGATAAAATATTTCCTTGTTGATTTTTATCAAAGTATGAAACTGGCAGACGATTAATTTTTTCATCAATATCTTGCCGCAGGTCATACATTGCACTTTGGACCACATTGGTTATCAGCAATCCTGACAGCAATTGGGCGATACAATAGCCCACCCCCACTGCAGTAATCCAAATCAAACATTTAAAGACATAATCAAAGTTAATCTTTTGTCCCTCTGCAATATTTTTAGCAACTTCTGTTGTGGGCAAACCTGCAACATAGGGCATTGCCGCATTTAAGGCCACCGTCAAGACGACAAAAAATAAAACGAAAAGAGCCGTAATTTTATAAGGGCTCAAGTAACGAGCCAAACGTTTTAAAGAAGAGAATGATTTCATTGTGCCAATTCCTCCTCTGACAGCTGAGAAGCTGCAATATCATAATAAATACTGCAATTTTTCAGAAGTTCTTGGTGCGTTCCCATTCCAACAACATTGCCTTCATCTAAAACAATGATTTTGTCAGCATGCATAATTGTCCCAACTCGTTGCGCAACAATTAGAACTGTCGCGTGGGTCGTTTCTTTTTTCAAACGAGCCCGTAATTTGGCATCTGTTTGATAGTCCAGTGCCGAGAAACTATCGTCAAAAATATAAATTTCTGGATCGCGAATAATCGCGCGGGCAATCGCTAAACGTTGCTTTTGACCACCAGAAAAATTAGTGCCGCCTTCTGACAATTCGGCATCAAAGCCCTTTGGTGTTTGGCTAATAAAATCGGCAGCTTGCGCAATATCAACTGCCCGCTGCATATCAGCTTGGGTAGCGTCTAATTTTCCATAACGTAAGTTTTCAGCAATCGTTCCAGTAAATAAGAGCGCCTTTTGGGGAATGTAACCAATTTTTTGCCGTAAACTTTTTAAGCGGTAATCCTTTACATTGACCCCATCAATGACCACTTCTCCTTCACTTACATCGTAAAAACGCGGAATTAATTGAATTAAAGTGGATTTACCAGAACCAGTACTGCCGATAAAAGCAACTGTTTCACCGGGTTGTGCGGTAAAACTCACATTACGAATCACTGGGCTTTGGGCATGCCCCGGATAAGCAAAGGTAACATTTTTAAATTCGACATAACCCTTTGTTGCTGTTGTAGTGACGCCATCTTCTTTTTCAACAATTTCAGAAGTTGCATCTAACGCTTCTTGAATACGGCGAGCAGAGACAGCTGCTCTTGGATACATCATAAAGACAGAAGCAAACAGCATGAAAGAAAATAAGGCATGGAAAATATATTCGATAAAAGCAATTAAGTCCCCAATTTGCAGACTGCCTTGGTCAATTTTGATTGTCCCATTCCAAATAATTAAAACCATCACGATATTAAATAAGAAGAAAAATCCTGGTTGTGCTACTGCCATTAAGCGAAACAAACTTTTTGAGCTAGATGCATAAGCCTTATTTACTTTTTCAAATCGATTTTCTTCAAATTTTTCATTAACAAAAGCACGAATTACCCGCAAACCAGACAAATTTTCTCGTAAAATAGCGTTGATTTTATCCAAATTTCCTTGTTGTTTTGTCGATAAAGGATCAGAGAATTTAGCAATTGCAATCACCGCTAAAAGTAAAATCGGTAAAGCCGCTAACACGTACCAGCTTAAAGATGGGCTCGTTCGAAAAATCATATATAAACTGACAATAAACATCATAGGTGTCATAAAACCAGTTCGCAAAATATTTTGCATGAATAACATAATTTGATAAGCGTCATTAGTCACTCTGGTAATTAAAGAAGACACCCCGATTTGTTCGTATTCATAATGGGAATATCCTTGTGTTTTTTCAAATAGATCATCGCGAATATCCGCCGTAATGTTGGTTGTAATACGGGTCGTGAAGTAGCCCAAGAGAATATTCATCACCACTCCCAACACAGTAATAATAACCATTAACAGCCCCAACTGCTGTACTTGACTAAAACTTTTGGCTGGAATAGCTGCATCAATCATCCGCGCTAAAATAGTTGGTAAACCCAGCTCAATGATAATAAAACCAAAGACACAGATGAAATCAAAAAGTAATAGTTTTTTGTAGCGCATTGTATAATGCCACATCAATTTCATTTCTTTTCCCCCTTTATTAAAATGAAGACAGGCACTGCCTGTAAACGCGTAAAATTAAAACAGATAGCTAATGAAAGAAAAATGGACACCCCTTTTAAAAACCTCAAAGGGTGTACCTGAGCATGAATAAATTTTCGCATTACCTTCACTATACCACAGTGAAATTTTTAATTGTAGATAAAATCAGCAGAAATTTACTGAATGTAACCCCTTTATGCCCTTTGCCTTTTCTATACTTATTGAAAAATCTATGCTAAAATATCAGTAATTGGGCGCAAAAAACGCCAAAGGAACGGTTGAATTAAAAAATAAGCGGAAAGTAAAGACGAGACTTTCTCTTTTTGAAAATCAGCTGATTTTCAAAAAGCATCCAAAATTTAGCGGAGAATTTGCTGACAATAAAAAGTTATTTGCTTTATCTATGCAAAAATTTTTTTCAAAAGTTGCTCCCCTATTTTTTGATTGCCATAATTCTCGTATTTGCCATCATTTAGATGCCATTTTTATACCGTTTAATTAATAATAAAGGAGTCAAACAGATGATCTACAAAATTTATTATCAAGAAACAAAAGTACGCAATCCAAAAAGAGAACAAACCCTATCGATTTACGTAGAGGCAGCCGATGAAGTCACTGCCCGCGCATTAGTTGAAGAACATACCCCATACAACATCGAATTTATTCAAGGACTAGACGAAAATCATCTAGCTTATGAAAAAGAAAATGCCGACTTCAAATTGACGGAGTTTTAAAATGAAAGTCTCTTTAAAGAACAACGAAACCGGCGTCTTCGGAATCGGTGGTCTCGGTGAGATTGGAAAAAACTGTTATGGGGTACAATTCCAAGATGAAATCATCATCATTGACGCTGGGATCAAATTTCCAGAAGATGAATTACTTGGAATTGACTATGTCATTTCCGATTATAGTTACATCGTGCAAAACTTGCCAAAAGTTAAAGCCCTTGTAATTACTCACGGTCACGAAGACCATATTGGGGGAATCCCCTACTTATTGCGCCAAGCCAATATTCCAATATACGCTGGCCCACTTGCTTTAGCTTTAATTACCAACAAATTGGATGAACACGGACTACTGCGTGATGCCAAACTTCATGAAATTAATGAAGATACGATCATTCGTTTCCGTAAAACTTCCGTTAGCTTTTTCCGCACGACACATAGCATTCCAGATGCTTTAGGGATTGTGGTAAAAACACCATCTGGTAATATCGTTCAAACGGGTGATTTTAAGTTTGACTTTACACCCGTAGGAGAACCTGCAAACTTGCACAAAATGGCACGAATTGGGGAAGAAGGCGTTTTATGCCTTTTATCTGATAGTACCAATGCGGAAATTCCAACTTTTACCAAATCAGAGAAAATTATTGGTACGTCAATTTTAAAAATCTTTGAAAAAATTGAAGGACGAATCATTTTCGCCTCTTTTGCTTCCAACATTTTTCGACTGCAACAAGCTGCTGATGCTGCCGTTGCAACCGGACGCAAAATTGCAGTCTTTGGTCGGAGTATGGAAAATGCCATGATTAACGGTCAGAAATTAGGCTATATAAAAGTTCCCGATGGCACTTTTATTGATGCCCATGAAGTTAATCGCTTGCCAGCAAATGAAGTTTTAATTTTATGTACCGGCTCCCAAGGTGAACCCATGGCAGCTTTAAGTCGCATTGCCAATGGTACTCACCGACAAATTCAAATTCAGCCAGAGGATACCGTGATTTTTTCAAGTTCACCAATTCCAGGAAATACAACGAGTGTTAACCACTTAATCAACTTGTTGATGGAAGCTGGCGCAGAAGTAATTCATGGTAAAATCAACAACATTCATACTTCTGGTCATGGCGGCCAAGAAGAACAAAAATTAATGTTACGTTTAATGAAACCAAAATACTTCATGCCTATTCATGGGGAATATCGGATGTTAAAAATCCATACGCAATTGGCCCAAGATACTGGTGTACCAAAAGAAAATTGTTTCTTAATGGAAAATGGTGATATGCTAGCTTTAACTGCAGACAGTGCCCGTATTTGTGGTCATTTCAATGCTGGAGATGTCTATGTTGACGGTAGTGGTATCGGTGATATCGGAAATGTTGTCTTGCGCGATCGCCATATCTTATCAGAAGAAGGATTAGTTTTAGCCGTTGCAACGGTTGATCTTGCTAAAAAAGAAATTTTAGCTGGTCCAGATATTTTATCCCGCGGTTTTGTTTATATGCGGGAATCCGGTGAAATGATTAACGAAGGTCAAACACTGCTTTTCAAAGCCTTAAGAGAAGCCATGAATCAGCCTGATTGTAATGAGTTCAAATTAAGAGAAGCAATGTCGAATGCTTTGCAACCTTATTTATTTGAAAAAACCGAGCGTCATCCGATGATTTTATCCATGATTATGACACCGGAAAATTAATTTAAAGTAACGACTACGGCACAGTTTAATATTTAAAATACCCCAGTACAAAAGAAAGAGCAAAGCTTAACACAGCTTATTCTTCTTTTAGTACTGGGGTATTTTTATTTAGCCTTAAAATAAGCCCTCCAACTCACCATTATTAAATAAAAAAATCCTCAGAATAAATTCTGAGGATAAAATGCCTATTTAAAAATAGTTTAGGCTTTTTCTACGTTAGTAGCTTGAGGACCGCGGTCTGATTCTTCAACGTCGAAAGTCACTGCTTGACCTTCTTCTAAAGTTTTGAAACCGTCGCCTTGGATTGCAGAGAAATGTACGAATACATCGCTGCCATCTTCACGTGAAATGAAGCCAAAACCTTTTTCTGCGTTAAACCATTTTACTGTACCATGTTCCATGGGTGAAAACCTCCTTGTGCTTTGCACGAATTGATGTGTAACGTTGTTGGCAAAGAATAGAGGTGACCCAAATGTTTCAACTTCTATCGCTAAACCGCTAAACAAAATTACACTAATATTTTACACTTGCCCGATTTTTTTTGCAAGCCTGCTAATTCCATAAACCTTCTTCCCGCAAGCTAATGTATTCGCTACCACCAATCACCAAATGATCCAATAATTCAATTCCCATCATTTCACCACATTCCTTTAGTCTTTTAGTAAAAACGATATCATTATGAGAAGGGGTTGGACTACCAGAAGGATGATTGTGGCAAATCACTATCCGGGCAGCCGCAATTTTAACTGCTATTTTAAAAATCTCACGGGGATGGGCAATCGATTGATTTAACGATCCAATAAAAATTGTCTTTTTTTGTAAAATTTGATTTTTTGTATTTAAATAAATACACAATAAATGTTCCTGCTCGTAATCTTTCATCTCCTCGGCTAACATACAACCCAATTCATAACTTGAAGAAACATGCCCGATTTTAGGACATGACGCCTTTCCTATTCGCTGTCCCAATTCAATTGCAGCCAGTAATTCTGCTGCCTTTGCTTCTCCAATTCCTGAAATTTTAGTTAATTCCTGTAGTTCTGCTCTTTTAAATTGATATAAATCACCAAAGTAATGCAATATTTCTGCAGCAAGCTCTCCTGCAGTGGCGCCTTTATAACCTGTTCGCAAAATAATAGCTAATAATTCTTGTTCTGAAAGCACTTTTGCTCCTTTTTCCTTTAAACGTTCTCGTGGACGCATACTAAGTGGTAATACTTTTTTTCCCATCAAAAAACTCCTTTGCACTCTTTTAAATAAGATACGCAAAGGAGTTGTTATTCATTTTTAACTTAGATAGTTTTTTACTTCATGTAAAGAAGGTAAAACAGCGCGTGTCTTTGCTGCTAACACTTCATCTGGAGGAAGTAAATCCGGAATCATAATTACCGGAATATTCGCTTGAAATGCGGCTAAAACGCCATTTTGTGAATCTTCTAAAACTAATGTTTCTGCCTTTTTGGTCCCTAGAATAGCTTGTGCTGCTAAAAAAATTGCCGGATCAGGTTTAGCCCGCAGTACATCTTCACACGAGACAATCTTAGGAAAATGCTTGCTTAAATCGGCTCGAAACAATAATTCATCGATTACTTTACGTTGATTACTAGAAGCGATGATCCAGTCTATTTTTGCCGCTTGCAGATAAGCTAACAGCTCCATGACCCCCGGCTTTAAAACCGCCTGACCACTAGCAAACATCATTTTCGTATTCTCATAGGAAGCTGCAATAAAATCTGACACTTTTGTTTTACCGAATTTGTGATCAAACATTTCGTGATAGCGTTTTATTACTTCTTCATCTGAAATGCCGAGTAAATCTAGATACAAGTCTTTATCATAGGGAATGCCAAATTTATCAGCCGCTTTTTGGGCACCGGCATAATAAAGTTGCTCTGTATCAAAAATTAATCCGTCCATATCAAAGATAACACCTTTAACTTGCATGTGCGCCCCCCATTTCTAGCAATAAGCTTCTTACCTCTGAAACAAAATACAATGAGCCAGTTACAAGTAACAACGATTCATCATCCATTTTTTCTAAAATCTCGGCCAAGCCAAATTGCCATAAAGAAACAATCGACACCCGCTTATCATCGATATTGACAAAATCATCATCTAATTTGATTGCTCTGGGGTAATCAAATGTCGTTAAATAAATATGACCATTTTTTAGTTTTAGTAATTCTTGTAGCATTTCAGTGACATTTTTTGTCTCTAAAGCTGAAAACAAAATTTGCAATTTGCGACCTTTGAATTCATCTTGCATGGATTCAACTAAGCGCTTCATAGCATGGGTATTATGTGCGCCATCTAAAATAATTAATGGTTCTGAGCTAAGTCGCTCCATGCGAGCTGGCCAAAACGTCTGTTGCAAAGCTTTTTTAATTTCTTTTTCCTGCCAATTAATCTTGTTTAATGCACAATACAATTCAAATAACTGAATTGCAACCCCCGCATTTTCCGGCTGATGACGTCCAATTAGCGCTGTTTTTAAATTTTTTAATTTTCCGTTTTGATTACGAAAATCAAACCATTCGCCCCATTTATCATCTGGATGCAAATAAGTGACCGCGTATTCTTTACCAAAGCGATAAATTTCGGCATTATTTTTTGTGGCGGTATCTATAATGACACCTAATGCATTATCTGCAATATTCCCTGTTACAACTGGAATGTTTGGTTTAATAATCCCGGCTTTTTGCGCTGCAATCTCCTCTAAGGTGTCTCCTAGGATTTCGGTATGGTCATAACCAATCGTCGTTATCCCAGTCAACATCGGCTCCACGATATTGGTAGAATCTAACAATCCGCCTAGACCTACTTCAATAATTGCAACATCGACTTTACCGACAAAGTAATCCAAAGCCAGCGCTGTTAATACTTCAAATTCCGTAATGCCGCTAACTGCCTCTTGCTGATCTAATTTTTCAACTAATGGTTGGTACTTATTTACCAATGTGACCAATTCTTCATCCGTGATAAATTTGCCATTAATGGCAATTCTTTCGTGGAAACTTTCAATATAAGGTGACGTGAAAGTGCCAACGACAATCCCTGCTTCTTGTAACATTTCTTTTAAATAGCTAACAGTTGAACCTTTCCCATTGGTACCGGCAATATGAATTGTTGGTACTTTTTTTTCAGGATGATCAACTAAAGCTAATAATGCTTTAACGCGCTCTAACCCTGGTCTTTGGCCAAAGGGTCTGCGACTGTGAATCCATTCAATTGCTTTACTTCCCGTTTCTACCATTTTTCCCACCTCACCGCTTCATTATAACAAACTCCTAGGTAAAGAAAAAAACAAATCGTTGCCATTAGAAAATACAGCTTAGTTTCATCTCACATTTTTACAACTAAAACCATTGCATCACCAGACACTTATTTTGTCTAATTTCATCACTGAACTTTCATTGACCATAGTGCTACTCCTTTTTAATCTCGATAAAAAGAGAGTAAGGACCTGTGCCCTTACTCTCTTATTTATTTGACGCCGTATTTTTCGTTCTTTTAAAAATAAGCGATTTATTCAAATAGGTATAAAAATCACCTTAGCTTTTTTATTGCTAAAACAAAACACCCATTTCTAATTTAGCTTGATAATACCAAGTGCTTTACTTAATCGTCCGCAATTGTTCAATTCGTTCACTAACTGCCTTTTGTTTATCCAAATAATCGGCTTCTTTGGCCCGCTCTTCTGCTACGACAGCCTCAGGAGCATTTGAAACAAAACGTTCGTTAGCAAGTTTACCTTGGACGCGTTTTACTTCATTGTTCCATTTTGACAATTCTTTTTCTAAACGTTGCAATTCTTCATCAATATTGATTAGACCTGTTAGTGGCAAGTAGATTTTTGCTCCCGTTAAAACAGCAGACATCGCAAGTTCTGGCGCGTCAACTTCCCCTGAGATCACCAACTCTTCTGGGTTGCAGAAGCGTTCAATATAGTTTTTATTGGCAACTAGAAATTCATCAATTTCAGCATCTGTGGTATGAATTAACAAAGTAATTGGTTTAGATAATGGTGTATTCACCTCGGCGCGAATATTTCGTACCGCACGAATCAATTCAATTAAGAATTCCATGCCTTTTACAGCTGCTGCATCGTTAAATTCTGGTTGAACAACTGGATAAGCTGCTGTTACTAGTGACGTTCCTTCATGAGGTAATTTGCTCCAAATCTCTTCTGTTACAAATGGCATGATTGGGTGCAACAAACGCAAGATTTGATCTAGTGTGTAGACCAAAATACTCTTGTTCATTTGTTTAGAACCTTCATCTTCTCCGTATAAAACTTCTTTACTCATTTCAATATACCAATCACAGAAATCATCCCAAATGAAATTGTATAATTGACGACCAGCTTCACCAAATTCAAAGCGATCAAACAAGTCGGTTACTTTTTCAACTGTCTCATTTAAACGGGTTAAAATCCAGCGGTCTGCCACTGTTTTTTCCCCATTTAGATTAATATCTGCAGCGGTCATGCCTTCGACATTCATCAAAACAAAACGAGCAGCATTCCAAATTTTATTGATAAAATTCCAGGCAGCATCCATTTTTTCATAACTAAAACGCACATCTTGACCAGGAGCAGAACCATTGGATAAGAACCAACGCAGGGCATCTGCCCCATATTTGTCAATGACATCCATTGGATCAATCCCGTTACCAAGCGACTTACTCATCTTCCGCCCTTGTTCATCCCGAATTAGCCCATGAATTAAAACGTTGTTAAATGGACGTTCACCAGTAAATTCCAAACTTTGGAAAATCATCCGGCTAACCCAGAAAAAGATAATATCATATCCGGTAACTAATGTATTGGTTGGGAAATAGCGCTTGTAATCTTCACTATCTGTATTAGGCCAACCCATAGTTGAAAATGGCCACAAAGCAGAAGAGAACCACGTGTCCAATACATCTGGATCTTGAACCCAGTTTTCACTATCGCTAGGTTCTTGCATACCGACATACATTTCTCCGGTTTCTTTGTGATACCAGGCTGGGATTTGATGTCCCCACCACAATTGGCGCGAAATTACCCAGTCATGAACATTATCCATCCAACGCAAGAATGTTTGATTAAAGCGGGGTGGGTAAAATTCAACGGCATCTTCTGTTGCTTGGTTTTCAATTGCTTCTTTGGCAAGAGGTGCCATCTTCACAAACCATTGTGTTGATAAGCGGGGTTCCACCACTACGCCGGTCCGTTCTGAATGCCCAACATTATGATTCATTTTTTCAATTTTAACCAAGCGACCGATTTCTTCTAAATCTGAAACGATTAATTTTCGAGCAGCAAAACGATCCATACCAGCATATTTTCCTGCTAAGTCATTCATCGTCCCGTCATCGTTCATGACATTTACCCGTGGCAAGTCGTGACGATTTCCTACTTCAAAGTCATTGGGATCATGAGCTGGCGTAATTTTTACAACCCCAGTTCCAAATTCACGGTCAACATATTCATCGGCGATAATTGGAATTTCTTTATTCACTAATGGCAAAATAACGGTTTTGCCAATATATTGTTGGTACCGCTCATCTTCTGGGTGAACCGCAACCGCAGTGTCTCCTAACATAGTTTCAGGACGGGTTGTCGCAATTTCCAATTCACCGGTTCCATCACTTAAAGGATACGTCATATGATAAAAAGCACCTTCAATATCTTTATGAATCACTTCAATATCTGATAAGGCAGTGCGGGCTTGCGGGTCCCAGTTGATAATATATTCACCACGATAAATCAAATCTTTTTCGTATAAGGTAACAAAAACTTTGCGGACTGCTTCTGACAATCCTTCATCTAAAGTAAAACGTTCCCGAGAATAATCTAAAGAAAGACCCATTTTAGCCCATTGCTCACGAATATGATCGGCATATTCATCTTTCCATTCCCAAACGTTATCAATAAATTTTTCCCGACCCAAATCATAACGAGAGATTCCTTGTTCCCGCAATTTTTCTTCTACTTTGGCCTGCGTTGCAATACCGGCATGATCCATTCCTGGTAGCCATAACGTATCAAAACCTTGCATCCGTTTTTGGCGAATAATCATATCTTGCAAGGTTGTATCCCAAGCATGACCTAAGTGTAATTTTCCGGTAACATTTGGTGGTGGGATCACAATAGAATAAGGTTTTGCTTTTTTATCCCCACTTGGTTTAAATAAATCTTCGTCCAACCATTTTTGATAACGGCCTGCTTCCACTTCTTGTGGATTATACTTTGTTGATAAATTATCAGACATTTTTTTGCCCCCTTAAATTTTAAAAATTAACTAGCCTTTGCAAATCAAAACTTTAATCTCAACCGCCTGTAAACTAAACAATAAAAATTCAGCGCTTGATTTCTCGTATGAAAAATAATTTTTCATGCTAAAACATCTTCGCTATAAAATGAATCCTTGCTACTTTAATAAACCAATAAAAATTATTCTTAAAACTTAAATCTGTTTAACAATAAAAAAAGTCCTAAGATGCCAAGCATCTTAGGACGTAAATTTACGCGGTACCACCTAATTTGTAGATCACTCTACCTCTTAAGCGTGAGTTAACGGTCACGAAACGTTTGATTTTACTAAAATTTCCAATCAAAGACTCCCAAGCTACCTTCACAAAACTTACGTGGAAATCTCTCAGCTGTGATTTCCTCTCTCAAACGCAGTCTTCTGCTACTCCTCTTGTTCAACGTCTTGGCTTATTCTACAATGAAGCATACCAAGTGTCAAATCAGAATTTTTAAATTAAACTTTTCGCCGCTGCTAGCGCTTTTTCATAATCTGGCTCTTGACTAATTTCTGGTACGATTTCCCGATATTGAATCACGCCTTCTTTATCCAAAACAAAAATAACGCGGGCATAGTGATCGGTTGCTGGAATTAATAAATGATAGTTTTCATCCATCGTATTATCCGGATCATGAAGCATTAACATATCTACGCCTTCTTGCCCACACCAAGCAGCTTGTTCTACTTTGGTATTATTTGAAATAGTGGCAAAATTAAGCTCTTTTATTTGGCTTGCTTCCATATTAAAACGTTTGGTTTGAATAGCACAAACACGGGTATCAATATCTGGCACAACACTTAAAATTGTTGGTTTATCTAAAAAATCGGTAACCGTATGTTTAACATCTTGTAAATCTGCTAAAGTAAAAGCTGGCGCTTTTTCACCAACGGCTGGTTGTTCACCGGGTAATGTTACGGGTTGACCTTTTTTTGTTAATTTCATTTTATCTTCTCCTTTTACTGATGTTGTAAAATATCTTGCTACATTCAGTATAGATAAGGATCGGTAAAAAACCAAAAATACTGCTTAACTATTTGCCACCGCTGTTTTATCTTGATACGTTTGATCAAAGAAAATCAATGTCTGTAATTCTGTCGTTAAGTCAATGTATTGCACATGCACATTTCCTGGTACGTCCACACGGTCTGGTGCAAAATTTAAAATCGCCGTAATCCCAGCTTTTACAATCACATTTACTGCTTCTTGCGAGAACTGACTTGGCACAGTTGAAATTGCAACCGTCACACACTTTTCCTTTGCAATTGTGTCAAATTCGGCCATGCTATAAATTTCATGACCATCAATCACTTTTCCGACTAAATCTGGATTATTATCAAAAACCGCAACAATATTCAAATTACTGTTACGCCGAAAATTGTTGTTTGCTAATGCTTTCCCTAGATTTCCAAAGCCAACTAAAGCAATTCTTTTTTCTTCATTGGTATCTAAAATACTATTAAAAACCTCAATCAAATAACTAACATCATAGCCATAACCACTTCGACCCAATTCCCCTAAATGGGAAAAATCGCGTCGAATAGTAGCAGAAGGAACTTGTGTGATCTCTGCAAATTCTTTTGATTTAATTCGTTTAATACCGGAGTCTTGTAACATATTTAAATAGCGTAAATATAAAGGCAAACGTTTCGCTGTTGCCTTAGGAATCTGTTTTAACTTACTATCTTCGACCATGATTGGCTCCTTTGTTCGTTTTTTCACATAGTCAGTGTATCATGCCACAGACATCCTCGCAAGTTATTTTGATAGCAAAACAAATTCACAAAATTTTTTTAATAACAAAAAATGATAGATCTATCTGTTGGTCACAAAATTTAAAAAAAATATCAATTCAATTTGCCTCATATTTTTGCCATAATCTCGCAGCAAGGCTTTTTTACGCAAAAAAAGGAAAGCCGCAGCTTTCCTTTTTCAAGTATTAAATTTTATACTTCTTCGTTCACTTTAGATTTGCGGTACCAGATGAATGCACCTGCCATCAATGCCGCACCTACTGCTAGGAATGCGATGATACCAGTGCCACCAGTTGAAGGTAAAATACCCTCTTCGATATTTTCCACTTTTGTCGGAACTACTGTTTTACCTTTAGCATGTGCAACGGTAAATTTAACAGGTTCAGTCAATGGAACATAGCCACCTTTGGCTTTAGTTTCATGGAAGTCGTAGTCACCATAAGATAGCCCCTTGACTTCAATGCCACCTTTTTCATCAGTTACTAATTCTGTCGTAGCACCTTCTACACCCTTACTAGATAAAGACCAAATACCAGTAGTATCGTCTTTCTTAAAGTAAAGTGCATCTTCAGGTTTGCCATCGCGAGCTGTAATGGCAAATTCTACTCCAGCTAATGCTTCACCTGTATTTTTGTCAACTTTTTCAAATTTATGACCGCCATAGACTAAGTTAGGTGTGTTATACTCAAAAGATTCATCCCCAACTTTAACAGTAGCCTTATTGGTAAATGTTTGATCTGTTTCAGCTTTATCCGTAACTTTCATTTTGTAGGTAATTGTTAATTGTTTCCCACGATTTGCAAAGAGTGCAGCAGAATCAACCTTGAAATCAATTTTAAAACCACCTGTAGCATTATCCTTGGTCACAACATAATCTTTATCTTTGCCCTCTTCCAGAGTAACTCCTGAAATAGCAAGAGATCCTTCTTGGAAATCTAAGCTTCCAGCAGGTTTTGGTGTATCGGTAACTACATAATCACTAGCATCAGCAATACCTGCAGGAATAGTCGTTGTAATTGTATAGTCGTGAATTGCCCCTACTTGTGTACCATAAGTTTTATTTCCATTACCAGCATCTGACACTGTTACTTCGGCTAAACCTTCTGTCTTTAATTCTTTCTTGCCTTCTTCAGCAATTTTATTTTTCGGATACAAACTAATATCGTCTAAATATTGGTAAACGCCACTTCCTTTTTGTGTTTCAACTCGTACAGGCATCGAAACAATTAAAGGTGCAGCACTTTGAGTAACATTTGCAGGTTTAAAGCTTTCAATAAACATATAAACCTTATACTTGCCATCTGCTCCTTTAGTTGGAAGACTGTCCCAAGTAGCTTTCCCTTTATCATCAGTTACCTTTTCAGCATCCACTAAAGTACCGATTTTTTCTAAAGTATCGTAACCTGTTTGAGGTGTTTTCTCCTCAATAGCATTCGCCATGCCTTGAATTTTTTGAATAGTAGCTGTAGCTGATAATTTTTCTTCTTTCTGAATCTTATAGAACGTATCTGAAATATCATAGGCTTTGAACTTAACGTCTTTTAACGCTTCTCCTGGGAAAACCATTGGTTCCCCAGTATTCTGAATGTCTTCTGCAGGATAACCAGCTTTAAACGCTTTTTTGAATAAAGAAACCTTAACATTTTCAGGTACCTCATCAACTCGGTCAGCCCCTCCAACAATTCCGCCAACAAACAATGGTACTAACATCGTAATAATTGCCAACAGTCCAAACAACTTCGATTTGTGTTTCATTTTGTTTCCCTCCCTCTTTCTTTTAGCTAGACTTCATCATTTTTTTTTGGATTTCTAACCTAAATTAATCATATCAGAGGATTTTATAGGGGGCAAAGTTTAGCCAAATGGTGATTCATCAACTGTTTTAAGCGCTTGCGTGTTTTTTTACAAAGAAAAAAAGAGGCGGGATGCCTCTTTCATCATTTTCTAATTGTTATTTAATTTTAGATAAATATCATTTCAAGCAAAATCAAGGAAAAATATTTCTAACTTTGATTGAAAATAACGTCATTTTTGCTGACATATTTTTTTATTATTTCAAATAAAAATCACGCATTAACGCACTTTTTCGTACTTTTTACCTATAATAGATCAGCAAATTCTGCTTCTTTTTCACGGGTGGCATTGGAGGTGATTTCTTCAATTTTAAGACCGTTTAATGCGCGTAGAATCATACCATCAATATCTAATGCTTTCTCATAATGATGAACTTTGTCTAAATTCGGGCGTGTTTTCGGTTGGGGTGGGGCAAAAATTGTACAGCAGTCTTCAAAAGGTTGAATCGCCAATTCAAAGGTGTCGATTGCTTGTGCGATTTCAATGATCTCTAATTTATCCATTGTAACAACTGGACGAATAATCGGCGTTGTGGAGACTTCATTAATAGCCACCATACTTTGTAATGTTTGAGAAGCAACTTGTCCCAATGACTCACCATTTATAATGACTAACCCTTTACGCACCTCACGAATTGCATCGGTTAAGCGTAACATCATTCGCCGCGTTAAAGTCATCCAGTAACCTTGTGGCACTTTTTTCTTGATTTCTTCTTGAATTTCAGTAAATGGTACTTCGATAAATTGAATATTGCCGACATAAGGTGTCAATTTTTCGGTTAAGTCTTTGGCTTTTTGCAATGCCTGCTCACTTGTATAAGGCGGACTAGCAAAATGTACTGCTTCGATTTCAACGCCGCGTTTCATAGCTAGATAACCCGCCACTGGTGAATCAATTCCGCCAGAAAGCATCAACATTCCTTTGCCACTGGTTCCAACCGGTAAGCCGCCAGCACCTTTTATGGTTTCATAAGACAAGTAGACACCATCTAAGCGAATTTCCACCCGCAAATTAATATCTGGCATTTTCATTTGGACTTTAATATCCGGATATAATGAAAAAACATAGCTACCTAATGTTTGATTTAACTCATTACTTGTCAATTCAAAATCATGGTCTGAACGTTTGGCGTTAATTTTAAAAGTTTCACTGCCAGTGTAGGCATAGGCCATAATTTGCGCGATACCTGCTTTAATTGCAGCGATATTTTTTTCAACCCGCAAGCTCGGTGAAAAATTTTGAATGCCAAAAACTTTTTGCAACCGCTCAATTACAGGTTGACTATCTTCGCCATTTAATAAAATGTGCATCCGGTCTCGTTGGGCGTCAATTTTTAAATTGGGATAAGCAGCCAGTGCGCTTTTTACATTGTCTGCTAATTGCCGAATAAAGCTGCGGCGGTTTTTCCCTTTTGTGGAAAGTTCCCCGTACCGCACCATGATTTCTGTGTAGTTCACCTTAAAACTCCTGTTCTATTAATTGATTTTACTGAATTTTTGATAAAGCTGATGGAAAACAATTAAAAATTGTTCCACTTCAGCCATTGTGTTGCTTTCATCTAGACTAACGCGAATCGCAGTAGTTGCCAAATTAGCAGGTACATTCATCGCGTGTAAGGTACTGCTTTCAACATGTTTAGGACTTGAGCAGGCACTTGTAGTAGAAACAAAAATTTGTTTTTCTTCTAAAGCATGAACTAAAACTTCGCCACGAATGTCTTTAATTCCAAAACATAAGATATGCGGTGCGTAATTTTCTTCCCCGCTAAAAATCGTTACCTTCTCATATTTTACTAAAGCTTCATATAAGTATTTACGTAATGTTGGCACATGATCAGGCCGCTTAGCTTTTTGCTCCAATGTTAAGCGCAATGCTTTTGAAGCCGCAACAATCCCTGGCACGTTTTCTGTACCACTCCGTTGATTATTTTCTTGGCCGCCTCCTGTTAATAGCGGAGCGATTCTGCGACCTTTGCGCCAAAAGATAAAGCCTACGCCACGAGGACCGTGAAATTTATGTGCCGAAAAAGTGGCGAAATCTACTCTTGGTGTTAACCACTCTTCTTGAGAAACTTTTCCAATAGCCTGCACGGCATCTACATGAAAGTGAATTTTCGGATAATCTTTTAAAACTTCACTAATTGCTTGAATTGGCTGTAGGGCACCAACTTCATTATTAACCGCCATAACAGAAACTAAAATTGTATCTTTGCGAATTAAATCTTTTAATTTTGTAACATCAACTAGTCCATCTTTTCCTACGGGAGCTACACTAACTTCAAACCCATTTTCTGCTAATTGAGCGGCCGTTTCACTAACTGCCGGATGTTCAACACTGGAAATAATAATATGGCGTCCAAAGTCCTTTTTATCCAAAGCGGTACCTTTTAAAACCCAGTTATCTCCTTCTGTTCCCCCAGAAGTGAAATATATTTCATTAGCCTGCACTGCTAGTAGCTCAGCGATTTGCTTACGAGCTTGTTGCAGTAAACGATTTGCCTGATTGCCTAAATCGTGAAGACTAGAAGGATTTCCAATAATCCGTTGACTCGTCTTCAGATAGGCATCCAGCGCAAGTGGTGCGATGGCTGTCGTCGCACTGTTGTCAAAATATATCATGAAAAAAACTTCCCTTCTCAAATTCTTTCCTATTATAAACGGACATTCGTCTGGTTTCAAGGTAACGTACTTTATCTTTTCCTAAAGAAAGTAGTTTCGCTGTGCATGTTGCCATTTTTAATCGTTACTTTTTTATAAATATCTGATAAAACTTACTTTTTGCGCCAAGCCGTTGGTGTCATGCCCGTTTTTTGTCGGAATACATTGGAAAAATAATGCTCATCAGAAAAATTTAACCGCGCAGCAATTTCTTGGACACTTAATAGTGTTTCTTTTAGCAATAATTGCGCAGACTCAATTTTTTTACTTAGATAATAGGCATACGGCGTCTGCTGAAAGTAGCGCTTAAATTGCCGTGTAAGCTGTGATGGCGATAAACTGGCTACATTTGCTAACTCGTCTAAGGTAACATTTTCTTGCAGATGATTATCTAAATATTCTTTGACTGCTTGTATGTTGCTTGGTACCAAATGGTGTTGCTGTGGTTGCCCTTCAGCTAAAATAAGTAGAATTTCATGAAATAGTAGTGCGCATGTAGCACTGCGTTCTTGTGTCGTGCCTTTTTTTTCGCAGGCAGTGAGCATTCTTTGCAAAACATTAAAAGTATCCGTTTGAAAGAAAACATATTGTCTTTGTAATTGATAGGTTTGCATCAATTGCTGGCACAACGCTCCAGAAACATTCACCCAGATTTTATGAAAAGGTTCCTTATCATCAGACCAATAGCGATGTTGGTGCCCCAGTGGTAATAAAAAGCTATCCCCGGCTTTGACTTCGTGTAAAAGCCCATCTACTTCGATCATTCCCTTGCCGGCGATAACATATTCCAAGCTATAGAGTTTTGAATCAACGCGATTCACAAAATAGCCTTTAAAAGGAAAAGTAATGCCAGCCAGTTCAACTCGAAATTGATCAGGGTTGGAAAACTGACTGGGTAAAAAGCTCAAAATATATTCTTTCATTTGCGTGTATTCCTCACTTAATTAGCTCTATTCTGCATTTTTTTAAATCCTTATGATTGTATACTATACATAACACAATAAATCGTCAATGGAGGAAAAAAATGACTACAACAATCCCTAGACCAGAACATCCCAATCCACAAAAAATGCGGGAAAATTGGCGCAATCTAAACGGAACTTGGAATTTTGCCTTTGATTTTGGCCGCAGTGGCCGCGATCGTAATTGGCACAAAGTCACTAATGATACGAAAAATACCGTCTTAAATACAAATGAAAATATTTTTGAGAATTGGCAAAGTGCGCCAAATGAAAATCCTTTTACGCAGCAGATTACCGTTCCTTTTTGCCCTGAAAGTAGCCTTTCTGGCATTGGCTACCAAGATTTTATTCCTGCTTGCTGGTACCAACGAGAAATTATTTTAACGAAAGAAGAAGTCACAAAATGCTGTCATTTACATTTTGGTGCTGTCGATTATTTTTGCGAAGTATTCGTTAACGGACACTCAGTTGGAACCCATCAAGGCGGCTACGCTTCTTTTTATTTTGATATTTCAAAAGTGATGCACGCTGGGAAAAATACTATCATTGTTTATGCTGAAGACAATATGAAGGAAAATCGTCAACCGGTTGGGAAACAAAGTCGCTTTTTTTACTCCCGCGGCTGTGATTACACCCGTACAACTGGCATTTGGCAAACGGTCTGGCTCGAATTTTTGCCACCAAAACATATTAAAACATTGCGCTACTTTCCTAATATTGCTGAAGGTAAAATTGCAATTGAAGTCATTACCAATGGCAGCGGCAAGTTAAACGCAACTGCTTTTTATCAAGGTGAAAAGATGGGAGAAGCTACTAGCGTTTTAACAGGTAACCAGACCATGCTTGAAATTTCCTTAGCAAAAACCCACTTGTGGGAACTAGGAGCCGGTCGGTTATATGATATTACTTTTACTTTTGAAGAAGATATTTTACAAAGTTATTTTGGACTACGAGAAGTTGCTATGTCTGGTTATCGCTTTTTGTTAAACGGGCGTTCTGTTTTCCAGCGGACTGTCTTAGATCAAGGATTTTATCCAGCCGGAATTTATACTGCTCCTAGTGATGAGGATTTAAAAAAGGACATTGAACTTTCGCTTGCTTGTGGTTTCAACGGCGCACGTCTGCATGAGAAAGCTTTTGAATCGCGCTTTTTATATCATTGTGATCGCGCCGGTTATCTCGTCTGGGGTGAGATGGCCAATTGGGGATTAGATTTATCGGAGTCTGAAGCTGTTTTCCACTTTTTACCAGAATGGCAAGAATTACTCCAGCGCGATTTTAATCATCCAGCTATTGTAACTTGGTGTCCTATGAATGAGACTTGGGATGTCAATGGGCGCAAACAACGTGACGAGATCGTTGAACTCATTTATCATACGACCAAACAATTTGATTCTACCCGTCCAATTGTTGACACCAGTGGAAATTATCATGTTGTAACCGACATTTATGACCTTCATGATTATTGCCAAGACCCGGCAGTATTTAAGGAACATTTCACTGGTTCACTACAAGAAAATGGCGAGTTTTGGGATGAGCATCACCTGCGTCAAAGTTATCAAGAAGGTCTGCCTTATTGCGTAAGTGAATACGGTGGTATCAAATGGGACCCAGATAATAAGCCAGAAAACGCTTGGGGATATGGCGACGCTCCCCAAACTGAAGAAGAATTTTTTGCACGCTATCGCGGATTAACCGATGTTTTGTTGCAACATGAAAAAATATTTGGTTTTTGTTATACCCAACTTTACGACGTTGAACAAGAACGTAACGGACTTTATTATTACGACCGAAAGCCAAAATTTGATGTACAAAAATTCAAAGAGATCAATTCCCAACACGCCAGAATTGAAGACTGAGCTGTTATATGACACCAGTAGCTTTCTCTTATTTTACTAAAAGACTTTTTACTAATAGATTTGAAAGTGACTAAAAACAAGCGACAGGTGATTTGAATTTAATTTTATTTGTCAAAAAGAGCCAAGGAACAATGAAAATGTTCCTTGGCTCTTTAAATAGAAAAAATGCGAGTCACTTTTAGACTCGCATTTTTATTAGACTAAATCACGATTTTTAAAATAGAAGTTTTCGATTCGTTTAAAAGCACCAGGCTCAACTCGTTCTAAGGCTGCCCCGATTTCATCTAAGGCATCTTGATAACGATATTCTTTATTGAACAATTCCAAAGCACCTTCAATTGCAGCTTTAATTTCTGCATGTGAATGACGATATCTGTTTGCGTATTGCATCATTTGTTCTGTTAAAGCAGCTGCATCCACTAAATCATGAGTGTAGCTATCCAAATCTTTAATATCGGCTTCACAGTTTTTCATGATTTTATTAACTTCTTCCATGTTCACCCGGATTTTATTTAACGCTTTACCTAAATCTTCGACCCGATCTGTTGCCATGAAGAAAGCTTCCAAGTAATCATTAGGTAAACCTGGTAAGCGTTGTTTTTCCACGAAGCGTTTTAAATTGCGTAATTGGAATTCAAATTGTTCCACTTTTTCTTGGGCAACTTTCTCACCTTTGCGCAATTCACGTAATTCATGGTCAATTTCAACTTGTTGATTTTCCAAATCATCCAAAATTTTATAAGCATCTTTGTAGAAGGCTTGAATTTCAGAAAATGGCATTTCATGAGCTTCCATTTTAGGTTCCAAATCTTTGTTACGACGGATCAATTCGTCGATTTCAGTTTGGAAGCCACGGACACGTCCTAATTCATTATGATTTAAAGTATACGTTTGTGCGGTATGATCAATTTCAATCATCAATTGGTGATTGTTACGATGAGCATGGGTAATATAATCTGCAATCACTGGTTTGTTTTTCACGACATAACGACGGGCATTGATTTCTCTTTCCATTACTGCATATAAAGAATCAATTCCACTAGCTGTATCGCGATTGGCAACTTCAACTGTATCCACTTCTGTTTTTTCCAAATCACCCATTGAAGTTTCAACGCGTTTTTTCACACGATCAATTTCAGCTTGGAAGTTTTCTTCAGGGAAAACGTAATGGTCTTCTAAAAGTTTTTTATAGCCATCTTGAATTTCTTTCAACTGATCTGGGAAAGTTTTGTTTAATTCTTCGTAAGCTGCTGGAATACGTTTCATACGGTCATCTAATTCATACGTGTGTTGTTCAGCACTTTCTAGCACTTCTCTGGCTTCAACTGGATCACCAGATGTATTTAAGGTAACAAATTGAGTAAATTCAATTTCAATGTTTTTAATTTGCTTTTGTAACTCAGAATATGCTGGACCAAACTCTTCCCCTTGCTCCCGCAATTTTTTCTTCAAGTCTTCATAGATGTCTAAAGCCTTTTGAACTTCGAGTGAATTACGTTCTTCACTTTCACGTAATTCTTTTAGACCAGCGCGAATTTCTTCAACTTCTTTTTCCATCGTATCCATAGTTTGTTCTGCATCAACAATGGCATTTTTGGCTTTGAAAAAGCGGAAAGTTTCATTTAAACTTTCAACTTCAAAAATTTGACTTTCAAGTTCGGCAAATGAAGAAGTAGAGATGTCATTCCATTTCTGGCTCCACTCACGGAAAGTATTTTGGCTTTGACCAACCAAATGCATCTTCTTAACATCATCAACTTCTTCTAAGACCGGCAAATCAAACAAGTGCTCCCTGCGGTCTTCCAGTGCTTGCAATCTTTCCTGATTTTTCTTTCTCATGAAATAACTAATCAGATACAAGATCGCTGCCACAACGATGATGGCGATGACTATTCCAATGATTACATTACTACTTCCCATTGATGGTTCCTCCACTTTCAAAAATAAATATCCGTATAATATGCTGTCTAGCAGCTTTTTTTATCCATTGAATACTATTTTTCTTCTATAGTATTTAAAATTTATCCATCGGTCCACAAGACGTCTACGCTAGATTATAACACAAAGAAAAAAGACTGGCACTAAAGAATAGCAAAATCTTTACAATTTTTTTCAGAAGCTTATTTTCACAAGCCTTTATCAAAAAAACTCTTTATAAACTCTTAAAAAGCTTTTTACCAGCTTTGACTTTGTGATTTTTTTAATAATAACCCTTGCTTTTTTTTACAGTTTTTTGTACCCTTATAGGAAATAATCTCGGCGTAACAAAATAAAAGTAGGTTTTTCAGCCTGAAAATTGCAAAAAGGAGATACTATTATGAAAGTAGTGAAGTTTGGCGGAAGCTCTCTTGCTTCAGCAACCCAAGTTCAAAAAGTCATCGATATCATTACCGATGATCCAAAAAGAAAATTCGTGGTAGTATCTGCCCCAGGTAAACGGGATAAAGAAGATACAAAGGTTACTGATCATCTGATTGCATTTTATGAAGCAAAAATAAAAGATCAAGATGTTAGCGAGTTAATTGCAACCATTGCGGCACGTTATGCAGCTATTGCCAAAGTCTTTAATGTGGATGCCAAAATTATTGAAGACATTACCGCCCGCTTACAAAAGCTAGCAATACTTCCTGTTGAGGGCAACGACTTTTTAAAAGATGAAATTTTGGCAAGTGGTGAAGATAACAACGCCAGACTAGTCGCTGGTATTTTACAAGCACAAGGTGTAAACGCGCGCTATGTAAATCCCAAAGACTTTGGCATCATTGTCTCAAGTGAACCTGGCAATGCCCGAATTTTATTTAAGGCTTATCAAAAAATGAAAAAATGGGCTGACACAAAAGAAGTTTTAATTATCCCTGGTTTCTTTGGTTATACCGAAGGGGGTCAAGTTTGTACTTTTTCCCGTGGCGGTTCAGACATTACAGGTTCCATCGTTGCCGCTGGGGTGAAAGCTGAGTTATATGAAAACTTCACCGACGTCGATGGTATTTATGCCGCTCATCCAGGTTATATTCACAAACCAGAAATTATCAAGGAGCTAACTTATCGTGAAATGCGTGAACTTGCCTATGCTGGCTTTACCGTTTTCCATGATGAAGCCTTAATGCCTTCTTACCGCGCCAAAATTCCGGTGGTGATTAAAAATACAAATAATCCTCTCTGCCAAGGAACAAAAATTACGACTACTCGGGATGCAGTTGATGAACCAGTAGTGGGAATTGCTAGTGATGAAGGTTTCACTATGATTTACATTAGTAAGTACCTTATGAATAGAGAAATAGGTTTTACACGTCGCGTCTTGAGTATTTTGGAAGACTTTGGCTTGAGTTATGAACATATGCCTTCTGGAATTGACGATATTTCAATTGTTCTACGGGCTAATCAGCTAGACAAAACATTAGAAGAAGAACTTTTGCGAACACTTGCCTATGAGATTGATCCCGATGAACTGCGCATCACCCATGATCTTTCGATGATTATGGTAGTTGGTGAAGGCATGCGTCAACGAGTTGGTTGTACCGCAGAAAGCACTGCTGCTTTAGCCCGTAAAAAAATCAACTTGGAAATGATTAACCAAGGTTCTTCTGAGGTCAGCATTATGTTTGGGATTCATAAAGAACAAGAAAAATTAGCGATTCGTACCCTTTATTACACATTCTTTGATTAGTAAATAAAAAACGTAACCCAACAGGAATTAACTTCCTCTTTGGGTTACGTTTTTTTGTCGTTTCAGTTCTGCTTTTATTTTTTCTTCTGGAGCATAATTTTCTTGCCAACTTGCTGGTTTTAATACCTTGTTGGTGATGGGATCATAATGGGGTTTGCCATCTGGAAAAAGTTTATTCATATTGGCGTCGTGCACAATTTCCATCATCGGTTGCGGGTCAACTTTCATTAAAGCAAATGAGCCGTAAGTTAAATAAAGTAAATCAACCAATGCATCTACCTGGCCTACTAATGGATCTGAATCAGCTTGGGTTTTAGTAGCTCGTTTTTGCAATACTTTTTCTTGTGCCGCATCAATGGCTTCATGTAATTTCTCAATACTACTTACAAAGTCACTGGAATTATCCTTTGTACTTTCATAGAGAAATTCAACTAATTCTTCTATTTTAAAACCAGAGCGAAAAATTGCTTCCGTCGCTGTGAATGCCGTCGGTTTTGCGGGGATGCGGGGATCAAAAATTTGGTGAAATTCCGTTGCCATTTCATAGGGGTTTTTCATAATTTGTCTGCCTCACTTTAGCTATCTATTAAAAATCTTCTTACGAAATAATATGATAATAGCGCAATGCTTGCGCAATGCCATTGTGATTATTCGTATCAGTCACATAATTAGCAGTTTCTTTAGTAATTCGCTTGGCATTGCCCATCGCAACTCCGACTCCTGCACCTTTGATCATAGAAATATCGTTGTAATGATCACCAAAAACCATCGCTTCAGAAAGCGCAATGCCTTTATGCTGCAAGAAAACTTCAATCCCTTTTAATTTTGAACCACCCTTTGGCACAATATCAACCGAAAAAGAATTGGAACGGTGAAAACCACAGTCAGGTAATTCTGTTTTTAAAAGTTCTGTTTCAGATTCTGGACTCAACATCATACATTGATAGATTGGCTGATTTAAGATTGTCATTTTTTCATAGTGATCATCTTTTTTATAAAAGCTTAAAACCTGCATAACATTTTGCATCGCTTTAACGGGGAATTTGCTGGGAATAAAACGCGCCAAGCGCTGAACAACAGCTGACTGCCCCAAGCGCATAAGACGACTGCCAGATACAACATTGCGGGTCCCAAAATTAATCGAACGATTATGAGTGTCAGCAAAACGCGTCACTTGTTCTAAAACTTCTGGTTTAAAAGACTGGGCATAAATGGTTTGCTTCGGCGTATAAACTAATTGGCCATTATAGGTGACAAACATATCTAATCCAACATCACCTAATAATTCTTTGACTTTTACGGGATCACGTCCCGTTGCTACGCCAACATATATATTTTTTTCTTGCGCTTTTTTTATCGCATCTTTACTACTAGCCAAAACCTTTCCATTATCTGCTAATAGTGTTCCGTCAATATCAAAAAAAATTGCTTTAATCATCTTTTTTTCCTTTTCATTTTACTATGTTTTAGTTTACCATACTGCTTCAAAATTGCACCAATTCTTAGAAGAGGAAAATCTAATTTCTGACTAGTTTATCTCAAAACAATCAGCTACAATAAACACTGTAAATCTTTTATTACTATTTAAAGTAAGGAAGGAAAAATCATGAAGAAATTACTTGTTTTGCATACAGGTGGCACCATTGCCATGAAAGAAGACCATTTAACGGGCGGCGTTAGTCCTGATGTGGCGAATCCTTTAATGGATGCTAATTTAGAAATTCCTGCTGACGTAGAGTTAGTAGTAGAAGATATCTTTAATTTACCTAGCCCTCATGTAACACCAAATGAGATGTTGCAACTAAAAGAAAGAATCCAAGATGCCAAACTTAGCGGTTTTGATGGTGTTGTTATTACCCATGGGACAGATACATTGGAGGAAACGGCATTTTTCTTAGATACCACAATTGGAAATTTACTACCCATTGTCATCACGGGTGCCATGCGTTCTAGTAACGAACTTGGTAGCGACGGCCTATATAATTTTTTTTCGGCTATTCGCGTAGCCGCATGCAAAGAAGCTAAAGAAAAAGGTGTCCTAGTAGTGATGAACGATGAAATTCATTCTGCTCGCTATGTTACAAAAACACATACAACCAATGTCGCTACTTTTCGAACCCCAACATTAGGTCCTGTCGGTTTAGTAACAAAAAGTCGGATTATTTTTATGCAAGAGGTTTTACCTGCCACCCATATTGATGTGGACAGCGTCACGGGGATGATTCCAATTGTTAAAGCTTACGCCGGCATGCACGGTGACTTATTTGAAGCATTGGCCCATAGTAATATTGATGGTTTGGTCATTGAAGCTCTTGGTGCAGGAAATTTGCCTCCCGACACGATTCCCCCCCTCAAAAAATTATTGGCGCAATCAATCCCAATTATTTTAGTCTCCCGCTGCTTTAATGGTATCGCCGAAGCGGTTTATGATTATGAAGGTGGTGGCGTTCAGTTGCAAAAAATGGGCATTATTTTTGCGAATAGTATCAATTCGCAAAAAGCCCGCTTAAAATTACTTATTGCCAAAAACCGGCAGCTTACCACTGCCGAGTTAAAAGATTTTATTGAAAACTAATCCTCTTTAGACAATAAAATACGTCAAACTTATTCTAGCAGTACATTTAAATAAAATTTTACTAACCCTAACTTTTACAGACACATAAGACCTGTGACAAAATTATTGCCACAGGTCTTTTTTTACTTTTATTTTTCTATCCAACTGATATTGGCTTCACAATAAAGTTGTGTACCAATTTTAATTTCGTGACGACTTTCAATTGTGTCTTCTGCAATAATTTCATAATGACTCATGACTTCATTGCCGTATTCTACTTCTTTGTCAAAGCGGATATTTACTACTTGTGGGACATGGGTAGTCAAAAAATCAAAGCCCAATACATCAATCATCCAGTTAAAATACATCGCGTTATTCACGTGTTGATTACTATCGATGTCGTAAAATCTGACTCGATAAGGCAGGCTCTGGCCATTCGTTACTTTTGTAATAGCTGGGAATCGTTTAATACGTTTAATTTTTTCACTTTCAAAAGGGGCAATAATTTCCTCTGGCACGCTAGCCATTTTACGGTTTTTTATATCCATTAAGACAAATACCGATTCAATCATTAATAATTCGTTGCCTTTTTCATCGTAAAACCAAAAATTTCGATAACAAAAATACTTGTTATACTCCATCGCCTGTGTCGCAATTTGAATAACTTCTCCAACCTTTGGTAACCGATTGATCTTAAAATGATAATTGGTAATCACCCAAGTCAGTCCAAATTGATGAACAAATTCTGCACTACGATTCAATGTATCACTTTGTTCTTCTGATGTCTTAATCGCAACCCCAATCATTGCGGGAAATGTCATTGTTTGATTTACATCACACTCGTAATAAGCGACTTCATGAGTGCGCGTATATTTTACTGCCACAAAAAATTCCTCCTAAATTGAAACCTAGCCTTAAAAGCGATAAATTTTAGTCCAAGTTATCTTCTAAAGGGAGTAAAACTTTCCCCTCTATAAAGTAGCGCTAACTTTAAAAATATAAATTCAGCGATTACGCGATTACTTGTACCTGATTGTTGAAACTTCTAAGTCAAAATTAACTTTTTCTCCGGTTTTAAAAAGCTTGTAAAATTTCATCTACTTGCTCACCATAACTTTCACCAAACTGATTTAAATGAACGAGTAAATAATATAGTTGATAAATCGGCTGCCGCTGTTGCCAGCCCTCCTCTAAGGGAAATAAATCTTCATACGTCGCGATAAACTCCTGACGAAAACCACCAAAAAGCTGGCTCATAGCAATGTCCATTTCCCTGTCTCCATAAGAGACTGCCGGATCAATAAAAACCGGCTTACCCGTGGTATCAAAAAAGTAATTGCCACTCCAAAAATCGCCATGTAATAAACTAGGCATAACCTCGCGTTTTTGCCACGCCTGGTAAATATGTTCTTTTAGGCGTAAGTAGTGCTCTTCTCGTTTGAGATTCCAAACATTGTGCAATTTAGCCAACTCTACTTGTACATCTAACCGACAAGTTAAAAAATAATCAACCCAGTTATTTGTCTGGGCATTTACTTGTGGCAAGACGCCAATATAATTATCTTCGTAAAAACCAAATAATTCTTGCGTATGGTGATGAATCATGCTTAAAGCAGCCGCTAATTCTTCTTGGGTACCTTCTCCTGGTTCAATCCATTCCATGACCAAATAAGAACCTTCTGCCGTCTGTCCCCAATTGTACACTTGCGGCACACGGATGAAGTCTGTGAGTTCTTTTAAGCCATTGACTTCTGCTTGAAAAAAAGACTGGTCAACCCCAGGATGAAATTTTAAAAAGTAATTATTTTCCGCAGTAATAATCCGGTATGATTGATTGACATCCCCGCCGGCAATCGGAATCGCTTTACCATCTAAAGCCAAGGAATCTAAGATTTCTTTTGGCAGCATCTTCATCGCCCCCTTTTTATTTGATTAAATACAATTTTTGTAAGTCTTTTATTTCCCCTTCAGTAAAACCAAGTCCTGTTTTGACGTAATTTTTTAAACTACCGTAATGTTCTCTGGCAGCTGTATAACTTTCCTTTAAATAAAGAGCATCAGCTTTCATCAAGTCTTTAATCCCAGCTACTAATAAGTCTGGCGCCCCTTGTTCTTTGGCTTTTTTTACCATAGCAGATATCCGCTCATTTAAATAGCGATTGGTGGCTAAATAATCTGCCATAATTGTCTGGGCATCTACTTCTAATAAATCCAATACTAATGCCGCACCAAATCCCGTCCGATCTTTACCAGCAGTACAATGAAACAA
Source organism: Candidatus Enterococcus myersii (assembly GCF_017316025.1). GTDB lineage: Bacteria > Bacillota > Bacilli > Lactobacillales > Enterococcaceae > Enterococcus_C > Enterococcus_C montenegrensis. The sequence continues at coordinate 43,417 of NZ_JAFLVT010000016.1, forward strand.
AACACTCGTATTTTCTGTGTCGTTTTCTAATAGAATTTGCAAAAACTTGCGGTATGCTGCTTGGGCATGCTCATCTTCAATAAAATGACGATAAACTTTAATCATTTGCGCTTTGGCGGTCATTCCCTGTTCCAATTGCTTTAATAACTCTTTGGGTGAAATGGAGACTTTGGTTTCATCATGACCAAAAACCGGTAAAAAATATTCTGCTGCTTGGGGAATTGTTTTATCCGGTGCTTTGGTGGCTTCACTCGGTGAGCGAAAATCCACGACATCTTTTACGCCGTATTGTTGCAATTTTTCTTGATCGTTGAATGACAATTCAGATAAACTTGCACTTCTGATGACCTTGTTCATTCGGACAATACCATTAATAGCCTTATAACCACCTAAATCGCGGACATTGGCTGCTTTTTCTAATTGAATAATCTGTTCCATTTTTTTCTGCCTCCTCTAAAGACAGGGATTTCCCTTGCGTCTATTTAATAAAAAGTATAACAGAAAAATCAAAGTGGCGTATTTATTTTCCTTTCCGGTAAAAGAACTTCTGCTATAAAAGAAGTAATAAAGATTCCTTCTTCTAGCTTTCATAACAAAAAGGACTTATGATTGCCAACAATTGTCCACAATCACAAGTCCTCTGCTACACTAATCGTAGCTTAGTCTTTGTTTAACACTTCTATGCAAGAAAATTACGCTTATGCCAAAGCGCCCATTGGGTCCCAAGGTGCCAAAACAGTTGGTGCTTTTTCATAAGCGGCCAATTGTTCTGGTGATAATAAATCTTTACGAACGACGATTTGATACGTGTATTCGTCCATCCATTCATCACTCATTACAAAAAAGCCCTTTGTTCCAACTTTTTCACCCCAGCTATTTTCAACTTTCCATTTTGTTGATTTGCCAGCTACTAAATCAACACCTGTTAAAACCATGGCATGCGTCATTAAGCTTTCGCCATAATCTAGGCGTTGGGCTTTTGTCATAGTAAAATCGATATCAAATAGATCATTCACATCATAGGCATCTAGTGCCATAATTCCAGAATCTCTTGTTGAAGATTGACCTACGTCACAGCCAAACCAGACAGACTCTCCTTGCTCTAATTGAGCAATTGCCAATTTTTTAAAAGTAGCCATATCAACGTTTAAATATTTTACTTCTTTGCCTGCCACTACGTTTCCTAACATTTCCACCGTATACGACTGATTGTAGGGTTTATCTGCAGTTGGTGCATTGATAATGCTGACATAGTCATTTAAGTTAACCCCAACATATTTTTCATAAAAACTTTGGGGCGTTAAATTTTGATCCAGATGATAATTTTTTTCTTCATCACGGTATTCAAAATCAAATGTTTCTGGTGGATTTCCTAAAGAAATCGCCAAAAAGTTATAAACTTCTTCCAACATTTTTTCTTTAACACTTTTAATTTCTGCTGCATCTTTTCCTTGGGCTACCAAGTTGCGTAGCGTCACCGCATCTTTACGTAATTTTTTGTTTAAATAATTGTTCAAATCACGAGAATTAGAAGAATTGCTGCTTTCAGGCATAGCTGTTTTAGGAACGACGCCGTATTTTTCAAAAATAGAAACGATCATATCCCATTGCCCACCATCTTGTTGCGGTGTTTGCAATAAAAAGGCCACTTTACGGCTATTTAACTCTTCTGTTGCAGTCGCTAAAATATTTTCATAAAAATAGTTTGCTTTTTCATACTTATCCCAGAAAAAAGTGTAGTTTTGGGATAATTCAAAATCTTTTAAATTAAAAGCATTCAACATTTTATGGCGGAAAGTGTTTAGTGCAGCAAACATCCAGCAACGTCCTGATTGCATTTGATTTGCAACTTTCCCAGTGGCAAGATCAACAGAAAAGACTGGCACGTTATTTACGTGCGCGCTCATATTTTCTGCTGAGGCGCTGATCCCATTTTTTACTACACCTCGTTGTAATGCGTTTTGCTTATTATTTTCTTTAAAGGCAGCAGCAAATTTGGCTGTCAATTCTTTTTTAATCGCTGACATTTTCTTCATCCTCTCGATTGAAATAACATACTTTTTCATTCTACCCCTGACAATTGAAAATTACAACTGATGTGAAAATTCTGACAAATCAGTTTCCTTTTATGACACAAAAAAAGACAAAAGTTTCAACCTCCCTTCATTAAACACCAAATTTAATCCCGCGATCTTGGTCATGTACATAGAGTACTTTGGTATTTTGCAAAGTAGAAGGGTAACTTTTGTCTTATTTTTTATTCGCACCTTTTAGCCGTATTTTTTTAACGCCTTCTTTTGTAGTCCTACTTTAACTTTAAGGTACAACTGCTGCCATTTAGAAGCTGCAAGTAAAAACGTTAAAAGGATACTAAAAAGAAGTACCCCGATAAAACCCATAATTCCTAAATTAATATCCGCAATATTTAGTGCCCGCAGCCCTTTTACGATAAAACCTTGTAATAAATAGACAGTTAACGTGTTTTTCCCCAAATCTGTATAAAAGGTCCTTTGTCTTGGCACGAGTAAGAGAAAAGACAAAATCCCAACAAATCCCAATATCATTACTAATAAACGAACAAAAGCTCCTAGTTGGGGCGCACTTAAAAAATCTTCATAAGGTTTTGAACCAAAAACTAAATACTTATTAAAGGTTTCAAATTGATCGATAAAAGCAAAGATACTCCCAAAACCAATTAAAGCTATGGAATAGCGGTGGTGTTTTCGAATTGCAACTAGTTTTTCCCACGAGAAATAATGGCCGATTAAAAAGAAGGGTAAAAAAACAAAGGTGCGCTGCATGGCAAGATTACGATCAATAAATGGTAAATATCCCACAATTAAAGCGAGCATGGTACCAATGGTAAGTGCCAACCAAGGAGGCATTTTATTAAACAAGCCCAATGAACACTGCCAACAAAAAAGGCTGACTAAAAACCACAATGACCAATTGGGGACAAGAACATCCCAGGAAAAACGATTTTCTAATCCTATTAAGGCATAATAACTGGAATAAACCAATTGAAAAATCAGATACGGGAGTAACGTCTTTTTCATTACTTTCCCTACTTTTCCCTTTTGCAATCCTTTCGAAAAATAGCCCGCAATCAAAATAAAGGCAGGCATATGAAACATAAAAATAAAATAGTACAGATTGTGATAACCTTGCCAATCTTCAATAAAAGGTTCCAATAAATGGCTAAATACCACCAAAACCATCAAGATAAACTTCGCATTATCAAAAAAAGCCATACGCTGCTTCATAACGCTCTCCTTTTTTTTCATAGCTTAATTGTAATCAAAACTTGATTTGTGATGCAATTAAAAGGATAGCAGAGAAAACTTAAAGTTATCTTCAATTTGAATATCATTTACTTAACAGCTTTTTTACGAAAAAGACAAATACTTTACCTATGTTTTCAACTGTGCCAACAGACAGAAATTAGCCAATGAAGAACAAAAAAACTCTCGATTAAAAAATCGAGAGTTAAACTCCGGCAGTAGGACTCGAACCTACGACATCATGATTAACAGTCATGCGCTACTACCAACTGAGCTATGCCGGAATAATGTAATATTATGATAGCAATACTTTTAAATTTGCGCAAGATAATTTTAAAAAATTTCTCCAGTTTTTTTAAAATACTTTTCTTTTCGCTCAAAGACGAGTAAAATGAATTGAATTTTGGAGGTTGAATTATGCGCGGACGTCATTTTAAGAATAAGAAAAAAAGATTGATTTATCCTATATTATTTTTGTTAATCTTCACTTTATTAGGCTACTGGCTGTACGGCAATCGACACAATCTCTTTTTTGCTACGGCTAGTACCACCGAGGCTAGTAAAGAAGCAACAATTGAAAGTAGCACCACAGAGCAGCCTGACGCTGAAAATAATCCGACGATCACCACGCCTCTTGCTGCGAATGATTATCAAAACCTAGATAAAGATGTTTTACTTGCCAGCAGCGATAACTATGATAATAGTTTAAAACTGGGCAACTTTGTCGGGACGGCGCTGATTGTAAAAAATGGGCAGATTATCTTGCACCAAGGATATGGTTATCAAAACTTTGCTGAACAAAAACGAAATAGTATTCACTCACTTTACCAAATTGGTTCTGTTCAAAAAAGTTTTACCGCTACTCTGATTTATAAGCAAATTGAAGCGGGCCGCTTAAGTCTAGAGACACCTTTAAGTCAGTTTTTCCCGCAGGTTTTTGGCAGTGAAAATATCACAATTCGTCAAATGCTACATATGACGTCAGGACTTACATTGTCAGAAATTCCTTTGACTGTGACCAATGAAGCTGAAGTTGTAAATTTTGCTGTCAATAATGCACAGTTAAAATACAGTGGCCGTTTCTTCTATTCTCCGGTCAATTATGTCTTATTAGCTGGTATTTTACGCCAAATTACCCATACTAGTTATGCACAACTTGTTGAAAATACTTTTAAGAGTCAATTAGGCCTTAGACAACTAGTCACCTATCCAAACTGGTATCAAAATGCTAATCATACCGTTTCTTATGGCGGTAAAGATGCAGCTGATTATAATCAAGTCGTGACAGAAAAGACTGGGCAATTTGTCCGTGAATTAGGTACAGGTAATCTGGGCATGACAGCTGGAGATTTATATTGGTACTATCATCAGTTACTATCCGGAAATTTAGTAACGCCAGATGTTTTGAATGCAGCATGGCAGAGAGAAACCAAAGCAACTTATACTGGTGGACAGTATGATAAGGGCATGTACCTGCGAGCAAATGGCATGATTGCCTCCCAACATTGCATGGTACTTATTAGTAAAGATGGCAATGATGCCGTTTTTCTTTTGAGTAATCACGGGAATGTAACAAATTATCAAACCTTGATCGCTAACCTCTACACTGACTTAACCGGCGTATCGGCTAAGTTTTAAAAATCTTATTTTTAATAGCTAACAGCAACTCTTCTACTTCATGAGTTGCTGTTAGCTTTTCTAATTTAGAAACATGTCATGACTTAATAAACTTTATCGATTATACCCAATCACGTAGCGTGACTAATTTATCAGCAAAAATTATTGACTTTATGATTTTGCTTAGCTATAATATTTCTTGTGCTTGAAAGAAATAACAATTTTGCCGCCTTAGCTCAGCTGGTAGAGCACCACCATGGTAAGGTGGGGGTCGCCGGTTCAAGCCCGGCAGGTGGCTCTTCTAAGAACCTTGATATATCAAGGTTCTTTTTTTATTTACAACTCCTTCAAGTTAGATAAAATGACATAAACTAATAATAATTTATCCCGCAGAAAAATATAGTCTGTTAACTTTTTAATTTTTTTAGTTTTTATATAGTTAAATTGTCGCTATATTCACAATACTATTACAATTATAAAGCCTAATCATTGTCAGCTAATCTATTTGCTTTTTCTTTCACAAAGGCTTCGATTTTCATTGTAAGCGCATACAGTTATTGTTATGCTCAATTCGTAAAAAAGAATAAGAGGAGTGAAAAAAATGTTCAAAACAAAATCGTTGAAGAAATTGGGAATAACTTTGGCAATAACGGCCGCATCCTTAGCCATCTCTTCAACAGCAAATGCTTGTACAACGGTGTTAGTAGGAAAAGATGCCAGTAACGATGGCTCAACAATGATCGCCCGCAATGAAGATATGGGGACTGCTTGGGCCAAACACTTTGTCATTCGTCAAGCTAACACAAATCCGACTAATTATGTTTCTAAGGGAAATAAAGTTGCCCTTACACTACCAAGCAAACAATTAAAATATAGTGCTACACCAGAATGGGATACTAGTGAGGGCCTTTACGAGGAAGCTGGAATTAACAGTGCTAACGTTGCCATGAGTGGTACAGAATCTGCTACCACAAAAGAAAAAGTATTAAAACTAGACCCGTTAGTTGAAAACGGCATTGCAGAAGATTCAATTGTAACCGTTGTCTTGCCTTATATTACTTCTCCTAAAGAAGGTGTTGCACGCTTAGGGAAAATCGTTGAAGAAAAAGGCGCTGCTGAGGTAAATGGGGTAATTTTTTCAAATAAAGAAGAAATTTGGTATATGGAGATTGTCTCTGGACATCATTGGGTAGCCGTTCGCGTACCAGATAATCAGTATGCTGTCATTGCCAATACCCTGACGATTGGGGACATCGATACAACAGATCAAGGAAACGTTCAAGTTTCAACCGGCTTAAAAAACTTTGTTGAGACGAATAAACTCGCAAAAAATTCCGAAAAATTCTCTGTCCGGGATATTTTTGCAGATACAAAAGAAGATGCTCAGTACAATTTACCACGAATGTGGGACGGACAACGGATGCTGACACCATCTAAAAAGAAAAAAATCACCGATACTGATTTCAATCTATTTGAGAAACCAGATGAACCAATATCTTTTGCAAAAGTTGCATATATCCTAACCCTTCATTTCAACGGGACAAAATACGACACCATGACAGGATCAAAAGCTGATAAATATCGGCCGATTTCAGTACCGAATACGATGGAGTCTCATATTTTACAATTTCGTAGTGACGTTCCTGAAGAATTAAGTGGTATTCATTGGTTGGCATTAGGTGTGACAGATACAAGTAATTATGTCCCATTTTATAGTGGTATTACCAAAACGCCTGCCTATTATCAAGCAGGGACTGATCTTCCAGATGTAAATTCTGCTTACTGGACTTATCGCGTAACAAATATTTTAACAAAAACAAACTATCAAGAATTTAAAACAAAAGAAACATTACCGCTACGCCAAGAAGTACGTGACTATTTGGCAAAACAGGTAGCAAAAACCGATACAGAAGCTAAACAAATTATAAAAGATACTCCTGATAATCTTCCAACTTATTTAAATGAGCAAACTGAAAAATTTGCGAAGTACTCTTTGGAGAAATACAAAGAATTAAACAAACAACTACTTGTTAAAATGACCGAACTAACCCCAACAAAACACAATGACAATCTCTAATGCCAGATAGTTGTTTCTATTTACAATTTTACTATAAAAAAAGCCAAGTCAAACTGACTTGGCTTAACATTTGCGTGGCGACGTCCT
>NZ_JAFLVT010000017.1 GCF_017316025.1 Candidatus Enterococcus myersii
AGTCCTACTGCCGGAGTTTTTGAGACAGCGTAGTTGCTGTCTTTTTTTTATACATAGATTTAATACACCTGTAATTTATAGGAAACGTGTTAGAATAAACAACATAGATAAATTAAAAACTTATAAACGGAGGGGAAAACTGTGCAAATTACTGAATTATCCATTGAGACATTGTTAAGAGCAAAGGAACGGTTTGAAGATACATTAGAACAAATGAATGTAGCTGAGGCTAATAAAATGCCAGCGCCATTAATTAAATCTGTGACTTGGTTAACTTGGCATACTGCTCGAGAATTAGATTTTCAGATTTCGGATTTAAATAATTCACAAGCTTTATGGTTTAAAAAGGGTTTTGGCGAGCAGTTTAATCTTTCACTACCTGATGATACAGAGGATTGGCATCATACGCCGCAAGAAGCTGCAAAAGTTGTTGTAAAGGATAAGGCGTTATTACTGAATTATCTTGCTGCAAGTGTTGATTTTACAGTCGCTTATTTACAATCAATTAATGAAGAAAGTCTGCAAGATATCGTAGATACAAATTGGAATCCGCCAGTAACCCGACAAGTTCGAATTGTCTCTGCAATAGATGATGCAATAATGCACTCTGGACAGGCAGTTTACACTAGAAGATTAGTGATTGGAAAATAAAAAAATTAGAAATTACAGGGAGAATTTTTTAGCCCTGTTTTTTCTTTGGTACGCTAACTTTTTCAATGGCTTATTTGGTAGAATAGACAACAAGTTAAAAAAGGAGTCATAAAATGAAAAATATTAAATTGACGATTGAGTATGATGGAAGACGTTATCTGGGTTGGCAGCGGCTTGGAAGCTCGGATAAAACAATTCAAGGGAAAATCGAAAGTGTTTTATTCCAAATGACTGGAGAAAAAATTGAAATTATTGGTTCTGGTCGAACAGATGCAGGGACACATGCCAGAGGGCAAGTAGCAAATTTTAAAACTGAATCTGAATTGTCGCCACTTGAGATGCTTAATTTTTTGAACCGTTATTTACCTAACGATATTGTTATTAAAGATGTAACGGAAATGAGTGAACGATTTCATGCTCGTTACAATGCCAGTGGTAAACAGTATAGTTACTATGTTTGGAACGATGTAATTCCGACGGCTTTTTACCGGCATCATAGTTTTTATGTACCCCAAGAGCTAAATTTAGAAAAAATGGAGAAAGCTGCTGAAAAGTTGCTCGGAACCCATGACTTTATTGGATTTTCTGCTTTAAAAAAGACAAAGAAATCGACGGTTCGCAAGATTGAAGAGATTCGAATTGAAAAAAATGGTGCCATGTTGCACTTTACATTTATAGGTAACGGTTTTTTGCATAAGATGATACGAATTTTAACGGGTACTTTGTTGGAAATTGGTATGGGTAAATTAGATATTAATATTATTGATGAGGTTTTGGCAAATAAAATTCGCCAAGATGCAGGAGAAACAGTTCCAGCCGCAGGGCTATTTTTAGATGAAGTTTTTTATGAATGATAAGAGGGATAAAAAATGCAATTAGATATTGCGGATTTTGAGGTTTTAGCTAGAGATAATTATACATTCAAACACTTAAAGGTAACATATTCAGTTGCCGAGCTTGAAGAGATCAAGTACGAATATAAAAAACATTGGCAAAAATGGAAAGAACTGAATTTAACAGTTGCTACTAATTTGCCCAAAGACTTTGGTATTACAAAGCCCAAAATAGAAAGCTGGACCAATGGTTGGAATTTACGTAACCACTTTTGGTGTGCCTATCGTAGTGAATCACGTCAAAGAGAAAACGCCTGTCTAGCGGTACTATTAAATAAAAAGCAGTATCAGATTTATCTCATGTTTCAACATTACAAAAGTTCTGAACGGTCCGGAAGTGTTGCGGCCTATAACGATTTATTACAAGAAATTGCTATCTGGAGTCAAAAGATCGATATTACAGACTATTATATTTGGCCTCAAGTAGAACATGAACTAGATGATCATCTGGCTTTGAAAGATTACTTGGCTAGTGAAAAGTTACAAACAGAATTTCAAGCAAAGCTAGCAGGAAAAACTTTTCAAATCGGGAAACTTTTAATGAAAGCAAAATACCCTCAAATTGAAGATAAGACCGTAGCAACTTTAAAAGAATTAATGCCGTTATATCAAGCATTAGGTTAATAAAAAACGAAAATACAGCAGGTGGCATTGGAAGATGCTGCCGCTTTTTTTATGAAAAAAATTTTGTCGTATAAAAGTAATGATTCAAGTAAAGTGTAAGCTTTAATCTTGCCAAAAAAATTTGAATCAAGTATATTTTAGCAGTTAGTTTAGCACTTTAATTTTAAATAAAAGGAAGTAAGAAAATGACAGCATTCATAAATAATGACTTTCAGGATATTGTTTTAAACCGCAAATCGATTCGACGGTATGATGAAAATGTAAAAATCAGTCGAGAAGAAATGTTGACTATGTTAGATGAAGCAAATCGTGCACCTTCTTCAGTTAATTTGCAGCCTTGGCGCTACGTTGTTGTGGATACAAATGAAGGAAAAGAACAGCTACGCCCTTTTATTCGCTTTAATCAATTGCAAAATGATACTTCTGCTGCAATGATCTTAATTTTTGGTGACCGTAAAAATTATGAATACGGTAAAGAAATATATGGGGCAGCATTAAATGCGGGGCTGATGCCGCAAGAAGTTCATGATCGCCAATTAGCTACCATCATTCCTCATTATCAAAATCTATCTTTGAATGAAATGGATAATGTCATTTTGCGAGATGCTAGTCTTGCAGCAATGCAATTAATGCTAGTGGCGCGAGCCCATGGCTATGATACCAATGCAATTGGTGGTTTTGAAGCAGAAAACTTAGCGGAAACTTTTGATTTAGAAAAAGAGCGCTATTTACCAGTGTTAATTCTCTCTATTGGTAAAGCGGCAGAGTCAGGTTACCAGTCAGTTAGACTCTCTGCTGATAAATTGACAACTTTCAAATAAGCCACAAAATAAAAGACCTAAACCAAAAGTTTGTATTGTTTTTGGTTTAGGTCTTTTTTTCATAAGCAGATTTTTCTAGCTTAAAATGAAGCAGCCTAAAGAAATAACTGACAAAATTGCTTTATCTAAATGGTGCGGTAAAATAGCTTAGCTTGGCTTGGATTCGTTTACTTCCGTGGTATAATGATTTCAAAGTAAAACTTAAACAATTGATTCTGTTTTTAATCAGATAAAAATAAGGGTGAAAAGAATGGCCACAAAAGCAAGATATGAAGTGCTTAATTCGATTAAGCACTTAGAAGATGATGGTAAAAAGGATCTGACAACGCAACAGATTGCCGATGAAAATGGGTTAACCAGAGGTGTAGTTAGCCATTATTTATCCCAACTGTTAAAAGAAGAATTGGTAGAAAAATTTGGGACAAAGCCGGTGTATTGGCGTCTTAAAAAAATTAAAGATCCATTTCGCGCATTTATTGGTGGCGAAGGTTCGTTAAAAAAAGTGATTGATGCCTGTAAAGCGGCTGTCAAATATCCACCAAATGGTTTTCCTTTGATTATAACCGGTGAATCTGGGGTTGGTAAAAGCTATTTAGCGCATTTGATTTATGAATATGCTAAGGCAAAAAGTGTAATTTCTTCTGAAGCGCAACTTATTTCTTTGAATTGTGCTGACTATGCCAATAATCCAGAATTACTTTCTTCAGTCTTGTTTGGTTTTAAAAAAGGCGCTTTTACCGGAGCGACAGAAGATACGGCAGGACTTGTGGCAGCAGCTGACGGGGGATTTTTGTTTTTAGATGAAATTCATCGCCTACCTAAAGAAAATCAAGAAAAATTATTTACTTTATTAGATAAAGGAACCTATAGTCCACTTGGTAGTAAAGAAGTACGACAAGTAAAGGTTCGTTTTCTTTTTGCAACGACAGAATCATTGGACGATATGTTACTGTTAACTTTTAGAAGACGAGTGCCAATGACCGTTACAATCCCCAATTTTATTGCAAGGCCCTCAGAAGAACGAATGGCATTAATCCAACATGCATTTATTACAGAAGCTAAAAAAATGAATAGAAAAATTAGCGTGAATAATAGTTTGATTATGGAATTACTAAAAACGCCTCAGGCTGGGAATTTGGGTTCGTTGAACAATCAAATCAAACTTCTTTGCGCCAAAGCCTATGCAAAACAAGCTGGGAATGACTTAATTATTGGAGACAAAAAACCAGCGGTAACTTTTTTACCCACCGATAAAATCACCAATCAAAACAGCGTGGCAAAAGAAATTGTCACCGCAATTTTGGCAGAATTACCCGAAAGCGAAAGTTTTCTTGATGGCCAATTTATTGTTGCAAAACATTTAAAAAAAGCACCGGGTGATAATGTTAGTTTACAAGTGACAAGCTATAGACAAGTGCTAAATGATACTTTAATCTCCTTATTATGGGAAAAATATGGAGTCAAAGAGCTGATACCAAAAGAGATTTTAAATTCTTGCGCTTTCTTTTTAGCTAATGTGCCACCGGTGCCACTTAGAGAGCAAAAAGCTTGGCTACAGAAGATAAAAGAACAATATCCGCGGGCTTTTTATTTATTTCAACAGCTATTTTCACCTTTAAAAAACAATGCAAGCAACGAGCAAATCGCACTTGTTAGTGGTATGGCGCTTTTTCTATTAGACTATGCTGCGATAGAAAAAATTGAAGAGGTTAAAACCTTGTGCATATTAATCTCCCACGGAAAAAGTACAGCTTCAAGTATTCAAGGGGTGGTAAATGGCTTAGTGGGAAATTTTATTTTTGCAGCTTTTGATATGCCCTTAGATAGCAGTATGCCTGAAATTAGCCAGAAAGTGCAGCAGTATATTGCGAAGTTAAATCAAAGAAAATTACCAGTTATTTTGCTTTTTGATATGGGTTCTTTAAGTCAAATGTATAAACAAATTAAACAGTACTTGGATTCTGATTTATTAGTGATTAACAATTTATCAACACCCCTTGTTTTAGATGTAGCGCTACAAGTTCAACAACAAAAAAGTTTTAGAGAAATTGCTGAGCGGGCCAATACGTATCACGAAATGATTCATATTCAGTATTACGAAGGAATCTCTCAAAATAAAAATATCATCGTTTCGTGTATGTCAGGTGTCGGATTAAGTGAAGAAATTAAGCAGATCATGTTGGATCGTTTGCAAATGGAAAAAGAAATCATTACCATGGACTATCGAGATTTAAAAAATTCACTTGCTTCCCATGATATGGGGTATTTTGAAAAGACAGATTTTATTATCACCACCACAGATTTACCATATGATTATCAAATTCCAATTTTAAATATTTACGATATTATGGAGGCCAGTGGAACTAAACGCTTAAAAGAATTGTTATTAGCAACAGGTGAAAAGGAAAAAACAATTGCCAATTTAATTGAAGGGTTATTGGAGTTTTTCACTATTGAAGGAATTAGTAGTCGACTGCAATTTTTAAATCCGAAGGTTGTTTTAGGTGAAGTACAAGGCGTTGTAGCAAAGTATCAAGATTTCTTCACCATTGTCTTTGATGCAAAAGTGAAGTTGAATTTATACATGCACATTGCTTTAATGATTGAGCGGATGATGATTTCTTCACGGGAAGAGTCCGTCAGTGTCCAAGCAGAAGAACAACTGGATAAAACCAAACAAGAGTTTTTCTCGATTTCAAAAAATATTTTCCATCCGCTGGAAATGAAGTACAATATTGTCATTGATGATTATGAGCTCTCCTTAATGTATGAACTATTAAAATATTATATCTAACTTGAAAAAAACGTCTTAAATAAAGGGCTGCAAATTGAGTTTTGCAGGCTAATTTAAGACGTTTTTCGCGTAATTAAAGAAATTTTTGTTTAGTTAGCTTTCAGGAATCGGCACCAATTTGATTTCCTTATTTTGAAATAGCGCAAGTTCAGTGACACCGAATTTTTTTAGCATTGCTCCCATTTGACTAAATTGGTTACGAAAATCTGACGCAATATGGGCATCAGAACCTAAAGTGAAAAGCTTACCACCTAGATTTTGATACAAGGGGACTGCATATTCATATAGTTGAGCATTTTGGTATTTGGCAAAACTTTTTGCGTTTAATTCTAAGCCCCAGTTTTTTGCGATTATATTTTTAAAGATTCGCGTTAATTGCTCTTCATAACGAGTTGCAACTTCATGGGAAGTCACGTCTAAACGTCGTAAGCCGTATTCAAAGTGAGTTAGGATGTGACCAGCTTTAAAATCTTCGGTTACGCGTTCCATTTGCTGAAAGTATTCATCCATAATGGTGTATTTATCTTTGGTTAAAACGATATCGTCCATATAGTCGAATTGTCCGTTTTGATGGATACTTACCAATTGTAAATCATAGGGATACGTAGCGAGGTAATCGTAAATTTTACTTTCTTGACCAGGAACCACACCAATTTCAATCCCTTTTAGAAAAGTTGTAGGCTGGCTTATAAATTTTTGCTGTTGCCTTAAAAGTTCTTCGTAATCTGGAATATCATCTTGAAATGCATGAGCTGGATTTTTTAAATCAAAATGATCGGTGGCCACAAAAGTTGCGGGCTGTTGAACAAGATAATTTTCAAACCGTTCTTCAGAATCAAAAGACAAAAAAGTATGAAGATGTTGATCGTAATAATTCATGGCAGGCCTCCTATTGGCTACTATATCCGCTTTTTTAATTAAGATAGCATAACTTTATTAAAAAAACGCCAAGTTAGTCGAAATTTTTAGTAAAAGGATTGCAGCAAGAAGTTTTGAAAGTAAAAAGCTAAGTTACGTGGGAAACAGCGCTTAAAGCTGGGAATCAAAAAAGTCCTTTTATTTTAGTGTATGGGCCTGGTAAACATTGCTAAAATTCAAATTAATCAAAAAAGAAGTGCTTATTTTATTTTAAGCACTTCTTTTTTATGCCCATTAAAAGCTTGATTTAAGCCGTTTTTTTGGAGTTGGCACACAACTTGCTAGTAGTAAAGTGTCAAATGAAGAGAGGAGCAAAGTAAATGAAAAAAGTAGTAATTGCCACTCATGGCAATTTAGCCCAAGGAATTCAATCCACATTGGAATTATTTGTTGGTAAGAAACAAGATATTACCTATATTTCGGCTTATACACAAGGACAAGCGGATTTAGACACTCAGATTGATAATTTTTTTGCCCGTGTTACCCCAGCAGATGAAGTTATTGTTTTTACGGATATTTATGGAGGGAGCGTTAATCAAAAATTTGCAACTAAAACAACAGAAGAAAATATTTTTGTTGTTGCTGGTTTTAACGTGCCACTTTTATTAGAAGTAATTTTAGCAACAGAAGCGATTAGTGATGAATTTATTCAAGAAATGATTACCAAAGCACAAGCAGGGATGCAACAAGTCAAACTTGCCAAAAATACGACTGAAAATGATTTTTTTGCTTAAAAAGTGTTAAAGAAAAAGGAGAGAAATAAAATGATTAAAACTTTACGAGTAGACGAACGCTTAATCCACGGCCAAATTGCAATGGTATGGTCCCGTGAGTTAAATATTGATGGGATTGTCGTTGCCAATGATGAAACAGCTGGCAATGAAACACAGCAAATGGCTTTAAAAATGGCGGTACCAAGTGGGATCAAAGTAATTATAAAAACACTTCAAGGTGCAATTGATCTACTGCAAGATCCACGGGCAGAAAAAATGAAGTTGTTGGTTTTGGTTAAAACCGTTAATGACGCTGTTATACTTGCAGATAAACTGCCTAATATCGCCTATGTGAATATCGGCAACGTCGGAAAAGCTGTAATCGGTGAGAAGAAGACTTTGACACAATTTGTTATGTTAACACCAGCAGAACTTACAAGCTTAGCTACTTTAGTTGAACTGTATCCAGAAACTGCACTACAAAATTTACCATCTGATAAAAAAGAGTTGGCCAAAGACTTTATCAAGTAATTGTTGAATCCACGTAAATAAAAGGAGCGAAAAATTATGTTATATGAAGCAATTGTAGTGGCATTAGTCGTCTTTTTAACAGTCGGCGGCCAGGAATTATTAGGTTTTACTATGTTGGGGCGTCCTATTGTCATTGGACCTTTAGTAGGGTTATTGCTTGGTGATATTCAAACAGGTTTATTGATCGGAGCCTCTTTAGAAACTATTTTTATGGGAGTCGTTAATATTGGGGGCGCAAGTTCAGCCGAACCTGGTCTTGCAACGGCTTTAGCTGCAGCATTTGCCATCAATTTGGGTGGTGGCGTGGAAGTTGCATTGCCAATCGCGATTCCATTAGGGATCATCGGATTACAAGTAAAGACGTTATTATATGTAGCAGTGGTAGGGCCTTTTGCTAGTCGCTTTGACAAAATGGCTGAAGAAGCTAATGAAAGAGGAATTATCCGCTTGCATTTTGGACTATGGGCATTGCAATGGGCGATCTATTCATTAATTCCATTTTTTGCCATCTTATTTGGCTCAAAAGCTACGCAAAATGTCTTGGAAATGATTCCGGATGTGATTATTAATGGTTTATCTGTCGCTGGTAATTTACTACCTGCAGTCGGAATGGCGATGTTAATGAAAATTTTATGGGACAATAATGTTTCCGCATTTTACTTCTTAGGCTTTTTGATTGTCGCATATTTCAAGATTCCATTGATTGCAGTAGCAGTTTTAGGGGTAATTATTGCCGTAACGATTGGACAACGGGATTTCCAATTGAAGAAAATGGAACAGCAAATCCAACAAAAACCTACGCTAGCAGCGACAAATGAAACAACAGAAGAGATTGAAAATGATGATTTCTTTAGTTAGGAAAGATTAGTTAATCGTAAAAAATGAGGAGGAAAAACGATGTCTCGATTTAATCAAAATGTTTCACCAGAAGAAAAGAAATTATTACGCCAAATGTACTGGCGCTCATTCACCTTGTATTCTGCTGTTACGCCAGCAAAACAAGGAGCTTCAGGCTTTGAATATGCGATGTTACCTTTTATCAATCGCTTTTATAAAAAACAAGAAGATAAAAAAGCTGCAATGGTACGTCAAATGTCTTATTTTAATACAAATGTGGCCATGGTACCTTTTATCATGGGGCTAAGTGCTTCAATGGAAAAAGAAAATAGTGAAAAGACAGATTTTAATCAAGATTCCATCAATGCGATTAAAACATCTTTAATGGGCCCATTAGCTGGTATTGGCGACTCGGTTTTCTGGGGCGTTTTGCGAGTAATTGCGGCAGGTGTTGCAGTCGGATTAGCGCAATCAGGTAATGTCTTGGCTCCGATTATCTTTTTACTTTTGTTTAATTTGCCCGTTCAACTTATTCGTTGGTATGGGGGGCAATTGGGTTACACACTAGGATCGGCTTACATTTCAGATTTATACGAAAATGGTCTGATTAATATTTTAACAAAAGCTGCAACCATTGTTGGATTAACAATGGTAGGTGCAATGACGAGCCAAATGGTAAAACTTGATTTGAAATGGAAAATGGTAATGGGTGGCAAAACGATTTTAAAATCCCAAGAAATGCTCGATCAAATTTTTATTGGTTTACTACCTTTAGCAGTTACCTTATTTTGTTTTTATCTATTAAAGAAGAAAAATGTTTCGATTAATGTTCTAATTTTTGGCATCATTATTGCAGCCATTGCTTTGTCATTACTTGGAATTGTATAAAAGAAAGGGGAAAGAGCATGCGTAGTGATTGGTGGAAAGAAGCCGTCATTTATCAAATTTATCCCAAAAGTTTTTACGACAGTAATGATGATGGCATTGGTGATTTAAAAGGAATCATCGAAAAATTACCCTATTTAGTCGATTTAGGTGTCGATGCGTTGTGGTTAAGTCCGGTGTATTTATCCCCGCAAATTGATAATGGCTACGATATTGCTGATTATCGAAAAATTGATCCGATTTTCGGAGACAATGAAGACTTGTATGCCTTAATTGCAGCAGCCCATGACAAAGGGCTAAAGATTATTATGGACTTTGTTGCCAATCATACTTCGGATCAACATTTATGGTTTCAAGAAAGTCGCAAGTCAAAAGACAATTTCTTTTCCGATTTTTATATCTGGCAAGATGCTAAGCCCGATGGTTCGCCCCCTAATAATTGGGGCTCAAGTTTTGGTGGCTCGGCATGGACTTTTGATGAGCGTAGAAAGCAGTATTATTTACATTATTATGCGAAAGAACAACCGGATTTAAATTGGGAAAATCCTTTTGTCAGAGAATACATCTACGATATGATGCGCTTTTGGAAAGCCAAAGGGGTAGATGGATGGCGGATGGATGTGATTACTTCCATTTCAAAAGATTGGCAATTTCCCGATAACCCCCGGAGCAATACAACAGAAAATCAACAAAATGGTCCCCGCATGCACGAGTTTATTCATGAATTGAACCAAGCGGTCTTAGCACCTTTTGATATGATGAGTGTGGGCGAATCTCCAGCAGCTAAAGCACATGATGCCTACACATTAGTTGATCCTAAGCGAGAAGAATTGGATATGATTTTTACTTTTGAACATATGCATATCGATCGTAAAAAAGGAGATGTCAATGGTCGATGGGTTTTAAAAAAACGAGATTTAGTTGCATTGAAAGAAATTTTAAGCAACTGGCAGCATGAATTAAAAGACAAAGGGTGGAATGCGCTTTACTTTGAAAATCATGATCGCGCCAGAGTAATCTCACGTTGGGGTAATGATACAAATCACCGCTACGAATGTGCAACGGCCTTTGCGACAGTCTTACATGGCTTACAAGGGACACCTTTTATTTATCAAGGAGAAGAGATTGGCATGACGAATGCTGATTTTGAAATTACAGATTATGAAGATATTGAGCTATTAGGAAATTATGATTACTATGTAAAACAGCAGCAAACTATTTCCCATGAGGATTTCCTACAAGCAGCTCACAAAGTTAGTCGTGATAATGCACGAACACCAATGCAGTGGACAGCGGAAAAAAATGCTGGCTTTACTAAAGGTGTGCCTTGGTTTAAGTTGAATCCTGCTTATTCTAAAATCAATGTAGCCAATGATTTAAAAAGTGATCATTCTATTTATCGTTATTATCAAAAATTGATTGCATTGCGGCACAATGAAACGATTTTAAAAGAAGGAACCTACGAATTATTATTGCCAACAGATGAACAGATCTTTGCCTATTTGCGCAAAGATAACCAAAAACAATGGCGGATTGTGGCGAATTTAAGTGAAAATACAATCGAAAATCCATTTGCAGCCAGTGATCAAAAAGCACAAGTGATTCTTAGCAATCAAAAAAATCAGCTGGTTTCAGACTATTTACAGCCTTATGAAGCGTATATTGTTGAAGCTTAAATAAATAACTTCTCAAATTATGATGGATAAATTTCTTCCTTACTAACCGATTTTAGAAAGTAAGAAATTTTTCAGTCACTGTTTGAGAAGTTTTTTTGTCAGGAAAATGAAGTTAAAGACTACATTTTAATGTTTGTCGTAAAAAGGAATAGCTAGAAACATTGCATCTTTCAATAATGTATCTAATATGTAATATTTGTCAAAAAAATTATATAAAATATTATATATCGACTTTGACTTTACCAATATGGCGGCGTAGTATGCAGATGTAAAGCGGTATCATTAATAATGTGAAAATAAGCACAATTTAAAAAAGGAGGGAGTTAATGCAGATTGAAAAATTTATTGCGGCACGAAAAAAAGCTGGCTTCTCACAAATCGAATTGGCGCAAGGCATATGTACACAAGCAACTTTAAGTCGTTTTGAAAACAATGGCCAAGTGCCAAGTTTGAAAATTCTCATAAAGCTCTGTGAACGGCTAGACTTTCCAATTGGAGCGTTATTTCCCAAAATCGGTGTGAAACATACAACGCTTGTTGCCACCTTTGATGAAATCGAATTTTTATTGATTACAATGGAATATCAAAAGGCACAAAATTTGCTAGCCAATATTTTAACAAGTGAGCTGGATACTCCTGAGTTGAAGATGCGCTACCATTATTTGTCAGGTTTTCTTTTGTACTATCAAAAAGCAGCAGCCGTCGAGGTTTTATTTGCTTTTAATCAGTTGCTATTGGAAGAAGATACGCTCTATCAGCTATTGGCTTATACGGGCATGGGACTAGTTTACAGTGAGGCTGGTGAAAAAGTAAAAGGGGAAGTCTATTTTGATAAAGTGTTGCGTAAGATTTATGACTATCCAGTTAAATCCATAGAAGAAACCTGGCGCGTGTTGCATATTTTATACCAGTGTGGTGTTTTTTACAGTGAAATTGCAGAGTATCAAGTTAGCAATACGTTATTGGAATATGCGCTTTCCATTTGTTCAGATAATCACGTCACCTTCTATTTGGCAAGAGTGGCTACACAGTTAGCCTGCAATGCCATGAAACTTAAAATGCCCCAAGGCGAGATTTTAGAACGGCTTGCAGACGCTAATGCGTATGCCAAAATTAATCGCAACGAAATTGCACAAAAAACGATTGCCCAGCTAACACAAGCAGTCAAAAAAAGTTAAGTTGGTCAAAAAATGAAGAGGTGAATACTTTGGCAACAAGACAGCTTTATATGATGGGTACAGTCATTGATCTTCTTGTTGATCACCAAGAAGCAGAAAAAATTTTGGATGAGTTGGAAAAACGATTAAAGCTTTATGAAAAGCGGTTTAGCGCCAATGATCCTACTTCTGAACTAATGGTCCTAAATCACAATGCCGGCATAAAAAAAGTTGTCCTTCAGCCAGAATTATATGAATTAATCAAGTTAGGAAAAGAAAATAGTCTTACAAGTGAGCAGCTAAATATTGCCATTGGCCCTTTAATTCAAACGTGGCGCATCGGTTTTAGTGATGCTAAAGTACCTTCAGATGAAGTGATTAAAGGCTTATTAGCTAAAACTAACCCCCATAATATTCAATTAGATGATCAAAATCAGACTGCTTTTTTAACAGAAAAAGGCATGCTGTTAGATCTAGGGGCATTAGCTAAAGGTTTTATTGCTGATTTATTGGTGGCTTATTTAAAAGAAGAAAATGTCACAGGCGCATTAATTAATTTAGGTGGCAACGTGGTCGTTTTTGGCACAGCAAGACAACATGAAGATGGACTATGGCGCATTGGTGTGCAAGACCCTAGCAAAGATAGGAATCAAACGCGTCTGATTTTAAAGGTAACCAATCAATCCGTAGTTACTTCGGGAATTTATGAGCGTAGTCTAATCAAGGAAAATAAAAGATATCACCATATTATTGATCCAAAGACTGGCTATCCTGTCAAAACGGAGGTTCTTAGTTTAACCATTGTATCAAAAAAATCAGTAGACGGTGAGATTTGGACTACCCACTTATTTGGACTACCAACTGCTGAAATCATACGTACTTTAAACCGTACTTCAGGTATTGAAGGAATTATCATCACAACAGATGAGGTCATCTTATCTGATGGAATTAGAGATTTAATGTAGAGAAAGGATTTTTCAAATGTATAAATTTATCGGACTTGTGGGTACCAATTCAAAGGAATCAACAAATCGTGCATTGTTGGCCTACATGCAAAAAAAATTTGCGGCTGAAGCAGAAATTGAATTAGTAGAAATTAATAATCTTCCTCTTTTTAATAAACCGGCAGACAAAAAAATACCAGAAAGTGTGCAGGCTATTGCTGAAAAGATCAACAAAAGCGATGGCGTAATCATTAGCACACCTGAATATGATCATGCAGTACCAGCAGCGTTAATGAATGCTTTAAGCTGGTTATCTTACGGTATTTATCCTTTTGTTGATAAGCCTGTTATGATTACGGGTGCTTCTTATGGGACGTTAGGTTCTTCTAGAGCGCAAGCCCATTTACGTCAAATTTTGGATGCACCAGAATTAAAAGCGCGAATTATGCCTAGTTCAGAATTTTTATTGAGCCATTCTTTAGCGGCTTTTGATGAAGCGGGCAATCTAAATGATGAAAAACAACAAGAAAAACTCGCAGGCCTATTTCAGGATTTCACTGTTTTTGTCACGATTACCAAACAATTGCAAAACAGTCACGCAGTAAATCAACAAGCAGCTGAAAATTTTTCTTGGGATAACATCTAAAGCAGGGTTATTTTAGTTTAACTATTTACAAGCATAAAGGAGTCTTTGCTATGAAAATCGTCGGTATTGTCGGATCAAATGCAGATCTTTCTTATAACCGTCTTTTGTTAAAATTTATTGGTAAAAAATTTGGTCATTTATTTGACTTTGAGTTGTTGGAAATCACCGATGTTCCCTTATTTAATCAAAGCCAGGATGCAACAAATAGTCCAGCTATTCAAAAATTAAATCACAAAATTAAAATGGCAGATGGTGTAATTATCGCAACTCCAGAACACAACCATACTATTCCGGCTGCTTTAAAAAGTGTGCTTGAATGGTTATCTTTTAAAATTCATCCCCTTGAAAATAAACCGGTTATGATCGTGGGAGCTTCTTATTATGACCAAGGTTCTTCCCGGGCACAACTCCATTTACGTCAAATATTAGATGCGCCTGGTGTTAATGCGATTGTTATGCCAGGAAATGAATTCTTATTGGGAAAAGTAAAAAATGCTTTTGATGAAAATGATAATTTGAAAGATCAAGGAACAATTGATTTTCTTGGGAGCACATTGGAAAAATTTATTCAATTTGTCAATGTCACGGCTTTATTAAATCCTAAGCCCAAAGCAGAACCAGAAGATTTATATGCAACTGGTAAAATTGACACAACAATTGAAGGTGCCGATATGTGGGCAGATGACTGGTTGGAACAAGCGACAGCAATCGTTGAACCTGCAGTAGGTCGTGATTATGTTAAATTAGACCGGGGACTTTTAACCGTGGATCAATTGAATTATTTCTTAGATTCGATGCCGATGGAATTAACCTATGCCGATAGCAACAATCAATTTTTATATTATAACCAAACAAAGCCCGCTAATGAGATGTTAGCGCCGCGCGTGCCAGGCCAAGTGGGAAATCCATTGGCAAAATGTCATCCAGAAAAAGCTTATCAGAATGTCGAATGGGTAATTCAACAATTGCGCTCAGGTGCCACCGATGTCGTTCGCGTACACGTTCCAAAACAAATGCCTGAAAAATATATTGTTCATAATTATCAAGCTATGCATGATAAACAAGGCAATTATATGGGAATTAATGAATATATTTTAGACTTTAAGCCAATTGTCGAATGGTACTTGCAACAAACGGGGCAAAAATTAGTTGGCGATGTCGACGGCGTAACTAGTGCTTCTAAAAAAAAAGAAACACCTGCAGTTGACGGCGTCTCCAGTGCTTCTAAAAAAGACGCAGCGTCTGCAGTAAGTGCTGTAACACCAACACCTGCAGTTGATGGTATCTCTAGCGCTTCTAAAAAGGATTAGTAAAAACAAACGATACTAAAAAACACTAAAGACTAGATTCGCAATCTGGTTTTTAGTGTTTTTTTGTAGGTTAAAACAAATGATTTTTTTCAAGGTTACCATTATTACAGTAGTTTTTTTATATATTGTGATAAAATTAATTTATTGAAATGTTAGCGGTTAATTTTGGTTATGGTTATTGGCTTCAAAAGATATAAGGGGGGATTGAATGTTGAAAAAGTGGTTGACACATTATCGAAAATTTAATCAACAACAAAAGAAGTTATTATGGTTTTGGTTATTGGGGCTATCAATAGTTTTTATTGGCTATATTGGCTATACGACGTTTTATTTATATAGCGATAAACAGTCAGAAAACAAATACTGGACCCAGTATTTACATGAAAAAGAACAATTAACAACATCGCAGCAAAAACAAGCAAAAGATGCGATTTCAGTCAGTACGGGTGTCTATGTTGAGAACATTAATGAAATTAGTATTCGTAATTCCAATTTCAATGTCACATTTCAGGTCTGGTTTAAATGGGATGATCACCATGATTTGAATATGTTGGACCATTACGAAATATATAATGGCCAAATTAAGTCACAAGAAATTTTAAAAGAAAGTCGCGTTGGAAAAACGAATTATCAATTGGCACGTGTAAATGCTGTCGTCACGAAAACTTTTTGGACGACGCGATTTCCCTTAGGCTCTTATCAAATTCGCTTTTATTTAGAACCTAAAAGTCCAATTGAAAATATCGTATTACAGGCGGATCGTAAAAATTCATCGATTAATGAGAATATTAATATTTCTGGGTTTTCGGTCAAACGTTTTGACACCAATCTTTTTGTGCAAGAGTATCAAAATAATAAAGCTGACCCAGAGGCAAATGGAAATTACACAGTCACTGAATTTTTAACGGCAATTGAATTAAACCGTGAAAATATTGGGTTATATATCAAATGTTTTATTGCTCTGGTGGGGACTTTAGGTTGGGTCTTAATTGTTTTATTCATTTGTACGTACCATAATGTAGATCCATTGGGGATGATTCCAAGTGCATTATTTGGTACTGTAAGTAATATTTTAGTTGGAGCAAATTTGGTTCCCGATGCACTACACACGGGCTTATTGGAATTTGTTAATATTTTTGGCATCATTGTTATTTTGTTTTCGTCCTTTGCTGTCATCACCATTAATCGACAGCGTTCTTACTATCACGATGATGATTTTGCTGCTTTTTTTGGCCGCCATATTTTTTGGATGGTCGCCATATTTACGGTGGCGGGAAATATCTTGTTACCAATGGCAGCTTATAATTTTTAAGCAAAAAATGTAAAAGTGCGCCAAAAACAGTGGATGTTTTTGGCGCACTTTTTTAGGCGATAATGAAAGTATAGATTTTTCATAAGGAAAAACAGCGATCGATTGTTTTAGCTTTTTATAGAAAAATAGCGTTGCTAGATTAATAGTCGCCCCGACTAAGTTTCATTTTGTCTATTTTGTGACTATTTAAAAACCAGTACTGATGATAATCTCCAACAAGGGCGGTAAAGGGAACACCGACAATACCTTGTTGTGTTAATTTTTCTTCTAAATAAACTTTTAGAATCCAAGGATCTTCAAGTGCCGATTGCTCTAAGTGCAATATCCGTTCAATTTTTGCAGGAGAGACGTTAAAATCTTCAGCAATTAAGGTAGGACTTAAAGAAGCACGACGCATATTTTCTTGTAGTTGTGCAATCGTATCAATTGTTTGTTGGGTAGTTAATGACATGCTATTCACTCCTTATGCAAATGGATCATTTCAATTTTTTTAAATAAAAAGTTGTAATTACAACTTTTACAACGGCTAATATACGCTTTCCTTCTATAGTTGTCAATGGAAAAGTTGTAAATTTAACTATTTTCCATTAGACTGACTGCAGGGAGTGATAATATGTTAAAATCAGATTCCATTTCAGAAAAAATCTATCAAATTAGCAACTTACAACAAAACTTTGTCGCACAGTCATTAAAATACCTTGAGCTTAATCCAATCCAAGCACGAAGTTTAAATTATATTGCGCAGCATCCCGGTACGATTCAAAAAAATTTGGCTGGATATTTGGAAAAACCCAATGCTACAGTAACGAATATTTTGAAAAGTTTAGAAAAAGCTGATTTTATCAAACGAAAAATTCCAGTTGAAAATGAACGCCAAAAGCAATTATTCTTAACTGCTGCTGGTGAAAGAGTAATTGGCGAAGTAGAGCAGATTTTTGCCCAGTTAAATGCTTTAGTAGAATTAGAATTGACAGCCAAAGAAATTGATTCACTAAATCAAGTGTTACCTAAAGTTGCGAGCGTATTCAGTAAGGAAAAATCTTAAGCTAGTAAATGATAAATAAAAATAGAGCTATTTCCAACGTAACTAAGGAAATAGCTCTATTTTTTGAACCACCAAAAAGTAGGTTGCTTTAAAAGCTGTGCTACTGTTTTCTGTCTCGTTTATTGTTTTAAGCAGCCGCTTCAGTATTTTTAAATTGTGTTTGATAAAGCTTAGCATATAAGCCATCTTTTGACATAAGTTTATTGTGTTCACCTTGTTCAATGATTTGCCCATGTTCCATAACCGCAATCTGATCGGCATTAGCAATAGTGGAAAGACGGTGGGCAATCACAATACTTGTCCGATTTTGCATAAGGTTATCCATCGCTTTTTGTACATAATATTCAGAAATAGCATCTAAAGCAGAAGTTGCTTCGTCCAAAATTAAAATTTGAGGATTTTTTAGAATGATGCGAGCAATTGCAATCCGTTGCTTTTCCCCACCAGAAAGCTTAATGCCGCGATTACCAACGACAGTATCATAACCATTTGGCAACGTCATAATGAAGTCGTGAATATAAGCCGCTTTAGTAGCTGCAATTACTTCTGCTTTGCTTGCATTTTCATTGGCATAAAGTAAGTTATCGTAAATTGAGCCGTTAAAAAGAAAGGTCTCTTGACTGACTACACCGATATTTTGTCTTAGACTGGTGAAAGTTACGTCTTTAATATTTTGATTATCAATGGTAACAGTCCCACTTGTCGGATCGTAAAGACGTGTGAGCAGGTGAGTTAAAGTTGATTTTCCCGCACCAGAAGGACCAACTAAAGCTAAAGTTTCACCAGGAAGAATTTGTAAGTTAATATTGTTTAAAACTTCATTTTCTTCATAACGAAAATCGACAGCGGTAAATAATACTTCACCACGACTAATGGTCAGATCTTTTGCTTGCGGGGTATTTTGGATTGTTGGCGTAATGTCCATATACTCAAAAATTCGTTCAAATAAGGCAAAAGAACGCATTAAATCAACTTGGATATTGGAAAGCTGGGTAACCGGATTATAAAGTCTACCTAAAAGTGAAGCAAAGGTGATAATGCCGCCAATAGTTAATTTTCCTTTGGTCAGTAAAAAACCACCAACTAAATAAATCAACATCGGCCCAATCGCCATTAAGACAGACATCGCCATGCGAAACCAACGCCCAGCTAAAGATTCTCTAATTTGTAAAGCAGTAACTTCTTGGTTGATTTCATCAAAGGTACTAAAAGCTTCATCTTCTTTTGTAAAAAGCTTCATTAGCGTACTGCCACTAGTGCTTAAGGTTTCTTGGGTATGTTGATTTAGTTTGCTTAAGGCACTTTGACTAGCAGCAGCAATTTGCCATCTTCTTTTGCCGACTTTACGAGTTGGCAAGATGAATAATGGAACGGTGACAAGCGCAACAACTGCTAAAATTGGATTCATAGAAAATAACGCAAAAAGAGTCGTTGCTAAAATGAAAATACTGCTTAGTGCATTGATAAAAGTCGTTTGAAACACTTGTTGAATGCCGTCGACATCACTGGTTAAGCGTGTCAAGATTTCCCCTTCTTTTACCGTGGTAAAAAAACTTTGAGGTAAAAAGGAAAGGTGACGGTATAAATTGTTTTTCATCGTCAGCGTAATATTTTTGGCAATCCAAGTACTTAAATAACCTTGGGCAACTTGTAAAAGGTTCAATAAAATCGTAGCCGAAATTGAAAGGCCCACGAGAATGCCTAATTGCGGTAAATTGTGTTTTGGCAAAGCTACGTCGACTATTTTTTGTAGTAAAAGTGATGGCACAAGTCCCAGCGTGGAAGTAGCAAAAATTAAAAGAATTACCAGGATAAGTTTTAAGGTATGTGGTTTGAAATAATTGAGGATTCGACGGATGAAACTAAGTGTCAATTCAGGTTTTTTTGTTTGGTCAAAGTCAAAGCGCATTCGAGCCATTAAATCCCCTCCGTTTATTAGTTAGGTACCTAATTATTATACTACCTTTTTTGAAATTTGTAAATAGATAGGCACCTAACTATTTGACGGAAGAAAAATCATTGCGTAAAATTAGAACAATAAAGGATGTGTTTTGATGAAAGAAGAAGTTTTATTTGAAGAATTTCAGCGTTTGAATCGTTTGATGCGACGACGCCTAAAACATAAAACAAAGAAAGAGGAATTTTCCTTTGGTCAGAACCGATTATTACGGATTTTGGCTAGACATGAAGGGCATTCGCAAAAAGAATTAGCTGAAATGATGCATATCAGACCCGCGTCATTAAGTGAACTATTGAAAAAATTGAGCCAAAAAGGATATTTAATTAAAAAGCAAAATGAAGCGGATCGCCGCATAACCAATTATTTTCTAACTGCAGAGGGTAAAAGCTACATTTCATCAATTCAAGATGAACAAAAGCATTTGGGACAAGATTTATTTGCGACGTTATCTAGTGTAGAAAAAGAGCAACTGCATCACATCTTAAATAAATTGACCACGCGCTTGGAGGCAGAATAAATGAGCAATCTAAAAGAACGGGTACTTGTTTTTAGCGATGCTATTATCGCAATTATTTTGACGATCATGGTGTTGGAAATTCCAATTAAGTATGCCAGTAGCGGTGATATTGTCTGGCAAACGTTATTATCTGCTGTGGGCATTTATTTTATTAGTTTTTGTTTTGTAGCGAATTTATGGTTTCAAACGGCGTATGCTTTTAATCGAATTGAACAAGTTAAAAACAAGAGCTTGGTGGTTTATCTGCTCTTGCTATTTTTCTTGTCTTTGGTCCCAGCAGCGACGCGGATTTTAATTGAAGATACAACACAGCAGACAGTTTTGATTTACGGTATTCTAACTTTAATTGTGACAGTATTGATGCGCCGCTTGGTTACGGCATTGACGAAGCAGTCAATAACGGAAATAAATTTACAAAAACGCCGCGTAGATGAATTAAATCGCCAAGATATGCTGAGTTTTATTGCCCGCCTAATTATTTTAGTAATTGGCTTATTTCAGGTCCATGTTGCCTTAGTTATCTATTTGGCATTGCCAATTTTAGCCTTTTTACAAAATATGATTGATCGCGAGGAAGATCGTTTTGTTGATACATTAGACCAAACAGAACAAGCTGATTATTTTGCTGATCGTAATCAAATTTGGGGCAGTTCAATGAAACGGTATTCGAAATTATTACGCGACTCTTTAAAAGATCCCAATGAAAAAGATGGTCAACAATGGGAAGATATTATGAAAGAGTGGCTGGGAAAAGTGGATCAAGAAATTGCGATGCGACAAAAAGCTATGAAAACCGCTTCTACTCATGAACAAGAACACTTGCAACAAGAGATTAACCGACTACAAATGCAAAAATCGCGACTGCAAGAGCGCGAAAATCACTTGGAACAACGCCCGTTCAACCGCAATCACCCGAAATTTCAGCCAAGTAGCAAAAAAACACTGTCTAAAAAATAGCGCATAAATGTAAGACAAAATAATTGAAAAGAAAAAAGTTTGGCGTTATCCTTTTTATGTTGCATAAATGGGATATAGCCAAACTGGTAAGGCACTTGACTCTGAATCAAGCAATTGCAGGTTCGAACCCTGCTATCCCAATAAAAAAGCTATAACAAATTGTTCAACGACTTATGAAAATACCGTTTATTTATAAAAAGTGCTGTGGCAACTAGTTGCTACAGCACTTTTTATGTTAATGACAAACTAGATTGCTTCTTCAGAGTAGTAGGGGCAAAAGAAAAAGGATTTTGCGCTTTTTTTTGTAGCGCATCAAGCAGGTGTTGGAATAATTCTCCTTGATATGCGTGATGCTGTAAAGCTAAGAGATAAATCTCTTTATCAGCAGTAAAGTGATCTTTGGTCACCCCGATATAAAAATCATAGTTTGTATTTTCTTGATAGATTTCATAGCTGACAAATTTGATTTGATTAAGAAAATTTGTCAAACTGGTCATCATATAGTAATTCGGTAAAGGTTGAATACCGACAAAAAGCTCGATTTGATAGTGCTTTTTTTCCACGTAAGGGTAAACAGATTCTGCTAAAAAATAAGGTAAGTCTTTGACTTGCTGGGCTGACAGTAATGTTTTTTCTAAATAATATTCATACTCACATAAAAAGAGCTGACAGAAGGTTACCAATTCTTGATAGTTGTCTTTTTGTGTGACTACAGTTGGTAACATAGTTTGTAAGCGGGTAGCCGCAAGCAATGCTGGTGATTCCAATAAATAAAAAATTAGAAAGATATTGCATTGTAAGACTGTTGCTTCACTTTTAGTCAAGGGTTGATAAAAATAGTCTTTTTGTAGTTTCACGATGAAATCTTGGCTGATAGTTGCCGTGGGAATTCCTCTTGCCAAAAAATCAGTAAATTGTTGGGTAACTTTTTTTATCCGCCAATCATTTTCAGATAAATAGTGGTTGGTGAATAGTTTGAAATATAATGAACAAGCTGCATTTTCAATTTCTGCTGCATCACAGCTGAAATTGGCGAAATAATCTTCTAAAATCTTGGCTTTAGCTAAAAATAATGGTGGTGGACAGCTAGGTTTTGGTAGTGGGTGGTGATTTTTAAGGCGTAGGCGCGCGATTAATAAACAAGATAAGCCGACCCATTCATTTAATAAGCTAGCACCCTGATGTGCTAACTTATCCAATACACGTAATTCTTCTTCAAGGGAAATGTCTGCTGCAAATAAGTCTGCACCAAAAGCGCCAACCCCCAATAGCTTGAAAAACACAGCCTGGACGTTTTCTTCATCGCTACTAGTAATGGTCATTTGGCCGGCGTTTAGCCAAACATCATATTTTTTTAAGTAAAGAGATAGTGGACGAATTCTCCTTAATAAAGTTGACTGACTAATAAAATGTTCTTGGCAAAATTGCGGCAAGGTTTTTTCAGGAGTTAGTAAGATGGCTTTTAAAATCTGATACCCCAACGACTTTTGAACTAAAAAGCGGAGATATGCCGTTTCTTTACTATTATCTTTTTTCCAAATGACAATCCCTTTTTCAGGAACAAGGGATCCCCAGCCTAAAGCAAGAAAATCTTCTTCCAGTTCTAAAACTAGTTGCGCTGCTTTTTTATAGTTCATATTTAATTCAATACTTAGTTGATTAATGGAAAAGTGAGGGCCTCGCTGATTATTTATATGGTGTAATAAATCTCTTTTTTCGCTACTAATTTTATCTAAAACTATTGAAAATAGTTCATTTATGACCATATTTTATTCTCCTTGTGGCAATGGATCTGCTAATTTTCTTTAGTTTAACAAATGTAAAGAGAAAAAATGTCTAATCTTTTTTACGGATGATTAAAAAATAACCAAAAATGAGTATATTTATCGTGAGATTGCCTTTGGCTGGAAGCGACGCACACTTTAGGATTTCAATCTTCTACGCAAGCTATTTTTTGTTAGTCAATTGGAATAGTTGCAAACAGGATGGCTGTTCTTCTTAATAAAATAGAAAACGAATCACAAAAAAAGACATCTGGCTAATATGTCTTTTTTTGTGTTACAGTTCATTTTTTTCATAACAGAGCTAAAAAACTTATTTTAGCAAAAAGGGCGAAAAATTAAGGTTTGTCAATTTTGACAAAAAGTACAGAAAAAATTGATATTTTATTGTTATTTAAAAGTTGAGATAACATTTGCTTTTTAGTTTTTGTTGCTGCTATAGCTTTTTGCCTAAAATAAATAAAAAAGTGCAGTAATTTTCAGTTATAAAATTAGAAAATGGTTAATTTGACGTTAAAAATAGATTTGTTATGATGTGGACGTAGAGCAATAATTTTGTCTAGAAAAGCTTCAGCCTGTGGTTGGTTATCGATTGAAGCTTTATAAAAAATTATCCAAATTTTAGAAGGGATAGGTGTGAAATGAAGAAAAAAGGAATCGCGCTTGCAGTACTTCTAACAGTAATCGCCCCTTTTATTATCCAATTATGTACAGGATTTGCCCAAACTGCCGCTGCTATTACACTGCCGCTTGCAAATAAAGAATACCTCATTATGGAAAATGAGATAGTAAAAGTTCAGGCTAAAGCACAAAGCGAAGATCAGAGGATTATCTGGCAGATTCACTACGAAAAAACTACTGATGAAGTGACACCGTATAAATTAAAATTCAATTTTGTAAATGGAGAAGCTGCACCAGCTAGTAATTGGCAAAATGAGAGGCAGTGGCTTCAAGAAACCAGTTTTACAGCCAAAAATGAAGGAACTTTGTTTGTAACGACACCAAAAACACAAACACGATTAAGGCTTTATATCCAAGCAGATCGACAAGATTGTCTTGAAACAGCTACTTTACAGAATGCTTTAAAAAAAAATGCCCTCACAGTTGATACAGAAAAATACCCCACAGTAAGAATTGTTCCCGATGTTTTCACTGGCAAAGACGCTGAGGAAAAAATTTTGACAATGAGTCAAACACAAACAAATTCTCTTAATAAATCAGACCAAAATAAACAATCCGTAATAAACGATTCAAAAGAAGAGAATAAAATAAACTCAGTTAAAACCAATGAAACACGCCCAACAGATCAACTGGCAAAAAGAACTACACGTGCTGCTGTAACGGCAAAAGACTTAATCATCTCTCCTGATGTGTTGGCAAATGTCACCGTAAAATCTGCGGCAAAAGAAAATGGGGATGGTATCTGGACAGCTGGGGTAAAAACAGTCTCTAAACCTAATGGTACCCAACAGACTGGTGAAAAAAATGATTACAGTTATTATCAAGATGCAATAAAAACGAATAATCGTTATGCACAATTTTCTAAAGGCTCAGGTTCTAGTGTAATTGCCTATCCAATTGAGGCCGTTAAAAAACAAATTAAAAAAAATGGCACAGGCAGTATTTTGCAATACACCGACACTAAAAATAAAAAGGTCGATGAAGTTATTGAGCTAAATTTTAGTGAAGTCGGTTTTTATCTCGATAGTAACAGTGACTTAAAGCCAGTAGGAGCTAAAGTTACAATTTCCAATATTCAAATTGGGGCAGGGCCAGATTGGTTGAAATGGGATAATAACGATTCGCTCTATCCCTGGCTGGAGTTTTCTAACAATCTTTTTTCTGGTGTTTTATACAGTTTTGTCCAAGGCTTTGATATTGATTTTGAGTTCTTTGTAAAAGGCGATACTGCAAAACTTGTTAATTTTGAAAAAAATGATAATTCTGTCTTTACTTTTGCTTCTTTAAACGGCTATGGAAAAGGAAATCTCCACCCTTCAAAAGATGCGGAAAATATCGCAATACACGAGTTTGCCGGACTAAGGAATAAAAAAGCCGGGCAACTTGTGGCAGATTCATTATTAAGCCAAAATGAAGGCGGAAAATATTATGCTACTGCAGATACAGGTGGAAAGTTTGATGACCATTTAGGAGCGGCAAACTTTAATTTAGCTGCCGTTTCTTTTGCCTTAACTGGAACAAAACAAAGCTTTACTATGGGCTCTACCCAAGGCCGGGCTTGGAATACTTTTGCAAGTAGTCAAGTAAAAAAAGTGCAACAAAAAGCACCCACCAAAACGGTTCAACCGATAAAGCAATATAAAAAAGGCGATGCTTGGAATGAACCAACTGGCGCAAGCTCAGGATTTGAGCAACGTTATTGGAATGACTTAGATAGTTACGATGTAAAAAATATATTACCGTGGGATTTACCTAAAAACTATCGTCAAATACAACACAATGCAGAAACTGGAGCATTAGCAGCTGGGGTACCGCCAAAAACGGCACGTTTTGTGGAGCCAAATAGCGAACATTATTATTTCATTAATCAAGAAACAATTAATCTGTATACGGAGTCAATTTTGATGCCAGAAAGTTATGTTATTACAGATACCCTACCAATAGGGGTCACAATTAAAGGTGCACTACAAGATGTGCTGACACTTTATAATTTAGATGGGCAAATACTTGAACTATCTGAAGAGGAGATAGCATATAATGCCAAAAATAGAGAATTAACAGTAACTATCTCGAAAGAAAATACCATGAACATTCATAAAAAGGCAGCTGAAAATGCCTTTAAAGGTCGGGACTTCAGCTTACGGGTCAAAGCAAGTGTCGTTGACAAATCAGATGAAACAAGCAGCGCTGTGATGACCAATAGCGCAAAAGTAAAGTTTGTTTATGCGGCAGAAAGCGATATGGAAGAAAAGCTCACCAATAAAGTACAAACGCGCTTAAAAGAGGCCACGGTCAATGTAACGTTGACAAAAATAGCCGAAGGAAATGTGGCACTTGATGGCGCGGAATTTGGCTTATTTACAGATAAGACAGTTAGCACTGCTAAATATATAACCAAAGCAACGGATAAAACTGGAAAATTACAATTTGAAAACGTGATACCGGGTCAATATTGGCTAAAGGAAACCAAAACGCCCACCGGTTTTCAAACAATGGAACCGCGTCAAGTGACCATTACAACTACCGGGGAAATGACAGCAACAGGAATAAGCAATAATCAAATCACAAATAAGTTAAAACCAATTCAAATTTTCTTAGAAAAAATTGACAGCAACGCACAGGCACTTTCAGGTGCAGTATTTAAATTGGTAAATCAGGCTACAAAACAGGAGTACCCTTTTGTAGCCACAAAAGAAGCGGGTAAATATGTGTTAGAAAATTGTCCTACTGGAAGTTATAAACTAATTGAAGAACAAGCTCCAGCAGGCTACGAAA
This sequence comes from Candidatus Enterococcus myersii, assembly GCF_017316025.1. Classification (GTDB taxonomy): domain Bacteria; phylum Bacillota; class Bacilli; order Lactobacillales; family Enterococcaceae; genus Enterococcus_C; species Enterococcus_C montenegrensis. The sequence goes on from NZ_JAFLVT010000017.1 coordinate 26,429, forward strand.
AAATTAGCGACGCGATTGGAACACTAAAAATTACTGACACCGGAGAAATTACCTACTCTTTAAAAGGGGCAACAGTTGATAAAACTAAGGATACAATCAAGGTGAATTTACCAAAAGTCCAAAATCATTTAAAAAAATTCGATTTAACCCTGGTAAAAAAAGATGCCGCTACGGAAAAAACGTTAACCGGCGTAGTCTTTACACTATTTGATGAAACAGGGACACAAGAAATTAGTACAAAGTCGACAGATGCGCATGGGAAGCTGACCTTTACCGGCTTATTAACAGCAGGTAAAACCTATCACTTACGAGAAGTTGCCCCGTTAGCTGGTTATCTTCCTTTAAACTATGATTTTATAATCAAAGTGGCAAATAATGGTGAAATATCTGTTACTTATAACAATAAGGATTGGGACTACACCTCTGATAACAGCGCAACAGGGGATACAAATAATTTTATCGCGCTAATAATCAAAAACCAAGCCCGAGGGTCACTACCTAACACCGGAGGAAATGGGCATCACCCATTCCAGTTACTAGGACTAGGCGCTATTTTTGTTGCGGGCATTTTAGGTTGTTGTTACCAACTAAAAATAAGGCAAAAAGATGCATCTTAATGGAAAGACGATTATTTTTTTCTAGCAGCCCTTTTCCTTTCGTTTCTGGTAAAGTGCCCCAAGATCCTAAATGGCTTACCAGAAAAAAGAGCCGCAAATACAAAACTACCAAGAAACTGCTGAAATACCAGCAGCTCCCCATTCCATCGATAGGCCAGATTAAGTGTTAGAAACGCTGATTCCAACTGGATGAGTCTGAACCTGTAAAATGCATTAGCAAAAACAAACGAAGGCGATTTAATTCGTGACTGCAAAAATTAGGAGGAATAAAGATGAGAAAAAATTCAAAGATTTTATGTATTTTAACGATGTTTTTCGTGTTATTACCGTTATTTTGGATATTTGGTGAAAAAGATGCAGCAGCGGCCATTGAAACGCAAACAGTCAAGCTGCACAAAAGACAGTTTGAAAATTATCCCAATGAAAAAACGTCCAATTTAAAGTGAAGGTCAAAAAAAGTGGCCAAAGTTTTTAGTTACAAAAAATTGTTCCAAATCTTAACCAATTGCAAGTGCAGTTACCCTATGAAAATAAATCTTCAATAGGAAAATTCGCAACGAAAATAAATGACGAAATAAAAGACGAATTATTTCGGTTTTTTCTTAATTGGTGTTAGATTTTAAAAGTAGTTTTTAGATGAAGGGAAGTCCTTAAAGTGTTAAATGAAAAATTACTTGAAGTTTTAAATCATGAAGGTGCCGTTACTATTATTACCTCCAGCCAACAAGCACCAGGCTTTCATGCAGTGAACACGTGGAACAGTTATATCCATGTAATTGATGATAAATTATATATTCCAGCCGCAGGTATGCATTCAACTGAAGCAGATGTAAAAAAGAATAATCAAGTGCTTGTCACACTAGGTAGTAAGGAAGTTGAAGGAACAGTCGGGGCTGGCGCGGGTTTTCATATTCTTGGTCGTGCAAGTTTTATTACAGAAGGTCCCATTTATGATCAAATGAAAGCCGACTTGCCATTTTTATCCCGAGTATTAGAAATTACAGTTGAAAAAGTCACGCAAAAAATTTAAAGATTTTAGCATTTCTATATCACTAGATAGCGCTTGTAGTACTAATGAATTCTATTAGCACTACAAGCGTTTTTTAGCTGTTACACGTATATTTTTTTTACAAGGGAAAACGGTAATTTGACTGCTTTTGCGTTACCCGAACTTTTCAAACTCTCTGCTAAGAAATAAGCAAGCAGCTACGAAAATGAAAAGCCCTTTTAATAAATTTTGGTCTTATGTAGCAAGGTTGAAGGATTTTCTTATTGTTGCAGATTGTTTTGCGTCGCTTTTGCATTTTCTTTGGGCTACAATAAAATGGAGGTGAGATAATGATTTTACAAACAATTTTATTATTATTCGGCGGTGCATTAGGTGGTATTTTAGGCGCTGTCTTGGGCATTGGTGGTGGCATTATTTTGACGCCATTTTTGACTTTAGTCATTGGTCTGGATATCAAATATGCTATTGCAGCTAGCATTATTAGTGTGATTGCGACAAGTTCTGGGGCGACGATTGCCTATTTGAAAGACGATATGCTCAATTTGCGAATTGCAATGTTTTTGGAAATTGCAACAACGATTGGAGCGATTGTCGGGGCAATTTTAGCAAGTATAGTGGCACCCCAATTTCTTTTTGTTTTGTTTGGTGGTTTTTTATTATTTTCAGCAGTAAATATGATTCAAAAATTAGTAAATAAAAAGACAGAAAAGATTGCGGTAACTTCTGATCCATTGGCTGAAAAATTGAAACTCAATGGCTCTTACTTTGAAAAAACGACCCAGCAGAAAGTCGACTATCAAGTTGAAAAAGTACCAGCGGGGTTTGCCATGATGTTAGCAGCTGGTTTGGCTTCTGGTTTACTTGGTATTGGTAGTGGCGTTTTTAAAGTAACCGCAATGGATACGATTATGAAGATGCCTTTAAAACCCTCCAGTGCTACGAGTAATTTGATGATGGGAGTAACTGCGGCGGCATCGGCAATGGTCTATTTTTTCAACGGCACGATTATTCCAGAGGTTGCAGCACCACTTTCATTAGGGGTTCTAGCTGGAGCACTGCTAGGTTCTCGCATTATGCAGCACTTGCAACCAAAATGGATTCGTTTCATCTTTATTCCCGTCTTGGTTTTAATGGGACTACAAATGGTCTTACGCGGATTTGGGGTGAATATTGGATGAGGACAAGTAATGAGCAAAAAGAAATTCAAGCAGTCGAGTTTGCAATTGGGAAAATTTTACGCATTGGGGTAATTGTTTCGGCTGCGATCATCTTTTTTGGTTTAGTTTTACTTTTAACAAAAGGTGGGACTGGCTATAAATTAAACGAAACACCCAATACGTTGACCTTAATTTTGACTGGATTATGGGCCTTAAAACCCGGGGCCTATATTATGGCTGGAATTTTTTGTCTAATCTTAACACCAGTCCTCCGGGTAGTGGTTTCAATCTATGCTTTTTTGAAAGAAAAGGACTATTTATATGTCACCATTACCATAATAGTTTTAATTATCTTATTGATTGGTATTTTTACGGGCTTTGTCGAAAGAAAATAGTAAAAAATTTGGACCGCATAAATGACACAGTAAAATAGCATTGGCTACTAGGCTAGTGGTGTCAGTTTATGGGTCCATTTTTATTTTCATAATAAAATTTATTTACTCCGTGTTTCAATTGAAATTTTGGTCTTGTAGTAGGTAACAACATGAGGATGCAAAGTTTTTTTAATGCCCACTAGTGACTTTGATCCCAATAATTCCCACCAGCAATAACGCTACGAATAACCAAGTTAAAGGTGCTAATTTATCATGGAAAAAAACCACACCGACGATGATGGAGCCAACAGCGCCAATTCCTGTCCAAACTGGATAAGAAAGACTCATTGGCAACACCTTAATAGCTTTTGATAAAAATAAAAAACTGGCGATCATCCCTAAAATTGTATAAATCGAATAGTCCAGCTTGGCAAAACCTTCACTCGCTTTCATCATCGTTGACCAAAAGACTTCTAAAATACCTGCTAACCCTAAATAAATCCACGCCATTTTAATGCGCCTCCTAAATATTTTTAGCAAATGGTGTCCTACTTTTTGTAAAAGGATACCTTAAACTAGGGACAATGAATTTTTGAAAAATAGTGTCAGTTTCAAAAATGTTGCCTCAATATAAAGGTCCTCTGATCAGCAAGACAAAATAAAAAAAGAGGGCACCATTCCTACAAAGACCTAACGGAATGGTTTCCTCTTTAAGCTGCCCGGTAGCAGCGAATAATTGATTTGCTTGATTGAAATTTTAGCACAAGGGGGCAAAAAGTCAATTGGTGTCACTCAAATGAGCAAATTCTTACTGATTTCTGACACTATTCTGACATTGTTGCATCAATTGCGGCAATTAAAGCATGACGAAAGTTGTTTGCTTCTAAAGCAGCTACCCCGCGAATTGTGGAACCACCTGGTGACGTAACGCCATCTTTTAGTGCTGCAGGGTGAATTTTACTTTCTATGGCTAACTTCGCTGTTCCTTGCAACATTTGTTCCACTAATTCATAAGCTAACTCGCGTTTTAAGCCATGAAGCACCCCAGCATCGCCTAAACTTTCAATGAACATCGCAACAAAAGCTGGCGTGCAGCCAGCAATAGAACCCACAATTTCTAAGTCAGTTTCTGGTACCTCATAGACAGAACCGAGTGGGGCTAAACTTTTTAGAATAAATTCCTTCGCTTCTTGTTTGATATTTTTTGTAAAACTTATTCCCAAAACACCTGCGCCAACTTGAACAGGGGTGTTCGGAATGCAGTGAGCAAAAGGATAATCTGTTCCAAGCACTGCTTTCATGTCACTTAAAGTTACGCCACCAGCTACGGAAACAATTGGAATATTCTTGGCTAATACAGTTTGGGGCAACGATTTTAAAATGGGTAGGACACTGCTATTATTGGTCGCAATGATCAGTAAATCCATGGCAGTTAAATCAGATAAATCAGTTAACAGCGTGAAACCCAATTCCTTTTGTAAATTTTCTGCGGTTTGGCTGTGACCTGCTTTAACGTAAATATCTAAAGCGGCTACCTTGTCATCATGAAGCATCCCTTTAATTAGCGCACTCCCAATTTGACCCGCACCAAAAAACGCAATTTTCATCTAAATTCCTCCTCATAATCAATTAAAAATTTTAGCGAAGTTGTAAATCATGGTTGAAATAATTTTTATACGCTTTGTAACCGGCGATAATTGCACCAAGGCTTGTAGTTGAAAGTAACATAAAAGTTACCATGATTTGATATTTGATCGCATGTACAGGATCAACGCCGGCAAAAATCAGACCCGACATCATGCCCGGCAAGCTTACTAACCCCACCGTTTTGGCAGAGTCAATAGTCGGCTGCATCGCTGTTTTAATACTTTCTTGCAAAATCGGTAAAGCGGCTAGTTTTACCGGAGCGCCAAGCGCAAGTTTTTCTAAAACCTGCTGTCTTTGGTCATGGAACTTAGCGTACAAATTGCGATAACATAAGCCAATCGCAATCATAGCGTTACTAGCTATCATACCGCTAATTGGAATAATTTGCGAAGGAATGAATTTGATTGCCCCTGTTGCAATTAAAACGCCCATAGTAAGATAAGTGCTAATAAAAATTGCCACAAGGGAATCAAGAAAATGTTTATGAATGCTGGGGTTACGTTTATGGGCATTCCAAGCAGCATTTAAAACAATGAAAAAACTCATGCAGGTTGTTAACCAGAAATTATTGACTTGAAATAAATATTTTAAAAGATAACCGACAATAAATAATTGAATAACAGCCCGTAATATACTGTAAAAAATATCGCGACTTAAGCCCAATTGCTCCTTATAGCTAATGGCAACTGCAACTAAGACCAAAAAAAAGGCTAAAACTAATGACTGATTATTAACGGCTAATTGATTCATTGGTGATTTTCCCCTTTTCTAACCACAATATTTTGCTGGCACTGTGAATTTCTGCTGGATCGTGGGTCACTTGGATGATGGTGATGTTTTCTTTTTGAAGTGTTGCAATCAAATTGTGGACAATCCTTTTACTTTTTTCATCTAAGCCGACCGTTACCTCATCCAATAATAAAACTTTAGGTAAAAACATAATATTACGAATTAAGGCGACCCGTTGTTTTTCACCACCGGAAAGTTCAGTGATTTTTTTGGCGAGGTAGTTCTGAGGTAAGGCGACAAGCTGTAACAATTCTTCGGCTCGTTGATGATTGAAATCTTGATTACGAACAGTGGCAGGAAAAGATAAGTTATCGTAAACTGTTTTTCCAAAAAGACTTGGCTGTTGAAAGCAGTAGGAAACTTGTTGCCGATAAGTAGCTATCTCATAATCAGACTGCTTGTTATCCTCAAAATAAATCGTGCCAGCAGTTGGTGTGAGTAACGTCGCAATTAATTTGAGCAGTGTGCTTTTACCACCACCGGAAGGCCCAGTTAAAGTTAAAAATTCTCCTTGTGATAAAGTGAAACTGATTTGATCGATAATCTTTTGATTTTCAACGGTGTATTCCACCTCAGATAGACGTAATAATGACATAAAATTCTCCTTAGTTTTAATCATTCAACTATTTATTTTAAATGAGTTAGTTGTTAAATTCTATTGACAGGACTTAAATGAAAAAGGCTATCAATCATGTAGAAGTGGGCAAAAAATTACAATAAAAATGTTTTAAGCAGCCATGAATTCCTGCAAGCCCTCTTTTTAGAACAGATGCTTTACAAAGTGAAGTTGTCAGCAGACTTTTGGTGTAAGTTCGTTATAATAAAATTGGCAAGTTGTTTTAAAGGAGAGGGTAATCAATGGTAGCAATTAAAGTCGTAATGAGTGATGTAGATGGCACAATTTTGAATTTTCACCACCAAATTAGTAATAATTTAAAAAATGAAGTCAAGAAATTAACAGCCAAAGGCATTCCTTTTGTTTTAGCTTCAGCTCGTTCACCAGAAGGAATGAAACAAATTAGTCGTGAGTTAGCACTGGAAAATGTGCCACTTGTGGCTTTTAACGGAGCTTTGATTTTAAAAGAGGCTACGACTATTTTTACCAAGCCCCTTGAAAAATATGAGGTTATGCGGATCCTCACGTTATTAGCGGCTCATTTTCCTAACATCGGAATTAATCTTTATAGTGAAAACAACTGGTACGTCAATAAAGTCGATGAGCACATCAAAGGTGAAAGCAAAATTACGCAATTAACACCAAAAGTTGCAGATTTAGCTTCTTTAGCGGCAACTGTGCCGGTCCATAAATTGCTTTTAATCGCAAGTGAAGCTGAGATTAGTGCAGCCTATGAATTTTTAACACCTCAAGTAACCACTAGTGCACTTTATTTATCAAAAGAAAATTATTTAGAAATAACGCATCGCGCGGTTTCAAAAGCTGAAGCACTACGAAAGATTGCAGCTTATTATCAAATAACTTGCAGAGAAATTATGGCCTTTGGAGACAATTACAATGATCTACCTATGCTAAAAGCAGCTGGTATTGGCATTGCGATGGCAAATGCGCCCCTTGCAGTAAAAAAAGCCGCAGACAAAGTAACCAAAACAAATGACGAAGATGGTGTGGCTTCTGTTTTAGCAAAACTACAATGACGATAACAAAAAAAGAAAAGAGGGACTAATTTTTGTCCCTAAAAAATTGCGGTTTTTTTTATCGCCGATTAAAATTTTGAAAAATTGTCCTACATGCTTATTTTAATAGCTTGTTTTATTTAAAAATCGGGAAGTATTAAACTTGCGATTGTTACCGTAATGTAAAAATTATTTGAATAATCAGTGAATTTTATTTACAAGCGTTATTTTACATGGTATAACCTTCCAAAAGAGAGTTTGAGGTGGTTCCCATGAAAAAAGAAGAAGTGTGTATCAATGCGATTTATGAAGCAGATGTGATTGGTTATGAGGAACGAAAAACAGTCAAAGTTATTAGTATTTTAGAGCGAACTGTAACGGTCGAAGTTTTAGATTGCGGGCTGGTGGCCTTAGCAAAAATTGCCACGATGGAAGCTGCACTGACTGCTTAAGTAAAAGTTTTATTTAAAGAATAAGGTGAAATTTGCTTGTTTTGATCTCTTTGGTTGTCTTAATTTTTACGTCATAAAGACAAAACTAGACTTTCAATTTTATAAACTTTCATCTGGAGTGTAGCGGAAAATAATTAAAAAAGGGCTTATGTAGTTGTAGTCCAGCAGAAATAAAAAAATACTCAAAAGTTTGATTTCTCACGGTGATTAAGGTTAGATTCATTCTTTTGAGTATTTTTATTTACAGCAAAAAATTATTTTTTTCTTGGCAAGACGGTGATGCGGTAATTATCGAAGTAGCTCGCATCGCCTCTACATTGGGTAAAAGCAAAGATACCCATAATAAGTGCACCAATGGTGTTGGTTAATAAATCGCCCATGGTATCCATTAAAGCCGCGCGGCCAACAAGATCAACACCACTAGCCCGGTAACGTTGTAAATTCATATCGCCAATGGTGTCACAAAGAAATTCCCAAAATTCCCAGAAAACACCGCAGACACCAGCAAAAGCAAAACCAAAAAGTAAAAACAACCAAGGGGAAACATCTTTACTTTGCGCCTTGTTTAACGCAATAGCAGCAATGCCATAGCCAAGGGCAGTTAAAACCATCGGGCTGATACTGTGGAGTAATTTGTCCCACCAACTGATATAGGCAATTAAGTGTAGACAAGTTCCTAAAAATACTGAAATTAATAAAAAGAACCAGTAAAAGATAACAATCATAGCTGGAATTTCAATGCGGAGAAACTTACGGCATAATTGCGGTAAATAAATCAGAATAATCCCGGCAAGACATTCTACAAAGACTACTGGGGAATCTGTTCGGGCTTTTGTCACCAGCTCAAAAAAGTTAAATGCTAAGACAAAAAGTCCAAAAGTCAGTAAACCCAGTTGGATTTTTTTAATATTCATAAACAGACCTCCAACAAAAGTGTCAACAGTAACTGTTGCAATAAGTGCTAAATTCAGTATACCAAAGATACTGTGATTACTGAATTAAGAGCCATTTTAAAGCTAGTTGAGCCAAGCTGTTAACTGATGGAAAACGTCAGTGACAGCTTCATTTTCTTCTTTTAAAAAGTCGTGGGGCAGGTAATAAACAGGAACAAATTTACTGTCAGCGCTTTTTTTTGCGAGGGTCTTACTGTATCTAAAGGGCACTTCATTGTCGTTTGCACTAGCCGTGCTGAAAATCGGTGGCAGTTTGGTTAAATCAGCTTCCGTTAAGGTAAACAGTTTTTGATTTTCTTTTGTAATGCCATAGTACTGTGCTAACAAGTTGTGGGAAACACCATATAAATAAAGTAAATAGCGTTTCATAAAAGGATCATCATAAACGGGTGTCGTTTGGTCAATATCTTCGATCATAGCTTCAGTAATGGTCTCACTACTTAGACTACGCGGTGTGTCAATAAAAGTTAAATCATAATAGCCATAAAAATTTATTAACTGCTGGGGCAAAGTGCGGTTTTCTTTTTGCAAAAAAGTTGTTAATAGCAGCATTAAATAGCTCCCCGCAGAACGGCCACAAAAACTAAAAGGGGACTCTTTAATAATTGTTGTTTCTAATTCTTGCCAAGTTTGTTTTAATTGGGCAAAGATTTCAGCTAGGCTACTATTTGGTGCTAGTAAATAGTCAAAGCTAATAATCGTATAACCTCGTTGCAAAAAGACTTGGGCCAAATTTTCGGTCAAGTCGGCTTTACTGCCAAAAATTAGACCACCGCCGTGAAAATAAAGGATATAGCGAGGGGCCATTTTGGTTAAGGGCATAAAAATCGTGGCTTTACTGCCGCTAGTTAAGGTAACTTGTTTTTTCAATTTTTTTTCTCCTTAATTTTAAGTGTAATAAGTAAGTGGCGATTTCAATATTCATCGTTTGCAAAGGATTGTTCAAGTCTAAAGCTAAAAGTTCTTGAATGCGATCGATACGGTAACGAATCGTTTTTGCATGTAAAAATAATACTTCTGAGGTTTGTTTGTAGTTGCGATTGGTTTTAAAAAAAGTAAACAGGGTATTGAATAATTCTGGTTGTCGCAGTTGTAAGTCAATGAGTTCAGGGGAAATTAAATCAGCGACTTCTGCGAGTTTTTCTTCTGAAATAAAATAGCGAAAAATTCCCAAATCTTGAATATCTACGACGTTTGCAATGAGATATTCTTGATTAAAACGCAGTATATCCAAGCAGTCAATTAGAATTTCTTTGATTGTTGCCACTGGTTTAATAGGACTTGTAGCAATTACCAAATGACAATTTTGACGTAAGGAATCAACTAGTTGTCGGCGAATTTCTTCTTTTGATAGACGGCGCTGTTCATCTTTTAAATTATATAAAACTAGCGAATAGTTGTGATGTTCAAAAAATAAAGTATGGGTACGTAAACTGCGTAATTTATTTCGTAGCATTCGTTTTTCTTCTGTTGGTAAATCTTTTGTGGCAAAGGCCACGCCTTGATAGTAAGGATAGTAGTCCATTTTAGCTTCTTTTAGCAGGCTTTTTACTTCATCTAAATTGTTAGGGGTATTTTGTAAAATGGCATCCGCTAAGTTATTTAAGCGGGTGTAACGGTCTTTTTTAATCAGAAAATCCATTTGCAGTTTTTCTTGAATAACATCAATTAAGTTTTCGATGATCATCAAATCGGTTTCCTTTAGACCAACTTCACCTTCGTGAACTAAAAGAGTACATTCGCTACTAAAATTGTTGGCGATATTGGTTTCAAGAGCAAAATATTCTTTACTCTCACTATGGGAAAATAAAGTTAACAATTCATAGTGGTTTTTACTAAATTCTCCAATTGGCATTTTGACGCGTTTGGTGACCACTAACTCGTGAGGAAGCGTCCCAAAGCGCAACGTCAATTTTTGTTCTGGCAAGAGTAAAAGACAATCTTTTTGAATCATATGATAAAACTCCGTCATGATTTGTTCATAAGAAGAAAAGTTCCGGGTCAATCGGTTAAAACGTTGTCGGACTTCATAATATGTTTTTAAAACATGCGATTGATGATTCAAAATGGGCTGATAAATTGCCAAAACAATTTGTTCGTAGGTAACATCTTTTTTTACTTTAATTAAGGGAAGTTGATATTTTCCACAAAACGATAAAAGCCATTCCGGTACGCGGTTAATTAAGCGTTCGACTTTGACCACCATACCGCTGACGCCAATTCCCCGCATTTTTTGAAAAAAGTCTTCAATTTCAGCTAGTTCCATGTTTTCAAAGGCATAAAGGGAAGTTAAGATCAGCTGATTTTTTCGACTCCACTTCTCAATATCCAACGCTTCTAAAATCATCACCGATTCAATTTCATTTTCTAAACCGATTTCTCCGGTTAACAACTGACTGTTTTGAAATATTTCTAACCGCAACAATTCATATATTCTCATTTCATTCTCCTTTTTTACGCTTTTGGATAAAAAATATGTAAAATTTTTGGAATATTATCAAGTGTAAACGCAATCAATAAAAAATACAATAAGAGTGTAAAGAAAATCAGGAATAAATAAACATCAGTTTTGACGTCAGCTGATTTAAATTGACTGGTTTTAATAAGTGAAATTTCTCAGGAGATTTTTTTGAAAACAAGGAGGAATAGTATGTTACAAACGGTGATTTTGAAAAATAATTATCAAGACTCAATCAATCTCATGCTATTAACAAATAAAATTAATGATTTACCAAATGTCAGCATGAGCCAAATTATGATGGGGACAGATGCAAATAAAGATATTTTACAAAATACGAATCTGTTAACGTCACAAGCTCAAAGTGCTTCACCAAATGACTTAATGATAGTCGTCGATAGTGAAGACGGAGAAATTATGGCAGAAGTGCTACCGGCTGTTCACGCTTTTTTAGATGACTTATCCACCAAAAGTGAAACGACTGAAAATAAAGCGGCCACTTCTTGGGAAGAAGCATTAACACAATTGCCAGATGCTAATATGGCGTTGTTTAGTATTCCTGGTGAATATGGCGCACCTGAGATGGAAAAAGCGTTAAAAGAAGGTCTGCATGTCTTTTCATTTACTGACAATGTTTCTTTGGAAGACGAGGTGCGTTTGAAGAATTTGGCCCACGAAAAAGGCTTACTTATGATGGGGCCAGATTGTGGTACAGGGATTATATCTAGTATCCCGATTGCATTTACGAATGTTGTTTCGCCGGGGAATATCGGTGTTGTGGGTGCTTCTGGTACGGGTATCCAAGAAGTGACAACTATTATTGATCGGCTAGGAAATGGCGTCGTTCACGCTATTGGAACGGGCGGTCGCGATTTAAGTGATAAGGTTGGTGCAACTACGGTAAAAGATGCCATTGTGGCTTTAGAAAATCACGAACCGACTGATGTGATTTGCGTAATCTCTAAGCCACCTGCAAAAGAAGTGCGCAATGAAGTGGTGCAATTGTTACAAAGTGTCTCAAAACCAGTTGTCGCGATTTTTCTAGGAGAAAAACCGACCGCTCATGAAGGCAAAGTTTATTTAGCACATACATTAGAAGAGACCGCAAAAATTGCGATTGATTTAGCTAATGAAAAACCAATCCAAAAAAATTATTTTGAAGCGATGGCAAAACCAGCTGTACCTGTCTTGTCTACTGATAAAGTGGTGAAAGGTTTATACTCTGGCGGGACATTGGCAGCAGAAGCTGGCATGATGATTTCAGAAGCATTAGGTTTGGAGGGGCTAATAAAGCAAGCAGGCTATATTTTGAAATCCAATGGTTATGATGTGATTGACTTAGGTGATGATATATATACCCAAGGAAAGCCACATCCGATGATTGATCCTGAAGTGCGAATTCAAAAAATCCATGAATATGGTGCGCAAAAAGAAACTGGCATTATTTTATTTGATGTTGTTTTGGGTTATGGTGCACACGAAGATATGGCGGGCGCGTTGTTGCCAGCAATAAAAGAAGAATTAACAAAAGCGCAAAATGAAGGACGTACGCTTTATTTTGTTGCAACGGTTGTGGGTACGAGAAAAGATCCACAAAACTATGATGAAACAGTGAAACGCTTAGAAGAAGCGGGCATTTATGTCGCCGAAAGTAACGCGAAAGCTGTGCAATTGGCATTATTATTAAAGGGCATCACAATTTCTGAAGCAGATAAAGAAGTCGTAGCTTATTCAGGTAAAAAAGTTGCGATTCCCCAGGCAAGTCAAGCCGTCATGGAGTTGTTAAGCACGAAGCCACGAATTATTAATGTGGGACTGCAAAGCTTCAACGATTCGATTACAGATTACGGGGGGAAATCGGTTCAATTTAATTGGCGTCCCCGTGCAAGTGGTAATAAAAAAATGATTAAAATTTTAAGTGCATTAGAAGACCATGCAGCAGAAATACAGGCTGAAAATGACAAAGTAATTGAAAAAATTAAGAATTCACAACCATTTTTAGTTGATGTACGACCAGCCAAAGAAGTTATTCAAGAATTAAATGAAGCACAAAAAACCTTGTTACATGCCGGTCCACCGATTACTTATGGGCAAATGACTGGACCGATGAAAGGATCATGTATTGGTGCGGCTTTATTTGAAGGCTGGGCCAAAGATGAAACACAGGCAAAACAAATGTTGGAAAATGGCGAAGTTCGTTTTATTCCATGCCATCATGTTCACGCAGTCGGGCCAATGGGGGGGATTACTTCTGGCAATATGCCGGTGGTTGTTATTGAAAATCGTTTAGATGGTACAAATGCATACTGTACGATGAATGAAGGTATCGGCAAAGTATTGCGGTTTGGTGCTTACTCACAAGAAGTGGTCGATCGCCTGCATTGGATGAAAGACATTTTGGGCCCAACAATTGCTAAAGCCTTAAAACAAACTCAAGAAGGCATTAATCTAAACGTTTTAATTGCACGTTCCATTACGATGGGAGATGAATTCCACCAACGAAATATTGCGGCTTCTGCTAATTTTCTAAAAGAGGTAGCACCACTAATCGTTAAACTACAAATGGACGAAAAAGAAAAATACGACGTCATTAAATTCTTAGCTGATACGGATCAATTTTTCTTAAATATTATGATGGCGACAGGTAAAGCAATTGTAGATACTGCGCGTAAAGATACTAAAGGGACAATTGTCACGACCATGACACGTAATGGTGTTGATTTTGGTGTTCGCATTGCTCAAACCGGTGATGATTGGTACACAGCACCGGTTAATACACCAAAAGGATTATACTTCACCGGTTTTACAGAAGAAGATGGTAACCCCGATATCGGCGATAGTGCTATTACTGAAACGGTTGGGGTTGGAGCGATGGCAATGGTGGCCGCACCAGGAGTGACACGATTTGTTGGCGCTGGTGGTTTTCAAGATGCTTTGGATATTTCCAATGAAATGGAGCAAATTTGTCAAACGCATAATCCGACTTGGACAATTCCAACTTGGGATTTTAAAGGTACTTGTTTGGGAATTGATATTCGCAAAGTTGTTGAAACGGGAATTACACCAATTATTAATACCGGTATCGCGCATAAAAAAGCCGGTGTTGGACAAGTCGGTGCCGGCACAGTTAGAGCACCTTTAGGCTGTTTTGAAAAAGCATTAGAGGCTTATGCTAAAGTGTGGGATATTCATGTTGACTAAAATTGTTATTAGTGATTACCTCTTGCCTTTGGAAAAATTTGGCGTAATTGGATCGGTGCACAGCGTTTTTGAGCATTCTTTTAATCTCAAAGTTGGTGAAGCCTTAATTAATGTGGCCAATTATCATGAATATCTCTCTTGCTTTGGTTTGTTTGTTCCAACAGAAATGTTTGCAGCATTAAAACCTTATGTCAAACAAGGAGATCCCGTTAAAATAAAAAATGACCGCATTGTTTTTTATAATCAAATGCAAGTTAAAACCTTACCTCTTATAGATTACACAAGTGTTTCTTTAAAAGTGTCTGCTACACATCTGGAAAAAGAGCCGCTGCAATTTTTGCAGCAGCTCTTAGTAGCAGCCGATTTGGAAGAAAAAATTGGTATCCAAAAAGACGTAAATTTTATAGCTGTTAAAAATCAATTGTTGCAGCCAGAACAAGCAAATTGGGAGGCGGTAACTAAATTTCTAATTGGTCGTGGGCAAGGGTTAACCCCAAGTGGGGATGATATTTTAGTTGCTTATGCTTTTATTGCCCGTATTTTAGGAAAACCTTACGCCACAGATCTAGTAGCTAAATTGGCTAAACAAAAAGGACGCACGACAGATATTAGTTGGGCTTATATAAAAAGTTGTGAGACAGGTTACGTTAACTCGTTGATTTATCAATTGTATCAAGACTTAAAAAAACAGCGCAAAGAAAATTTAGCTCAAGATATTCAAAATATTATGTCAATTGGACACACATCGGGAAAAGATATGTGTTATGGCATTTATCTTGGGATAACTGCAGTTTTAAATACTTAAATTTTTGAAAAAAGGAGCAAGACTATGGAATCTTCCAAACAAGCAGTAAAAGTGAGCAATAATTATTGGATTAAAGTTGTCGCCTTGTTTTTTGTTGGCTGGATTTTAATGTATGCCACCCGAACGATTTTCAATCCAATTATGGGAATTATTGGTGAAAATTTTGGTTTAAGTAATACCCAATTAGGGTTAGCCAATTCTATTTTCTTTTTGACCTATGCGATTGCACAAGTACCATTTGGGGTTATTGGCGATAAAATTGGTCGTAAATTAGTGATTACGATTGGTTTTCTAATTATGGGTGTCATGACGTATTTTAGTGGTCTAGCAACAACCTTTGTCATGTTTTTAATTATTCGGGCAATGGCCGGTATTGGTCAAGGTGCGTATTATGGTCCACAATATGCTCTATCAACAGAATCTATTCCTAAAAGTAAACTAACATTAGGGACGGCTATTATTAACAGTGGGATGGCCTTTGGGACTTCAGGTGGCTACTTACTTTCCAGTAAATTGGTGTTGGAAAATGGGGAACATTGGAGTAAACCTTTCTTCATTATGGCGGTACCGACGATTATTGTTGCCATTTTATTTTACACATTATTAAAAGAAAAGGTTATTCGCCCAGAAGATGAAGCAAAAAAAGTGGCAGTAAATCCTACTGAAAATAAAGTTTCTTTTAAATCAATTATTTCCAACAAAAACTTACTGGCTGCATTCATTTTATGTTTCACTAGCATTTATGCCAATTTTGTTATTATTACTTGGTTGCCATCTTTTCTAATTGCTGAACGCGGTTTTGCTGGCACGAGCGTAGGTTTTATTTCTTCATTAGTACCGTGGGCGTCAATTCCTGGAGCGTTGATTTTTGCACGTATTGCCGATAAATCTGGCAGTACCAAAAAATTAGTGTATTTACTAGTGCCATTAGCCATTCTATCAGTCTTTTCAATTGCGTTTGTAACCAATCGTACACTACTAATTGCGGTGTTAATTTTATACGGTTTGACTGGGAAACTGGCTCTTGATCCAATCGTTGTAGCTTACGTGACAAAAAACGCACCAAAAGGTTCCTTGTCGACTACTTTAAGTGCGTATAACTTTATTGGAATGTCTGGGTCCATTTTAGCACCTTATATTACCGGCTTTTTAGCAGACACCGTTGGTTCTATGAAAATCGGTTTTTATCTTGCTTGTGTTTTACAAGTGATTGGTTTACTCGTTTTTGCGGTTTTAGCAAAAGATACAAAGGAAGAAGCATAGTTTTTAATAGCTGTGGTCGGAGCTAAAATAAGACGATTTTGATTTATAAAAACAATTTCAACTACCACAGCTATTATTTTAATCGCAGCGCTATCGTCTTATGATTGCGGGGAAAAACTAAAGATGGCGGGCGATCATTACAGTTATAGAGGTGAGGAAAATGACAAAAAAATTCTCCATGATCACCCAAATATTGATTGCTGTCGTTTTAGGTTTGGCATTTGGTTTGTTTATACCAGAATGGGCCCACTACTTAAAAATTATTGGCGATATCTTCTTAAAGTTGATGCAGATGGCAATACCAGTTTTGGTTTTAGGTCAAATTATTCAAGCAGTTGGCAGCATTAAGCCAAAAGAGTTAACGAGTTTAGGTATTCGCACGGTTGTAGTTTTTGGTGTATCATCACTATTGGCAGCTAGCTGGGGTATTTTCATTGCAGTTTTGTTTAACCCCGGCTATGGTGTGGATATGACCGCCTCTTTAGGTCAAGGGATTAAAGAGCAGGAAATTTCTTTAAGCCAAACAATCAGTGACTTTTTCTCGAAAAATATTTTTGCTTCGTTGGCAGAAGGTTCTATTATTCAAATTATCGTATTTGCTTTATTTTTTGGCTTAGCTCTCAGTAAATTTATGCAAAAAAAACCAACATCATCCTTATTCCAGATTATTGTAGATTTTAATGAAGTCATTATTAACATTATTTATTATGTGATGATTTTTGCTCCAATCGGGATTTTTTCCCTAATTGCTTCTACTATTAGTGAGTTGGGGATTAAGATTATATTGCCGCTAATGAAGTATTTGTTAGTCTATGGTTTAAGTACATTCCTGTTTTTAGGTTTATGGATAATCGTAATCGCCCTTTATGGCAAGTTAAATCCATGGCGGCTGGTTTTGAATATGAAAAATATGTCGGTGATGGCGCTTGCGACGACGTCTTCAGCGATTACACTACCAATTGCGATGGATGAATCCCGGCATAAATTAGGGTTAAGCAATCGTATTACCAATTTAGTTTTACCTTTGGGGATGTCATTAAACAGTAATGGTTCGGCAATGCACATGGCGATTACGGTTATGACAATTGCCCAAATGTATCAAATGGATTTTTCGATTGAGAAAATGTTTTATCTGGCGATAACAGCAACGTTTGTTTCCTTAGCAAATGCTGTGGTACCAGGAGCAGGCCTTGTTTCGCTGGCGATTATTGTACCTCAAATGGGTCTACCTATTGAAAGTATTGCAATATTTGCTGGGGTAGAATGGTTTGTGGGAATGCTTCGGACGATTTTAAATGTAAATTCAGATGTTTATTCAGCGATTGTAGTAGCAAAGTCTGTCAATGAAATTGACTATGGCATTTTCAATCAAACAAAAAGTTAGTCTAGGAGGTGGGAGAAAATTTTTGTCCCACCTCTTTTTTTTGAATAAACGGCGTTTAAGGTATAACTTTGTTAGCAATAGTCGACTGAGGAGCTGGAATCATATCTACTTGATCTTGAAGCTGAACACTTCTATCAAGCCTTTTTTTATTATGAGGACAAATAGGTTGTATTTACCTTTTTACGCCACTGGTTTTTTAATGTTCTTGTGATACTATAGAAAAATATGTAAAGAAGCTTTTTTTACTATTTTTTGAAGGGAAGAAAAGAAATGTCTGTTTTCTTTTATACGGATCGTGGCAACAAACAAAATGAAGACTTTGTCTACGGCAATGATACATTTGGTTTTATTTTAGATGGTGCCAGTGGACTAGGAGATAATTATTTACCTGGTATGAGTGATGCACAGGTTTTTAGCCATTTTATCGGCGGTCAACTGATAACACTTTTGGCGAATGAAAAAATGGCAACAAGTCGTGCTTTGATGCAGGCTGTTACCAGCTTTGCACAAAATTACCGCAAAGAATTAGGAAAGTTAACCCCTGATTTGTGGCCGAGTGCCACATTTAGTTGTTATCGTAAAATTGGCACGGAAATGGAGTTTAGTTGGTTGGGAGATTCACCAATCACTGCATTTTTAAACCAACAAATGCGTACTTTCTATGATCGGACCGTTCCGCAAAATGATCAACGAATTGTTTCAACTTTTCATCAACTATTAAAAAAAGGCGAAACAATTGAGGCTGCAAAAGCGGCAGTGACAAAAGATTTGGTAAAAAATCGACAAACAAAAAATACACCAAACGGATATGCGATTTTAGACCCGTCCCCAATTGGCATTGCGCGCTTATCACAAAAAAGTGTACCAGCTGACCAATTGGAAAAAATAGTCATTACCAGTGATGGCTTTTATCGGTTAGTGGATACCTTTAATGAATGTACACCGCATCAGTTAGGTCACTTTCAAGATTATGGAACTTTGGTAGCCGCATGTGATCACCTTCGTAAGTTAGAAGGTGAAGATGCAAAATTGCTAACCTATCCGCGTTTTAAACAAAGTGACGATGCCAGTGTTCTTGTTTGGCAAAAATAAAAAGATGGACCACATCTCAGCTTCATGGCTGTAAACGTGGTCTATCTTTTTATTTTCATGAGATTATTTGCTTGGATTTTCACTAGGCATTGTTGACAATCTTTTGAATTTGATCGTCTAAGCTGCGAATAACATGGGCAGCATTGTTTTTAAAGTCTTCACTAAAGCTGTTACCTGCTGGCGTGACAGTACCGACTTCTTTGTTCATAATATCGTAGATAACCAGACTTTCATCTTCTTTTTGCCAGTTCACTTTCCAATAAGGTCCTTCAAGTGCACCGTTTAAAATATCTTGTGCATTGTCTAAAACGGCTTGCAAAATAATTTTTTCTTCAGTCGTTGCGATACCTCGATTTTTGTCGTCGGCTAATTTTTCAGTTACTTCAATCATGTTAGTGGGAACAAGTAGTGACATGGTAATTCCTCCTTTTTTTCTATTATAACTTTTATTTGAAAATGGGGGTAAAGATTACCTTTTCATCATTTTCAAGGTTTTTGTTTCACAAAAATGAAGAGAAGGTCTACACTTTAATTAGTGAATAAGTAAAAGTCAATTAATTAGTGAAAGGATGAAAAAAATGAACAATCACAGTGCATGTACGACGATTTTGGTAGGAAAAAAGGCTTCAATTGATGGTTCTACTATGATTGCCCGCAACGAAGATGGAGAAGCGCCATTAAATCCTAAGAATTTTATTGTAGTAAAACCAGAAGAACAAGTGCAAAATTACAAAGCTGTTATTAGTGGTGTTGAAATAAAATTACCTGACAATCCCTTGCGTTATACTGCTACGCCGGATGTTTCACCTAAAATCGGTATTTGGGGAGAATCTGGTATTAATAGCGCGAATGTTGCCATGTCAGCAACTGAAACAATTACAAGCAACTCTCGGATTTTAGGAGTTGATCCTTATGTGACAGGCGGTATTGGGGAAGAAGATATGCTGACTATCGTCTTGCCATATATTAAAAGTGCCCAAGCAGGCGTTAAACGCTTAGGCGCATTGTTAGAAGAATTCGGCACGTATGAACCAAATGGTATTGCCTTTTCTGATCAGGATGAAATTTGGTGGTTTGAAACAATCGGTGGACATCACTGGGCTGCTGTTAAAATTCCAGATGATGCTTATGTGGTGGCACCTAATCGGATGAATATTACTGACTTTGATTTTGATTCACCCGATACATTGTGTTCGAAAGATTTAAAAGAATTGATTCACAACTATCATTTAAATCCTGATTATACTGGCTATAATTTACGGCACATCTTTGGTAGTGCAACGGTAAAAGATAACCAATACAACAATCCGCGGGCTTGGTATGTGCAACGCTTCTTCACGCCAGAGATAGAACAATCACCCTTTGATCAAAATCTGCCATTTATTTGTAAAGCCAATCGTTTAATAAGTGTGGAAGATATCAAATGGGCGTTAAGTTCTCATTATGAAGAAACAGTCTATGATTGTTATGGCGACGGTACGAAAGCACAAAAAAGCCAGTTGCGTCCCATCGGCATTAACCGCAATCAAGAAGTACACATTTTGCAATTGCGTAATGACGTACCAAAAGAAATTGCAGGTATTCATTGGTTGGCTTTTGGTCCGAATACCTTTAACACTGTTGTGCCATTTTATGCAAATGTAGAAGATACACCAGCTTTTTATAAAGAAGTAAAAGAAGATTTTAGTTTGGATAATATGTATTGGTTAAGTGGCGTGATCGCCGTTTTAGGGGATACAAATTATAATTTATATTCAGATGTACGAGATGATTATGTACAAGATAGTGTTGCCGCTTTTCGTCATATCCAACACAAGGCAGATCAAAATGCAGTCAACAAAGCAGATAGCTCAAATTATTTAGCTTCAGTGAATGAAGAGTATGCCAAAGTAGCCAAAGAGTTGACAACAAAACTGCTTGGGCAAATGGTAATGCTTGGTGCACCACAAATGAAGTTGCGTTTTAACTTAGGGGATTAATGGGAATACGTTGTAAAAGCCAATTAAGCAAAAAGGAGCTGGGACCACTTATAGTCCCAGCTCCTTTTTACAATAAAAATTGATCTCAAAGCAGCTTATCGCAAAAGAAGTTGCTTTGAGATTAATCACTTTGTTAAAGGCTATAAAATTTGAAAGTCATGTCACTATTTTATTTCCTTACGCAATTTGTGCAAGGGTTCCTAAATTTTTTTATGAATAGAACTTGTGGCGTTATGCTAAATTTGGGAATCATAGGAGGTTATAGCGATTTAATTTAAATGCGTTAATGCTTTTTTGGGTACCGCTTTTTCAGCGACTTCTTCCCACTGAGTCACGCCTTCTTTTTTGGTATTGTACGTAACTTTTAAGTATGCATTTTTCCGCAAAGGGCGTTCTTTGTTGGCACGAAAGGTTAATTCTTTACTTTTGCCATTTTCATCGTAACCGGTTAATTGATATTCGTAGTCTAAATATTCTTGGCCGCTGTCATCTTTTAAGGTCACTTGTTTACCATCTGTTGTCACTTGAACATAATAGGTATCGCCACCCATCTCTGTTGTTTCAATAAATTTAAATAATCCAAAGGCCGCGACGATAACAACCACTAAGCCGATTAATAGTTTTTTCATGTATTCCACCATCCTGTTTACTTTATAACACTATCTTAAACGGATTTTAAAAAAGGTACCATAGCTTTTTATTGCGAAAGACTTACATTTTTGCAATAAGCCGATTTTCATAAGTAAAAAAATAGCCTTCTAAAAGGCTAAGGTGATCTGTTACAAGAAAATGCGTCATGCCATTTTCTTATGTAATACGGCTAAAGGAGCTAAAAAAATAGCTTGGCGGAAACTATGGGGAATAGTTTTCCGCCTATTGGGAAATTAAGGTTATTGGGGAATATCCTTGTTTCTACTACTCATTTTAAACTGTTTTGACTAAATTGCATTATAATTATTCTAAATAGGAAAATCAAGAGGTTCTACAATGTTATTTTCTTCATTATAAAAGGCGACAATATCCTCTTTTTTAGGTAATTTTCGTTTTACTTCATTTTTTTTTGAATTAGAGAATTTTTTGATAAGAAAAAATTTGAAAAAATAGATAAAAACGCCTGCTGTACAATTGTTTTGAAAATAATTGTACAGCAGGCATTTTGCTTGGATTTTTTTGATTAACCTTTTACAGAACCAGAAGTAATCCCTTCTACATAATATTTTTGCATGAAGATAAATAAAATCGTAATTGGAATTGCAATCAGTACACAACCGGCTGTAAAAGACATAAATAAAGAGTTTGCAGTTGTTTTGTTCATCATTGAGAATAAGCCGATCGCAACGGTGTAGTTTTTAACATCGTCGCCCATGATGATCTTGGCAAAGATAAAGTCCATCCACGGAGCCATAAAGGCCATTAAAGCAGTGTAGACAATAATTGGCTTGGAAAGGGGAAGCGTAATTTTAGTAAAAATTTGCCATTTGTTGGCACCATCAATCATGGCAGATTCATCCAAGGCCATTGGAATGGTATCAAAGAATCCCTTCGCAATATAAAAACCTAAGGCAGCACCTGAAGAGTAGATCAAAATTAAAGCGAGCAAACTTTGAGTTAAATCCATTGCTTTTAAAATATAGTAGACCGCAATCATACTCATAAAGCCAGGAAACATATTTAAAACTAAGGCCACTTTTAAAAATGGTTTCCGTAGTTTAAAACGCAATCGCGATAAGGCATAAGCCATGGCAATTGTAATGAAGGTTGAAAGCAGACAGCTAATAACTGCAACAAAAAGTGTGTTTAAAAACCAACGGACAAAAGGATAGTTGCCTGAAGCATCACTTAAAAGGGTAGCATAATTTCCCATTGTAAATTCTTTGGGGATGATATAAGGAACAAATGCGCCCCCTTCTGAACGAAAGCTCGTAAGAACAATCCAGAAAATAGGAAAGAGCCAAAAGACTGCCATAATCGTTAAAATGGCGTAGATTAACGTGCGGGTTGCTCTTTGTTTTTTATGATAACTTTTGCTTTTTGATTGTACCGCCATTTTTTACGCCTCCTTAAATGAATTTGTACGCGTGTAGGCCATTAAACTAAAGACTGCTGATAAGATGAAGATCAAAATACCGATAACAGAGGCTAAATTATAGTCCATCGTATTGACAGTCAAGTTATAAAGCCAAGTAACTAAAAGGTCAGTGGAACCAGCGCCGTAAAAGTCAGAGTTGGTTGGACCACCTTGCGTTAATAGATAGATAACGTTGAAGTTATTGATATTGCCGATAAATTGTTGGATTAAAGCTGGTGTCATGACAAATAGGATTTGTGGGAAAGTGATGTTACGGAAAATTTGGAATTTATTCGCCCCATCAATTTCAGCAGCTTCAATTTGATCAGTTGGCAAGTTTTGGATAATCCCAGTTGAAATTAACATCGTGACTGGAATCCCGATCCACATATTGACAACAATAACGGTAATTTTTGCTAAAATTGGATCTGTTAAAAAAGGAATCGAGCTAGAAATCCAACCTAAATTTTGTAAGATGGCATTAATTGGTCCCGCATCATTTAGTAAATTACGCATGACAAGTAAAGAGACAAATTGCGGCACAGCCATTGTAATAACAAAAAGTGTTCGCCACATTTTTTTGTATTTAATGCCTTTTGCGTTAATTAATAAGGCTAAGATAATACCAAAAAAGAAATTGGTTACAGTTGCAAAGATGGCCCAAATTAAGGTCCAGCCTAAGACGGGGAAGAAGGTTCCGGCCATATCACCGCTAATGACATTACCAAAATTTTGTAATCCAACCCAAGTAAATAAGCTTTTTGGTGGTAAGTGATTATGATCGTAGTTCGTAAAGGCGATGGAAATCATGTATAAAAGCGGTAAAACGGTAAAGAACAAGACACCGATTAATGGGACAGACATTAACGTAACATGGAAACGTTCGTTTAATAAGCTGCGTAAGTCTTGAGTAGTTGAAGGAATTTTATCGCCAGATAGTTTTAATTCAAAAAGGTGACGTGCACTTTTTAAGTTGATAACATATAAAATAATTAATAAAACACAGACTAAAATAGCCGCAATCCCAAATAGTAAAATCAACATGGAATTATCGCCTTTTTGTAAAAGTTCAATTCCTAAATCTTCGTTATAAACCAAACCTTGTTTTTTTGTGCCTAAGGTTTGAAGCATCGCTAAGGCGTGAGCACCATTGGTTACAAGCCAATAAATAAAGCCAATTTCACTGGCTAAAAACAAAAGACCTTTTGGAATTTGTTTGTTTGCCAGGTTAGCAGCACCCATAATGAAAAAAGATAATTTAGTGGGCAAATCACCTTTTTTAAAAAGCTCTCTAAAGGTGATGTGGGTTTCATAGTTTTTCTTTTTGAACATGTGGTCTTCACCTAACTTTCGTTTTTCCTGCTTGTATTTAAAAGAGGAATTTTGAACAAGGAGAATTGAACAAAACTCCCAGTTGTGTTTGAAAGCTAGCTGCATTGCCAAGCTTTCTTAACTAAAAAGGCCGAGCGAAAAAATCTGCAGGGATTTTTTGATCGGCCTTAAATTTTACACTTGCGTCAAACTAATAACGATTTATTCTGCTGACTTAGATGTATCAGCAACAAATTTATCCAATTTTGCTTGGTAGTCACTAGCGGCGATTTTGCCTTTGTAAGTGTCGTTAATCAAAGCGTCCATTGGTGGCCAGAATGAAACCATTTCTGGTAATTTGGGCATTACAACAGAATGTTCTGGGTCAGCCATTTCCATAACTGCTTTTGCGACAGCATCTTCTTTAACTTTGCTATCTTCTTGTAATTCTTTGTTAGCAGGAATTACACCGTTTACTTCGAATTCTTTTTGTTGTGTTTCTTTACCACTTAGGTAGTTTGCTAATGCCATGGCTGCTAGTGGTGCTTTTGTTTGTTGGTTAACACCGTAAACTTTAACACCTAAAAAAGCTTTCATTTGTTTTGGACCATTGCCAAAATCAATGGTAGGGTAAGCTGCAACAGCCATGTTATCACCCAATGCTTTTTTCACATCATTTTTAGACCATGGACCAGAAAGGAAAGCATCTGTTTTACCAGATTGTAAGTTTGATAAGGCAGATGCGTTGGCTTGAACGACACCGGCATTATCTTTTTGTTTGGCGATCCAGTCAAGAACTTGTACACCTTGTTCATCATTGAAGTTTGTTCCTTTTAAGTCTTCACCATTTTCACCATATAAAACATTGCCGTTACTCATGAATAATGGACCAAAGATGTAGTTAGCACCTGCTTCAGCAAAGTTTGTCCCGATTTTACCTTTTTGGGTTAACGTTGCCCAAGTTTTTACATCATCTGCAGATAATTTTGCTTTGTTATAGTAAAGAACTTGTGATTCAACACCATAAGGGTAGCCGTAAATTTTATCTTTCCAAGTAACACCGTTAACAGCTGCTTCGGTATTATTTTCTTTAATTTCTTCTGCTTGTTTTTTACCAACGGGATACAAAAGACCAGCTTCTGCCATTTGACCAATTTGATCGTGGGGCATCATGAAAACATCAGCAGCTTTTTCTGGGTCTTTTGAAACATCTGCTTTAGCGTCAGCAGATTGACCGGCTTTAATGGTTACTTTTACATCGGGATATTCTTTTTGGAAATCAGCAACAGCTTCTTTAATAGCTGGAATATGTTCAGTATCAATCCATACTTTTAAATCACCTTTTACTTCTTCAGATTTTGCGGATGAGTTATCTGCGCTGTCATCTTTTGAATCACTTGAACCACAAGCTGCTAATGTCATAGCAGATAAACTTAAAACTACGCCACCCATCAATAACTTTTTCCAATTTGATTTCATTTCTTGTTCCTCCCAAAAATTATTTAAATGATTTCGCTTACAAAATGTATTATGCAACCGATTGCGGAAATAGTCAAGCAATTTATTTGAAATATTTTTTTCACTTTTTTAAAACACGTGATACAAATTGAAAGTTCCATAAAAGTTTTACGTATATAACGAAAACAATTAACGATATAGACTAATTTTGCGAACGAAAATAAGAATCGGTCATTTTAGTAACACTTGCAAAGAAGCAAAAAAATATAAATGCAATCGTTTGCGGTAATTTCATTGAAATTCAAATTTTAATATGTCATAATGAAGCCGAAATGAACTTTTTCTCATGAAAAATATCGTGAGTAATCAAAAAAGAAGGGTGCGATTTGATGAATACAGCAGCAATTAATCACCGTCCAGATAGCGAGTTTGCCTATTTATATCAAAAAGATCTCATGCACATTCGCTTAAAAACAGCCAAAAATGATGTGAAAAAAGTAGAACTTCTTCATGGGGATACCTATACTTTAGAAGCAGAAAAGTGGTATCAAAAACCATTAGTAATGGAAAAATATTTAACGACTGAATTGCATGATTATTGGGTGGTAGCAACGAGTGAACCATATAAGCGCATGGCTTATGGCTTTAAAGTTGTCGGTTTAGATGATAGTGAAATTTTTTATGGCGATCATGGCTGTTTTCCAGCTGAAAAAGAATACCTAAAGATGCCGAATAACTATTTTAGAATGCCGTATTTTCATGAAGTTGATCGCTTTAAAGCACCAGCGTGGGTAAAAAATACAGTATGGTATCAAATTTTTCCAGAGCGATTTGCCAACGGGGATAAAAGTAATGATCCCAAAGGGACGCTGCCGTGGGGCTCAAAAGATCCTGATCGTCAAGATTTCTTTGGTGGCGACTTACAAGGCGTTTTAGATCACTTAGACCATTTCACCGAACTTGGGATTAACGGTCTCTATTTTTGTCCGATTTTTAAAGCCCATTCCAATCACAAATACGATACGATCGATTACTTTGAAATTGATCCAGACTTTGGCGATAAAAAATTATTTAAAAAATTAGTAGCGGAATGTCATAAACGGGGCATCAAAATAATGTTAGATGCAGTCTTTAATCATATGGGGGATACTTCACCACAATGGCAAGATGTTTTGCAAAATGGTGCCGCTTCAAAATATGCTGATTGGTTTCACATTAATGAATTTCCAGCTAGCTATAAAGAAGGAAAAGATTTTGAAGATGCCTATGATATTACCTATGATGTTTTTGCTTTTACTCCTCATATGCCAAAATTAAATACAGCAAATCCAGAAGTAAAAAAATATCTTTTGGAGATTGCAGCGTATTGGATTAAAGAATTTGATATTGATGCTTGGCGTTTGGATGTCGCCAATGAAGTCGATCACACTTTTTGGCGGGAATTTCGGCAAGTGTGTGATGCAGCCAAAGATGATTTCTATATTTTAGGTGAAATTTGGCACTCTTCTCAAAGTTGGCTTAATGGTGATGAATTTACCGCTGTAATGAACTACGCATATACAGATGCTATTTCCGGTGCTTTTGTTAAAAAAGACATCACGTTAGAAAAAATGGTATCGGAAATTAATCGGCAATTAATGCTTTATCGCCAACAAACCAACCAAGTGCAATTTAATGTCTTAGATTCCCACGATACACCGCGAATTTTAACGGAGGCAAAAAACGATAAAGACTTAATGAAACAAGTAGAGGCTTTTACTTATTTACAACCCGGAGTACCGTGTATTTATTACGGCGATGAATTTGCCATGACAGGAGAAATGGATCCAGATTGTCGTAAATGTATGGTTTGGCAAGAAGAAGATCAGGACTTGGATATGTTTGCCTTTTTCAAAAAACTGGTCAAATTTCGCCGTGACTTTGCAAAAATACTATCAGAAGGTCAAATGATTTGGGAAAATGTTGATCTAGCTAAACAGCAAATTGTACTTCAACGCAAATTAGCTGATAAAAAAATTATCGGCTATTTCAATTTGGGTGAAAATGCGAACTCTCTAACTATTAAAGGGGAAATTATTTTGGCTAATGGCTTTACTGCCGATCTGAAATTAGCTCCTAAAGGTTTTGTCATTACAAAAGAGGATTAGAAAGAGTGAAAAAAATGGAAAAACACTGGTGGCAAGAAGTTGTTGTATACCAAATTTATCCCCGCAGTTTTAAAGACAGCAATGGTGATGGAATTGGCGATATTGGCGGTATTATTGAAAAATTAGATTATTTAAAAAAACTGGGAATTGGTGCGATTTGGTTATCCCCAGTCTATGCATCTCCTAATGATGATAATGGCTACGATATTTCAGATTATGAAGCGATTATGGCCGAATTTGGCACAATGGAAGATATGGAGCGGCTAATTACTGAAGCTAAAAAGCGTTCCATCAAAATTGTGATGGACTTAGTAGTCAATCATACTTCTGATGAGCATCAATGGTTTCTTGAAGCCAAAAAAGGCAAGGAAAATACCTACCGCGATTATTATATTTGGGCCGATCCTAAAGCAGATGGCAGCGCGCCCAATGAATTGGGATCGACATTTTCTGGCAGCGCTTGGGAATTTGATGAAGCAAGTGGGCAGTATTACTTGCATTTATTCTCCAAAAAGCAACCTGATTTAAATTGGGCCAATGAAAAAGTGCGGCAGGCAGTTTATGATATGATGAATTTTTGGATTGAAAAAGGAATTGGCGGTTTTCGTATGGATGTCATTGATTTGATCGGCAAAGTGCCAGAAAAGATGATTACCGGCAATGGTGCCAAACTCCATGACTATTTACAAGAGATGAACAAAGCAACTTTTGGTAAACACGATTTGTTAACCGTCGGCGAAACGTGGGGAGCAACACCTGAAATTGCCAAATTATACTCAAATCCTAAACGCCAAGAGTTAAGCATGGTCTTTCAATTTGAACATGTCGCATTAGATGAACAGCCCCAAAAAAGCAAATGGGATTTACGTCCCCTTGCAGTGGCACAATTGAAGGAAGTTTTTGCCAAATGGCAAACAGAACTAGGTGATGAAGGATGGAACTCACTATTTTGGAACAACCATGATTTACCCCGCATTATTTCCCGTTGGGGAGACGAAAAAAATTATCGTGTTAAAAGCGGTAAATTGTTAGCGATTTTATTACACTTATTAAAAGGGACGCCATATATTTATCAAGGAGAAGAAATTGGCATGACCAATCATTTGGTTAGTGCCATTGAAGAAGTTGACGATATTGAAAGTATTAACATGTATCATGAACGACTCGCGCAAGGATATAAACCAGCTGAAATTATAAATGCCATCAATGTTAAAGGAAGAGATAATGCCAGAACACCCATGCAATGGGACGATAGTCAACACGCTGGTTTTACGACCGGTACACCGTGGCTTAGGGTAAATGAGAATTATCCTAAAATAAACGTCACCCAAGCATTAGCGGATAAAGATTCACTTTTTTATACGTATCAAAAATTGATTCAATTACGAAAAGACAACCCGTTAGTGGTATGGGGGGATTTTCATCTATTAAAAACAGCTCCTGAAGTTTTTGCCTATACACGAAGCTTCAAAGAAAAAACGTGGCTTGTTGTGACAAACTTTGCTAGTGAAGCAAATGAATTTCATTACGACGGTGCAATTAAGGAACTGATTTTATCCAACGGTCCTACGCCAAGTCAATTAGAAAAAGTTGTACTTATGCCTTGGGATGCTTTTGTCGTGGAAGTGGTGAAATCATGACCAATTGGTGGCAAAATGCAGTGGGGTATCAAATTTATCCCCGTAGTTTTTATGATAGTAATGGGGATGGCATTGGGGATATTAAAGGAATTATTGCCAAAATTCCCTATCTCAAGGAACTGGGAGTTGATTTTATTTGGTTAAATCCCATGTACAAATCTCCCAATGTAGATAATGGCTATGATATTTCTGATTATAAAGACATCGCGGCCGAATATGGCGATATGGCACAGTTTAAGGAACTTTTAGAGGCGTGCCACAAAGAAAATCTGAAAATTATTTTGGATTTAGTAGTCAATCACACCAGCGATCAGCACCCGTGGTTTGTGGAAGCAAAAAAAGGTAAAGAAAATCCGTACCGTAATTATTATCACTGGCAGAATGCTACGCCCGCTAACTTGCCGAATAATTGGCAGAGTTTTTTTGGCGGTTCAACTTGGACGGTCGATGAACCAAGTGGTCAGGCTTATTTTCACGTATTTGCGCCAGAACAACCGGATTTAAATTGGAAAAATGAAGCTGTGCGTACTGAAATTTACCAAATGATTCGCTGGTGGTTAGAACTGGGAATTGATGGATTTCGATTAGATGCCATCAGCCATATCCAAAAGGAACCTTGGAATTTTAAAATTAAAGATAATCCCTGGGCACCTTTCATGAATGTAGCTGGTATTGACAATTATATGAAGGATTTACAACAAATTTTTAATGAATACAATGTGATGACAGTAGGAGAAGCCAGTGGCGTTTCCAGTAAAAAAGCGGTTAATTGGACAGATTCAGAAGGTTATTTGGATATGATTTTTGAATTGGAACATAATGTTCGAAAAGGCGTTGCTGGAAGCGAACGGATTGATTTATTAGGCTTTAAAAAAGTTATCGCCCGTTGGCAAAAAGATTTAGGTAAAAAAGGTTGGAATGCCCTATATCTTGAAAATCATGACAATCCACGCTTTAACACAATTTTAGGCAACGAAACCAAGAAATCAGCGAAAGCTTTAGCCATGATGTATTTATTATTACGTGGAACGCCTTTTATTTATCAAGGGCAAGAATTAGGCGCAACAAACTATCCATTTCAAACAATTTCAGAAGTGGATGCCAAAGATACCCTTTCTTTTTATCATCGGCTGCTAGCTGAAAATAAAAGTGAAGCAGAAGCATTACAGCTTGCCACTTCTTGGAGTCGTGATCATGCTCGTACCCCAATGCAATGGGATGATAGCAAAAACGCTGGCTTTACTACAGGTACACCTTGGCTGAAAGTCAATCCCAATTATGTCAAAATCAATGTTGCAGCTGAAAAAGAAGATCCTGACTCGGTCTTGAATTTTTATCGGCAATTGATTCAAATACGTAGACAAGAGGAGACTTTTGCAACTGGGACCTTTGAATTATTGGCTCAAAATGACCCTGATATTTTTGCATATTTAAGAAAAGGGGAAAAGCAGTTTTTAATTATTACCAATATCAGCCAAAAAACTAGAAAACTAACGTTGCCCAAAAAAATCTGGCAGAAAAATTGGCAGTCCTATATTACAAACGACAAAACCGCCCCTAAAAAATTAACAAAAGAAATGACATTTGCTCCTTACGATGCTTTGTTATTCGTAGAGCAATCAAATAGCTGATAATTTATAATCTAGCAAAAAAGCGAGCCGACCTTAGTGGGGCTCGCTTTTTTGCGAATACTAGAACATTTGCTACACTTAACTTACCAAATTCAGTGGAAGAGGGAAAAGAGAGTGAAAGAAAAATGGGGAAGAAAAGATTTATTTGGTTTAATTGTTTTGCCTTTGGAGTTATTAATCGGCAATAATCTGATACGGCTGCCTTTTTTTAAGGAGAATCCCTTTTATTTTTTAATAGGGGGAATCAGCGTTAATATCTTAGCCTTTGTTGTGTTGCTCATGTTATATAAATCCACTCTAAAAAAACAATGGCAGCAATATCGCCAGCATTTGTGGCGTAACTTGTCATTGGCGTTGGTTTTGGTTGTTGTCAGTCATTTATTGATTCAATTTATCAGAGGGGCGTTGCCAGAAAATCTGATCAAAATTCCAACGGATACTGCTGATAGCGGTGTTTTGCAAACTGATTTTAAAGAAAATAGGCAGCTTGTCGCCTTGTTTTTGGCTGCATTGCCTTCGTTTATTGCACCATTTTCTGAAGAGTTGGTTTTTCGCTATTTATTAGTTGGAAAAGCACCTAATCATTTTATTCGTGGCATTATGCTGTTTATTCAAGCTATTTTATTTGGTTTAATTCATTACGCAAATTTTAACGGTAATCTCTATGCCACCATTCCTTATATGACGGTAGGTTTTTTCTTTGGTCTAATTTATTTGGTCTATCGCAATATTTGGGGTTCACTAATGGTTCATTGGATTTTTAATACGGTTAATCAAATGATTCCAACCTTGTTTATCATCGTTTTAACTTTATTAGGTATAGCCAACTAAAACATAAAAATAATTGGAGGTAAGGTCTATGTTTCTGGCACTTATCTCTAATTATTTTACGTTCTTAAAAAAGTTGTTTTATTTAAATGAAGACCGTTACTTACATAGGGCCATATGGAGAAAAATTGCGAGTATTTGTAGAATATTTTGTTTTAAAAGCGCTATTGTTTTTGCTAAATTGCTAGTTTCTTTATAATAAAGAAGAGACTTCAATTAATTAGAAAAAGGGATGAGAAAAATGGAAAAAGAAACAAATCAAGGGATGATGGCCGTAATTGCTGCTTTAGTTGCCAATATATTAGTGGCGATTAGTAAATTTGTCGGCTACTTGTTAAGCGGGAGTGCCGCAATGTTAAACGAGAGTATTCATAGTGTCGTCGATTGTAGCAATCAAGCGCTATTGCTAATCGGGGATAAGTGGGCGGCACGTCCGGTCAGCCAGTTGCATCAGTTTGGTGAGGGGCGAGCAAAGTATTTTTTTAGTACCATTGTAGCGATGATGCTTTTCTTTGGTGGTGGTGCTTTAGGTGTGATGGAAGCAATGGAAAAGCTTTTTCATCCGGCTCACGAAGTTGGTAACCAATGGCTTGTGATTATCATTTTAATTTTTGGGATGGCAGTAGAAGGGAGTTCACTACGCATTGCCTTTAAAGAAATTAAGGAATTGAATGAAGAGAAGTTACCGTTATTTCGCTTTTTAAGAGAAAGCCGTCACAGCGAAATTTTAATTATTTTTACCGAAGATTTTTGTGCAGTGATTGGTTTAGTAATAGCTTTAATGGGAACTATTTTAACCATGGTAACCGGCAATGCACTATTTGATGCTTTAAGCGGGTTATTAATCGGTCTATTGTTAATGTTCGCTGCAATTTTTCTAGCACGGGAATTTTATAGTCTAATTATTGGCGAAAGCGTTACTGCTAGTGATTTGAAAAAGATTAAAGCAGCCTTTTCGCGCACAGAAGTAAAACGTCTGATTGATATTAAGACTGTGCACTTGGGGCCAACAGAAATTATGATTGCCGCAAAAATTGACATCGTTGATGAAGCAGAAGCCCATAGTTATAGGGGTGTAAATGAGATCGAGCGCCAAA
This sequence comes from Candidatus Enterococcus myersii, assembly GCF_017316025.1. Lineage (GTDB taxonomy): Bacteria > Bacillota > Bacilli > Lactobacillales > Enterococcaceae > Enterococcus_C > Enterococcus_C montenegrensis. Next base: position 59,421 of record NZ_JAFLVT010000017.1, read on the forward strand.
TTCGTCAAAGTCTGCCAGATAAAAAAGCCTATATTTATATCGAAACAGACGAATACGATCCCAACTACGTTAGAAAATAAAAAGAGGCTAAATGAGAATTTTGGCTAAAACTAGCATAAACGCGTCTTGTTTGCTACAATGAAAAAGAATTTTATAACAAGAAAGAAGGATTTAGACAATGATTGCAGCAAGCGACTTACGGGCAGGGATGACATTTGTCCAAGACGGTAAATTGATCAAAGTTTTAGATGCGAGTCATCATAAACCAGGTAAAGGAAACACGGTAATGCGAATGAAACTTCGCGACGTTCGAACTGGTGCGACGTATGACACAACTTTACGTCCTGATGAAAAATTTGAAAAAGCACACATCGATACAAAACCTGTGCAATATTTATATACAATGGATGATACAGCCTTCTTCATGGATTTGGAAACATATGAACAATATGAAATTCCAGTTGAAACAATTGCAGAAGAAATGAAATACTTGTTGGAAAATATGGAAGTTAAAATTCAATTCTTCGGTTCTGAAGTAATTGGGGTGCAATTACCAACAACTGTTGTCTTAGTTGTTACAGAAACACAACCTTCAATTAAAGGTGCAACTGTAACTGGCTCTGGTAAACCGGCAACAATGGAAACAGGCTTAGTTGTTAACGTACCAGATTTTATTGAAGCCGGTGAAAGCTTAGAAATTAACACGGCTGAAGGTACGTATATCAAACGTGCAAAATAATTGAAATGAAAACCAAGAGGTGCAACTTTTACTCTTGGTTTTTTTGTGCTACTTTTTTAATAGCAAAACTTTTTTTGAAGAGGGGGCATTTGAGTGGATTACATAATTGTAGCTTTCTTTGCGTTTTTTGGTGGCAATGCACGCTATTTATTGGGTTTAAGTTTACCCGTAGTCAATGGCTTTCCACTAGGAACCTTGGTGGCCAATTTATTGGGCTGTTTTTTGTTTAGCTGGTTAGTAAAACACATTATGGCCGATCAAGATGTCAACGGCCGGTTAATTCTAGGCGTGGGTACTGGCTTTTTTGGCGCCTTTACAACATTTTCTTCCTTTGCTTTAGATACGGTAAAACTTTTTGAAACAAACGTTTTATTGGCGGGACTTTATTTAACTGTATCCATTTTTGGTGGAATTTTAATGGCCTATCTAGGAGAAAAAGTATGGCGCCCAAAGCCTCATAAGGAGGACTTAAAATGAATATGCTACTGGTTGGTTTGGGAGCTGCGTTAGGTGCTATGGCACGCTTTTTTATTAATCGTTTTTTTGAAAAGCGACCACATCCGTATCCGTGGGCGACCCAAATTATTAATTTAACAGGTGCTTTTATCTTAGGAGTATTTTCTGGCTTGCATTTAAGTGATGCCGCATATTTGTTTTTGGGAACTGGTATGATGGGCGGGTACACGACTTTTTCTACCTTTAATTTTGAATTATTAACTTTGTGGCAGGCAAAACCTAAACTTTTTTATCGCTATTTTGCTATTTCTTATGGTGGCGGCTTATTTTTAAGCTTTCTGGGGGTTTTCGTAGGAAGTTTGGGACAATAAAATACCCAAAGGATATTTAGGTAAAAGACGGTATTTTGTCTTTGCTAAAGTCCTTTGGGTATTTTCTATTTCATGATTTGATAGACATCTTTTGAAATACGCGAGATAATCTCATAGCCGGTACCTTGTGTCATTACACTAATAACATAAGGTTCTTTTGTATAGACAATGCCACAATCGTGAGCATAGCCGCCGAGATCACCAATTTTATGAGCCACCCGCACTGGCAAATATTTTGGCAAACGCTGACTATCATAGGTTGTATGGGAAAGATAAGTCAGCACCTTGCCTCCTTCAAAATACATAGCTTTTAAAAGACGCGTATTTTCTTTGGCATTAATCACACTAAAACGCGTCCATTTGCGGCCGATGATACTACTAATTTCGTTTTTCATTTTTTGACTATATTTATCAGCTCCATAATAGCCTAAGAAATTAGCACCTTGATTATCTGAATACTTACAAGTCCAGTTCATAATTGTATCTAAAGAATAATAGTTACCAAAACGTTTGGATTGTAAAATGCCAGCTCCGCCCCGCATATAAGATAAAGACATTTTATTGATCGCATCGGTGTAACGATATTTTTTATAGGGATTTAACTTTTTGGCATTGATTTGCTTTTGCGTATAATACAAAGCCGGTAATTTGCCGGTGCTGGCCGCATGAAAATTTTTATTTCCATTTATTTGGGCCACGCTACCGTCGGTTAAACTCATCACATAAATGCCTAAATTTTTATTTTTATATTTACGATTGAGTAATTGTTGCACTTGTTTTAATTTTTGGGCTTTGGAAGTTGCTTGTTTTGTGGCACCAGCATTAATGTATCCTTGCCATTTGCCAGATTGAGTATAAAGACTTAAATAGCGGGCTCCATTTGCGTGCTCGTAGTAGCCTTTAGCAACATACAGACTGCCCATTAGCTTTTGACTTGTATTTTTCTTTTGCCATTTAAAATTTTGCCATAATGGTTGATTTTTGTTGGTTAAAACAACGCTCTTCCCCCACTTTTGATAAATGCCTTGAGGACCGGCTGCTACTTTTGTGGCGGCACTATTTAAATAGCCAATCCAGTTGCCTTTTTGATTATAAAGTGTGTAATAAGTTGCGCCATTAACATGGCGATAAAGACCGCGAGCCAAAAATGTTTTGCCGTAAAGATTTCTAGTTTTATTGCGATATTTCCAGTTGAAATTTTGATGAATTTGATAATTTTTATTGGTAATGGTAACGTATTTGCCTAATTTTTGGTAAACTCCTTGTCCACCGGGGGCAGTTGTTGTTGCTTTGACATTGGTAAATCCGACTCGTACTTCCTTGCCGCCTTTAAGTTGGTAAAGGCTGTAATAATCATTGCCGTCAAAATGGTGGTATAACTCTTTTACTAAAAAGGACTGCTGATAATATTTTTTAGTCGTTTGTGTGGTGCTCTGAATCCAAGATTGCAAAAAAGGATAATTTGTAGCGGTTAAGGTTACATATTTTTGCTGTTTAATCGCAGTTCCTGCAATTGAGGTGATATTGGTACTACTGGCTTTAATGAAGCCAACGAAATTTCCTTTATTTGAATATAAATCAAAATATTTCTCACCATCGGCATGAAGGTAAGTATTGCGACTTTGCCAAGTTTTCAGTGTCAAAGGATTGGTTGACTGTCCATTTTGTAAGGTGTTATCTCCCCAATATGTTGTGGCATTTTTGAAGGTGAGATACTGAATTTTAGGTTGAGGCAATCCCAGTGGACTATCACTTAGGACACCGCTTGTAGCTAAGACATAAAATATGGTTTGACCTTGCAATTTGTAATAGACTTTATCATCAAAAGTGGTGATTTTACTTAAAATTTGGAAAGTCTGCTGGAAATAATTTTTTGTTATTCCTGCTGGTGTTGCTGTGAAATCTGTCCAAAAGTTATCATTTGGCGTTGTAATGGTAAAGTATTTCTTTTCACTGGCTGTTGTATAAAACGCAGGGGCGGTGTTCTTTTTTTGCAGTTGTGCTTCATCTTTTCTGTCTGTTGTTGCGATAGGTTCATTATGTAACGAGGGACTTGTCTCTTTTGTGGTGCTAGTGATTGTTTCTGTTACTTCTTCTTGCATACTCGTGTTTGTTGTTGCTGCTAAAGTGCTGGACGAAAAAGAAATCACTAACGCCAAACCAACGAATATCAACCCGACCTTTTTCATAGTTATCCTCCTTTTTTTGTTGCCGCTTTCATTTTTGATGGTACCATAAAAGGGTCCTCCAGCAAAAAGAGAACCCTTTTTTAGAAGATTTAGTTAAAGTTGATTTTGCTTTTGATGGGCTTTTAAATAGGCTTCTTTTTGTAGTCGGCTTAACTTTTTAAAGGCAGCTTCAGCTTTAGTTGCACTACTGCGATCAAAAAAGACTTCTGCATGCACCATTTGTAGTGGTCGTCTTTTTTTTAGCCGAGTATATTTGGCACCAACGCCGTCATTATGTTCTTTTAAGCGGCGGGTCAAATCTGTCGTATAGCCGGCATAAAAAGTATTATCTCGGCATAAGAGAACATAAAAATAATGATTATTGGCCATAAAGCATCGCCTTAATAGCTGGGGTATATTCATTTGTTTTGGAATATACGGTTAGTGGTGGCAAAATTTTAAATCCGTCTTTTTTACCATTTTTTATTCCTTCAACTAAAACAATATTTGCATCTTTATTGGCTTTAGGGTAGACAAATTGAACGCGCTTTGGCGCGATGCGATAGGCCTGCATCAATTCTAAAATTTCTAAAAAACGATCAGGTCGATGGACTAAAGCCAAGCGTCCATTCATCTTTAGCATTTGGCTGGAGACGTCAATGACGTCTTCTAGTGTCGCGTGGATTTCATGGCGGGCAATGGCCAAATGGGGATTAGGATTTTTTTCATTTGTCGCTAGGTTTTTAAAATAAGGAGGATTGCACAAGACCAGTTCTACCGAATCTTTTTTTATAACCGATAAGCTATCTTTTAAATTTAGTTCATAGACTTTTAGCTGTTCTTCCAAATGGTTTAAAGCGATACTGCGTTGTGCCATATCCGCTAAGCGGGGTTGAATTTCGATTTGATCAATTTTGGCATTTGTTTTATGACTGACAAAAAGACCAACCGCCCCATTGCCAGCACAGAGATCAACAATTTTACCTCGCTTGGGAATATTGGGAAAGTTTGCCAGTAAGACGGCATCGATGGAAAAAGAAAAGACATCTTTACTTTGAATGATCTTAATTCCTTCTGCGTATAAAGCATCAATACGTTCATTTTTATTTAACACAATTTACACCTGCAATTTTTTTTAATTGAAAATCTCTACTCGTATTATACTCGACTGATAAAGTGGTGCAACTGTTGGTAAAAAAAGCTTGTCAAAAGATACTTTTTTTTGCATACTTAGACCGTGTTGTATTTGAAATAATTTGTGTAAGGGCAAAATAGAAGGATTACTCCTTACCCATTAAAAACGCAACTTGCAGATAATGAGAGAAATAGAGAGGAAGATCAGATGTTTTTTACCATGATGCGGGGCATTGTCCGCTTTTTATTATTTGTACTAAACGGTAATTCTGAATTTCAAAATAAGATTGCATTACCACAGAATGAAAATTATATTTTAGTTGCACCTCATAGGACTTGGTGGGACCCATTGTACATGGCAGTCGGCGCGAGACCGAAAAAATTCAGTTTTATGGCGAAGGAAGAATTATTCAAAAATCCTATTTTGCGTTTCATTTTAATTCACGCCAATGCTTTTCCAGTTGACCGCAAAAAACCGGGTCCTTCTGCCATTAAAACTCCAGTAAAGTTGTTAAAAAATACTGATCTAAGTTTAATTATGTTCCCTAGTGGTACCCGGCATGCCACTGAGCTAAAAGGGGGCATGGCACTCATTGCTAAAATGGCTAAAGTTAAGATTGTGCCTTGTGTTTACCAAGGACCATTGACCTTTAAAGATTTGCTAAAACGAAAAAAAGTTACCATGCGTTTTGGTGAACCCATTGATATTAGCGATGTGAAAAAAATTGATAAAGAAGGCATGGCGGTGGTGGAAACGCGCATTCAAACAGCCTTTGATCAATTGGATCGCGCCATTGATCCTAATTTTAAATATATTGTTAAATAATTTTTTTACCAGCGTATTTTACGCTGGTTTTTTTATAGTCAAAAATGAAGGAATTATCTCATTTTTAAAGTTTGCACGGGGATTTTAACTGTTCATAAATAAAGTGATGTTGTTGATAAAGTCTTTTTTTTAGGCATTTTTACAAGCAGTAGCCGTGACTTTTTGAAAAGGGGTTGAAAGTGTTATAATGGTCTGAAGATGCTTTTTTAGAAAGGTTGGAGTACAAATTGCGTTTTTTACACACGGCAGATTGGCATATTGGCAAAAAATTAAACGGTTTTGATCTCTTAGAAGAACAAAGTGCCGCCATTGACCAAATTTTATCGTTGGCTTTAGCAGAAAAAGTTGATGCAGTGGTAGTGGCTGGAGATTTGTATGATCGGGCGGTACCAGCAGTAGATGCTGTCAATTTATTTAATGAAAAAATTATCGCCTTTAACTTGCAAAATAAATTACCGCTGTTGGCCATATCTGGTAACCATGATAGTCATGAACGCCTAAATTTTGGGACGCCTTGGTTTAGTCATACCGATTTTTATTTACATACAGAGTTGGCGCAAGCTTTTGAACCGGTGGAACTAGCAGATACACAATTTTTTCTTTTGCCATACTTTGAGCCCTTTAATGCGCGAGTTTACTTTCAAGACGATAGTATTAAAACTTTAGCTGAGGCTATCAAAAGCGTAATAGCCGAAATGAAGCGCCACTTTAAGCCGAATATGCGGCACGTATTAGTTGCGCATTTTTTTGCAGCTGGTAGCAGTAAAAGTGATTCTGAAACAAAAATCATGGTAGGCGGTTTGGATAGTGTACCGGTAGATTTGTTGCAGGATTTTGATTATGTTGCCTTGGGTCACTTGCATAATCATTCTGCGCTTAATCATTTGACAGTACAATACAGTGGTGCACCGTTAAAATATGCGATTTCAGAAGAAAAGCAAACAAAAGGAGTTTACATCGTTGATACCAGCGACTTATCCCGCACATTTTATCCTTTGTCTCCGTTACATGACTTACAAAGGCTTGTGGCCAGTTATGAAGAATTATTGACACCAGCTTTTTATCAAAAAATTGCAAGAGAAGATTTTTTACACATTCAATTAACTGACCGTGGGGTTATCCCTAACTTGATGAATCAATTACGCGTAATCTACCCCAGACTCTTGGGGATTGAGCGAGTAAATCCGCTTGAAAGTAAAGCGCAACTGACCCAACTAAGAAAAAGAGCAGATACGCCGAAAAAAGTCGTTAGCGATTTTTTTGCTGAAATGACCAATGAAGATTTAACTGCCAACCAAGAAAAATGGTTAGCAAAAGGGTTACAAGCAGTAGACAAATTAACCAAAGAAGATTAAGGACAATTCATTAGATATATATGAAAGTTGTTTTAACAAGGAGGAAACCACCGCGATGCAGCCACGTACTTTACGCATGAAAAATTTTGGTCCATATCTGGATGAAACCGTTGAATTTGGGGCTTTTTTAGATCAAGGCTTGTTTTTGGTCAGCGGGAAAACCGGTGCTGGAAAAACAACAATTTTTGATGGAATGACCTTTGCTTTATTCGGTCAAACCTCTGGTAAATTGCGTAGTGGTAAAGAAATGCGTTCCCTTTTTGCGCAGCCGACAGAAGAAACGGAAGTGACGTTTTCTTTTAGCCATGGCGGCTTACTTTACGAAGTGATGCGACGCCCCGAACAAGAGGTAGCTAAAAAGCGGGGGACTGGTACCACCATAAGAGCCAGCAAAACAACGCTGACTATTTATGACGAACTAGGAAACGAAAAAAAACAATACACTAAAAATGTCGATTATGAACTTTATCAACTACTACACTTAACCGCAGACCAGTTTTTCAAAATCATCATGTTACCACAAGGTGAATTTCGTAATTTTCTCGTTGCTTCAAGCACAGATAAAGAACAAGTTTTACGACGCTTGTTTGACACAGAAATTTACCAAAATTTGCAAACTTGGTTAAAAGAACAAGCAGCCGCTAAAAATCAAAGTATTGCAGAAAAACAAACACAAGCCGCAGCTTTAGTCGATAGTTTTAAATGGTTTAAAACTGCTGCTGTTTTTTCGACCTTGACTGAAACCCTAACTGCTTGGCAAGGTGATTTAGAAGAATTAGGCAGGGAGGTCGCCAACCAAACCGAAGTGGTTGCAAACTTAACTGCAAAAAAGAATACGGCCGAAAAACAGTACTATCAAGCAGAAGAGTTAAAACGCAGCTTTGATGAACTAAAAAAAGTTTTGGAAGAAGAAAGCAAATTAGCCTTAGAAAAAACGGTGATAACACAAAAAAAAGATGAGCAAAATTGGCTCTTGTGGCTCCAACAACACCTGCCGCTGATCAATTCTGTTAAATTGGCTGCAAGTAAAGTCAATCTTCAAGCTGATAAATTAGCCATCGCAAAAAAAGAATCGCAAAAAAATGCGGAAGCACTGGAAATCTGGCAAGAGCAAAGAAAGACTGTAGCAGCGTGGACATCACAGTTAGAGGCAGCGCAAAAGTCGCTTCACAATTTAGAAGTGAAACTTCCCCAAGCCCAACTATTGGAACAACAACGACAAATACTTGCCACAAAAAAAATTACTAGTGAAAAAACGCAAGCTGAGCTGACAATACTGAATCAAGCTATTGCTACTTTACAGCTAAGTCTTAGTCAGCAAGAACAGCTCACAAAAAAAAGCAGCCAGTGGCAAAAAACGATGACTGCCTTAACAAAAATACAGCAAACAGTCCGTGATTATGAAAAATTAATTGAAACAAAAACTTCTCAAAACAAAGAGTTACAGTTGACCAAAAATGCAATGACAAAGTTGCAAGTTACGATTCGTAACTTGCAAGCAGAGCTAAAGGATGCAGAAGAAAACTACCGTTTGCAAAAAAGCAATTACGCAAAAGCCATGATTGCCCGATTAAGTTTAGATCTAGTTTCTGGGGAGGCCTGTCCAGTTTGTGGGGCAACTGAGCATCCTATGGTAGCCCAGCATGATTTGACTTTAAAGACGGTTACAGAAAGTGAAGCTTTATTAAATGCAGCTGAAGAAAAAAGAGCAGATTTAGCTGAGGCGCTTGCCCGCAACTATACAAAACAAGAACAATTGACACAAGAAGCAGATAAATTTCAAAAGCTAATTCTCAAAACCCAAGCAGAAATGACCGACTTAAAAGAGCAGATTACTCGTGATTTTACCCTGTTACAGACAATAGGAGAAAAAGAAGATGTATTTACAGCAATCACGCGTTTTTTTGCACAACAAGAACAACTAGGCAATGAGATTCAAAAGGCAAGTGAAACACAAGCTGAAATAGCAGTGAAATTGGCCGAGAAAAATGAAGAACGCCAAACTTTGACAAGTCGCTACCAAAAAGAAGTTAATCAACTAGAACGACTTAAAGGAGAAGTTGAAAGTTTACAAGGTCAAGTTGGTAAAAGTGACGCACCTGTTTTACGTCACCAGATTGAAGTTTTCACAACAGAAATCAAAAAACTAAATGCACAATTGCAAAAAGATCAAACCACAGGTGAAAATTTAAAAGCCGCGGCCAAAAGCTATTACGCACAAATTAAAGAGTTATCAGATTATCATCACGAGGCGCAACTAGAAGTGGAAAAATTAGACGCACAACTTACAACAAGCTTAGCGTCTTCTCCACGAGAACTTTCAAAAAAACAGCTGCTAGAGCAATTTGTAGACGAGAAAAAACTACATGAGGTATCAGAAGCAATAAAAACGTACGAAAATAAGCTATTGTTAATAAAAGAGCAAAAACAAAAGCTACAAGAACATTTGAAAGAACAAGAAATGCCACAAATTGCCCAAATGGCGGTTTCTTATGAAAACGCGCAAGTACAATTGCGTGAAAGCCAACAACGGCTTTTACTTTTAAAAGAACAGCAAAAAGATAACGAGCAATTAGTGGCAAAGTTAAAAACATTGCTTGCTTCCCACGAAAAATCTTTGGCTAAATTGGCAGAAATAGAACAGTTAAGTCAAGTATTGAGTGGGAAAAATACGTATAAAACTAGTTTAGAACGCTATGTTTTACAAGCTTATTTAGCTGAAATTTTAACATTAGCCAATGTTCGCTTAGAACAGTTGACTAATGGTCGTTATCAATTTAGTTTAGCGGAAAAATCAGATGGTGGTCGTGGTCAAAAGGGACTAGATATTGATATATATGATGACAATGCAGGGCAAGTGAGACGCGTTCAAACATTATCAGGTGGTGAAAGCTTTATTGCGGCTTTAGCTTTGGCATTATCTTTAGCCGATGTCATTCAAAATAAGACCGGTGGCATTGCTCTTGATGCTTTGTTTATTGATGAAGGTTTTGGTTCACTAGATGAAGAAGCGTTGGAAATGGCGTTAGAAGCTTTAAGTACACTCGAAACACAAGGAAGGTTAATTGGAATTATTAGTCACGTACCAGCCTTAAAAGAAAAGATTGTAAGGCAGATAAATGTTAAAACCAATGGTGCCGGTCAAAGTAAGATTGCAGTGAAATTAGCTTAACAAATAACAGCTTATGCTGTTTGCAAATATTAGATGGGAGAGATTTGGGTGAAGTGGAGTATTCCTGAAAAAGTGATTGAACGAGGGCGTACATACCTCAATGAAGGAAGAGTACTATCAGTAACGCCGGATCCGGCCAATAAAGTTTGGCATGCTGTTGTATTAGGTAGTGAAGAATATTTGGTGGATTTGGATGCTACTGCCAAAGAAGAAGATTATTGTCAGTGCCCTTACTGGGAAGAACACCATTATTGTAAACATACAGTGGCAGTCGAATTATTTTTGCGTCAACAAGGCAAGACGCGTTTTATGAGCAGTATGGAAGTTCCAGTCAAAAGTAAATTTTCAACAGCAGAAATGTTTACCAACGGTTTTGCCAAATTAAAATTACCAGTAGCAGAAGGGCCGGCAGTACCGTTACGTTTACAGTTTAATATAGAAGCAATTGAGACGAATCCTTATCATAAAGAATTGGCAGTTTTTGGGATTAGTTTAAAGGTTGGCCAGCGGGGTGTTGCCCGCAATTATATTGTAAAAAATATTTATAAATTTCTCCAAGCCTATTCAGAGCATAAAAAAATCCTCATTAATAAACAGCATAGTTTTCTAATTGAACCAGCTGCTTTTAGCCCAGACGTTAATGAAGCATTAGATGTTTTGTGGGGAATGGCACAGACACAACAATTAATGGGGCAAACTGGAATTTTAGTCAATGGCAAATTAGACAAAAAATACTTATTGGTTCCAATTGGTTGGGGCCAAAAATTATTAACGATGCTAGGAAATTTAGGCGGAACATTTTCCTACGATGAAAAGAAACTAAATCCAATTGTCTTTTCTGACGTTACATTACCACTAGAATTTACCGTCAAAAAAGTTGAAGACCAATTCATTTTAGAAATTGAAAAAGACTACGATCAAGTATTTAACTATTATCATTGGGGCGTAATCGATGAACAAATTCACCCATTGTCTAGTTGCCAACAAGAAATTTATTTAACGTTGGATCAGTTATTAAAAAGAATAGAAAAAAAAGAAATTCCTTATGCCAAAAAGGAATTATCGGTTTTATTTAAGCAAGTCTTACCATTATTGCGTCAAATCGGGAATGTTACAATTGCAAAAGAAGTTTATCGCTATATTAGCGATGAAGATTTAGCAATCAGTTTTATCTTGCGCAAGAAAAAAGGTCAGGTTGCAGTTGAATTGCAATTTGCATATGGCAATGCGATCTTCTCCAGCGATGCTACGCATAATGTTGTTGAAGAAAATCAGCCCGAGGTACTAAGGGATTACCAAAAAGAAGATCGTGCACGTCATTTGTTGCAACAACAAGGCTACGTGGAAAATGATACCGGCTTTAGTAAAGATTTGCCGACTGGCAGTGGACTGTATTATTTTTTCACGCGGGAACTGCCAACTTTACAACAACTAGGTACAGTTAAGCTGGGTAAAAAATTGCGAGAATTGTATTTGGATGCCCATAAGATTGAACCAGAAGTTAAAGTGGACAGTGATGGTTCTTGGTTAGATGTTCACTTTGATATCTCAGGTATTGGTGAAAAAGAAATTGATAATATTTTGCAAAGCTTATTAAATCAAGATGCTTTTTACACGCTAACTAATGGGCAGATATTGTCACTGGAAACACCAGAATTTCAAGAAACCAGCGCGATTTTACAAAAATTGCGACAAACAAATAGTCAAGACGGCGTCATAAAAATGCCGTTAAACCAAGGTTTGGTTTTACAAGAGCAGCTAAAAACAGCGAATGTCGCGTTTAGTGATAACTTTACCCAAATGGCCAAAGATTTAACGCATCCTGAAAACTATCCTGTGGCTTTGCCTGAAGGTTTAAATGCGGACTTACGCCCTTATCAAGTAACGGGTTTTCGTTGGTTAAAAATGTTGTCTCATTACCAATTTGGCGGAATTTTGGCCGATGAAATGGGTTTAGGGAAAACATTACAGACCATTGCTTATCTTTTATCAGAAAAGCAAGAAAAAGCTAGTAGGACAACGTTAATCGTGGCACCGGCTAGTTTAACTTTCAACTGGTTAGCGGAGTTAAAGAAATTTGCCCCAAGTTTGAAAGCAGTGGTGGTGGGTGGCAATAAGCATGAGCGGATGCAGTGTTTAAGTCAACCGGTGGATATTTACATCACTTCTTACGCTAGTTTGCGTCAAGATATTGCCCTTTATCAAGAATTAACTTTAGACCAATTAATCCTAGATGAAGCTCAAATGGTGAAAAACGCGGCTACAAAAACAGCAAAAGCCTTACGCTCTTTAGTTATTCCGAATCGGTTTGCTTTGAGTGGGACCCCAATTGAAAATAATTTAGAAGAATTGTGGTCGTTATTTGAAATGATTATGCCAGGCTTTTTCCCAAGTCAGCAACGTTATCGCCAATTATCAGCCGAACAAATTGCCCAAATGATTAAGCCTTTTGTTTTACGACGGGATAAAGCCACCGTCTTAAAAGACTTACCAGAAAAATTGGAAACCAATTATTACAGTGCCTTAACCGAAGATCAAAAGAAAATTTATTTGGCATATTTACGGCAAATGCGCGAAGAAATCAGTCAAATGGATGCGGCTGCCTTTAAGAAAAATCGAATCAGTATTTTGGCCGGCCTAACGCGCTTGCGGCAAATTTGTTGTGATCCGAAATTATTCATTGACGATTATACCGGAACGTCGGGTAAATTAGAGCAAGTAAAAGATCTAATTCAAGCGGCTCAAGAAAATGGCCGGCGGGTTTTATTGTTCTCGCAATTTACCGGTATGCTGACAATTATTGAAGAAGAGTTAGCTAAATTAGGTTATGATAGTTTTTATTTGCGGGGGAGTACACCACCAAAAAATCGGATTGAAATGGTAGATGCTTTTAACAAAGGGGAGAAGGATGTCTTTTTGATTTCTCTAAAGGCTGGTGGAACTGGCTTGAACTTGACCGGAGCAGATACGGTGATCCTTTACGACTTATGGTGGAATCCGGCTGTAGAAGAACAAGCGGCCGGGCGCGCTCATCGGATTGGTCAAGAAAAAGTAGTTGAAGTGTGGCGCATGATTGCAGAAGGAACTATTGAAGAGCGGATGAATGCCTTGCAACAAGACAAACGGGAATTGTTCCAAAAAGTTATCCAGGGCAATGAAACACAACTCCAACAACTGACAGAAGCAGATATTCGCATGATTTTAAGTGCGAGAGAATAAATGAACGACAGGTAAAATAAAAGGCAGTAGGACCACTAAAAAGTAGTCTTACTGCCTTTTTTATAATAGGAAAAAGGATCAATTTTTTACCAAGCTGAATCGCTTTATGATAAGTTTATCTATGACTAGTTTTTCAAACTAAGCATCGTGATAGGCAGGTAAACTTTCTTGAAATCTTAGCTTAATATGTGAAAGTAAAGGGAGTTTGAACTGCTTTTCATATCGCTGATTACTCAGCGAAAATTGCCTTAATTGTTGGGGTTAGTTGCGCAAATGAAGTCAGTTCAATATCTTGAACTGCTTGCTCTCCAGCTGGAATTTGACGGTTACGGTGATTAAACCACAAAGATTTCCAGCCAGCGCTTTTAGCGCCAACAACATCATTTTCAAAACTATCTCCGACATATAATGTATTTTCTGCAGTAAGATTAAACTCTTTTTCAGCGAGCTGGAAAATTTCGCGATCAGGTTTTTGAAAACCTGTTGCCTGTGAAATAATGACGTTATCTTCTTTAACCCAGTTTAAAAGATTTAGTTGGATAACTTTTTTGTATTGGTGGTCAGTCGGGCCGTTTGTGATGATACTGATTGGAATATTTTGGGCCTTTAAAAAGTTTAATGTTTCAAAAACAGCATCGTGCATGACGATATTGTCCAACTCTTCTTCATAAATTTTTTGAAATTCTAAAGCTGTGGCCTCTGTGATTTGTGGATAGTCCAAATCCTTCAAAGACTCCATGATGCGTAAGTTACGCATATACGTTAATGTCCATTCTCCTTTGGCAACTTTGCAAAATGTTTCGTCGCTATGAAAACGAAAACGAATGTAAAGGTCGTGCATGTCGTTATCTGTTACTAAAGGAATAATACGGTGTACAGCGTTGCGAAAAGGTTGCTGTTGGTCATAAATTGTGTCATCGACGTCAAAAACAATTGCGTTAATCAAAAAAGGCCATTCCCTTCAAATTTTCTGCAAATTTCATAATATCCTGATTCATTCTAACGAAAAGGATAGCAGTTTTAAAGAGTAAAAAGTTGATTTATAAAGGTTTTCTTTACCTAATTAAGAACAAACCTTTTGATAATAGGCAAAATTATATTACAGTTCTTTTTACTTAAAAAACAATTGTGATAATCACAAAGGAAGGAATTATAAAAAAACGAAGGTCATTTTAGTTAATGCTAAATACTCAAAAATTAAGTTAATTTAAAAGAAATAAGACAAAAAAAATTATTTAAAGGGCAATATCATTTTGTTTCTGAATTTTCTGAAAAAGAGATTTTTTCAAAGAATAATTAAAAAAACTTTTTTTTCAAATGATATTTTCACAATCTCACTACTGATTTTTTGTTAGTAATTTATTACAGATTACCGCTAAAAAAAAGAAAGAAAATAACGCGATTTCTATTTGAGACTATCTTTTTTTTAGGTATTTGCAAAAAACAGGGATAAAAAGGGCGATAAATGCCGATAAATTTGTCTAGACAATTTTATTGTTGTGAATGCAACAAAATTTAAAAAACGAAATTACAGAAATTATATAACAAATTTTCTGTTTGTGTTACAGTGTTTTTTTCATTTTTAAACTGTGCTATATATAAGCAAGTAAATGGCATTTAAATTTGATAATTCTAATCTTTCTAACGTGAAAATCGATGAAAACGTATGTAAGTTAGGAATGTGTCATTAAGATAACTTTAATTTTTTAAAACTTTTTTTGAGAAAAGGGTAGTATTTTTTTTTTCAATTAGGTATAATGAACTCAGATGAAATTATAAGTGATGTCACAAAGAGATTACTTATATAATAAAAAAGGAGTGATACACGTTGTTGACACTTTATACTTCCCCTAGCTGTACATCGTGCAGAAAAGCTCGCGCGTGGTTGCAAGAGCACGAAATTCCCTTTGTAGAACGCAACATTTTTTCAGAACCTTTGAATATCACTGAATTAAAAGCGATTTTACAAATGACTGAAGACGGCACCGAAGAAATTATTTCTACTCGGTCAAAAGTCTTCCAAAAATTGAATATTGATTTAGATGAATTACCATTAAAAGAATTGCTAGATTTGGTACAAAACAACCCTGGTTTATTACGTCGTCCAATTATGATCGACGAAAAACGTCTACAAGTTGGTTTTAATGAAGATGAAATCAGACGTTTCTTACCACGCGAAGTACGCCAATTAGAATTACGGCATGCACAATTAATGGCTGGATTATAAAAGTTTTGACTGCTACATATTTTGTGGCAGTCTTTTTTTACGCTATTTTAAGCCGTTAGTGGGTTTTAGCGGTTCTAAAAAAATTTTTAAAGACAGCGTTTTTTTGAACTACTTTAAGATTTACTAAATCACGAGGTTTTTCTTTACATTTGATAAGGTTCCGTTACAATGTAGCTATAATGTTAGAAAAGCGAGGTGTAGCTAAGATGGAAATGGAACATATTAACGAAAATACAATTCGTGTTCTCATTAAAAGCGAAGATTTAGCTGCCCGGGGAATTACCTTTTTAGATTTATTAGGTAACCACAATGAAATTGAGAACTTCTTTTATAGTATTTTAGAAGAAGTTGATGTCAACGAAGAATTCAAAGGCAGTGAAGCTGTCACTTTCCAAGTTTTGCCAAAAGGTGATGGTTTGGAATTATTTATCAGTAAGAATATTCCGAATGAAGAATTTAATAATTTGGAACAAATTGCTGATGGCAGTGCTGAAGAGGTGAGTGATTTCTTGAAAAAGCATATTGCAGAACAATTACAAGAAGTCGAAGAGACAGAAGAAGAAACAACGGATATCAAACGCGATTACGTCTTTGAAATGATAGATTTTGAGCAAATGATTCAATTGGCCCATGAATTTGAGGGCGAAGGAATTGTAAGTAATCTTTATGAGTTGAATCATTTTTATTTCTTGGAAATTCGTTTCACAGATGAATACTTATTAAAAAATCAAATTGACGATTACTTAGCGTACTTAAGTGAATTTGCTCGTTTGAGTCAAGTAACGCCAGAAGTGCTAGCCGAACACGGTAAGCTTTTGATGGAACTTGATGCTTTAGGAATTACCCGTCGTTACTTTTGATAAAAAAGATCTGGATTTTTCCAGGTCTTTTTTTGTTGCCCCTAGCTAAATAGTGCGTAAGTTCTTATGGGGGAGATAAATGCTAATTGCCAGAAATAAAGCAGGCGAGCTTGTTGCCGCTTTAAAAGCAAAAAAACAAGAAGAATATCATTGTCCCGTGTGTCAAAAGCCCGTCTGTTTAAAACAAGGACAAAAACAGCGCACACACTTTGCGCATCAGAGAGAACACTGCTGCAAAATAGTGACAGAAGGTGAGACAAATGAGCATATTGCCGGCAAAAATTGGTTGCATCAACGACTAGAAAATAGTCAATTAGAAGTTTATTTGCCACAATTAAAACAGCGACCAGACCTGTTAGTTAATAAAACAACCGTAGAATTTCAGTGCTCTGTTTTAGACTTAAGCCGTTTAAAAGCCCGTACAAAAAATTATCAGTCTTTTCACTATCAACCCTGGTGGATTGTAGGACAACGGTTTATTCCGCAACAACAGTTGAGTCAGTTGCAAAAAGCTTTCTGTTATTGGCAACAGACAGCCTATTTATGGCATTTGGATACAGCAGCAAAGCAACTTCGGCTTTATTATTTGGCCAACTGGGATTTTAATCGCGGGTATCAGTGGCAATGTCAAAATGTTGCAGAAAATACGAACTTGACTTCCTATACGTCCCATGTTTCATCTTTAACAAGTAATAAGTTTTATTGGCGTAATGCCGCGTATAAACGTTTTTTGCGCCAACGCTTATTCCAACGCCAGCCGCGCTTTTTGCGTTTGCAACATTTTTTTTATCAACGCAATAGCCATATATTGGATTTACCTTTTTGGTGTTATAGTAGCAGTCGTTATCATTTTTTCTTTGAACATGAGCTGTTGTTATTGCGTTTTTTATATTTGCGTAACAACAATTGCCAACAATGGATAAAAGACCTAAGCCAACTCAAATGGCAATGGGATTTTCCTTTAGTTTCGCAAAAAATAATTTTAAAAGAAATCTATTTGGAATGCCAGCGCTTATCTGGTCGGGAAAAAGAAAGTTTTTTGCCACCAAAAAAAGGCAGTTGTGATAGTATAGAAAGTAATCGAAGAGGATAACTTTTCGTTTAAGTAACTATCAGGAGGTTTCAATTATGGCGACAAAACAATTACCAACAAGAGAAAGCTTACCGACAGAACTGACCTGGGATTTAACTCCAATTTTTGCTGACGACCAAGCTTTTGACACAGCCTTTGCTGATTTGAAAGAAGAATTAAAACAAGCGGATAAATACAAAGGAACACTAGCAACGAATGCTACGGCTTTCTTAGCGGCTTTGGAGTTTTGCTTGGCTATTTATCGCAAATTAGAAACGTTATATGTGTACAGTCACTTAAAAAATGATCAAGATACCGCAAACACCACTTATCAAGGATTATATGCGCGGGCTAGCAGTTTATTAGCAGAAGCAAGTGCGGCTATTTCTTGGTTTGAGCCAGAAGTTTTGACACTGTCAGATGATCAGATTTGGTCTTATTTTGAAGAAGAACCAAAATTGGCAGTTTATCGCCATTATGTAGCGCAAATGGTCGACAATCGTGCCCATGTTTTGCCGGCGGACCAAGAAGAATTATTGGCTGGGGCAAGTGAAATTTTTAATGCAGCAGATGATATTTTCTCTGTGTTAAATAATGCAGATCTCGTGTTTCCTACGATTGAAGGCAGTGATGGAGAAAAAATTCAATTGTCCCACGGTGTGTACGGCCAATTAATGGAAGCAACGGATCGCAGCGTGCGAGAAGCTGCTTTTAAAGGATTGTACAGTGTGTATGGCCAATTTCGTAATACGTTTGCTCAAACGTTAAGCTCTCATGTCAAAGGACATAACTTTAAAGCAAAAGCACGAAAATACACGTCAGCTAGAGAAGCTTCTTTAAGTAATAATCATATTCCAGAAAGTGTTTATGATACCTTAGTTGAAGTTGTGAATAAACATTTACCACTACTACATCGTTATGTAGCATTGCGAAAAAAATTACTCGCAACTGATGAATTGCACATGTATGATATGTACACACCTGTTTTAGGAGAAGCGCCAATTCGCTATACTTATGAAGAAGCGGTTGAAAAGGCTAAAGAAGCTTTACATGTGATGGGACCAGAATACAATAAAATCGTAGAACAAGCTTTTTCAAGTCGTTGGATTGACGTGGTTGAAAATAAAGGCAAACGTAGTGGTGCTTATTCTTCCGGTGCTTATGATACAGCTCCTTATATTTTAATGAATTGGCATGATACCTTAGACCAACTATTTACTTTAGTACACGAAATGGGTCATAGTGTCCACAGCTATTTTACTCGTAATAATCAACCTTTTGTTTATGGGGATTACTCTATTTTCTTAGCAGAAATCGCCTCTACAACCAATGAAAATATTTTGACAGAATATTTGTTAGAGACTGAAAAAGATCCGAAAGTACGGGCATATATTTTAAATCACTATTTAGATGGCTTTAAGGGAACTATTTTCCGCCAAACGCAATTTGCTGAATTTGAGCACTTTATCCATACTGAGGATGCAAAAGGTACGCCTTTAACAAGTGAGTATTTAAATGATTATTACGGGGATTTAAATGCGAAATATTATGGACCTGATGTAACAAAAGATGAAGAGATTAAATTGGAATGGGCGCGAATTCCACATTTTTACTACAACTATTACGTTTATCAATATGCGACGGGCTTTTCTGCCGCTTCTGCCTTGGCGAAGAAAATTTTAACCAAAGAAGAGGGCGCGTTGGAACATTATTTGAATTATTTGAAGGCTGGTAATAGTGATTATCCAATTGAAGTAATGAAAAAAGCCGGTGTGGATATGACAAAAGCTGATTATATTGAAGATGCCATGAAGATGTTTGAAGAACGTTTGAGTGAATTGGAAACATTAGTAGCTCAATTATAAAATAAAAACAGAGCAGACAGTTGCGCAATTGTCTGCTCTGTTTATTTTTAGCAATAAAAAAAGCTGGGACAAACGTCAACCTAACGTTTGTCGCAACTTTTTTTTGTTACATTAATTTTAAATGCTTGGTATCGTGAGTAACGCGACGTTCATTTTTACGCTGTAAGTAACCATCAATGTGAAAAATTTGATAATTTTCTTGATCGACTTGGCACAGGCGCGGGATATCAGCTAAGGCGTCTTCGCCTTCTAATAAAACACCATAATCGCGTTCGCAAGCATAATTGTAAACAACTGCAGACGGATGCGTGGTAATTCCCATCTCACGAGCGGTGTTTTGATCTTCTTGGAATAATGTTTTGACTAAGTCGCTCTGTCGATCTTCTGTAAACATTTCTACGTCGCCACCAACAGCTTCAACCAATGAAATGACCAGTTCATGATTATATTCTTTGCCATTACAAGCTACTTCTTCTTGCATTTGCATCAAAAATTCTCGTGCTTTCTTTTTGCCTTGCAGTTGGAGTGCTTTGGCATCTAAAGCAGCTGAATAAGTATTTTCAAAAAGTTGATTTCTAGCATGAATGTCGTGTTTTGGTGTACCGCGACGTGTTAAAACAGCATCAATTGTCTGCATATTCACTAAAGGCATCAGCCTGAATTGGATTTTTTGCTCCGATGTTTGTACAAAGTTCCAAAGATGCTTTTCTGATCCTAAACAGATAGCACCCAAAGGATTGACAAACAAATAAATTTCAATCACTTAAATCTCCTCCAACAAATTGAGTCGTTTCTGGCTATTTCAACTTAGCAGAAACGTAGAAAAAATGAAAATAAATAGTTTTTAGCTTTGCTTTTTTTTAAGACTCCGACTAATTTTATTTTCCGCTGGAATATAAGAAACTGCCAATGTCTTTAATAATTGCGTGAAAGCTTCTTGTCCTAATTTAGCATCTTTTACTTCTAATTCTAATTCAAAGTCATGGCCTGCCGGTAGATAGAAACTTTCATCTAATGCCAACAAACCAGCGTCAATTTCAAATTCAGCTCGTTTAGTAGTTAGCTGACTGATGATATGTAATTCCTTTAATGTAACATGTAACGTTTTTAATTTTTCTTCAACCGGTCCATTTGCTGGAACTTGTTGTAATGTTAAGTATTTTTGCGCCTCTGCTAGCGTCAACTTTTCCGTGGTTTCTAGTAGACCTTCTTGCTGTGGTGTTTTTAAAGTCACTTCAGCAAAAGAAGGGAGTAAACGAATTCTTAAACCGGCATTGGCATTTTTTAACTTATTGTCAAAGGTATCAAAGTAACAATTTGTCTGTTCTACGACCATCTCATCTGTAACGTGATAGTACGTCATAATGCGCTTGAAGTCAGTTGCACTTAACATTGTTTTAAATTCGATCTCAGTCGATTGGCTCATAATAATCCCTCACTAGTTTACGTGTTCAGGTGTGAAACTGCAAGCTAAAGCATTGAAAAAATGACAATCCTCTAAGAAAGTAGAAAATAAAAAAGCAGTAAGTGGATTGTAAAAATTCTGAAAATAAGATTTAGAAGATACAAATTTTCTTTTAAAGGGGAACCATTCCGAACTTTTTGTTTCGAATGTGCTAGCTTTGTTCACATCTATCAATTCATTGAATTTATATTCTGACATAAAATGACAAGATACGCAATTGATACGATTGAATTGTGTGAATATTTTTTCAATTTGAGGGGATAAAGATTTAAGGCGGTTTGTGGTAAAATATAACTTGTATGTATTAAAGAAAATTGAGGGATAATTATGGATCGAGATTGGGATAAATTTTTAGCACCATATGAACAAACCGTATCAGAATTGAAAGTAAAGTTGCGGGGGATTCGCAAACAATTTCGCGAACAAAATCAACATGTGCCGATTGAATTTGTCACTGGACGAGTTAAACCAGTGGAAAGCATCATCACAAAAAGCCAGATTCGCCATATTCCCATGGAACGTCTGGAAGAAGAGATGTCAGATATCGCGGGGCTTAGAATTATGTGTCAGTTTGTGGAAGATATTCACCAAGTTGTCCAATTACTACGCAACCGCAAAGATATGAAAGTTATTATTGAAAGAGATTATATCACCAATAAAAAAGCTAGCGGGTATCGTTCTTACCATTTGGTCATTGAATATCCTGTCCAGTTAGTAAATGGCGAAAAAATTATTTTGGCAGAAATTCAAATTCGGACATTGGCGATGAATTTTTGGGCGACGATTGAGCATTCTTTGAATTATAAATATCAAGGGGCATTTCCAGAAGAGATGAAAATTCGCCTGCAAAGAGCGGCCGAAGCAGCCTATCAATTAGATGAAGAGATGTCGACGATTCGGGAAGAAATTCAAGAAGCGCAGCGTCTATTTTCCCACGGCAGAGGCAAGTCAGACGATAGTTATTATCAGGCTTCAATTGATCGGGAGGAGACATAATGACCTTAAAAGTGGCCATCGTTTCAAATCATGGTCTGCAATCGGAAAAAACAGAGCGGCAATTACGAAAACTTTTAGCAGAAAATGAAATTGTCATTGATCAACAACGACCAGAAATTGTCATTTCTGTTGGTGGTGATGGTACTTTGCTTTCAGCATTTCATCGTTACAGCCATATTTTAGATAAAGTCAGTTTTCTTGGTGTTCACACTGGTCATTTAGGGTTTTATACGGACTGGCGTGACTATGAAATACCAGAGTTGGTTACGAGCTTGAAAAAAAATCGCGGTGAAAGTATTAGTTATCCGCTGTTAGATATCCGCATTGAATATCAAAACGGTAAAGCTGCCAAACACTTTTTAGCTTTAAATGAGTCGACCATCAAACGCGGGAATCGAACGATGGTAGCAGACGTTTATTTAAAGGGGGAACTTTTTGAACGATTTCGTGGGGATGGTTTATCTATTTCAACGCCAACTGGTTCAACTGCTTATAATAAAAGTGTTGGTGGAGCGGTGTTACATCCCAGTATTAATGCGATTCAACTAGCAGAAATTGCTTCGTTGAATAATCGCGTCTTCCGAACGTTGGGATCTCCGTTAGTTATTGCTGCAGATGAGTGGATGGAAATTCGCTTGCAAGATAGTAATGATTACATGATTACCGTCGATCAATTAGATATTCAAAAAGATCACATTGCAGCCGTCTATTATAAAATTGCCACAGAACGGATTCATTTTGCTTCATTTCGGCATATGGATTTTTGGCATCGGGTTAAAGACGCTTTTATTGGAGAAGATTAGGCAATTATGAAGTTTACGTATCATTATCAGAAAAACTCAGAGCAGCAGTTAAAATACTTCTTAAAAGAACAAGGCATTTCCAAAGGTTTGCTGGCGAAAATTAAATTCCAAGGGGGCTTGATTTTAGTCAATGATAAACGTGAAAATGTCTTGTATTCTTTGCGCCCTAATGATAGGGTTACTATTGTCGTGCCCGATGAAAAGGAGCATGAAACAATGCTTTTGGATGAGACGCCAATTGCGATTGTTTATGAAGATGAACATTTATTGATTGTCAATAAACCAGCAGGAGTTGCTTCGATTCCGGCGCAATATCATCCTAATGGTACAATGGCCAATCGTGTGAAAAATTATTATAAAATGCAAAATTATAAAGATCAGGTAATTCACGTGGTTACGCGGTTGGATCGTGATACAACTGGCCTGATGTTATTTGCCAAACATGGTTTTGCCCATGCGCAACTCGATCGTCAATTACGTGAAAAGCAAGTGGAAAAAAGATATCAAGCTTTAGTGGCTGGCGCTATTCAAACGTTAGCACCCCATGCAGTAATTGATTTACCGATTGCTAGAGATTTAAGCTCGTTGTTAAAACGTAAAGTAGATGATACAGGACAAAAAGCACAAACAGAATATTGGGTCCAAAAAGAAAACGACCAAATCGCATTAGTGGATATTAAACTTCATACGGGTCGGACGCATCAAATCAGAGTCCATTTTAGTGGGATTTCTTGTCCGCTACTAGGTGATGATCTCTATGGTGGGCTTATGACAGCTGGAATCATGCGGCAGGCCCTTCATTGTTACAAACTTTCTTTTAATCATCCTTTTAGTGGTGAAAAATTAACTTTTACATTGGCTTTACCAGAAGATATGGCACAAGTTGCTCAAAATATATAAGAACGCGTGGTGAGTGTGAGTGGATGAAAATTTAGAACTGGAAGAACGTTTTGCTGAATTGAAACAAGCGTTGCTTGAAGACGATATGCAAGGGTTTAGAGAACCTTTCTTAGAAATGCACATATACGAACAGGGGCAGTTCTACCAGTCCCTCACCAGCCAAGAGCGTCATCGGATGTACGGTTATCTGTCACCTAAAGAATTAGCAGACATGTTTGACGTAATCGAAGAAGACGATGCACATATGACAGATTATCTTTCTGAAATGCGTCCGGGCTATGCTGCGGCCATGTTAGCTGAAATGTATACAGATAATGCCGTTGACTTATTAAATACTTTGGATAAAAAAGCTGTCAACAAATATCTAAGCTTGATGGACAAAGAAGACGCAAGTGAAATTAAAGAACTACTGCATTACGAAGATGATACTGCCGGTTCAATTATGACCACAGAGTTTGTCTCAATTGTGGCTAATCAAACGGTTCGTTCGGCGATGTATGTTTTAAAAAACGAAGCCGACGTAGCCGAAACAATTTATTATATTTACGTAGTAGATCAAGAGAATCATTTGGTGGGGGTTATTTCTTTAAGAGATTTAATCGTCAATGAAGATGATACGATGATTCAAGATATTATGAGCGAACGGGTCATCTCAGTTCATGTGGGAGATGATCAAGAAGATGTCGCTCAAACTTTCCGGGATTATGACTTTTTGGCATTACCAGTTACAGATTATGATGATCATTTATTAGGGATTGTCACAGTCGATGATATTATTGACGTTATCGACGATGAGGCTGCAAGTGACTACTCTGGTTTAGCTGGTGTCAACGTTGAAGAAGTTTCAGAAAATCCTGTCAAGGCTGCTAGTAGACGACTCCCTTGGTTGATTACGTTGCTATTTTTAGGGATGGCGACGGCGACTTTAATTTCTCATTATGAGAAACTTGTAAGTGAAGCGAGTATTTTAGCTGTTTTCATTTCCTTGATTACAGGGACGGCTGGTAATGCTGGGACGCAATCTTTGGCTGTGGCAGTACGGCGACTTGCAATCAATGATGACAAAGAAAGTAGTTTTGTTAAAACAGTTATTAGTGAAGTTTTGACCGGTTTAGTGACCGGGTTCATTACCGGTCTAACCATTTTCATTATTGTTGCGGTTTGGAAACACAATCCAATTTTAGGTTTTGTAATTGGAATGGCTATGATGTGTGCGATTACGGTGGCTAATTTGGCGGGGAGCTTTATTCCAATGTTAATGGACAAACTTGGTTTTGATCCTGCTGTGGCCAGTGGCCCATTTATTACCACCTTGAGTGATTTGACCAGTGTGTTAATTTATTTTAATATTGCGAGTCTTTTCATGCAGTACTTCATTTCTTAATTAAAAAAATAAAATGAGCAATCCATAAAAAAGGCTGTGACAGATTTTTGTCACAGCCTTTTTATCGATAAACGGTGGTCTGAAAATAGCTTCTTTTGTGATAAGCTGAAACTTCACAAAAAATTTGAGCAACAGCCATTCCAGTAGGGACATTTAATAAAATTGCTACAAGTAAGGTGTTTCCAGTCTTAAAAAAAAATATTTTTTACTGCTGCAAGACACAGCGATTGTTGCAGTAGAGCTGTGTCTTGCAGTACCTGCTTAACTCTTGCGGCTGAATATTTTGTTCCAACATTATTTTGATCGGTAGTTTTTATTGTAAAAAGCGTTGCTTATATTCTTCATATTCTGCTGGGGTAATTAAGCCAGCATCTAGTGCTTTTTTACGTTCTTTCAACTTTTCAAAATTTGTTTCTGTCGTAAGTTGGGATTTAGACAACTTCGCTTTTTCCTGTATTTGTTGGGCACGTTTGGCAGAAGTGATGCCATCCATAATGCCGTCTTGCATATAGCTTTTACTATCTTCTAGCAATTTGGCAATAGCAAAGACCGTTTTTTTCGTCCAGAAAATACTAAAGACTTCGCGAAAACTTTCAATTCGTAAAAAACCCCAAAAAATTCGCGTATTGGGGTTAATGGTGTTGATATTATGCAACGGAATACTTTTATAATCGTGGTTAAAAGGAACCCAGCGGGCAAAAATCAGGCGCCCAGCGTCAGTAATAGCATAGGCGTGGAATCCTTTACAGTCAAAGTAACGCACTTTGCCAGTTTGTGTTGCGCGCATTCGTTCTTCAAAGTCTGCGCGGTCTTCACCTTCAAATGGTGTGAAATTTTCATTATCTTCGGGATGATGGCGTCCGATGAAACTTGCAATGACCTCTTCATCTTTACCTAAAGCAGCCTCAATTAAACCAAAGTGTTTTCGTTGGAGCCAGCCGCCGAAAATTGGTGTGATATTTTGGCCTAATTTATGGTTACGAGCATAAGCATACATGGCATCTGCTTTTTTCATGGCATCTCCTTTTAATCGGTTATTTTTACAATTTTAGTTCCGTGAGCTTCATTGACCCCTAAGGCAGTTACAATTTCAGCCACATTTTCAGCGTTAATTCCAGCTCCAGGTAAAATAATCAAGCGGTTCTTGGCATAAGCGATTAATTCTTTTAATCGAACGATGTTTGCTGAAATTGGTGTACCACTCGGGCCGCCATGGGTTAAAATGCGTGTAACGCCGTGGTCTGCTAACCAATCAATAGCTTCAAACTGACGACTTGGTAAGATGGCATCAAAGGCCATATGAAACGTAATTTGTAGCCCTTCTGCGGTTTCAATTAAAAGTTCCAAAGCTTCTTCATCTAACCAACCACTAGGTGTTAGACAACCAAAAACCACACCGTCTGTTCCTATTTTTTTAGCTTCGATTAAGTCGGTATGCATGATTTTTAGTTCTGTATCATTGTAGATAAAATCACCACCGCGAGGGCGGATCATGGTCATAACGGGAATACCTTTTTCACCGGCATAATTTAATGTTTCTTCAATGACACCTGTACTAGGTGTCGTTCCGCCTACAGCTAAGTTATCACACAGTTCAATGCGCTTTGCTCCTGCGTGAATGGCTCGTGGAATATCAGTGAAATTTTCGGCACAAAATTCTTTAATCATAATAGTCTCCTTTAGTATCTCATTAAAACTGTTAGACAGCTTACTTTCATGTAGTATTTTATCACAGCCTTGTGTTAAAGTAGAGTAACTAAAAAGTACCGCTGATTTCGCCGTATTTAAGGGGAAGTGAGGAAATAAAATGTTAAAAAAAATTGATTGGGGCAAACAATTTGTGACTGCAAATCACCCATTGTTTTTATGTCCTTTGTGTCAAAGTGAAATGGGGGCAGTTAAAGCGGGGCTTGTCTGCCAAAAGGGACATCACTTTGATGTCTCAAAAAAAGGAACGCTATATTTTTTGCAAAAAAATATTAGCAGCGGCTATGATCGCCGGTTGTTTACCGCAAGACGTCAGCTGATTCAAGCCGGAATGTATAACGGGCTACTGGAAAAAATTCGAGAATATATACCGGAAAAGTCGACAGTCTTAGATGTAGGCTGTGGCGAAGGTAGTTTTTTTAATAAAATAGCAGCAGGCAAAAACATTACGGGAATTGGCTTTGATATCGCAAAAGATGGTGTTTACATGGCAACGCAGCAAAGTGAACCCTTATTTTGGTGTGTCGCAGATTTGACACGACTGCCTTTTGCCCCACAAGTTTTTGATAGTGTATTAAATTTATTCACACCATCTAATTATAAAGAGTTTAAACGCGTTTTAAAGCCGACGGGAACATTAGTGAAAGTTGTCCCAAGAAGCGGTTATTTACAAGAATTACGGCAAGCTTTTTATCCTGCGGATAAAAAGAAACAGCATTATGAAAATCATGAAGTAATTCAACATTTTAAAGAACAATTTAAATTAGTAAATCATCATGAAATAACGTATACATTTGATGTTTCCAAGGAAAATCAAGCTGCTTTATTGGAGATGTCTCCCTTAGAGTGGGGCGTTTCTTCTGAGCAAAAAGAAATTGTAGCAAAGAGTCCGTTAAATAAAATTACAATCGATTTGGATGTTTTAATTGGAAAAGAGAAATGAAATTTTTGTGACTTTTTTCGGTTAAAACTGTTGCATTATTTAAGTAAGAGTGATATATTACAAACAAGTCATTTTTCATTGGTTTTTATCAGGTTCCTGTTCTGATAAAAGTTAGTGAAAAGAACTTCACTAACGTAGCGACTCGCAGTGATTAACACCGAGCCGATACGTTCTTTTTTTGCACTTTTTTTAAAAAAGTAGCTATGAAGTGATATAGTAGGAGAGAATATTTACTTTTAAATACAATTCATAAAAATCACAGAATTTTTTATCAAAAGGAGTAATGAAGTTGAATCATATTGTTCTATTTGAACCACAAATCCCAGCCAATACAGGTAACATTGCCCGTACTTGTGCGGCGACGAACACACCGCTACATTTAATTGAACCATTGGGATTTTCAACCGATGACAAACATTTAAAAAGAGCAGGCCTAGATTATTGGCATGATGTGAATATCACGTATCATAAAGATTTGGCAGCCTTTTTAGCATACTTGGGTCAGCGACGCCTTTATTTGATTACAAAGTTTGCCAACCAAACTTACAGTGAAGTAGATTATACCGCCGACGAAGAAGTATTTTTAATGTTTGGAAAAGAAACAACCGGATTACCAGAAACATTCATGCGGGAAAATCCAGAAAAGTGTTTGCGTATTCCTATGAATGATGAACACGTTCGTTCGTTAAATTTATCCAATACGGCGGCGTTAGTAATATATGAGGCGTTGCGCCAACAAGGATTTCCTAATTTGGAACTACGCCATCACTATGAAAATGATAAATTAGACTAGTTTTTATCTACTAAACTAAAGGAGCATTTGTAATGGAGTTATATTTTACCCGCCATGGTAAGACTCAGTGGAACAATGAACGCCGCTTTCAAGGAGCCAAAGGCGATTCACCACTTCTTGCAGAAAGTTTAGCTGAAATCAAATTATTGGGTCAGCACCTAAAAAATATCCCCTTTGAAAAAATTTATGCCAGTACAGCGCCTCGTGCCATGAAAACGGCACAAGGAATTTTAGCTGAACTAAACTATCAACCAGAAATTATTTACAATGCTGGTTTAAGAGAACTGGGTTTGGGGAAACTAGAAGGCCAACTAATCGATGAAATGACAGACCGCTATCCAACTGAACTACACAATTTACGCTATGCTTTAGATCAGTATGATCCAAGTGTTTTTAACGGTGAAAAAATTGAAGCAGCACTGGCACGGATTGAAACAGTTGTAAGTGACGCTGTTATGCAAAATAAAGGGCCACTTTTATTTGTGGGGCACGGCGCTTCCCTAACTGCTGCTATCCAGTGGTTAGCGGGCAAAGAGTTGGGGCAATTACGGGAAATGGGTGGCTTAGTGAACAACAGCTTAAGTGTTATGACTACCAGTGAACCGGAAAATTTAACACCATTTAAATTAACAAAATGGAATGATGCCAGTTTTTTAGGTGATCAAAGTAGTTTAGACGCCTTATTGTAGAAAGGAGCCGGTTTTTGATGGAAGAACGAAAATTTGTCAGCGGTACAGTCGCGGCAATCTTTTTTGAAAACCCCGGCAATTTTTATAAGGTGATGTTGATTGATATTGCAGAAACCAATACCGCTTATCGTGAACCGCAAATTGTCGTGACGGGTTCTTTTGGAGATATCAACGATGATACTTTATATCAATTTTATGGCGAGCTAATTGAACACGCACGATATGGGCTACAGTTTCAAGTAGAAAGTTATGCCCAAGATCAACCAACTTCTGAAAATGGTTTGATTAACTATTTTGCTAGTGAAAAATTTCCTGGTATTGGACCCAAGACGGCAGAAAAGATTGTAGATACACTAGGGGTTGATGCAATTAAAAAAATCGTTGAAGATGATTCAGTGTTAGAAGCAGTTGAAGGGTTAAACGAAAAAAAACGACAGCAGATAGCAGAAATTGTGCGAGCCAACCAAGGTATGGACGAAATTGTTGTCGGCTTGTCTCAATATGGTTTTGGCAGCCAGTTATCTTTTGCCATTTATCAAATGTACCGAGGACAGGCATTAAGTATTATTGCAGAAAATCCTTATCAATTGGTAGAAGATATTGAAGGTATCGGGTTTAAAAAAGCCGATCAATTAGCCGAACAGTTAGGGATTGCGGCCACTAGCGACAAACGGTTGCGGGCAGCGGTCTTGCATCAAGTTTTTCAAAGTGCGCTGCAAAGTGGGGATACGTATGTCAAAGCGGATACCTTGTTAGACGATACCTTAACCCTACTGGAAAAAAGTCGTCCGGTAGAAATTAACCCCGAACAGTTAGCCGATGTAATTATCGCGTTAACTGAGGAAGATAAAATTCAGCAAGAAGCTACGCGTATTTACGAAAACAGTCTATATTTTGCCGAGATTGGAATTGCTGGGTCGATTCAGCGAATGTTGCAGCGCAAAAAAGAAATTAAGTACCCAGAAAAAACGATTGAAAAAAAATTAGCCAGTTTGGAAAAACGACTCAAGATTAAATATGGGACATCACAAGCTGAAGCGATTAAAGCAGCGTTGGCTTCACCATTATTTATTTTGACTGGCGGTCCTGGTACCGGTAAGACGACGGTTATTAACGGAATCGTACAATTATTTGCTGAATTAAATGATTTAAGTTTGGAGCCATTGGATTATACACAAGAGGTTTTTCCAATTCTTTTAGCCGCACCAACTGGCCGTGCGGCAAAGCGTATGAACGAGACAACAGGATTGCCCAGTGGTACGATTCACCGCTTACTGGGTTTAACGGGTAGAGAAAAAGTCGGTGAGACAGAAATCAATGAATTGGCTGGAGGGTTGTTAATTGTCGATGAAATGTCGATGTTAGACACATGGTTAGCTAATTCTTTGCTAAAAGCAATTCCGAGTAATATGCAGGTTATTTTTGTTGGTGATAAAGATCAATTACCTTCTGTCGGTCCAGGTCAAGTATTACATGATCTGCTACAGATAAAAGCAATTCCCCAGCGCGAGTTAACTGACATTTATCGCCAAGGGGACGGTTCGACGATTATTTCATTGGCCCATGAGATTAAAAACGGCCGCTTACCAGCCGATTTCACTAAAAACCAAGCGGATCGCTCTTTTTTTCCTTGTCATGCGCAACAAATTGAACCTTTAATTGCACAAATTGTTAAAAAGGCAAAAGCCAAAGGGTTTAGCGCCCAAGATATTCAATTGTTAGCCCCTATGTATCGTGGTCCTGCTGGAATTGATGCGTTAAACAAGATGATGCAAGAAATTTTTAACCCCAATGATGGGACAAAAAAAGAAGTAACCTTTCACGAGCACGTTTATCGCATTGGGGATAAAGTTCTACAGCTAGTTAATTCACCAGAAGAAAATGTTTTTAATGGTGATATGGGTCAAATCGTGGGAATTATTTACGCCAAAGACAGTGAAGATAAAGTCGACGAGTTGGTTATTCAATTTGACGCCAATGAAGTGACCTATAAGCGCAATGACTGGCAAAAAATTACCTTATCTTATTGTTGTTCGATTCATAAAGCGCAAGGTAGCGAGTTTGAGATGGTAATTTTGCCGATGGTTTACCAATACCAACGTATGTTGCAAAGAAACCTGCTTTATACAGCCGTAACCAGAAGTAAAGATAAATTAATTTTGCTTGGAGAGACACAGGCTTTTGAAACGTGTGTTACGAATCAATCCGCCAATCGTTTAACGACGCTAAAAGAGCGCATAAGCGCATTTGTCGGTTTGACAGACGAAGAATTAACCAAAGCGGATCAAAAAAAGACACCTGAGGCTAACGAGCTACAAAAACAACAGCAAGCTGTTACCTATGAAGAAGTGCAACTAACAGAAGATGGTCACCAAAAAGAGGCTGGGCATTTACCAAATAATAATGAAGTGAATGAATCGGTAGAAGTGAGCCCTGTTCACGTTATATTAACGGGAAAATTGGTTCGAGAAAATGCCATAGATCCTTTAATTGGTATGAACGGACTGACCCCGTTGGACTTTATGTAGGCAAAAAAAGACTTAAATGATTTTTAGTTTCGGAAGGCTAAAAATCATTTAAGTCTTTTT
>NZ_JAFLVT010000018.1 GCF_017316025.1 Candidatus Enterococcus myersii
TTAAATGTATTTATTTAACCTGCAGTTGGTTGCTTTTTGAAATGTTTCAGCAACTCTTATATCTTATCAGCTGACTTAATTTCTGTCAACTGTTTTTTTCAAAAAGTTTTAAAAACTTTTTGAAATGATATTTCAACAACTCGCTTTTTAATAACAGCGACTTTGTTAGTTTAACATCTTAAAAATCAGATGTCAACAACTTTTTCGAACTGTTTTGTTAGTTGTAAATAACAACTCATTCGCAACAGCTTTATTAGAATATCATGCCCGATTTAGCACGTCAAGTAAAAGTTTTAACTTTTTTTAAGACATAGCATTTGTTCGGAACAAATAATAATATAGCAATTCTAAATCCAAAAAGCAACAAAAAACACTAATAAATTTTGATTTTTTTCACGACCGAATTTTATTATCGTAACCCAGACGTATAAAGCATTTCCATCTAACAAATGACGTACAATAACTCTCTTAATTCACAAATCATTCGCATAAAATTATGGAATGATTTCTATTTTTTTAAAGGCGTAATCTAACAAATAGATCTCACGACAAAAAAATACCCGACTAGATACAACTTTTATTGCATAACCGCAAAAAGATATATCTAGTCAGGTATTCCATAGAAAAATTATCCCATGAAATAAACTATTTAATTGGAATATATATTTTGAACACCGTTCCTTGTCCTACAACACTATCAACCACAATTTCACCTTTGTAACTGTCAATTAACTGCTTGGCTATAGAAAGACCTAAGCCGTTGCCTCCTTTTGTGCGCGCACGGGCCTTATCAACACGATAAAACCGATGGAAAACTTTTTCTAAGTCTGTTTCCGAGATGCCTTCGCCAAAGTCTTGAATATCAATTTCAAAAAATTGGTTACTTTTTCCAATTTTTAAGTGTACTTCTTTTCGTTCAGTTGAATATTTCACGGCATTATCCAAAATAATAATAATAATTTGTTCGAAATGGTTGCGATAAATTGCCAACGTCTCTTCTTTTGTTAAATCATCATCCAACGTAAAGGTAAATTCTGGATACAGCATTTTAAAGTTATTAAAGACCTGATACGTCACTTCTTTTGCTTGCGTTACTTCATTTGCATAATGAAGCTCCACTTGTTCAGCACGAGATAAATCAAGCATCTCTTGAACTAAGCTTTTCATGCGACTAATTTCTTGTTGACTTGCATTCAAGGCTTCATCTAATATTTCAGGTTCATTTTTTCCCCAGCGCTGCAACATACTTAAATGTCCTTCTATAACCGCTACTGGCGTTCGCAATTCATGGGAAACATCTTCAACAAATTGCTTTTGTTGTTCAATGTACATCCGCATCCTCTCTAACATATCATTAAAAATATCCGCCAAATCTGCTAATTCATCATCGGTGTCAATTTTAGGCATATATGCATCAGATTCTGGATCTTTACGGATAGTATCCATTGTATCGCGCAAAACTTTTAATGGTTTCAAGAAATACGTCGACAAAAAGAAGCCTAAGAAACTAGATAAAATTAATGAAACTACTTCTAAAATAATTAAAGTTAATAATAGCTTACTGCGAATTTCGTAAAAAGAAGACAACTCATAAAAAGTTTGTGCATAACCAATTTTTTCTCTTGTCACTTTGGAAAAGATTGGATGAATGGATAAAAAGCCAGTTGAACCTTTCATCGTAATAATAGTTGGCTCTTTACGTTTTGTCTGCACTAATTCGAAATCATTTTCATGAGTTTTTAAAATGGGCTCTTTTTTCAAGTTGTAGACATACAAGTTTAATTCGGGTTGCCCTAATTCTGAGACAAACTGATCAAGTTGTAAAATATCGCCATCTAAATGGGAAATAGCATCGGGCGTACGATCTTCATTGGAAATTTTTGCAATCGCAAAATAGGCACTTTGCGTTGTCAATTCTTCTTGTCCATTAGCCAAGCGGGAAGTGACCTCTGAAATGACTTCTTCTACATTGTGTCGTTCTTTAGCTACGATTAAGTTAATCGAAGACTTATAGGTAATAACCGCAAAAATCGTAAAGACGATAAATATAAAGAAAGAACTTGCAAAGGCCCACTTAATTGTTAAGGATGGGCCTTTCAGTTCTTTGTTAAAAGTTCTATTTTTTTTGCTCACGAGCGCATCACATAACCAGTTCCCCGGACAGTTTGGATGTAGCTTTCTTCCCCAGGAACATCAATTTTATTACGCAAATAACGAATATACACGTCGACTACATTTGTTTCGACTTCTGTTTCATATCCCCAAACTTTATTTAATAAAACATCGCGGGCTAAAACAACATTCACATTTTCCATTAAGGTTAATAGTAATTCATATTCTCGTTTGGTTAATTCAATTACTTCATTGCCACGACGAACGACACGGTTTTCCTTTTCGATGACTAAGTCACGATAAGTAATAGTCGTTTGTTTTGCGACATTTTTATCCCCTTCAATATCAATCCGGCGAAGTAATGCACGTAAACGAGCTAGTAATTCCTCAATTGCAAAAGGTTTTACAATATAATCATCTGCGCCATGATCAAGACCAGATACGCGATCAATAACAGAATCTCTCGCTGTCATCATGATGATTGGTGTGTTTTTAACTTGGCGCACACGGCGACAAACTTCTAAACCGTTTAATTCTGGTAGCATTAAGTCTAACAAAATTGCATCCCAGTCATTATTTAGTGCTGCATCTAAACCAGTCCGTCCGTTGTAATGAACTTCAGTATGATACCCTTCGTGCGTCAACTCTAGTTCAACAAAACGAGCTAAGTTCTTTTCATCTTCAATAATTAAAATATTACTCATTTGGTTTTAGATCCCTTTTCTTTATATTTTTTTGTAATAAAAAATAGTTGTTTTTTTATTAAAATACTATAGTCATTTTACCATGAAACTATGAAAGAAAAAAGAGGTATCTGAAAATCTTATTAGTAGGTTAATAATCGTCAAAAGTCACACGAGATACCACTTTTATTCACTAAAGATAAAAAAAAGACTGTTGATATTTTCAAAAACACCAACAGTCTTTCCCATAAACAAATTAGAATTATTCAAATTTTCATTGTTTTTTACTTATTCTTCATGATACCAGCTGTAGTGGTAAATTCCTTCTTTATCTGTCCGTTCATAAGTATGTGCCCCAAAATAATCCCGTTGTGCTTGGATAATATTTGCTGGCAAACGTTCCGAACGATAAGAGTCAAAGTAAGCAATTGCCGAAGAAAATGTAGGCACAGGAACACCTGCTTGGACTGCTAAAGCGACTACTTCGCGTACGGCTTGCTGATATTTTTTGGTAATTTCCAAGAAGTAATCATCTAGTAACAAGTTTTCTAAGTCTGGTTTATGGTCATAAGCATCGGTGATTTTTTGCAAGAAACGGGCACGGATAATACAACCCGCACGCCAAATTTTAGCAATTTCACCAAAAGGCAAGTCCCAATCGTATTCTTTTGATGCGGTACGTAATTGCGCAAAACCTTGTGCATAACTCATAATTTTACTGAAGTATAAAGCTTCACGAATTTTTTCGATCAATTCTTTTTTATCGCCTTGATAGTTAAATTTCGCTGGAGCAGGTAAGACTTTGCTTGCAGCTACCCGTTCTTCTTTGTAAGCAGAGATATAGCGCGCAAAAACAGACTCCGTAATGAGTGGTAGTGGCACCCCTAAGTCTAATGCACTTTGGCTTGTCCATTTACCGGTACCCTTATTACCAGCAGCATCTAAAATAACATCGACAATTGGTTTGCCTGTACCAAGATCATCTTTTCTTGTTAAAATGTCCGCGGTGATCTCAATTAGATAACTATCAAGTTCCCCTTCATTCCATTCTTTAAAAATGTCAGCCATCTCAGCAACAGAAAGTCCCAACACATTTTTCATTAAATCATAAGATTCGGCAATTAATTGCATATCACCATATTCAATTCCATTATGAACCATCTTCACGTAATGACCTGCACCATTTGGTCCGATATAGGTTACACATGGCGCACCATCTTCTGCTTTAGCAGAGATTTGTTCTAGAATAGGTGCTACTAAGTCATACGCTTCTTTTTGTCCGCCAGGCATAATAGAAGGACCTTTTAAGGCGCCTTCTTCTCCACCAGAAACACCCGTACCTATAAAGTTGATACCAGAGTTAGCCAATTCTTCATTTCGACGGATCGTATCTTTGAAGAAAGTGTTGCCACCGTCGATTAAAATATCACCTTTATCCAAATGAGGTAATAATTCTTTAATTGTCGCATCTGTTGCCGCACCTGCTTTAACCATTAGCAAAATCCGGCGTGGTTTTTCAATTGCTTCGACAAAATCTGCAATTGTATACGTCGCTTTAAATTTCTTATCTGGATGTTCTTTTACTACCGCTTCTGTCTTCGCAGCTGTTCGGTTGAACAACGCTACTGAATAGCCACGGCTTTCAATATTTAGGGCTAAGTTTTTCCCCATGACGGCCATGCCGACAACACCAATTTGCTGTTTTGTCATTTTGAGTTCCTCCTAGTAGCTTTAATCTTTTCTATTATAACGTAAAAAGCCTTGCTTTCAAACTAAAGGAGGCTATAAATTACAATGTGGTAAATAAAATACAACATAGCCAAAAATCGACTATTGTTTCTTGCTTTGTCTTTGCTCGTGTTTTTAAAAATACAAAATAAAAACCCGCAAAGCTCCATGGTTAGCTTTGCGGGTTTTCTTCATTCATTTTCTCAAAAAAATGAATTATGCTTCTTTAGTCGTTACGTCCTTGCCATCGTAGTAACCGCAGTTGGCACATACGTGGTGGCTTTTTTTCAATTCACCACAGTTTGGACATTCGTTCAAACCGTTGATAGTCAATTTGTAATGAGTACGACGTTTGTTTTTCTTAGCTTTAGATGTTTTACGAGCTGGTACTGCCATTTGTTACACCTCCTTGTTTATGAAAAGCAAGCTATAAATAGATTGCTATTTATTCCAATCTTACTTATCATCATCTTCTGTTGTATTAAACAGTTCTGATAATTTCGCAAGACGAGGATCAATTTTGGGTGCGGCTGTTTCTTTTTGTTGCAGATAGTCTTCTTCAGAGATGACTTCCCAATCTTGCCCAGCAGGCATTTGGTTGGAGAGTTCTTCTTCTTTTGTTAAAACCTGCAACGGAATTGCTAACAAGATATTGTCAGCCACTGATTCATCCAAATCGATTGTCTGACCTTCAATAAGCAAGACCTCTTCTTCTGAAATCAGTTCAGTCCGCATTTGCAACTGCTCAGGCGTCATAAAAACTTCGTCAACAACTAAATCCAGTGGTAAATCAACTGGGTCTAAACTTCTTGATGAAGGAAGCGTCAACGTCGCCTTCAATGTGTAATGAATAAGATAATCACTTTTTGATACAGTAACAAGCCCACTTACTTCAATGGGAGTGATATCTAGTATTTGATTGTCCCGTTTCATTAATTCTTTTTTCAAATCCAATGTCTCTGAAAAAGTTAACGGCGTTTCATGGTATTTGTTTAATTCCAATAAAGACCACTTCATTTTTATCACCTCTAAGCAACAAAAGCTATTATACAGGGAGTATTTTAGCTTGTCAATGAAATTTTCTTGACACCTTTTCAAAAAATAAAACGAAGTAGCCTAGACTACTTCGTTCTAGTAATAAAAAGCTAAATAGCTTCTTAGATAGCTGTTGTTTCACCACGGTATACAATACCACGACGAGGGTCAACAGTGACTAATTCACCATCTTGAATTGTTGTTGTTGCATCAGCAGCACCAACGATAACTGGAATATCTTTTGCGATACCCACAACAGCAGCATGAGAAGTTAGGCCGCCTTCTTCAACGATAACAGCAGCAGCTTTTTCAAATGCAGGCATGTAATCTTTGTCAGTTGTTGGTACAACTAAGACCATTCCTTCTTTAGCACGAGAATTTGCTTCTTCAGCTGATTTAGCGACAACTGCATTTGCGACAACCGTTCTTTCACCAACGCCTTGAGCGTCTAATAGTTTAGAACCGATTAATTGGATCTTCATAACGTTTGTGGTTCCACGTTCGCCAACTGGTACACCGGCTGTAATTAAGATTAGTTCGCCTTCTTTAGCAAAACCTAATTCAACAGCTTTTTTAGCAGCTAAATCAAACATTTCATCTGTTGTTGTTGGTTTTTGTGCAACTGTTGGGAATACACCCCAGTTAAGCATTAAACCGCGTTTTGTACGTTCGTCAAATGTAACAGCCAAGATGTCTGCATCTGGACGGTATTTAGAAATCATTTTAGCTGTATAGCCTGATTCAGTTGCAGCAACGATTGTTTTAACACCTAAGTTTTTCGCTGCACGAGCCACAGATAAACCAATTGTTTCAGTAACATCAGTTTTATCAAATTCATTGATTTGGAATGAACCTAATTCTGATAAAGCTTTTTCAGCTTCAACGTCAATACGAGCCATTGTAGCTACTGCTTGAACTGGGTAGTCACCATTTGCAGATTCACCAG
Source organism: Candidatus Enterococcus myersii (assembly GCF_017316025.1). Classification (GTDB taxonomy): domain Bacteria; phylum Bacillota; class Bacilli; order Lactobacillales; family Enterococcaceae; genus Enterococcus_C; species Enterococcus_C montenegrensis. The sequence goes on from NZ_JAFLVT010000018.1 coordinate 6,505, forward strand.
AAAGCATTGTTGCATCTGTACCGTCAAAGACAGCATTCGCAACGTCAGAAGCTTCTGCCCGTGTTGGACGTGGATTTTGTTGCATAGATTCTAACATTTGAGTTGCTGTAATAACAGCTTTACCAGCAGCATTACATTTTTGAATAATACGTTTTTGCACCATTGGTACTAATTCTGGCGCAATTTCAACACCCATGTCACCACGAGCGACCATAATACCATCTGAAACTTTGATGATTTCATCGATATTATCAATACCTTCTTGTGATTCAATTTTAGGGAAGATTTGAACATGTGTCATGTTCTTTTCTTCTAAAATTTCACGAATTTCAAGAACGTCTTGTGCTTTACGGACAAATGAAGCCGCGATAAAGTCAATATCGTTATCTAGGCCAAAACGAATATCGTCTGCATCTTTTTCAGTAATACCAGGCAAGCTAATTGAAACGCCAGGAGCGTTAACACCTTTTCTTGAACCTAACATACCAGCATTTTTCACTACGACGATTAATTCGCGGTTTGCTTCGTCTTTTTCAGTGATTTCCATGTCGATTAAACCATCATCGAATAAGATGTGACCACCAACGTGAACGTCATCGAACAAGCCTGGGTAAGTTACAGCAATTTTTTCTTTAGTTCCTTTTAATTCTGGATCCATCGCGATACGTGTTGTATCTCCAACGTTGAATTGGATATAACCGGCACGACCGAAGTCTGCTTCAGTTGTATCTTGAACAGTAGTCCGGATTTCTGCCCCTTTTGTATCTAATAAGATAGCGACATCTTTACCAGTTTTCTTCACTGCTTCTCTTACCATATTCATCCGGCCTAATTGTTCTTCATGGTCACCATGAGAGAAATTAAAACGGAAAACATTAGCTCCAGATTCGATTAATTGTGAAATAATTTCCACGCTATTACTTGCTGGTCCTAACGTACTAACGATTTTGGTTTTCTTCATTACGTAAACGCTCCTATTCCTTTATTTAAAACAGACATTGCTGTTTTATTAACTTTTAGTAGCTGTCAATTAGAATGATAATTGTTTGTTTAAGTCATATAGACTCAAATCAGGTTTGTGTTTATTGTTTTCAAGTGTGTCGATAATATCAGCGGCAACAACTTTATTGTCTTCGATGCCGATACATAGACCGCCTTTTCCTTGTTCAAGCAATTCTACTGCATAAGCGCCAAATTTACTTGCCAAGACACGATCACGAGCACTTGGAGAGCCCCCGCGTACAACGTGGCCCAAAATAGAAACACGCGTATGGAAATCACCATATTCAGAAAGTTTATCAGCAAATTCATTGCCGCCCATAACACCTTCTGCTAAAACGATTAAACAATGTTTTTTACCACGGTCGCGGCCATCTTGAATGCGTTTTGCAACGGCAGCCATATCAAATTCGTGTTCTGGGATGATGATTTCATCCGCACCACCAGCAACACCAGACCATAATGCAATATCGCCAGCGCCACGGCCCATTACTTCAATAACAAAAGTACGAACGTGAGAAGTCGCTGTATCACGAATGCGGTCAATCGATTCTAAGACGGTATTGATTGCTGTATCAAAACCAATTGTAAAATCTGTACCTGGAATATCGTTATCGATTGTTCCAGGAATTCCTACAGCAGGAAAGCCATGACGTGTTAAGGCCATTGCTCCATGGTAAGAACCATCCCCACCGATAACCACTAAGCCTTCGATGCCGAATTTTTTTAACTGTTCAATACCTTTTAATTGTCCTTCTTTAGTAGCAAATTCTGGATAGCGGGCTGAATAAAGAAAAGTCCCGCCACGTTGGATTTTATCCCCAACATCAGCAACGTCTAAACGGCGAATATCACCAGCAACTAAACCGGCATATCCATAATTGATTCCGTATACTTCGATACCATCGAAGATTGCTTTACGGACCACCGCACGGACTGCTGCGTTCATACCAGGTGCGTCACCGCCACTGGTTAAGATTCCGATGCGTTTCATCTACAATTTCACCTCATTAAAATATTTTTAGGTTTCCCTAAATAATACCATTTTGGCATTAACCACGTTGTCCATTTTACCATTAAAATATGGAAATGTCTTGAGATACGAGCAGAAAATTGAAAAAATTGAAAGCGAAAAGTAAAATTTACTGAAAGTCACTTGAAAACTACGTTATTTTCACCAAAAATATTCTTCAAGTCTTGCGTTACAACAGGATTTTCCGCAATTTGATATTTTTCTGCTAGTATTTTTTTTGTTCCAGTACTTTCATAAAAAAGAATTATTTTACTTGCTCCTGGCGCTTGTTTAATTAAAGCGTACAAGGCTGATAGTTGCTTGTCTGTATCAGCTATACCAGTTAGACGAATATAGCAAGTTGGTGCACTTTTTATGTCGCTAATTTTTTTGGCTAACACAATTTGATCTGCAATTACTTGCATCTCTTGATTATAGGTGCTGATTTCAGTTTTTCCTTCAACGTAGACGACGTCATCGACTGCAAAAGTTTGGCGCACATGACGATAACTATTTGGAAAAATAGTTAAAGAAACTTCGCCAGTCGGATCATTAGCCTCCACAAAGGCCATCTGCTCACCTTTTTTCGTGCGAATCTCGCGGATTCCTCGAACGTATAAAAGAAGATGCACGTTTTGTTTAGGTAGTAGTTCACTAATCAGCTGTACTTGACGCGCAGCTTTTAATACAGGATAACTTTCAGTCGGATGTCCGGAAACATAAACACCTAAATATTGTTCTTCTAAATTCAAGCGCTCAGTCAACGAATAATCACTAATTTCAGTTGGTTTTAACGCCATAATATCTAATAAATCCATACTGCCGCCACTATATTCAATATTTTGAATTTTACTGTCTAAGCCTGTTACAAGTTGTCGTCGATTTTTTTCAACCTCATCGAAAGCACCAATCTCCACCAAAGGCTGAATTAAATCCGATTTAAGCCACTTTGCTGGCAAGCGATACAAGAAATTATCCAGTGATTGAAAAGGACCATTCTCCTTTCGTTCCGCGATAATTGCGGCAATAAAGTCACGACGAGTACCTTTAATACTGCTTAACCCAAAACGAATTTCATGATTGTTCACCAAATAAAAACTAAAACCACTGGCATTAATGCTAGGCGGCAAAATTCTAATTCCTTGTTTTTTCGCCTCTGTTAAATATTCTTTGACTTTAGCAGTATTATTGCGAACCGAGTGAAGTAAGGCGGCAAAAAAAGGCGCCGGATAATGCACTTTTAAAAAGCCCATTTGAAAACCAACAAAAGAATAAGCAAAAGCGTGAGAACGATTAAAGCCGTAATCAGCAAATCGTTCAATATAATCGTAGACCTCATTGGCTTTTGTTTTACTATGTCCCATTTTTACAGCGCCCTTAACGAAATGGCGCCGTTCTTCATCTAAAACATCTTTTTTCTTTTTACTGATGGCGCGGCGCAAAATATCGGCTTGTCCCAAAGTGAACCCTGCCATTTTAGCTGCAACTTGCATAACTTGTTCTTGGTAAACCATAATGCCATAGGTATTTTTTAATATTGGTATCAAACTATCATCCAAATAAGTTACTTTTTCTTGTCCTTTTTTCCGCTTAATAAAGTGATCGATATTTTGCATCGGACCTGGTCGATATAAGGCGTTGACTGCAGCAATTTCTTCAATATTTTCTGGACCTAAACGACGTAAGACATTTTTTATCCCCGCGGATTCAAATTGAAAGACGCCAGATGTATTGCCTGCTTGAAAAAGCTTCAACGTCTTCTCATCAGTTAGGGGAATATCTTTTTGCGAAAGTTTATCCCCTGTAACTTTTTTGATTCCCTTTAGCGTATCGTCAATAATGGAAAGATTACGTAAGCCTAAAAAATCCATTTTTAATAAGCCAACAGCTTCCACATCATTCATGGTAAACTGCGTTAATAAAATATCATTGGCTCCAGCTTGTAAAGGAATTAATTGCAGTAAATTTTTATCACTAATCACTACCCCGGCAGCATGGGTGGAAACATGGCGCGGTAGTCCTTCCAATGTTAAAGCAACTTCAAATAATTGCCGATTTCGCTCACTTAATGCAATCAGATCCCGCAGACTACTGGATTTTTCCAGTGCTTTTTTTAGCGTAATTTTCAAGGTATTTGGAATCGCCTTGCTCCATCGATTGGCCTCACTTTGTGATAAACCAAAAACCCGAGCAACGTCTCGAAGGACCATCTTGGCAGCCATTGTACCAAATGTAGCAATTTGGGCTACTTGAAAAGTGCCATATTTTTCTTTCACATAATGTAGCACTTCATCTCGGCGATTATCGGGAATATCCAGATCAATATCTGGCATTGTGTAGCGCTCTGGATTTAAGAAGCGCTCAAACAACAGGTCGTATTCAATCGGATCAACATCTGTAATTGCTAATACAAAAGCAACGAGGGATCCTGCCGCAGAACCCCGGCCTGCACCTGTCACAATATTACTACGGTGAGCAAAATCCATTACATCCCAAACAATTAAAAAATAGTCATCAAAACCCATTTGGTGGATAATTTGCAGTTCATAGTCAAGGCGCTGTTTATATTCAGCCGTGATATTTTCAACCCGCTGTTTCAGCTTCGTTTCACACAACTGTCGCAAAAATTCAGCAGCAGGTCTATTTTGGGGAACAGGATAATGGGGCAATAGCTTTTGGTGTAAGGGTAGCTCAAACTGACTACAAACCGCTGCAGTTTTTTGCGCATTTTCTAATGCTTGCGGTTGGTTCTGGCGAAAATACTCCGTTAGTTGACTTGCGTTAACTAAGTATTCGCCACTTCCTTGCTCCAATTCAGCAACATCTTGCATTTGCGTGCCGCCTTTTAGGTGCTGCATTACTGCAATTGCTGCTTTTTCCGCTGGATCAATTGTATTTACTTCATTAATAGCAAAAGGTGCTACGCCTTGTTGAAGATAAAAATGCACCAATTCTTCCGCTAATTGTTTTTGAGGAGAAACACCATAAAAAAATTGTTCTTTAGGAAATAGTTCCTGAAAAAAATTAAGACGGTTTTCTGCTTTAGCAACATCTTTTGAAAAAAAGTAATCGACTTCATTTCTTAGTGGTAAAACACCATATAAATTATCTAGTGGAGCAAAATCAGTCAAATCAACTTGACCATTGATTTCTTTTTGACTACTTAAAGCCATTAGCTGTTGATAACCAGCAAAATTTTTAGCAAATAATAAGATCTCATTTTCACCTGCTTGAACAGGTGAATAGTAATCTAAGTGCAAACCAATCACTGATTTTAGACCCGCACGCTGACATGCGTTATAAAAAGTGACTGCTCCAACCAAGACATTGCGATCACATATTCCTAATGTATCGTAGCCTCTTTGTTTAGCCGTTTGCACGAGCCGATTTATCTCAATTGTACTTTGCAACAAAGAATAAGCAGTCACGGTATATAATTGTGGCAGCACTGTATGTCCTCCTTTTTGAAAACACTTGAAAACTTTACATTCAAGAAAAATATGGTAAACTGTAATCGAGAAATGAGCAAGAGAAGAGGTGTCTGCTATGAAATATTTGGTTACTTTGTTTTGGACGTATATCTTAGGTCAAGTCGTTGGCTACCTGGGTAGTGCTTTAAACAGCGGCACTTATGATTTTAAACTTAGCTCAATCATTTCCCTAATTTTAGGAGTTATCATTATCCTAATTGCCGAAGTGGCTACGCCCAAAAAGAAACACGCATAAGCAAACAGTTGTGTCTTTTACACAACTTGACTCAAAAAGATTGCAGTTTGTTGCAATCTTTTTTTGTTTCTTTTGCTTCATTAAACAAATTTACTTTTGTTCAAGTTTAATCCTGGCTTTCGTTGCAACAAACAATTAAAAGGCTGTGATAAAAGCCGTATCACAGCCTTTTATTATGAATAACTTTTTTATAAATAGCTTTTTTCCGCTGAATTAATCAGACTAAAGTCTTTTGTTTAAAACTTTGCGAAAATTAAAAGTCGACAAACAAATGTTTAAGAACACAAAACCACTGGTTACCCAAAAAACAGCACGATACCCCATCCCGTGTGCCACTGTTGAACCCACCATTGGGCCTAGTACTTGACCAAAGTTTGTAAACATTTGATTGTAACTATAAATTCGACTAACGCCTTCTGGTGGTGTGATTTTTGAAATCAACGTATTAATAGAAGGCATTAAAGCTCCGGTTGAAAAACCGAGAATAAAACGTAGAACACCTAACTGAAACGGTGTTTTAACAAATCCCATTGGAATAAAACAAATAAAGGACAGTACTAAGCCAAAGAGTAGAATTTTTTGATTTCCAATTTTATCCCCTAATTTTCCCAATGTTGGCGAAGAAATAATAGCAGAAACACCAGCGACTGAAACAATTAAGCCACTGACAAATAAGATGTTACTACTATCGCCACTTAATTGGCGAATATAAAGCGTCAAGATGGGACTAATACTCGTTACCCCAACTTGTAAAATTAACGAAGTGATAAATAAACCAATCAATACTTGAAGGTTAGAGACTCGGTTGAATATCTGCTTAACAGTCAATAAGTCGGTTTTTTCAATTGGTACAAAGTCTTCTTTAACAAAGAAAATCGTTAAAATAGTCGTAATTGCTAAAACCGTCCCGGTAATAATGAATACATTTTCCATACCAAACCACTGAGCCAACGCGCCTCCCATTGATGGACCGATTAAATTCCCCGCAACTGCACCAGTAGACAATGTTCCAAGTGCCCATCCACTTTTTTCTCTTGGTGCTTGGGAGGCAATTAATGCCGTTGCATTCGGAATATAACCTGATAAAATCCCCGTCATAAACCGCATAATCAAAAGCCAGTATACATTAGGTACAAAAGCCAACGAGCCCATCGTAAACGTCATCCCAATTGCAGCACGAATCATCATTAAGCGGCGACCCTTGCGATCTGCCAAATTCCCCCAAATAGGTGCAACAATGGCCGAGGCAAAGGCTGTAACGGAAATTGCCAAACCAGCAAACAATTCTACTTGATTTTTGGGTGTGCCCAACTGCTCAATATAAATAGGAATAAAGGGCATCACCAAACTAAAACTAGCACCGGTAAAAAAACACCCAATCCACGAGATAAATAAATTTCGTTTCCAATCTAACTTCATAGTCAACCCTCTTTCATTACTACTATAGCCTATTTTCCACAACAGGTGAATTGGAAAGCCAAGATATGTGGCAAAAAGACAGCAATTTTTTAATGAATTCGCTTATCTTCCATGAAATATTTTTAAAGAATTAATCGACAAAAAAATCTAGAGTAAAAGCCGAAACGACTTTTTCCCTAGATTTTTATCTTATAAATGAGATAGTAATTTTTAATTAAGCAATTACAGCTAAAATAATAAAGTTTAAGATAAATAAAATGTCTACAACCCAAAGAATTGGAGAAATTTCATTAAATTTGCCTTTAATTACTTTCACAATTGTATAGAAAATGAAGCCAGCTGCGATACCGTAAGAAATACTGTAACAAAAGCCCATAAAAATTGCAGCAAAGAAAGCTGGTACTGCCTCTTCTAAATCAGTCCACTCAATATCTTTGAAAGAAGCCATCATCATGACCCCAACTAAGATTAAAGCCGGTGCTGTCGCTTGCGCAGGTACAATAGAAATTAAAGGTGAAAAGAAACTGCTAATTGCAAATAAACCAGCCACAACAACAGATGTTAAACCAGTTCGTCCGCCAGCACCAATCCCGGCTGCAGACTCAACATAAGTAGTCGTGTTTGACGTACCAAAAATCGCACCAATTGAAGTTGCAATCGCATCTGCAAATAAGGCTTTGTCCATTTTGGTGTTAAAACCACGACTGTCTTCTAAAGCATCTTCGTCTTCTTTAGAGAAAATTCCGGTTCTGCGACCAGTACCGATAAATGTCCCAATCGTATCAAAAGTATCGGATAAACTAAAGGCAATAATCGTCATTAAAACTTGTGGAATTTTACCAGCATCACGAAACAGTGATTGCATACCTTCACTACCAAAAGCTGCACCAAATGTGGTTTTTAACTCGTTAATGGAACTGCCTAAAGAATTAGCTTTCCAATCGATTGCACTAAGATCAACAACACCCATGAAAATACCTAAAATTGTCGTTGCCACAATCCCAATTAAAATAGCACCACGAACATTACGTACGACTAAAATCGTCGTTAACACTAACCCAATAACAGCTAATAAGACCGGAGCATTATTAAAGTTAGCTAAAGCTGGGACAATCCCACCATTCATCGTAACGTTAACGGCTTTATCCCCTTCCACAACACTACTTGTAATGGTTGCAGAATCCGCACTAAAGCTCAAAAGGTTCGCGTTTTTCAACCCAACATAGGCAACAAAAATCCCGATTCCGCCACCAATAGCATGCTGCATACTTTCTGGAATTGCGTGGATAATCATTTTACGAATTTTGGTAATCGTAATAAAAATATTAATCAAACCGCAAATAAAGACCATCGCCAAGGCTTGTTGCCACGTGTAACCAAGGCCAAAAACAACCGTGAAAGTGAAAAAGGCGTTAAGCCCCATCCCAGGTGCTTGTGCATATGGCACATTGGCAAAAAGTCCCATTACTAAAGTTCCAATTACTGACGCAATAATTGTCGCAAGGAACACCGCTTGAAACGGCATACCAGAAGCTGATAGAATCGTCGGATTTACGAATAAAATATAACTCATCGCAAAGAAAGTCGTTAAACCTGCGACAAATTCCGTTGAAACATTTGTGTTACTTTCCTTCAATTTAAAAAACTTTTCCATTAAAATGTTCACTCCTACAAAAGAATAAGGGCATATTTCGGATTTATCATCCAACAAAGACTGATTATAATTTCTCAGTAAAAATAAAACAATCTTTTTCTCGATGTTTTTTGATCACCGCCTTGATAATGTTCGTGTTTTGCTGTGAAAACAAATTATTCCCCCTTTATTTCACTTCGCTAATTTTTTTTAAAGGTATCTTTGTTATGAACCAGTCCGCTTGTGAAAAATATAAAATATGTTAAACTAAAACAGCGTATCTTTTATACGAGGGGAGAATATATATGAATAAAAAACTAATTGCCATTGACCTAGATGGTACAACTTTAAACGCCAAATCCCAAATTAGTCCTAAAACTGAAGCTGTTTTAAAAAAAGCGATGGCAACTGGGCACATCGTCAGCATTGCGACTGGTCGCCCATTTCGCATTAGTGAAAAGTTTTATCACCAATTGGCTTTAAATACGCCAATGGTTAATTTTAATGGTGCTTTAGTCCACGTGCCTTATACAAAGTGGGCTGCAGAATCTGAAACACTCTTTAGCCGTGATATTGTCTTTGAAATTTTAAAACAAAAAAATGATCTTCAATTAGATTTTGTTGCCGCTGAAAATCGCGACACATTCTATGTCGATCGTTTGGATTTTGGCAGTGAATATCTCTTTGATAATCAGAAACCAACCCCTGATAATTTGTTAGAAAATCTAAAATCAAATCCAACTTCGATGTTGATTCAAACAAAAACTGAATTGGCACAAACGGTTTCAGATACCTTAAAAGCGCAGTTTTCTGACTACATTGACGTTAGAACTTGGGGTGGTCCTAATGCAATTTTGGAAATCGTAGCCAAAGGAATTCAAAAAGCGCGGGGTGTTGAAATTATCGCTGATTCTATGGCAATCGATCGAAAAGATATCATCGCGTTTGGCGATGAGCATAATGACTTGGAGATGCTTGATTACGCAGGTTGGGGCGTCGCAATGAAAAATGCGAGTCCTGAAGCAAAAGCAATTAGCAATGATATTACAACTAAAAGTAATGATGAAGATGGTTTAGCAGATTATTTGGAAAAATACCTTGCTATTTAAGACTTCTAGAGAAAAAAAGGTTGGGAATTTTCAGAATGAGAATTCCCAACCTTTTTTCTTTGCAGCTTTGTATAGTTTGTATTATAATTATTAATACAAACTATACAATCAAAATAATTTAACTAAATAAGGAGTGATTTACATGCAATTAAATGTCCACGAATATTTACCTATTTTAATACCACTAATTATTTTACAACTTGGCCTGGCAATTTACGCTATTATCGACGTATTAAAACATCCCCACTACAAATTTGGTAATCGAATTGTTTGGATTATTATTTGTGCTGTATTTTCTTTTATCGGACCGATTGTCTATTTTGCTTTTGGTAAAGGAGAAGATTAAATGACTTCCATGTTAACCCTGCAAAATGTAAAAAAACAATTTGGTAGTAACCTTATTCTTGATAATTTAAGCTTAACCATCCCCAAAGGCAGTATTTTTGGCTTTGTTGGTGAAAACGGGGCCGGAAAAACAACCACGATGAAGATTATTTTAGGACTTTTAGCTGCTGATAGTGGTTCTGTTACTATTGCCGGACAGACAGTAAAATACGGCGATACCACAACCAATCAAAAAATCGGCTACCTTCCCGATGTGCCCGCATTTTATGATTACCTCACGGCTACAGAATATTTAAGTTTATGCGGTCGTACGAGCGGTATGTCAAAAAGTGAACTGCAGCTGAAAATCCCCTCCTTACTAACAAAAGTTGGTTTACAAACAACAAATCAAAAAATTAGTGGCTTCTCACGGGGAATGAAACAGCGCTTAGGTTTAGCCCAAGCTCTCTTAAATGAACCGCAGTTATTAATCTGTGATGAACCAACTTCCGCCCTCGATCCATTAGGACGCAAAGAAGTATTAGGCATTCTAGCAAGTTTAAAAAATGAAACCACAGTTTTATTTTCTTCTCATATTTTAGCTGATGTAGAAGCCATATGTGATCATGTGGCCATTTTAAATGAGGGAAAAATCCAATTAACTGGCCCACTAGCAGAAATTAAAACAGCTCAGCCTAATCACTATGAATTACGCTTTGAAAGTCCCGCTGATACGGCTCTTTTTTTAAAGCAAAATCCACAAGACTGGCAGCAAGTCGCGCAAAAACTCGTCCTACCAAGTTTACCGCAAGAAGATTTAGGCTTACAAATTATCAAAAGAGTCGCTACATTAAACCTAGTGCCGTTGGAATTTAAACTAGTCGAGCCAACATTAGAAGCTATATTTTTAAAGGTGGTGACAAAATGAAACAACTCCAACTTTTCCTGGCTAAAGAATTTTTTGCTAATTGGCGGACTAAAAAAATTCCGATTTTATTTATCATTGCTCTTGCTGTTGGTATTTTATCGCCTTTTTTAGCCAAAATTATGCCAGATATGATGGCTTCATTACTGCCAGAAAAAATGACTATCACCTTACCTGCATCTACTTCTATTGATAGTTGGACACAGTATTATAAAAATTTGCCACAATTTCTTTTATTAGCAATCGTCTTATTATCAACGGGTATAATCAGTACTGAAGTTGAAAAAGGCACGCTTATTCCTTTTATCACAAAAGGATTATCCCGTTCTGTTTTGGTAATAAGTAAAGCACTATATCTCTTTTTTATTTGGACTTTTACGCTTTTTCTGTCGTTTGTGACCAATCTGGGCTACACTGCATATTATTTTAATGATGGCAAAAGCCCGCATCTTTTGTTACCACTTTTTGGTTTTTGGCTATATGGCAGCATCATTTTAGCCGCCACTATTTTCGCCTCTAGCTTGGCCAAAAATATGGGCCAAAGTCTTTTGATCGTCGCAGTCTTTTATTTAATTAGTAGTTTGAGTGGTATCTTTAAGAAAATAGACCATTACAATCCTTTTATCTTGGGTACTAATTCTCTTAATTGGTTAACCGGTAAAAGTGATTTTACCCCCTATTGGCCTGGTGTTATGCTGGCTATTCTCCTTATTCTTTTATTTATTGGCTTAAGTTTAGCTATTTTTAGAAAGCGGCGCTTATAAGGACTTCTTTGGTAAAAAAGCCACGTTTTCGTTACAATCTAGCTAAAGGATAAAAAGTAGGAGGAATTAATATGACCCAATTAGTGAACGTACAACAAATGAAGACCTGTGAGCAATACACCATTGACACGATCGGTATTCCTAGCATGGTCCTCATGGAAAAAGCCGCATTAGCAGTCTTTGCAAAACTAACAAATGAAAAAAAGAATGACCTTTCGCAAATTCTCATACTCTGTGGCAGTGGCAATAATGGCGGCGACGGTTTTGCACTTGCGCGTTTACTTCACCTTGCCGACAAAAATGTTACGATTTATTTCGCCGGAAATTTAGATCATCTAACAAAAGAATGCCGACAACAATATAATATTTGCCAATATTATCAAATTCCTATTTTACACCACTTAGAAACTTTCTTAGGTTTTACAATTATCATCGATAGTTTCTTAGGGATTGGCGCTACAGGTGAGCTAAGCACAAAGGCAAAAAATGTTATCGTGCAAATAAACAACAGCAAATTACCCATCGTAGCCATTGATGTCCCTTCTGGCATTGATGCTTCAACAGGTAGCTCCCTAGGTGCATTTATTCGTGCGGACACAACAATCACCTTTCAATTTAAGAAAACTGGCTTCACCGTCTCACCAGGAAGTAACGCCTGTGGTAATTTGCACGTTGTCGATATCGGTATAAGTGATGCGCCTTTAAAATAAAAAACTTTGCGACCGCTCTTAAGCTTTACCACAATCAGAAAAGTTAAGGGACTCCCTAGCCATAAGCCATAAGCAAAAATTTGCAAATCTGTCAGATAAAAAAACCAAACGTTTGACCTTTCAAGTGGCAACGCCTAAAAGTTAGACTTTCAGACGCGCCTTTTGAAAAGTTTTACGTTTGGTTTTTTCATTATAGTGTTTCGTAAGTAATTGCTTTTGCGGTAGGAATTTCTTCATCGATAAAGTAAACTTTATACCAAGTTAGGAAAGTAAAGATTGTCCAAATTTTACGTTGTACTTCGGCTTTACCTTCGTGATGATCGTTTAATAATTTCATGATTTTTGCTTGATCAAAGAATTGTTTAGCAAAATCAGCCGTAAACAACGCTTTAACTTCTTCATAACCATGATCTTCTTTTAACCAAGCTTTAATTGGCACAGGAAAACCTAATTTTTCCCGATTTGCCCATTCTTCTGGCAAGTGACGATTAGCTGCTTGGCGGAAAGCATCCTTAGTATTGTTTTGATTCATTACATATTTTGCAGGAATGCGTTGTGCTAATTTCATCACTTCGATATCCAACAGTGGCACTCGTAATTCAAGGGAGCTGGCCATAGAAAGTTTGTCTGCTTTTAATAAAATATCTTTTGGCATCCATTGGTGGACATCCACGTATTGCATTTTATTAACTTCACTTTCAATTCCTTTTGTTTGATCAAAGTGAGGATTCATAATTTCTTTGACAGAAGGCGCATTTTGAAATTCTGGCTGCAAGTAGCTAGCCGCTTCTTGTTCTTCAAAAACTTTAGCATGGCCAATAAAGAAATCGCGTGCTGGTGCGGTTGCTTCATACAAATGAATGCGACCATGGAAATTACTCATTTTCCCAAACTTGCGACCAATAGAATAGCGCATCCCTTTTGGTAATTTTTTTAATCCTTGGGCAAAAACGCGTACCATTTTAGAGTTGGTATGGAAACCATATGTTTGGTAACCGGCAAATAATTCATCTGCTCCTTCCCCTGATTGTACTACCCGAACAGATTGTGAAGCTAGGTTCGCCAAGAAATAAAGGGGTACACAAGATGGGTTAGAATCTGGTTCATCTAGATGATATTGAATTAATGGAAATGCCTTAAAGGACATATCGCCATCAATAACAGCTGCTGTATTGTTTAAGTCCAACATTTTGGTTAACTTGCGTGCTTCAATCGCTTCGTTATAGGTCTTGTCATCAAACCCAATTGAAAAGGAATGATCCGGACGTAAAACCGAAGTCACATAACTTGAGTCAACCCCACTCGATAAAAAGGCTCCCACTTCAACATCGGCAATCCGGTGAGCAGCAATTGAAGCTTCAACTGTCTTATCAATTTCTTCTACCCATTCTTCTTTTGAATGGTCATCTTTTTTCGTAAAGTCAGCATCCCAATATTCTTTAATTGTTAGTTTACCGTCTTTATACGTATAATAATGTCCTTCTGGTAAACGGTAAACATTTTTAAAGAATGTTTCACCGTTTAATGGTGAATATTGGAAAGTCATATAAGGTTTTAAAGCGGCTGTATTTAGTTCTTTGTTGAAATCTGGATGAGGTAAAAAGCTCTTGATTTCTGAACCAAACATAAACGTACCATTCATTTCAGCATAATAATACGGTTTAATACCAAAATGATCGCGGGCACCAAATAATTCTTGTTTTTCAATATCCCAAATGGCAAAAGCGAACATTCCCCGTACTTTTTGTAAAAGTTCAGCACCCCATTCTTCGTAACCATGCAATAATACTTCTGTATCTGCATGCGTAGAAAAAACGTGTCCAGCGGCAATTAATTGTTCTCTCAAAGGTTGAAAATTGTAAATTTCACCATTAAAGATAATAACCTTGCTACGATCTTCATTATAAATAGGCTGTGAGCCGCCCTCTAAGTCAATAATTGACAACCGACGAAATCCCAACGCTACATTTTTATCTGTATATTTACCAGAACTATTAGGACCACGGTGGACGATGCGATCCATCATATCTTCAATAATTTCTTGTTTTTGATCCTTGCTATTCACAAAGCCGACAATGCCACACATATTTTCACGTCCTATTATTAAAATTTCATTTTCTACAAACCAGGACTTATCATAACATAAAATTAATAATCCTACGACTGAATTTACCAAATGCCCTTTTATCCAAAAAAGTTTTTTACTTTCTCTTAATATTTTATAAAAAATTAGCCCGCTGTCTTAAAAGCAGCATGTATTTTCTACTACCTTTATTGCTTTTTTCCACACTTATGGCGTGTGGACTTTTGCAGTCATGCTATTGACTTTAATTGCAATCACCGCTGTGGCATTTAGCGCTTTGGTAGGGATTACCACTTCTTTTTTCGGGTCATAATGCGTGATAATTTTTTGTAACGCCGCTCTCTTTTTCTTTTCATCGGTTAAAATCAATGCCTCCCCGGTCCCAATTATGCTTTGGTAGGCATAAGAATAAGATTGTCTTTTTTCATCTATGAGCAGTTGCTGCCCACAATCCATTTCAAAACCAATCTTATTATTTTTAGCCAGCAACGCCAATTTTAGCCCTGTCTTTGCACCATGAATAAAAAGCGTCAAATCATTTTCTCCTGACCATTCATAACCAAAATTAACGGGCACAATATAAGGGTAGTCTGCTTGCGTCATTGCCAAACGTAAAACCAAACATTGGGCCACTATTTGCTTTATTGTTGCTACTTCTGTAACTTCGCGATCTTTTCTACGCATAATTGCCTCCTGTTTTCTTTCTATTATATAGATATCTAACACTTTTAGCGAAATAAAAAAAGACCAAAATGAGTTTGGTTAAAGTTTTATTTTCCCGCCATGCACGGAAAAATGCGTGGGGTATAAAAACTATCACTTCTCATTTAAGTCTTTCATTTCAAATTCACTTCATTTACAACTTCAAATCTCTGCAGCAACAGGTTTTAATTCAAAAATAAATTTGAAATCTCGTTGTTGTATATCACCACTGTATGTCAAATCGTATTCGTGGGCTAAGACGTTAACCGTCTGCCCACCCAAACGAATCACTGCATTTCCCACCAAAGCCAAACTGGTGTACATCTCTTTAGCTATGCCGTGAGCATCATTGTTACGTTTGGCTAACTTCATCAACAGCTCGGCACTATTGCAGTCATCTCCAGATTGCAACACAGAAGTAATCATTTTAGATGCTTTAATAAATGGAAATAATGGCACAACACTAATTAACAACATAAATGCAAGTTTTCCTTTCACCACAATTCTCTCTTCATTTCCTGTAATGGCGTCTTTAAGCTGTTTAAAATCTGAATACTCTGCTTGCGATAGCGGAACATTGGCAAAAGCATTAAAATATCGCAAATCCTCTTTCGTCAAATCCGTTTCTATCTGATTTTCTTTGTGATTCATTTTAATCCCTCCTTAATTACTTTATGCCACTTTTTCTATTTTTATTTTAACACTTTTTTAATCAATCGCAAATAAATTACCAACAACCTTATTTCAAAAAAAGTAAAAATAAAAAAATCGTAAAAAAATTTTACATAAAACAACGAAAAAAAGGAGCAAATAGCGCTCTAATTCCTCATCACAAATAATTAAATAAAAAACAAGCTGCTACACTAAAACTATAATTTCCATCTGATTTGTTATTTTGAAAAACGGTACTAAAAAGCAAGCATATCACAAACACTTTTGGCAAAGCATTTGTTTTAATAAACCACCTTAACACGTTCAAATAAAAGCTTACAAAAGATTATAGTCAGTAAAAAACTATATAAACATATCTTACGACAAAAAACGCTAGGCAAAAGTCAAAATAACTTTTACCTAGCGTAATCTTTAAGGAGAGTACGGGATTTGAACCCGTGCACCGGTGTAAACCGGCTCGCTGGATTTCGAGTCCAGTGCATTACCGCTCTGCCAACTCTCCATGGGCTACTTCTTTTATTTTCGTCAAAATTGAAAAAAAGTCAATTAAGATGTACCTCATAAAAAAACGCGAATTAACTGTCATGAACTACTCCTTTTAAAAACAGCCTGCCTTTGAAAGAAAAAGTATTATGAACAGCTAAGACGCGTCTTTCTTTTATAAGCGTGATTTTTCACTAGTAAACTAGCCTTCCCCATTAAAAATTTTTTCTGGGGCCTCCATTTTCAAAATACCATCAACAGCAGATTGAATTAATTCACCAATTTGTTCTTGAGAAGGGTGAATAATACCAGAAGACATCAAAGAAGCAATTCCTGTCACTGTGATCCAAGTCCCATCATGAAGTGCTTTGATGTACTCGTCAGACAAGTCAGCATATTCTGGGCAATTTGCCACCATATTTTTGAAGTATTCATATGAAAACTCGTGCATCATTTTGCCACCGCCATATTCATCAACAAATAAGGCAACATACAAATTACGATTTTCTTGAGCAAAATTAATGTAATTCAAACCCAAGTCAACAATTTGATTTCCTGTATGCTTAATCGGAAAGACATTTTCTTGTAAATCCCGCATAACTGTTTCAACCAAAGTGTTTTTAAGATCTTGCATATTTTTAAACTCTAAATAAATCGGCTGGGTTGAAATCCCCATTTTTTTAGCAATGTTACGGGCTGTAAACTTACTGAAGCCATCTTTTGAAATAACTTCATAAGCGGCTTTCAATATTTGATCTTTTGTATAAACCTTACGACGCATAGAAAGTCACCTCTCCTTTATAATAACATTTATCATCCATAAGTTTATTGTAAACAAAAATAGAATTTTTGGGAAATGATATACCTCAAAAATAGTTATCTATCTTAAAGAAAAAAATTCGTACGATAACGAGAGATACCAAATTAACCAACAGTTCACAATAAATTTATGACATAAAATATCTTAAAAAGATAATAAGACATTTCACAAACTATTACAACCGTTATTTTTATTAAATCTATATTAATTTATTTTAAGCTAAAACAAAAATTTCTCAATTTTCTGATATTTCTTTATCAGTGTTTTTGAATAAAACGGCAAAAAAACTTTTCACCTAATAAAAATTAAAAGCAATTCAAACAACGAAATGATAGAATAGAAGCAACTTTACAAATGAGGTAAACAAATGAAAGAAGAGCTTGTTTTAAGTACCTGTCTTATGGCGGGTAAAATTATGATGGAGAATGGTTCAGAAGTATATCGTGTAGAAGATACGATGAATCGAATCGCAGAAAACGCTGGGATTTCTAACACTGTTAGTTATGTTACGGCAACTGGCCTATTTATGAGTATACGTAATTCTTCTTTTTCTCAATTAGAAGAGGTACATGAACGTTCCATCAACTTAGAAAAAATTGTCGCCGTCAATCATCTTTCCCGCGAATTTGCAGCTAAAAAAATTACTTTAAACGAGTTAAATGCACGACTAAAACGTGTGAACTGTGATACACCGAGTTTTTCTTTACTTTGGCAAGTGCTGGCAGCAGGTTTTGTTAGTTGTACTTTAATGTATATCTTTGGCGGGACATGGCAAGATTTTATCCCGACGTTTTTTATTGGCTGTCTTGGATTTATCGCAGGAATTTATGTAAAAAAATGGTTACAAATGCGTTTTTTAGATATGTTTGTTGCAGCTTTTGTTATTGGTGCGTTGGCTATTTCATGTGTAAAGCTGGGATTAGCCAGCAATGTTGACCACATTATAATCGGAGCGGTAATGCCTTTAGTCCCTGGTGTGGCCATCACGAACTCATTTCGTGACATTTTATCAGGGGATCTGCTAAGCGGGGTTGCTCGGGGGATTGAAGCTTTATTTATTGCGGCTGCTATTGGTGTTGGAATTGCGACCACGCTGCTTTTATTTGGAGGTGGTATCGCATGATCTTATATGGCATTCATTTTTTCTTTAGTTTTATCAGTACTGTAGCTTTTGGTATTATCACCAATATCCCCAAACGTTCCTTATTAGCAACAGGTTTAACCGGTGCCATCGGCTGGATGGTGTATTGGTTATTACGACAAAACGCGCAAGGATTAGGCTTTTCTAACTTTGTCGCTGCCATTGCGATTGGCTGTTTCAGCATCTTTTTTTCACGGCGTCTTAAAATGCCGATGATTATTTTCAACATCCCCAGTTTGGTGCCGCTAGTTCCAGGCGGTCCTGCTTATCAAGCCATTCGTGAATTGGTGTTAGGTGATTCTGCCAAATCGTTAGATAATCTAAAAATTGTCATTATGACTGCCGGTGCGATTGCCGCAGGCTTTATGATAACATCACTCGTTGAAACACTGGTATTTAAATTTAATTCTCCTATCAAAAAAAGGTGAGACAAAAGTTAGTTTACTTTTGTCTCACCTTTTTTATTACGGCTATACCAGCAGACGTGGGCCATTTTATTACAAATAAATGGCGTTTTAATCGTGGTTTTTATCACAACTTTATTTTAGCGAATAATTAAAACTGAACAACTTGCTCCTTTTGCGAGTAAAGCAGCTTGACTTCCTAAAACTAGCGGGGCATGACTTGGTTTACTTTTGGAACCGCAAATTAGTAAGTCTGGTTTTACCGCGGGTAAAACTTTATCTAAAATAACTGTTGCCGGTGTTCCTTCATCGACCACAACCGTTGCCTCTTTTACTCCTTTGGTTAATGCTTGTTTACGGTAGTTTTCCGCTATTGCAATTGTATTTTGCTTATGCAGCGCAATTGTTTCAGGCGTTAGATACTCGTACACATTCAAGCGATTAATTTCGAAAATAGTTGTAATCGTCAATGCTGCTTGATGCTCCATTGCATATGTTAACGCATATTCAAAAGCTTTTTTTGAATCATTCGAATCATCTACTGCTACTAAAATACACTTAAAAGTATTCATTACTCCTCACCTTCCTACCCATTTGCACCTGTTAATGTGCTGTAGATTAAAAACAGATTTAAAACGGTCAAAACAATAGCGATCACCCAAGCTAAAATTTTCATCCATGTTGGGTTAGCAAATCGACCCATGATTTTTTTATCACTCGTATAAATTGTTAATGGAATAATTGAAATCGGTAAGGCAATACTCAAAAAGACTTGCGTATAAAGTAGCAAATCTTCAACTGCAGATTCTCTACCACCATATAAAATGACACAAATAATAACGGGCACAATTGCTAACAAACGTGTTACTACTCGACGCATCCACAATGGCATCTTCAAATTAATGAAACCTTCCATCACAATTTGCCCTGAAAGTGTTCCGGTAATAGTAGAATTTTGACCAGAAGCAAGTAACGCAACAGCAAAGAGCGTACTTAAAAGTGGACTTGCGATATTTCCTACGATACTTGGATCTTTTAAAGCATCATATAAATCAACAAATTTTCCTAAATCACTGTTTGTCCCATAAAATAATGCTCCACCTAATACTAATAATAAGCAGTTGACTACAAAAGCTACAGTCAGCTGAATGTTGGAATCCCAAGTGGTAAATTTAATTGCTCTGGCTTTTTCTTCCTCATCGTTGCGGTCAAATTTACGGGCTTGTGAAATAGAGGAGTGCAAATATAAGTTGTGGGGCATAACAGTTGCGCCGACAATCCCCAATGCCAATAAAAGCATCGATTTATCGGTGGCAATTTTAGGATCTGGAATAAAACCACGTAACACTTCACCGAGCTGCGGTTGTGCTAACGCAACTTCATAGGCAAAAACCATGAAAATAACTGCGATTAAAACTGCAACAATCGCTTCAATCTTTCTAAAACCTAGTTTCGTCAATAATAGCAATAATAAAACATCCAATGTAGTAATTAAAACCCCTATGATTAAAGGTAGACCAAATAATAACTGTAATGCCACCGCACCACCAATTACTTCGGCGATATCCGTTGCCATAATCGCTAATTCAGTAATAATCCATAAAACAAACCCGGTCTTTTTCGATGTGTGTTCCCGTGTTGCTTGGGCTAAGTCGCGTCCGGTAACAATTCCTAATTTTGCTGCCATACTTTGTAACAGCATCGCAATCAAACTCGATAATAAAATGACACTTAACAAAGCATATTTGTATTCTGCACCACCAGCAATTGAAGTAATCCAATTACCAGGATCCATGTAGCCTACAGCTACTAAAGCACCCGGGCCACTATAAGCGAGCAGTGTGCGAAAGAAACTAGCGTTTTTAGGAACCTCAACTGTATTATTGATTTCCTCTAAGCTTGGTCCATTTGCGTATTCAATTAATTTTTCTTTTTTATGACTCATCTCATCACTCTTTTCTATGCAACTCAATTATTTTTTAGGTTAACCGAAACTTTTGACAAACTGAGTGTACACCTATTTTTTTTAGCTGTAAACTAGAAACACATTTAAAAAGCAACAAATAATCTTTAATTTTTATAAATCAGCCTTCAGTAGGATAGCTTTTCTTATTAAAAGCTCTTATAATACAGTTGGTTCAAACTTATTAGCCAACTTACAAATTTGTTTGTTCTTTGTCAGTCAAAACACAGGGCAAATAAAAAAATTCCTTGTATAATATTAGTATATCAAACAAAGGAGATGAGACCATGAGTATCGCTCTTTCTCGCAAAATTATTAATACGATTTCTGTTATAGGCATTTTAGTTTCAATTGCCTTAACGATATATTTTATCAATTTAGGTGTCTTTAAAGATATCAACGCTCTAAGAGGATTAGTCGGTGACTCGATTATTTTAGGTCCGATCATCTTCATTCTCTTACAAATTTTACAAGTTGTCATTCCCATTATCCCCGGCGGTATTTCTAGTGCCGCGGGCGTGTTGATCTTTGGACCTTTTGCTGGTTTTGTTTACAATTATGTGGGCATTTGTATTGGTTCAATCATTATTTTCCTTTTAGGACGCCGTTACGGGAAACCATTTATTTTAAGCATGATCAGTGACAAGACTTATAATAAATATATTGGCTGGTTAGATAATCAAAGCCGCTTTGAAAAATTGTTTGCCCTAGCCATTTTCTTACCTGTTGCGCCTGATGATGCCCTTTGCTTAATGGCTGGTCTTACCAATATCTCAGTTAAAAAATACGTTTGGATTATTTTATTAGCAAAACCACTATCTATTTTCTTATACAGCATGGCTTTAATTTATGGTGGTTCATTTTTGACTGGACTGCTTGGCTAGAAATAAAAATGCCCCACTTAGCTTAACTCTGAGTGGGGCATTTTTATCTGCAATTTAACTTTTACCCGCTCTATTTTCTTTGTTGAAAGTTGTTTTTCCGCTACAATAGAGATAGGTGATGAAGATGAAGTATTTAAAAGAGTCAGTAAAAAATACCTGGGATTTTTTAGTCAAAACAAATGTTTACTTTCGTGATGTCTTATTAATGCATGGCTTCATTTTATTTGTTGTCATTCCCCTTTTAAGCAGCTCAACCAAATTTATTTTAAAACGCGGTGCGATTCATTATTTATCCTATGATAATTTAGGTGAAATTGCGACACAACACCCAGCAGTTACTTTTTTGTTAGTGGTCATCTTGCTGCTGATTTTATTGTTGGTTTTCTTTGAGTTTACCTTTTTACTTTTAAGTGTGTACTTCATTGAGAAAAAGCAACCCGTTTCGTTGAAACAACTGTTACGGATGACGATGATTCAGTTAAAAAAATTGCGGCCTAGCGTTTTTATCTTTTTTCTTTTTTACTTTTTACTAATTTTACCCATCGGTGGTTTGAGCTTTAATTCTGATTTATTAGCACGCATTAAAATTCCTGCTTTTATTATGGATTTTATTTTTACCAACCGTTTGTTAATTATCTCAGGTTTTGTTTTGGGCTATCTTGTTCTTATTTATATCGGTATTCGTTTAATCTTTGCTTTACCAGAGATGATTTTACGTGATCGTCCCTTTAGAGGTGCCTTTAAGGAAAGTTTTTTGATTACAAAACGGCGCTTTTTTGCCATTATTGGTCGTTTTTTATTTATTGGTGGTGCAATTTTACTAATAACCGGGCTTAGCTTTACCATTGTGGTAGGAGCACAAGCCTTGATTGAAGAATTTTTCCCCGACTATGCGTTAATTAGTGCAGTTTTTGCAATGACGTTGCTCCAATTTTTTTTACTTGTCAATTTGGTTTTATCAACGGTTGGAATTTTTTATATTATTATCGATTTTATGAACGACGAAGGCTTCTTGCCAGAAATCCCTAAATGGTTTTATCAAGAATCGTTACCTAATCCGCGCCTTGAAGGAATTAAAAATACCTTACTCATTTTAATTGCAGTCTTTTTTGGAGTTGGTGTTAGCTTGTACAACATGGATTATCTCAATCAAGAAATTACGAAAATTCCACTTACAATTTCCCATCGTGGCGTAGATGATGGCAATGGTGTTCAAAATAGCTTGGCTTCTTTACAAAAAACCAGTCAAAGCCAACATCCTGATTATGTCGAGATGGACGTCCAAATGACAAGTGACCATCAATTTGTTGTTATCCATGACTTTAATTTGAAAAATTTAGGGGGTGTCAATCAAGCACCGGAAAAAATGACCCTTGCTGAAATTCAAAAAGTGACTTTAAAAGAAAATGATCAAACTGCGAAAATCCCTACTTTTGATTCTTATCTGGCGGAAGCAAAACGCCTGAACCAAAAATTATTAGTCGAAATTAAGACGCAACAAAAAGATACTGCGCCAATCGTTCAAGTTTTTTTGAAAAAATATCAAAATGAAATTGTTTCAAACCATCATATGCTGCAAAGTCTATCTTTTTCAATTGTTGAATCCTTGAAAACACAGGTACCTCAACTTACTGTTGGCTATATTTTACCTTTTAACGTGGTAGGACCACCAATTACAAAAGCAGATTTCCTAACGATGGAATATTCGACGATTAATCATAATTTCATTTCCTCTGCTAAAGAAGATGGCAAGAAGGTTTTTGTCTGGACGCCAAATAGTAGTGAGGATATGAGTCGGATGATTTTTTACGAAGTAGATGGCATTATTACTGATCAAATGGCTACGTTAAATCAAACTATTAAAGATGCACAAACTAAAGTCACTTATTCTGATAAGCTATTAAACTTTGTTATCGGAGTTGGTTAAGTAAATAAGCTCAAAATCCGTTTTGAAAAGTTCTATCTTAACCGTACAGATTGCTTTTAAAGCAAAAAAAGGCAGCTGCGCCAAAAGTCAAACTAACTTTGGCGCAGCTGCCTTCTTAATTATGAAATACAGCAGTCATACTGTACTCAATTTTTAAAATGACAATTCCTGTTTTCCTAGTCGTGACTAGAAAGTTGTCATTTATTAGGCTACAACCGCAATATCTCGGATATCTTCATAACGTACCAACAAGCGATTTTGCGCTTCAATCACTTTAGGTCGATCACAACGCTCACATTCTGTAACTGAAATCAAGACTGTATTCGTATATGTATGTTCGACAAAGCCTGCGACTTCGCTCGTTAATCCGACTGGTTTGCATAAGTATGTTTTCCCAACTTCTACTTCCATTAATAACACCTCCCTCACTTAATTTCAGGTATATCATAACAGAAAAAATTAAATTTGAAAACGCTTTTTGTCTATTTTTTTAATTTTTCCCACTCTTTTATTTTCGATATAGACCAAAATGATTTTTTTATCAATTTCACTTCTAATATAATTTATCCTCTTTTTTACTCCATAATGAAAAGCGCAAAATAAAGCTACTTATTCAGATATTAATTTTTCTCAAACCATCTTCCAACTTCCTTTTCCACTTTCAATCAAAACCAATACCAATTTATAAATGAAACAATATTAATAGAGATTATGATAAAAGAAGAATGTTTTTTTCAAAAATTAAATTAGAAAACACTTTTTAAAAAATAACTATCGCTATAAATAAAAACAACACGAAATTTATTTCTTTTAATTTGAACACATCTTCTCTTTTTTGTATATAGGGCCTATCTTTTTACAGCCACCCACTTTATTACTATAATTAATCTTATAGAAAGGAGATGAAAAAATATGGCTTTATTCAGAAAATGCTTTGGTGAATTTATGGGCACTTTCATGTTGGTTTTTGTCGGAACCGCCACTGTTGTTGTTGGTAAAACAGATCCACTTGCGATTGGTTTAGCATTTGGGTTGACGATTACTATTATGGATTTAGCAGTCGGTCACGGTGCGTTGTCAAATGGCTTGTTTAATCCTGCTGTTACCATTGCAATGGCAATTAACAAACGAGTTTCTTGGAAAGATTCAATCTTTTTTATCATTAGTCAATTTGTTGGTGCTATCGTCGCTTCATTCTTTGTCGGTATCTTTGGCAAAGCGTTGAAGGTTCCTGCTGGTTCTTACGGTCAAACAGACTTTAGTGAAATTAGCGCAGGTATGGCATTTGGTGTCGAAACACTAATTACCTTCTTATTTATTTTTGTTATTATTATGGCTACTAGTAAAAAATATGGTAGTGGTGCGTTAGCATCTTTTGCCATCGGTCTTGTCTTGGCACTGTTAATTATTGTTGCCTTAAACTTAACGGGGGGATCTCTAAATCCTGCTCGTAGTTTTGGTCCGGCAATTTTTGCTGGTGGTACTGCTTTAAGTCACTACTGGGTATACTTATGTGCACCGGTTGTCGGTGGCGTATTAGCGGCATTAGTCACACAATTTTTAGGTAGCGAAGAAGAAGCTTAATCTTCCTGCTAAATAAAATACTAAACAGTTCCCATTGGGAGCTGTTTTTTTTATAGTATTATCGCTATCTTTTTTAAAACTACAACAAAAAATTTAACACTTTTTAGCCGAAATGAAGGTTCAGAATTAATTTTTAGCTGCTAATTTTAGCTTGATTTTAGTTTGTCCATTATTAATTTTACATGATACATGTAAGATATTTTTTTACTTGAATTTTTTCTTTGAACTTCTTTCATGCAGGATTGTGCAAAAACCTTTATAATGATGAAAGAACATTTTAGATGAGGTGAAAAAAATGGAAGAATTCGAAGGGCTGCTAGTAAAAACTGTCCTTTTACAAGAACAACCTATGCGCCTATCCTTAATCAAATTGGCTAAAGATGGTGAAATTACCGAAGGAATTATTAAAGATCGCTATCTTTCTAACTATATTTTTCGATTACCTAATAATAAATACACACTAAAAGTCACTGGCAAACGCAACCAACGCAATCAACTGGTTATTAAACATATGCAAATAAAAAATGTCGACGACTACATTAAAGTTATTGGCACGCCAGAATAATTTGAAACGCTCTTTATAAACGTAAAGCTCCCAAGCCTAACATTGCGGCTTTGGGAGCTTTTTTTATTCGTATGATTTAAAACTTCACAAGGATTAAAGTATCCTGTTAGTTAGTATCTACTCGATATTGGCTACTTTACTCAGCATCACTCAATCACAGCCAAGGCTGCTTGCGGAATATCGGTTTTTTTGACTTCTTCATAGGTTTTGACAAAAGCCCCTTTATTTTCCAATTTCAAATAGTGACCTTTTTTTAATTCTGAGATTCCTGAAAATTCAATTGTGCGTTTATTACCTTTTTCATCAGCAGCCACTTGACGATAACGAGCTGTTCCGTATCCATTTACTTCTTCAGGTTGCGTAGTCTTCACATAGACATTCCCCTCTTTAACAAAAGGATTCACACGATCAACTATTTGAGCAAACTCCCCAGAAGCATCATCTGAAAATACTACCGCGCCCCCAATTAACACACCTAAAATTACGGATACGCCTACTACACCTTTGATTAATCGTTTTAACATATATTTGCAACTCCTTTAATTGTTTTTCTTGATGTATTTATCATAACGGGTTACAAGTAGAGAAGTATCGTACTTTAGACTTAGTTTTCCTAACACAATTGTCACCTCTGGGATAACTTTGTAAGATTTAAGGAGGAATTAAGTTTTTTTAGCGATCTTTAGTTTATTCTTTTAGTGGGCGAGTTTTGGTGATTTATTCAAAGGTAACTTGCGACGATAAGTTGTCTTTTTTTGAGAGGCAGGTTTTATTCCTGTCGTCCCCGTTATTTGCTTTTGGCATCACGATTTATTAACATCAAAAGCTGCCGCTAGAATCAAATGCATTCAAGATGACAACCTAAAGAGCTGATCGATAAAATATAAAACACGGTTTGTAAATCAAATGATATTTTTTTCATCTATTTTAGCTACTGATACTTTTTCTTTAATCTGTTACACTAATCAAAAACTTATGTTTGGAGCGATTTAGAATGATTACATCTACCCTTTCGTATTATCCCGGTAAAAAAGTAGTTAAAGATTTGGGCATTGTATACGGTTTTGACGATAAACTACGTCCAGTTCGAGCTGTTGCCGCTGTCTCAACATATCTAGATCAAGCGCTAAAAGATATTGAAAAAAGTGCTGAGATACTGGGAGCAAATGCTGTTTTAGGAATAAGCTTTGCGCTAACCGATAAAGCATTACCAACCGTAATGGGTACAGCAGTTGTTTTAGAAGACGCGTAGTTACTCGTTAATTGCTCAAAAGCTCGTAACCAGACAAAAAAAGACGACTGCATTTTAGCAGCCGTCTTTTTTGTCTTCTGATTATAGACGTTCGTTCAATTCTTTTGATAATTCTTCAAAGCCAGGTTTTCCAAGGAGTGCGAACATGTTTTTCTTGTAGGCTTCTACTCCGGGTTGGTCAAATGGATTAACACCATTTAAGTAACCTGAAATACCAACAGCGATTTCAAAGAAGTACATTAAATAGCCTAATGTGTATGCATCCATTTCTGGAATTTTTACTAATAAGTTTGGCACATCACCATCTGTATGGGCTAATAAAACACCTTCAAAGGCTTTTGTATTCACAAATTCAACTTCTTTACCTTGCAAGTAGCCTAATCCGTCTAAATCTTCTTTTGTTACGGGGATTTTCACTGATTTACGCGGTTTTTCAACTTTAACTACCGTTTCAAAAATATTGCGGCGTCCTTCTTGAATGTATTGCCCTAATGAGTGTAGATCAGTTGAGAAGTTAGCACTAGAAGGATAAATACCTTTTTGGTCTTTCCCTTCAGATTCGCCGAATAACTGTTTCCACCATTCAGAGAAATATTGCATACCTGGTTCGTAGTTAATTAGTAATTCAGTGACTTTACCTTTACGGTACAAAATATTACGCATAGCGGCATATTGATAAGCTTCGTTTTCTTCTAATTTATCCGAAGCATAATCGTTAGACGCATCTGCTGCACCTTGCATTAAAGCGTCGATGTCGGCGCCACTAGCAGCAATTGGTAATAAGCCAACCGCAGTTAAAACAGAAAAACGTCCGCCAACATCATCTGGAATTACAAAAGATTCCCAGCCTTCCGCATCAGCTTCAACTTTAACCGCACCTTTTTCTTTATCTGTTGTAGCGTAAATACGTTTGTTTGCTTCGTCTTGACCGTATTTATTAATTAATAATTCTTTGAAAACACGAAATGCAATAGCTGGTTCTGTTGTCGTCCCAGATTTTGAGATAACGTTAACTGAGAAATCACGATCGCCAATAACTTCAATTAAATCAGCCAAGTAAGTTGAAGAAATTGAATTGCCGGCAAAGAAAATTTGTGGAGCTGACTTGTCATTTGCATTCATGTAGTTGTAAAATGAGTGATTTAGAAAATCAATGGCAGCACGGGCACCTAGGTATGAACCACCAATCCCAATAACGACTAATACTTCTGAATCAGATTTGATTTTTTCTGCCGCTTTTTTAATGCGAGCAAATTCTTCTTTGTCATATTCTGTTGGCAAGTTAACCCAACCGATGAAATCACTTCCAGCACCAGTGCCGTTACGCAATGCTTCATGGGCTGCAGTGACTTGACTTTGCATGTAGCCCAATTCATGTTCATTCACAAATGGTGCTACTTTTGAATAGTCAAATTTAATATGTGACATTTAAGCTCCTCCTTGAAATGGATAAATTTAATACATGTATTACTTTACGTTTTTTATGCTTTTTTTTCAAGTAACTTACTGTAAGAAAAGCGCAACAAACCAACCTGTTTGCCAGCTTTAGACAAGTCCTTGTGCTAACATTGCTTTTGCTACTTTAGCAAAACCGGCAATATTGGCTCCCATCATTAAATTATCCTTCTTACCGTAACGTTCCGCCGTATCCCGACAATTTTGATAGATATTTAGCATAATCGCATCCAACTGGCGATCAACTTCTTCTTTACTCCATTGTTGTCGTTGTGAATTTTGCGCCATTTCTAACGCTGAAACGGCTACCCCGCCAGCGTTAGCTGCTTTGCCTGGACAATAGAAAATATTTTGTTCAATAAAATATTCCGCAGCTTCCATCGTGCACGGCATATTGGCACCTTCTGCGACTACCTTCACGCCATTATCAGCCATTAATTTTGCTTTTTTAATATCAATTTCATTTTGCGTAGCACATGGTAGGGCAATATCTGCTTTAACTTCACTATCCCAGACTGATTCTCCGTCAAAATATTGCGCATTCGAACGATTTTTAACATAAGCTGTTAAACGTTCCCGCTGAACTTCTTTGACCTCTTTTAATAAGTCTAAGTCAATGCCTTCTGGATCATAAACATAGCCACTAGAATCAGAGACAGTCACGGCTTTTGCACCAAGTTCCATTAGCTTTTCAATCGCATAAATCGCTACATTTCCGCTCCCTGAAACAATAACTGTTTTATCTTTAAAGCTGTCTTTTTTATCTTCTAATAAATGTTTGACATAATAAACGACACCATAACCGGTTGCTTCAGTCCGCCCCTTACTTCCCCAAAATTCCAAGGGTTTTCCAGTTAAAACCCCAGCATCGTATTGCTTTAAGCGTTTATATTGGCCAAACAAGTAACCAATTTCTCTAGCGCCAACACCAATATCTCCAGCTGGAACATCTGTATCTGGGCCAACGTGTTTGGCAAGTTCCGTCATGAAACTTTGACAAAAACGCATGATCTCATTATCAGATTTACCTTTAGGATCAAAATCAGCACCGCCTTTACCACCACCGATTGGCAAATCTGTCAAACTATTTTTAAAAATTTGTTCGAAAGCTAAAAATTTTAAAATACTTAAATTCACACTTGGATGAAAACGCAAGCCACCTTTATATGGTCCCAACGCCGAGTTGAATTGAATCCGGTAACCACGGTTTACTTGCCAATTTCCGTTGTCGTCTTGCCACGGTACACGAAATTGGATTACGCGTTCTGGCAACGTAATCAATTGTAGCAAATTATTTTTTTGATACTCATCATGTTCTGCTAAAAAAGGCTCAATGGTTGAGAAAAATTCATCTGCAGCTTGTAAAAATTCTGTTTGATCACGATCTTTTTCGTGAAGACTTTGTTGGACTTGTTGAATATACTCTTTTGCGTTTGTCATAATTTCCCTCCAAGTAAAATATTTGTCACGTTTTTATTTTACCAAAAAACGTCCTTATCGTCAGAATTATTTGATAATAGAACAAACTTAAAAACTATGCTACACTTTTGCCAGAGGTGAAATCATGGAAAAAAATTACGATGTAATTGTGATCGGAGCAGGGCCGGCTGGCATGATGGCTGCCATTAGTGCAGCTGAAAATGACGCAGAAGTTTTATTAGTAGAAAAAAACAAACGCCTGGGTAAAAAAATGCTCTTAACCGGCGGCGGCCGCTGTAATGTGACGAATAATCGCCCCGTTGATGATTTAATTACCCACATCCCGGGTAACGGAAAATTTTTATATAGTACCTTTGCACAATGGAACAATACTGATATTATGGAATTTTTTAGCAGTCGCAATGTAGCGCTAAAAGAAGAAGATCACGGACGGGTATTTCCTGTTACCGACCGCGCTAAAACAATCGTCGATGCCTTATATGAAGAGTTAAAACGCCTTCACGTTACCGTTTTAACTAATACTAGCGTTACCAAGTTGGTTCATGATGACACACAAGTTTATGGGATTCGTTGTGATAAAGAAGAATTTAACGCACCTTGTATCATTATTACAACTGGCGGTAAAACCTATCCTGGAACTGGTTCTACCGGGGATGGTTATAAAATGGCCAAATCCTGCGGACATACGGTTACCCCTCTTTTTCCAACTGAGGCTCCATTAATTTCAGATGCTGCATTTATTCAAAGCAAAACTTTGCAGGGTCTATCCTTACAAGACGTTAAATTAAGTGTTTTAGCGGGCAAAAAAATTGTAACGAGTCATACAATGGATTTACTTTTTACGCATTTTGGTCTCTCTGGTCCAGCTGCTCTTCGCTGTTCCTATGCAATAAATCAAGAACTGCGTAACGGTGCCCCACATGTTCCAGTCTGCTTGGATTGTTTTCCTAAACAAACCAATGCAGAGCTGTTAGCGGACTTATCCTTACGATTGGAAACGAAAAAGAGCTTAAAGAATGCCTTATCACAGTGGTTACCAGAACGCCTATTGCAATTTTTTCTTAATCAATTAGATTTAAATGATATGACTGCTGACAAAGTGACCGTAGACCAATTGGAAAAATTAGTCTTACTTGCCAAAAATTTTGAAATTCCCATTATTCGTACTTTTGCACTGGAACGTGCTTTTGTTACTGGTGGTGGCGTAAATTTAAAAGAGGTGATTCCAAAAACTTTAGCAAGTAAACTTTGCCAAGGACTATTTTTTGCCGGTGAAGTATTGGACGTCAACGGTTATACAGGTGGCTATAATATTACAACTGCTTTATGTACAGGCCATGTAGCTGGCAAAAATGCAGCAGAAGTTGCCAGCTGGCAAAAATATTAATCAGAAAAGTGCGTAAACTTCCCCTAACGCTAACATAAGCGCAAAATTTTTGGAGAGTTAAGGAAAAAAAGAGGTCGTTTGAAAAACTAGACATAAACAACCTGTTGTCATCAGGTGATTTATTCATGTGAACACTTCATACTTTTCTGATGGCTTACAAAAAAAACACGATGTCAGGTGTGTAAAAATCTCAAACTCAAGCTGTTAGATTTTTGCTCTAACTTTTTGAACTCGGGATAAGTCTGATATCGTGTTATTTATCTATTCGATTAAATCAACAAGTTCTCCTTGTACTAACCCTTCTAAATCCCCCACAGCAATTTCTAGTTGCAAGCCACGCTTGCCTGCAGAAATTATTATAGTAGGAAATGTTTTTGCTGTTTGATCAATAAAAGTTGGAAACAACTTTTTCATGCCAATTGGCGAACAACCACCTCGAATATAGCCTGTTGTTTGTTCCAAGTCTTTTAAATGTAGCATGTCAACTTTTTTATTGCCACTGGCTTTAGCCAGTTTTTTTAAATCCAGCTCATGATTACCTGGAATTACTGCGACAATTACACCGGTCTTATTGCCGATGGCTACCAACGTCTTAAAAACTTGAGCGGGGTTTTGACCTAATTTTGTCGCTACCTCTGCTGCGCCTAAATGATTTTCACTCCACTCATAAGAATACTCATGATAGGCAATCTTTTTTTGCTCCACCAAGCGAATAGCATTCGTTTTAACTACTTTCTTTTTTGCCACAACAACTCACTCCTCTAGTGACAAAGCCGCTAAAATTCGGGACATTTCTGTAATATCGATTTGCCCTGGTGCAGAACTTTCTTCTAATGCGGCAAATGTCATGACTGACCCCATCAACTCACCTGCAACCCGCGTAATTTTACCTAAATCCCCCATGGCAATTAAAATAAGCGGTACACTAGCTAAGCCCTGCATTTTTTGAGAAAGGCCCATAATTTGCAATACATCTTTTAAAGAATGGGGCATTACCGCAATTTTTCCAAAATCAGCATCAAACTGGCGCATTACGCCTAATTTCATGACTAATTCTCCATCAGCTGGCGTTTTGTCAAAATTATGACTACTCAAAAGCAGTGCTGTTTTTTGTTTTTTTAACTGATTTAAAAAGCCTCGGCCTAAAAACTCAGCTCGCTCCAATTCCACATCAACAATATCAACCAAGCCGCTTTCGGCTACCGCAACATAAAGATTTTGGTATTCCCGTAACGATAAGTCAGCTTTTCCGCCTTCTTTTAATGTTCGGAAAGTAAATAGGAGAATTTTATCTTGTAACGCTGTTTTAAGATGAGATAAAACTTCTAATACAGCGCTTTGATTTGAAAAGTCTGTAAAATAATCCACACGCCATTCTACTACTTCACAAACTGAAGTTGCTGCCAATTGTGCTTGTGCTAAGAGTGTTTGACTATCTTTACCGGTAAGTGGCACACAAATTTTCGGCACGCCCTTACCAAAGGTTACATTTTTTAACGTAACTTGCATTTTTTTCGCCCCTTTTAACATTCATTTTCATTCTCAGCCGTAACTGAGGTCTGTTATTGTTTCACTTGATAAATTAAAACTTTCAAATAATTGCCCTCTAAAAATGTTTGGCTTATATGAAAATCAGCTGGCAAACGTTTTATGTCCAATAATTTGTAGTCAACCTTGGCAGTAACAAACTCTTTTTCAATCATCTGTTGGAATTTCTCTAAGGTAACATTAGCCGTATTGGCAGAGGCGATGATGATTCCTTCATCCGTCAAAATTGGCAGACTGTCAGCGATTAACTGACCGTAATTATTTTTTACTTTAAAAACCTGTTTTTTATTGCGGGCAAAACTTGGCGGATCTAAGACAATTACATCGTATTTCAACCCTTTTTTTAAAGCATAGGAAAAATAATTGAAAACGTCCATCACATGAATTTTTTGTGCTGCTAAGTCAAGTCCATTTACCTCAAATTGCTCCCTTGTTTTTGGCAAACTACGCTTGGCCAAATCAACGCTTGTTGTATGAAGTGCTCCCCCCATAGCTGCCGCGATTGAAAATGCTCCTGTATAACTAAACATATTTAAAACCGTTTTTCCAGCTGCTAGACCATCTACTAAAAGGCCCCGTACTTGTCGCTGATCTAAAAAGATTCCTGTCATTAACCCTTCGTTTAAATAGGTCGCAAAATTGACAGAGTTTTCTTTTACAATTAACGGTTCTGGTGCTTTTTTGCCATATACATATTGCGATTCTGGCAGCTCACTGTGAAAGCGAATCTTCTCATAGGCGCCTAAAACTTCCGGATAAATTTCTTTAAAGGCAGCGACAATTTTATTTTTTTCTTCATATAAAGTATCGTTGTACCAAGAAAAAACAACATAATGGTCATACCACTCGATTGTAATCCCCCCTAGCCCATCACCTTCACCATTAAAAATGCGAAATGCCGTCGTTTTTTCGTCATTAAAAAATGCTTGGCGAATTGCCTTGGCTTTGGCAAATACCTGAGTATAAAACCTGTGATCAATGGCTTCTTCTTGCCAAGTTAGCGCCCAACCGATACCTTTATTTTGTTTACCAAGATACCCCTTGGCCAAAAAATTGCCTTTTTGATCCATAAAGTCCACCCAGCCGGATTTCATTTTTAGATCTGTGGCAATATCATCTGCTTGAATTAATGGATAGTGTTGGCGTAATTTTTTAACGCCGAATTTATTCATTTGAATTTTCATACTTTCACCTGCTCTTCTTTCAAAAAAAGTATAGCAAAAATAACAGCATTTGTCTGTGCTTTATGAAGTTAAAGAATTACTTAATTAATTGGCCTTATCACAATTTCAATTGACAGAAAAAAATCAGATTAGTAAAATGTAAACAGTGTATATTTTCATTTTTTCATTACAGCTTGCAAAAGCAGACTTGGAAAAGGAAGGATAAAACAGTGAAAAATATTAAAACTCCCGCTTTCTTAAATAAACGGCTGGGCTTCTTTACCTTATTAGCCGTTCTTTTTTGGGCCAAAAACATTTTTGCCTATTTTGTTGATTTTAACTTAGGCATTGAAAGTATGCGTCAATACTTCATCTTATTCATTAATCCAATCGCGACAACTTTATTCTTGTTGTCCATTGCATTATATGTCAGACGCACAAAAGCTTCTTATATAACTATGATGGTGATTTACTTTTTGATGTCGTTATTGCTTTTTGCTAACGTTTCATATTACCGTGAATTCACCGACTTTATCACAATTAATACCATGCTTGGAGCTGGTAAAGTTGCTAGCGGTTTAGGTGAAAGTGCCATTCGCTTGTTCCGCCCTTATGATTTACTTTACTTCGTTGATATCTTGGTACTTGTTGCCATGCTATTTGCTAAAAAGATTAAGATGGATGATCGTCCCGTTCGCGCGCGGATGGCATTTGCTATCTCCACGTTATCTGTGATGATCTTCTCTGGTAACTTATTCTTAGCTGAAGTTGATCGCCCAGAATTATTAACGCGAACATTCTCTCGTGATTATTTGGTCAAATATTTAGGGATTAACGCTTTTACCGTTTATGACGGTGTTCAAACCTATCAAGCTTCTCAAGTTCGGGCTCAAGCAAGTGCCAATGACATGAAAGAAGCCCAAAGCTATGTCAAAAGTCATTATGCAGCACCAAATAGTGAATACTTTGGGATGGCCAAAGGCAAAAACGTTATTTACATTCATTTAGAAAGTACGCAACAATTTTTAATTGACTACAAATTAAAAGATGCTGAAGGTAAAGAACATGAAGTAATGCCATTTATCAACAGTTTATATCATAGCAAGAGTACTTTTAGCTTTGATAATTTCTTCCATCAAGTGAAGGCCGGAAAAACTTCGGACGCTGAAACATTAATGGACAACTCATTATTTGGTTTAAATCAAGGTGCTTTGATGACCCAATTAGGTGGAAAAAATACTTTCCAATCTGCGCCAAACATTCTAAATCAAACACTTGGATACTCCAGTGCCGTCTTTCATGGTAATGCCGGAACTTTCTGGAATCGAAATGAAACGTATAAACGTTGGGGCTATCAAAACTTCTTTGATGCTTCTTACTACGATGTAAATGACAGTAACTCATTCCAATACGGTTTACATGATAAGCCATTCTTTGAACAATCTGTTAAATACTTGGAACAATTGCAACAACCGTTTTATTCAAAATTTATTGCCGTTTCAAACCACTTCCCTTACTCACAATTTACAAATGATGAAGCAGGTTTCCCAATGGCAGATACAAACGATGAAACAATTAACGGCTACTTCGCTACAGCTAACTACTTAGATCGCGCAGTGGAAGAATTCTTCCATTACTTGAAAGCTAGTGGCTTATATGATAACTCTGTAATTGTTTTATACGGTGATCACTATGGTATTTCAACTTCACGGAATAAAAACTTAGCTGAACTATTAGGTAAAGATAAAGAAACATGGACAGGTTTTGACGATGCTCAAATGCAACGGGTTCCTTATATGATTCATATACCTGGTCAATCAAAAGGTGGCATTAACCATACTTATGGTGGTCAAGTTGATGCCTTACCAACCTTATTACACTTACTGGGTGTGGATACCAAAGATTACATTCAACTAGGTCAAGACTTACTTTCAAAACAACACGAACAACTTGTAGCTTTCCGCGATGGTGATTTTGTTACTGACAAATACACTTATTACGGTGGAACGCTATACGATAACGCAACTGCTCAAGCGATTACTGCTCCAGATGAACAGTTGAAAACACAAGTTACAAAATGGAAAGATGAAGTTGGGAAACAATTAGCAACTTCTGATCAGATCAATAATGGTGATCTGCTGCGTTTTTATACCGGTAATAACTTAAAAGAATTAGATCCTGAAAAATTCAACTATAAAAATGCTTTGGATCAATTAGGCAAACAAGAAAGCAAATTAGGGAATAAATCAACTAGTGTCTATTCCGAACATGGGAATAAATCAACTCAAGATTTATACCAAACTAAGACCTACAAACAATACGAAGCAGAAGGTCATAAATAATTTATAAAAAGAAGTTTCGGTTTTTAACCGGAACTTCTTTTTTTTGCAAAAACAACTTCATACTTTATTCAAACTCACCTCGTATAATTTTTATGAGGTGAAAAAGATGCGGACAGTTCATTATGCAGTTGCCAGTTTACGTTACCATAAAAAAATCTATCTTCCTTATTTTATCGTACTAGTTCTTTTGACTGTCGCACTATTTTTTGCACTGTGTTTAGTCAATTCAGCTCAGGCCATTTACTATGGTCTCCAAGATTTACTTGCCAACAACCCAATTAATGAAAATAAACAATGGAGCGCCCCACTCCAATTTTTCTTTACACAAATGAAAAATATTTATTGGTTGGTGGTGTTAGGAACAGTCAGTTTGCTAACGCTGTTTACCTTCTTGTTTTCTGGTCATGCTTTTACTCGCCGCAAACGAGAACTACAGACTTTTTTTACTTCAGGTCGCTCTCATTTACGAGTTGCGTTGCAAATTGCTTACGAGTTTGTTTTACCCGCGCTTTTCATTGTTGGCTGTCTAATTTGCCTTGTTTTGATTTTCCAGCCACTAGTACAACGCCTTTGTGAATTGATTCATACCCATACTGCACAAATCATTCGATCCAATGATTTAGCAAATCTAAATAATAATATAAAATTTGGAGTCCGCTTACCAAAGGACTACCCGCTTTTAATTCAGACAGTTTTCATTAGCAATCGTGATTGGCTACAAATTTTTACTAAAACAGCTTGGCAAACGTTACTTTTATTGCTAATTAACTTTGGTATTGGGTTACCCCTTGGGGCTTTATTAGCCAAAATACGCTTATTAAAAAAGAGCATAAATTGATTCGTCATGATTCCATCATTAAGAAGCTATTGAAGTAAATAATTGTTATTTAGTTTGCGCAAAGGCTATTTATGTAAAGTAAAGGAAGTGTTTTTATGGAAAAAATTAGCCAACAAAATTTTAAAGTTTTTTATGGTAGGACGTTATCAGAAGCCCAGCAAAATTTTCAGCGAGAATTACAACGTCTCACAGCAGATGTTGGCAAAATCAGCTTAACTCCTGATTTTATTCCTTACCTTTCGATAACTGAAAATCTATTAATGGGCTTTCCCAATAAGTTTTATAAACAAAAAATTACCGAGCTGCCCTTAGCCAAAGAACTTCAAATCACCGCTGGACTTTTAAACAAAGAAGTCGCAAGCTTAACTATGGTAGAAATCATTCAGTTACAGCTTTTTCGTGCTTTATTAGCAAATAATAAATTTATCTGTTTTGAAGATATCACCACCGCCTTAAATATCCCGCAACGTCAACAACTCTTCAACCTTTTTCGCGATTTGATTGAAAAAGATGACTTGGTAATCTATCTTTTAACCACCGATGAGGCATTAGTCGATAATTTAAAACAAGTAGAANNTTCTACTTGTTTTAAATTAAATAAGGCTTTAATAATATCCGCAGCTTTTAGTCATAAGGCAAGAAAATTAAAATTGTTACTTAAATTTTTGAATTTTCGGTTTATGATCAATAAAAGCTAATTTGTAAAGGATAAGCTAGATAATCTAACGCAAAGAAATTTGTTGCCATAAAAATTTTATACGTTTCGAGTCGTTATAATTATAGTTATAAAAGAGGAGTAAATCCCGCAAAAGCTTCAAGGGGGATTTACTCCTCTTTTATTTTTCTTTCGTATCGTCAACAATTTCAATATCTGGGAAAGTAATGGTAAATTTCGTTCCCTCATTTAATTTACTTTCAACTTTGATGGTCCCTTTATGCAGACGCACCAGCTGTTGGACAATTGGTAAACCTAAACCCGATTCACCAAATTTACGATTTTTTCGAGAAGGATCTGCTTTGTAATAACGATCCCAGATGTTACGTTGTTGTTCTTCGGTCATGCCGATGCCAGTATCTTGAATCTCTACGATCGTTTCTAAGTAGCCTTTTTTCAAATTCACATAAATATCGCCATCTTGCGTGAACTGAATAGCATTTTGAATGATGTTGACCACCACTTGAACGAAACGATCATAATCAGCATATACTTCGATGGGTTCTTTAACCTCAAAGTGCAGCTTATCTCCTGCCGCTTCAGCTTTAGCCTCTAATTGGGTTGAAATATTTTTTAAAGCTTCGGTACCATTAAATTTTTTAACTACAATTGAGATTTGATTGGTCCGGATTTTTTCATAGTCCAAATTTTCATTGACGAGACGTATTAAGCGTTCTGTTTCATTCTTCATCAAACGGACTGCATTTTCCTTTTGATTTTCAGGAATGGCGTTGTACTCTAGCCCCTCTAGTAAACCATTAATAGTAGTTAACGGTGTACGCATTTCGTGAGAAGCATCTGCCATAAACTGTTTACGCCGCTCTTCTTGCCGTTCGATTTCTTCTTGTGATTCCTTTAAAGAAACCGTCATTTTATTAAAATCATCTGCTAGTTCGTCAAATTCATCTTTATCGTGAACGGGCAGCTGTACATCAAAATTTCCACTGGCAATTTCTTTAGTCGCCTTTTTCATGCGATTAATCCGCCGTACCTGCATACTAGCGTAAAAATAGCTGATGATTAATGCAATCACACTTGAAATAATAAAACCTTTAAACAAGTTCAAGGTAACTGCGTTCACGCTATCTGAAATGTTTTTTGCCGGCTGCGTCACAATTAGCGCACCGTAAAATTCCCCTTCTAAATTAAAAGGAACCATAGCATAGGAGGTAACTTCATGTTCACCAAATACATTGGTATCTGAAGTTTTTTTCTGTCGCTCGCCAGCTTTTAACGCCGTCCACTGCGTTTTGGTAATCGAAAAATGAACGTTAGCATTCGTGGGGTAGGTAGACTTGCCACTTTTATCCACAAAAACAAAATTAACGTCTTGTTGATTTAACGCAAGTTCTGTAAACATCAAAGAATTATGAAGACTTTCATCTGGCGTTGTAGCCCCAGCATTGGGCAACTCCGCATAGTTTTGCGCAGTTTTAGCCACCGATTCTGCGTAACCGAATAATTGCCGATAATTATTATCTTCCATGGTCTGTTTGGTCAATTGGGTAAAAGAAATACCAACAATTAATAAAATTACGGCAATTACGACCCAAAAAGCCATTAACTGCTGATAAAGGTAGCGCATTATGCCACCCCAGAATCATCAAATTTATAGCCAACACCCCAGACCGTTTGAATCACTTGTGGTCCTACTTTTTCAATTTTTTGACGCAATTTTTTAATATGAGCGTCTACTGTGCGCTCATCCCCAAAGTATTGGTAATCCCAAACTAATTCCAGTAACTGTTCCCGTGAAAAAACTTGACGCGGTTTTTTCGCTAAAGTATAAAGTAAGTCAAACTCTTTTGGTGTCAATCCGTCAATCAGGGTATCATCTAAATAAGCTTCTCTGGTTTTCGTGTTCATTTTGAAGTGTTTTGTGACAATATCAAAAGTCTCATCATCATCTTTTTCTGTAGCTACTTTTTCCGCCAGCTCACTACGGCGATGTAAAGCCTTCATACGCGCAATCAGAGTCAATGGACTAAAGGGTTTGGTCACATAATCATCTGCCCCCATCTCTAAGCCAATCACTTGATCACTTTCTGAGTCTCTAGCCGTCAACATGATAATCGGTACAGTCTTGGAAATTTTACGAATTTCCCGCGCCACTGCCATTCCGTCTAAACCGGGTAAATTTAAATCCAAGGTAATCATGTCCCAGTGTCCAGGTTGTGCCAAAAAAGCGTCTAAACCTTCTTGCCCATCATATTTAAAAGTTGCTTCCCAACCTTCATTTAGAAAAAACATCTGCATCATTTCTGAAACAGCTTCATTGTCTTCAATCATTAAAATATTCATTTTTGTCCCCTACCTTTCCTTCTCTTTTGCTGTATGGCGACGATCAAAACGCTGTAACAGTTCCTCTGTTCCAGCAAAAACACCAATAATCGGTAATGGAATTAAAAGCATTTCCGCAATAAAATAATTGGTATTCCCCGTTTCTTTTAGTAAATATCCAATCAATGTACAAAACAAGCCAATCCCTAATAAAAAAAGGCCATTTATTTTCTGAGCATACCGCCAATTTCCAACATTTTTCTTTGCTAAAATTGAGGGATAGCCGTAAATTGGATTTGGCTTTTTCGCTGGAAATAAAAAGAAACAAAAGCCAATAACCAGCATAATGACGCCAACGTATAAAAAAATCACAACTGCTTCACTCCTTGCCCATAGTATAACTGAAATTTATAAGCAAGACCAACAACTTCACATTTTCTTCAAGCAAGCTTGCCGATTTTTTCACCCTTTGCTAAGAAAAATACAAAGAACACACTTTAGATTTGACTGTTGCCTTTTATATGCGCCAATAACTGTTAAATGGCACTATCAAATCCATTTATAAATCGGCTTTCTAAAAACTACTCCAATTTTCTATTTCGCTTACTTTTCCAGTAAAATTACTAGTAAGCCTGTGATTATTTTGCTAAAGTGATAAGGAAGATTAATTTATTTTTTGGTAGTTTGACTAAAACATATGACCTATGCCTTGTTATCTACCTCAGCTTTATTCAACTCGCAAAAAAGGAGAAATGCAAATGACTTATAAAGCCACTGCTTTTTTTGATTTAGACGGTACTTTACTAGATGATAAATCGCAAGTCCGTCCTGAAATTAAAGAAGCCATGACACAATTAAAAGAAAACAACATCTTACCGGTAATCGCAACCGGACGAACTGAAGTTGAAGTTGCAGCGATTATGAAAGAGGCCAATATCGATAGCGATATTATTATGAATGGCGCCTTTATTCGCGTCGCTGGTGATATTATTTTTTCAGATGTATATGATAAAGAACTAATTAAAGAAGTTTACGACGCCGTTAAAGAAAACAACGATGTTATTTCTTTTTACAATGAAAAGGAAATCTGGTGTAATGCGCACAATGAATTTTTGCTAGGTGCCTATGACTTTATCCACACCCCTGTTCCGCCTATTGATCCAGAAGGTTATTTAACCAAACCCGTTAACATGCTCCTTGTCTTAGGCCAAGACAATGACACCTATTACACGAGCCAATTTCCACAACTGAATTTTTATCGTAATACCCCTTTTTCTCTTGACACTGTTAAAAAAACTGTTTCAAAAGGTAACGCTGTAAAAATTCTGCAAGAAAAACTACAATTGACTGACGTTCCTTCTTACGCTTTTGGTGATGGCCCCAACGACTTAGCTCTTTTTGAGGCTTGTGATATTAAAATTGCCATGGGTAATGCAGTTGACGTATTAAAAGAAAAAGCTGATTTTATTACGAAAAAAAATACCGAAGGCGGCATTATCCACGCCTTAAAACATTTTGAATTAATTTAGTAAAAAAGGTTGCCAGACTTTTCACAGTCTGGCTTTCATGTTATAATTATTTTTGCTGTAATGCCCTTTATTTTGGGGACGTTACGGATTCGACAGGCATAGTTCGAGCTCGAATGGCGCTTCGTAGGTTACGGCTACGTTAAAACGTTACAGTTAAATATAACTGCTAAAAACGAAAACTCTTACGCTTTAGCTGCCTAAAAACAGTTAGCGTAGATCCTCCCGGCATCGCCCATGTGCTCGGGTAAGGGTCTCAAATTTAGTGGGATACACTAAGTTTTTCCGTCTGTAAAACTTAGCAGAGATTATCAGACTAGCAACGTAAAAAGCCTGTCTCTCGGCGTTTTACTAAGCGAATTTCAAAAGAGCGGACTATGAGCGTAGTCTTTTGGGTGGCGATGTGTTTGGACGCGGGTTCGACTCCCGCCGTCTCCATAAAAGAAGTGCAAAATCACAAAAGTGGTTTTGCACTTCTTTTTTTAATCTGCCAGTCATTTTTATTTGGCGCTTGTCATATCAATGAAACATGATTATAAAGTCGACGCCCTTCAAAAAAAACCATGCTCAAAAGAAGATCAACTCCTTTTAAGCATGGTTTGTATAGATGATTATATTTTTAACAATAAAATGAAAACTAATTTTTCTAGCTCGCTTCTACTGAAGGAATAGCGTTATGTTCCAGCACTAGGTCTCTCACTTTTTTAATCTCAGCAAGAGAAGTAGTTGGAAACGAAAGAACAATATCTACATTGGCTGGTAAGCAGCGCAAAACTTGTCGCCAGTCAACAAAGCCACAATCTGGTGTTGTTATGACCGGTAATTCATTAATATATGTAACATCTTGCAAAAAAATTTCTGTGATATACTCTTTTAGCATGTCTACGGCAACTTGCTCATCTTCTCCAACAAAGCGCCAATTTCCAAGATTAAATAGATAGCCTAGATTAATAGGAAGTACTTTAACTGCTAAAAGAAACTCTGCAATCTTATCAAGTCTTCCTGATGGATAAGCTTGATCGTTGGTTACTGTAATTGTAATGGCCAATGAATCTAATTTTCTAAGGGCTTTTAATCCAGCTGGGCTATAGTCACCAATCGTTAAAATTAGCTCTGTTGCTCCTAAATTTTTAGCTTCCATTAAATAATGCGGCACCATTTTATTTAACCGGCCCATTTTAAACAATTCATCTTCAATAACATAACTAATTTTTAACCCTAATTTTTGTGCCATGGCCACTATTTTTTTTATTTCATCTGTTTTTGTTACTTCTTCAAGCATTTTGTGGTGAATAGTGATTCCTTTAAAACCCATTTTTTGCAAATCAATTAATAGTATTTCTTTTGTGTAGCCCATGCTTTCATCCAAAAAAGTTACATCAAATATAAGATTTGGAGCATTCACCTGTGTTGTCCTCCCATTTTTAAAGCGTTTTTATATCCGTTATGGTAAACCGGTTACTTAAAAATGTCAAATTTGATAAAAAAACAAATATTTCCTTCAGTTTCTTTGCCAGTATAATGATACCAATAGTCCAATTATTTTAACATGACAAAACAATAAATATTTTTTTGCAAAGATTAATCTCTTTAACTAAATTTAGTGCACTATTTCATATTGATTGTCCCGTAAAAAATGATTTATCCGCTGTTATATTTTTGTCACTTTTGTCTTAATTTTTGCCAAACTGTAAAAAAAGTTCATCATTATGTAATTCCTTTGCATGTTAAAATGATAAAAAAGGAGGTCTTTAATTTGGAAAAACTATTTTTTATCCCTTTTAACTGGATCTATTCTTTGTTGTCTTAAATAAAAAGTTAGCTCAGGTGTATGGCACCTCTTTAACTATCGCAGGCTAAACTATAAAAAGACTTCAAAAAGCAGTGTATTCTTACAAGCTACTTTTTGAAGTCTTTTTTTGATTTTTAGACTCCTGTTTTTTTCTAAAAATCTTAGTTTGGCTTAACTAAAGAAACATTCCACTTCAGCTTTGCCATAAACCTCTGAGT
Source organism: Candidatus Enterococcus myersii (assembly GCF_017316025.1). Taxonomy (GTDB): domain Bacteria; phylum Bacillota; class Bacilli; order Lactobacillales; family Enterococcaceae; genus Enterococcus_C; species Enterococcus_C montenegrensis. The sequence continues at coordinate 50,310 of NZ_JAFLVT010000018.1, forward strand.
ATTTCACAACAACTTTCCCAAAGCGTTCTTGAATTTCATCATGATCAACCAAATCATATTTTTCAACGCTTAATACTAGACAATTCTCCAATTTTTTAACAACTTCACCAATAACACGACGTTGTAGTCCGACTGGTTTACATTCATATACATGACCTAAACTAATATTATCTCTGTTCATTGTTTCTCCTTTTATAACTTTATTTTCATTATTTTATAATATAAATATACCATTATTTAATTATACTGCCAAGTGTTTTTAACAAAAAAGACAAAAAAACTCTGAAAACAGCTCGTAAAGACTGTTATCCAGAGTTTTTTAAACTAATAAAAATTAAAAAGTATTAATTTTTAATGAATTGTTCTTCGTATTGTCTGTGTAATTTTTCTTTTAGCTACTTTGTTTATTGCATTAGTAGTTGTGCATATTCTTCTAAAAAATTTTGATCAATTTCATCATAGCTACCTGTTTTACTACTATCAAGATCTAAGACTCCGATTAATTCATTATTCTTAACCAAAGGCACGACAATTTCAGACAGCGCAGCAGAGTCACAGGAAATATAATTTTCATGTTCTTTCACATTGGCTACGATAATTGTTTGTCGTTTTTGAGCGCTTTCACCACAAACACCCTTCCCCATTTGAATGCGGGTACAGGAAACGCGCCCTTGGAATGGTCCTAAAATTAACTGATCATCTTTAAAAAGATAGTAGCCAGAAAATACAGTATCCGGCAAGGTTTCCTTTAATAAAGCAGAGGAATTGGCGAGATTTGCCAATAGATCATCCTCGATTTCAAGTAATCCTTTTTGTTGCAGTAATAATAATTCATAAGCAGCTATTTTTTCTTCTTTCGTCCAAGCCACGCACATCACCTCTTGTTGGGGATTATACCCCAAACTGCTTGAAAATACTTCATTAAAGTTAACTCTAGTAAAAAAAATCTAAAAAATAATTCGTAAATTCAATCGTGTGACAGTTTTTATGATTTTGTGTAGGATAACTACCAGGAGGTAAGAAAATGAAAAAATGGTTGAAAATAATTTTACTACTCATAGGCACGTTTCTTTTAGTAGTAAGCGGATATTTAGGGTATGTCTTTTTGAGTTATCATCGTATTGCCGATAATGTAAATTTAAATGTCAAAGCCCAGCAAGAGAAAACCCTAGCAACAAACACAAATTACCGCGCACTAACGTATAATATTGGCTACGCTTCTTATCCACCGACTTACAGTTTCTTTATGGATGGCGGGACACAATCCCGGGCTGATAATAAAGGGATTGTTTATAAAAATCTGGCAGGAATTACCAAATCCGTAAAAAAACAAAAGCCAGATTTAGTCTTCTATCAAGAAGTTGACGAAAATGGTGATCGTTCTTATCACGTTAACGAAGTAAATTTGCTCCAACAAAAATTTGGTAACTATAATAGTGTCTATGGGGTAAACTATGACTCACCTTATCTCTTCTACCCTTTTTCTGAGCCCATTGGCAAAACAAAATCTGGCTTAGTTACGTTGAGTAAGAGTTCATTAATGCAGGCCAAACGCTACCAGCTGCCCATTGATAAAGGCGTCACAAAAATTTTAGACTATGACCGTGCCTTTACAGTAACAAAAACTCCTGTCAAAAATGGTAAAGCATTAGTCTTAATTAACATTCATTTATCAGCATATACCAAAAACAAAGCTATTCAAAATGCACAATTAAAAAAACTCACAGATTTTTTGACAACAGAATATGAAAAAGGCAATTACGTTTTAGTTGCCGGCGACTTTAATCACGATATTTTAGGAGATGCTCCTGCGGTTTTTGGCACTGCCAAAACGCCTTTGACTTGGACGCATCCTTTTCCAAAAGACAAGTTACCCAAAGGATTTCATATTCCCGTAAACAATTTAGCAACTGCCAAAGTTCCTTCTGCGCGAAATTTAAATGAGGCTTATAAAAAAGGCCACACCTTCGTGACTTTGATCGATGGCTTTATTGTTTCAGATAATATTGCGGTTAAAAATGTCGCAGTGGTAGATACAGATTTTGCTTATTCTGATCACAATCCTGTCACGCTTGATTTTCAATTAAAATAAATATTACTGGTATGCTTTTAAAAGACCGAATAATTTAAAAATAGCCACTGCTATCTTTAAAATAATTCGGTCTTTTTTACCGCTAAAACACTTTTTAAGATACCTTTTCCGCTAATTCGGTCATATTTTCAGTTAATTCACTGACTTTTTCTTGTATTAAAAAAATATTGTGCCAAGACAAATACGAGTCGATATGTAGCACAGCCAAATTATCATCTAGTTTCAAGTCTTCTGTGGTTAAAATTAAGTCATAGTGGCTAATTTCTGTCATGAAGTCTTTTTCAGCTTGATTTCCTTGCACTATTTCAAAATTACCATAAATTTTTTTGGTAATCTGCATAGCTAAGTAGCTTTCTGCGGTAGGCGACAAACTCGAAAGCAGCAAAATCTTAACTCTCTTGTGACTTAATTTTATTTTTTTCATCCAATCTGGTACAAAGGTGATAAGCCAGTATACATAAGCAATAATGAAGTCTTTTTCAAAATAAAAATGATAGCTCGTGGCAATATCTGTTACTAATTGTTTAATTTTCTCTACACCAAAGGGATATATTTTTGCCATTGCGACAACGAAATCTTTTTTATCAAGACGAAGAATATTTACACAAGTACCATCAGTTGCATAGAGAAAAGAAAAATTTTGCAAAATACAACTAAGCTCTATTTGTTCCTCTTTTGTTAAGGGTTTTGTCAACAGTCCACTAAACTTGGCAACCAGTTGCTGGTGAATGGCAAAATGAGTCTTGCCGCGTTCATTATTTTGCAAAATTGCTGCCAATTGATTTGTGTTCAAAATTAAGCTGTCACTATATAAAAGCCAAAATGAATCTTTGCAATTTTGCTCATCATAAGCAAAGTTAAAAGCTTGAAAAACCAACTGCTGAAATTGTGTTGCCACACTTCCTGTTGGTAATGCAATACCTTCATTTTGTAGTTGCCATTTTGAGAAATGATGGTGATTTTTAATCCGCCATAAGCTAATGTATAAATTATAAACCAAACGATGAACAAAAATATGTTTTTGTAAAAAACCATTTTTTTGAAGAAACGCTTTTACAAAGTCGATCAACAGATTTTGTTGCTCTTTTGTAAGGGTTGGCAAACTAATTTCCAATTGATAATTTTTTTCTGAAAAATAACGATAATAGAGTTGCCGAATAGTACTTTCTTTTCCTTCCAAGCGTAAAGGGCGATGTTTTAATTCAACGCCGATTTCTTTTAGAGCAGCTTGAATTTTTTTCAAGTAACGTTGCGTATTGGAAACACTTAAATATAATTCTCCTGCCAGTTCGGTAATATTATCGTGCTGCTCGTATAATAAAGCCTCAAAAATCTGAAACTCCGAGGATCGCCGCAAAAATTCAGCATACAAACGACTAACGGAGGATGATTTTTGCATTTTAAGCTGATGTAATCCTTTATATTTCTCAATTTGTGCGATATCTTGTTCTTCATTAATCAGACGTATATCGTTTAATAAGACTGGTAATGAACATTGCAATTCCTTTATTAGCGTATCTGTTGGTAGTCCATATTGACTTTCATGTAGTAATTCTAATAAGTGTAAATGCCGTAGCATGCTTTTACTTAGTAGTGACCTTAAGTTCATCAAATCGCCCCTAACCCCATTTATTTCGTCTCTCTTTATTCAGAGTAGCAAAATACAGCTATTTTACAATCCTCCATCAAATAATAGTAAAGAAATCCCCCTTTATGAGATTTTCTTACCACAATAAAAAAGCCTTTTAGCTAGCAGATAGCCATTATTACAATTTGGCTACTTCTACTTTACTAAAAGACTTCATTAATTTTGTTTGGCGATATGTTGGGTTAGATTGTCTACTAAATCATTTAGTTGCAACAACATAACTTTTTCTTGCTGCACTTCAATGAAACGGCGATGGGTCAGCACACTTCCAATTAGAAGTAGAAAATACTTCTCTTGTAATTGCTGTTGCTGACTTGTAGATAACTGGCATAATTTGGGGTCAGCTTGAATCAAATCATAAAAGAATTGTTGGGAAATTGTTTGAATCGTACGACAAGTTGTGCTCTTTTTTTTAGGATAAAAAAAGATATGTAAAAACAATTCATAACATTTCTGATTATAAACGACAAAATGTAAGGCAAAGTCAGCTAAACCATTCGCATAATCGACTTTTGCAAAACTTTGATTAATTTTGGCAAAATAATTGATGACCAATGCTTGTTTTAAATCATGCATCGAATCAAATTGTTTGTAAATTGGCTGGGTACTCATTTTCATATAGTCGGCTAAGTTACGGGTCGTCAATTCATCAAAGCCATATGTCTGAACAAACTTTGCGGCTTTATCTAAAATCATTTTTTTCGTAAATTTTGTTTTCCTCATATAACTCCCCCTTATCTAATAAAATTCTAACAATTTAATAGAAATAAAAGTTCTGATTTTTTTTACACCCCTGTAAAAATATTAGAAAAATCGGGAAACTATTTTTAAGCTACTAAAAAATCCAAAAGCTCAGGCAATAAAACTTCGCTTTTGGATTTTTTAATTATCACGAGTATTTAAATGAAATTTAGCCGATATACAGCCAATAAGAAAATTCTATTTGTGCTAGGAGCTTTATCCTACTAATTTTAACCTAACTTTTTTACCCTACCCGTTTTTGTTTTGTTTTTACATATTTCAAAATTTCTTGAATATTCAACTCCGGATGAGAAACATTAATATAAAACAATTGTTCTTTTTGAATTAAATCACCAATTTCATAATTACTTAATACGATATCAAAGTCACTACTGCTATTCCAAGCAGTGGCATATAGATTCGGATACTTATTCAGCTCATACAGATAATATTCCGTCATTTGCCGGGCCAAAAGTTGGTTGCCGACATAATAAATCCCCACATGATACAAGGCTTCTTTTTCTTCTTGTAAATATAAAAAGGCCCGTCCTAGATCACCCCGTAGCGGATCGGTGATCTTTTGATGAAAAAATAATTCTGGAAAGTAACTTTCTAATTGCAAGACAATCCCATCAAAATGTTTTTTTTGATCAATAGCTTCCAATTTATCTAAATAGCGATTAAAAAAGATAGCTTGATCCATCATAATCTGTCCTTTTAGCAAAATATTTTGCCAAATCGACTTGATTACATTATAGACGACATAACTATTTTTAGTTGAGGTAGCTTCTGATAGAAAAAGAAATGTTTGCACAAAACGAAAGCTGACAAAGTTATGTCTTCGACCTAGATCTTTTAATTCTCTGAACAATAAAGAATCCGAAGAAGAAAAATGGTGGCTCATGAAAAAGCAAATCAAGCGGCTCACTTCACTATTTTTTTGGGTCGGAAAATAAACTAAATGCTTATGGCATAAATTTTTTAAAATGCCAAAACTAGACATCTCCTGCACGCCACTAATAAAGCTCTCCCGATTACCTAGATTGCGGATTTCCGCCACAAAATCAGCCTCAGTAGCTAGCTGATCTTTTCCTTGTTCGCTGCGAATTTTCACGACCCATAAGTAGAGGGTCAATTCATGTAAAAAACAATGATTAACGCGAATTTCTAAGCATTGTTCCAAATCAGAAATAAACGCGGTCGGTAACAACTGCTCTTGTAATTGTTCAATCTTTGTAACAGGAAGTGTATGAAAAAAAAGAGAACTGAAAAAATGACGAATTTGCAATTCAGAACCTTGAATTTGATTATTTTTAATAACCAAATCAAATTCAAGTAATAATTGATTCAGTTCCTTTACCTCAGCATAATAAGTTGCCATACTTAACCCATTTAAATCGCAAAAATAGTTAACATTCACATTTTCACGAAAAAAAATCTCTTTTAAAATCTTATACTTACGGGAATATTGCATCAAATATTTTGTAATAAAACTTAAATTCTGAGTTAAATCAATATGTAAATAATATTCATAGTTGGAAGCAGTCAGTTGGAACCCTTCCATATCCTTAAAAATTGCTTGAATATCTGCCACTAGTTTCAACAAGGTCGGTCTTGTCAGTGCTAATTTTTGCGCGACTGCTTTTTTAGTAGCACGATTTCCTCTTTGGGTCAGAAAACGGAGAAATTCCATAATTTTTTTATCCCAGTCATTTAGGAGTTCTCTTCTGTACATCGTATAACCTCTTCTCTAGCTTTAAAAGATAGCTGCTAACAATTGGTACTACCTTTTAAAAACACTGCCATTATATCATAGACCATAAAGTAAAATTTCTAAAAAAGATAAAAAAAAGAAATATTATCACTTTTTTAGCCAAAAAAGTTTCAATAAAAATTATTTTCTACCAATTTGTTACAAAAAAAGAAATTCGGCTTGATTTTCCATTCTAGCAAAAAGATATTCAGGAAACAATCCTTTTTTAAATTTTTTTCACTCGGATTCCCCCTTATTTTCTAATACCTTTTTTTAATTGTGGAAAAAGATTGGCCTATTGTGAAACATCCCCCCAAGAAAAGAAACTTGCTTTTAATTTATCTTCGATAAGACAGTGATAATTCTGCTACCTATTACATTTAAGTAAATTACAATATTTTTTTGTGAAACATTTTTATTAAAACGAAATAAAAACAGTAAGGATTAAACGCGTAAAGACAAAAATAGAGTTCTCTATTTTAACTTTACGCATTTTCCTTACTGTTTTTGTTATTATGCTTGGGTATCAATAAGAGCGTCAGGATTTTCAAGGACGCTACGATCAATTTCTTTAATTCTTGTGGAAGTGACAATTCCTGCCACCATCGCATCACTGACATTAATTGCTGTCCGAGCCATATCAATAAGTGGTTCTACTGAAATAACCAAACCAACAATAGCAATCGGTAAATTCAATGCACCTAAGACGATCAACGAAGCAAAAGTAGCGCCACCACCAACTCCGGCTACACCAAAGGAACTAATCGTCACCACGGCGATTAACATTAAGACAAATTGGATACTAAAAATATCAATACCGGCAGTTGGTGCAACAATTGTTGCTAACATCGCCGGATAAACTCCCGCACAACCATTTTGTCCAATTGAGATACCAAAGCTAGCAGCAAAATTCGCAGTAGCATCATCCACTCCAAATGCCTTGGTTTGTGTCTCAATATTTAATGGCATTGAACCAGCAGATGAACGTGAGGTAAACGCAAAACTTAAAACTGGCAATGCTTTTTTCAAATAAGTAACTGGACTGACTTTGACAAAACTTAATACAAGTAAATGGACCAACATCACGACAATTAATGCACTATAAGAAGCCAAAATGAATTTGCCTAAGTTAACGATTGCCGCAAAGTCACTTGAAGCCAATACATTGGTCATTAAGGCAAAAACGCCATATGGTGTTAAGCGTAAAACCAAAGTTACAATCCGCATGACAATTTTGTAAAGACTGTCCATCAACTTTTCAAAAAATTCCGCTTCATTTGGCGCTTTTCTTTTTACACCAAGATAAGCAACACCGACAAATGCCGAAAAGATTACAACCCCAATCGTACTGGTTGCCCGTGTGCCAGCTAAATCAGCAAAAACGTTGGTTGGAATAAAAGATAGAATCTGTTGTGGAATTGATAAGTTTTCCACTTGTGTCTGGCGTTGTGCCAATTCAGCAATGCGAGCAGATTCAGCTGCACCTTGCGTAAAAGAGGCGCCATCTAAATTGAATACCACAATACTCGTGTAACCAATTAACGCCGCAACAGCTGTTGTTGCTAAGAGCGTTGCCAAGACGGTAAAACTAATTTTTCCTAGCTTGTTACTTTCTTTCATGCGTGTAAAAGCACACACAATTGAAACAAAGACAAGTGGCATAACCAACATTTGTAATAAGCTTACGTAACCATTTCCGACAATTTGAATCCATTCTAAAGCACCAGCGGTCACAGCGTCTTTTGTGCCAAAAATTAATTGCAATAGTCCGCCAAAAACAATCCCAGCAAACAATGCCACAAAGACGCGGGTTGAAAATTTCAAGTGTTTTTGCTGTTGGCGCCAAAACACATAAAGCAGCGCAGCAAAAACTACCAATACAGCAATAATTAATAAAGTAGTCATCGAATACCCCCAAATAATTCCTCTAACATCACGTTAAGATTATCTACTTTCTTTTAAAAAAAGAATTTCGATTTACTTATTATAAGTTAGTTTACTTCATCTGTCTTTTATTACGACTTATGAAAGCGGATCGAATTTTGGGATTGGGATTTTTTATAAATTATTTTCAATTCCAAAAAGATTCTACGAAAATGTGCGTAAAAAATGGGATACTTTCCTGATAATTAAAAAACCCGCCTCTATAAAAGTGGCGGGTTTGCATTATCTTACGACAGCCTTCAAGCTACAATTTTATAAGTTGTTTTTTATTTGCAATTGCAGCCTTGGCACAAGCGAGACGGGCGTTAGGAATTCGAAATGGTGAACAAGAGACGTAATCCACCGGTAAGGTTTGGATAAAAGCAATAGACGCTGGATCTCCCCCCACCTCTCCGCATACTCCAACTGACAAAGATTCTTTTTCTTGCTTGCCATTTTCTGAAGCAAAACGCATTAATTTTCCTACGCCTTCTTGGTCTAAATGTTGGAAAGGATCACTTGGCAAAATTTCCTGATGCGTATATGTTGGCAAAAATTTATGGGCATCATCTCTTGAATAACCATAAGTCAGCTGGGTTAAGTCATTTGTCCCAAAACTGAAGAAATCTGCTACTGCTGCTAATTGATCAGCAATCAGGCAAGCTCTAGGAATTTCAATCATCGTTCCAATTTCAAAAGGCAAGTTTGTTCCTGTTTTTTCAAACAAGCCGTTAATAACTTCCTGACAACTGTCCTTTACTATCCTAAATTCTTTGACTGTCCCCACTAAAGGAATCATGATGTGGGGCGTTATGGTAATTTTTTCTTGCGCAGATATCTCAAGTGCCGCCTCCATAATCGCTGCTACTTGCATTTGATAAATCTCCGGACAGGTAATTCCTAGGCGTACACCCCGCAGACCCAACATTGGGTTTACCTCTGCTAAGCTTTTTACTTTGGCGATTACCTCTTGACCATTCAAATTCAACTCTTTGGCGATTGCACGCAATTCTGATCTATCTTGAGGTAAAAATTCATGTAATGGTGGATCCAATAAACGAATTGTACAAGGCAATTTTCCTAAAATTTGATACATTTGACGAAAATCACTTTTTTGCTTTTCCTTTATATACACTAGTGCTTCATCCATGCGAGAACGATCGTCAGCTAATATTAATTCCCGCATCATCTTGAGGCGTTCTTTTTGGAAAAACATGTGCTCGGTGCGTGCTAACCCAATTCCTTTTGCTCCTTTTAAAAGTGCCTCTTTTATTTCTCGCGGTGTTTCAGCATTCCCATAGACAGCCATTGTGGCATGGGCATCACAGATTTTCAAAACTTTTTCTAAAACCGCTGAAGTTTCGGCCTCATTTAAAGCCAGTTGACCTAAATAAATACGACCGCTGCTACCATCTACTGAAATAAAATCACCTGTTTTTAAAATCCCATTGGTAAAGTTAGCAACCCCTTTTTCTTCATCGACTTGCAAGTCTTCACACCCTACAACACAGCATACTCCCATTCCTCTAGCGACAACCGCTGCATGAGAAGTCATTCCGCCACGAGCTGTGACGATAGCCTCACTGACACTCATACCTTCAATATCTTCTGGGGAAGTTTCATTACGGACTAGAATTACCTGGCTGCCTTTATCAGACATTTCTTTTGCGGCTTTCGCGGTAAAAGCCACTTGACCCACCGCAGCTCCTGGACTTGCCGGTAAACCGCGAACAATCGCTGCTTTCTTTTTAGCATCATTGGTAAAACTTGGATGCATCAATTGCGCAATCATTTCTTCATCAAGGCGATTAATCAATGTTTCTTCACTGATTACGCCTTCTTTCATTAAATCGTAGGCGATTGCAACTGCCGCTTGGGGTGTGCGTTTACCGTTGCGAGTTTGCAGCATATACAATTTTCCTGCTTCAATCGTAAATTCAACATCTTGCATGTCGCAATAATGCTTTTCAAGTTGCATAGCAATTTCAATTAATTCAGCGTATACATCTGGCATTTTTTCTTGGAGCGTACAAATTGGTTCGGGGGTTTTAATTCCTGCGACGATGTCTTCTCCTTGTGCTTTTAGTAAGTACTCCCCATACACGCCTTTTTCTCCTGTGGCGGGATTGCGGGTAAACATCACCCCTGTTCCAGAATTTTCAGAGTAATTACCAAAAACCATTTGTTGAATGGTAACCGCAGTGCCTAAATTATCCGAGATATTGTGAATACGACGATATACCTTGGCGCGTTGATTATTCCAACTGGAAAAAACTGCCTCCACGGCAATTTGTAATTGTTCAAAGGCATCTTGAGGAAATTTCCGCCCTGTTGCACGCGCAAAAATCTTTTGGTAATTCGAGATAATATTTTCCCAATCTGACTTTTCTTTTGTCCCAGTTGGAATTGCTCCAAAATTTTCAGCTGGAATATTATAAACAACATCAGCAAACATTTGAATGAAGCGACAGTAACACTGAAAAGCAAAATCTTTATTTTGGGTAATTTCAGCTAGTGCATAAACTGTCTCATCATTTAACCCCAAATTCAAAATTGTATCCATCATTCCTGGCATCGAATATTTCGCACCACTACGAACCGATACTAGCAACGGATTAAGACCTATACCAAAACTTTTATTCGTTAGCGTTTCCAATTCTTTTACTTGAAAATTGATTTCAGCTATCAAGCCTTTTGATAGTGTTTTTTCTTCTTGAGCTAAATAATTTTTACATGCATCTGTACTAATAATAAATCCATTTGGCACTGGTAAATCAAGATTTGTCATTTCACATAAATTAGCGCCTTTGCCGCCCAAAAGATCCTTCCATTCTTTTTTACCTTCTTGAAAACGATACGTTAATTTAGTCACACCATTACCTCCAAAGTGATATACTATTTAATATAAAACGACTATACCTTTGGAAATATATTTTGTCAATAAAAATATGTGATATACTGTTAATTAATTTAGTTACACTATATAATTATAATGTGTCACACCTGCATAAAAAGTGATAAAATCAAAAGATAGTATTTTATAAAAGATTGGAGGGATTGTGGTGGAATTATCCCAGCGACAATTAGCAATCACTGAAATCGTAAAGAAAAACCAACCAATCAGCGGAGAAAAAATTGCTGAAATTCTTGGTCTATCTCGTGCCACCTTACGAAATGATTTTTCCATTTTGACTATGACAGGTGTTTTGCAAGCACGTCCAAAAGTTGGCTATGTTTATGCTGGACCAATAAACCAGAGTGAAACATTGGAGGAATTACTCGCGGTATCTGTGAGAGAAATTATGATTCCGCCTTTAAATATTTCACAAGAAAGTACGATTTACGATGGAATTACCACCCTTTTCATGTACGATGTCGGTTCCTTATATGTAGTAAACGATGCCCACGAATTAGTCGGTTTATTGTCCCGCAAAGATTTATTACGGGCCTCATTAAATAAGATGATTGATAAGACACCCGTAACAGTGGTCATGACGCGACTCCCGCAAATTAGTACTTGTTTTGAAGATGATCTGCTTTTAACTGCTGCAGAAAAATTGCGCACACTGCACGTTGACTCGCTACCGGTACTAAAAAAAAGCAATCCTAAAGTTGCTGTAGGTAAAATTACCAAAACCCGTATTCACGATTATCTAATTGAAAATATAAAGGAGTAAGCCGATGGAAAAGTTATCGATTGTAGTTATTTCAGATGTCTCAGGTGATGCTGCCCAAGTTTTAGCCAATGCTGCCGCCGGACAGTTTCGCGGAAAAGATATTGATTTGAAACGTTATCCTTTAGTTCGTGATAAACAAACGCTAAAGGAAATTTTAGCAGAAGCAAAAGAAAATAAGAGTGCAGTCCTGACTACTTTTATTCAAGATGAGTTAGCTAATGAAGTCAAAAGCTTTTGTCAGGAAAATAATCTACAACATCAAGAGCTTTTAAACTCCATTTTGCACATGTTCGAAACCTTGACAGATACAGCACCAATCAGCGACCCTTCGACGGTTAGTCAATTAAACGATCAATATTATTATCGAATGAATGCCATTAACTTTGCTTCTCGTTATGATGATGGTAAAGATCCCAAAGGCTTTTTAAAAGCAGACTTAATTATTCTAGGGCCTTCTCGAACGTCAAAAACACCACTTTCCATGTATTTGGCCAACCAGTCGATTAAAGTTGCCAATTTGCCCCTAATTCCAGAAGTGAGTTTACCGCAAGAATTAGAACAAGTCCCTAAAGAAAAGATTGTTGGCTTAATGGCCGATCCCCAATATATAAAAAAATTCCGTCACTCTCGACTTTATGCCTTGGGTCTTACCAATGGTAGCAGTTATACCGACGAAACCCGTATTCAAAACGAGATGCGCTATGCAAAAGAACTGTACCAAAGATATGGTATCCAATCATTTGATGTCACAAATCGCTCAATCGAAGAAACGGCTGGTTTAATTTTGGAGACTCATCCACATTTAGCCAGTCTTGGGAGCAAACTTTAAAATCACGCTAAAAATAAAGAGGATAAATTAAAATGCCAGTTTGACCTGATGCCTTTTAATTTATCCTCTTTATTAGTAAAACTGTATTCAACCAGCAATTGTACCATTGGGAACTTCTTTTTCTGGTATTGCTAAAACCGGCGTAATTTTATTGGTATAGCCTATATCAAAAAGCATCCCATGGGATTCAATCCCAAACATCAGCTTGGGTGCCAAATTAACGACAAATAATGCCTGCTTGCCTTCAATTTCTGCTTGGGGATTTTCTCGTTCTTTTTTCATCCCCACTAAAATGGTTCGTTGAAATTCACCGAAGTCTACCACTAAACCCACTAACTTATCAGAGGCAGTAATATCAAAAACTTTAACAATTTTCCCTACACGGATATCTATCTTGTCTAAATCTTTCATCGTAATCGTTGATTTAACCATTTGTATTCTCTCCTTGGGTAAAATAGATTCTTCTACCAGCCATTTCAATTTTTTCAGTCTGAAATGCTTGTAATATTTCTTGGTGCAATTGTGTTGCGACGTAAGTACCCTCAGTATAGTAGACAATATAGCGAACTTTTAATACAATTCCGTCTTTTGTGACATCAACAATTTGAACTGGTTTTAATTCACCGTCAAACAACTGCATTTTTTTCATTACAGCTTTTTTAAACAGCTCATCTGCTAAGTATTCTTTTTCAAACTTTTCATAATAGTTTAAAAGAGATGCAGCTATAATTTTTTGTGCCAGTTGCCAATTACTTTCAAAAGCCAAATTGTAGCTGATTTCTTTCCAGACAAAAGGCGTCATCTCATTATAATTGTAAACTGCTTCTGTCAAAATTTTACTATTGGGAATTTTGACAGTTCGGCCTGTAGGGGCTTCTGCGTCAAACCAATGACTAATTTCCATGAGTGTAAAATATAAGATGCCAACAGAGATGATTTCACCTTTAACGTTACCGATTTCAATTCGATCATAAATTCTAAAGTGATGCTTATTCACAATTAAAAACCAACCGGCCACATTACTGATTAATCCTTTAATCGCCAACGAAAGAACTACACCAATAAAAATCAGTACAATTAATAATGTATCCAACGCATTTAACCACAGGCGCGTTAAGCTAATTAAAAATAAAAAACGCAATAAAAAACGTGTAATTGTTCCCACGATATTTAACGTTTTGACATTTTCAATAATTTTGCGCCAAAGCTGATGAAAAAGCCACTCCAAACCGATTAACAGTAGTAATAAGACGACTGACATGCCAATTTTACCACTGAACTCATTTGGATCTTGAATATTATTCATCATTTCTTCTAAAATTTTATCCCAAAAATTTTCTGTCGACTCCCCCATCACGGCTCTCCTTTTTTATACCTTTCTTTTATGTTACGCCAAATGAGAACGTTAAACAAACGTTAACTTGACGAGTATATAAATAAGGCCTTCATGCTTTATCTTGTAAAAACAAAAAAAACGACAAATCAGCAAGTTTTATACTGCTGATTTGTCGGGTTAATTTAAAAAGGTAAGTCGCTACTCTACCCGTGGTTCTCTTGCTTGTTGTACATTTTCTTTCACGTCTTGCGCGCCATCACTAACTTTATCTCCGGCTTTGCCTAAAGCATTTTTTGCTTTTTCAGTTTGTTTAGAAGCAAATTCACCTGTAGCAGATGCAGCGTCAGATAGCTGATCTTGAACAGTAACAGAATCTTTTTCATATTGTTCTTTTGATTTCACATCGACAACGTCAACGTTAACTTCAATAACATCTAATCCTGTCATATTTTTCACTTCACGGGCAACGACTTCTTTGATTTGATTGTAGATAGAAGTAATGTCTTTGCCATATTCAGCTACAATGGAAAGATCTACTGCCACTTGTTTTTTACCAACTTCAACATCAATGCCAGAAGTTGGGTTGTCTGTATTCACTAATTTACCAGCAATATTAGAGAAGAAACCACCATCTACTGTTAGTAAACCGCTGATTTCATCAAGAGCGATACCGATGATTTTTTCAACAACTTTGTCATCAAAAGTCAATTCACCTTTAATCCCCTCAGCTTTTGGTACTGGTGGTTTTGGTGGTACCGGTTTTGTTTCTGGTTTCATACCTGGTGTTTTGTTTTCCATGTTAAATTCCTCCTAAATATTTGTTAACCGAACTTACGGTTTAATCACTTAAATTTTTTAACGCTTTGAGCGGAATTGCTCAAAAAAACCAATTGATTGCAGATAAAAACCCAAATATAAGCCAATTGCAGTAAATATTACTAACAATAATGTCTTTAAAATACCAATCGTAAGAATTAATATTGCCAGTAATAAACCAAGGGCTCCACAAATCAAAGGATATTTATATTGTGCTGCTAATTCTTTCATCATTATCCCTCCTATAGAACTCTTGGCTCATCGTTTTCGTGTTTTTGATCACGAAAATCTTTGAAAATTACATCCGTTACGATTTCCTGTTTGGCACCAAATAATTGGTTTAAATCGGTTTTGATTTTATCTGCAAGCGCTTGTTGTCTTTGTGTAGTCTGAAAGACTTTGCGCATTTGACCACTAACGTAGATTTTAATTTTCTTTTTCTTAATCACAGCTTTAACTGATGGATTAGCAATAAAAGGTTCCTCTTTGACTGCTGTTAATACGTAGCTTTCGATTGCCTTTTTTTGGATTGTCAACGTTCCATTTTCAGTGTTAATTTCCAATTCATTACTAACTTTAGGAAAGAAAATAATCACAAAAATACTAATAATCAGCAAAATCAACAAACCTGCTGCCGACCAAAATAAAAATTGCCCCATGGCATCGCCAATAAGTGGATACGTTGTAAAAGGGCGTAGTACAAAAGACCAGCCTGCCACATATTGTGTTGTAATCAAAGTGTGAAAAAGGGGAAAGAATAAGAAAAAGATTACTAAAAGTAAAACTACCTTTGTACTTTTTCGCATACAATCACTTCCTTTTAGGCTGCTTTTTTACCGACAAAAAATGATACGACTGCAACTAAAATAACTGCACCAATTAAAGATGGAAAAATTGCCATTCCTCCGATTACAGGACCCCAT
Organism: Candidatus Enterococcus myersii; assembly: GCF_017316025.1. Classification (GTDB taxonomy): domain Bacteria; phylum Bacillota; class Bacilli; order Lactobacillales; family Enterococcaceae; genus Enterococcus_C; species Enterococcus_C montenegrensis. The sequence continues at coordinate 66,048 of NZ_JAFLVT010000018.1, forward strand.
GTGCCAAATAGAGCTTGACCAATCGATGAGCCAATTAATCCTGCTAGTACATTTAAAATTAGTCCCATTGAAGAACCTTTATTTGTAATTGCACCAGCAATCGCTCCAATTACACCACCAACAATTAACGACCAAATAAATCCCATGATATACCCTCCTTTTTAAAAGAATTTCAAACGTTTACTTTTTGTTAACTTCTATAAAAATCATAGCATTTTCTGAAAAAAATCTTAAATAAAGTGTATCTAAGAAAAAGTGCTTTCATAATAAAAAAACAAAAAAATATTGAAGAAAAATGATATAAAACAAATAATATTGAATTAAAAAGGTTCCTTTATTCCTATCAAACTACTGTTTGTCAACGTATTAATAAATTATTAAAGAGTTAATTAAATAGCTTTTCTTTTAGGAAAACAGAAATTTTCACGTAATAAAAAAACAGCAATAAAGATTAAGAATTTCTTAAGGGGAATTTCCTTCTCAGCCCTTTTTTGGAAAAGACAAATAGCTGTAAAGCTAGTATTTAAATAAAAAAAGTACATTACCAGCCTCTTTAAAGAAACTGACAACGTACTTTTGTAAATCAATAAGAAAGGATAAGTTTATCACAAGTAAAAATGGTGATTTAAATACTTTTGCTCTAAGTTATGGGATTTCTTCAGTCTTTTTATTAATGAATATTACCAATCAACCGACGAATTGGTTTTTTAGCACAATAAAGTAGGATCCCTACAACAACGGCTACCCCACCAACAATCGCAAAGTAACTTCCTTCTGTGCTAGGTGAATAAAAACGGGTTATTTGCGCATTGATTGCTTGTGAAGAAGCATCTGCCAATAACCAAATAGCCAAGGTCTGCGCTTCAAAAGCTTTTGGCGCTAATTTGGTCGTGACAGACAAGCCCACCGGTGAAAGGCACATCTCACCGGCAATCATAATAAAGAAACTCCCTACTAACCACATTGGGCTTACTTTATGATCAACGCCGAAAATTAAGCTTGGAAACATCAACAATACAAAGGAAAGCCCTGCTAAGATCAAGCCAATCGCAAATTTCACTTCTGTAGTTGGCTGTTTTTTACCTAACTTTGTCCATAGAGCGACAAAAACTGGCGTCAACAATACGACGAACAGCGGATTTAAGGTTTGGTATAGACTAGCCGGAATCGCGATGCCAAAAATGGTAGATTGGGTACGATCCGCCGCAAAAAGTGCCAATATTGATGAGCCTTGTTCTTCTAGTGACCAAAAAACTATCGCGGATAAAAACAATGGGATATAGGCTAAAACTTTTTTCTTTTCATCAGCGGTAACGTCTTTTGAACGTAACATCGTCGTAAAGTAATAGACCGGCAGCAATATTCCTAAAACACTAATACTGTCAATAAAGAAATCAACATCCAAACGGTTGAAAATAAACGCTCCACCAAAAAGGATGCCAACTAAAATTGCAGCCACAATCAAATTGCGGAAAAATTTGGTCCGTTCGGCGCCGACTAATGGATTGGCAACGTTAACGCCAATATTTGCTAAAGTTTTGCGTCCTTGGATACGGTACTGGACTAAACCAAAGAACATCCCCACTGCTGCAATTGAAAAACCTAAGTGGTAGTTAACATTTTGTCCTAGCGTCCCCACCACAAGCGGGGCGATCAGACTACCGATATTAATCCCCATATAAAAAATGGAAAATGCTGTATCGCGGCGTAAATCCTCTTTGGAGTATAGATGGCCCACCATACCGGAAACATTTGATTTGAGCATCCCGGTGCCAATCACAATTAAAATCATCGAAATAAAAAGTGCCGCTAAACCAAAAGGCGTTGCTAAGACAAGATGACCAAACATAATAAAAATACCGCCATAAAATACTGTCTTGTGGGATCCCAACAATCGATCAGAGATCCAGCCTCCCACGATACTCGACATATAAACTAACGAACCATAAATCGACATGATAGCAACTGCAGTTGATTTAGGCAAACCCAAGCCGCCATTTGTAACGGCATCATACATATAATAAAGTAGAATTGCGCGCATACCGTAGTAGCTAAATCGTTCCCACATTTCAGTGAAAAACAATGTCGCTAGCCCTCGCGGTTGCCCCATAAAAGTTTTTTCTTCCATAAAAAAGCCCCTTTTGCTTCATTTTTTAAAATAAAGAAATTTTTCTGAAAATTCACAGAGACTAGTTTATTCTTTTCACTTATAAAATTCAAGAATAATTGACTGAGAGAATTTTTGGGAAAGTACTATTTTTTTTAACCACAATTAAAAATTCATTTTCAAGATAAAGCGGGTTATTTTTAAATCAGGCTTTTATAATCTTTTTTCATGAGATAAAGGTTGGTTTTTTCACATTAATCAATTTGCTAAAAGCGCAGTGAGCTTCATAAATTAAGCCGATTTGAAAATTTTTTCTTAACTAGTTGATTACTTATTTCTTCATCAATCGTTGCAATCATTGCAATCAATTTTTCTTTCGAAAAAGAAAAGTCAGACTTACTCCACCGTCTTACAAGCATAAAACTTCCCTGTACCTGATAATCTGCCAGATAGAGAAGTTCTCCTGAAATATACTCTGTCTGAAGTATGACTTGCCAGCTTTTAAAACAAGCAGATTGAAATAATACTGTTAAACGCGCTAAAAATGTAGCTGGTGCATGATCACTAAAGAGCATCTTGCAAAATTTTTGATTCTGATCTACATAAGTAAACAGCAGTTGGTAGTACTGCGTTAAATCCACAGTAAAATTTTCATTAATTAACTGGTTTAACTGTTCAATTACGCTATCTTCTATTTCTGTGTATAACGCATAGATATCTTCATAATGCGCATAAAAAGTCGAGCGGTGCACATCAGCGTAATCTGTTAATTCTCGAATTGTAATATTTTCTAATTTTTTTTCGTTAAACAACACCGCTAAACTTTCTTGTAAAACTTTTTTTGTACGTCTTACGCGACGATCTGCTTGATTCATCTTTTTTCTCCTTAATCGACAGACTATCTCCCTTTTGTCGGTTAACCGACAAAACGGCTGTTTATTAACCATTGTAGCCAAAAGCATTCGCATAATACAATAATTTCATCAAAAAGAAAAGAGGTAGTATTGTGAAACGAATGTTAAAACTTATTATGGGAGGCGCATTATTTCTTTGCATCATTTTAGCCATCCTTTTATTTACTAAGATCAAAACAATCAATTCAATCAAAAAAATTGAAGGTGATTTTTATCACGTTCGTTATACAGCCGATTATAAGTTAGATGAAATTTTGGCCCATGGTGTCGCAAGTGTTAAAGATTTGGAAAAACAAGTATCAAAAAAAATATTTTTTGGCTACCCAATTGAAACAAACGAAAACTTATTCGGCTGTAGCGCGTTTACAGCGGTCACGCCTGCTGGAAAAAAATTAGTCGGCCGGAATTTTGATTACGCTAAAGCCGGCTCACTACTCGTCTACACAAAACCCAAAAAAGGTTATGCTGCTTATTCAATGGTCAGTTTAGCTCATCTTGGTGTTTCAAAAAAAGAACAGACAATGCCTGAAACACTGCGAGGTAAACTGGCTATTTTAGCCGCTCCATACGGATGTGTAGATGGCATGAATGAAAAAGGGTTAAGCGTTTCTGTTCTTGAATTACAGACCGAACCTACCCAACAAAACACCGGTAAAATACCTATTATCACCACAGTTTCTGTCCGCATGCTATTAGATAAAGCCGCAACGACAGAAGAAGCCATAAATTTATTAAAAAAATACGATATGCACTCTTCTGCTGGGAAACCTTATCACTTTTTAATTGCTGATCGCAGTGGGAAAAGCGTCGTAGTTGATTGGGCTGGCCAAAAAATGAATACTATTTCCACAAACATCGCCACAAATTTCCAACTTTCTAAAGGAAATAATTTGGGCGTTGGTATCGGTCATGAGCGATATAATATTTTGAAAAAAACTTTAACAGCTAAAAAAAATACGTTATCTGCCAAAGAAACGATGAATCTATTACAAAAAGTGAGTATCCCGTGGAATGGTGAATGGCAAACAGAATGGTCAATTGTTTATCATTTAGATGATTTTACTGTCGATCTTGTTAACGATATGAATTATAAAAATCTGCATCATTTTTCAGAAAGCAGCAATTAAACAAACACTTAACACACTCTATTTAAACTAAAACAAACAAAATAATGCAAATCTAAACAAAAAGTAGTAAAATAAAAAGAGAAAGGGGTTACGAAATGAAAACAGTAAAAGATTCATCTTTCAAATCTTATGGCCGCGTTATCACAGAACATGATTTCAGCAACATGATTCAAGCAATGGAAGAAAAGAACATGATTGGTGTACCAGAATCTGGTAATCAATATATCGCATCAGTACCAGCTATTGAAGCATTGCCAGAATTTGATTGGGTTAGAAAAAATATTTTTGCTGGCCTATCGATTCAATTTGGTTCTGGAGCCGGTCACAACCAAGCCATTACCGCAATTGAATTTCATCAAGGCAGTGAAGTCATCGTCGCTGTAACCGATGCACTATTAGTTGTTGGGCATCGTTATGACATTGTCAACAATACTTACGACGCCCAATTAATGGAAAGTTTTTTATTAGAAAAAGGAACTGCAATTGAGCTATTTGGCACAACCTTGCACTACAGTCCAATTGAAACAAACAAAACGGGTTATAAACAGGCCATTGCCCTAATCAAAGGCACCAACACTCCACTAACAGAAGAAGTGGACAACCCATTAGTTAAAGTCACCAATAAATTCATGTTAGTCCATGAATCACGTACAGATAAAATTGCCGACGGCTTTTTGGTTGGATTAATTGATAAGCGAATTTAGACTTATTTGAAATACGAGTATAAAAAGTTGACTACCACTAACTTTTTATACTCGTATTCTTTTGTGTATTAAAAAATGTCTTTTATTTAGCTAAGTAAAGGATTAATAAAGGCCAGGTTTTCTATCTCACTTTTATTAATTCAATAATAGGACTAACAAAATAAAAAAAAGAACCCTTATAAAATAAGGGTTCTTTTTCCATTCGATAATAATAATTAACGACGGATTTCTTTGATACTTGTGAAAAGTCGTTAAAGTATTGATATAAAAAGATTTTTATTACCTCTGACTACACTTTGACTAGTTTATGAAAAATTGGCTCTTTAATAATCCTATAATACCAGCGTTTTCACCGTATTTTAGTCTTCCAAAGAACGAAATGCAAGTAATGGTTTTACCTTTTCATTATTAGTCAAATGACGGTAGATTTTTGAAGTCGTTTTGTCCGTATGACCTAATCGATCCTTCAAGACATCCCAACTACAATACTCGGCTACTAGACTAGCCATTGTGTGGCGAGCTAAGTGAGTATGGAATGACTTTCCAATCCCTGACCGCTCCACGCACCGCTTAACGTGATCATTTACATATTCCCTGCGATAAGGCACCCCACGTTTACTAGCATCGAGATAAACAAATAAATAAGTCTCATCCACAATAAAGCGATGATGCCCTCTCATCTCAGCTAAAGCACGAATCAATTGCTTTAGCTTTTCCATCGCCAATGGTGTTACCGGCACTCGTCTAGCAGAACTAACTGTCTTAGTAGTTTCAATACGAAAATCTTTACTCTTTCCTTTAACCGCTGTCTGTTTATAGAAGAGAATTTCATTTCTTTGAAAATCAATATCTTCTGGTTGTAAAGCAAGTGCCTCACTAACACGGCAGCCTGTATAGAATAGAACATGAAAGAGAACTGACATAGGTAATTCTTCATGGACAATCCCATAGTTCAAGAACGTCCTCAACTCATCTACCGTCAAAAACTTATCTTCCACATTATTGACAGCTTCTTTCAAATCCCGAACGGTTACTTGATACTTAGGTATTCTGACTGTCTTCATTGGATTTTCACTTACTAACTGCTTTTTGAGACAGTACTTGAAAACCATGTTTAGGACTTGAATCAGAGATTGTAGACTATTTTTAGCATAGCCTAGGTCTGTACCGTTGAGGCCTCGTTCCTTCAAGTTGAAAACCAACTCTTGTAGTTCATCTGATGATAAATCACAGAGTCGTTTATTGCCAATCCAACGATTGATGATAGTCAGTTGTTCTGCTCGCTTATCATAGGTCGATTCTTTTTGTTCATTTAAGGACCGGTAATATTGAAACCATTTTTCACCTACAACGCTAAACTTGTCGTTGCTTGCAACAATCCTTTTCTTGTGTCGTTGCTCCTTTTCCATTTCCAGATAAGCAAGTTGTGCTTCCTGTTTTGAATTGAAACCACGTCTTGTTGTTCGAAATGCTTGAAAATACCAAGTGACTCTGCCAGTAGAACTAATTTGTTTTTTAAAACGATCTTTTGTTTTCATTTATTGATTCCTCCTATTTCGAAGGAACCCAACAAGCGAAAAATCTTTGGAAATCTTTCTATCTATGCTTCCATTGTACCGCATCTTAATAAAAAGATGTAACCTATAAAGATCGAAGTAGTCGCATTTGTTCACGAAAGCCATCTGCATCACTCTTCCTCATCCATTCTAAAACATCGTCTCGCAGGTAGTGTCCTCGAATTCCATACCAACAAGACGGAAAATCGCCAAGTTTGACCAAGCGATTTAACGTACTATCACTGATTTGAAAAAGACGTTTCAAATCAGTATTAGTAAGTACTAGTGGTAGTTGCGCCATAGCAAGTAGCCTATCTGTGTATTCTTCTAGTTTCTTTTGCAAGTACGGATAAAAATCAGTTTCAAGAACTCTTTGATTAGTAGGATATTCCAATTGCTTCACCTCTTCTCTATCGTAAAAAATCTTCCCAGTATTTCTAAACAAAAATTAGGTATCATAAAGCAATGACGTAGATAAGAAAAATCAAGTCTTAAAAATAGTAGTTTTTCATCTATCAGCTGCTCTGCCAAAGCACATAGGAATCTCACCTCCCCCCAGTAATGGCGGGCCAATTTGGTTACGGAAGTATCATTATCTAGTTTTCATCTTTACATTTCACTATTTCTGTCGCTCCGATCATTCGATCCTCCTGGCGTAATAAAATGTAAGATTAAAAAACTAACGTACTGATAGATTCATATTTAATTTTCAATGGACATGGCTTTTCAGCCTATGATAATCTTCTAGAAATGAATCTAAAAAACTTCCATAGAATGAAAATTGGAAAGAGGAAGGCACTACTAGCGACTGACATCAAAGGTCAGGATTTTTTCAATTAGTTTGGTTTCCAAGTTTCTACGCAAAAACTCATCAATATAAACAGACGATGTAGAACCAACTTCATAGTTATTTCGCAATGAAAGTCTGATAATATACTTCTGATAGTGATGAAGAACCTCTGTGATTGCCACTGGCTCCCCAGAAACTGCCGAAACAATTGTCTCTACTTTTAATGAAGAAATAGCCTTGTTAGTGTCATTATTCATGGCTATTTTCCTCCAAATACTTCCTTAACTCTTCTTCAGCTTTCCTTCGTTGGTACCACACACCGCCAACACTCATCCCAATTATTTCCCCTATTTCACGATCGTTGAATCCAGCAAAATAATAAAGTAAGATAATTTTTCGTTTAGGTTCGCAGAGTTGGTGAATTGCTTCTGCTACATCGAGATTTGCGACTAATAGTTCCATACCTAGAGCTAGAAAAACCTCACTATTCTCCATGGAAGTATCGTTGATTTGAAAAGATGCTAGAGCTGATTCTGGTAATTCAGTTAATGAAATTTGCCGTTCTCGGAGTCTGGCATATTGCTTTTTGATATTCCGTGCTTCATTGCGAATGACTGTTTTACAAAAGCTATCAAAGATTTGTACAACGCGGAAATCCAATAAATCTTTCATATTCTTTCCTCCTCATGTTCAAACAAAGATTTTGTAACTCATTGCTTTCCTCTTTCCACTACTAATACAATTTGGGCAGGTCTATTTTTCGAAGAATCGGAATTTTTTTCAAAAAAATAGCGCACAGACAAATTTGTCTATACGCTTCAAAAAAAATCATAATGAACATTAGTTTAGTTAGCAACAATAAATAGATTTTTTAAAAATTATCTAGTTATTGTTTTGTAGAACGTGTTCGAGTATTGCCGCTGCTTTTCCTTCAAACACGCATTCTTGGTAATTATCCGTTAGATTATCTTGATTCAATAGAATCGTAACAATCGAATCATTGTCACTGATTTCCTCGTCTTCTTCCTTGAAGGCCGCAACCTGCTCCTCGGACAAACCTAAGTCGCCAAACTTCGTCCCCGACCACGTGCCATCATCGCTTTTCCCATAGGCCGCTTCCAGCTTCGTCAAAGTCTCCGCAGCTTCCTCCTCTGTCGGCATATAGCGCAACGTCACGCCAATCAAGCCAAAGCCCGGCTCAAAGACCAAGTCCGGAGCAGCCATCCCCACTTCCGTCTCCATGGCACTGGTAAAAGAGAATACCTGATATTTTTCGGGAGTGACATCCAGCGCCGCCTCTTCCACATCCAAGTCTAAGGCCTCCATAGCCTCATCTTCTCCCATCCCCCAACTAACATCTTCAAAAGGTGGCGTCCAGTCATAGGTCACATCCTCGGGCTCCTCCTGGGTAGAGCAGCCACCTAAGAAACACACTGCCAACAAGCCTAACAAAAGTTTTTTCACATTCACTCCTCCAGTCAAAATAAACTCAAAATAAATTGAAAGAACACACAATAAGCAACTACTAACATGAAATTAACCAAAATAAGTGTCAACGGCAACATTAAAATGTAGGAACCTACAATTTTAAGTTGCCCTTGACATAACTCCCTACTCCTGAAAATGCTCATGCAATGGTTGATAAAGATGATATCCTAGCAGGCAACCGATAAAGTTTAAGAAGATATCACTTATCGCAAATGTGCCAAGGTAAAACACAAACTGTATCATCTCAATCCCCACAATCGTCAGGAGAGCTACGATGACAAACTCCCGATAACGAGCCTTCATCCCATACAAAAGTCCCAGTGGTATGAAGTAGCAAACATTTAGTAGTGCCTCAAGCCAGCTTAGCCTCCCACCCATCAAAAAGTCGATAGGATTCAGAATCAAGGCCTGATAACGGGGAGCCTTGGTGAATAAAACGACGAACAATAAGAACAAATACACACTAAAAAATAGATAAAGATAAACTACGGATAATTTTCCTAAAGACCACTGTAGGTAAAACAACCAAATCACCAATGCAAGAAAACTGATTAACACCAATTCAGTATAGGCAAAACGCTCCATCGTCTGGGCAATCCGAGGATACCCCGCTAGAACCGGCAGAGCAATAAAGTGGATTAACAGACCACTGACGCCCACCGCGACTAGCAACGCCACCACGCTCTTGATTACTCTCACGTCACCCACTTCCTTTCACAAAAATGGCGCCCCACATCAGGACGCCATTCATCACTATTGGTACTTAAAGGTCCAACTCACCTTTCAAGATGTCTTGCACCCGTTGCAACTCATCTTCGGAAACCCGTTGGTAACTGATATTGTCTTGCATGAAGCCTTCTCCTTGCATCTGCTCTGTCTTCACATTGGTAAAGGCATCCCGATAATTCAAGACAATCTTCTTCATGTCAGCAAAATGCATATCCGTGGTCACATTGGACTCCATCGCCTCTAAGACTTCTTGATACTTAGTAATCCCATCCATCGACAACAGCTTCTTCACGACACCGACGACGATGGCTCGCTGCCGTTCTTGCCGACCATAGTCTCCTCGAGGATCTTCCTTACGCATCCGGGAAAAGGCAAGTGCCCTATCGCCATCCAACGTGTTTAAGCCATGCTTGAAGGTATAGCCACTTTGAGTGAACTCACCACTATTGGAAACCTCCACGCCACCTACCGCATCTACCAGTTCCTTGAGGCCTTTCATGTTAATAGCTACATAATGATCAATCGGAATATCCAGATAACTTTCCACCGTATCCATCGACATCGCCGCCCCACCAAAGGCATAGGCGTGGTTAATCTTATCATCTGTCCCATGACCCACGATCGGCACATAGGTATCTCTGGCAATGCTGACAATAGTGGTCTTCTTCTCTTTCGGGTTGACCGTCGCTACCATCATGGTATCCGAACGCCCTTGTTCCGTACGACCTAAATCACCGGTATCAATCCCAAGTAACAAGACTGAAAACGGATCTTGTTCTTCCAAGTCTACTGCCTGTTCCCGCTTGGCTGGATTGTTACGTTTAACAGATTCATACGTCTGATCCGCTGACCCTCGGACATCGAAGTAAACCTTGGCACCAAGTCCGACTACTACCAATGTGATTGCAAGAATTAGTCCCACGATTCCTAAAATGATTTTTTTCCCTGTTGACAATGAATGATCCCTCATTTCTTGGAGATGAATGTTAGATAGTTGCTCAAAAATTCGGTAAGACTTTTGTTACTACGTAAATTGAACTTTTAATGGTAGGTACATATGGAAAAAACAAATATCTTTTTTTAAGCCCCCTATTTTTCCGATAAAATTTACATTCTAGATAAGAATCTTTAACATAAAAACTACTATTATTTTTAAAACAATATTTTTTCAAGATTTAACTTATTAATAATTTTTATCCCAATTAAACAGATAATAAGAGATAGGAATGCAATAAGGAGAGATAATCCCCATAAGTTTATTGATGGAATTAATTTTAATAAGACAATGCGCAAACCAGCTAATGGAATCAAATGCATAACATAAAGCTGCATAGAATTTTTCCCCAAGTAAATCATAAAACCTTTCAATTTAGAAAATTTTTGGTGAAATGTAGATAGATAAACTTAATGATAAAATAAATCCAACAATCGAAGTGATAAAAAATAAATAGTATCTAACATATTTCATTTCCAAAACCGATACATATAGATAGTTAACTACTATAAATAATAAAATCATTCCAAGTAGCGCTGTTACGCCTACTTTTTTTTCTTTTTGAATGTAAGGTAGCACATAAGATCCCAGCATGAAAAAGATAAAATATTTTGTAAAATTAGACATCACCCAAACATCAGGTAAAAAAGGACCTATACAAAATAAACCTATTGAAATACAAAATAAAACATTTAGTGATTTCTTATTAAAAAAAATATCTACAACAAAATAAACTAAATGAAAGAAAAATAGCAAGTACAAAAACCAATACTGCGAAAAGGGAATAACTGGTGATTTAACAAAATCGATAAGACCTAACCCATTGTTTGTAAATTTAGATGCAATTTGCATAAATAAGGCTGTAATAAATGACCAAACAAAATACGGATAAACCAATCTTTTAGTTTTCTTTTTTAAAGCTGTAGGTTTATCCTTTTTCAACCATTTAGTAAGAAAGAAACCACTAACAATAAAAAATACTGGCATATGAAATCCATAAATTACTTTTTTTGTAATATAGATTGAAGAAAAATCTGTATTCAGAGATAGATTATTACTATCAACAATCCCCTGAACAGCATGACCAAACACTACAAGTATTATAGTAATTCCTTTTAAAATATCAATAGTATCAATTCGTTTATTCATACTCATATCCCTTCGTAAACGATGGCAGTCTGTCATTTTTCATAATTAAATCAACAAACATATCATTTCTTTATTATAATGTCGCCGCAAGACGCTTAATATAAGCCTTCAATTCTTCACCAATTTCAGGATGTTTCAGACCCATTTCCACATTAGCTTCAACCATGCCTAGTTTATCCCCAACATCATAACGCTTGCCTGTAAATTCATGGGCAAAAACCCGTTGAATCTTATTCAAACTATCAATGGCATCCGTCAACTGAATTTCGTTGCCGGCACCAGGAGTTTGATTTTCTAAAATTTCAAAGATTTCAGGTTTCAATAAGTAGCGACCAATAATCGCTAAATCGCTAGGTGCATCTTCAGGCTTTGGTTTTTCCACAAAAGAATTCACATCATACAAGCCCTTAGAAACTTCCTTATTTGGATTGATGATCCCGTACTTAGAAGTTTCGTTATGGGGAACCTTCATTACAGCCAAAGTCGATGCTTGAGTTTGTTCATAATCATCAATCAGCTGTTTCGTTAAAGGCACCTTATCTTCCATGATGTCATCTCCCAACATCACGATAAAAGGTTCATCCCCCACAAAAGCCTTCGCCTGCAAGACTGCATGTCCCAAGCCTAGCGGATGTTTTTGACGAATAAAATGCAAGTTAATGGCAGTCGTCGCTTCGACCAATGCCAACAACTCAGTCTTATTCTTTTCTGCAAGGTTTTGTTCCAATGCCAAATTGGCATCAAAATGATCTTCAATCGGTCGCTTGCCCTTACCAGTTACCACCAAAATATCTTCAATCCCAGAAGCAATCGCCTCTTCAACGATAAATTGAATCGTTGGCTTATCAACAATTGGCAACATTTCTTTGGCAATCGCTTTTGTCGCTGGTAAAAACCGTGTACCTAACCCCGCTGCGGGGATGATTGCTTTACGGACTTTTTTCATTGTACTCTCTCCCTTTGACAACTACGTTCATCTTATAAAAATGTTGTTATACTTTCTGGATCATTTCTAAATGATTTACAATATAGATTTTCTTGATTAAAATTCCCAACTGCAATATACATAATTAAATTTTCATTTTCTGGTACGTTTAAAACTTTTCTTGTACTTATTTCGTCTTTAATATTAAACATTGTATGAAGAGGGCATGCTGCTAAACCCACATACTCCAAACCATTCAATATTGACATGGAAAACAACCCACCATCGATATATACTTGATTTCTTTCTTTTGTTTCAATAAAAGCGCTCGTATCCGTTGTTATCAGTAGCAGACAAGGCGGTAGCTTATATCCTTTGAAACCAGCTTGTATATTTAAGGCTTGTTCAATTAATTTTTCATCGGTTATCACTCGAATTCGAGAGGATTGTCGATTACATACAGAAGGTGTTTTCATTGAGATTGCAATTACTTCTTTAATCCTATTAATATCTACTGGATCATCTGAATACTCTCTTATTGCAAAACGATTTTCAAAAAGCGTTTTATAGTCTTTCTTTTGATTATCTAATTTCTGTTGAATATTAACTTCTTCAAAACCACCAATTTTTGAAGTACAATTTGCAATCTCATTTTTAATAAATTTAAAATTATTTGTATAGTGTTCGGGAAGTTGTTTCCCCAACTTTTCGTGTTTTTCAGCATAGGTCTTTAAACAACTTAGAGCATTTATGTAAACCTTGTTTTCTTTTGAATATCCCTTATTAATATATTCTTTAAGAAATCCAGATAGTTCTGTAAGAGGATTTTTGCCAAATCCCGCTCTAAATTTACGATGACTTAGCCCTTTTTCTAACTGATGTGCCCGAAAAGTAATTTTTGCATTTAATTGGTTCTCATCAGATGAAAAGACGTTTGAAAAATTATCATAATACTTTTTTTTATCCCATCGATATTGCTTTGATAAACTAAATTTTGACGCTTTAAACTTTAAATACGCCACATTCTTAGGTCCTAGAGTTCTTTTTACACTAGATTTCAATGAAGTCATTGTCATTGTTCCTCCTATAATTAACTTCTTGCAAATTACTTAATCAGAAATATTTTTTCGTCAAACTCAACGCTTCAGCAATCACCATGTGCATATCAAAGTATTTGTACATGCCCAAGCGGCCGCCAAAAATCACTTTACCTTCTTTGCCAGCAAGATCTTTATAGTGTTGGTATAGTCCGTTATTTTTATCATCGTTTACTGGATAATAAGGTTCATCACCAGGATGCCAATCTGCAGGGTATTCTTTAGTAATAATGGTTTTTTCTTGCGTACCAAACTCAAAATGCTTATGTTCGATAATCCGTGTATAAGCATGATCCGCATCAGTATAATTGACTACCGCATTTCCTTGATAATTTTCTTCATCAAGGATTTCATTTTCAAATTTCAATGAACGGTATTCCAAACGCCCGAATTTATAATCGTAATATTGATCAATCATTCCAGTGTAGACAATTTTGTCAGCTTCTGCTTCAAATTGTTCCCGATTATCAAAGAAATCAGTGTTTAGTTGGACTTTGATATTTGGATGATCCAACATTTTTTCCACGATTTGTGTATAACCACCAATTGGAATTCCTTGGTATTTATCGTTGAAATAATTGTTATCATATGTCAACCGTACAGGTAAACGTTTGATGATAAATGCTGGTAATTCAGTACAAGAACGTCCCCATTGTTTTTCAGTATAATCTTTAATCAATTTCTTATAGATATCTATGCCCACTAAAGAAATAGCTTGTTCTTCCAAATTCTCTGGCTCTTTGCCGCCTAAAACTGCCCGCTGCTCGTCAATTTTCTCTTTGGCTTCAGCAGGAGTTACCACACCCCATAACTTATTGAAAGTGTTCATATTGAAAGGCATATTGTAAATTTCACCATGATAATTAGCAATTGGTGAATTAGTATAACGGTTAAACTCCGCAAATTGATTCACATAATCCCAAACTACTTTATTTGAAGTATGGAAGATATGGGCACCATATTGATGGAACTGAATGCCTTCTACTTCTTTTGTATAAATATTTCCGGCAATATGATCACGTTTTTCAATGACCTTAACCTGATGGCCCTTCTTCGCAGCCTCATTTGCAAAAATCGCTCCAAAAAGACCTGATCCGACTACTAGATAATTCATTTTTAATTTAACTCCCTCACACTTATTAGACTAATCTCCTAATTTTTTTGAAATCAAGTATCTATTTCTATATAACGCAATACCTCTAAAAATGGCCATCAATAAATTAACAACGCTCATAACAATCACAACATTTAACAATGTAATACTATTTGTAGCCCATAGTATGAAATAACAAACTAAATTTACTATAGTTGCAAATGGTAATGCCGCATTAGCATAGTTTGCCTTTCCAATTGGAGATAAGGCAGGGTATCCCAAAAACAAACTGAAAAATCCAAAAAAGGTATTCACCACTAAAATTCTTAAGTATATACCCGCTTCTGCATAGTTTGGTCCTAAAACTAAGCTACATACAAAATCAGCAAAAACAAAAATAACAGTACACCCTAAAAACCAAATTATTCCACCAAAAATGATAATTTTTTTCAAAAATTTGTAATCTTTATTTCGTACCATATGTGGATAAATACTATCATTTACTGGTGTCAACAACATATCTCCAGCAGTAGTTATTTTGGTAATCCCGGATAGAATTCCTGTCTCAATTGACGATGGAGAAAATTTCAATCCCAAGAAAAAAGTACCTATCGAATTATTGATACTCACTGAAACTCTTGATAAGAAGTACGGAAACCCCTCACGAAGTATTTCAATTATACTTTTAATACTAAGAGAAGTAACCTTAACACCCTTTTTAAACATCATTATTACAGTAATTATTAAAGCAGCAAGGTCTCCTATTATATAAGATAATGGAACCAGATTTACTTGTTGATCACCAGATACTAGAAATAGCACCAACCCTATACATAATGACTTTGCAATGACAGCTCTTATTGTTATAGTTTTCATTTCTTCTATTCCTCTAAAATAAAAATCTGGTAATAAAGCTTTAATAAAGGAATCTAAAATAAAGAGCCCCACAAACAGAAAATTTTCTCTAATCATTTTAATAAAAACAGCACTAAATAAAAACAGAAATAATGATATTATTGATAGAAATATTTTAGCAAAAGTAACAGTTGTAACAGCCTCATTTATTTTGCCAAAATCCGACTGATACTTTGCAATTTGTGCCGTACCTGAAATGCTGAATCCATATTCTACAATCATTTGAAAAATTAATACAAATGACATCGAAAAGCCTACCAAACCAAATTTTTCAACACTTAATACACGAGAAAGGTATGGGAACAACATTAGTCCTAAAAAATAATTTGAAAATGTTAAGATATATAAAAACAAGGTGTTTTTAGCAATTTTATTTTTCATTCTTTATCAACTCAGTTTGGGTTTTTTTTACCTCTTCTTGAACAGTAGCTAAAGAAGTCTGCAGCCACTCCAAAGAGTCCGTCTTTAATTTTTTTAAATTATCATTAGCAACTTTAAAATCGATATTCTTATTTAAGTGAATCTCAGTATTTGCAATAACATTTTGTTTTGTTAATTCTAATAGTGATAAAATAGAGTCCAATCTCTCATCAGTTTTAATTTTCCCACCATCATTATCTGCAATTCTAAAAAATATTTTATTGTAGATTATTGAAAAAACAATCCCGTGAAACGAATTTGATATTACATATTTAGCATCATGAATATATTTTATAAACTCCGATGGCCCTGCTTCAAAATCAACTTTTTGCCCATAAATTTGACATTTATAAGTATTTACGCCAGTGAATACTGTTACCACAGGTAAATTTAGCATCTCACTAATTTTCTTAACAGTAGATAGCACTTCTTTGCTCGCCTTGATACAGTAAAAAAAGATATAATCCCCATCAAATTTACAATCAGCGTTATTGTATAATTCATTGTAGTCATTTTTTTCCAATAAGAATGTTGGATCTAAAACAACTTGAATACGTTTTTCAGGAATCAATTTATCTAAAGCTACTTTAACTGATTGTTCTCTAACAGATAGGTATTCAAATTTCTTAATACTTTCAATAATATCCGAACCAAATTGATTTGTAAGTGATTTACCAAAACTAGGAGCATAAGAAATTTTGTGTTGGTTTACTGGCAATAAGTATATGTTAGAAAAATCTGGCATAGAAGCATTATTCCAGATCTGGTCACTACCAGCAATTAAGCAATCATATTCCTGAGAAACTTCAGCAAATTTATTTTCCTCATCAAACCTATCAGTCAGATTTAAATTATCAAGCACATTATTAAATCTATTCTTTCTTTTAGTTAATTTATTATAATGTGGGATATTCAACGCACCTTTTATCAATCCTTTTAATGATAATTCTTTAAAAATGATATTCTGATACAACGAATATTGAGCAGTTGGTACAAAATTAATAATTTTATTTGGATATCCCATTTTATAAATAGTTTTTTGCAGCGCATAGGCTTGTAAGAATGAGCCATTATTATGTGCAGTGTGTAAAGTTACAGTCGCTGTCTTCATTTACTAATCCATCCATTCTTTTTATCGATTAATTTTTAAGTATAAATTCCAACAATACCTATAGCCATCTAACCCTAAATATTTAAGAATTCTGTAAGCTATTTTATCTCTTCGAGGAATAACTTCACTTCTGATTAACTCATCATAAGAAAGAATATCCTTTTTTAAATCCAAGCTAATATTTTTATAATTTTCTCTATTTTTAGATGTTAGAATTTGATTCAAAGTACTAAATCTAGACCACAAAATTCTTCTTTGTGTATATAAGTTTAGAGACGGATATCTTTGAAGAATAAAATCTGCTGCTTGATCTGTCATCTCTAATAAATCTAATTTTTTTTCTGTAAATTGTCTGTTTACAGTTGAATCCTCTCTATTGACATAAAAATAGATGCTTTTTGAACCAAATGCAATTTTCGATGAATTTGCAACTATTTGATATGTTATTAATGAATCTTCAAAAATTTTTCCACTTGGAAATCTATGCTCATTAAAAAATTCCTTACGGAACATTTTTGCCCATACTCCCATATCAAATCCATCATCTAACAACATACGTTTTATAGTTGTCTCAGCGTTCATAACTACCATTTCTCCAGTACCTCGATCTTTTCTTCTTTTAGGAGTTATATAGGTATATGTAGCTATAGAAATATCGGCTTGATTTTTTATAGCAAGATTCAATAAAAATTCTATATAATCTGGAGTAACATAGTCATCAGAATCAACAAAAGTAATCCACTCCCCATTAGCATTATCTAATCCCAAGTTTCTAGCATCAGATTGACCACTGTTCTTTTTATGATAGACACTTATTCTAGAATCTTGTAAGGCTAAGGTATCACAAATATAACCAGATTTATCTGTAGATCCGTCATTGACTAGAATAATCTCTATGTCTTTATATGTCTGATTACGAAGGCTTTTAACACATTTAGTTAAGTATCTTTCAACGTTATAGACTGGTATAATAATACTTACTGTCATAAATTTCTCCTTTATTCCAATACCAAATGATAACATTATAATTTTTTTAGTTATATTTTAACTTTCCTTTTGTGAAGCTTGTAATCACAAAATACAGGACAATGAAATAATAGATCATTTCATTATGTGTACTATAAAAAGTTGTCGTTATAATAAACGAAAGAAAAAACAATACCACAATATATTCTTTTTTACATAAGAATTTTTTTAAATAGAAACAAAAAGCAAAACATAAGAAACAAAAATAAAAATAGGAAATTCACTAAAAAATGAAAAATGAACAGAGTGCATAGGTATTCTTCCCTGAAATACCGCAGCAAAACCAGTAGGATCCAAAAGTTGAAATCTAGAATAATCAATTCATGTTGCTAAAAATAAAACTACTACTATCCATAAGGCTGATTCCAAATAAAATGTAACAATATCTTTTAATTTACTTTCTATATTGTACCAAAATAATAATAAACTTAATCCTGTAGACCCAAAAATTTCTCCAACAGATAGACTAATCTATCAAAAATGTAAATAGAAGCATACTTTTATAGAAGAAAAATTTCAAATGATTTTTTAGCTGCATAGAACATATACACTCCATATTGATAAAATTGAACCTTTTTCACTTCTGCTGATTAAATGTTTCCAACAATAAAATCACATTTTTCAATATTCTTTATTTACTTAATAACCTTTTTTAGCAGCTTCATTTGCAAATATAACTCCAAATAATTCTAAGCTTACTATTAAATTAACAGCTCTCCCTCATCTGTTAATTTAATTGCTGTTAAGAAAGCTAGAATAGCAATTGATATTGTAGTATATGTTATTACAGTATTAAAAATTAGCAATAGATAACACAACACAAAAAAGACATTCTCAAAATTCTTTTTTTTCAAAGAATATTTAGTAAAACTAATGAAGGGAATTGTATAAAACAAAAGAAATAACAGTCCACCATCTTGTATAATTTGTGAAAAAACACTGGTATGTCCTGTAAGAATTCCAGCTTTTTCTGCTTTGAAACCATATCCGAATAGCGGACGCAAACCCCAACTATATACAGCATTACTAAAATTATTTATCCGTATATCATCAGAGTTTCCCATATTAATCTTCTCATTTAATAATTTTATAATAAAAAAAGAAGCGAAAAAGAAGATGATCGGTGTGAAAGCTAGTATTGGAAGGTTGACACCTCCGGTTTCTTTTTTTAAATTTTTAAGAATTAAAAAAAACATGCCGAGAGCTGTTACAATGAGTCCCGTAGTTGAGTACGTGGTAATCAACGCAATTAATCCAATCATTAATCTATATCTTTTTTTATCTTCAAATAAGAACAACTCGAACAATATTGCTATCACAATTACAAAAGCATACATTGGACCTTCAACAAAGATACCGGTATTTCTTCCCTGGCTCAATAAAGAATATGCTCCTGGTTGAGCTACAAAAAACACATTATAAAAGGATGCTATGTTTTGTGCTCCCCCCCAAAAAATATTAACAATTTTTGTTGGAGACAAAACTTTTAGCGTTGGGCCTAGAATATAGAAAAAAAGTGAAATAACATTTATTACAAAAACACCATTGATAATATCCTTAATAAAATAGTATTTATTATTCTTTTTTAATAAGAAATACATATAAATTAGATCAAAAATAACTATTAGTAAACCTAATATCATAAGGCTTTCTTTGATATTTCCTATTTGACTCATATTTCTATATGGGAAAAAAATATTCAAAACAAAAATTAATACTATTAGACTATTCATAAACATACAATTAGTCAAAAAAATTTTTAGTATAGATTTATTAAATATCATTTTCATTTCTTCTGATTGAATTACAATCAAAAAAATCAATACTAGCACAAAAGTTATCGTTATTAATATATCACCAGGAAATGTTGTCATTTTCGTATAGACTGATTGACATCCTAAAACAAGCAAAAAGCTTAATATAAACTGTAATTTTCTAATCATAATTACCCTTTCAAACTATTTTTATTATGTTTTTTTCAGGCTTTTGTTTTATTCATATTATGTGATAAATTCAATAGTTCTTAATTTTATAATCTTTTTTTACCCATTTATTTCTCGTAAATTGAAAGAAAATTCCACATAACTTCTCTTGGTTTTTCAATTTAATTTCCTTCATGATATTTTTTCTAAAAAACAAGTTTTAATACCTACTCACTTGTAGTTTAGCCTTCAAAAATTTAGTTCCTTTTTCTAGCCATGATCGTTTTTCCATAAAAATCACTGGAATTTCTTCGTATGAACAGCCATTTTTATCTATCCAAACATCCAACAAGATTTCACTTACTCGACCAAAAACTCGTGCATGGAAACTATTGTATTCAGAAATATCTAGCTTTTCCTCTAAAGCGAATAAAATTGAAAACATCCATTCACAATAAGAATCAAATTTTTCTTCTGACATAATAAACATGTTAAACATATGAGCAGATTTTCGTTGTAAAATTTTATCATAAGAAGCTAGGTAGTCAGGATATAGAGCTTCAATAATTTCTCGTGTCACGACCAAGTCTTGTGGGTAATGAGTATGGTTATAATGAGATTCAATTGACTCAATGTAGTAATTTCGCTTTTTTGGTAATACAATGTCGGCTTTGTCCAATTTTTGCATTAATGTTTGTTGATCTAAAACATCAGTGAATGTCCCTTGAGCAAAGATACTAACATTTTTATTTTTTGAAAAATGGCGGCGATAATGGGATAATCCTTTGTAATCCGCAGATACATTTTTCCATAACCAATATAAAGCCGTTAATTCTGAATAATTGGCATTTTTACTAGAAATATTTTCACCAGTATTGTCTTTTTCATACCCCAATTCCTCAGGATGCATTGCAGCGCCACTTTGGATAGGTAAGTACATCTCATCTTTAGGCATTTGATAGCTTTTATGGGTAGCAATGCCAATTTTAATAGTTTTCATTTACGTCTATTCAATCCCTTTTTTCTAATTTAATATGCCCCATTCGGCTTAATCATTACTTTAATAGTTTTGAATATAATCTTGATATCATTCAAAGTACTACGATTTTGAATGTACTCCACATCGAAGTCCACCATTTCTTCAAAGCCAACTTCATTTCGTCCGCTGACTTGCCATAAACCTGAGCAACCTGGTTTTACCAATAACCGTTGCATGTCATGGGGAGTGTATTCAGCGACTTCTCTTTCCAAAGGTGGTCGAGGACCAATCAGACTCATATCCCCTTTAACGACATTTAAGAGTTGGGGTAGTTCGTCTAAACTGGTGCGACGAATCATTTTACCAATTTTGGTAACTCGAGGATCGTCTTTCATTTTAAACATGGCACCATCGATTTCATTTTGTTCCATTAGTTCTGCTAATTTTTCTTCAGCATCGATACACATAGAACGAAATTTATACATGGTGAACAATTTGCCATTGCGCCCGACCCGTGTTTGGGCAAAAACCACTGGTGAGCCAGGTTCTTCTTGGCGAATTTTATAAGCTACATATGCCATGAGTGGTGAAGCAAGAACTAATCCAACAGTTCCGCCAACAACATCAATTCCTCGTTTAACAAAATCATAGCCTTTTTGTCTTTTCAATTTTTCTTGATCGACCCATTGCAACTTAA
Organism: Candidatus Enterococcus myersii; assembly: GCF_017316025.1. GTDB lineage: Bacteria > Bacillota > Bacilli > Lactobacillales > Enterococcaceae > Enterococcus_C > Enterococcus_C montenegrensis. The sequence continues at coordinate 87,791 of NZ_JAFLVT010000018.1, forward strand.
AATACTGATCTTGGTAGTGCTTTTTTAAATCATCCGCCTTCATGATATTAAAAAAGTTTTCCGTCATCACCATTCATACTCCTCCTGTTTTTCTCATCTCTCTATTTCCAAAAAATTTTATAAGTAACATCGTCAGCTCAACTAAAATAATCCAAACCGTTTCTTCTTAGCTTCTGTATAATCTGGGTATGTGACCGCATCCCCATTTATCAAATCTTTCGCCACTTGTTCCATAGCTTTGACTTTTTCTTCATCAAAGTCATGTCCGATTTGGCGAAAGGCTTCTTTCATTGCAAACGTTCTTTTTTTGATACCATGAGCGTCAGACGCCATCATCTGAACGAGGTTATGCTCAACCATCTGCTTTGCCGTCTTTTGGATGTCTTTACCAAAGACACCTATGTAGCTTGGAGCGGTGAGTTGCGCGAGGCACCCCATCTCCAAGTATGGAATCAGGCGATTGGGATCTTCACGAAACTTCGCATTTCTTTCCGGATGGACGATGACTGGCACCTTTCCCATATTTCGCAGCTTGAAAAAAAGTTGCTCTGTATAGGCTGGGACATCCATCGTAGGAAATTCAATCAAAAGATAGGTATCTGCTAAATCTGTAGACAAAATCTGATCTTGTTGGATTTCTTCTACTAAATCCCCCGTAATCCGCACCTCTTGCCCTTCCAGTAGGGTCAGAGGGAGGTTACGACGGTCGAGTTCCGCCTGGAGCTCAGCCACTTTATCGATGACCGCAGCTTTCGGATTCACATATTTTCCATTATTATGATGGGGGGTACACAAGATATGTGTGATGCCTTGGCTGATGGCTTTTTCTGCCATGGCAATGCTATCAGCTAACGTATCTGCCCCATCATCTACTCCCGGTAAGATATGACAATGAAGATCAATCATCCAATCTCCTCCTCAAATCAATTCAACTTAGTTACCATAATAATAGTAGTAACCTTGGTCTTTCATATTTTGCGTGCCATTGTATACCACGCCTAATACCCGCGCTTGCACCATTTCCAACAGATTTTTCGCATTGGTTAATGCATCTTTTCGCGTGACGTTTTCTCTAACAACTAGCAGTGTGCCGTCAGCTTTTGACGCCATAATCTGAGCGTCCGTCACGGCGACCACGGGTGGCATGTCGAAAATAACAACATCATACAGGTGGCGTGCTTCCTCAATGACTTGGTTCATACGTACAGAGCCCAGTAATTCAGAAGGGTTTGGCGGCTTAGGACCACTTGGTAAGATGGCCAGATTTTCGATTCCGACTGTGCGCGCATTTTCCAAGATGCTTTGATTGGTACTCAAGACGAGGCTCAGACCGGTATCATTACTTAACCCAAATGTTTTGTGAACCGTTGGCTTACGCATATCCGCATCCACCAAAAGCACACGTTGACCGGAACTAGCGAAAACTACGGCAAGATTCGCTGAAGTCGTGGATTTACCCTCTGATGGTCCAGAGGAAGTCACGACGATGGTCTGAATTTTTTTGTCTGCTGAAGCAAACTGGATATTGGTCCGAATCGTCCGGTACTGTTCTGAGATTGGTGACGTTTTGTCTGCTAGTGTGATGAGACTGACGGCACTGGTTTGTTGGCTATGATGTTTACTGTTTCGTTTTCCCATAATCGATATCTCCCTATACTCGTGAGCGACTGCGACGAGCTTTGTCTTGTTTGGTTGTGGAATTGTCCTGATTTTGCACTGCAGCGATTGAGTTTGTGGTCTTCTTAAGCTCTTTATCTGTCATTTGTGGGACTGAGCCAAGGATGGTAAAGCCGAGATTTTCTGCTACGAACCGGCTATCTTTGACGGTACGGTCCAACAGTTCCAATAAGAAGGCCAAGCCAACCCCTACCATCATCCCTAGAACCAAGCCGATTGCTAAGTTCAGCTTGTTGTTGGGAGAGACTGGTGTCATGGAGGCTTGTGCATTTGAAATGATTGAAATCTTGTCGACATCCAAAACATCTTTGGCATTTTCTTGGAAGACTTTCGCTGTGGTGTTGGCGATATGTTCCGCATCCACTGGTTTTGTATCGGTTGCTACGATGGAAAACATTTGGGAATTCTGGGATTGTTGGACTTGGATGGCACCTTTGAGTTCACTGACAGTTTTATCCAGATCATATTCTGACTCCAGACGATCTTTGACAGTGCTCATAACCAAGTCGCCAGTAATCATATCTTTATACGTATTAATCATCAATAAGTTCGTATTGACATCTCCGGCATTGGTCGCATCTGTTCGAGGTAGTTTAACAATCAATTGGGCTTGTGAATTGTATTTCGGCGTAATGATAAAAAACGTCGCCACGCTTGCCAGAGCCAAGCCAGCGAACATACTAATCAATATTGCAGCGACATGCTTCTTTAAGATGTCAAATATTTCCTTCAAACTGATTGTCTCTTCCATTAGTGTTCCCACTTTCTCTTTCATTTTCTACAAAGACTGTTTACTGTTCGTCGTCAGGCTCAGCATATTCTTCGGTGAATGCTTCTTCATGAGAATTACCTTCATCAGAAGACTCATTTCCCGACTCACCGCTATCACCTGGTGACAAGGTACCGTATCCTAACTGCTCACTTATGGTGTTCAGTGAGGCTGTAAAGGATTCCTTATAGGTGAGATTACGAACTTGACCGATGCTCTCTGCTAAGGCAATATAGCTTTCATAATTTGCCTTGTCTGTGATTTGACCATTTTTAAGTAAGCTGTCGATGGTTGCTTCAATGTTCTTAATCCTAGTCAACTGTGCATTGGCAAAATCTAGATACTCAGTGATATTTTTTTGCCATTGGTCAGCTAACGTCGACAGTTTCAAGGTTTCTCGAATTTCTCCGATTGATTCGTCTGAAATGTCTTTTTTAATCACTACATCATTAACCGGCTTCTGCCAAGAACTCACAGGATTCTCAAACAAGTTATTGGTCTTTTCTTGAATAGTTAATTTGTCATTGACCAAATTAACTTTTTTCACAAGGGCGTCTTTGGTCTCTTGAATCCCCCCAGCATCGTCTGTTAGGTCTTCTGCTTGAATATGGTATTCTTCAGCATCAACTTTGACAGATTCAAGCTTTCCTCGTACGGCCGCAAGCTCGGACTCCGTCAAATTTTCTCTCAAAAAAATTGATTGACCTTCTTGATAAAACGAATCAATGGTTTTTGTGAGAGTCGCTAACTGCTCTTGGCTTTTTGCAATGGTGCTATTGGCGTACTGAACTCGTTGTTCATACTGATGTGTTTTATCGGCTCGGTAACCGATGTAACATATACCCAGTGCTCCGATACCGACGGCTACGACAGCTAGGCCTTTTGCTAAGGGTCTTCCCATCTAACTTTACTCACTCCCAAAAAATTGTTATTTGTCACAATTGTTCATATTATACTATACTCAACTAAATATTTCCAAAGTATCCAAAAAAGTGTTTTTTGAAGCTATTTGCGATAAAGATTCAAAAAAACTAAGCATTGTACACTTTTAACTCTAGTGATGCACCAACTATAGTACGTTTCGCATAAACGATATTTTATCAAATTGGATAGTCAAAATATGACTACCTACTTCGATATGCAAAAAAACATAAAAGTATGAATCTATCAAATTATGCAGCATTCTGGAATAAACTAGTTAGCTGAGTACAAGTCTCTGGCTGTACTTAGTAGATTTTTCTGTTGTTGCTATCATAGTGGCTGTCCAGAATTATTGCAAGTAGTATTTTCTGAGTTTTTTTCGAAAAAATGACTTTTCTATTTCCCGCAAAAAGAATCAGTAACTAGAAAAGTCACTCATAGATGTTGTTTAATGTAAGTGTGTAGGATAAGTCTGCCGAATAACTCCCGGCAGTAGCATCAAATTATGATTTTCAATTTTAGCACTAAGAGCGTACTGCTACATCCCAAGTCAAGGATGTAGTTATTCCCAATTTAGTGTTACCAATCCAAACCGATAGTAATTTATAAATATCCGTCAAATAAATTGACACTAAACTTAGGAGACAGTTTTATGAACAGATACAGATGCTTATTTCTTTTGTGAGTCTCTTTTTGATTTGCATACAAGAAAAAAGTGTTGGCAGAAAATCGGTTTCGATTTTCCACCAACACAAAATATTATAGAACCTTGATTTCATACGCATTACTTAGCCTTGCTCCACTAAATGATACAGATTAACTAGGACACTCGTATCATTTTCTCCTGCGGTTCCCTTCCAAAAAAACCATTAAATCAATATTAATCTCAGAAATTAATACTAAAAAACCGCATCATTTATGATACGGTTCCCCATGATTGATCCACCTTACTTGGTGAATTCACTCTACCAACAATAACATCATTCACCTATTATTCTAACTTGTTTTTATTCAGAGACAATAATTCTCCAATTTCCATCATTTTGTAATTCCAATTCATACTGAAAGTAATTCGTTACTTTTGATAGAGTATCAAGGTATTTTACATCAACTCTCACTTGAATACTTTTTTCATTTTGTGTATAAATTGGATTCACTAATTCCACAAATTTAAGATTCGAATTGATTGGTCGCATAACATCATTTTCTACATAATACTCAAGTTCTTTTTCTGAAGCAGTTGGATAAAGCTTGAAAAAGGTCTCTAGAAACTCAGTGATTTCCTCCGATGTCTTAGCATTAATCTCTGAATCAGTCTCTAGTTGTTTTGCTTTATAATTCGCTTTTCCTGGCTTTGCAATCATAGTCGGTAAGCTTATCATAATATGGTTTCCTTTTTTATCTTCAAAAATACTCACTCGATATGCAGAAGAAACCTGTTGTGTCTTTTTCCCCTCTGTAATCTTTTGCTCCACTAAAAATGAAATAACAAATTCTTCTGAGTGCTTCTCAACATCTAGAATTTTTACTACTTGAACTTCGGAACTAGTGGGAATATCCGCTCGAACCATATCTTGACTTAAAGTCACCCCTTCCTCAGTCAGATATTGTTCAAGAGTAGTCATTCTCTTTTCGATGGCTTCTTTGTCATTCTTCCAAGAAAAATACTCCTTCGCAAAATCAATCGTAAAGTTCTCGACACCAGAAGTATTCACTATTTTTTCTTTCACAACCACTTTCTCATGAGTCGTGTGTCGGTCAATTGCTGTGAAATTTTTGTATATCCCAAAAGCGAGACTACAAAACAATAAAAACCAAAGGACAAGAACCATTTTTCGATGCTTGCCCACTGAAATTACTCGTTCTTTCTTCTTTTTTGGAGTCTTCTCCTTCTGACTTCGTTCAATTTTTATGTTCATTTTCCATTCCTCTTTTCTATTGTTTGTATCGACCGGCTCCGATAAGATGTTGCTGCCAATAGGGTTCGGTAAGATTCGTCCAGCCCACTGGATCTCCCGCATGGAACATCTGATTCTCTCCTGCATAAATGCCTACATGAGTCACATAAGTACCGGCATCATAAGTTGAGTGAAAGAAAATCAAATCACCTGGTTTGGCATCTTTTAGGTCAATATGAGCCATGGCATCATACTGATCTTGTGCCACCCGTGGAAGTTTCAGACCAACTTTGGCGTAACACCACTGGGTCAAGCCACTACAATCAAAGCCCGTTTCTGGACTCGCACCACCAAAGACATAAGCAGTACCTTCATACTTAAAGGCTTCATCAAAGATTTTTTGTACTGTCTCGTCATCAAATTTACTGGTGGTAAGATATTGTTTCACCAACAAACAATAAAACATATTCCCATAGTTATAGCGCCACCCACCATTTTCCTTAATCGCGATTGGATTAGGATAATCGACTTTTTGACCGCCAGACTTCTTTCTTGAAAAAGATTCTGCCAAAGAAAAACTATGCTTCTTTCCGTTTTTTGCGACATGATCCAAATAGCCGCCACCGTAGTTATAGGCCTGAATGATACTATCTTGGTCACAGCCTAACTCGTTGGCCCGTTTAACCAGAGAAGCAAAATAGAGACACCCTTGTTTAATGGATGCCTCGGTACTCAATGAATTCGGTGGCAAGCCAGCTGACTCAGAACTTTGCATCACATCTTCCATTGTGCCGCCAGATTCCACTTGGATAATCGCCAAAAGAATCGGAACATACTCTGATATGTCCGATTCTTTGGCGTACTTTTCAACCATTGAGCGGTGTTTCAAGACTTCTTCTGAGACACTACTGCCAACTGGAGAAGAACCAGAACTACTATTTCCTTCACTATCCTCGCCAAACAATAACCCGACACACATCAAGATTCCCATAAAGGTTATGGTCAGAATGGCTAGCGAAATTGTACTCAGTTTTTTAATGGTCATTTTGATTCACCTGACCTTGATTTCGAACGATAATCCATCCTTTTTTGTACCTTTCGACTACCCGCTTTTGCAAGAATGGATCGCTTCTTCGCCTGTTGGATAGGAGTTACTTTTCTTACTGGTTGATTGTTTTCTTTCGTACTCAATTTTTGATTTGAGAGTCTTCGTTTGATTTCAGGATTCGAATTCATTTTTACAATTCGATTGGCTGGTACATTCCTTGGTATCTTACTTTTCTGAGATTTGGATTCCTCTTTTATCGGAACATTGGTCCTACCTTTTCTATGACGATTTGCTGAATTTCCCAATACTTTCCGCTTTTCAGCCATATTTTCATCTCTACGTTGTCGTTGTTTTTCTCGCAACTCCGCTCGATTCGCTTTTTCTTGGACAAGTCCACGCTTGAATTCTTCTGGTGCTTTTTTCGTCTTTTCGATTTCTTTATGCAGATTGTATTTCAAATTAGTTGGTGTATTCCTTACTTGATCCTTTACTTGTTGTGCTTTGTCTTTTACCATTGATTGGGTATCTAGTACCTTGCCGATTTTTCTTCCGGTCAAATTCATTCTGGTTTGCTTTTGGTTCTTTGAGGTTGAAGAATTCTTTTTTGACTCATTAATAGTCTCTGGATTATCCGATAACGATGGATTCTTTCGTGGAGAAAAACCAGGAGACTTCAATCTGGATTTTGATTGATCTTTTGCTAGTTTCCCACCAACTGCTGCACCACCACCAAAAGCCAATGTTCGCCCAACATTTCGATTAAGTTGCCGTAGTTTACGATTCATCAACATTTGCGGTTTCCGCATGACACGTCTGCCCATTGACTGGCTATCATTGCTTTGGAGGTTGAACATACTCATAATGTCCCCCAATTTGAAATAAATCCCGGCAAAAGTCACAATTTGCAGAAATGCTACCATAAAGAAGGGATAGGTCGCTGAAATATTGAAAAACATGGTAGAAATACTGAATGCCGTGGTGATAACCAAGGTCACTCCCGCTCGCATCATAATCGTATTGAATAAGCGAATAATCGCCTTTTTCCCCAAACTTTCATAAGTTGGCAACATCGACAATAAAAAGCTAATAGGTAGAAACATCGCAAAGATAATGAAGAGAATTTGTGAAAACAACATAATTCCTGTCAAAAGAAAGACAAAGAAGGAAATCCCAATATTGAACAGCACCAAAAAAATCACGGTCCCTAAGCGGCTCATGGTCTTGGTTATACTTAGATTCGCATTGTCATTGTCTTCAATCTCCGCTTTGACCGCTTCTTCCCGATCCTTGCCCTTGTTTTCATCCGGACTCACGAATAGAATCTTGTTGACCCGATCTTCGCCAATTTCCTCTATATTGGAATCATCAAATTGCAAGAGTAACCAAGGCTGCTGGACTTGAATTGAAAACAAACTATCCCGAATCAAATCCACGCTATCTTTTCCTTGGCTTTTTGAATTGGGTACAACAATCTCGGTCCCAAGGCTAAGAGCCGCTTCACTAACATCTGAACTAAAGTCATTAATTTTTGTGATATAGGTAGGCGCATACGCAATAAAAGAACCCGAAAGTAGAAAAATCATCACAAAATTAATCACGGCTCGAACTGCTTTCGTGGTTTCTCGTTTTAATAATCCGGTATACGCCACATACACCCCTAGAGCTAAAATCATCAATAATAGAAACCCAAAATAAAATCCGGAGGTCTGGAGTCCATTTTCAGTAATACCAGCCAATGTTTGGATATTCTTTCCAATACTTTCAGCCGTATCCGAAATGAAATCTAGTTTATAAGCTTCTTGAACCACATAACCCGTGGCGTTCGACAAATACAAACTCACCGTCCAAATGAAATTAGTAATGGCATAAAGACCATACATTACGCTCTTTCCTAAGCCATCGCCCCAATTCCACGGTAGCCAATCCCATGAACTATCCACAAAGAAATCCAACTGATAGTTACCAAGTGAATATTGGGAATAAATATTTCCGGCTTCAACTGTATCATCAACCAGACCAGTTGCCTCAGCTATCGTACCGACTAAACTCAATAGAACTGTCAGAGTGATGATGCTAATAAAAACGATTCCCACAATCCGAAAAAGTTTCTTTTTCATCCCCTCACTCCATTCTCTCATGAATAGGTGGACGGGTATCAAAAGCATGGAAGAGTTCTTCAAAGACTGGATGAACTTGAACCACACCTACTCGCCCATACAAATCTTGCATTAAACACTGACCGTTTTCCAAATCTCTCAGGCGTTTTTGATTGCTTTCATCTTCTCTATCCAAGCCAAAGAATTCCAAGGTTTTCTTGATTTCATGAATATCGGTACTGCGAAACGCAAACTTCAACCCGATATTATTCTTCAAGCGTTCATCCAGTAAATCATCACTATTTTGCGTAACAAAATAAACTCCGGCATTCATGGCCCGCCCAGCACGAACGAGCTTATTCGATAATGTTTTTCCTTGTGCCACTTGAAGAAAACTCCACGCCTCATCCAAGTCCACTATCTTGAAAATTTCTCGGTTGCTATGGATGAAGTCCAAAGCAAAAGTGGAAATGACGATTAGCATAGAAACACTAAGCAACTCCATGGTGGTATATTCTTCAAAAGTGGTTTCTGCATCTGGTAAAACTAAATCCGCTACTTGAATGATATTTAACTGTTTATCTAAACTAATCGACTGGGTAATCGAACCATCTGAGAAAAGCAAATGGGCAAAATCATAATCGGTAAAGGACTCGATATGATCGGCGATATTTTCCGCAACTGTTGAGCCCTCTTTTCGAAGCTCATTAATAACTTGTAGTAACCCTCGTTGATCACTTTGAGTAACGGTTCGAATGGCTTTGCGCAAAACAGGAAACTTCTCCCCATCCCGACTAGAAATTCCTGTTAAAAAAGTCAGGATATCAATCGCTAGACTTTCTGAGTCTTTCTTTTTCTTCATGATGACATATGGATCAAGTAAGCCTTGATTTTCTGGCTTACTAGTCAAGTTGAGAATATTAATTTCATCCGCAATTTCTGGCAAGGTTTCTTTCCATCCACCACGTTCCCCTTTTGGATCGACAATCACAGCTTGACCACCAAAAAGGACGGCATAATAGACTAAGAGATTATTACTAAAGGATTTACCTCCACCAAGAGAACCAAGAAAAGCTGCGGCAAGTGCATTGGTAACTGACCCCTTTACCCCTTGTGAAGCCAATGCCGGTTTTAGATAAACATTGCGCCCCGTATCTACATTGTAACCAAAGTAAATGCCTTCCAATTCTCCTAACATTTGAGTGGCGCCAAAACCAAGTCCTGCTAAAAAATCAGACGTAACATATTGGATATAGTCATTCATATATCGCTTACTAGAAGGTAAGAATTCTTCATGTAGACCCATCATATCGCCAAAGGGCCGGACTAGTTTTACATTGGTATCGTCATAAAAATCCAAGACTTCGTCACAGCAGCGTTTTAGTTCATCAACTGATTCTGCACTCACTCGAACCACATAGCTCAATTTGTACATGGATTCCTTGGACTGATCCAAGGTGGTTTCTAGTTCATCTACTGAATCCAAAGCGTCCAAAACATTCGAATTGGTCTCATTGTCGGATTGATAGGCGTGGTTGTCTAAGTCTTTCAGTTCCTTTTTCTTGTTGCGAACGGTGGCAAGTGCCTTTTTATTGGTGACAATCTCTACATTCATACTCGTGTCGATAGGAAACGTGAATTGTTGTTGCTGGTAATAAAAAAGTTCCGAGGAAGGAAATTCCATCTCTCCCACAATCGTGTTGATTGTTAGATACGCGACATAAGACTCGTGATTTTCATGTTCCATTCGTAAGTGCCGAGGCTTTTCTTCAATCAAACAACGACTGGGACGTAATAAGTCATAACGTTTCACCAGCGTTTCTGATTTCAGCTTTTTCTTTGGCAGCTGAAATTCATATTCTTCAAATGGTGTACCTTTTTCACCATAGATATGTTCAATCAAGTAAGTCAGATCACTCGGTGTGACTCGTCTGACTTTAAATCTCCGAGCTAATTTACTTTCCATTAATTTTTCAAGCTTAGTATACCGGCGAATTTCTTCATTGGATAAAGAAACAAAATCCCCCATCAAATGATGATTCACCCCATAGACAAATTCTTGAATCCCAGAAAAGAAAGATTTTTTGAGACTTTTTAGATTGACCTCTTCATCTGTCGCAATCAGTTTGAAGCCAATAAAAAAGCGATAATCAATCTGACTATCGCCAATCATAGATACTAATGCATCTGTCTGTAAATCAATTCGTTGTAATGCAACTTCTTTGAGTCGCCCGGTAATCTCTTTCTTCGATCGTTCTTGCGTGGCCCGAATACTACTTTCTGTGGCAATTTGTAAGGCATGGATCTTGCCTTCTCTGTTCTGGGCAATCAATTGACGAAAGCTATCGTGTACTTGATATTTCTGTTCAGGTGATAAAAAGGAGTAATTATAGGGCACTAGCTCATAGTATGCAAAACATTCTCCTTCTTGGTTAAAGACAAGATTATTCTCGATATACTTAATCGGGTACATAGTTTACACTCCTTACCAAAGTGACAGGTTCATCCCATCGTTTCTTCTTTTCTTTGACTTTCTTTCCTGCAAAAGTAACCTTAAACCGCAAGTGATAACTGATAAAGGACCGTAAAAATCCCAATGGCTTCTTGCCGTCAAAGGTCTTTTGCGACATAAACCACATAACCGCCGCCGGTATGCCCAAGTATTTTAAAAAAGCCCCCTCTATCATAGACAGCGGAGGCACATGGGCAAATACGATGACAAACAGCAAGGACAAAACAAACCAAGCCATCTGGTTAAAGGTCACAGGAAAAGGCAGCTGAAAGTCATTAATCGCGTAAATGACTTTTTCAACTGCCCAGATACTGGTATAACTTTTTATTTTCTTCATCAAATCATTCCTTTAAAAAGAAGGATAGTTTAGAAATCAACTACCCTTCAATAATTTTGTTAATATGGATACTCAAAAACACCTCGACTCGTTACCAAATAATTTCCCCCAATCTCCAAGTCTCGACCACACGCATCAAAATCAATATACGTCTTCAAGTGTTCTGGTACTTCGCCAAAATCACCATTTTCAACAATCAAGAAATACGCTACATCACTCATATCATCACAGTCCGGATAATAGACAATATCATCCACATGCTCTACCATTTCTTCAAAAGAATTAAAGAAAGCGTGTTGAATCTCTGAAGCAACTTCACCAACTGGTGTTCCTTCAAGTTCCTCCGCTAAGCCACACAACCGATTAATTTCCTCAATTGACGTATATTCATCAATCTCAAAAGGCAGTTCATAATCATGAATCGCATATTCTTCATATTCGTCATTTAATCCAATCCGTTCTTTCACTTCATCAAAATCGATAGGTGGGGTAAACCACGCCCCCACCAACTCACCTTCATTGTATTTTCCAAGATTCGCGATATAAATACGCATCTGTTCCATCATGATTCCCCCTTATGCACCGACGATTCGATTAAACAAATTCAGTAAGACATCTTTCACACCAGAAGCATTAAAGACTAGACCTACCGCAATCAAGGCAACCACCAAAAAGCCAATCAGTTTAGAAAACTCTCGCTTAAATCCTAAAAATAAACCAATGACTACAATCGCCAGTAAGACTAAAGATTGGGCGTTGGTCAAAAACCATTGATACAAATTTTGTCCGAAATTCATTTCATCACTTTCCTTTCTTTTCCATTGCTTGATCCGCCACTACCACCAAAAACCAATAACATATCTTTCCAATTTCCATCAAAATTCCTCTTTTCATACAATCAAGTTTTCAATTGCCATACTTTGTTGTTCTAAAATCTTTTTGTGCCGTTCAGATAATTCGGCGTTTAATACCATGTCACTAATAAAAGAGGTTCCTCTAATACGATCCAATTCAATCGTCATTTTTAAAGTAGGGGCGACTTGCCTTCCTAACCAGTTGTAAGTTCGTTCTATCGTGTACGGCTTTGGCTCTGAGGTCAATTGAATTTCTTTACGATTTCGACCGACAAATCGGCCCCACTTTTCATTAAGAGGCCAGTTGGTTCTTCTTTTCCCTTGTACCTTGTCTGCAATTCGCATGTAGCGAGTAATGATTGAAAACGTAGTGCTCTCAATACTTCTCCCTTTCATCAAATCCATAATTGCGTGATAAGCACGTTCATTTTTCAACCGAATTTCAAACCGATTCTTCGTTTCTGTCTGGTCGAGAGGTATCCCTAGTTTGATATATTGCTCATAGTCTTTTTCATAGAGACAAAAATAAACCTCACTTTTGAGACTGCCTATATATAAGGTATTCCCCATGCCATCCTTTTCATCAGCTTTCAACAGCTCCCCCGACCGATAACTTTTAAAGGTTCGGAACAAGGAAATACATTCTTCGTTTTGGCATTTTTTGGTTAAATAGGGAATATTCAGTAATCCTGCACGGTCATTGATTGCCAAATCCAATCGTTTCATCACGCCGCCTAACTTTAAACTTGTCTCAAAAAAATCATACCAACTTCTTTTTTGCGCAAGTAAAAATGTTTCGAATTGCCGACAACCACGTCCTTTCATTTCAATGAGAATACCTTTGTCTTCTTCCTGAGATACCATCACTACAATATCTCCCATAACATATTGTTCTTGGTAAGAATAAAAGGCATAATCCTCATGAAGCATATAATCAAAATTTAGATGCAAAACCTCTTGTATAATTTTTCGTGCGTTTGTAGTTGGAAATCGAATGCGTACATAATCAAATAGCAAAGTTAAAGGTAAATCAGGGTTGAACGTTTCTAGCTGTTGAAAAATCTTTCTCATGACACTTTTAGCCGGAACCTTCTTTCCCGACTCAATTTTATTGAGATACTCTCGTGATAAATCACAAGCTATTGCCAATTTGTTTTGAGTGACCTTATACTCCTTCCTTTTTTCCTTCAATAGTTCTTTTGTAAAATTTCTTCTCATTGATGATTCACCACCAAATTTCAAAATGTGAACTATCCAACTTGAGTTCACATTTTCTAAAAATACTAATTATCCTTGATATACCAGCAATTCTTAATCGTTGCTTGCTTATTTTTTGTGTTTTTGTACCCCCCTGTTAGATACGGGGGGTGAGACATCATGGCCGGCTGGCGCCGTCCATGAACAGGCACAGCACCACGGAGGATTTCTGCTTCGCAAATCCTCCGCGGTCAGCGCCTATCAGTTGGTTTATTTGGCGGTTACTCCTCGGCAATGCCCCCAATTTCCAACTCTGCCTTAATCTCAAACAAGTCTTGACGGATATTCGATTCTTTTGCATGATCCGCAATCCGTTCCAATTCACTGATGACTTGATTCAGCTCAATTCGAGCATCGGTTTCCTCGTCCATTACATATGAATCACCAGGGACTTTCACCCCATTTTTGCAAATATCAAAATTGAGCCGGCGTAATTCTTCTTCTAGTTCTGAATCTGACTGAATCTTACCAATCACCCAGTAGATTTCTCCAATCAACTCATCATAAATCATGCCTATCCACCTCCTTTAATCTTCTGGCAATATCAAAAATGACCGGAACTGTCACAGAGTTTCCGGCCTGTTTGTACAATTGACTATCTGAATTGACTTGAGCTGCCCGATCAAAAGCACAGTCTGGAAAGCCCTGAAGCCGCCAGCACTCTCTAGGTGTTAGCTTCCGAATCTGATACTGATTTGTGACGACTGCTTGTTGGTCTCCTGTTAATAAGGTATGCACACTTTGTTTTCCCAGACGTCCTCGGCGACTTGTGGAATTAGGAAAAGCCAGGTTCACACTGTCCCCTGGCTTCACCTCTTGATATTCTGTTTTATTTTTTCGAATCATGATCTTCGTTCCCCCTTGTTTCGTTGACAAAGTGGGAGCTGTTCCGGTCACCTCGTAAACCCGATTACCTTGTTCAAAATTTCCCGGCAACATACCGGCTACTGAAATCCCCTCATTTACCGGCAATGCGATTTTGATTCCTTCATCGCCTGTTAAGGTTGGTGCTACACCATCTGAACCATAGACTTGGCCCCCCATTCCACGATTGGAAGGATTGATATTTACTAAGTTTCTGATGTTTTGATCAGATGTTGGAGACGATCCAATGATAGGAAATACCTGTTCGGTACATGCGTCTCGAGAATGTCCGATAAGGAAGACCCGCTCGCGACTTTGGGGAACGTAGGCCTTTGAGTTAAACACCTGCCATTCCACATCATACCCCAATCCATCCAGCGTTCGGAGGATCGTCTCGAACGTAGCCCCTCCTTCGTGATTGAGCAACCCTCGGACGTTCTCAAGGAATAGAAACTTAGGTTGGAGAAGAGCGGCGAACCGAGCGATTTCAAAGAATAAAGTACCTCGAGTATCGGAAAATCCTTGCCGCTTTCCCGCAATTGAAAAAGCTTGGCACGGAAATCCGTCGCAAAGGATGTCCACTGGTCCGAGGGATTGAATAAACTCGTCTGATATACTTGTGATGTCATGCATTTCCACCTCCTCTCTAGTATCATGAATTGCCTTATAACTACGCCTAGCAAATTCATCAATTTCACAAAAGCCGATACAGTGATGGCCCGCTTGTTCCATACCTAAGCGAAAACCACCAATCCCGGCAAATAAATCTAAAAATGTCATAAATCACCTCATTCATTGCAAAGAAAAAAGCCAAGAACATTTTTTGCTCTTGGCTACTAGGCTATTCACTTTGTCACATTTTCTATCCAAATATAATTAATTTTTTTGCTAATTAAGCAAACTCATTCAATATTTTTGCTAAAGTTTCTTTGTCATGTACGCCAACAAGCTTGTCAACAACCCGACCGTCTTTTTTTATCATTAATGTTGGAATACTCATCACACCGAATTCACTAGCCGTAACTGGATTATCATCCACATTCAATTTAAAAATTGATACCTTATCACCCATCTCAGCTTCTAATTCATCCAAAATAGGAGCCTGCATTTTACATGGACCACACCATGGAGCCCAAAAATCGATTAATGCTAATCCCTGACTTGTTTCTTCTTTAAATTGTTGATCATTAATTTTTTTCATTTCTTCACCTATTCTATACATTTATTTTTGAGTTTTCTTCAATATATTTATATGCCTCTTGACCTGCAATACTTCCATCACCTACAGCTGTTGTAACTTGACGTAATACTTTTTCCCTCACATCTCCAATAGCATAAATACCAGGAATGGTAGTCCGCATTCTCTCATCCGTTCTGATCCATCCATTATCATTTACAATTCCTAAGCTTGTAAATGGTTGGGTAATAGGATCTAAACCGACATAAATAAATACTCCGTCAGCAGTAATTTCTTTCGACTGATCGTTTTTTGGATTTTTTAATTGAACTGAGGTCACTTTCATTTGGTTTCCCTTAATTTCCTCAATTACAGCATTCCATTCAAAAGAAATTTTTTCGTTATTAAAAGCACGTTCTTGAAGTATTTTTTGTGCCCTTAAGGTATCTCTTCGATGGACAATTGTTACCTTAGAGGCAAATTGTGTTAGGTAAATAGCTTCCTCCACCGCAGAGTCTCCACCACCAACTACTAATAGTTCTTTATTTCTAAAGAACGCGCCGTCACATACCGCACAATACGATACACCCATTCCTGAATAAGAATCTTCACCTTTTACTCCAAGCATTTTATGAACTGCGCCTGTGGCAATGATTATCGTTCTGGCTTGATACATTTCATTTAAGCCATTAATAATTTTTATACTGCCACCATTCTCAATTTTCTCAACAGTATCATGCTTTAACTCGACACCAAATTTTTCTGTACCAGCAAGCATCTTCATGGATAAATCTGGTCCTAGAATAGATTCAAATCCTGGATAGTTCTCAATCTCTGCAGTATTGTTCATTTGTCCTCCAGGAAGCCCCTTTTCTAACATCAACACTGAAAGATTTGAACGTGCTGCATATAAAGCAGCGGTCATACCTCCGGGTCCTGCCCCAATTATTACTACATCATAGATCATAGGTAACCTCCTTTAAAAATTTATCACTTTAGATTCTAATTTAATCATGATTTTTTGTTCCTACGTTACCACGATTACATCTAATTCCATTTACATTCCTCCACAATTTCTAATTCAAAACCTATTCAACTAACGAGTTGAATACTAACATAAATATATTTCTCTGGCAAAATATTTGTATCAAGAAAAAAACCGCCTAATTAATAGGCAGTTTCAATTTCTTTCTATCAATGAGAGATATGATGTAAATTCCAATCATTTACACTTTCGCTAAGTCGAACAGCCTGTCGACCATGTTTTTCTAAAATCGCAATTGCCTCTTTTGCCATCAAGCAATGCGGCCCACGGCAGTAAGCAACGATTTCTTTATCTTTCGGTAAGTGATTAATCATACTTTCCAACTCTTGCACAGGCATCGAAATAGCACCAGGAATATGGGCAGTTAAGTATTCCTCTGAAGGTCTTACATCAATCAGTACAACCTCTTTTGCCTGAATCTTTTCTTCTAAATCTTCAATCGTCAAAATGTAATCGTCTTCTTTAGGATTTTCAAAATTTTGCTTAATCACATTTCGCTTAACAAGCTGATCTTGGGCGGTTTCAAAAAAGAGCGTCAACATATTCTCAATGTTCACATCAAAAACTTGATAATAAATATAATTTTTATATTTTTGATTTTTAACTAAGTGAGCTTTCAAAAGGGTCTGTAAATGTTTGGAGACATTCGCAACAGATAAATCAGTATCTTTTGCAATATTCTCAACTGTTTTTGGAGATTGCATAAGAAGGCTCATGATTTCCAAACGATTTGAATTAGCTAAAGCTTTCCCCATCAAAGAATATTGTTCAAATAACTCTTTATTAGTGTGATTCATCTCAATTTTTCTCCTTTAAGATTTTCAATCTCTTCTACTAAAATAGTTCAATTAATAAGTTGAATAGTATCCATTTAATCACGTATTGTCAATTGCTTTGAGTTTTTTACTTTCAATACTGTTCTCCTGTTTGACATAAATTTATATCTTGTTTTCTAGAAATTCATGATATTTACCTTATCTCTAAAAATAGATTAAGAAAATAAAACAGATTAAATGTCGGTTTGTATTTTAGCGTTATTCTTTAGATTTAAGATTTACTTGTATTATGTCCTGAATGGCATCTAAAAAGTTATAACTCTTTGGAACTAAAGGAGTATAAAACTCACTAATCACACTCCCGCCTGTATCCACATAACCTCGTCCTTTGATGCGTTTCATAAAGAAGTTTTTTTCAACCTCACCAAACATCATGGAATACCCGAGTTCACTCATCCTTCCCAAGGCCACACGGAAGTTAAATTGATCCCGAATCCCATCTCCTAAATATTTCGCATCCGGTCTTTGACAAGCTAAAATCAGAAAGAAACCAGATTGACGACCTAACATCACGATTTGCTTGAGCTTATTCAAAATCACCGCACTTTCCTTCGTTGTTAACATCTCCATATAAGCCACGTATTCATCAAAGATTAAAAAGTTGGGCGGAAGTCCCAAATACGCATAATTCTCTCCTGTTTTGTAGTTTGGCATTTCTTTCATCGCCACACTACGAGCCATCATGCGTTCATAGAAATCCTCCACACAAGTAGAAATTTCATCTTTTTGGGAGTATACGTGAGTCATTACCGTGCTTAAATCGGCTAAGTCCGCATTTTTTGGGTCAAGAACAAATAGTTCTGCATCAGATTTCAGCAAAGCCTCGATAATGGTGAGTAAGAAATAGGTCTTCCCACCACCAGTGCCACCTGCGATTAACATATGAGGTAAGGAATCATACGCCCACACTTGATTTTTCATCAATCGCAAAGCTCCATTTTCTGCCACCACCTCCTCAATTCCAATTCGATTGGCAATCATATCGTAAAGCAAAGTATATTCCACATAAGAATCCTTGAGTTCCTTTTCCACTAGCTCACAATACAGCCCACTCTCCAACTTCTTTTCTAACTTTAAAAGCTGATCCTGATACTTTCCTAATGATATTTGGATACGAATGGAAATCAAGCCGTTCTCCATACGGTAATAGATTTTGGGGAAGTAACTGATGGTCTCCTTCGTTCGGCTCCTATCCAAATCTTTGAAAAAGCCTTCACTCTGGGTTTGTTTCACTTCGTACCAATGATTTTCCAGAATCATCCGGGCTAGCTTTTGTCGATGCCACAGACTTCGCCAGTGATCATGAAAAAAATGAATATAAAATAACATTAGACTTCCCGAAAGCGCCAGACTTCCAAGCAGACGGACTAAATCTTTCATAGCCCAAGTGATTTCAATAGTGGAAAGTGATAGCTTAGAAATATCTAGCTGCCTAAGCTCTTGAAAATAAAAGATGCTCATCCAGCCAATGAACAAAGCGATTAACCATCCAAGAACAAAGTGATAAATTAAGTGTTGATCGCTTGCTCGTATCCGATGTCCTTTGTACAATTTGATGTTTTCCACCTCCAATCGAAAAAAGCCCAACAGAAATTTCATTGGGCTAATTTCAACAAGTTATGCTAGTCATTTACTGCTATGGGGAGTTGCTTAGTTTCAACTAATTGCTTTAAAAAACTTTCAATGGCATCCGGCATTTCCACACCAATCTCTTCTAATACGGATTCGGCTTCCCGACACAAGCGTTCATCTACTTCCACAACCATGAAGAAAGAGCCTTCTTCATCTAACCAATCCAAGACATCGAACTCTTCTTCGTCTGGTTCAAGAAAATCTTGATGCATAATCAGAAATACTTTTTCGTTCACCGTCAGAGCTTTGTTCATTTGTTCTTCGGTTAGCTCTCCTTTGCCATATTGTTCCAGACAATCCATCATATGCTCAACATCAATTTTCATCCTCTTCACCTATTTCTTCCCTTCGTTTTGATTGGTAGAAGTTCCTTGATTTTGCGGGCGTTTCAGTACCAAATCATCCGCTTTAATGAACCAGTTGACGGTGGTCCCTTCTCGGAAAACATAATTGGCGACAGTATCCACAATTGGATTCACCAAATCGACTTCTGCATCATAGGCAAACTCACGTAATGGAACATTTGCTGGAATACTGACTTGAATCATTCGACCTTGAGCCGAGGATTTCAAATTATAAGTCCGTTCTTTGATCTCATTACTAATCGTTCCATCCTCATTTTGTTTGCGAACTTCCCGGCGCAATGCGGAAAACCGCAATTTCCCAAACGTTAATCCGGAATCTACAACAATACCTTCTGTTAATCTCATATTCTTTTCCTCCTATGCTTTCACTAAATCATCGACATGCAACACGTAATCGGTAAAACCACGGTTCTCGATTTCATAACCCTTGGCAACTAAGTGGGGATTGACAGCCTTCAATGGTTGATCTTGATCAAAATCCTTTTCCCCGGCTTCCGCTGCGACCACCACTTCAATATCATCGGCGCGTTGCTTACTGGAATATAAATGATAACTACGACCAATCACCGTAGTATACCGCCCATATCCTTCTGTTAGAATTTCGCCTTCACCGGCATAACTTATCTTTCCAAAGGTTTCGACCATATTTGGTACGACAAATTTTAATTCCATATTTTTTTCCTCTTTTCATTTTTAGTTTGGATACAAAAATAGCGCGACCACTTTTTTAGGAGGCGATCGCACACATTGGTTTTTACTATTTACTTGTTTCATCTCATCACCTTAGTTTCGGCGATTCCAGAAATAATACCCAGCAGTCGCAAAGATTAAGGTAAACCCAATGAATAGGAGAACGTTGGAATTTTTCTCCCCAGTTTGAGGGAATGTCTTTACTGTGGGACTAGATTCTTGAGAGTCACTTGGAACAGTTGGTGTTTCCGGTTGGTCTGGTGTACTAGGGGTTGTCGGAACTTCTTTTGGTGTTAAGGTTTGGGATTTTTCTTTCAGATCTTCATTGTGTTTGCCATTGATATTGCCATCTTTGTCGTAATTGATTTCCGCAAAGGTAAACTTAGTTCCTTCTGGATATTTGCTGGTATCGACTTTTTCTGCAAGCACGGTTTTGGTGAATTCTTTGTCATTCACTTCATAATCAATCTTGCCAGATTTCCAAATTTCTTTGTTTGTACCATCTGGTAATAAAGCATACAAAATGGTTTCAAAGGCTTCTTTTGAGCCATCCAGAACATCATGGGTAATGGACACATCGTCAAACATATCTACCACATCACCATGAGTAAAGGTCTGAGATCCGTCTTCTAAGTGCGCTTTTGTTTGGATGGAAACATGACGTTCCACTGTACAATTGACAGTTTGTGCTTGATTATTCAAACTAGCATCTTTTGCGACTGGCTCATCGCCCGCTTCAAAAGCTTCCTTGTTTTCATACACATAGTTGAATAAGACAATGGTTTTATCCAAAACTTGTTCGGCGGTTAATTTATGCAGAATTTCCCAAGTTCCTGTTTTCTCTTTGTTCGCCAAAGTTGCGGTTGCTTCGGCAATTACGACTGGTTTCGCTTGTTCATCTTTTTCTTGGTCAGCTTTTGTGGCTTCCACATCGATTGCTTGAGCCACCACATACCAATCGTCTTTGATTTCATGCAAGTTGTAACTCAATTTATCAACTAGCTCTGTAGAATCCAGAGTTGTCAATTCTTTGTTTCCGTCTTTCCAAGTCGCTAGAGAAGTTAAGCTGTCTTCTTCCTCAGGCAAATCATAAAGCATTAAACGGTTCAGACTAACAGAGAAATTCGTATTGGTTAGCTTCTCATAAGGTACTTTCACTGTTTTAATCGGCTGCTTTTGTCCTTTTTCGGTAATGGTAAAGACATATTCGATCTTAGCATAGTCTTCTTTATTTTCTTTGAAAGTAGAATGGATTTCTAGCGGTGTAATCTTTTGGAATCCTTCTGGTGCTTCTACTTCTTCTAGTAAATAATCCCCATAAGGCAGATTTTCAAATTTGCCATAACCATCAAAGCCTAGCTGTTCATTGTAAGCTGTGGTCGCTTCATCCTTAGCACCGGTAATTTCCTCGGTTCCTTCTAACGGTGTTACCTTAAAGGTTAAATCATTAAAGCCCGTTTCGGTAGTCCCGGCAGCAGATCCGGCAAACTTGAAGAAATCAAAGCCGAAGCGGATTAC
Organism: Candidatus Enterococcus myersii; assembly: GCF_017316025.1. Classification (GTDB taxonomy): domain Bacteria; phylum Bacillota; class Bacilli; order Lactobacillales; family Enterococcaceae; genus Enterococcus_C; species Enterococcus_C montenegrensis. Next base: position 109,287 of record NZ_JAFLVT010000018.1, read on the forward strand.
TTGTTCCTTTGCCGTAACATCTCGGGTAATCACGGCATTTTTTTCGTTATCATCCACTTTTTTGATGGAAACAGGGTACTTGTTTCCATCTAAGGCGTAGCATTCTGGCGCTTTTGTTTCTTGCCAGTAATACTCATTAATTGCTAAGTGTTTAGCAGCAATTTGATTCTTTTCATCTAAAGTCAAAGTCACAGTTTCATCAGAAGCTTTCGTGCCCTTCACTAATTCTGGTTTAAAAGTCTCGCTCCATTTAACAGCTTGACCATCTTTTGCAGTAAAGAGAGTATATTCAGCTCCTGTAAACTCAGCTTTCCCTTGAGTTTTATCCCCAGTATCCTTGTCTTCTTTCGTCAAAGTGGTTTCACCAGTAATTTCTTGGTTTTGCCCTTTCACATTACTGGTAACAAGAGCCACGGTCTGATTGGCATACTTCAATTCAACTTTTACTGGTTTAAAAGTATTTACGAACCCATTACTAGCTTTGGTTTCTGTCACATAGTATGTTCCTAGCTCCAAAGCATTAGCAATATCTTTTGGTGTCTCCGCATGACCTTTTTCGTCAGTTGTGATTTCTTGGACAATTTCACCAGTTGGGCTATCTTTCCGTATAGCAAAAGCATTGCCAGCTAGTGAGTAATTATCGTTCCAAAAATCACTACCTGTTTCAACTCCAGTTTTATCCAGAATAATCTGACCTTTTTCTCGCGTATTTTTTGAAGTCACGGAAATTATTTCGCCCGCTTTAATGGTGGCAGTCAGTGGTGTGGTATCAATCGTATAAGGCGCCGGCACCGATTTTTCAGTAATGGTTACTTTCGTGCCATGAGGAATCCTATCCAATATCGCAATTCCTTCTTTATCCGTAGTCACGTCTTTTTCAGGAAGTACCTTGCCGAAATCTAAATGAAAAACTGTCCCAGGTACCACGTCACCAGATTCTTTATCGATTTTTTTGATCTTCAAAGAGCCCTCAGTTTCCACGTCAATTTTGATAGTGTAGGTATTGGGCTTATCAATCGCCCCCGCCATCAAAGTTTGTTGGCCAGCCATTTTATAAGCTACCGGTGTTCCTGTATTAGCGGATTTCTTTAAGGTTAACACACCGCTTTCTTTTGAATTGGCATTCGGGGTAATCACTAATTGATTGCCATTCACCCGATAATCAATGTTTGCGGTATTTTCGATAACCTCATCAAACTCCGATAAATTCAAGCCATTCGTATCGGTTACAGTCGTTGATTGACCTAACACGGTTTTCACTGTGGAATTATGAAAGCTTGGTTTCTTCTGATAGTCGGCAATTGCTTGATTAATTTTTGCCTCAATAGCCGCAATATTTACTGCACTACCATCGGAACGTTTGATAGAGTGAAGTGTATAGCCATTGACTTCTTGCCAGATCATCTTTTGAGCAACAATATGAGTATCCACATCCGTACCCGCTTCTTTCCATAAAACCGAAACTAGTTTTGCTTTTTCTGACATATCCGGTAATGGATTTTTCTCATAACCTGGAGTGAATTCATTGTAAATTGGCACTCCTGGTTCAATACAGAAAATATCTTGTTTCACACCATTGTAAACTGCATAGTGCGGAACGGTGACTTCTGACATAGGACGCCCATCACTAAACGTCCCTTCGACAGCATACTGGTGAGCCAAATCCAATTCAACCGTCACTGTTTGTGGATGCGTAACTTCCTCCGCAAAAGCAATCGTTGGCCCAAGTGATCCACCGATTGTTTGACATAATAGGCCCAGTGTTGCAAGCAACCGCCAATTCTTAAATCTTGGCTTTTTCATAAAATAAATCTCCTTTCGTTTTTGGGTAATAAAAAAAGACGTCCAAATTTCAATTTTGAACGTCTGATTTAGAGTGCTACTATTTAGTTTTCTTTGTCTTGGATAGGTTGTTTCTCTGCTTATAGATTTTGATTCTTCGATAATCAAATCCTATCTCTGTCATTAATTCCTCCCAATTTTTGTTTGTTCTTTTCATGATTGTATCAACTGACGGTAGTTTTGGGGATTGAACTAATTTTCGAAACTTTGTCATTGATAAATCATCTTGTAAGTCCAAGCGGATTATTTCATTTTTTAGTTCTAACAGCAGTTCAAAATCAGTAAAACTAGGTTTCTCATTTTTCACTTTAAAAAGAGGCCGTATATCTCCTAACCGCTTTTTAACAGTGCTAAGTGAAGGAATGTCCTTCTCTACTGATTTTTTTTCGTACATTCGCTGAGAACTTATCTTCTCACACTTAATAAAAGATTCTACTATTTCCAATAATTCTTGTTCTGACATTCTAGACCATTTTCCATAATCAGTATTTTCTTTTCCTATACTAATCAATAAATTCTCCCATGATCCATATTTTTTGTTAATGAACCACATGCTTGGTGCAGAATTTGGATTTTCTGCTAGCTTTTTCTGGTATTGACGGCTAGATTTAATTCCGTGTTTTTCGATGAATTCATTAATTGTTAAAATCAGTTTTAAATCACTTTGATTTTTCCAAATGATACGTCCATCATTTTGCTTCACGATAAAAACTCCTAAAATTTATTTAGATAGAAGCCTATCACATCAACTTTTTAGTAGAAAAGCACATGTTTTGCCTTTTTTGCTAATAGCTGACCCTTTAAGAAACTCGGGTTCAAAAGTTGCTAAATTCGGTAAATGTTTTGGTATTTTTCGTATTATATTTGTCGTCAAGCTGACTACTAAATTTTGCCCTATTTTGACGACACTGATAGTCAATGTCGGACAATCTAGGACAATTCGGGGGAATATGAGTGAAAAATGGTTCAAAACAGCCAAAAATGGCTAAAAACTGTGATAGAGAAAAAAGAAAAAGCCCTTGATATACAAGGACTTTTCACAGATTTCAGATTTCCAAGGAAGTTTTCCGTGTTTATCTTCTGATTTCTTTGATACGAGCAGCTTTCCCGTGTAAAGCACGCAAGTAGTACAATTTTGCACGACGAACTTTACCGTAGCGAACTACTTCGATTTTAGCAACACGTGGTGTGTGCAATGGGAAAGTACGTTCAACGCCAACACCGTTTGATACTTTACGAACAGTGTAAGTTTCGCTGATACCAGCACCGCGGCGTTTGATTACAACACCTTCAAATAACTGGATACGTTCTCTTGTACCTTCGACAACTTTCGCGTGAACACGAACAGTGTCCCCAGGACGAAAAGCAGGAATGTCAGTACGTAGTTGTTCTTGAGTTAGTTCTTGAATCAATGGATTCATTTTTATCATTCTCCTTATTTCCAAACAATCATAGGATGACACACCCCAGCGGATTATCGTAATAGTTGAGTGAAACACTCACTAAAGTATACTACCATAGATCAAATCAGGATGTAAAGAAGATTTTCTTGTCATTTTCCTTTTTTTATGACGCTTTTAATGGCATAGTCGCTATTTGCAATTAATTTATCTAAAGTAGCTTGTATTTGTTCTTGTTGCTCTTTTGTCACGTCTGAAGCGATAGTAACGATTATTTGCCCTGTCTCTATTTTATTGGTAGTTAACCTATCTGTTTTAACCTTTATTACCTGAGTTGCATAGTCAAGAAAAAGTTGGCGTTTAATTTCACTTAGTGTTTCAGTTAATGACGCACTTTCAGCCTGATTCGTAACGACTTTGGCTGCATTTTGATTTTGTAATTTTTGATCAATATAACGGTCAATGTCTTGCATGTTAACCGTTTCGTTATTTGCCACTTGATTGATCACCAACTGATAATCCTCTAAATGATAATCACTAAGTTTTTTAGCCAAATCTTCTAATTCGGCTCCCGCAGGCTTAGTTCCCAATAAATCTAAGGTTAACTGATGTCGCTTGCCGTCAATATTTTGATTTAAAATATAGTAATCTGCCATCGCTTCAGCGACAAAACGTTTAGCCCTTTGTTGCGACATTTCAGTTTGAATTAGCGTTCCTGCTGAGATAAAACTTGGAATGGCAATGAGAACTGCAGCCCCTATCATCATATAATGGCGGCGTCTTTGTTTTGTAGTATCCACCTGCATCCGAAAATTCAAATGCAACACCCGTACAACAATAAATGTTGTAATCATAATAAAGGCAACATTAACTAAAAATAAATAACCGGCTCCCAAAAAGATTGACCACGCTTGGGTATAAATACCATACCCCATCACACACAGTGGTGGCATTAAAGCTGTAGCTATCGCGACACCGGGTACGATATTATTGGCTTCTTTTTGTCTAGCACCAATCATCCCTGCGGTTCCACCTAAAATGGCAATTAGTGCATCCCAAATCGTTGGTTCCGTTCGAGCCAAAATTTCACTGCTAGCATAAGTTAAAGGAGAAAACCAAAAATAAAGCATTGCTGTTACAATAGCAAATAGCGCCTCTAAAACCAATAGGCGCAATGCTTGAATTGTCAGTCGACTATCAAAAACTCCTAAACCTAGCCCTAAGCCTTGAACTGGTGCCATTAACGGCGAAATGAGCATTGCACCAATTAAAATCGGTTGTGAATTCATATTTAAGCCAATTGAAGCAATAAAAATGGCACAAATCAAGATGACAAAATTTTCTTTTTTGATATTGATACTAGCAGAAATCTTTTCATAAAGTTCCTCATTGCTTAGCACACTACTTTTCGCCATAAAAAGGACTCCTCTCATCAAGGTATCTCTTTTAATTGTACCAAGAGAAAAGTTTTTTATGAAATTTAAACTTAACACCAAATTTTATTGAGCATATCAATTATGAAAAACACACCGATAAAAAAATTAAAAAAACTCGTCATTCACTGTGGTTGCTCTATACAACCAACAGTAATTAACGAGCATACACTTAATCAAGGTTGACTTTTAATACCTTTACGCTTCTTCTTGTTTAATTTCAGCTAATAGCTTTTCCATTTCTTTTGTTAAAGGAAATTGGGCTAGCATATCGGGACGACGCAAATAAGTACGCCGCAATGATTCTTTTAATTGCCAAGATGCAATCAACTTGTGATTGCCGTTCATCAAAACTTCTGGTACTTTCATTCCCTCAAATTCGGCTGGCCGGGTGTATTGCGGATGCTCTAATAAACCTGTGGAATGAGAATCCGTTTGAGCCGAGGTTTCATTTCCTAAAACATCAGGTAATAAGCGAACTGTGGCATCAATCATGACCATCGCCCCTAGCTCGCCTCCAGTTAGAACATAATCCCCCAAAGAGATTTCATCTGTCACTAAACTCCTAATTCGTTCATCATACCCCTCATAATGGCCACAAATAAAAATTAAATGGTCTTCTTTGGAAAACTCTTCTGCTACGCTTTGATCAAATTTTTTACCCGCAGGATCTAGCAAGATCACTCTTTTTTTGACAGTTGGTGTTTTTGCTTCGATTGCTTTTAAGTTGTCGTAAATCGGCTGTACTTTTAAAAGCATCCCCGCGCCGCCGCCATAAGGATAATCATCTACTGTTTTATGTTTATTATTGGCATAATCGCGAAAATTAGAAACATTGATCTCCAATAACGCTTTGTCCTGCGCTTTGCCAATAATAGATTCACCCATTGGTCCTTCAAACATCCGGGGAAATAGCGTTAAGACATCAATTCTCATCGTCAATCAACCCTTCTGGCAGTTCAACATTGACCACACCATTGTCCAAGTCAATTCCTGTCACAACTGACGCGATATAAGGAATTAGGGCATCTTTTTTACCTTTACGTTGTACGACCCAGACATCATTTGCTCCCGGTGATAAAATTTCTTTGATTTTGCCAATTTCTTGCTTATTTTCATCCAAAACTGTCAATCCAATAATTTGATGATAATAATATTCATCTTCTTCCAAATTAGCTAAATCCTCTTTGTTCACTTTTAAAATACCATCGCGAAAATTTTGGACATCATTAATATTAGGGTAACCTTCAAAAGTTAATAGATCAAAGTTTTTATGGCGGCGATGACTTGCTACAGTCAAGCTTAAAGGAGGCATACCTTCTTTGAATAAAAGCAAGGTTGCCCCTTTTTGATACCGTTCTTCGGGAAAATCTGTTAATGAGATAACACGAACTTCGCCACGGATCCCATGGGTATTGACAATTTTTCCTACATTTAAATATTCCATTTAATAGCCTCTTTCTCTCAAGTAGAATTTCTGATTTATTTTATCACGGTTACTGCTTGTTTTCTAGCCTACTTCGTGAAAGGTCAAGCCAACCTCTGTATCTTCTACCAATAAATTTTTAGGGGTCTTTAAAAGGAGATAACACCAATAAAAATCACCCGCACATGCCCCGCTATGGGCTGCCACTAAAAGACGTAGCCATGCATAAGGCCAAGTATTCATAATCAGTAACAAGCCAGTTGTAAGCAATACAAATGGGGCAATACTAATCATGAAAAATTGCCATTTAGGATACAGTGAACCAGGACTTGTAGCATAGGCCATACCATTTTTAAAACCAAATTTTACTTGGCCTTTCAAATTAAAGATTTTGAAAAAAATACCATGGATGCCTTCGTGAATAATGACAATCACCAAAAAACTAATAATAATTGCGCCAATTTCTAGTAAAAATGAGATACTTTGAAAATTATGCTGATTAAATGGCGGCAACAATAGCACACCATAACAAATCGCCATAATTACCAAGGCAGCTATGTTTAACTTTTTGATAACTTTTTCATCTTCTAAAAGATTTAATTCACGATAAACTTTCATTTTGTCTCACCACTTTTTTTAATTACCATTTCCACATAACTTCCCAAATGTATTTTTATTATAACATTTTTAATTTTACTCAGAAGCACTTTCTTTTCTACCAACATTAGCTTTTTCATATTTAGAGTCAATAAAAGCTCCACGAACGAAGAAATTGCCGCCAAAAATTTAACTTTAGCAGTATTGATTTCGTTTGTAGAGCATAAAGTTCGCCGTATTTTTTTTATTTATTCATAGAAACTGCCATCTCCAAGGCAGGAATTGTATCTTCATGGGTGACAGTATAAACCGTTTTGTCTACTTGCCAGACGACCTGATTACTTTCATAACCATTTTGTGCCATATCAATGGTAATTTGTCCAACACTTTTTGGTGCAGGTAACATGGCTTTTTCTAAATAATTTACCACTTCTTTGGCTAAGGCTGTACCATCTTGCCCATTAACATTACTTGCCCGCAGCACAATCGACCAGTTGCCTTCTTTCCAATTTAAATAAGTTGAGCCTGCCGCACCTTGACTATAGGCGGTAATATCATGACCCAAGTCCACTTTTTGGCCCCCCTCATCAAATTGGTAGTTGACCGCCTTTTTAGCGGCATCTTTACTGGCAAACTGCTCCATTTTATAACGGGCAAAGGGTGTTTGCTGGTTTAAAGATTGATCGTTTAAAACCAGTGGTGCATCCATAATATAATACAAAACCGCCAAACTGTCTTTTTGCTTATCCATCGCAATATTCAAAGCACGATTTTCATCCCGCGGAATATTAGTTGGCAATAAGGTCTTCGGATTTTCTTTTTTTAATTTGGCTAAGGCGTCAGCCTTTTTCTCACTTGAACTTGATTTCGTCGTGTTTTTAGTACTTTCACTTGACTTTGTTTTTGTTTCAGAATTTTTATCTGTTGTCGTAGTGGTTGCGTTTGTTTGTGCTGTACTTTTATCTTCTTCACTATTGGCAGCTGGTGTTTTACTTGCACAAGCTGCAAGGGTTAAAAGTAAGGCCCCCAATAAAATTATCTTTTTCATTTTAATCCTCCAAATTTAAGACATAAATTTTTGAGCGATTCCAATCAATAAAAAAAAGATTATTGATTAAAATTAAGCGTACTCAATTTGAAGACAATTGACAATCAATACGACTTAAAGGCTACCCAATCTTATCTGAAACCCAGTTACTAACATTATGAAACGTTTCTTTAACAAAGTCTACACTACTATTTAAGACAGAATCAATTCCATCGGCATTAATGTGTGTTACTGTTTGATTAAACCAGTTGGCAATATCGTCTTTGAAAATCCATACCAAAAAAATTGCCATAGCTAGCCCTAAAAGACGCCATAAAAAGGAGCCTAATTTAAAAATAATAAACAAAATAATGATAATTGCTACAATTACAAGCCATTGTGTCATTTTTTTTTCCTCCTGACTTTTCTTTTATTATCTATCAGAAAAGATTTCTTGTCCTCCGTCTTGAGTATGAAAAAAAGACAGTCCCAAAAAGGAACTGCCTTAATCTTTATCTACTTGCCATCTAGAATGTTTAAACGGACTTTTTTGGTACCTTCAGTACGTACACCGTAAACAATTGTACGAATAGCTTTGGCTACTCGCCCTTGTTTGCCGATAATACGACCGATATCTTCTGGTGCCACGCTTAAATTATACTCATAAAAGTCAGCTGACTCTTCAACATTAAGTTTAACAAGATCAGGCTGAGTAACTAACGGACGAACAATCGTCAAGACTAAATCAGTTAAATCAGTCATCATTGGTCACCTTATTTCGTATATTTTGCTTCGTGGTGTTTTTTCATAACGCCTTGTTTTGAAAGGATGTTACGAACAGTATCAGAAGGTTGTGCACCTTTTTGCAACCAATCAAGTACTAAATCTTCTTTGATTGTTACTTCTGCAGGGTCAATCAAAGGATTGTAAGTACCTACAGTTTCGATGAAACGTCCATCACGAGGAGAACGAGAGTCTGCTACTACGATACGGTAAAAAGGTTTCTTTTTAGAACCCATACGTTTTAAACGGATTTTTACTGCCATTACAATTCCACCTCCATATAATTTAATCACAAGAGGTAGTTTAACAGGTTTTTCACTTGGTGTAAAGAGTTTTTTCTTTACAGCTAAAATAAAATTTTTTTAAACATTCATTTAAAGAATTTCCACTAGCTCCAATTAAAAATAGCGTTCGTTTTTTAACAAGACTTATCTTTTGTTTTTTTCATACTTTTCTTGTTATGATTGTTGTAACGAAAGCATTTATCACAGGTATAAAACTATAGGAGGAATATGATTTATGAAAACAATTGGTTTTATCGTCGGTAGCCTACGGAAAGATTCTTACAACTTAGCCGTTGCCAAAGAATTTGCAAAATTATTGCCCGCTGGTTTTGAAGCAAAGTTCATTGAAATTTCAGACTTGCCTTTTTACAACGAAGATTTGGAAAATGAAAATGATATGCCCGCAAGCTGGAAACGGCTACGAAGTGAAGTGGCTACAGTAGATGGCGTCTTCTTCTTTTCACCTGAATACAATCGTTCTGTCCCTGCCGCTTTAAAAAACGCCTTAGATGTTGGTTCACGTCCGATGGGTTCTAGTGTCTGGGGTGGCAAACCAGCTCTTGTGGTTACCGCTTCTCCTGGTGGCATTGGCGGTTTTGGTGCTAACCATCATATCCGTCAATCGCTTGTCTTTTTAGACATGCCAACCTTGCAACAACCAGAAGCTTATATTGGTGGCATTCATAATCTTGTTAAAGAAGACGGCTCGATTATTGAAGATACGGCTAAATTCTTCCAACTAATCGTAGATAAATACATCGCCTTCTTCAATAAATTAACGGCTGAATAATAATTTTTTGGTATTAGTTAGATAGTAAAAAAAGATTGCCAAACTATATTTAAGGACCTGTGACTATTAGTGGTCACAGGTCTTTTTGATATCTATCTATCGTACTTTACGAGCTATTATTTCATTTTGAACACTTCAGTTTTATTCTTTTAGCTACAGTAAAAATCACAGCTTTTCTTGTACTTCTTCGTGACGAAAACAAACTGTAAGATGATCGTTTACAATCCCCACAGCTTGTAAGAAAGCATAGATAATTGTACTGCCAACAAATTTAAAGCCTCGTTTTTTTAAGTCTTTGGTAATTTCATCGGAAAGTGGTGTTTTTGTTGGTATTTCTTCACTCGTTTTAAAATAATGTACCAGCGGTTTACCTGCGACAAAGTGCCACAAATATGCTGAAAAACTTCCCCACTCTTTTTGAATTTGTAAAATGCAATTTGCATTGTTAATCGCCGCTGTAATTTTAAGCCGATTTCGAATGATGCCAGCGTTACCCATTAAGCTTGCAATTTTCTCATCATCAAAAGCAGCCACTTTTTCAATTTCAAAATTTTCATAGGCCTCATCAAAAGCAACACTTTTATTTAGAATCGTTTGCCAACTTAACCCCGCTTGATTACTATCCAAAACCAATTTGCGAAATAATTGCTGATCATCATATTCTGGTACGCCCCAGATGACATCGTGATATTCTTTCATTGCCTGATTACCAGTTTCGGCCCAGTCACATCGCTTCATGTTTATTCTCCTCGTCTCATTTTTCTTTATTTTAACAGATAAAACAAAAAACACTTGCTTTTTCTAGGTGTACTACATATACTAGTACACACAATGAAGGTCATTACTTTACCATTCATTTAATTATTTAACAGTAAGAAAGGAGTTGCCCACACTTATGCTTACAATTGATAAAAACAGTAGCAAACCCTATTACGAGCAGTTAGTTTTAGGGATAAAACAGCAAGTCGTCACTGGTATTTTGCAGCCTGGCGATCGCTTACCGTCTGTGCGTGAACTGGCTAAAGAATTATTGATGAATCCAAATACCATCAGTAAAGCTTATAAAGTTTTAGAAGTGGAAAATGTAATTGTAACCGTTAAAGGTAAGGGTACTTTCATTAAAAATACCGAAAATATCCCCCGTGATGAATTTCGTATCCAGCAGCTAAAGCAAAATTTTCAAGCATTAATTATTGAGGCCATGCAGTTGCAAGTGACCAAACATGAACTGATTAGTTGGTTAGAAGAACCACAGTTAAAAGGAGGAGGCACACAATGAAATTAACCCAGCTAAAAAAAATAATCGGCACAAAAACTGTTTTAACTGATATTGATTTTACCTTACATGAAAATGAGATTGTTGGGTTGATTGGCCGCAACGGCTCTGGCAAGACGACTTTGTTTCGTACCATCGCTGGTAATTATTTGCCAGATGAAGGAAGCATCACGATCAATGGTCAAAATATTACCCAGGATACAAAATTAAAAACTGAAATTTTTTATATTGATGAGTTGGATAACTTTTTAAAATATTATCCACTGCAAGGGATTAATGATTTTTATCGCACCGCCTATCCTAAGTTTAATCAAGACCTTTACTTGCAATTAATGAAAGAACATGGCCTAAATCAACGACTACACTATCGCAAAATGTCTAAAGGCATGCAAGGACTCTATCAAATGATTTTAGCAATTTCATCTAGTGCCAAATATCTTTTATTAGATGAACCCTTTGATGGCCTAGATATCATTGTCCGCAAAAAAGTAATCGGCTTACTATTAACTCATCTAGCAGAAGACGGCCGTAGCGCATTAATCGCCTCTCATAATCTGCAAGAATTAGAAGGGATTATCGATCGGGCACTACTGATTAAAGGTCAAACGATTGCAAAAGACTATACATTAGAAAATATGCGTGCCAATGCCCGCAAAATTCAGCTTGTTTTCCGCACAAAACAGATACCACCAATCGTTAAAGAAAACTCAAAGCTTGTCACAATCCAAGGACGTGTAATCGTCGCAATCTTTGAAAATTACACAGCTGAATTAGCCGCAACCATTAAAAGCTATGAACCATTAGTTTTTGAAGAACTACCGCTAACACTAGAAGATCTTTTTGAAGCCAATTTGCAAAAAGAAAAACTATTGGTTTAAGAAAGGAGTTTATTATGTTAAAGAAAATCTATTTAAAACGCTACGGTAAAGCTTTAATCGCCTTTGCTGTCATAACTTTTGGACTTTACTTTTTAAATGCCCATAGCGCTGTTACCAATTGGCAATCACAAAATAACTACTATCACTCTTCTCAATTTGAAAAAGAATTTAAGGAGCATCCGGAATCTTTCACTTATTGGAATCAAGAAAATGAAAAAGATGTACCTTATACCTCAAGTAAAGATTACGTACAAGATCAGTTATATGTCTATGGTACCGCCTACTCAGAACACAATATTTCTGCTAAACAGGCACAAAAATATGATGCCAAAACAACTTATTACACTCGCTTTGGTGGCGATTTTACTATTTTAAATATTGTTCTGGTTGCTTTAGCTGGATTTTTACTTTTCTTTATTGATGAGAAGACCGCATTTAATCGTTTTTTATTTGCACTACCACAAAAACGTAAACAGCTTTTTAGGGCGAAATTGCTGTATGTTGCCTTACCTATTTTAGCGATTTTCTTACTGGGACAACTCTTTTATGTGACATATATAAAAATCGGTATTCCAGCACCCTATTTAAATGCCAGTTGGAGTCAATTACTCCATGCTGTTTTTAGTAGTTTTAGTTTAGCTACTTTGTTGTTTGCCGTAAGTATATTTATCGGTTCAATGGTAGGAAATCTAGTATTCGGTCCTTTGACTTGGCTTGTCTTTGTATTTTTTGCTAGTTTTACTCCTGGTTCTGTTACAAACTTTTTAAATCTTTTTACCTTCAAAGAATACGGGAGCTTCCCCTTTAATTTGGAAAATTTATTTATTTATCGCATCGGTAAAACCGGTGGCTATTGGTGGATGATTCCGATTTTTCTAATTGCAGCCTTCTTATTTATCTGGTGGAGTTATCGCAAATTTACTGTTTTGTCCCTAGAAAACGACGGGGATTACTTACTTCATCGTGATTCTCGTTGGCCCGTTTGGTTTTTAATGTGGGGCTTCACCGGCTTTATTAGTTTGAACACATTTACGAATCCATGGCAAAGTTACTTGATGTTACTAGATACTCCTGAACGTATTTCATTGTTTAGCACAGTTATTTCTACGCTTGTAACGCTTGTTTTACTCGGTATTATGCTCTATGTACTAGTCTTCTTTTCTACCCTTAAAGCTGCTTGGCACCATTATCGTAGTAAAAAACACGGAGTAGAACTAAACTAACTTTTAGAACAAAAATTTACAAAAAATAAATAATTTATGCGAACATTTGTAAAACGTCGTGGAATCTTCCCCGACGTTTTATTTTTTTACCCTTTTATTTGCTATACTAATAACAGTAACCGATTACAATTTGAGGAGAAAAATCATGATTAAACTGATTATTAGTGATTTGGATGGTACTTTTTTAAACAGTCAAAGTAAATTTGACGAAAATTTGTATCAAGAAGTGCGCCAAATCATGCACCGCCAAAATGTTATCTTCGCCCCATGTACAGGTAAGCAATGCGAACGGGTAGAAGCTTTATTCAAAAATGTTGGTAGTGAAGATTTATGGATCTTAGGCGATAGCGCCACGCGAATTAAACACAAAGACAAGTACATGTATGAATCCTTACTACCTAATACCATTGGCAAAAAAATTATTGCCAAACTACAAAGTATCCATCAGGACTTCACGATTATTGCCTGTACGCAAACAGCTGCCATTATTAGTGAAGACACTCCAGCTGAAAGTGAAAAAATGGTACAGGGATCTTACGAAGTAGTTGAAAAAATAGCAGACTACCAAGAAATTAACGATGACTTTGTCAAAATTACCGTTTACGATGGAAAATTAAGAAGTTATGAAGTGGCACCCCAGTTAGCTGAATTTGAAAAACAAGCTTACATCGTGGCTTCTGAAGCAGCTTGGATTGACATTACCAATTTTGGCGTACACAAACGACACACAGTTGAAGAATTGCAGCAAATTTTACAGATCAGCTCACAAGAAACAATGGTCTTTGGCGATGGTCACAACGACTTAGAGCTTATGCAAGCTGGTGAATTTAGTTTTGCAATGCGTAATGCCTTTGAAGAAACTAAAGCAGCTGCCAAATACATCTGTAAAAGTAACGACGAGAATGGTGTCTTATTAACGATTAAACAATTATTATCGTTACAAGAGGAAAATTAAGCTAAACAACTTCACGAACTTTCTCATAAGCTCGTTTGTGAAGCCAGATATTAAAAAAAGCTTTCCGAACTCCTTTAAATCGCCTTTTCTTTACAGCACATGCGTTAGAAAGGCTGGATGTGGTCATAACTGCTATGTGAGTGTTTTTACCTGTGAAAAACTTATACTTTCTTATACGAGCAAAAGTGCAGGATTTTATGCTTTAATAGCAAATCCTGCACTTTTTTATTTTGTCGCCATAAACAAATAATGCGGCATCACCACATTACGATAATTTTTAATGAAACTCTCTTTTACCACCATGCCATTGCGAATAGCAACATTCATTGAAGCTAAATTCGTATCCCGGACAATGGAAACAACGGCTGATGCTCCCAAATTTCTAAACGCATATTCTTTTACTGCTTTAGCTGCTTCTATCCCATAGCCCACACCCCAAGCGTCATAAATCAAATGATAGCCAATTTCCAAATAGGTTTTGCCACTCACGAGTTGATCAGTTAAGCCGCATTCGCCGATAATTTTACCATCACTTTTGCGAATCATAGCCAAGAGACTATAGCCTTTTTCCTGATACAGCTTTAAATTCCAATTTAACCAATTGCTCACTTCTTCATCAGAAAAAGCGCCCTCATAGGCATACATCACCCGCTCATCTTGTAAAAATTCTGCTAAAAAGTGTTCTTCCCCTTTTTCCCACGGACGCAAGATAAGACGTTTGGTTTCAATTTGCATTTTTATTTTCTCCTTTTAAAAAAAGATACAAAAACCCGAACAGCTTATATCCTTTCTTACAGACGTGTTGTTTGAAATAAACAAGCAGTAAAAAAGGCTATAGTATTCGGGTATCATCATCATAAACTAAGACTTTTAGCCCATTAGTTTATTTACGTTTTTTCTTTTTCTTTTGTTTTTTCATCATACGGTTCATAGCCATTTTGCCCATTTTACCTTTAATGCCAGAACCAAACATCTGATCCATTCCCGCCGGCATTTGACCTTTTGTCATTTGTTGCATCATTTTACGGGCTTCTTTAAATTGCTTAATCATGCGATTCACTTCAACCACTGAATTACCAGAACCTGCAGCAATGCGGCGACGGCGACTTGGATTTAACAAGTCCGGATCTTCTCGTTCGGCTGGTGTCATCGACATCACCATTGCTTTTTGGCGGGCGATTTGTTTAGGATCGACTTTAACATTTTCAATTCCTGGCATTTGACTCATTCCTGGAATCATTTTTAATAAATCTTCTAAAGGTCCCATCCCCATGACTTGATCCATTTGTTCAATGAAATCGTTAAAGTCAAAGGTATTTTCCTTCATCTTTTTCGCTAATTCTTCCGCTTTTTTCTCGTCGTAATCTTGTTGCGCCTTTTCAATTAAGGTCAGCATATCCCCCATGCCTAAAATACGACTCGCCATCCGGTCGGGATGGAAAACTTCTAAGTCCGTTAATTTTTCACCAGTACCGGTAAATTTAATTGGTGCACCAGTCACTTGACGAATGGAAAGGGCAGCACCACCACGGGTATCCCCATCTAATTTGGTAATCACGACCCCCGTGATACCTAGTTGTTGGTTAAAGCTATCTGCAACTGTAACCGCATCTTGCCCCGTCATAGCATCTACGACTAAAAGAATTTCATTGGGCTGGGCAATTTCTTTGATCTGTTTTAATTCATCCATCAGCTTTTCGTCAATGTGCAAGCGACCCGCTGTATCGATTAAAACATAATCATTTTTCTTTTCCCGTGCTAATTCCATCCCTTGGCGCACAATTTCCACTGGACTGACATCAGTTCCCATATCAAATACCGGAACATTTAATTGTTGGCCTAAAACTTTCAATTGATCAATCGCCGCTGGACGATAAACGTCACCGGCAATCATTAGTGGTCGGGCTTTTTCCGTTTTAATCAGTTGGTTGGCAAGTTTACCAGCAAATGTTGTTTTACCAGCCCCTTGTAACCCCACCATCATGATAACCGTCGGAATTTTTGGTGATTTATTTAAGGTTGCAGTCTCACTTCCCAAAGTCTTGGTTAGTTCTTCATCAACGATTTTAACAATTTGTTGCGCTGGTGATAGACTATCTAAAACTTCTGATCCGACTGCTCTTTGACGTACATTTTTAACAAATTCTTTGACAACTTTTAAATTAACGTCGGCTTCTAGTAATGCCAAGCGGATCTCCCGCATCATTTCTGTGACATCAGCCTCAGTAATCTTTCCTTTTTTACGCAACTTGCTCATGGCTTGTTGCAGGCGTTCTGTTAGATTTTCAAATGCCATTTTATTCGTTCCTTTCAACTAAAAACTATTCATCGATTTCTTGCAGTTCCTGCAAAAATTTCGGCAGCTCTGCATCTTTAGGATAATGGGCCTTAATGTAGTTTTCTGCCCGATCTAAAACTTCGCCGCGAACAATATAGTCCGAAAATAAATGAAGCTTGCGCTCATAATCTTCCAAAATTTTTTCCGTCCGCTTTATATTATCATAAACTGCCTGACGACTCACCTGAAATTCTTCTGCAATCTCCCCTAGTGAAAAATCATCGGCGTAATACAACTCCATATAATTCATCTGCTTTTCGGTCAAAAGCGTAGAATAAAATTCAAATAATGCATTCATACGATTTGTCTTTTCGATTTCCATGAGATTCCTCCTGTCATGAAAAATTAGTTAATTGGTAGCTATTGTGATCAGTTGATGATAATTGTTTTCTGAATAAACTTCTATGCCTTGCTTTACAAAATAGGCAGTTGCAACCCCGACACCAGCTACTTTATTGCCACTAAAGGCACCGTCATAAATTTGATGACTGCCACAAGAAGGACTGCCCTCTTTTAAGACTACCTGGGTAACATCCAGAGCTTTTAATTTTTCATAAGCGCGTATCGCACCTGCTTTATATGCGGCGGTCACATCGACGCCTTGACAAGAAACAACCACCGCATCGCACCTCCAGACATCAAATCCATCGCCGCCGATAATTTCAGCCGGATCTCTTGGGGTGTTTAATCCACCTAAAACCTCAGGACAAATCATAATTGCTTGTTTCTTTGCCACCAAAGCTTGCAGCTGTGGGATTGTTTGCGTATTGCCATCATAACGGCAAAAAACGCCATCTAAACAGGCACTAATTCCAATCATATGTCCTCCTTAAACAACAGCACGATTTTTTATAAACAAAGCTAAAATTTTAGCAACAAAAGCCATTCTTTTTTTCTTAAAAGTCAATTTAACGCCCTTTATTATAGCATTATTTCCCTTCCTTAAATAGTCCCCACCGCTTTTCTATGCTAAAATAAAACCATCTGTCGCAGGTATGCGACTAAGAAAAACACCGCAAAGGAGTTTGCTATGAAAAAAGTGTTAATCGTTGACGATGAACCTTCCATCGTCACATTGCTGACCTTTAATTTGGAAAAAGAAGGTTACGTTGTGACCTCTGCCACAGATGGTACAACTGGCTTAAAATTAGCTTTAACCAAAGATTTTGACTTTATTATCTTAGATATTATGCTGCCGGGAATTGACGGCATTGAAATTACGAAAAAATTACGGCAAGAAAAAAAAGAAACGCCGATTTTATTATTAACGGCAAAAGATGATACGATTGATCGAATTTTAGGCTTAGAAATCGGCGCTGATGATTACCTGACTAAACCCTTTAGTCCCAGAGAAGTTTTGGCCCGCATGAAAGCTATTTTTCGACGGATGCGTCCCGTTGAAACTCCGTTGCGCGCCAATGAGCCAAAAGATACCGACGATGAATTAACCGGAGAAATTTTACAAATCGGTGCAATTAAAGCGGATATGGATAATTACGAAGTCACCGTTAACGACGTAAAGATATTTTTAACCCCCAAAGAATTTGAATTACTCGTCTACTTTATGAAGCGAAAAGATCGTGTGATTGACCGTGATACGCTATTAGACCGCATCTGGAATTTCGACTTTGCCGGTCAAAGTCGCATCGTGGATGTCCACGTTTCACATTTACGGGAAAAAATTGAAGAAGATCCTAAAAATCCCCGCTATCTTTTAACAGTTAGAGGCTTTGGTTACAAATTTCAGGAGCCCAAAGCATGAAAAAACGGCGTGTTTTAGAATATTTGCTGTGGATTACAACATTACTCGTGCTTTTTGTAGGAGCCTGGCAATTAATTGGTGGTTTTTTTGAGCACCAGGTCTTAAGCCAACAAGAGAATTACTTAGAAAAAAAAGGGAATCTACTGTTACGAATGGCAAAAGAAGAAAATTATAATGAGGCGAGTCTACGTCAATTGAGTCAGCACTATATTGAACACGTAGATGAACGGGTAACTTATCTGTCGGCTACTGGTAAAATTATTTTTGATACTTCTAATAGCAATCTTTTAGGCACCCGCTCCAATCGTCCCGAGGTAAAAACCGTCTTAGCCGGAGGAAAATTGGGTACTTCGCTGCGAAAAAGTGCCACTTTAAAAAAAGAATTACTCTATGTCGCGTTACCTGTGGAGCAAGACAATCATTTAATTGGTATTTTACGGATCGCCGAAAGCACGACAACTTTTATGACCGCTGCTAGTAGCGTTAGAAATTCAATTTTAACAGTGTATGTGATTTTGTGCTTGTTGATTACCATTTTTGTCTTATATTTTTTACGCCAAAAAAATCGGCCTTTAGAAACTTTATTGCCAGCGATTAAAAAAATGGTGGCTAATCCCACCCGTACTGAAACAATTATGCAAACCACGCCGCAATGGGAAGAACTTTACCAAGCCTTAAATCAATTAAGCGAACAAATGAGCCACACGTATAAAGCCTATTCTGCAACCGAACACAAGCTGCATACACTTTTAAACGATTTAATGATTGGTATTTTCATTGTCGATAGTGAAAACAAACTCGTCATGATCAACCCTGAAATGAAACGGCAACTTGGCTTATTTCAAAATCTAGCAGAAAAAGTTAATTTTGCCGAAGTGATTAAAGATCCGCAACTTATTCAGCTAGTCTATCGCATCTCACCGAATAATCCTTTTTTACATGATGAAATTACCTTACATCAAAACGGTGAACGCGTGCTGGATATTGATTTGCGTTTATTTAATGAAGAACGGCAAATTTTAGTGATGTCTTATGATATGACACAAGTGCGCCAACTGGAAAAAATGCAGCAAGATTTCGTCAGCAATGTTTCCCACGAACTAAAAACACCTGTCACCTCCTTAATTGGCTTTACCGAAACGCTCCTAGATGGTGCCAAAGACGATCCAAAGACAACGACAGAATTTTTACGCATTATGGAAAAAGATGCCAAACGGCTGCAAGCTTTAATCCAAGATATCATTCAGCTTTCAAAAGGACGTCAAGCCCTAGATTACCCGATTCAAAACATCACTGTCGCGGAACTTTTAGCCCAAATTTTGGAAAGTTATCAAGCTCAAATTCAAGCGAAAAATTTAAGTGTTCATTTAGTAGGAGATCAAGCTTTAGTCTGGTCCACAAAAGTTGAACTTTTCTATCCGATTGCTAAAAATTTAATTGAAAATGCAATTAAGTACACACCGGAAGCTAAAAAAATTACAATTAGCTATACTCTAGCAGATAATTTAACCTTAAACGTTTCAGATCAAGGCCTTGGCATTGACAGCGATGATCAACAGCGCATTTTTGAACGCTTCTATCGGGTAGACAAAGCCCGCGCAAGACAATCCGGCGGCACCGGTTTAGGCTTAGCCATTGTAAAAGAATCTGTTGAAAAACTCGGAGGCAAAGTCCAATTAGAAAGTCACCCCGGTGTTGGCTCAACCTTCACCGTGACACTACCAAAGCTCTAAATAGAGCTAAACGGCAAAAAGCTACTGACAAAATTTATTGTCAGTAGCTTTTTTAACTAGCTTTTAAAAGGAGTGTGACTATTTGTTTGTCACCTTACCATCAACAGAACGTTCAATTTTCATGGTGGTAATTGGCAGGTAACCCAATTCTTTTACAGGACCGTTTTGAATTTCATCGGTTAGTAGATAATCCAAGAATTTTTTTACATCCTTGTCTGGTTCACCTTTTGTATACATGTGTTCGTAAGACCAGATTTTCCATTTGTTTGTTTCGATATTTTCTGGGGTTGGCGTCACATTATCAACAGAAAGTTCCTGTAAACTATCGTCAATATAAGATAACGCCAAGTAACTGATAGCCCCCGGTGTTTCTGCGACTATTTTTTTCACGGTGCCAGAAGAATCTTGTTCTTGGGATTGCACCGGTGTTGCACCATCAAGTCCCCATTTTTCAAAAGTTGCTCTGGTCCCACTGCCAGAAGCACGATTAACGACTGCAATTTTTTCATCTTTGCCGCCAACTTCTTTCCAGTTGGTAATTTTACCAGTAAAAATGTCAATTAATTGCTGTTGGGAAATATTTTTGACTGCGACGTCTTTATTTACTACTGGGGCCATTCCTACAACCGCTACTTTGTGGTCCACTAGCTCTTTTGCATCGACACCATCTTTTTCTTCGGCAAAAACATCTGAGTTGCCAATCGTTACAGCACCAGCAGCAACTTGGCTCAACCCTGTACCACTTCCGCCACCTTGAACAGTAATTTGATAATTGGGATTTTCAGTAGTAAAACTATCTTTGGCTGCCTCAACTAATGGTTGTAAGGCTGTTGAACCAACCGCGGTAATTTTTGCACCGCTTGTTTTATTTTCTTCTCCAGTTTTTGCACTACCATTCCCACAGGCAGCTAATAATAAAGTTGCTGCCACTGCAGTTGCTACTAAATATACTTTTTTCACGTTTTCCACTCCTATCTTTAATTACAAACTCAGTTTACACAAGCTTTGTAAACTTGATATAAGCAGTGTGTAAAGATTTTATCAAGCATTGTAAAATTTACGTAAACCAATTTGTCATGAGCTTATTTCACCCTCATTTTAAAAAAAAGGAATATAATAAAAGCTGTAAAGACAATTGTGTTACATAAGAAAGGAATTGATAATCATGTTAGAAATTCATTACATCGTAACCGGTTCAGATGAAGAAGTAAAAAAATACGACAAAGCTAGTGATTTTGTTGGGGCGCAATATAAAGAAGTGCCAGACTTACAAGATAACTATCAAGTAACCAAAGCACTATTAGACGGCAAAGAAATTGAATTAGACGACAAAACCATTGGCGGTTTATTCAATTATTTGAACAAATAGTTAAATAATTCTAAGTTACTTTTTGAAGATTAAAAAAACCACTTATGATTTTTTTCATAAGTGGTTTTTTATCTGTCCTGTTACAGGAGTGAAAAAAGCTTTTCCAACCGGCTTATTTCACGCTTCCTTCTTTAGTTAAAAGTTAAAATGTGCGAAAAAAAAGCCATTTTTGCAAATTTTGCTCCTTTGGCTTTAAGCCGCAGAATTCTTTTGACTTTTTTATTATCTAATAAAGTTAAAGACAATAAATGCATAAAGCAAAAATAATGTTAACACAATGAATAAAACATTCTCCCGCTGATCGTGATTGGGATGTAATAAAATATAAAGGCGCTCTTTTTTACTTTGCTTTTTATGTACAAAAAAATGAATCACACTATAAAAGATTCCGACTGCAATAAAAGTCAGAAAAAAACGAACAAAATACTGCATGCCCACCGCTAACATCATGACCATTGTCGGAATGAAGAGCAATTGTTCAAAAAAGATAATACCTTGACGATAACGACGAAAAAACTCGATTATAGCATATTTCATTTCAAAACCTTCTTTCATTTCATTCATTTACTTTGCATCTATTTTACATTAGTTTACTTCTGTCTAAATACCCGATATAATTAAATTACAATTAACTTAAGATGAGATTACGAAAACTTCCGAAAGTAGGGGCGCTGATGCACTTAAGTAAAGAACAAACGACACGTCTTTTAGAACAGATGGATTTTGTCACTTTCCAAGAGAAAACCACCCAATATTTTGACGGTGAAGAAGTAGACTTTTCCGTTTATTATCTTAAAAACAAAAAAAATGGTTCCGTTTTGGCGACAATGCCAAAATACGCCTATGTGCCAAAAGAAGATGGTAACGGTAACCGATATGTAATGGGGTATGCAAGTATTTTATGGGAACAATTTGCTCCTGTTGACAAAGAAAATTTTGTTGCACGCCACGTCCAAGCTTTTTTTGAGCAAAACAGCTATTTACCCAAAAATTATCAAGCCATCGTCAAAGACATTGAATTAGGGGCAAAATATCGCTTCTTCTTACTAGAACCATTACTGCGGGATTTAGAACTATGGGCAGCTGAAAAAGCCCGTTTACTACAACAGAAGAAACGCTATGGCTCCCCGATTTTAAAAGAACTCGTACAGCTGCCTAATTCTCAATTTGAAAACTTCTGTGTTCACCACTTTGCAACAAGCACTCACTATAACCAGCTGAAACTATTACTTGAAGATTTACCTGTGTGCTTTTTAAATCCCGATTATGAACTTGTTCATTACGGCTACGCCGTTGAATTTTGGCTTCACTATTCAGGTGAGGACACGAGTGTCAATTTAGAAGAAGAACTAAATGCTTTTGCCACCTCATTTTTAAACCAAGAATCAAATTATCACAGCCGCTTTTTATCTAGCGTTAGTATGCGGCAAGAATTATCCGAAGAAGTTTTACTAAAAATCGGTGCTCTATTAAGTGATTTAGAATACTGGGCTACTCGTCGTCTGATGCGTAAAGTCGAAATTTAACAAAAAAACCGTCAACTCTTTGAAAGTAACAAAGAACAACTGTGGTAAAAAAATTTTATAACCTAAAAAAAGATGGCTAACAAATCTTTGCTTTCGTCTTGTAAACAAAAGCAAAAGAATTGGTGACCATCTTTTTTATCTTAATTAATTTTCCAAATAAGCAGTCAAGCGGTCGATCGCTTCAACTAATTTTTCCATACTAGAAGCATAGCTTAAGCGAATATACCCCTCTGCTTCTTTTCCAAAAGCAATCCCAGGAATAACAGCTAATTTGGCCTTTTGTGCTAAATCGATACAAAATTTCATGGAATCTTGTTCCAAATGTGCAGGAATTTTGGCAAAAAGATAAAACGCACCGGAGGGTTTAGCTACTTCAAAACCCAGTGCTGTCATTTTTTCATATAAAAAATCCCGCCGTAAGCGATACTCTTCTTTCATGATTAAACCATCGTCAATTCCCTCAATTAAAGCTCGAACTGCCGCTTTTTGTGAAATTGTAGAAGCAGCGGTTACCAAATATTGGTGAACTTTAATGATTTCTTGGGTCAACTCTTTTGGTGCAAAAATAAAACCAATTCGCCAACCAGTCATGGCGTGAGATTTCGATAGGCCATTAATCAAGATAGTTTGCTCCCGTAAAAATTCGGCAATCGAAACATGCTCTTCATCATAAGAAAGTTCGCTATAAATTTCATCACTAATGACAAATACCGGATATTTTCTTAAGACGTCCGCCAAAGCCTTAACTTCTGCTTTGGAATAAGTAACTCCAGTAGGATTACTTGGATAGTTTAAAATTACTGCCTTAACAGCATCCCCATGGGCAATTAGATGCTCCTCCAAAACTTTTGGTGTCAAAACAAAATTATCACCAGTTGTATCCATATAAATAGGTTTGGCTGCGGCTAAGGTAATGACCGGTTCATACCCAGGGTAAATAGGGGCAGGTAATAGTACTTTATCGCCAGGATTTAAAACAGCTAACAATGAAGCGGAAATTGCCTCTGTAGCACCAATTGTCACTAAAACTTCTGAAGTGTAATCATAGGCGACGTGATATTTCTGCTTTAAAAAAAGAGCAGCAGCTTCCCTGACGTCTGCTAAGCCAGACATTCCGGTATAATGACTGAAGTTTTGCTCAATGGCATCTTTACCAGCTGTTTTGACATGATCGGGGGTATTGAAATCTGGTTCTCCTAAAGTCAATTTCAAAATATCTTCAATGCCGGAAACTTTTTCATCAAACTGGCGGATTAAAGAAACTGCAATTTGATAAACTTGTTTGTTGAAGCGTTTTGTTAAATCCATCTTCTCCACTCCTTTTTATGAATAACCTTGATACTGTATCACGTTTTATGTTTTATCCTACCATAAAATGAAAAAAAGCGGCAGTGAAATTTTCAATAAAAATAAAATGCAGTACAAAATACAGAAAAACCGTGCTAAAAACTGTGTGTTTCAGTCTTTAGTACGGTTTAAAGTGGCAAAATTTTAATGAGTCAGCTCTGACTGTTGTGCTAAGTAGGCTTTGGCTTCTTTGTTCACAGCTTTTAAATCTACCCCTTGTTGTTTGGCAGCAAAAACACAGCCACAATAACATTGACGAAAGACATCGTATTCCTTACACATTTGAATAGAGCGTTCATAACCTTTATTCTTTTTAAAATCGCTTGGTAGATAATTCACACTGTAAATTTTTTGAATGTCCATCCCGATCTGATTAATTAATTGCGCATTTTTCTTTGGCGAAATTGTCAGGGCACTGCCAAAATAATCATACCCCAGCTTTAACGCCTCTTCTGCTACTAAATCGAGGCGCATTTGAAAACAAGCCGTACATCTTTTGCCACCTTCTGGTTCATCTTGTAGGTGGTTTTCTTTGATAATGGCTAAAAATTCATTGGGTTTATAATCGGCAGCAATAAACCCCACCTCAGCGCCGGTCTTTTCATTAAAATCGGCGACGAATTTCTTTTGTACGAGTAAACGGCGCTCATATTCACTTTTGGGGTGAATATTGGAGTTGGCAAAATAAATCGTAACGTCTGCATATTGTGTTAAAAATTCTAAAGTATACGTACTGCAAGGAGCACAACAACTATGAATCAAAATTGTGGGGCGTTTTTCTTCTTCTTCCCAACGGGTAATCATTTTCCGTAAAACGTAGTCATAGTTAATTTTTTGGTTCTTCATTTTATCTAAAATTTGACTTGCTTCAATCATCAAAGTATCTCCTTACTGATTTGATAACAATTAAACTTGCTGGCTGTAGTGCTTTAACAATCATTTATCGATCTGAAAAATATAACAATTACTTCCATATAAAATTCAGTCTTATTCGAAAAATTCGAAAAAATAAAAAACGTTCTATTTTATTTAACAAAGAGGAAAATAAGAATTTTATTACTTTCAAAACAAAATGATTAAATAACGTTGTTTTTATCATTTTTAGTACCTAAAATGAATTATAACTAAAAAAACACCGTTACTTGTAATTCATCTTAAACTAGGAGGTGCCCGATGTCAAAAGCATTTTTGAAACTACCCGTCATGTTTTTTGCAATTCCATTTGTCTACTTATCCTTACTTCTTGATACATACTTTCATTCGATGTTTGGCTTTTTAATCACACTGATTTTTTCACTTGGTGTCGGTTTTTATTTTAAAGCCTGTGATCAGTTATTCTTATGGTTTTTAGGCAATATTCTTTCTACTGTTTTTTCCGTTATTTTGCAAAATCAACATCCTGAATGGCACTTTTTCTACCAACCTTTTAACCCAGCATTTTTAGTATTACTTTTGTCTGTCCTCTATTTAATCCCGCAAATTATTGGTATTATTTGGGCGACGACCCTACAAGTACATCTTTTTAAATAGCGTTATAAATTATAAAAAGGCTTCAAGTTACTTACACGAATAAGTAACTTGAAGCCTTTATTTGCCTCATAAAAACTCTAAAAATTCAGCGCCCCACGTTTAACAAGTAATACTATTATTTTAAGACTCTTTCAAATGAATCTTTTTGATAATCAATTTGTCAAATAAACTAGAGGTGCTATCTTGTTCTCCGATAATTTCTGCGACAATCGTTTTACCTTCGTGTTTTTTGCGTAACTGATAGACAATTTTGCCGCTTTCTTTTAATTCAGATATCATATCCACAACACCGCCAAAACCGGTCTTACGGGTAATAAAACCGAGGGCAACCATCCGCTCATCTAAATTTTTAGCTGAAATTACAGAACCTGTAATCAAAGCAGTCCGCATTTTTCCTAAAAATTCTTCTAGACCATCGGCTGTTTGTAAATCATCCTCTTCCACTTCTGGACGATTATGTAATTCCTGTAATAGATTTTCATATTGTTCTTGGGTCAACATTACACCGGCTACTTTTTCCCGATTAAAAACGTAAACTGCTGTTCCCGCTTCTCGAGCCTGATTAAAAACATCCATTGGAGATTTTTTCACTTCGGTAATAGAAGTCGTCGGCACCTCTAACTTTTTCAGTTCCATTTTGCTTCCTCCTTGAAAAATTCCCACTATAGAAAAGGCAGTCAGCAAGCCGCCCTGCGTATTTAGTATTTATCAATTCCATAGCAAAGTAGTTCAACGAACACATTATAGCACACCTAAGCTTAGATGAGGCAAATGATTTTTCTATTGTTATTTCATTTTAGCAAATCCTGTGCATATTGCCACAAAAAAAATAAAGTCTGACACGCCTACAACAAATATGCACGCTATTTTTTCAAATAACGGCTTAAAATTGACTTTTTGACTAGGCTAAAAATTTTTTCTACAAATAAAAAAACTGTAAAATCATAAAATTTCTATGACTTTACAGTTTCAATAACTATTTTTTAATTTTTAAAGTCATGGCATTAATAGCCACAATAACCGTACTTAAAGACATCAAAATCGCTCCCACAGCTGGGCTTAAAATGATCCCAATTGGTGCCAAAATACCAGCAGCTAAAGGAATCGCCACAATATTGTAGCCTGCACCCCACCATAAGTTTTGAATCATTTTGTTCCGGGTTTGTTTTGATAAATCCAAAAAGTGTAAAATATCTTCTGGATTACTATTAGTCAAGACCACATCAGCAGAGTCAATTGCAACATCGGTCCCTGCACCAATCGCAATTCCCACTGTCGCGCGGGCTAAGGCTGGAGCATCATTAATGCCATCTCCTACCATAGCTACTTTTTTACCGGCATTCGTCATTTCACTAACAATTTTTTCTTTGCCATCGGGTAATAGCCCTGCATGAAAATTATCAATGCCTAAATAATTGGCCACAGCTGTAGCGGCTTCTTGATTGTCACCAGTCAACATAACCGGCTCAACACCACGATCTTTTAGCGCTTGAATAAAGGTTTTTGCTTCCGGTTTTACCTTGTCCCCTAAGGCAATGAGGGCAATTAATTTATCATCAACAAACAAGTAACTAATTGTATTGCCTTGTGTTAAATAAGGTGCCAACGTTTTTTTATCAACTGTTTGTTTGCGTTTTGCTAGCTCTTTGTCGTTTGCTATTAGAACTTGGGTGTTATTAACGACACCCGACAAGCCGACACCAGCAATATTTTTTAAATCTTCGCCTTTTAGAACTTCAATTTCTTTTTCTTCGATATATTTCATAATTCCGGTTGCAATTGGGTGATTGGCGTTTTTTTCTAAAGCACCAATATATTGTAACGCCTGGTCTTCTTGCCAATCTGCGGCTAATATTTCAACGCCGGTGACCGCAAAAGTACCTTCTGTTAAGGTCCCTGTTTTATCTAAAAGAATTGCATCTAAATCATGCGTATTTTCAATAGCATTCCGATTTTTTAGCAATAACCCGTTTTGGGCAGCTAGAGAAGTTGAACGTGCCACTACAAGCGGAATTGCTAAGCCCAAAGCATGGGGACACGCAATTACAAAGACTGTCACCATGCGGTCAAGTGCCGTTGGCAGATCCGCTGCTACAAGCCAAGCGACAAATGCCAATACCCCAGCGACTAAAGCGACATAAAAAAGCCATTTTGCTACTTTGTCTGACAAAGCTTCCAAATGTGATTTTTCAGCTTGGGCGTCTTTGACCATTTTCATCACTTTGGCTAAATATCCATTTTCACCAGTACCGGTTACTTCAATTTGGATTGTACCGTCGCCATTAACAGAACCGCCAATAACTTGATCTCCAGTTTTACGGATCACACCTCGGGATTCACCAGTAACGGCAGACTCATCAACAGTTGTTTCACCCTTTAAAATCTGACCGTCTGTTGGCATTTTATCCCCAGCACGAACAATTAACGTGTCACCTTCGTGGACTTCTTGTAGCGAGATTTTTTCTTCTTTTCCCGCTTTATTAACTCTTGTCACGGTATCTGGTAGTAATTCAGCCAATTTTTTTAAAGCGCTGCTGGCATTTGAGACAGCATTCATTTCAATCCAATGCCCCAGCAACATAATCACAATTAAGGTCGCCAATTCCCAGAAGAAATCCATCACATGTTCGGTGTGTAAAAAGTGATTGGCAATGAATGCATAAAGACTATAGATATACGATACCGTAATCCCCATGGCAATTAGGGTCATCATTGCAGGATTTTTCATTTGTAATTCCATTTTAGCTCCGCTTAAAAATGGTTGACCACCATAAATAAATAAAATCGTAGCCAAAATTAAAACGACATAATCAGAACCAGGAAAAGTAAATTGAAAAGGCAGACTCACCCCCATCATCGGTGAAAGGATAATAATCGGAATTGCTAAAACTAAAGAAAGCCAAAATTTCTGTTTGAAATTTCCCATATGCATAGAATGGTCCATCCCACCCATATCGTGATCCATATGCTGCATATCGTGATCACCATGACTCATTCCATGGTGCATTTGCCCATGATCACCATGGTTGTGATTCATGTGCCCATGATCCATATGTTCATGATCCATATGCTCATGATCCATTTTCCCATGATTCATGTGTTCATGTTCCATTTGCTCGTGACCCATATGATTAGGATTGCTACCGGTCATATTATGATTGGTAGCAATCTGGGTGTTTTCAGCAGAATTTTCACCCTTTTCATCTTCTTGATGACCTTTGTGATCCATGTGAGCCATATGATCCATAGCTGCCGCTTTATCATGATTCATTGGCTGCTTTTTTTCATCTACATCTTTTGCGTCTTTCATCACTACTCCCTCTTTTCTAGTTTTAATCGATTCAGACTAAGTGAGTTTAGTAAAACACTGACTGAACTAAAGGCCATTGCCCCGCCAGCAATAATCGGATTTAAAAAGCCTAAAGCAGCAAAGGGAATACCAATTGTATTGTAAACAAATGCCCAAAATAAGTTTTGTTTTATTTTTTTTATTGTCGCTTTTGACAATTGCAGCATTTGATCCAAATAGGTTAAATCACTGTGGATCAACGTTACATCGGCAGTCTCCATGGCAATATCTGTTCCGCTTCCCATTGCAATACCAACATCAGCTAAGGCTAACGCAGGCGCATCGTTAATTCCGTCTCCTACCATACCTACTAATGCACCTTTTGCTTGTAGTTCTGCTACTTTGGCAGATTTTTCATCTGGCATAACTTCAGCAAAAACATTCGTAACAGAAATTCCCACCTGTGAACCAATATATTCAGCTGAGGCCTTGTTGTCACCTGTTAGCATATAGACTGCAATCCCATGATTTTGTAATGTTGCAATTGCCGCTTTGGAAGTTGCTTTGATTTCATCAGCTACAGCTACGATCCCTAAAACATTTGTTTCATCTGAAACCAGCATGACTGTTTTACCTTCTTTTGACCATTGATTTAATTTTGAAAGGTAGTTGTCACAATCTTCTTTTTCTGCCATAAGCTTCGCATTGCCAACAAAATAAGTTTTACCATTTATTTGTCCGGCAATCCCCAAACCAGGCAATGCTTCAAAGTGATCAACCTTCACGGCTTGAATATTTTTTTCTATGCCATAATCAACGATTGCACCGGCTAAGGGATGCTCTGAAGCAGCTTCTAAACTAACTAAAACAGTTAATAAATCCGCTGTGGCTAATTGCAAATTCGTTACAGTAGGTTTTCCTTTTGTAATTGTTCCCGTTTTATCTAAGACAATGGCATTTAGTTGCGCAGCTTGTTCCAATACCGCTCCGCCTTTAATTAAGATACCGTTTTTAGCGCCTAGTCCAGTCCCAACCATAATTGCAGTTGGTGTTGCCAGCCCTAAAGCACACGGACACGCAATAACTAGTACAGCAACACTATGAATTAAAGCTTCCTGCCAATTGCCACTCACAAGTCCTGTTACAATTAATGTTACCATAGCAATTGCTAAAACGCTGGGTACAAACACTGCTGAAATTTTATCCGCAATTTGTTGAATCGGGGCTTTTTGTCCTTGGGCATCTTCAACCATACGAATAATCCGAGCTAAAACTGTCTCATCGCCGACTTTCAAGGTTTTAATCACTAATTGGCCGGTATTGTTAACAGTCCCGCCAAAAACAGTACTGCTGCTTGTTTTTGCCACAGGCATACTTTCCCCTGTCAGCATACTTTCATCAACGGTCGTTTTACCACTAAGCACAATGCCGTCTACGGGAATTTGCTCTCCAGGACGAATAATTACTTGCATTCCTTGTCTTACAGATGCAATGGCTACTTCACTTTGGCTCCCATCTTCATTGACCACCCGTGCGGTTTTTGCTTGTAGTTGCATCAATTGCTTAATGGCAGAACTAGTTTTATTTTTTGCAGTAGTTTCCAAGTATTTTCCAAGTAAAATTAAGGCTATAATCATTCCGCTACTTTCAAAGTAAAGTTCATGGGGATCACCGCCTAAAAAACCATTATAAAAACTCAAAATAAAAGCTGCCGTAGTACCTAAAGAGACCAAAACATCCATGTTTGGTGCTTTGGTTTTTAAAGCATGATAAGCACCTTTATAAAAGCGTAGCCCAACACCAAATTGAATCGGGGCAACTAAAATCAACTGCACGATAGGACGATGGAAAAAGTGCACCCAGGAGGCATCAACACCAAGTATCATCGCAATCATTGCAACCATTAAAGGGGCAACTAAAACAACGCTGATCATTAAATCCCGTCGCATTTTTTGAATTCGTGCTTGTTTCTTTTCTGCTACTTGTTGCCGATGCGCTTCATCATCCAAAATTGCACCATACCCAATGTTTTCCACACTTTTAATTAACGCTTCGGCAGTGGTTTCATTAAATTGTACGGTAGCTTTTTCCGTAGCCAAGTTGACTGTCGCCTGCGCAACTCCTGGTTGTGCCTTTAATTCTTTTTCAACGCGAGCTGAACAATTGGCGCAGGTCATCCCTGTAATGACAAAGGTTGCGACTTGCTCATTATTCATTAGGCCACCTCAGTTGGATAACCAGCCGCCGTAACTGCTGCAATAATTTTTTCATCGGTTAATTGGCTATCATCGTATTTCACCACGCCGTTGTTTTTCTTTAAATTAATTTTGACTTTTTTCACGCCTGGTAATTCATTGATTGTACCTTCTACTTTTGCGACACAATGCCCACAACTCATACCACTAATATTAAATGTTTGTTTCATCTTGATTTCCTCTTTTCATAATTTTTAATGATTTATTTTGACTTGATGTTGACTACATTCACATTGACCAGGAATACAATTGCAAGCAATACTTGCTACTGGTGTTTTGGCAAGTAGCGCAGTATTAATTGCCGCAATATCTGCTGCTGTCAATTCTGCTTCGTTGATTAAGTCAGCGATTGTTACACCAATCTTTTTGGCACAGATGTGAGAAAAAAGATTTTCGGTTGCACTGCGAACAGTTGCAGTTTCTGATACATTGGGGTAATAAATAAATTTTTTACCTTCTGCCTCACTCCGAATTACTTCTTTTTTACTTAACCGTCCTAATAGTGTCTTTACCGTAGCAAGCTTCCAATCCATCTTATCACCTAAAATTTCAGCAATCTCATGCGCAGTTGCAGCTTTTACTGTCCATAATACCCGCATCACTTCCCATTCTGCATCGCTGATTTTGACAGGTTCTGTCATCATGTTATCCTCACCTCGTTTACAAGTGTAATCTTAACTTCTTTTTAAGTTTACATCTGTAAACGTAAATGGTCAAGAAAAAACTTCACCAAATTTTTTAGTGAAGTTTTTTTGTGCCTATTTTTTAAAAAATTAATTTGAAAGTACTTTCCATTGTGTAAGGTTTATCAGCTGTCAGAGTAATACTGCCAAATTGAGGGTAAATTTCAGTACCAGGCACCCCTTGTGGCTCAATCGCCACTGCCCCGTGATTTGCCATAACGCCGTTTTTCATTACTGTCCCCGCTTCCCCAGTGCCAGTGGTATAAATAACTACTGCTGGAGCTTGTGTCATCAAACTTAAGGCAACTTTTCCATCTGGTGCAGTTAAAGTTAATGCTTTTTGGGCACCTTCATCAATCAAAAAAGGATCATCTAAAAGCGTCTCGCCAATTTTAGCACCTGTCACAAAATCAAATTTTGTACCAGCGACCGCAACTTTCTCGCCAGTTGTTGTGACGTCATCATTGGTTTTAGCAACAAAATGTGCGTTAATTTGTAAATTATGCGTATCAATTGACTCACTGGGCGAACCCGTCAAATTGTAGTAACCATGATTGGTTGGATTGAACAAAGTTTTTTTGTCTGTGGTTGCTTCAAATTTGAAACTGTATTGATTATCATCGGTTAAAGTATAAATTGCTTTTGCCGCTAAATTACCAGGGAAACCGTGATTGCCATCCGGATCATTTAATGTGAAGATAACACCAGCCTCATTATCCTTAGTGAAGGTTTGTGCCTCCCAATTTCGCGCGTCAAATCCTACAAAACCACCATGTAATGTATTGCCTTTTTGATTGGCCTCTGTTTTGTAAATTGTTTCATCTAATTCAAACTGTGCGCCGGCAATGCGACCAGCGACCGGGCCAATGGTAGCATTATAATAACTATTTTCTTTGTAGTCTGTTATTGTCTTGCATCCAACCAATACATCACGCAAAGTACCATCGACTGGTAATGCTAACGAAATGGCACGCGCCCCAAAAGGATGTAGCCCCAAAACTACGCCGTTTTCATTTTTCACTTCATAATACGTCCCGAATGCCTTACTGTCTAACTTTGTAACTGTTGCCATCTGCACCGCTCCTTTGTTTATCTACTATCTCGATGAAAAAAAGCCTTTTCAATCTCTTTTTTAGTATAGCGGTGATCAGCAGGAACGTCAATTTATTTAGTAACATTTAGTAAATTTAATTTTACTACTTTTCGTATCCACGTAAGAGGACCTGTCACCTTAAAAAAAAGCAAGTTTAAGATGTAACGTATGGTCTAAAACATTAATATAATTCTAGCCCCTATTTACGCACAAAGTCTGGTCTGAAAATAGCTTTTTCAAAAACAAAAGCGAGATTTTTATTGCACAAAAAAACGCATCTTCAATTGAAGATACGTTTGAAACTGGGGTAGCTGGATTCGAACCAACGCATGAGGGAGTCAAAGTCCCTTGCCTTACCGCTTGGCTATACCCCAATGGTGGAGGAGAGTGGATTCGAACCACTGAACCCTAAGGAACGGATTTACAGTCCGTCGCGTTTAGCCACTTCGCTACTCCTCCGAAAGGTTTTAATCAACCTGACTTAGTTATAATACAAAAGATAACTAAAAAATGCAAGTGGTAATTTCAATTTTTTTTACAGAAATTTTAGTCATGCAAATTATGTTGCAATAACACAGCTTCCACCGCTAAATCTAAGGATTTATAAGCTCCTAGATCCTCTTTTCCTAAGAAAGCTTCGTAATTCTTTTCACCCATAGTCAAAATTTCACCAATAACTTTTTTACCGATTGATAATTGGTTGACGGTGTAATTTTTACCTTTAATATCTTTTTTTACTTCTTCTACTTTAACTTCGATATCTTTTTTCTTCGTCACACTTCTCACCTCGCTAAAGTATTTTATCATATTCTTATCTTGTTGGGTATAAAAAGGAAATGAAAAACCCAAACAAGTCCGCCTCCCCTTCTCATCTTGGTACTTTAACCGCTAAAAGGTACGTGCATTTTTTGTTTGGGTTGTAATCTTTCTTACATATTATGCGTATTGGTTAAAACTGCTGCAGTTACCAAATAACCGGCCTCTGTTAGTACTTCTTTAACTTTTTCAACATTACGAGACTGAACTTGAATTTCAACAATTGTAGCCAGTTCCATCCGATTGACGACAATCGTTAAAATACTAAAATCATGCTCGGCTAAAAGTTTGGTAATTTCTGCTAAAATCCCCACATGATCATCGGCTATTTGTAAGCTGACCCGGGTCCCACCATCGTTGTAGCCAGTAATTTTTAAAAAGGCCGCGAAGATATCATTATTGGTTATGATTCCTTTGACTGCTTCTTTTTCTACTACTGGTAGTACAGCAATCTTATTTTCCCGCATTTTATAAATGGCATCTTCTAGCAATGCATCTGGTGCAATGGTCAGCACATTTTTTTCCATGACATCGCCTACGGTCGTCTTATTTAACAAATAATTGGCTTCATAGACACTTAAACTTGTGGCTTTTGAAGGCATCGCTTCTTGAATAATGCCTTCTGTAATTAATCCGACTAATTTATCCTGTTGCAAAACGGGCAAACGATGGATATCGTGTTGTTTCATTAAATCAATCGCATCAAAAATAGGTGTATCTGGTGCTACTACTACTAAGTTTTTCGTCATAAAATCACTAACACTCATCTTCTAACCCCCTAAATAAGCTTTTTTCACTTCATCGCTGGCTAATAATGCTTTTCCTGTGCCATCTAAAACAACACTGCCAGTTTCCAAGACATACCCGCGGTCTGCAATAGACAAAGCCATTTTAGCATTTTGTTCGATAAGTAAAATCGTCGTACCTTGCTCTTTGATTTCTTCAATAATACTGAAGATTTCTTTAATAAAAATCGGCGCGAGTCCCATTGACGGCTCGTCTAACAAAAGCAATTCAGGTTTTGACATTAAAGCGCGCCCCATAGCCAACATTTGTTGTTCACCACCAGAAAGTGTTGCGGCATCTTGGTTGCGGCGTTCTTTTAAAACCGGAAACTTTTGAAAGACTTGTTCGTAATCTTGTTTTACCTCTCCGTCCTTACGTAAAAATGCACCCATTTCCAAGTTTTCTTGTACCGTTAAACCACTAAAAACATGGCGTCCTTCTGGTACTTGAGATAACCCAGCTGCCACAATTTTTTGTGGCGGCGTTTTGGTAATACTTTGTCCTTTAAACGTAATTTCACCTTGGCTTGGACGTAATAAACCTGAAATTGTCCGTAAAATTGTTGTTTTTCCAGCACCGTTGGCACCGATTAAAGAAACAATCTCCCCTTTATTGACATTAAATGACACATCATGAACCGCTTCAATAACACCGTAATGGACAGTTAAATTTTTAATTTCTAACATTACATATCCCCTCCCAAATACGCTTTTATGACACGGGGATCTTTTTTGATTTTTTCTGGTTCACCTTCAGCAATAATGCGACCGTATTCCAAAACATAAATCCGCTGACACACATCCATCACCAAACTCATGTCGTGTTCAATTAGCAAAATGGTCAGCTGAAAGTCCTTTTGAATTTTACGGATTAATTCCGTTAATTCGGCTGTCTCTTGCGGATTCATTCCTGCTGCTGGTTCATCTAAAAACAAGATTTTTGGCTCTGTTGCCAGAGCCCGCACAATTTCTAAACGCCGTTGTTCGCCATAGGGCAAGTTTTTAGCTAAAGTTGTTAATTTACTTTCTAAACCAAAAATTGCCAGTAGCTCCACTGCTTTTTGTTTCAGCGCATCTTCATTACGGTAAAATTCCGGCAAACGTAAAATACTTGTAAAAAAGCCTTCTTGATGCTTGGCGTTCATCGCAATTAGAACATTATCTAAAACACTTAAGTCTTTAAACAAACGAATATTTTGAAACGTCCGAGATAATCCCATTTTGGCAATGTGGTAAGGCTTAACGCCATTTAACTTTTCAACTTGTCCTTGCGGTGAAAATAACACATCACCTGCACTAGGCTCATAAACACCGGTTAATAAGTTAAATAGTGTCGTTTTTCCTGCACCATTTGGGCCAATCAACCCTACCAATTCATTAGTATCCAACGCCATATTCACATGAGAAACTGCAGCCAGGCCACCAAAGTTTTTCGTCAAATTTTTAACTGTTAATAGAGGCATCTGCATCATCCCCCTTTGTGAATTTTTGCCAAATTTTCTTAACAGAAAATTCCCAAGTTCCCAACAAGCCACTTGGTTTAAAGATCATAATGATAATTAGCGCTAGTGCGTAGACAATCATACGAACATAACCAAAGTCTTGTAAGAACATATTTAAAACGCCCAAGACAATCGCTGAAACGACTGCTCCTGTCGTTGAACCCATCCCGCCAAAGACGACAATAATTAATATATCAATAGATTTCATAAAGCCATAGTCTTTTGGAAAAACCGATTGTTGGTAACCGGCAAATAACGTGCCGGCAATACTAGCCGTAATAGCCCCTAACACAAAGGCAACGACCTTATACTTGGTTGTGTTAACTCCCATCGACTCGGCTGCTATCTCGTCTTCGCGCACAGCTAATGTCGCACGACCGGGACCACTATGAACAAAATTTGCCACAACTAAGATCGTCAATACGGCAAAGACGTAGACCGTCTCCCAAGTGGTAAATTGTAAAATACCAAAAATTCCGGTTGGACCATTGGTGATATCCCGCATGTTAACAATTAAAATACGGATAATTTCTGAAATTCCCAACGTTGCAATCGCCAAATAATCGCCTTTTAATCGCAGTGTTGGAACGCCGACTACTAATGCCACCACGCCTGAAATCACCATTCCTAATAAGAGGCCAGTAAAAAAGCCGCCATAAGTAGGATTATTAATTGACATAATAGCACCGGAATAAGCGCCAATCGCCATAAACCCAGCGTGCCCTAAAGAAAACTGACCAGAAAAACCGATAATCAAATTCAAACCCACAGCCAAAATAATGTTGATACCAATATTGACAATAATCCGGTCAGTAAACATGGTAATTACACCGGTGTTATAAAAAACTAACAAAACCACATAGACTAAAGCAGCCAAGCCTAACCAGGTTAAATTGTATTTCAAATTCTTTTTCATCCTGGTCACCTACACTTTCTCTTTAATATTCTTGCCTAAAATTCCTGCCGGCCGAATTAATAAAATCAAAATCAAAACTAAATAAACAATAGCATCTTTAAAATCAGAAAAGCCTAACGCCGTTGCAATTGTCTCAATTAGACCAATTACAAAGCCCCCCAAAGCTGCACCAGGAATAATCCCAATCCCTCCTAATACGGCGGCAACAAAAGATTTCAACCCTGGCGTAACCCCCATCATGGGATCAATCGAGTTATAATAAAGACCGATTAACATCCCGCCAGCAGCCGCTAAAGCTGAGCCCAAGGCAAAGGTAAAAGAAATTGTGCGATTCACATTAATTCCCATTAATTGAGCAGCATCTGGATCAACGCTGACTGCCCGCATCGCTTTTCCCATCTTCGTTTTCTTTACAATTAATTGTAATAAAACCATCAAAATAACTGAGACTGCTAAAATTAAAAGCTGAATATTGCTGACTTTAATAAAACCAAAGCTATATGTTGCCCGTTTAATTACTTGTGGAAAAGCCCGCACATCTGGACTAAAGAAGAAAATCATGACATTTTGCAGTAAATAAGATACCCCAATCGCTGTAATCAAAGCAGCAATTCGAGTTGATTTACGCAACGGACGATATGCCAAAAACTCAATCACTACACCTAATGCCGCACTAGCCGCCATTGAAATCAAAAGGGCTGGGAAAAATCCCAATCCGCCAAGATTAATCAAAAAATAGCCAATAAAACTACCAATCATATAAACTTCACCATGGGCAAAGTTAATTAACTTGATGATTCCATAAACCATTGTGTAGCCCAAGGCCAATAATGCGTATATACTGCCTAAAAATAAGCCATTTATTAATTGTTGAATCATCGTTTCCATCTCATCACATCCATTTATCTTTTAAAAAAAGGTTGAGATAAAAGTCCCGCTGCAGTAAAAGTATCCCTCATTTATTTTAGAAAGCGCCTGTCTTTTAACAGTATGCTAAAAACAAATGACTGATCGTTTACTACAGCTGTCTTTATCCAACCTTTCAAAGTTCTTATTTACGGATTTACTGTCTCCGCTGAAGTTTCTTTTCCATCTGTTAAGCCCAGGACTACGGCTGATTTTTCAGGGTTATGTTCTTTATCAATTGTCATTTCTCCTGTTACCCCTTTAAAATCTTTCAAGCTTTCTAAACCTTTTTTAATCGCACTTGAATCAGCAGACCCTTCATCTTCAATCGCTTGTTTTACCATATAAACAGCATCATAAGCTAATGCATTAAATGAAGATGGTTCTTTGCCATACTTTTCCTTAAAAGCTTTAATGAAAGGTTCTACCTTGTCTGTTGCCGGAGCTTTCGTTGAGAAGTGACCTGTGTAAAAGACATTTGTGACATTGCTAGCACCAGCTGTTTCTACCAATTTGGCATCACCAAAGCCATCAGCCCCCACAATTGGCGTTTCAATTCCCATTTCCCGCGCTTGTTTGATAATTAAACCAGCTTCTGTGTAGTAGCCCGGAATGTATAAAACGTTGAAGTCTTTGTCTTTGATTTTTGTTAAGACTGCTTGGAAATCTTTGTCACCTTCTGTAAAGTTTTCTTCCGCAACGATTTTGCCTTTGTATTCATCTTTGAAGGCTTTTGTTAAGCCAATACCATAATCACTGGAATTATCACCTAAGATAATCGCTTTATCTGCTTTTAAGTTTTCATGGGCATATTTTGCTAAAATTTTTCCTTGGAAGCTATCTTGGAAACAAGAACGAAAAGCGTAAGCTTGGACTTTATCCCCTTGTTTTGTGATTGCATCATCTGTTCCTGATGGTGTAACTAAAGGTACTTCTGCTTTAGTTGCATTTGGTAATGCAGATTTTACCGCACCAGATGTCGCTGGCCCAATTAGCGCCACAACTTTACTGTTTGTTGTTAGGTTGGTCGCGACAGTTCCTGCTTCATTATTATCTGATTTATTATCTTTTGAGATTAAATCTATTTTTTTGCCGTCAATACCACCATCGGCATTGATTTGCTCGACTGCTAATTCAATACCTTCTTTTTCAGCATTTCCATAGGCTGCCACTGCACCGGATAATTCCATATTCATTCCGATTTTAATCGTATCGCCTTCTTGTTTATTTCCTCCAGCAGAACCTTCTGTGGCTCCGCCTCCTTTTGGCGCTGCACTACATGCAGATAACAACACTAACCCCGTAAACAAAAATGCAAATTTCTTTTTCATATTATTCCTCCTCTTTTTCTCGGCAAAAATTTTTTGATTACACCAAAACTTCTATTTATATAAATATTAAATTTACCCAAAACTTTGGCTAACCAATAAAGTTAAAAATTATGCCTTCTAAAAACAAGCTGTTTTCATAAAATAATCATGACACCGCCATGGACGATGGGATATGTTATAAAATATACTGAAAATTCAGAACAAAGTCAATGAATATTCAGAATATTTCATCAATTATTGCGAAATTATTTTATGTAAGCCTTTTACATATTTCAAAAGCATCGAAAACATGACAAACTAACATAAACATCAGGAACTGCTTTTGTAAAAAAACAACAAACAAAGTTTTTTATTATCTTCTTTTAATAATTTTATCATTTAATTTCAGTTAAGCCAAACGATATTCTAAGCACGCAACTTATTTTAAACGCTTCAAACCCATTAAAAATCGCAAAAAAAACTGAAGTTTCCTTCATGACCAGAACAGCTAAAATACTTTTTTAGCTAACATGTAATGATAGTCTACCTTCAGATATCCTATAACAAGTGATCTAATACGCTAAACCTGTTTTTGTTATCTGCCAAAAATTCCTTGGTTACTATTTGGCTATAGACAGGTATTTTTTTTTAAGCCATGCATTGCCGGTTGTTTTGCCTTCAATAGAAGAAATTAGCTTTCTTTTGAAACTCTTTAATTTTGGCAAATAAAAAAACGCCAAGAGAATGGTTAGCTCTTAGCGCGAATGATGGTGATGATGAAGTTGTGTTTTACTTTCTTTTGGTTTATTAGGGTTCCGACGCAAGGAGAAAGTTTCCGGCACATAATCTAGGCCGCCTTTTACAAAAGGATGACAGCGTAATATTCTTGCAGTCCCCATAATACCACCCTTTAAGGCTCCATGTTTTTCTACTGCTTGAATCATATATGACGAACAAGTAGGGTAATAACGACAACTGGGGGGAAACAAAGGAGAGATAAAGCGTTGATACCCCCGTACCAGTCCAATCATTATTTTTTTCATGTAAATTATCCTTTCTGGAAATGATTGCCACTGGCCAAAGCATACGTCAATTTTAAAACTGTTACAAGTAAAAAAGTTCAAGTCACATGAACTTGAACTTTTAACTCCTATCCTAAAATCGTTACTTTCACTTGACGACGTCCCCAAGCTTCACATTGGCCTGCTGTCGAAAAATGAACATCAATAATATTGCCTTGAATTGCTGAACCGGTATCCACAGCGTATGCTTCGCCATAACCTTCAACATATAAATGCGTTCCTAATGGAATTACACTTGGATCAACAGCTACCGCCATTGGGTTGGCAAGTAAGTTTTGGCCAGTTGCAGTGACAGAACCGCCACCTAAAGCATCCGCTGGATCTGAACTATAGGCTGTGGCTTCCATCATCATTGTTTGACCACTTGGTTGGCTTTCATTTGCTTGCTGCGCTTTTGTTTCTTGTTGGGCAGCTTCTTGTGCTGCCTTTTCTTTTTCAGCTTTTTCTTTTTCGGCTTTTTCCGCTGCGATTTTTTTTGCCTTTTCGGCGGCGGCTTTTTTAGCGGCCTCTTTTGCTTTAATATCTGCTTTGACTAAATCAACAGCTTTATTATTTGTTGTTTCCACTAACAGTGAACTTGATAAATTAGTTGCTTCAGCTTTTGAAACAAGTTCAGTCTGAAGTGTTGGCTGACTAGCCGTTTCATTTTCAGCTGCGTAAACAGGTAACATACTACCTACGGCGATCACAATCGTTGCACTTAAAATTGGTAATAAACGGGTTTGCATTAATCGACACTCCTCAAAAATA
Source organism: Candidatus Enterococcus myersii (assembly GCF_017316025.1). Lineage (GTDB taxonomy): Bacteria > Bacillota > Bacilli > Lactobacillales > Enterococcaceae > Enterococcus_C > Enterococcus_C montenegrensis. The sequence goes on from NZ_JAFLVT010000018.1 coordinate 150,193, forward strand.
TAAAAACTCTAATGGCCTAACTTGTACCATTACAATTAAATTGAATTTTTCCACGAGAAGTATCATAGCATCTCTTTTTAGCTGATAGGTTACAAGAGAGTTAAACCTCTTTGACAAGAAAAAAGAAACGCTGCTGTTTTTTGTTACAAACGAAATATTTGTCTTATAAGCATAAAGCAATAAGCAAGAGCCTTGCTACTATAGGCTTTCAAATTATTACAAAAGCGTAATTTTCAATTCAGAAAGTTTTTTTGAGAACGCTTTTATCACAAGTTATAAAATCACGATTACATGAAATTTGGGAAATCGACCCAAAAAACGCTGTTTATTACGTTAGTTTTACAAAAAAGACAAAAAATGAAGCGTTATCAATACTAATTTTCCCCACTGTTGTTTTAAAATAGTTAATTTTTATTAGAAAAATTTCGCTCCTTGGTATGAAACAACACAAAAAAAGTCGACCATATACGGTCGACTAACAGTTTTTATTTCATAAAATCTAAAATATGCGTCCAGAGTCCTGGATAAAAAACTTTTAATGGCATTCCTTCACCAATTCCACCATAGCCAATCATCGTTCCAATAATGAACATAATCATTGCAAGTAAAAGGACAAAAAGAATTTTCACTAAAGTCGTAATAATATAACGATTTAATCTCATCCAGTCACACCTCTATCTTTTAAGCAATTGTAGCAGCACTTTTAGCTGCTTTGTGTTCAATCTCAACACGTTCCACATTACCACCTAGAGCTTGTAATTTTTTGTGGAAGTTGTAATAGCCACGATCTAAATATTTCAAATTGCGAACGCGGGTAATGCCGTTTGAACGTAAACCAACTAAGATTAAAGCCGCTGCAGCACGTAAGTCCGTTGCATAAACTAATGCACCTTGCATTTCATGTCCACCTTCAATGACAGCCACATTGCCATCAATTTTCACATGAGCATTCATACGACGCATTTCTTCTAAATGTTGGAAACGATTTTCAAATACGGTTTCTGTTACGATACTTGTGCCTGGTGCTACCATTTGAATTGCAGTCATTTGAGCTTGCATATCTGTTGGGAAACCTGGGTGAGGCATTGTTTTCACGTCTGTTGGTTTTAATACTTTAGGCCCAATAACGCGAACTCCGCCTTCTTCTTCAATAATTTCAGCACCCATTTCGCTTAATTTAGAAATTAAAGGACGATTATGTTCTGAAATGGCATCTTGAATTAAAACGTTACCTTCTGTCATTGCTGCGGCCACCATGAAAGTTCCAGCTTCAATTCTATCTTGAACGATTGAATGGTTAACTGCGTGCAAATGATCCACGCCTTCAATTCTCATGGTTTCTGTACCAGCACCAAAAATTTGTGCTCCCATTTTATTTAAGACATTCGCAAGATCAACAATTTCAGGTTCACGGGCCACGTTTTCGATGATTGTTGTTCCTTTTGCTTTAACAGCAGCCATCATAATATTTTGCGTAGCACCAACACTTGGGAAGTCCAAGTAAATTGTGTTGCCGTGTAACTCATCGGCAATTGCTTCAATATAACCATCTTTTTGATTAATTTTAGCGCCTAAAGCTTGGAACCCTTTTAGATGTAAGTCAATTGGACGTTTACCAATTGCACAACCACCAGGCATCGCAACTTTAGCATGTCCGTTACGCGCCAATAATGGTCCCATAACAACAATAGATGCCCGCATTTGGCTGACTAATTCATAAGGTGCTTCAATTTCTAATTGACGAGAAGCATTGATCGTCACTTCGTTTACAGCTTCATTAAAATCTACGTCCACGTTTAAGTGGCGAATAACTTCATTCATTGTTAAAACGTCAGATAGAATTGGCACATTACGTAAAGTAGTAGTCCCTTCTTCTGCTAATAGACTTGCAGCTAAGATTGGTAAAACGGCATTTTTTGCGCCTTCAATTTTGACAGTACCTTTTAATTGATTACCACTTTGAACGATAATCTCTTCCATAAAATTCCCTCCAGAAAATAGCCTGAATGCTTCTGCACTCAAAATCTGTTTTATTATACCATAACTTTTTCATAAAGTACGTTTTTTGTATTCGTTAGACAATTGAAAGAAAAGTATTCTTCAATAAATTCAGGATTTCCAAGAAAAAGCTACTTGTCAGATAGCCCAAGCTAATGGCTAACATCAAAATAACAATCCTGATTTGCGCTGTCTGAAACGATTTGAAAAGTGTATCCAATCGTAAAGACCGCAATCCCCAAAAGGCTAAGTAAACAAATGCAAAGTGACTGATAATCCGTACAATTGCATCGACACCATATACTTGCATCCTTCTTCCTCCTGAGTAAAAAATTCAACACTCCTATAGTACCACAAATAGTAACTTAAAAAAACAGAAATATTTTAAAAATCTTTAAAGCGTTTTTTAAAAGTCTCTTTTATAATTTTAGCTTATTTTGCTTTTCCTGCAAAACAAAAAGGTCGAAAGTATGACAAAACAAAATAACACTTTGTAAAATGTATCCGTAAAACGTATTTTTTATTTTACGCTATGTATAAAAAATAGACTGCGATAAATTTTTATCACAGTCTATTTACAGATAAATGATGTCCTCACAATTTGCTACCAAGTATAAAATTGCGGTTAGGCATCATTGCTTATCATTGATGTTTTGAAACATTAATCCGATTAATAGCCCGATGCAAAGCAACAGTCGCTCGGCGTAAAGAATCGACATCTTCTTTTTCCCGTGCTTCTTCAATCATACGTTCAGCCCGCTGTTTGGCGCGTTCAGCCCGAGAAACATCGATATCACGTTCCCGCTCAGCGCTATCGGCAATAATGGAGACCACATTATCTCGCACTTCCATAATGCCGCCGTTAACCGCAATCCAGTCAACATGGGTATCAGAATCGGTACGTTTTACCCGAACTTCATCAATTGCTAAAGGTGTAATAATCGGTGCGTGTTTTGGTAAAATACCAATTTCACCAGCCGTTGTGTTGGCAACAACGATTTTAGCGTGGTGATCATAAACTAAACCATTAGGTGTTACCACATTTACAGTTAAGTATTCCATGGTGCACCCCTTTCTAGTAGCCTAGTTTTTTCGCTTTTTCCACCGCTTCTTCAATTGTACCGACATTACGGAAGGCTTCTTCTGGTAATTCATCGTGCTTCCCATCTAAAATTTCTTTGAAGCCTTTAATTGTTTCGGCAACGGGTACATAAGAACCCGGTTGTCCGGTAAATTGTTCGGCAACGTGGAAGTTTTGTGATAAGAAAAATTGAATTCGGCGCGCTCTAGCGACCAAGACTTTTTCTTCATCTGACAATTCATCCATCCCTAAGATGGCGATAATATCTTGTAATTCACGGTAACGTTGCAAGACATGTTGGACTTCACTGGCTACTTCATAGTGAACTTCACCAACAATTTCTGGTGCTAAAGCACTAGAAGATGATGCAAGGGGATCGACCGCTGGATAAATCCCTTGTTCTGTTAATTTACGTTCCAAGTTGGTTGTTGCATCTAAGTGAGCAAATGCTGTTGCTGGCGCAGGGTCAGTGTAGTCATCGGCTGGTACATAGATCGCTTGAATAGACGTAATAGAACCTTTTTTCGTTGAAGTAATCCGTTCTTGCAGTTGTCCCATTTCAGTTGCTAGTGTTGGTTGATAACCAACAGCAGATGGCATCCGGCCTAACAAGGCAGATACTTCTGAGCCGGCTTGCGTAAAACGGAAAATATTATCGATAAAGAGCAATACGTCTTGACCTTCTACATCGCGGAAGTATTCCGCAATTGTTAAACCAGTCAACGCAACCCGCATCCGGGCACCTGGTGGCTCATTCATTTGACCAAAGACCATGGCAGTTTTTTCAATAACGCCAGACTCTTTCATTTCATAATACAAGTCATTACCTTCACGGGTACGTTCACCAACACCGGTAAAAACAGAAATCCCGCCGTGTTCTTGGGCAATATTATGAATTAATTCTTGGATTAAAACGGTTTTACCAACACCGGCACCACCGAACAACCCAACTTTACCACCTTTTAAGTAAGGGGCTAGTAAGTCGATAACTTTAATCCCAGTTTCCAAAATTTCTGTACTAGTGCTTAATTCATCAAAATCAGGTGCTTTTTTATGGATACCACTACGTTTAGCATCAGCTGGAAAAGGTGCTTCCAAGTCGATTGTATCCCCCAAAACGTTAAATACACGACCTAAAGTATCTTTACCTACTGGCACAGAGATTGAGCTGCCAGTGTCGACAACTTCCATTCCCCGCTGCAAACCATCGGTAGACTCCATGGCGATAGTTCGAATTACACCATCACCTAGTTCCAAGGCAGCTTCTAATACAATCTTGGTTTTTTGCTCGTCGTTTTTATAGACAACCAAGGCATTGTTAATGTCTGGTAATGATTGATCTAAAGAAAATTCCACGTCAACAACGGGACCGATTACTTGAACAATCTTGCCTGAACTCATCTGTTTTCCTCCATTCACTCACGAAATCATTAATCGAGTGCCGAAGCTCCCGCTACAATTTCGGTAATTTCTTGGGTAATTGCCCCTTGACGTGCGCGATTATAAGAAATCGTCAAATCACCGATAATATTTTTCGCATTGTCTGTTGCTGTCTTCATAGCTGTCATTCCGGCTGCATGTTCAGCGGTTTTCGCATCAACGATTGCACCGTAAATTAAACTTTCAGCATATTGTGGTAACAAGTGATCTAGAATTTCTTCTTTGGAAGGTTCAAACAAATATTCTTGTTCATAACTTTCCGCTTCTTCTGGATCCAAGTCAACAATTGGCAACATTTTTTCAACTCGAAACTGACTCGTTAATGAATTAATATGGTGATTGTAGCACACATATAATTCATCAAAGACTTCATTTTGATACATTGTTGTTGCCATGGTAACGATTTTACGAACTTCTTCAAAACTTGGTTGGTCAGACAAATTACGCAATTCATATGCCAAATTAATTCCCCGTGCTTTAAAAAAGTCAGCTCCTGTCGCGCCAATAGCTACCATCACGTATTCATCGGCTGATTGGTGGTCTTCTTTTAACATCGACATCATTTGTTTTAAAATTGAACTATTGTAGCCACCAACTAAACCACCATCAGAGGTAATCACGATGTAGCCGGTTTTTTTTACCGGACGGCTAATCAGCATGCTATTGTAATTCACCCCATCTTGTGGGCCGGCAGAATAAATATCATTTAACTGTTGTGCAGTCAAATGCGTTACTACTTCCCGAACTTTTGAGGCATAAATTTGAAACTGTTTTGAGTGAGCTTCAGACTTGGTCAATTTAGCCGCCGATACCATTTGCATGGCGTTGGTGATTTGACTGGTTTTCTTCGTTGAAGCAATCCGTTGCTTAATCTCGTTTAAGGAAGCTCCCATTTATCTCACCTCTTTTAAGAACGTTCGTTTTCGATTGAAGCGACAGTTTCTTTGGCAGAACCGCTACTACTATTACCGGCAGCCATAAAGATATCTTTTGCTTCTTTAATTGCTGCATCCACTTGATCTTCAGCCGGTAAATCTTTGGTTGTACGAATAGTTTCAAAGATATCAGCATGGTTTGCATCAATATACTCAAACAAGTTTTCTTCGAAATCCAAGACACGGTTAACTGGAATACTGTCAATAAAACCGTGGGTTAAGGCATATAAAATGATAACTTGTTTTTCAACAGCTAATGGTGCATGTAATTTTTGTTTCAAAATTTCTACGGTACGGCGACCACGATTTAGTTTTGCTTGGGTCGCTTGGTCCAAATCAGAACCAAACTGTGTAAAGGCTTCTAGTTCACGATAACTAGCTAAGTCCAAACGAAGCGTTCCCGCAACTTTTTTCATTGCTTTAATTTGAGCAGAGCCCCCAACCCGTGACACTGATAAACCAGCGTCAATAGCAGGTCGCACACCAGAATAGAACAAATCATTTTCTAAGAAAATTTGTCCATCGGTGATTGAAATCACATTGGTTGGGATATAAGCAGAGATATCTCCGGCTTGCGTTTCCACAAATGGTAACGCGGTCATTGAACCGCCACCTAATTCATCAGAAAGTTTGGCCGCCCGTTCCAATAGACGAGAGTGCAAATAGAAAACATCCCCTGGATAAGCTTCACGACCTGGTGGACGACGTAATAGTAAAGAGAGTTCACGATAAGCAACAGCTTGTTTTGATAAGTCATCAAAAACAATTAATACGTGTTTGCCGTTATACATGAATTCTTCACCCATAGCCGTACCAGCATACGGTGCGATGTATAGTAATGGAGCTGGTTGTGATGCCCCAGCAGAAACAACGATTGTATAATCTAAGGCACCATATTTACGTAATGTTTCCACTTGTGCACGAACTGTTGAATCTTTTTGTCCAATTGCCACGTAAATACAAATCATATCTTGACCTTTTTGGTTGATAATTGTATCAATCGCAATGGATGTTTTACCGGTTTTTCGATCCCCGATAACGAGTTCCCGTTGACCACGACCAATTGGCACTAAAGCGTCAATGGCTTTTAACCCAGTTTGCATAGGTTCAGAAACGGATTGTCGTTGCATAACACCTGGTGCTAATGTTTCCACTGGGCGTGTTTTATTGGTATCAATTGCACCTAGACCGTCGATTGGTTGACCTAATGGATTTACAACCCGACCAATTAAAGCATCCCCAACTGGTACTTCCATAATTTTCCCAGTACGTTTTACTTTATCGCCTTCGCGGATGGTCTCAAAGTCGCCTAAGATGATAATCCCGACGTCGTTTGTTTCTAAGTTTTGCGCCATCCCAAATGAACCATTGGAAAATTCTAGCAATTCACCACTCATGGCATTTTCCAAACCGTGAGCCCGGGCAATCCCGTCACCAACGTAAGTTACAGTCCCAATTTCTTCGACTGCTAGTTCACTCTGGTAATTTTTAATTTGTTCTTTAATCAGAGCACTGATTTCTTCTGCTTTGATGGCCATTTGTTTCACCTCTTTAATTAAACTTATCTACCAATCATCGATCGTAGTTGTTCTAATCGGCTTTTTACACTGCCGTCAATTACTTGATGGTTGGCTTCCACCACGACCCCGCCTAAAATATTGGGATCAACTTTTTCAACCAAATTTGCTTTTTTATAGCCCAATAAGCTGGCAATTTTTTCTTCTAATTGTCCTTTTTGCTCACTAGACAAAGTCACGGCGGTTGTCACCGTACCCAAAACTAGGCTTTGGGCTTCATCATAACGGCGTTCATATTCATCGATGATTAAAATTAAATCATCCATGCGATTATAACGGAAAACAACTTCTAAAAAGTTTTTGGTGATTCCGTCAAATTCGGAAACGATTTTGTCCATTAAAGCGCGTTTTGCTCCTAAGTTCAAACGAACATCACTCAGCATATTACCAAGATCAGGAATTGCTTCATAAACGTTTTTCAAACTAAGCAAATCTTGGTAGACAGCATCGGTAACCCGTTCTTCTGCCGCCAGCTCAAACAACGCTTTACCGTAGCGTTTGCCTACCGTGTATTTATCGAGTTTCATGGTTGCCCAATCCTTCAATATAGTGATTAATTAATGCTTCATGGGCTTCTGGCGATAGCTCTTTGTTCAAGATTTTTTCGGCAATTTGTAAAGAAAGTTCAGCTACATCGTCTTTAACACTTGTCATTGCAGCATCTCTTTCCATGGAAATATCACTTTTTGCCTTATCTTTCAAACGAGATACCTCTTCTTTGGTTTCGTTTAAAATATTTTGACGGCTGAGCTCGCCGCTGTCTTTAGCATTTTTGATGATTTCAGCTGCTTCGCTTTTGGAAGACATCAATTGAGTTTGACGTTCTTGTTCAAGCTTAGCTGCTTTAGTCCGGGATTGTTCAGCGGAATCTAAATCGTTAGCAATTTTATCTTCCCGTTTTTTCATCATGTCTGAAATTGCGCCCCAAGCAAAGTGCTTTAAAAGTGCAACTAACAATAAGAAAGAACCGGATACAACGACGATACTACTGATAGTTGTATTCCCGACTTCTGCTAATACAATATTTAGCATAAGCGTAAGCTCCTTTTCTACTATTTAAGGTTGCCGTATCATGGCAAAAAAGCAAAAACAGTTTGCATCCGTTTCTGCTTTTCTCGTGGTTTTAGCCCATGAACACAAGTAACAAAGCAATAACCACACCTAAAATAGGCACAGCTTCTACTAACGCAACCCCGATGAACATTGTGGAACGTAATTGACCAGACATTTCTGGTTGGCGTGCCATAGATTCGATAGTTTGTGAGATAACTTTCCCGTTACCATAACCAGCTCCGATAGCTGCCCCGACGATTGCGATACCTGCTGCGATAAAGTTCATAATTTTTTTCCTCCTAAATTATAAAGTTGAGACGACCGGATAAATGTTTTTGCATTTTGTCGTCAAACCAGTTGATAAATGTCTTTTGAATCTACTCTTCTGTTTCCAATTTGTGCCCCATAAATACCATGGATAAGGTGACAAATACGTACGCTTGGATGGCGCCTATAAATAATGAGAAGCCAATCCAAATCATCTCTAATGGAATAACTACAGGAAGCGTTAGCCAGCCAACATTGTTTAACATGTCAACAATTAAGCCAAGCAAAACCTCACCGGCGAAAATATTCCCGTAAAGACGTAAACCCAGGGTAATGATGTTGGTAAATTCTTCGATGATCTTAATTGGTAGCAAAAAGGCTACGGGTTGTAAAAATGATACTTTAAAGTAACCTTTCAACCCAAATTTTTGCACCCCGAAGAAATGGGTCATCGCAATCATCATCAATGCCAATGTCAATGTCACAAAGGGATCCGCGGTTGGACTTTTCCAAAAAGTTGTTTCACCGACAACAATTTTCGTCACAAGACCAATCTCATTGGCGACAAAAACAAATAGAAACAAGGCAAATGATAATAAATGGAAGTTGTTCACTTCATTACTTGGGAGGTTATCTCCTAAGATACCGCGAACGAAATCAATTACCCACTCAATAAAGTTTTGTTTGCCCTTTGGTTTTAACTGTAAATTTCGTGTACAAACAAAAACTAGTGTAAAGACAATAACACACGTGATAAGTGTCATTAAAAGGATGGTGCCATCAAACCAGATGGGACCAATATTGAAAACGAGTGGTTTTTCTTTCAATATTTCTCACCTCTTTTCATACGTATGCTCCAGCTAAAAAAGCTGGTAAATAAGTGCTGCTAATGCTTTTGGCATGATAACCAATGGGTATCATACCACCACGGATAGAAAATTTCAAAAGATTTTCAGTAAGATTTGACAGTTTTAGCAAAATGACTAATAGAAATGTGTAATACCTATAATCAGTAAAACGAATCATTAACTAAAAAAGCGAAATTTGACACACCGTCTGAGTAAATGCTATCAAAAAGACCCAACTTTATAAAGCAATATCCCCTGTTAAATGCAAATTTCTTCAATAGTTTTTTAAAACGCGGCTTATTTGTCTTTCTTGATCCTTACGTTTTAATGTTTCACGTTTATCATACTCTTTTTTCCCCTTAGCAAGTCCAATTAAGACTTTGGCAAAACCGTCTTTTAAGTAGACTTTAAGCGGGACTACGGTCATCCCGGCACTTTTCATTTCACCATATAAACGATCAATTTGTTTACGGTGTAATAAAAGTTTTCGTGTCCGCAGTGGATCGTGATTGAATAAATTGCCTTGTTCATAAGGTGAGATGTGGACATTGTATAAGAATGCTTCCCCATTGCGAACACGAACAAAACCGTCTTTTAAATTAATGCGGGCATTGCGGATTGACTTAATTTCTGTCCCTTGTAAAACAATCCCAGCTTCTAACGTATCAATAATTGTATAGTCGTGGCGGGCTTTTTTATTTTGGGCGATCAATTTACCTTCGCCTTTTGGCATATAAGCCACCTCCTGTGCTTTTTTATTTATAAAGGCCGCTAAAATTTCCACAAGAAAAAACATTGATCTGACTGCCTTAGCACTGTCAGAGCTTTCTAACAAGGGCTGAGACATTCCTATAATCCTGCTTTCAATTACAGATAAGCCCAACGCCTTTGTCCCAACCGCTTTTCATTATTTATGTTTTTTCTTTTTGACTCCTTTATAAAACGGTTTTTTACCTTTTTTCTTCTTATTATTTCCTAAATAAACTTTTAGTTGACCTTTTTTATCACCGGTCTTAGCTTTAGTTGTAGAATTTTTCTTGCGGAAGTTAGCAGGATTCGTGATTTTTTTACCACCGCGATTTTTCCGACTCGTTTGTGGACGTGGTAATTGGGTAACTTCTTCTGCTGAAACCAATTCAAAATCAATTTCTCTGGTTTCAGGATTTGCATTGGTCACTTTTACCCGTACTTTTTGGCCAATTTTAAAAGTCATTCCTGTTCTTTCACCAACGAGTGCCAGCTGTTGTTCAACAAAATGGAAGTAATCATCTTTTAAATTACTAATGTGGATCATACCTTCAATTGTATTCGGTAATTCAATGAAGATACCAAATTTCGTAATCGAGCTGATAACTCCGTCAAAGTCTTCACCAATATGTGCTTGCATGAACTCAGCTTTTTTCATAGCGTCAACTTCACGCTCACACAAAACAGCCCGACGTTCCATATCAGAAGAATGATGGGCAATTTCTGGCAGCTTTTCTTGCCATTTACTTTGCATCTTTTTATCCGTAGTGCTTGCATAACTTCTAATTAAACGATGCACAATTAAATCGGGATAGCGCCTAATCGGTGAAGTAAAGTGTGTATAATAATCTGCCGCTAAGCCATAATGGCCTGCATTGTGTTCAGAATATTTTGCCTGTTGCATACTACGTAACAACATCATGTTCACAATCATTGCTTCGGGACGTTCTGCCACATCAGCAACAACTTTTTGCAAATCTTTTGGTGTAATACTTCCTTTAGTATGTTTAACTACCATCCCCAAAGCGGCAGTAAAATCAAAGAAGCGTTGCAATTTTTCTTCTTTTGGATCTTCATGAATACGATAAATAAACGGCAAATGCAACTTATTATAGTGCTCTGCTACTGTTTCGTTGGCTGCTAACATGAAAGATTCAATTAAACGTTCCCCAATGCCGCGACTCCGTAAAACAATATCTTTTGGATGACCATCTTCATCTACTAAAACTTTTGCTTCGCGATCTTCAAAGCTAACCGCTCCTCTTTGTATCCGGCGTTGTTCCAAAATATGGTGTAACTCCGCCATTTCAAAAAACATCGGTACTAATTTTTCATACCGTTGGGAGACTTCTGGGTCATGATTTTCAATAATCGCGTTCACTGCCGTGTAGGTCATTCGTTCACTAGTTTGGATAATACTTGGAAAAATAGCGTGTTTGACAATTTTCCCACTTGAATCAATCTCCATTTCACAACTCATAGTGAGACGAGGCACGTGCGGGTTTAGAGAACAAATACCATTTGACAGCCGTTGGGGAATCATTGGAATAACGCGATCGGTTAAATAGACACTAGTCCCTCGCTCATACGCTTCTTGATCTAGCGGGCTACCTTCTGTTACATAATACGAGACATCTGCGATATGCACACCTAAGAAAAAATTACCATTTGCTAATTTTTTTACAGTAACTGCATCATCTAAGTCCTTTGCATCTTCGCCGTCAATTGTCACGATCAATTGGTCGCTGCGATCAATCCGCTCTGGAAAATCAGCAGGGTTGATTGTTTCAGGTACTTTGTCTGCTTGGGCTAAGACATTAGCTGGAAAGCTGGTTGGAATGCCATGGCTAATAACGATGGATAAAATATCCATGCCTGGGTCGTTTTTGTGGCCGATAACTTGTTTTATGATACCTTCAATGCTAGTCGGATAGCCTTTTTCTGGGTAATGGGTAATCTCCACAATGACAATACTGCCGTCTACTGGTTTAATACCCTCAGCAGCAACTAAAACTCTTAGGCCGTTAAAATTTTTATCCTTTGGTTTCACGCTGCCGTACAAATCACTTTCTGCGATTTCACTTTCATCAAATAACGTGAATTCACCCACGATTTGTTTGACCGCCCGTTGTCTAATTTCAACGACTTGCCCTTCGGCACCACGATCAGAAAAAGGATCAGAGACCTTCACAATATCAATGGCAACTGTATCGCCATCCATGGCAAAACCTGTGGCTTCTTTTGGAATAAAAATATCATCTTCTTCAGGATCGATGGTCACAAAACCAAATCCCCGCTCATTGGCGCGAAAAGTCCCCTCCACCAATACTTTTTGAGGTGGTAATTTAATTTTACCTTTTTTATTAAAGACAATAGTCCCTTCTCGTTCCATCACAGCGATTGTCTGGATGAGCACTTTAAAATCATTACTTTTTTGCAGTTTTAAACCTTCGGCAATTTCTTCGGCAGAAAAACTTTTCTTATTACTTGTAGCTAGAAAAGTTAAAATCTGCTCTTTGATTGTTGCTTTCATTTTCTACCTCTTTTCATTTAGCTTAGTTAAGAAGTGGATAACATCTTTTTCAAATTGTTGGTGCACCGGATCAACGGTAATGACGTGACCACTTTGGGCGTACCAGTCCAATGTTACATCTACTTGTCTTAATGCTGCGGCAGTTTTATATGCCGTTTTTGCATCAATCATTTCATCGGCACCGCCTTGGGCCAAGTAAACCGGCACCTGTACAGAAGAAAGATTTTGACTAACTCGCGCTCCTAGCGCTTCAATATTTTGCAATTGTTTATTTACTAGTGGTCTTAGCTCACTTAGCTTTGCTGCTAGTATATCACCACTAATTTTTTGACGTTGATAAATTTGTTTAGCATATAATAGGAAGTTTTCTTCGACATTATTTTCTGTTTTAAATAAAGGCGAGCAAAAAGCACCACCTGCTACAATCTCTGGGTAGCCTTTGGTTAATAAGTCCATGGCAAAAATTCCACCCATCGATAGGCCAAAAACAGCAATTTCTTCAAAGCCTTCTTTAACTAATGTAGAAAAAGCATTTTCGGCATCTTCTTCCCATCTTTTAAAATCTGTCATTAAAATTTCTTTGGGCTCCATAGTACCGTGCCCCAAAAAAAGTGGTGCATAGACAGTATAGTTTTCTTTTTCCAATGCTCGTGACAGCATTCTGACGTCATTGGGGCTGCCAGAATATGCATGAAAGAGCAAAACAGCTTTCTTTCCTTTTTTTGTAAAAAATGATGCTGGTTTTTTTTCCACGATTTCTCACCTCAATAGCCCAATTTTACCATAAAAACAAAAGAAGGCTGAAACCTGACGCTGGATACGCCATGAGTTTCAGCCAAAAAATGATCGGTTTTATCCGTTTATTTTGATGATAAAAAGGCTAATACAAATAACAAAATTAACCAAATAGCGCCCAAAACTGCTGTTGTACGCTGCATCACGGCTTCAAAACCGCGGGCTTTTTGTTTACCAAATAATTGGTCGGCACCGCCGGTAAAGGCACTGGCTGCACTATTTTGTTTGCTCGGCTGCATCATGATAGCGATAATAATGATGATTGAAAGCACAATCACTACGCCTAATAAAAAATTATACATTCGCCGCTTCCTCCTTAAATACAATTCATCTAGTTTACTTTAGCATAAATACTGCTAGATTGCCACAAGGAATAGTTTTAAAAAAAGACTTTAACCTTACCTCCTCCACCTAAAAACAGCACAACGAAGATAACCTTCGTTGTGCTGTTTAATAGGTAAAGATTATTTGCGTAATACGTCACCGTATTCTGGTTTTTCAGCAAATTCTTTTTTGGCAAATGGGCATAGTGGAATAATCTTTAAATCATCCCGACGTGCACGTTCTACGCCATGCAATACTAATTGTTCAGCAATTTTTTGGCCACGATATGCTGGTTCAACAAAAGTGTGATCGATAATCATCATATTATCAGCAGGTGACCAAGTCATTTCACCAATTTCTTTTCCATCGTCATATACTGCAAAGCGGTCTTTTTCTTCTTTAAATTCCATTTTAAACATCCTTCCGAATAAATTTTAATGCCCCTGTCGGACATGTATTAATAACGCGTGCATCTTCATCGGCGCTGGCATTGTCTGCTAAAATCCACGGTCTGCGCCCGACTTCAAAGACTGCACCATTTCCGCGAACACAATTGCCAACATGGGCACAAATGTCTTTGTTATAATAAATATCGATATCTTTGCCGGAGTACTTACGATACCCATCAGCAACTAGCATTTCTTCTGTGACTTCTTGGCCACCGATTTTATTACCTTCCATCTGATTGCCTCCTTTAATTTAAGTGTCGCTACTCTAATTAATGCGTATTAATCAGAACTATAACCACTTACATTTTATCAGTAGTGTCATTTTTAGACAAATAATTATCCTTTTAAAAAGGTCCTGTCACTTTTACGTTACACTACCCTAAATTTTTTTCAATAAATGACCAAATTGTTTGCCAATAAGCTTCAGGCTGTTCTTTTTTAGCTTTTAAGTGCCCTACTCCTGCAAAAATTTTAAGCTCTTTTTTATCGGCGGTGGCTTCCATTAAGGTAACCGTTTCTTTCACTGGAATAAATTGATCTTCTTGGCCATGAAGAAACAAAACGGGCAAATGATTGCTCCCCAACTGTCGGCTGACAGATGCCTCTAGTAATGAATAGCCATTCCTTTTTTTGGCATATTGATTTGCCAGACCCATAAAGCGATTAACCGGATAGTTGGTTAAGCGGTGGAGTTGATATTTAAATGCACTATAAACGGAAGTGTAACTACTGTCGGCAATTAATAGCTTTACTTGAGGCGGTAATTTTTCCCCACTGGCCATCAATACCGCAGCCGCTCCCATCCCTTCACCATGTAAGATGATTTCTGCTTGTGAGTTATTTTCTGTAATTAAATTAATCCAAGTAATTAAATCTAGACGGTCTAACCACCCCAGGCCGATAATTTTGCCACTGCTGCGGCCATGGGCTCTAAGGTCTGGGACTAAAACATTATACCCTGCTTCAAAATACGTTTTAGCTTGGGCTGACATTTCATCAAAGCCCGTGCTCCGATAACCATGGACACAAATGACCCACCGGCTACTATCTTGCAAAAAAGTTGAAGCCACTAATTTTTCTTGGTCAAAACTAAGTGCGCCCCATTCATATTCAGTTAACCAAAAATTGTAAAGATCATCGGTAGGCTCTTCTTTTTTTGCATCTGGATTTAATGACGGCTGTCCTTTTGACAAATACCAATGATTGTCTCTTTCGACAATGGCATCGACAAAAAAACGCGCCCAACGCCTTAAGTAATGGTAATAAAACAGCAACCCAATTACTATTATTCCTAAAACTATTCCAATAATCATCAACATCCACGTCACCTATTTCTATCTAAACTCAACAATTCAGCTGCCCGCATAAACTTTCTCTTTGCATTTAGTTTATCATTTCAAAAATCAAACCACCATAAATAACCCTCTTCTTTGTCAGAAGTTAACTTTTTGCCCAAAAGCAAGTTTGTCATATAATAATAATATGAATGAGGAAAGAAGGTTAGCAAATGAAATACAAATTAAGCTCTACTTCGGTTTTTCCCTTAGTGGATATTGCACTACAAGAAGGTGAAGAAGTTCAAATCGAACCAGGTTCAATGGTTTATCACAATGGTTTAGTTACACTTGAAGGTCACATGAATAGTAATGGTAAAAAAGGAATTGGCGGTATGATGAAAGCCCTTGGTCGCTCATTGTCCAGTGGTGAAAGCTTCTTTATTACTAAAGTAAAAGGAGATGCAGAGAATGCCCAAGTTACGATTGCGCCTTCGACTCCTGGTACTATTCGAGAATTGCCAATTGGTCCAACGCAATGGCGTTTAAATACTGGGGCCTTTTTAGCCAGTGAGAGTAGTGTCTCTTATACGATGCAACGTCAAAAATTAGAAGGTGCCTTATTAGGCGGTACTGGCGGTTTATTCGTCATGGAAACCGCTGGTGAAGGGATGATGCTGATCAATGGATTTGGCGATCTCGTAGAAATCACCATGGATGGTAGTCAACAGTTTGTTGTTGATAATGAGCATGTCTTAGCTTGGAGTAAGTCCCTTGATTATCACATTGAATTTGCTTCTGGCACTTTTGGTTTTAAAACAGGTGAAGGGCTAGTGAATCGCTTTTCTGGTCAAGGAAAAATTATTATTCAAAGTCGAAATATTGAAGCTTTTGCAGGCTTAATTGCGCCTTTTATTCCCACAAGCAGTAATTAAGTAAATGATTGCAGGCGTTTTACTTACTTTGAGTAAGATTATTGGTAATTTTTTTTAATTGGCGGTAACATAAAGACAGGTCAATAAAACGAGCGTTCTTTAAAGCGCGCGATATAAATAAGAAAGAAGTGTTTAAAATGACAAAAATCAATGCCGGCGTCGCAATGTTAAAAGTCATGGAAGATTGGGGAATTGATCATCTATACGGATTACCTGGTGGTTCCTTCAACTCCACAATGGATGCTTTATTCGATGAACAAAATCATATCAAATATATTCAAGTCCGTCATGAAGAAACTGGGGCACTAGCCGCTGCAGCTGATGCAAAAGTAACTGGCAAAATCGGTGCTGTCTTTGGTTCTGCGGGTCCTGGTGCAACACATTTGATCAACGGTCTATATGATGCCCAAATGGATCACGTCCCTGTTTTAGCCTTACTTGGTCAAGTTGCATCAACAGCTATGAACACCAACGCTTTCCAAGAATTAAATGAAAATCCAATTTTTGCAGATGTTAGTGTTTACAATCGGACGGCTATGAATGCTGAAAGTTTGCCATTTGTAATCGATGAAGCAATTAAAGCGGCTTATCGCCACAGTGGTGTCGCTGTCGTTACTATTCCCGTTGATTACGGCTATGCTGAAATTGAAGACAACTTCGTTTCAACGGCCGCAACATATCAAACTGCAACAATTCAACCAAATGAAGCTCAATTAAAATCTGCCTTGCCACTAATTAAAGAAGCAAAACAACCTGTTTTATATATCGGCCAAGGAGTTCGCGGTGGCGCCGACGTGGTTAAAGCTTTTGCTGAACACTTTAGTATGCCGGTTGCAGCCGCAGTTTTAGCTAAGGGAATTATTAACGATGACTATGAAAATTATTTAGGCTCTGCTGCACGTGTAGCAACTAAACCTGCTAATGAAGCCTTACTTAGTGCTGATTTAATTATTTCAGTTGGTAGCAATTTCCCATTTGGTAACTTTATGTTCAACAAAGGCGCTAAATTCATTCAAGTAGATATTGATGGTTCAAAATTTGGACGTCGTCATGATGTTGACGTTGCGATTTTAGGTGATGGTATTTTAACTTTACAACGTTTAACTGAACTTGGAGAAGCGCGCTCTGCTGACAATTGGTACAAAGCAAACCAAGAAAATATTAAAAACTGGCATAATTGGCGTCGTAGTTTCTACGATGATGCCCGCAAACCAATGCGTCCAGAACCCGTTTACAAAGAAATTAATCGAATTGCTGAAGATGACGCAATTTTCGTTGTTGATGTCGGGAATGTTACGACACATTCCGTTCGTCATTTGGAAATGAACGGCAAACAACAATTTACAACTTCTGGTTGGTTTGCTACGATGGGCTATGCGGTGCCAGGTGCAATTGGTGCTAAATTAAGTTACCCAGATCGTCAAGTCTTCACAATCAATGGTGATGGTGGTTTTGCTATGAATATGCAAGATATCATCACGCAAGTAAAATACAAATTACCAATCATTAACGTGATCTTAACGAACGATTCACTTGGTTTCATTGAAGCAGAACAAGAAGAAACCAATAAAGCAATCTTTGGTGTTGATTTATATGACGTTGATTTTGGTAAAGCAGCCGAAGCAATGGGAGCAAAAGGCTTTACAATTACAGACTACGATCAATTAGCCCCCGCTTTTGATGCGGCAAAAGAAAGTGATCGTCCGGTTGTTATTGAAGTGAAAATTGCAAACGATCGTCCATTCCCGGTTGATGCAATGGAACTTGATCCAAATAACTTCTCAGCAGAACAAATCAAAGCATTCAAAGAACGTTATGAAATTCATGACATGCCAAACTTAGCTGACTTATTAAAAAAGTAAAGTGAACAAAAAAGCAGTAGCGAAATTTCGCTACTGCTTTTTTTACGTTTTAAGCAAGCGTAATAATCCAACCTGCCGGCGCCTTTTTATCACCAAATTGAATGCCAGTCAATTCATCATATAATTGTTGTGTAACGGGTCCGACTTCTTTTTCAGAATAAAAGACGTGAAAATCATCCCCAAATTGAATACCACCAATCGGTGAAATAACCGCGGCCGTGCCGCAAGCCCCAGCTTCTTTAAAACGATCTAAGTTATCCATTGGCACATCTTCTTCTAAAGCTTCTAATCCCAAGCGCTCTTTTGCTAGATGCAATAAAGAATATTTGGTGATACTTGGTAAAATCGATGGTGATTTTGGGGTTACAAACTCATTTTCTTTGGTAATTCCAAAGAAATTGGCAGAACCGACTTCTTCAATTTTTGTGTGCGTTTCGGGATCTAAGTAAATACAATCCGAAAAGTTACGTTCTTGTGCTTTTTCGCCTGGTAATAAACTAGCCGCATAGTTACCACCAACTTTGGCAGCTCCGGTTCCATTTGGCGCAGCGCGATCATAATCAGAAACAATAAAATTCGTTGGCGTCAAACCACCTTTAAAATACGCTCCCACCGGCATACAAAAAACAGTAAAAATATACTCTGGTGCTGCGTGAACACCAATATTTGGTCCCACACCAATTAATAATGGACGAATATATAACGTACCACCAGTACCATAAGGTGGCACAAATTCACGGTTTGCTACCACAACTTGTTTAATTGCACCAAGAAAAAGCTCTTCTGGTACCTCAGGCATCAACAAGCGCCGCGCACTCCTATTCATGCGGGCACTATTTTGATCGGCTCGAAATAAATTTACTTTTCCATCTTTTCTGCTGTAGGCTTTTAAACCTTCAAAACATTGCTGACCATAATGTAAGGCAGTAGAGCCTTCGTGGATGGGCAAATATTCATCTTCTGTTAATTGACCGCTGTCCCACGCGCCATTTTTCCAATGGGCGATAAAACGATATGGTAATTTAATATAATCAAAACCCAATTCATCCCAGTTTATTTTCATGCCAAACCACTCTCCTTTGACCTATTCTTAAGGTGCTTTTTGCTATGGTACAACACTTTCAGGATTTTGTCATGAATTTTTTGAAAATTTCAACAATTACCCAAAAATAATAAGCCCAATAGGAAAAGCTGAAGGAATCATAAAACAGAGCCCTTTGAAAGACCAGACAGCGCTAAAACGCTCCAATCAATGTTTTTCTTGAAAAAAAATACTACTTTTAGACAAAAAAAGAATCTAAGCAGTGCCCACCTTGCCACTACTTAAATTCTTCTTACAGGTTTCATGTTTAAAGCTTCCTCAGCAAAACTTAAACGCCAACCCCACTTTTATTCAAACATCTTTTTAGCGGCTCGTAATAAAGTTGGTAAATCTTTGTCGTAACGCGGTGTTTTAACCAAACGACTCATTGGAATACCTGCAAAATGGAAAGCCGCAATTTCACCAGAGCGTACAGCACTTTGTTCTGTGAAAATCATTTGGTAAGGTTGTTCCACAAATTCACCCGTGAAAGCCAAGTTGGTACTGTGTTTAGGAATTACTTTAGGACGGTCAACTTTCGCCCGATTGTTAAATAAAGCCGAAGCATAAGGCATATAGACAGGGATATTATTAATGATACTGTCCAAAATTTCTGCTTCTCGTTCTTTAATATTGACCGGACCTGGATCAACTTTTGATAGTTGACCAATCAATTCTTGCGCCATTTCTTTGCCTGTCATTTTAATGTATTGTTTGTCGACAAATTCACCTCTGCGGCGTGGATATAAGAAGTAGCCCCAAATTACGGTTTCATTTGGTTTTTGCGTCGTAAAATGCGGTTGATGGTGGACTACAATCGACATATTCACATCCACTTGATTTAACGGCGTAATCGGAGTTGTTGATAAGAAAGAATTCAAGGCATTACCAGGTTCTTGTGTAGTAATTCGCGCAATCTCATTTAATAGCAAATGGTCTTTTGTTGTCAATGTAAAGCTGACCCATTCACTAGCCTCACGATCGGCAAAAAATTTATCTGGATTTCCAAGATTATAAAAACGTTCCGCCGCTTTTTTCCAAAGACTAGAAGCTGCACCATAATCCATATTTTCAACAGCCGGAGTAGTATAGTCACCCATTGTAGCCGCATCGGTAATCGAACCATTCGTGAAAATGACCGCTGTATCGTCATCGACTGGGACAAATTCTTCTTCGTTGGTTTGAGTGTTTAGCATGTGCAGACCAGTAACAGTAATTTCATCTTGCATTGTTGTTTCTTTAAATTCCCAATCTGTTACCAAACGATCTAAAACAATGGTAACTCCTTGATCTTTTAAATAGTTGATTAATGGTAACATGATACTTTCATATTGATTGTAGCGCGTTCTATTCACCCCAACTAAATGTTCAATTTGAGTGAATTCATAAATCATTTGATGCATGTAACGACGTAATTCTTGGGCTGAACTTTTTGTCCGAAAAGCAAAAGTAGTCTCCCACATATACCAAAAGTTTGTTTCAAAAAACGTCGGTGAATCTTTGAAATATTCTGCGATCGTCACATTATCCAATTTTTCTTCTTCTGAGTCTGGCATAGCAATGAGTTTTGTTAACAACATTCTATCTTTATTGCTAAAACCTAAATGGCCCCCATCGATAATCCCTTTGCCACCTTGCATCAACCGTGCTTTGTCAAATGTACGATGTTTGGCATCAAAATCACGCGTATCTTCTGCAGCAGTCATATTTTCTTCTGTCACCGATGGCACGCGTTCTAAAAGATCCATCAAATCAACATACGTCCGATAATTCAACATCCGACCACCACGGGCAATATAACCTTTTTGATTTTCTAAAGGGTGGTTTTCATTCCAATATTCATCGGTTGCATCTTTTAAGGGTGAACCATCATTTGAGCCATGATCATCCAATGAATAAAAGGTAATTTTATCGCCTGACCAATTTCCTTCTTGAATTAAATAAACTGCAGCCGCCATATTAGCAAGTCCGGCACCAATCATAATCGCTTTGTTTTTTCTCATCATAATTCCCTCCAATCAAAACATTACAGCAGGTAAAGTGCCACCTGTTATGCTTCAAATTCGTCATACAAATGACTATCATCTTCAAAAAAGCCTGTTTTCTTAGCAATATAGGCAACCCCAAGGGATAAAACTGCAACCCCAATGCCTAAACGTAGTAATCCTTTTTTCATCATTGTCACTTCCTCTCACTGAAACTTTAAACCGGTCATTTTTCCTCTGATTTAAGAATAGCCCTGAAGATTTTATTGTGCAAAAATAAACTACTTTTTCACCTTATTTTTTAGACATTTTTTACTCATTGTCCAAAAATAAAACTTTTAAAAGTGCCAATATGAATTCCTTTACACAAAAAAAGCGTAGACCCTTTTGTCTACGCTTTGCTATATGATTGAAGTTTCGTTACTAATTTTTGATAGAGTTGTTTGGTTTTCTGTTCTTCTTTAAAAGTGAAGTAATAATCACGATTTTTAGTTGTAATCTTTAAAAAAGGCAAAGAACGGCTGTCTAAATAAAGGGTCGCCTTTTTATCAGCAACCATGTAATAACCAGTACTGTAATCCTCGCCACCGTATCCGCTCGTACGCTCTACTGGACTTTTTAATTTGTCAACCAAAGTCACCTGTTGAATATCGGCTAATTTGACTTCACTAGTAGCAGCAAAAGGCGCCTTTAAAACTAATTCATCTTCTTTTAACGCTGCTTGAAAAGGATCTTTGGTAAAATCCATCAAATAAATTGGAATTAAAGTAGCAAATAATACGCCCACTACCAAGAGGACAATTGCCCCCATAAAAATTTTACCCATCGGTCTACCTAAATTCATGGTCATATTCAACCCAATTCGGTCCGGTAATAATAAACGATGGTCGCTTTCGTTAATATAGACACCAAAGCGCCAGTACTGATCTTCTCCTTGATAGCGAAATTCTGTCACTTGGCTTAAAAGTGCATCTTGTTTTTTCCGCAGTGAAATTAAATAGGCCACCAGTAAAAAACTAAAGCCAACCACCAGAATTAAAAGTAGCCAAACCGTGATTTGGGCCCAAACTCCACTTAATTGACTCGCAAAAAAGGGCATTGCTAAAGCAACTAAGGTACCATAAGCGCTGCCAACGGCAACAACTGACCAGTCATGCTTAGTTAAATCGTTATATTGTCGATTAATGCTTTCATCATTCGTTGGTGCAGAGACGGGCAAACGTTTCACGCTGTACAAAAGACCTGCAGAAATCAGCCCTCCAACAACCAAAGAAATCGATAAAATTACAGCATTATCGTTTTGACTTTTCAACATGATTAAAGCCAAGACAACAGACAAAATAAAGGCAGGGATTAAATATTTAAAACCAAGCATTTTTCGATTTTTAGTCTGAGTTAGCTTAGTATCAACCAAAATAGGAGTTACTGGTAATTGCCACCCTTTTTTTGCTTTCAGTTGCGCCACTTGACGAATATAAAAAATCTCGGTCCCATAAAAAGCCCCCATGGGAATAAGCAGTAACAGCCAAAATAAAGTCATTAAAAAAGATTCATACTGTGTCAAAAACATCGTAAAATTCAATAGACTAAAAATCCCTGCAATCTGCCATAAACGCAACCGATACTTTTTGGTTAAAGCCTTGACTTCTGGTTTTTCCAAGACTTCTTTTGGCAATGTATTTTCCAAAATAACATTTTTGTGGGGTTTAGCTGCGAGTCCCAATGAAAAAGCCATAATGACATTCACAAAAATAAGTACCCCAATTAAAATCACAACAAGCATTTTTCATTCCTTCTTTCTATTAAGCAGATAAAGCTAGTCTTTTTTTTCCTCTAGTTCTGGAAAATTCGACCAGATATCAGCAACAAACGTTTGTAATTCCACTTCTTTTAGTTGGTGAATTTTGGCTTCTGCTAATAGCTGTGCCAATCGTTTTTTTAAGTCTGTTTTGTCTGCCTCTTGGTAAGCTTGCGGCAAAGTCACAACGGAGCCTTTTCTGCGGTCGGTAATTAAATAGCCCGCTTCTTTTAATTGATTGTACGATTTTGAAATCGTCATCGTATTAACGCCTAATTCGTCTGCCAATTGTCGTACCGTTGGCAAACTTTCACCGATTGCAAGTTCGCCAGTTGCGATCCCCATAATTATTTGCTCGCTTAATTGCTGGTAAATTGGAATTTCAGAACGTGTGTTAATCTCTAATAACATGCCCTCACCCCTTTGTATTATAAATTATAATACAAACGATACAAATTCGCAATAATAAAAGCGCACCTTAGTAACAATCACTAAGATACGCTTTTTGAAGAGTATTAAAAGGCTTGATTGACATTTTCAAGCATGATTTTAACAGACTCTAAACCTGAACCTGCCAGATACCAAACGCTTGGATCTAAACTAATGACCTTTTGATTTTTGCCAGCATCTGTTTGTTTCACTAATTCATTAGCGGCAACGTTATTTTGACTATCATCCCCACCAATTGCCTTCGTGCGATCTACGACAAAGATAATTGCAGGATTTTTTTCCAATACATATTCATAAGAAACATTTTGTCCATGGGTTGAAGCTTTGATTTTATCATCAGCTTCTTTAAAGCCAAAGGTATCATGGACAATGCCAAAACGAGAACCTTTACCATAAGCTGAGATACTGCCTTCATTTGCTAATAATACCAACGCCTTTCCACTAGTAGAGGCTTTTTTATGTGTGGCATCAATTTTTTCTTGTAACAAAGCAATTTCTTTTTTCGCTTTTGCTTCTTTATCGAAGATTTTAGCAATGGCGTTTACTTGTTTTTGAATCGAGCCCCACGTATCGTTATTATCCGTTGAAAAGAAAATCGTGGGCGCAATTTTTTCTAAATCTTTTTGAAAATCTTGTTGCCGCCCTGAAATAATAATTAAGTCGGGCTTTAATGCGTTAATTTTCTCCAGGTCTGGTTCTTTAATCCCACCAGCAGATTCAACTTTTTTATAGTCTTGTAAGAAATCAGGCAAGCTATCTGTTGCAGCACCCACTACTTTATCGCCAACACCTAAAACATTCATCGTATCTAAAGCACTATTGTCAAAGACGACTACTTTTTTTGGCGCTTTGGGCACGGTTATTTTGCCATTAGCATCTTGAATTGTCACTTCACTCTTATCTTTTGCAGCCGTTGACTCTTTTGTATCGGCACTACTATTATTACTACATCCTGCTAATACCAATATCACCGTTGCTATCACCATTAAAACTGTTTTTTTCATCATATCCTCCCAAAAAAAGTTATTGATAAGCGGTTAACCGCTAATATCTGTTGCGTCAAAATACATGCAGACTCGTTTTCCCATCAACTCACAAACCCGTACTTCCATTTCATAAAGCTCACCTAAAACTTCAGAAGTAATGACTTCTGCGGCTGTCCCTATCTTGAATAACGCACCATCTTTCAAGGCGACGATGGTATCGGCAAAAGCGGCAGCAAAATTAATATCGTGAATAACTAAGAAAATCGTTTTATTTGTTTCTTTTACTAATTTTTTTAAAAGGCGCATCATCTGATTAGCATGGTTCATATCTAAATTGTTTAATGGCTCATCTAATAAAATATATTCTGTATCTTGTGCTAAAATCATGGCGATATAGGCTCTTTGTAATTGCCCGCCAGATAAATTTTGCAACTCAGCTGCCGCGAGATCTGTCAAAGACATGGCAGCAATGGCCGCAGATACAATTTTTTTATCTGCTTCATTTAAACGACCACGACTATACGGAAAGCGACCAAACGCGACTAATTCGGCTACTGTTAAGCGTGCTTGAAGTTGATTATTCTGCTTTAAAATGGCCAGTCGTTTGGCTAATTCTTTGGAATGCCATGTTCTGATTTCACCATTATCAATAAAAAGTTCTCCGCTAAATTCACCTTGCAGGCGGCTCATAATACTTAACAAGGTACTTTTGCCGGCACCATTGGGACCAATAAAGGCAACGAGCTCACCTTTAGGAAGTTGGAGTTCGATTTTATCTAGGACAATTTTTTGTTGATACACTTTACTTACTTCTTTAACTTCAATCATGCCTTTTTCCTTTCCAAAATAATTTTAATGATAAAAAATAATCCCCCAATAAATTGGATTAAAATGCTGATTGTCGTTTTTAAGCCAAATACTTGTTCTAATAAAAATTGGCCGCCAACTAAAAAGATTACCGCAATTAAACTGGCTCCTACAAAAAGCTGGCGATGGTTTTCCTTAGGGAAGACTTCATAGCTAATGGTTGCAATCACAAAACCTAAAAAGATTGTGGGACCTACTAAAGCCGTAGCAATTCCAGTAGCGGCAGCAATCAAAAATAGCAATAACTTTTGTAAAAAAGCAACCGAAATCCCTAAATTGACAGCTAGATCGACTCCTAAGTGCAAGGCATCTAACTCAGGGGTAAAATACCAGAAAAAACCAACAATGATCAGCAATAATCCTGCGCTGATAACTAAATGATGGCTTGAAACATTACTAAAACTAGCAAAAAGCCGTCCTTGCAATAAATCATATTCATTTGGATCCATTAAAACCTGCAAAAAAGTACTAATACTTGAAAATAAACTTGAGGCAACCATCCCCACTAGTAAGAGAGTAAATAAGTCTTTTCCTGATTTTCCTAGAAAAAAAATAATAAAAACAACACTGAGTCCTGCCATTAAGATAATGTTCAATAAAAACAATCCCGTTGACTTTTCTGCCAAGAGATTCACACCACCTAGTAGAAAAAACAAGCCTGTTTGCACCAGTACATATAACTGATCAATTCCCAAGATACCAGGGGTTAAAAACTTATTTTGCGTCAATGTTTGAAAAGTAATCGTGCTAACTGTGGTTAAAATCGCAACTAAGATGAAGGCTAAAAGCTTCTTTCCTCGCAATTCCAAGGCAAAAGACCAATTTCCATATGTCCCATAACTTAGATATAGTCCTACTAAAAGGCAGGCTAAAAGCGTTAGCAATAGAACTTTTATCCCATAAATTTTCATGCAAATTTGCGCCTCCTTATAATTAACGTTAGAAAAATAATGCCACCAATCACCCCGACGACAACACTAACCGGCAACTCGTAGGGGGCAATTAGCACGCGGGCCAATAAATCGCAAATTAATAAGAAGTTTGCACCGAAAATGGCAGTAAAAGCCAAGGAGTGATTCAAATGATCTCCGAAATACCACGTCACAAGATTTGGCACGACTATCCCTAAAAAAGGGATACTGCCGACCATGATTAAAACAACACTCGAGCCTAATGCGACTAAGCCCAAGACACAAAACTGCATTAATTTAACATTCACGCCTAAATTTTGCGCCAAATCATCACCTAAACTTAACACCATAATTTGTTGTAACAACAAAAAAATAATGATAAACACCGGGATCGTTAAATAAATCAAACGATAATCTTCTTTCATAATTGTCGCAAAATTTCCTTGTAACCAAGAAGACATATTTTGCACCAACTGAAATTGATAGCCAAAAAAATTGGCAAGTGCACCAATCACATTACCAAACATCATGCCTATTAATGGAACGATTAATGGGTTATTTTTTGGCAATAGCCGGGTCAAAAATAGGAAAGCTAAAACACCAATGTAGCTAAAAATAAAAGCAACAAAGGAACGTTGCCAGATACTACTGTTGGGCATAAATAACATGACTAGTAAGATTCCAAAACGAGCTGAGTCCATCATGCCAATCGAACTCGTAGAAACAAAACGATTTTGTAATACCTTTTGTATCACAAGACCACAAACACTTAGCATACTTCCCGCTAAAACAATACTGACAGTCCGAGGTAAACGCGTTTCTTCTAAAAGAAGCCATTGGCTCTTTGTTCCAGCTATCAAACCAGTAAGGTGCATTTCTCCCACACCAATAAAAATTGAAAACAGACATAAAATGACAAGTAAAAAGATTCCTATTTTTTTCACATGCACAATCCTAACCATCTAATTGATAATGATTCTCACTCGCAATTAACTATACGCAATTATCTTCAAAATGACAATAGAAAATTGATGTTTTTTTATCGTTTTTTTCAACCTTTTATTTTTCTCTTTCAAATCTTTTACGTTGGTACCGATAAAAAACATGCTATACTTACGCCAGAACATATTTTATTGAAGGTGAAAATTATGCAGCGTCAACAAGTACTGATGGGTCAACTGATGGATTTAACGAATGAATTAGTTTGGCTCAATCGACCAGAAATGCAAAGTGCCTTAGAAGGGTATAAACTAAACGAAATTGAGTTGCTTGAAAAAATCGGATTACTCACTCATCCCAACGTAACCAAGTTAGCCAATGCTACTTATATGACCCGCGGTGCCATTAGTAAACTAACTAAAAAACTAATGGAAAAAGAGTTAATCACCAGTTATCAATTACCTGAAAATAAAAAAGAAATCTATTTTCGTTTAACAACTCAAGGAGAACACATTAACCAAACCCACCAAATGCTACATCAGCGCTTTGCCAATCGTGATAAAGAAGTTTTTACGAATATGACCGATGAAGAATTTGACACTGTTTTTCGTTTTATCGGCCGCTACCGTGAACACTTGAAAAAATTGCCAAAATCCCGCTAATCCCCTAGCCTTACTCTAATCAATAATTTGTAAAAGCCACACACGTGAAAGTAAATCATGCGTGTGGCTTTTTTGTTGACAAAGAAACATAAAAGTTTTACACTCGTTTTTGTTAACAAAGAAACAAAATTACATTGGAGGAAATTTCGATGAACCACTCTTATTCAAATAAACATGCATTAATTTTTGGTTTTATTTCAGTCTTTTTAACCGGACTAGGCCTAACGATTGTAAATCCAGTCTTACCATTTTTAGTCGCACCTTATGTTAAGGTTAGTCAACAAGCAAGCGTTGTAACATGTTTAGCCGCAGCTTATGCAACCGCGCTGTTTTTAGCAGCGCCGATTTTAGGTGCATTAAGTGATCACTTTGGTAGACGCCCGATTTTGATTATCAGTTTAATTGGGGCTACCATTGGTTATAGTATTTTTGGTGTCGGTGGCTCGTTATGGCTATTGTTCTTAGGACGCATCATTGACGGCATTACCGGCGGTGAAATCGCAGCGATTTTCGCTTACTTTGCCGATATTACGCCCTTTGAAAAACGAACACAATATTTTGGCTGGATTAGCGCCATTGTAGGTATTGGTACCGCACTAGGACCAGTTATCGGCGGCTTGTTAGCTAATTTTGGTAACAGCACCCCATTTTTTGTTGGGGCCGCAATTAGCTTATTGAATGCAGCTTATGGTTTCTTTTTTATGCCTGAAAGCTTGTCACAAGAAAGAAGAAGTCAAAACATTTCTTTTCAAAAATTGAATCCTTTAAAGCAATTGCTTACCATTTTAAAGTTACCCATCATTAATCGCCTTTTATTTACCGCCTTTTTACTTTGGTTACCTAATGGCGGCTTGCAGGCAATTTTTTCACAATTTTCAATCGATACTTTTGCTTGGAAGCCGACAATTATCGGTCTGATGTTCTCGCTGATCGGTATTTTAGATATTCTATCTCAAACCTTTATTATGCCTTTACTTTTGAAACATTTTTCCGATCGAAAAATTATCTCCTTGGGTATGATAGCATAAATTTTCGGCTATCTCTTTATTGGTAGCGCCTATCTTACCCATCAAGCAATCATTTTTGTTTTAGGGATGATAATTTTTAGTTTAGGCGATGCTATCTTTGGCCCTGCATTTAACGGCCTGCTGTCAAAATCTGCTGATGAAAATACCCAAGGACAAGTGCAAGGTGGTGCCCAAAGCATCCAAGCTTTGGCACGGATTATCGGCCCTATTGTTGCCGGGCAACTTTATCGCTTCAATCACTTTAGCCCTGCTGTTTTAGGCGTTGTCTTTATCTCTTGTGCGCTAATCTTTCTACGACAAATAAAAATACCGCTTCCTGTTAAATAAGAATTAGAAACACCTATAAGAAAAGCTGAGTATGAAGCCAGACAGAAATCAACTTCTTTAAAATGACTATTCGTGTAGAATTTTATACTTTTGCATAGAGACAAAAAAAGACCACAGACAAAACTGTCTGTGGTCTTAAACTAAGCAATGATTATTTGTTTTTCAAGTTGTAGAATGCGTTAACGCCTTTGTATTCAGCAACTTCGCCTAATTGGTTGTATTTAGCAATCCGGTCGGCTATACCTGATAATTTTTTCCACCATAAGGTTAAAAAGGTTAACGTTCTCAAAAACACAGAAAAATTTTATGTTAGAATTGAACAGAAAACTAACCTAAAAGATCTGTGTCCACTAAATCATCCTAACACCACTATTTAGTGTAATCGTCTGCGTCAGTAGACCATGATAATGTTTTATTTTCTTCTAGAGCATGAATTCGCGAGATTAAGCTAGAATGAATTTTTTGAAATGCGTCACTACCTAAGACTATTCTTAACGGAGGCGTATCGGTTTGTGTTAACGATACAATCTTGGTCGCCATTTTTTGGGGATCCCCTGCAATTGTTTTAAGATAAGAATCAATTTCTGTTTGACTTGCTCCAGTTAAGCCATTTTGCATGATATCCGTAATTTTTCCTGTTGGAGTATTATCATAGGCAGATAAACGATCGCCAAAAGCACCATTTCCACCAACAAAGTTAGTTCTTATACCGCCGGGATCCACAATTGTTACACGAATGTTGAAGGGAGCAACTTCTTGTGACAAAGCCTCAAAAGCTGCTTCAACAGCCCATTTTGAGGCACTATACATTCCCATTGCAGGTGTAGAATAATGGCCAGCCATACTTGATATTTGTATGATTTGTCCACCACCCTGTTTTCTAAAATGAGGAAGAAAAGCTTTTGCGGTTCTCAAAGAGCCAAAAAGATTGATTTCAAAAACGTCTTTCATTTGCCGCTCAGAAATTTCTTCGATAGCACCATACAAACCATATGCAGCATTGTTTAGTAAAACATCGATCTTTCCAAGATCATTAAATGCCGCGTTTACAGTACGCTTTACATCATCTTCATCGGATAAGTCTAATGAACTTTGCCAAAGCTGATCACCATATTGTTTTTTCAAGTCGTCAAAAGCACCCTCTTTTCTGGAAGTAACCGCAACCCTGTCACCATTTTCAAGTAATTGTTTAATTACAGCTGTTGCAAGCCCACCTGTAGCTCCAGTTATAAACCAAGTTTTCATAATAGAAATCACTCCAATATCAAATTGACGTTTCAATTGTAACGCCTTGTGATTTGTAGTATAGTTTTTGCTATTGAAATAAGCAATTCTTATACACAGCGATGTTACAGAACAGGAGGCTTTGTTATGTCCAATTCATATAATGAAGAGCAAAAGAAACTTACGAGAGATTCTATTTCTCAGGCTCTCATATTGCTCGCCAAAAATAAAGAGTACAACAAGATATCAGTTAGCGAGGTAGCGAATAAAGCTGGTGTTTCTAGAATGGCATTTTACAGAAATTATGATAGCTTAGAAGATGTTGTAAAATGTCAGATTAGGGAAATTAATAACACATATAGAAATAGTCTTACTGAAGAGGACGTTGATAATTTTAATTTGACACGAGTATATTTTGAAACTTTGCGGCAAGAACAGGATTTCTTTATCACAATATTTAAATCAACTTCGGCAATACTCATTCTATCTGAATTAGTTGAATTTCTAGAATCATTCTCTGAAAAATTGGTATGCAATATAGAATGTTCGCCAAAATACCGATCGTATAATATCAAGTTCCTTGCTGGTGGCTTATTTAATGTTATCAGAAGTTGGTGTAATGGCGGTATGATTGAGAGTGCTGACGAAATGGCTTTGCTGATTTGTGAACGTATTTCAAGTCATATTGTCGGTGTTAGTAGTTGATGGGATTTGTCATAACACTAACGATTTTCTTTTATTCAACTACAGCCTAACACGCATAGGGTTTTACTTGCGCAAATTTTCTTCAACGAAATGGCAAATAGCTTTTCCAGTCAACTAATGTTGAGATTAATCGTGCTTGCTTAATAGCCTTTTTTATATTTTTTAACTCATCTAGTTAAATACGCAGGTATGACTTAACTTGGCACCTTTTGTACTTAGCAACACGTGAAAACTGGCAGTACGCAAAAATTGGTATACTTAATATCCCCAAATAGCAAAAAAGCCTATGAGAAAATTCTCACAGGCTTTAAATTGCTTCAATTCACTAATTAATTAGCGATGATTATTTGTTTTTCAAGTTGTAGAATGCGTTAACGCCTTTGTATTCAGCAACTTCGCCTAATTGGTCTTCGATACGTAATAATTGGTTGTATTTAGCAATCCGGTCAGACGAACTTTTCTTTTATTTAAAGAAAATCATACCACATAAAGCTTTGTATATCAACATTCTTAAAAATAGATTGTTATGTACTACTAACTAGAATACATTTTGTAGTTAGCAATATTAAACTTTGATATGTTATTATTAAAATCACTAAATGGAGGTGCTTTTATGTTTGAAGAGCTTTTAACATTAGCTATTTTATCTGAGGTTGGTTTAATTGATTCATCATGTTATTTAGAAAAGTTAGATAGTTACTTTCTTAATGCTCCTGAAACCCCAATTCTATTAGACTTAGAATTTCTTTACAAAGATATAAACGGTGCTATTTACAAACTTTTTCCATTAACCCTAACTAATCAAATTGATTATCATCACTTTGGGAAAATACTTTTTCAAGAGATAGAAAAAATTTATCTAAATAATAATTTTACAATTAATGATTTTGGTCAAAAAATGTATTTAATTTGGAATTTATTCATACCTCATCCTTTAAGTGAAGAAGAACCCTTCTGGACTTTAAGTTATGCTGATGATTGCTTATCCTACGGCGATGAAAAACAAACAAGGGAACTTTATGAAAAAGCTTTTCAATATTATAGTTAATTTATTTGAGTCATGCTCCAAACTAATAATTTCCCTGTCAGTTCTACCAGCTTAGGATGATTTTCTAAAAACGATGTAAATTTGCTTAAGGCTCCACTTTTTTCTTTTTCAGTAGATTTGACTATTTCTACAATTTCAACCGCTTCTGCTTTCTCACTTTCAGAAAGTTTACTTAAATATTGCTCTATCTCATTCAACGTATTCCCATAATTATTATTCTGGATATTATTTGTACCTATTTGTGCTCCTGAAAAATCACCGCCATTAAAATTAAATACGGTACCTTTTGTTTCACTATTACTTTGTTCAAAATCATTTTCCATAATCTCAAACCCTTTCTTAGTAACTCTCATTCCATCTATTATAAAAAATGGTTCATCTGATGCATATTGTATTGACAATCCTTTTACTAGTTCCATAGAAATTGCTTCATTTGCTAAATCAAAATAATCTTTTTTCCTTACTCTATCGTTTGGAATTTCCAACTCATCATCATTATCTTCTACTCTTTCTAAAAAAATTTGCATCTGTTCATGGCTATTTTTAGCCGTCATTCTGATTGGCTTTTCTTCTTCTAGTAATTGTTTCAAAAATACTTCCCCTTTATTTGTCAAAAAAACACTAGCTCCATACACCATAGCACCTGACATATACTCTTCAACTTTAGCTCCATGAATATAACCTTGATTAATCAAATAGTTATAAAAATTACTTTCGACGGTGTTTAGTTCCATCTCTAAAGAATTTGGTGAATTATCTCTTATTAATATCAAAATATCTTTATACTCTGAATTGTTAGACAAAATAGTTTCCTCACTCTCTAAAAAATATAATTGTTTAATTTATTAAAAATTACTTTAATATAAGCGATTCACGATACTCCTCTGCATCCACATTTGCTCTAAAATCAATCGTTAGCTCTCCATATTCAGCTAATTTTTCCTCTATCTTAGAAATTGGTACCTTAAAAAACTCTTTACGATTATTCACTTTATTTATTCTATATGAATTA
The DNA here is from genome assembly GCF_017316025.1 of Candidatus Enterococcus myersii. GTDB lineage: Bacteria > Bacillota > Bacilli > Lactobacillales > Enterococcaceae > Enterococcus_C > Enterococcus_C montenegrensis. Next base: position 183,334 of record NZ_JAFLVT010000018.1, read on the forward strand.
AAATACTGATGTAATTCTGTTTCTAGCTTATACGCATCATAACTAAATATCAGAGCATGAACATCAAATTTAAATGGAACTGATGCACTGCTTAACTCACTTATTCTTTCTAGTGGGTCAATTCTTCTAGTTACTCCAATTTTCACCACATCATCACCGAACGCTCCAATATTACTAATTATGTATACATAACCAGCTGATGCGTGTGCGGTTCTATAGTCTAACTCTTCCTTTTCTTCTTCTCTTTCTTTTACTTTCACACCTAAATCAATAATTTGTTGTTCAATTGAATCTCTTTCTTCATCAGAACTTGACTCACTTATCTTTTTCTTTAATTCATCAATTAAGTTTTGATAATGTTTAATATCCTTATCAATTACTTTCTTTTTACTTTGAATTTCTTTTTGTAATGCTTTTTCCTCTCTCTCACGTTCACGCTGTTCTTTTAATTCCTCTTTCTCATCTTGCTTCTTTCTTTCATATTCATAAGCTAAATATAATTCATTAAGCTTTAAATTTAAAAACTCATTAGTGATAGACAATTTAATTGATTTATTAAGCTTATTTAATTGCTCAAAAGATGTCTTGATTCTTTTTTCAATCGATTGAATATTATTATACTTAACCTTATTAATTGATGCTTCACACTCATTATTAAATGACCTTAAAATTTGCTTTATATTATCATTGGTCATTTTTCTTCCTTTTGCCTTACTTCCATCTACTGCCCAATTGTCAAAGTAATTAACTGCACTTTTATCTTTAATCATTTGCTTTTGAGTCGAGCGAATGCTAGTTAGTTTTTCTTTGTATCCTAGAGATGTCGCAAAATCATACTTAGGTACATATAACCCATATGACTCCATTAATAAATCGTCTTCTATTACAATTAATTTTGATTGCAATGTGTGAATATCACTTTGTTTCTGAATAAATTTTGTTTCTATTTCGCTATATTTAGATTGTTTTTTTACTATTTCACTCTCGAGTAGTTCTAAATTCTTTTGTTGTTTTAAAATCTCTTCATTTAATTCTAATGCTGTCATCTGTTCTACTGATAGTTTCTTATCCTTTAATTTAGATAAATCATTGTTTAATACTTCTATTTCCTTTTTATACTCGTTTACCTTCAAAAAGTCCAACAACCCCATACAAGCACCTCTCCAATTGTTTTTTCTTTCTATAAAATCAGAATTTTATTTATTTTAAATAAAAATTATCAATTAATATTTCGATTTCTAATTTTTAACGTACTATCCTTAAGTATTATTCCTTGTGTATATTCTTTTAGTATTAACTCAATTCTTTCCACATCATTTGATGTATTCAATGGACTGCTTAAAACTTCAAGGCTTGTTAATATTTCAGGGTTATAAGGAAAATCAATATAATTCTCAATAAAAGGAATATTCTTCATGTCTTCATTCATTAACTCAATTTGTTCTTCTAGAGTTAAATCTGATGATAGATATTTTCCTTGAGCATGATTTCTATAATATTCTTTTGGTAATCCCAGTATTCGAAATCTCCATTCTGACTGTCCTAACCACACAGTTCTTTTAAATTTCCCCAAAAAAGCAGTATCTATCGTGGTTTCTATTGCTTTTTTATTACAATTATCACAATCTCTATTGTGTTTTTTAAATACTGACATATTTATCAATGTTTCATCATCAGTATAAGTAACTGGAAATAAATCAGGTTCCCTCTTTATACTTCCAGTTACTGTTGGAGACATTTGTATATCATATTTTTCTTCCATCTCTTCAACAATATCTAAAGTTGTATTTCTGAAAATGGTGTCTGGAAGAGCAATTCTGACACCTGATTTATCTCCATTAGAATCTTCTGTATAAGTTCTCCACATTGTTACGTCTTCTTCATCTTTATTAGTCCAACATGAAACAAAACAAATTCTGCCTAGTTCATCAAAATCTTCAGTCATTGCCTCTTCAATATCATCAACTGCAACTAAACTTGAAAAACGAATGGTTTTATATTTTAATATACACTCTAATGTATCAATACTACAATAATGATATAACTTTTTCATTTCACAACCCACTTTCATTAATTTAAAACTTTCCATTTAAAAGATAATTTATCATCATCTTTCCCATGTGATTTAGACTCAATTCTTGTAAATTGAACGAGTAAACACTTACTAAATTGATTAATAATTACTGCTAATTCTCCTTTGCAAAAGTCTACTACTCTACTAGAAAAATCTATATCTTGTATTTTAATTTGTTTAATGTTTATTATCTCTTCAAAAGCTAAACTATTGCTATATCTTCCTATTTTAATTTCCCCAAAATCACTGTATATTCTTGCAGTAGAATTACTTGCTGATTGAAATTTAAGTTTAAACATACTTAAACCTTTACCTATAGTAAATTCTCCATTATTAAAGGATGGATTAATAGTTCTAAAACTTTCTAATTCAGAATCAAAATACTCTTTTTTTCGACTTTCATTCATCAAATCAACTTGTTCATTTAATTCAAAATTGCTAGGATATTTTATTAATCTATTCAACATTAATTCTTCTCTTTTTTTTTGTGACAACCCTCTGTTAGTAGTTCCTATTCGAATAAATGAAGTTCCAGAAGGAAAATAACAATCCTCTTTTACAGAATAGGGTAATTTGTCATTTGATTTTAAAATTTTAATAAAACCAAATAATTTTTCTTCAAATTCAATAGTACCTGTCCCGATTATTGGTCTTGGTGTAATATTATCAAAAATATTTTGATATTCATTATCATCTCTAAATTCGATTAATCCTCTCCTATACATTGAGCCATCAACAATTCCAAAAATAATAAACTTATCTTCACCTATAGCCTCTTCTGTATTTAACAGAGCAATTACATCTTTCACCAATTCCTTTTTACCATCATCACTATTTTTGTAATCAATTAATTTATAATCTAATTTTGAGCTTTCATTTCTTTTATTCTTAATAATATCTACGACAACTTCTTCAGTTTCAAAATTTTTCAAAACACTATCCTCATTCCCATTCTCAAATTTATAGCTCATCTCTAATCCTATAAATCGTATTCCTAGCGACATCAAGTTCTTTAGAAATCTGAGTTATAGGTACATCTTTCTCCAACATCTCAACAATCTTCTCATACGTTACACGTTTTTGTTTATCAGTTGAATCAGCACTATAAGCCAAAGGACGACCTTTATATTTACCTTTTTCTTTCGCTAACTCAATGCCCTGTCTTTGCCTTTCACGTATCTGTTTACGCTCATTTTCAGCTGTATACTTAAACAATTCAATGATTAGATTATTTAGTAGCCTTCTCAAGTTATCGTCCTGTATACCATTCAGAGACGGCAGATTAAGGATTTCAAGTGTTGCGCCTTTATCTTGTATCTGGTTCATAATATTAGTTATCTCTTTATTATTGCGCCCTAGTCTATCTAATTCGCTTACAACGATTATATCATTTTCTCTAATAAAATTTAATAACTCTTGTAATTTTGGGCGATTATTATCTTTACCACTTAATTTATCTGAAAATATCTTTTTTACTTCTGCCTTCTCTAACAACTCAAATTGTCTTTCTAAGTTTTGTTCTCTTGATGAAACTCTTGCATATCCAATTCTTGTCATGGTAATCCTCCTATTATGATTTATATATAATGAACATGTATATTGAACACCTTAAAATCATTATATATCAATGACTACTCATTGTATAGTTTAGGTGTACTCAAAAAGAACATTTACAAATAAAAAAATACCTATGAAATCAATAAAATATCTCTTTCATAGGATTCTTTAATTTATATTCATTTGAGTAAATATGTTGAATTACTTAATTTGCAGTTTATGCTTTTCCATCAATCTAGTACGGTATTCCCTAACTGTAATTAAAAGTCCTTGTACATTTTTTCTTTCGTCACTAAAAAGTACAGCTTCCAATTTATAAGATAGTTTTATTAAATCAACTAGTTCTTTCTTTAGTTTTCTTTGGTTTGCAATACCATACATACTACCACCAACTAACACAGCTGGGAATGCTACTAATGATGCAATACTCACTATGCCCCCAACAGCTCCTCCCAATCCAAACGTTGCCAATGTAGTCATGATACTTGCTCCGCTCATACCTGAAAATGCCGTAAAAACTGCCCCTACTCCTAAGGCAGAAGTTCCAACAGCGCCCATAATTCCAGATAATTCAGGTGGAAATCCCTGAGAGAAGTTTAATTCTTTAGTATTTTCTGCTAGAAAAGAACACTCAAATACCAATAACTTAAATTCATCATTTTTTCTTTTTCTATACATCTTTACTCCTCCTCCAATAAAGTACTTGTCTTACTATTAAGATAGCATTTTGCCTTTTTTAAAAGCAAATTTTTGTAGCTTTTCAGCTAAATGTAACATAATATCTTATTATTATTACTATGCTCTTAATGAGAGCTTTACTCGAATTAAGAACATGATACAACTCAACTGATTATCAAAGCAATTAACAACCTTTGCTAAAATGCAATCATTCAATTAATATTCATAACAATTCACTTTCAAATACTTACATTCCATTTACGTCTAAAATAATACTTTTTTATCAATATAACTTCATAGAAAGAATCTTACCTGAGCTCAATATTGACCACTAATGTTTATAGAAAAAGTAACATTATAACTCAAAGTATCATAATTCAACTATGTTTTATAGCTGATACTTTACGTATATTATTCCTAATTATAAAGGTAGGCTCAGTCGTATATTGCTTAGAAATACTTCTTTGTTTAAGTATAATTTTTATTTTTCAGCTAAACGTTACATAATATCTTATTATTATTACTATGCTCTTTATGAGAGTCTTACTCGAATTAAAGACATAGAAAAGTTCATCAAACTATTGCTAAAGATACCAATAAACAATACATAGTGAGCCAATTTAACATTTCCAAAATTTTCTGAATAACCCAATTTGGATATTTGAAAATTAAAAAATATTGTTCTATTTTATATGATGAATTAGTTCACTTCTTTGCGACTGCTCTTCTTTTTATCATTGTCACAGCTTTCCTAAATATAATTTTTATGCTTAACGATTAATTTTCCGTTAAACGTAACATAATATCTTATTATTATTAATCATTAGTTGTAGTTTCTTTTATCTTTTACTACAACTAATGATAACAATATCTAGAGTTACAGGAATCACAATACCAGTAGATAGATACAACTGAAATTTAGCACTACTGCTTTTTCATTTTATACAGTTTTGCTAATCCTAAATCATAAAATTGACTTTTAGTTAATATTTCTTTCGCTTCTTTAATAGTAAGTAACTCAACAATATAATCTTTTAAATCATATTTACCTATTTCATTCAAATCTAGCACAATAAATTCATCTCCATCCTCTTGAGCAATACTAACTCTATATTTATTTGCCTTTTTTTTATATGTACCTTCAGATTTTTCATTTCTACTAACCACTTCTAGAAAACCCATTTCTTCTAAATTTAATAAGTACTGAAGTAATCTCCCTCTACTTCCAGTATTTCCCATTTTTGTCATTGTACTATATGGCATATAAAATACTCCATTTTGACTTGCATATCTTTTGGATTGAATTAATGTACTTAATGCTAGCTTTTTTAAGTGTAAACTTTTTCCATTTGTACTAATATTTAATACTTCTTTTAACTCATCTTTATAAATTTTTATTTCTTTTGATGTTTGACCCCATATATAGTTTTTGTTATACGTATTTTTTACAATTCTTTTTAACTCTTTTAGAGCATAATCTTGTGTTGTAGATTTATCTATCATATCTCTGTAATATTTAAATGTATTTTCTAATACATCGGTCAATATCTTCAATGTATCCTCAATATCATGTCCCTGTTCTTTTAAAAATATTGAAGCCTTAAAACAAAAGTTATGACGACTGTTAGGATATAATAAATGCTTATCCTTTAAAACTAATAAAATAGCTTTTGTTTCACTTTCAATATCGATTTTGTAGTTAATGTTATTAATAATCTTCTTAGATTCAATTTTTTCATCTTCATTCAAAAATTGAACTTGATTTATCTTTTTAGAGTCTGGTAATATCTCGATTTCAAAATAATCTTTACTCATTGGTTCAATTGATAAAAAGTATTTTTCAGAATCTGTTTTTTTTCTCAATGTTTGGTTGTCTACAAAATGACAATATTTGTTAGTTTGCTTATGAATAGATAGAGGTAACTTCAATCCTACTGTATGTAAAGGTCTAAGTTCAATTTCAACCTCCTCTGACAATTTACCTAAGTTATTAAGAACATCATAATAAAAATGTTCCATTTTATTTGATTCAATAAACTCATCAAGAAAAATTTCTACATGGTACCCTTTTTTTCCACTAAAGCTTACATGTATATCATCTAAAGAAATATTGTAATCATGATTCAACAATACTACCAAGGCTTTAGTTGTATGTCTTGATAATTCCAATTCAGGAGAATCAACATCAAAACAGATAAATTTACAAAAAACTTGTCCAGCAAAAATCCCAATCGTTTGTTTTTGTCTAACATGAGCCAAAATTTGATAATCGTGCAGAGCCCATGTTGGTCTATAGTATTTAGCTGTGGACTCTCCTTTGTTATAGTACATTTTTATATAACTTTTTCGATAACCTATATATAGATTTTTTATTTGTTCAAGTAATTGTTCCTCACGCTTAGTGATTTTTTCTTTATTTTTTCCCATTATACTCAGTTCCCCTTTTCAAAATATCTGAAAAGAGAACTACATAATGTTAAGTTTTATGTTTTTATTTCATGTTTTTTCATAGTTCTTCTTTTTTATTATTATTCATTACAAAATCTAAATATCAAACGTATTAAATTACCTTCTTCACCCTCAATACACTTCCCCCTTTCTAAACAATAAAAAAGCAACACAAAATAAGCGCTCGATAAAATGTTTGATGTCCTCGAGCTAAAACTTACGTTTGTGTTGCTTTAATGTTTTAGTTTGTTTTGATTAAATGTTATGTTTTCGGATGCGCATTTTAACACACCTCTTTCAGTTATACAAGTATTATATCACATTTTACTGAAAATTTCAATGTGGGGGTAGTACAAGTTGTTCTTTCACTTTATTATTTATACGTTTATCAAAACTTTATTCTAGAAAAGGTAAAACAAAAAACACTCCAAAGCTTACTTTGAAGTGTTAAAAGGACGGTTCTTATAAAATTGATATTTATTTGTCATATAAGAACGTGTATACACGATACTAATTCACTTAAGGTACTTTATACCGTTTATACTCGTATTTTGTATTTCTTGTATAGTTGAGAGACTAAAGGTATATACCTTTAGTCAGTTTCTTCGTTTTCTAAAACCAATTCAATTCTTCCAAACAAATTCAATATCTCTTTATACTTATTTTTGAAAAATTCACTACCTCTATCTATACCTTTTGAATTACTAAATACTGATATATCATAATAAGGATTTTCCATATCATTCATTTTAAATCTTAAACTAATTTCTTTAACAACATTTGTAGAATTTGATTTAGCTGTGCTCCCACCAATTATTGCTCCTACACCACCAGTTAAAGCTCCCCCAACTAGTGACCTTCCAATCATACTTGAATTTGAAACTTTATTCGTTACTTGATTATCTTCGATAATTTGAACATCAATTACATTATTTAAATCAATCAACTGTACTTTAGAATGATATGTGCCATCTGTAAAAATTGTAGTGCCTGTTTCTATACCAGCTTGAAATACAATTCTTTTATTAATATCTATGCCTATTTTCATGTTATTACTTTCAATAAAATACGATTCAGCATCAATATTTAATTCATCTAGTTTTTTATCTGTTTTTACTTGTTCTTCATTTCCCTGTTTTCCTTTCTCATAAAGTACCCAAATCAATAAAGACACTAATCCTATAAGTAACCAAACATACATTTTTGTTTCTCCATCCATATAACTTTCCTCTTTTCTGTATTTTAAATTAGTTGAGAGCTAAATGTGGTACTAGCATTCCCACAAATCAAACCTCTCTTTTTTGGTAATAAGGTACACCCCTAATAAATCAAACTAACTCCTTTCACTACTTAATTTCACTATTACTAACACTGTATTAGACTGTGTCTAAAACGAACGAATTAGATAATAATGAAATATATAGAAAAAGAACCTTACAAAATAACCAAAAGGTTGATTTCATAAGATTCTTAGTGAGTCAGTTTTGTATAATTTAATTCCTGTCAAAAACGTTCGTTTCTGATTATCATTATACGATACTTACTAAAAGTTTATCAACCTTTGTTATTTTTTTGTTGATGTGTTCTAAGTATTCTATAGATGCTACTTTCACTTATATCAAGTTTAAGAGCTATCTCATTCACTGTAAAAGCTTGTTTTTGATGCATTTCTAGCACTTTAACTTTGGTTAAATGATTTAGTCTAGGTCTTCCACCTTTGTTCTCAGACATTGCTAGAGCTTGTTTTGTACGTTCTGAGATAAGAGAGGCTTCCATCTCTGCAACTGCTGAAAGGATTGTAAAAATAAGTTTTCCTGTCGCTGTTGCTGTATCAATTCCTTCTGTAATGATATTGAGATGAATTTTTCTCTCTTCTAACTGACTAATGAGATTAACTAATTGTTTAGTGCTCCGACCTAATCTATCAAGTTTATAGACTATGAGTGTATCTCCTTCTTCTAAAATATCTAGAGCCTTGTTTAATTGCTCTCTATTCTCCTTGCGACCACTGACTTGTTCAATGAACCAATGTGTTGGATGATAGGCTTTAAGGGCTTCTTTCTGAACTTCTATACCTAGTGTTTGCTTGCCTGTTGATGTTCTGATGTATGCTACTTTCTTCATTGCTGACTCCTTCTACTTGTTTAATAGTTTCATCCTCGAATGTTAGTAATAGTACTAACAATATTACATCACTACCTAACCTAAAGCTTATTTTCTTCAATTAGTCTTGTTAATGGTGTGATACCTTTAACATCTGTTAATATCTCTTCATTCGTTAAACTATTAAGATATGTTTGAGTTGTTTTAATGTTTGAATGTCCTAGCAATCTACTTATGGTGTAAAGATTTACACCACTCTTTAATAGTTTTTGAGCATAGTAATGTCTCAATGAATGACAAGATTTTCTCTGAACTTCATCACGAACACCAACATGATAACTTGCTTCATTGACAATTTTTTCTAGTAAAACATTGTTTTTGAGCTGTTGACCACTTTTAGTCACAAATAGATAATCATCGATTTCTCTATATCTTCTGAGATTATTAAAATAACCTTTCTTTGTTCGATTATACTTTTTTAGTGAATAGGACAAGTAAGGACTAATAGGAACTATCCTTTCTTTTCTTCCTTTGCCAAAAAATTTAATATAAGTATCAAACATGTTCTCATTTTTAAGTTCCCTAACTTCTTGAGCACGTAAACCACAATCAGCAAATATCTCAATAATTACTTTGTTACGTTGAGAGATGAAATCTTTATTCTTTCCATAATAATTAATCATACTGGATACTTCGCTGTCATTAAACGTATTAAGTAAAGCCCTTTCTGTTTTTAGATAAGAAATATCTTCAACAATATTCTTCTCAATATACTCCTCCTTTACCATATACTTAAAGAATAATTTAAGAGTTTTAATCAACTGATTAATGTAAGTAGCCTTTTTCGTTTCCTGTAAATCTAAAACATACTTTTTAATATGAACCTTCTTAACTTTTAAAAGCTTTGACTCATCAAACTCTGACTCCATGTAATTAACAAAAATTGAAATCTGATAATCATACGTTGTAATTGTACGCTTTGATAAATTTCTAATACGACAATCCAATAAAAATTCATCTAAAATTTCTCGAAGTAACACAAAAAAACACCACCTTTCTTTATAAATTAATAAAAGAAAAGTCGTGTCTAGTATTGCTAACTTGATGCTGTTTGTACTTTGCAATACGTGAAATTCTACAGTATTGAAAAATTGGTATACCTTAACAAACAATCTCATTCGACAAAAAAAGACCCTTCAAAAGAAGAGTCTTAATTACGTCCGAACAGTTTTAATTCCTATTAGAATAAGCTTTATTTAAACTTTTAATTATTTGTTTTTTAAGTTGTAGAATGAAGCTAGACCTTTGTATTCAGCTACTTCACCTAATTGGTCTTCAATACGTAATAATTGGTTGTATTTAGCGATACGGTCAGTACGTGAAAGAGAACCAGTTTTGATTTGGCCAGCGTTTGTTGCAACAGCGATATCAGAGATTGTTGAATCTTCTGTTTCACCAGAACGGTGAGAAACAACTGCTGTGTAACCAGCTTCTTTAGCCATTTCAATAGCGTTAAATGTTTCTGTTAATGTACCGATTTGGTTAACTTTAATTAGGATTGAGTTACCAACGTTACGTTCGATACCTTCAGATAATTTTTCAGTGTTTGTAACGAACAAGTCGTCACCAACTAATTGAACTTTGTCGCCTAGTTCAGCTGTTAATTTTTCCCAGCCTTCCCAGTCGTTTTCGTCCATACCATCTTCAATAGTGATGATGAATGGATATTTTTCAACTAATTCTTTCAAGTATTCTACTTGTTCTTCTGAAGTACGTTTTGCTCCGCCTTCACCTTCGAATTTAGCATAGTCATATACGCCGTTTTCGTAGAATTCAGAAGCTGCACAGTCAAAACCTAAACGTACATCGTCGCCGATTTTGTAGCCAGCTTTTTCAACTGCTTTAACGATTGTTTCAACAGCATCTTCAGTACCTTCAAAACGAGGTGCAAAACCACCTTCGTCACCGACTGAAGTTTCTAAGCCGCGTTCAGATAAGATAGATTTCAATGCGTGGAATACTTCAGCACCCATACGCAAGCCTTCTTTAAATGTAGGTGCACCTACAGGTAAGATCATGAATTCTTGGAATGCGATTGGCGCATCTGAGTGAGAACCACCATTGATGATGTTCATCATAGGAGTTGGCAACACTTTAGTATTGAAACCGCCTAAGTAGTGGTATAAAGGTACTTCCAAGTAATCAGCAGCTGCACGAGCTACAGCGATTGAAACGCCTAAGATTGCGTTGGCACCTAATTTACCTTTATTAGGAGTTCCGTCTAATTCGATCATTGCTTTGTCGATAGCCATTTGGTCACGAACATCGTAGCCAATGATAGCTTCTGCAATAATGTTGTTTACGTTGTCTACGGCTTTTTGAACGCCTTTGCCGCCATAACGAGATTTGTCACCATCGCGTAATTCAACGGCTTCGTATTCACCAGTTGAAGCGCCTGAAGGAACCATACCGCGACCAAAAGCACCTGATTCTGTGTATACTTCTACTTCGATTGTTGGGTTACCACGTGAATCAAGGACTTCGCGTGCGTAAACATCAGTAATAATTGACATGTTTGTCTCTCTCCTTTGATTTGTATTTCAAAAGGGTTAAAACCCTTCATCCACAATTTTAGTGAATTTTATGCATTTCTGCAAATTAAAACTCATTTTTTTAATGTTGTTGTTAGATTATTTAACTGCATCTAATAAGGCTAAGAATGAATCCGCTTGTAAGCTTGCGCCGCCGACTAATGCGCCGTCAACGTTTTCTTTGGCCATGTATTCTGCAATGTTTTCAGGTTTAACTGAACCGCCGTATTGGATACGTACTTTATCAGCAACTTCTGAACCGTATAATTTAGCAACTGTTTGACGTACAACACCACAGATTTCGTCTGCAATGTTAGCATCAGCAGATTTACCAGTACCGATTGCCCAGATTGGTTCATAAGCAATTACCATACTTGAAACTTGTTCAGCAGATAAATCAGCTAAACCAGCAGTGATTTGACCTTCGATCCATTCAGCAGTTTTGCCTGCTTCGTAAGTTTCCAAAGTTTCACCACAGCACAAGATTGGTGTCATACCGTTGGCAAAAATTGCTTTTGCTTTTTTGTTAATTTCTGCGTCTGTTTCGTGGAAATATTCGCGACGTTCTGAGTGACCAATGATCACATATTGTACGCCAAGGTCTGCGATCGCAGCTGGTGAGTTTTCACCAGTGTAGGCTCCTTCGTTTTCCCAGAAACAGTTTTGAGCAGATAATTGTACTTCAGAATCTTTCAAGCTCCAAGCTAATGGTGCTAAGAATAAAGCAGGTGAACCGATCACAGAATCTACCAAATCTTTTGAAGGAACCGCAGTTTTCACTGCTTCTGCAAAGCTTTGTGCTTCTGATAAGGTTTTGTTCATTTTCCAGTTTCCGGCGATAATTGGTTTACGCATTTTGTGCAACTCCTCTTTTAAAAATTCACTCGTAAAATTAGCTCAAAAGGTTCCCCTTTCAAGACCATTTCAACTTTAAATTATTTGTCGTTAATAGCAGCTAAACCTGGTAATGTTTTACCTTCTAATAATTCTAGAGAGGCACCACCACCAGTTGAAATGTGCGTGAATTTGTCAGCAAAGCCTAATTGTTCAGCTGCTGCTGCAGAATCACCACCACCGATGATTGTTGTTGCATCTTCAAGGTTAGCAATTGCTTCACAAACACCAATTGTACCATTAGCAAAGTTAGACATTTCAAACACACCCATAGGTCCGTTCCAAACAACAGTTTTTGCTCCAGCTAATGTTTCAGCAAATAAAGCAATAGATGCAGGGCCGATATCTAAAGCCATAACATCGCCTTTTATTTCGCCTTCAACAGTTTCAGTTGGCACATCATTTGAAAATTCTGCGGCACAAATATTGTCGATTGGTAAAACTAATTTGTCGCCAGCTTTTTCGATTAAGCTTTTTGCTAATTCGATTTTGTCTGTTTCAACTAATGATTTACCAATTGCCATACCTTTAGCTGCGTAGAAAGTATATGTCATACCGCCGCCGATTAAAATCTTGTCCGCTTTTGGAATCAAGTTTTCAATCACACCGATTTTATCAGACACTTTAGCGCCACCTAAGATAGCGATCATTGGACGTTTAGGATTTTCAACAGCTTCACCGATGAATTTGATTTCTTTTTCCATTAAGAAACCAGCAACAGTTGGGATACCTGTTGAAGCAATACCAACGTTAGAAGCATGGGCACGGTGAGCAGTACCAAATGCATCGTTTACGAATACATCGCCTAAAGATGCCCAGTATTTGCCCAATTCAGCGTCATTACCGCTTTCCTTTTTACCGTCGATATCTTCAAAACGTGTGTTTTCAAATACTAAAACATCGCCGTCTTGCATATTTGCAATGGCGTCTTCTAATTCTTTACCACGAGTTTCAGGTACGAAAGTTACTTCTTTACCTAATAATTCGCCCAAGCGTTTTGCAACGGGTGCTAAAGATTTGCCAGCTTTATCTTCTTGTGTTTTCACACGACCTAAGTGTGAGAACAAGATTGCTTTGCCGCCGTTGTCGATTACATATTTGATAGTTGGTAAAGCAGCTTTGATACGTGTATCATCACCAATTACACCATCTTTTAACGGCACGTTAAAGTCAACACGGACTAAAACTTTTTTATCTTTTAATTGAATGTCTTCGATTGTTTTTTTAGCCATCTGTATGTTTGCCTCCTAAATTTATCTCATAAAAAAAGCGGAGAAGCGCGTCGCTTCCCCGCTTTAAAAGTACTACATTAGATTACGCGTAAGCGAATCTTATAATTTAGCGAAGTATTCTAAAGTACGAACTAATTGAGCAGTGTAAGACATTTCATTGTCGTACCAAGCAACAGTTTTAACTAATTGTTTGTCGCCAACTGTCATTACTTTAGTTTGAGTTTCGTCAAATAATGAACCGAAAGTCATACCAACGATGTCAGAAGAGACGATTGGGTCAGCAGTGTAACCAAATGATTCGTCTGAAGCTTCTTTCATTGCTGCATTTACTTCGTCAGCAGTAACTTTAGTATCTAAAACAGTTACTAATTCTGTTAATGAACCAGTTGGAACTGGAACACGTTGAGCAGCACCGTCTAATTTGCCGTTCAATTCAGGAATTACTAAGCCGATAGCTTTAGCAGCACCAGTTGTGTTAGGTACGATGTTAGCTGCAGCCGCACGCGCACGACGGAAGTCGCCTTTAGGGTGTGGAGCATCTAATGTGTTTTGGTCACCAGTGTAAGCATGGATAGTTGTCATCAAGCCTTCGATGATACCAAATTTGTCTTGTAAAGTTTTAGCCATAGGAGCTAAGCAGTTAGTAGTACAAGAAGCACCAGAAATAACTGTTTCGTCACCTGTAAGTGTTTCATGGTTAGTGTTGTAAACGATTGTTGGTACATCGTTACCACCAGGAGCTGAGATAACTACACGTTTAGCACCAGCTTTTAAGTGTAATTCAGCTTTTTCTTTAGAAGTGAAGAAACCAGTACATTCTAATACGATTTCTACACCTAGTTCGCCCCATGGTAATTCTTCAGGGTTACGGTTAGCTAAAACTTTAACTTCTTTACCGTTAACGTTGAAAGAACCATCGTGAACTTCAACTGTACCGTTGAAACGTCCTTGAGTTGTATCGTATTTTAGCAAGTGTGCAAGCATGTTCGCATCTGTTAAGTCGTTGATTGCAACAACTTCAATTCCGTCTACGTCTTGGATGCGGCGGAATGCCAAACGGCCGATACGTCCAAATCCATTAATACCTACTTTAACTGTCATATTGCGATTTCCTCCTTATGAAAATCAGGTTTTTTATTTTAAAGGGTTACCCCTTTTAAAATCTCATTTGCAGCAGCTTCATCAGTTAGAAGCCACGTTTGTTTTGGTGCATTTTGCATATACGCATTAATTGCTTTAGCTTTAGTTTTGCCACCGGCAACAGCTAAAATAATTGGCACCTTTTGTAAATCTTTTAATTGTAAACCAATCCGTGGCACTTTATAGACCACTTTACCAGTTTCATCAAAGAAATAACCAAATGATTCAGCGACTGCATTGGCTTGTTTTAGCATCAAGATTTCATTTTCACTCATCTTGCGTCTAGCCGCCATATGCAAAGCACGCCCAATACTATGAATAACACAGTCAGCATGGCTTATCAAGTTTAACACCTCAAGGATTGAGGGTTCCTTCATAAGGGAACGATACGTGTCAGAACTTAATTGTTCTGGGACATAAAGTGCCCGATGTTCACCATTTGACCTCATTGCCATCATAGCAGAAACTGAGTTGGCTTGTACAGTCAGAGCCTCTCCAATACCACCTCTGGCCGGTACAAAAAGGTTATGTCGTTCATCACTTTCAAGGTTTGTCAGACATTCGGCAACTTGGGCCATTGTTGTCCCACCCATTACCGCGATGACGTTCTTGCCTTCAGGTAAAAGTAAATCTAACGATTCATTTAAACTCTCACCAAAGTTTTTCACGACTTTTTCTTGTCGGTCACTATCACCAGCAGATATTACACAGCGGGCAATGCCAAAATGATTGGCCAACTGTTTTTCTAATTGATGCATGCCAAAAAGTTGATCCATTACTTTGCCTAAATCGGTAAAAACTTTTTCACCCGTTTTAGTTAAGCTCATACCACTTTTTGAGACATCAATTAAAGCTAATCGTTTTAATAAATCCGTTTCGGTACGTAAAATCCGTTCGGTCATATTCAAACTATCTGCTAAGTTTCGGCGACCAATAGGCTGCATCCAGTAAATATTTCGCAAGATTTTATAACGCTCTTGCAAAACATGCAGGATATCAGGAGCAACTGCTTCAATCAATTTTAAGTCATCAAGCATGATTACTCTCCTTTTTTGACAATGGACGGTTTATGTCCATCGTAGACCTATTTCGACCCATCGAGACCAAAAAAAATTTACTGCAGGTCAAATTCCTTTAACCTTACGGAAGTAATAGTACCATTTTCCATTCTATTGTGCAACTAAAAAGCTAAGAAAAATACTTCTGAAAACTGTGCTATTACGTTAAATCGCTTTACTAATTACTCTAACGCCAAGTGATAAATTGCACAACGAAAACAAAAGCCTTTATTTCTAATTGATCCTTTATTTGCGTAAGGGAAAAATTAAATTATCACTTTTGAAGCATTCATTTCCAACAAAAATCGTGTTAAAATAGCTCAGTAGCTGTTTGATAGCGTTTTTTCACCGCAATAAAAAAAGACACCTTCTTAGCTAGAAGATGTCTTAACGCGCTCTAAGGGAATCGAACCCCTGTCTCAAGAACCGGAATCTTACGTGATATCCACTACACTAAGAGCGCCGAACATATGTTAGTTTAGCTAATAATCAGAATAAAATCAAGAGGAAAATACATGAAATTTCAACAAAGTTTTTCACAAAAGCAAAAACAATCGCAAAAGCTTGCTATGACACAGTCATTGCAACAATCAATTCAAGTTTTGCAATTTTCAATTGATGAATTAGCTGAATTTGTCGAAACAAAAGCAATGGAAAATCCTTTAATCGAAGTATCAGAAGCTAATTACGCCTTAAGCTATTCCAAGCCCCGTTCTTCCAGTGGCGAAGAATTGAACTACTTAAGCCAAATTCCGGATGATCGTATTTCGTTGTTTGAATATCTCATCGACCAAGTTCACTTGAATTATCGCGATACGTTTTTACGTGACATTGTTTTATTTTTAATTGAATATATTGATTTAAACGGTTTTTTAACAATTGATTTAGATGAAGTTGTTACAAAAATGCAGGCCACAAAGATACAAGTTTTAGACGCTTTAACTTTAATTCAGCAATTGGACCCTGCTGGGGTTGGTGCCCGTAACTTACAAGAATGTCTCATGCTGCAAACTGAAAGAGATGATTTAGCGCCTAATTTGGCTTATCTTATCTTAGAAGAACATTTTGAGGACTTGGTAAATCGCAAATGGCCTGAACTAGCGAAAAAGTTAGCTATTCCAGTTAGCGAAGTACAAACAGTCTTCGACTATATTCAAACGCTAACCCCTACGCCAGGAGCAAGTTTTGGCACCACCGATGGCTTATACATTATCCCGGATTTGACAGTCAAAATAAGTGACGGAAAGAAAATTAAAATCACCAGCAACCGGCGGGGCATGCCAGAAATGCACTTCCAGCAAAGCTACTTTGATCAAATGGCAAAAAAAGCCGATGACGAGACCAAAAAATATCTAAATGAGAAAAAACAAGATTTTGAATCCCTGCAAAAAATGGTACAACAACGTGGTGATACAATTTTACGCGTGGGACAAGCAATTATCGCCCACCAACAAGAATTCTTCTTAGATGAAAGCCGACCGATTAAACCTTTGATTTTAAAAGATATCGCAGAAGAGCTGGAAATTCATGAGTCCACCGTCAGCCGGGCGGTCAATGGAAAATACTTGGAAACAGATTTTGGAATATTTGAATTAAAGCACTTCTTCAGTCAAAAAGTCGGGATTCAAAATGATAGTGGCGAAGATTTGTCGACTGATAACGTCAAAGTCCGTCTTCAAGCCCTCGTTGAAGAAGAAGACAAAGGTAAACCACACTCTGATCAAAAATTAGTCGACTTACTAAAAGCAGAAGGAATTACTATTTCCCGCCGCACGGTTGCCAAATATCGCGACGCCTTAAAAATCCCAAGCTCCAGCAAGCGAAAACGCTTTGACTCATAACACTATCTTTTATAGAAAAATTACAAGAAATAATAGAGAAAATCCCCAATCAGAATCGATTGGGGATTTTCTCTATTATTTACTTTTTATCAACTTTTTTTCCGTTCTGGGCTCACCCATGTGCCACTACCATAGCCTAAAATTGTCTTGAAGGCGGGAATTAGCGTTGTTAAGATGGTGAGGGCATTCATCATCCAATAAAGCAACATGTAAAATGGAGCAAAGACGAAATAGCGTAATTTATGACCGCGATCGTCTAAAATTAGTGCCGAACCCAATTGCAAAAAGCCGGCAATCATCTGAAAATTAACAAAGATAAAGGCCATTGCAAACATATGAAAAATTCGTTCATAATTTTGCGTTACAAGAAAATAAATCAATGTCACAATAAAAATGAAACTTGAAAACCAAAAGAAAAGCGACCACAAAATACTTAGGGTTTGGTCAATAAACATAACGAGCTGATTAAAGTGTTTGATTGGATGTAAGGCAACTTTAGGAAAATTGGTCAACCAAACTTCCGTGCCGCCTTTAGCCCAACGTTTGCGTTGCCGATAAAGCATTTTTAAAGTATCTGGGACCATCATGTAAAACATAATATCTGGAGCAAAAACCGGTAACCATCCTAAGAGCTGTTCATCCCAAGCAATGCTTATATCTTCAGTGGCGCGATCTTGGCGAAACAAACCCGCATCAAGTAGCGCCGTTTTACGATACATGGTATTGGCTCCACTAAAAGCATACATGGTATTTAGCGTTCCTTGTTGGCTCCGCTTAATGACACCGACAATACTAGAAAACTCAACCGTCTGGGCCTTTTCAATAATTTTTGAGCGATTTAAAACATCCATATTCCCAGTTACTGCCCCGATATTGGTTTCACCGGACTCCATAAAATAATTCATATACTTAGTTAAAGCATCTGGTTCTGGGATTGTATCTGCATCATTACTTAAAATATATTCACCTTGTGCAAAAGCAAAGCCAACATTAAAAGCATGGGCTTTTCCTTTGTTTTTTTCAATTGTGATAACCCGCAAGCGCGCTTCTTTACGAGCCAACTCGGCCAGAATTTGTGGGGTATCATCGGTGGAACCATCATTTACTACTAACACTTCATAGTTTTCATAAGATAATTGATGCAATAAATAAGCCAGTGTTTTTTCAATTACTGCCTCTTCATTATGTGCAGGCACCATGATCGTAATAAAGGGCTGCTCTTCTTTTTTAATTTCTTTAAACTTTTTAATTTGATATTTAAATAAAAAGCGATAGCAGATAACCCCAATAAACCACATAAAAGCCCCTAAAATAGGATAAGTAAATAAAACAAACAAAATAACGTTCAAAACAATATCTAAAAATTCATGACCAGTCTGAATAATGTTCACTTACTGTTCTCCTTTTTAAAGACAGCTTGTAACTCTGCTTTTGAAATATTTTTTTCTTCCGGCACAGAATACGTTTTTATATTTATACGCTTGTCACTGGGACCAAATCGCGCCGTATAAAAATCATCCAATTCGTGCCGTTTTTTTAACATATCATCAAAATCGTACGTAAAATTTTTACTATAATTTTCTTTTATTTCGCGATTACTTCGTAGTGTCATGATCACAGTGAAAACCGTTGCCCCAATAAAAAAGAAGACAAAAGCTTTTAATAAGAAGAAGTAAGTATCGATTCCTTCTTGATAACTCCAAACGGCTTTTACTTTAACATGATTGCGCAACAAAGTAGAAGTGAGCGTCCAGTAAATGGGTATAATTACGCCCAACCAGGCGAGAATAGTTAAAATAATCGTACGTAGTTTTAACCAGAGATGGCCTTTTTCAAAAAATTTGTCTTCATAAACAGTTTCTTGTTTTTTCTTATCCTCTAATTCGTTGTTGGTGGTGTCTTTTTTATTTTCCATATGCCCCTCCTTTTTTTTAGTATTTCGTATTTAACCAAGATTTGCAAATTAAACGATTTTTTTCACAAGCACTAAAAAAAGGCGTAAAGACACTAAACTAAAAAAACGAGGATGAAAGTCATCTGACCTTCACCCTCGCATTTTTTAATTTTATTCGTCTTCATCTTCGTCATCAAAGTCGTCTAAATCATCATCGTCATCGTCGATAATGGTTAAGTCTTCTTCGATATTTCCGGGTACTTCTTCTTCGTCATCAGAATTATCATCGGCGCCAATTTCTTGTAAGTCGCTGTTATATGCAGAGATTTCTTCATCATCGTCATCATCGTCATCGTCGTACAATTCTTTGTCGTCTTCATCTTCTGGATCGGCATCTTCTGGATCGTCATCGTTGTAATCGATGGCATCCTCATCATCGTTAATAAAGGCATTAACCTTTTTACGTTTACGTTTACGAGGTGTGTCTTCTTCGTCTTCATCAAGCCCATGAGACAATTCTTCATCAATTGAGTCAATGGCATACCATGAACGCAATCCCCAACGGTTTTCACCTAATGAGATAAAGCTGCCGTCAATGTTTAAGTCGGTATAAAATTGTGCCAATGAATCACGAATCTCGCTATCTGATTTACCCAAATACGTTTGGATTTGGTTTACTAAATCCGAAAAATCCATTACGTCGCCACGTTGCTCTAAAATCGCATGGGCCACTTCAATCATGGACAACTCGTTTTTGTTTGCCCCTTCAAATACTGTAATTTCCAAAATAGGACACGTCCTTTCGCAGTCTACGCTTTATCATACAAAAATGTACTGAAAAAATCAATTTATTTCGCAAAATTATGCTGTGAAATCTAAGCTGATCTGATATTCCCCTACTCGTTCATCGGCCATATACAAATCATAGTCAATAAAAATTGTGCCAGACATCGGGCGATCTTTCAAGCTAACATGAAGATTACGCGTAAACGTCCCAAAATACATCACCCCATAAGGTGTTGTGTAGCTGGTTTCTAATTTTTTCTTATAGTCAAATTTTAGCCGTAATCGCATTTCTCCAGATCGCGTTAATTGCACGGTTCCATCTGGCATAATTTTAATAATAACAGGAATTTCTTCGCCACTTTCTTGCACTTCTTGATAACGAATGTACAGCTTATCACCAATGGTTACCAGCTGACCTGGTAAATCAAAAGTAAATTCTTGTATTTCTTCATGTTGTTTGACTTTGGTTTTCAAATGAATGGAAACTGGTACGCCATTTTTTAAATCCATTTTTATATCCTCCACTTCACACTATCCTCACAAAAAGTGCTGCTTACTTTAAGCAGGCTTTTCATCTTTAGTTTCATTCTTCACAGTTTTACCCTTTTTGTCAAACATTGCGTCTATTTCAAGGCCTTCCGTTATTTTTTCAGAGCTTTTTCGTATATAATGAAGGAAACGTGATTTAGAAATGCTTAACAAAAAAGCGCCCGGGGTAAGACGATTATCCAAATTAGACTTACCTGTAACAAAAAAGCGTTATTTAGGAGTTAGACGATGAATTTAAGTTTAGATCAAACCATTTATCCCAATCAGCAGGCGCTATTGCCTTTTGCCTTAACTGACGTCTTAATTGAACATGTCAGTCAAACAAAACAGCCCCTATTGCATTTTTGGCAATTGGAAAAGACCATGATTTTAGGTATGAAAGATACGCGGGTACCTCATTTAAAAGCTGGCGTTACAACGCTACAGCAGGCTGGTTATCCACCGGTTGTCCGCAGCGCTGGTGGTTTAGGCGTCATTAGTGACCCTGCTATTTTAAATATTTCCCTTATTATTCCCCGCGATATGCAGACGACCGATTCTGCTTATGAGAAGATGTTCCAACTAACACAGCACGCTTTTCCTGAGCTTTTGATTACCACTGGGGAAGTTTTTGATTCTTATTGCCCGGGGACTTACGACTTAAGTTGCGCGGGTAAAAAAATTGCCGGTATCGCCCAACGAAAAATTAAAGACGGTATCGCCATTATGATGTATCTCAGTGTTAGTGGCCCGCAAAAAGAGCGTGGGCAAGTGGTTAAAGATTTTTATCGTGCAAGTTTAGCAGAGAAGTTTGGACAAGACGGATATCCGCCGGTAAATCCTGACAGCATGACGACTGTCGGTTCCGTAATGAAAAATAATTTAACGATTGAGCAAACAAAAACACGCTTTTTAAATGCTTTTTCACAACTTACCAAAGAAGAAATCACTCAAGTTGATAGTCAGAATTGGTTGCGTGCAACAAAAAAAAGAACTGACTATACAGAAAAGCTAAGCCGTATGATTACCCGTAATGAAATTCTTGCTTCCTTATAAATCAATTTTTCCAAAGAGTGGGCAGACTCAAACAATTTTGCCAAATCAAACAAAGGAGTAAATCGATGATGACCTTATATAAAGATCAAAAATTACCAATTGAAAAAGTATTTAGAGATCCCGTTCATAATTATATTCACGTCCAACATCAAGTAGTTTTGGATTTAATCAACTCAAAAGAAGTACAGCGCCTAAGACGCGTGAAACAATTGGGGACGTCTTCTTTTACCTTCCACGGGGCAGAGCATAGCCGCTTTTCCCATTCATTAGGTGTTTACGAGATCACCCGCCGCATCTGCGATATCTTTGAACGAAATTTTTCTGTTGCTAAAATTGGTGCTGGCGGCTGGGATGATACTGAACGCTTGGTCGCTTTATGTGCGGCACTGCTTCACGATGTGGGCCACGGTCCTTTTTCCCACACCTTTGAACATATTTTCCACACAGATCATGAAAAGATCACTGTCGAAATTATCACTTCGCCAGAAACTGAGGTTTACCAAATTTTGAATAAGGTTGCGCCTGGTTTTCCAGAAAAAGTCGCCAGTGTCATTACCCATGATTATCCCAATCCGCAGGTGGTACAAATGATTTCAAGTCAAATTGACGCCGATCGAATGGATTATTTATTACGAGATGCTTATTTTACCGGCACCGAATACGGCACTTTTGATTTAACCCGCATCTTACGGGTCATTCGCCCTTATGAAGGGGGGATTGCCTTTGCTATGAATGGGATGCACGCGGTCGAAGACTATATCGTCAGTCGCTATCAAATGTATGTTCAAGTTTATTTCCACCAAGTTTCCCGGAGTATGGAAGTTTTGTTGGAACACTTATTAAATCGGGCCCACGAATTATATAATGAAAATTCCGATGTATTTCAGCAACATTCCCAGTTGTTGATTCCTTTTTTAAAAGAAGACTTTACACTAGCAGATTATTTAAAATTAGACGATGGCGTTTTAATTACCTATTTTATTCAATGGGTTGACGAAGATGATGCTATTTTAAGTGATTTAGCCAATCGCTGGTTATCTAGAAAACCATTAAAATCAGCAAAATTCAAAGAAGGTCAACAAGACTTAATCACAAAACTATGCAAGCTGGTGGAAGAAGTCGGGTATAATCCGAAATACTATACTGCGATTAATTCCAGCTATGACTTACCTTATGACTTTTATCGACCAAAATCAGGGGTCCACCGCACGCAAATTGAATTGCAACAAAATGACGGTACTCTGGTAGAACTTTCAAAAGTAAGCCAATTAGTCGCAGCACTCGCTGGACAAAAAACTGGCGATCACCGCTATTATTTCCCTAAAGAAATGGTAGATCGCTCCTTGCAAAATAATTACGATCTTTTTAGCGATACGTATGCAGCATTTGCCCGCCATATCAAAAATGGCGAATTAGTCGAATAGTAAGACCAAACTTGTCTCCCTTTTCTCTCACCACTAGAAAAGGGAGCTTTCTTTTAGTAGAATAGAAAGCGGATCTTGCCACTTTTTGGCAATTTAAGCAGCTGAAAGAATACAGCTATTTGTTTAGGAGGAATTTTTTTCATGAGTATTAAACTAGTCGCTATTGATATTGACGGCACCTTGTTAAACAGCGCAGGACAATTAACAACCGGTGTGAAAGCCGCTTTACAAAGCGCAAAGAAAAAAGGGGTACGAATCGTTTTATGCACTGGCCGTCCTTTACCAGGGGTAAAAGAATACTTGAATACGTTAGATTTATTAAGTGCTGACGATTATGTCATTACTTATAATGGTTCATTGGTGCAAAATGTTGCCACCCAACATACCGTCTTTTCTGCCAGCCTAACGAAAAACGATTACTTAAAAGTAAATTATATGGCACAAAAACTCGGGCTTCATTTTCACGTATCTGGTGTGGATGCAATTTTTACAGCTAATCGTGATATTAGTCCCTACACCGTTCACGAATCAACATTGGTGCACATGCCAATTAAATACCGCACTTCCGATGAGATGGTAAAAAATGAGTACGACATGATTAAAATGATGATGATTGATGAACCAGAAATTTTAGATCACGCCATTACCCAACTTCCCCTTGATTTTAAAGAACAATACAATATTGTCAAAAGTGCCCCTTTTTACTTGGAAATCTTACACAAAGGCGCTAATAAGGGAATTGCACTTGCGAAACTGGCAGAACATTTAAACATTCAACAAGCAGAAGTTATGGCTATTGGCGACAATGAAAATGATATGGCCATGTTAGAGTATGCTGGTGTCGGTGTGGCGATGCAAAATGCCGTCGATAAAACGAAAGCCGTTGCCGATTACATCACCACGGCTTCAAACGATGAAGATGGCGTCAAAGAAGCAATCGAAAAATTCAGCTAGACAAAAAAAAAGTGCCCAAACAAGTCCTGATAACTTGTCTGGCGCTGTTTTTTTATAAAGTAAATATGAATCTCACCTAAGAAAAAAAGTGATTTGCCCGCTTTAGCACATTTAGATCTTATGGCTCATACCTGCCCGATTCCTTCAGCTTTTCTAGCTGTCTGGCTTTTCTTTATCTATTTGCGAAACTGGGCTTCATACAATGCGCGGTAAGCTCCGCCTTTAGCCATTAATTCTTCATGGCTACCTTGTTGTAAGATACCAGCTGGACTGACTACCACAATTCTAGTTGCGTGTTTTATTGACGCTAGGCGATGGGCAATGATTAAAGTTGTCCGCCCTTTTGAAAGTGAGTTTAAAGACTCTTGAATGACTTGTTCGGTTTCTGTATCTAATGCTGATGTTGCTTCATCTAAAATCAAAATGGGTGGATTTTTTAAAAACATCCGGGCAATCGCTACCCGTTGTTTTTGACCACCAGATAATTTGACGCCCCGCTCCCCAATTTGCGTCTCAATTCCTTCAGGCATCTGGGCTAAAACACTATCCAAATGGGCCAATTTCGCTGCTGTCATAATCTCCTTGTCGCTTGCGTCCAAACGCCCGTAAGCGATATTTTCTTTAATGCTGCCAGGAAATAAGAAAACATCTTGTTGCACAATGCCAATTTGACTTCGCAATGAACTCAAAGTCATATCCCGAACGTCTATCCCATCAATTTTTACCGCCCCTTCTGTTACATCGTAAAAGCGAGGTAACAAGTTACAAAGCGTCGTTTTGCCTGAACCGCTTTGGCCAACAAAAGCAACTGTTTCCCCTGGCTTAATTGTCAAATTAATGTGATCTAAAACCTTGCTTGCTTCTGCGTAAGAAAAAGAAACATCCTGGTATAAAATGTCGCCTTTTAAATCCTTAACGACCCTAGCATTTTTTGAATCCACAATGCTTGGCTTTTTATCCAATTCTTCTGTCAGGCGCTTAAACCCTGCAATTCCTTTGGGATAACTTTCAATCATCGTATTCACTTTTTCAATGGGTCTGACAAAGACATTTGCCAGTAAAATGAAACCGACAAATTGCCCATTGGTTAGCTGCCCTTGAATCACATAATAGGACCCAAAAATTAAAGTAAATAAATTAATTAAACGGATTAACAAATAATTATAGGCTGAACTAACAGCCATTACCCGATAAAATAAGATTTTTGATTGCCGATAAGCTTCACTTAAACCGCCAAAGCGTGCTGCTTCAAAATCCTCGTTGCCAAAAGATTGCGTAACGCGAATACCACTAACAGAAGCCTCCACCCCAGCGTTAAATTCACCAAGATTTTCGTAAATGCGCGTGTTGACTTTCGTCATTTTTTTATTGAAGAAAACCAAAGCGATTGTAATGAGGGGCAATAAAGCAAAAGTTGCGATTGCTAATTTTACATGGGTGTGTAGCATCAGTAAAAACGAGCCTGCCAATGTCATAATCGTAATAAAAATATCTTCTGGACCATGATGGGCCACTTCAGAGATTTCAAATAAATCTGTCGTCAGCCGACTTATCAATTTCCCTGTCTTTTGATTGTCATAATACGCGTAAGGCTGACTTTGAAGGTGGGCAAATAATTCACGCCGCATATCTGTTTCAATATTGACCCCTAACTTATGACCAAAAAAGACAACAATATACTGCAAAATCGTATTCAAAATATAAAATAAAAATAAGGTCAAACAAGCCAACAAAATAATTCGAAATTCTTTTTGCGGCATAATTTTATCGATCACTTCATTGACGGCTACCGGAAAAGCCAACTCCAGTAACCCGGCTAAAACTGCACAACTAAAGTCCAAAATAAACAGTTTTTTATACGGACGATAATAACTAAAAAAACGTTTCAACATCTTTTTCTCCTTTTATTCCTAAAAATTCTTGCAACTTAAATTGTTGCTACCCTTTTTCTTGTAACAATTCAGACGGTAAAAATTTACACTGTCAAAAGACAACTCCATCTATTATACCGAAAATTCCAATAAAAACACAATTCCCCCAGCTAAACAAACATCTATTTGAAAAACACAAGTAAAAAAAGCTTACGAAATCTGTATTTTCCTGCGAGAAAAATTATATTTTTATTACAGATAAAAAAACAGACCTCAGTCAGTCGGAAAAAACTGCTAAAGCCTGTTTCTTTTTTTAATTAATTAGATTTTTTCATCCACTTTTGGACTGCCCAGCGATGACTGCCGCGCTTTAATAAAAGCATCGCTTCATCTGCTGTTACCCAAGCCAGGTTATTGGTTTTTTCTGTCGGCTCAGCGACTTTCTCCCAACTGTCGACAACGTAAAAATAACCGGGATGATAAAAATATGTATCGCGATGACTGGAATAAAAATATTCTACCGCTTCCCCTAAATACGCTCCAACTGTCACTTCAAAGCCAAGCTCTTCTAACATTTCGCGATTTATCGCTTCCACGTGGTTTTCTGTTCCTTCAATTTCGCCGCCAGGTAAAAAATAGGCGCCATTTGGGGCTTGTACCAAAATTACTTCTTGTCCTTCATTACGACTCACTACCACATAAGCGCCATAACGCGCTTTATAAGGCTTATCTGACTCCTTTTTCCCAAACACTGGTTCCATTTTGTAACCTCCACTTTTCATTTCATTCATTTTACCCAAATGCAGATACTTTCACAAGTTAAAGCGTATTTCTTATCACAGCTAAAGGCCTATGATAAGATATCTTTATCAAGGAGAAAGGACTGATTTTTTATGAAAATGGCCCATACATGTGTACGTGTCAAAGATTTAGAGGCATCTTTAGCCTTTTATAAAGGAGCTTTTGGCTTTGTTGAAAAAAGCCGCCGCGACTTCCCCGAAAATAAATTTACCTTAGTATACTTGAGCTTACCTGGGGATGATTATGAATTAGAATTGACCTATAATTATGATCACGCTGCTTATGATTTAGGTGATGGCTATGGCCACATCGCCATTGCAGTAAGCGACTTAGAAGCATTACATGAAAAACAAAAAAATGATAATTATAATGTAACCGACTTAAAAGGATTACCTGGTACTGCACCTTCTTATTACTTTGTTGTTGACCCTGACGGTTACAAAATCGAAGTTATTCGTGAAAAATAAGGATAAATAAATAAAAAAACTGTGCTAAAAGCGCAAAGAAAATAAAAGAAAAGCTACTACTGACTTTTTTTGTGTTTTACTTTGACATTGCTTTTAGTAACAGTTTTTTTAAATAAAGGACGTGGAAAAATGAAACCTGTTATTGGCATCGCCGCAAATGAACAGACCATGATAGACACTGATAGTCACTGGATTAGCTACACGCCAAAAAACTTTGTCACTGGTGTTCAAAATGCTGGCGGCTTACCTTTATTGTTGCCCATCGGCACAATTTATGATGCAAAAAGCTACATACAAAAAATCGATAAATTACTTTTAGCCGGTGGCCAAGACGTATCCCCAGAAAGCTACGGTGCATTACCTCACCAAAAATTAGGTGCGACCAATCACAGACGCGATCTCTTTGAAATGGCGCTGGTAAAAGAAGCAGTCAAGGCCGGCAAACCTGTTATCGGCGTATGTCGTGGGATGCAGTTATTAAATGTCGCCTTTGGTGGGACCTTACTACAAGATTTAAGCTTAGCCAAAGAACCTCTCTTAAAACACGTACAGGTACCAACACCATTTGAACTTCCCACCCATCCTGTTGAAATTAATATGAACAGTCGTTTAGCTGAATTTTTACCGCAAAATTATCAAGTTAATTCCTTTCATCATCAGGTAATCGACGAATTAGCAGCAGAATTTGTCGTAACTGCAACGGCACCTGATGGAGTCATTGAAGGAATTGAAAGTGTCAAATCCCCGGTCATGGGTGTCCAGTGGCATCCAGAGTTGGCTTATTTCACCATCGAAAAAGAACGCGCATTTTTTGAGTATTTTGTTAATAAATTCGCCTAAAAAAAGGTGAATGAAATCCTTTTAAATAAAAAGCAGCTTATCTAATTTGTCCGCTAACTTAAGTGTTAACGAGCTAAATAGTAAGCTGCTTTTTAATTTGCCTCAACTTTAGAAGAAAAAGTAGGGGTGAGGCTATTTATTAATTCTCAACTCTATTCACTTATCCGGTGTGATAATTACCTAAATTTCTTACTTCTTTTCTGCTTTCATCATACTTAAAGATTGTTTCAAGGCTGCAATAACGCCGTTTTCGTTGTAAACCAAGACATTTGATTTGTACAAACCCGATGAAATCAGCATAAGAAAAACAGTAAAGACGGCTAAAATCACGACAGAAACAATCGCACTGGAAATGCTGGCTGTATCATTAGCCAGACGAACTGGCATTGCAAATGATGAAAAGAAAGGAATATAGGAACAAATTTTCAGCGCGATATTTTGTGGATCAAACATTCCGACAAATAAGGCTAAAAAGTAAGCTCCCATGGATAAATAAGTGACTGGGATAATCGCTTTTGAAGTATCTTCTGCCTTGTTGACCAAAGAACCACACAATGCCGCTAAAACGGCGTACAACAAAATCCCTAAGATTACAAAGATCGCTGAAAAAATCAAAAATGGACCAAAGAGAGATTCCAAAGATGCATCACCTAAAAATTGTCTGACGATGTCCATATCTTTGAATTTTTGATACCCAAAAATAATCATAAGCCCATAAATTAACAATTGTGTTAAAGCAACCAATAAGACCCCGGTTAATTTCCCATAAAAATGAGTTTGGGCTTTGGTACTTGATAAAATCACTTCCATAATTCGCGTTCCTTTTTCAGAAGCGATTTCTTGGGCAATAATACTAGAATACGTCACGACAAAGATAAACAAGATAATGGCCGAAACATTGGTTACAATCATCTGCAAACTGCTATGATCGTCTTCTGAGGTCATTGTACCAGACTTATCAAAGGAAACTTTTTGCGTTGTTAATTGGGCTGTTTGACTCAATGTGCCCACCTCTTGGGCTGATAGTCCCATCTTTTTGGCCCGCACATTTGACTGCATTTGTGTCAATAGCTGTTGAATCATCAGCTGTGTTGTTTGTCCTAAGGAAGATTCGGTAAAGATTTCGCCTGAAAAACTGTCTCCTTTATTTGTTAAAACCAAAAAGGCATCCAGCTTTTCTTTTGCCAAGTCTTTTTCCGCTGCTTTTTTTGACGGGATGACTTTAAAATCATAATCTTTATGATCCAATTGGGTAAAAGCTTGTCCCAAAGCGGCATCATCTGAGTAGACGCCAATGGTATTGACATCGGAACTGCCAGCTAATTGGCCGGTAAAGTAATAAAATGCGCCCATTAAAAATGGTGCCAAAATTAAAATTAAGAAACTAACTGATTTAACATTTTTCTTATAGACATCTTTAGCAATCACCCAAAACTTACTCATGATTGTCACCTGCTTTCCATTTGAAAATCTCCTCTAGGGTTGGCGGTTGTTGATTAAACATTGGAATATAGCCGTTTTGAGTCGCTCGCATAAAGATTTCTTTGCCTGCATCTGGATTGGATAATGTGATGGCTAAACTTTTGTCTTCTTGGACTACGACCTCTTTTACGCCTTCAATGGCTTGAACGTCAGCTTGTGACAAGGAGGACTCCAAAAACAGTTTACTCCGTCCAAAAGATTCTCTGATTTCCCGCACTTTTCCGTTTAAAACTGTTTCACCATTTTTCAACATAATCAAATGATCACAAATCTTCTCAACGTTATCCATATTATGACTTGAAAAGATGACACACGCACCTTTTTGGCGTAACTCGATGATGCCATTTTTTAATAACTCAGCATTCACTGGATCCAGCCCGCTGAAAGGCTCGTCCAAAATAACCAATTTTGGTTCGTGAATTAAGGTTGCAATTAACTGTACTTTTTGTTGATTTCCTTTTGACAAAGATTTGACTTTATCGGTTTTCTTTCCCTTCACTTCAAACTTTTCCATCCATTTGTCAATTTCAGGAACAATATCTTTGCGTTTTTTCCCTCTTAACTCCGCAAAGTAAATCAATTGCTCTTCAATGGTGACCTTGGGATAAAGTCCTCGTTCTTCTGGCAGATAACCAATAATGTCATAATCTTTACTACTAATTTTTTCACCATTCCATAAAATTTCACCTTCATCAGGAGTTAAAAAATCCAAAATCAAGCGAAAAGTGGTTGTTTTACCAGCCCCATTTTGCCCAATTAACCCCATAATCGTACCGTCTTGTATTTCAAAGGATAAATCTTTTACTGCGGTATAATCCCCGAAACTTTTTTTCAAATTTTTAACCGTTAGCATTTTTTCACTCCTCGTTTTTTTGGTCTAAATAAAGCCAGCTACGGGCAGAATTTATAATAATAAAGCCAGTGATCCCCCAAGAATTGCACCTAAGATCATTAGCACCACTGTATCTCGCACAATATTTTGCTTTTTGGCAAATTTTTCTGGTTTATTGTAGTATTTGGTTCTTTTTTGATAGAGCAGTTTTATCGTTCCCATACTCATCAATAAAACTACTGGAAAAGCGATCGCCACAAGCGTGACGGCAAAATATATTATCGGCCAATTATCAAAGCTGCCCCCAAAGAAAAAATTGCCTGCTAAGTAAAAAAGAACGCCCAAAAGTGTGACCCACAACGATTGCAAAAATTGCTGACGCCATTCTTGTCTGATACGAGTTTGATAACTTTTTTCATCGGTAAAAATAGCAGCAGGACAATTACTGACAAAATAACAGTAACGTTTCATAAAAGTTGTGACGTGTTGCCAACCACTATGTTCGTATAAGGCAATATATTCTGCGTAATCTTCTTTTGACCCCGTAAAATAATCCACACTATAGGTAAGGTTTTGTGGCATCCCTTTTTGAAAAACCAGTATGCCCAAGCTATTCATTTTGACAAAATGCCAGCCTTCTTCAGCTTGTTTATTCAAACGTAACATCTCTTTTTCAGGATAAAAAGCTACCCCAAGACTTACTAAATACTTTTTGTCCCCAATTCGCATTTTTTACCTCCCAACTTGTCAAACCGGTTGTAAAAATCGGCGCTATAGCACCTTTAAGCTGAATTTATTTAGCTTATTTCCCGATTTTTTGCCAATAACGCTGCCCCTGCTTCATAAAAAAGACGCCGGCGTTCAATATCTTGTTCCAAAGCTTTTCGACCTTTTGTAGTAATCTGATAAACTTTCTTACGATCAGAATTTTCTTGTAACGTGATGTAATCGGCTTTTTGTAGTTTTTTCAAATTCGTATACATGCTGGCTGGACCAATTTCCATGTAGCCATTAGTTATTTCACTGATTTCTTTCATAATGGCATAGCCATGTTGGGGTTTTAGCAATACGAGCAAAATCGCGTAAACACTATCTGACAAGGCCTCATCCATTCCTGCTCCTCCTCTATATTACAAGTTGATATATCGCTTAGTGATATAGTACGCTAGTCAAGAACCGCTGTCAATTATAAAAAAATTGTATCCCTTCTTTCATTTTTATCCTAAATCTTAACTCGTGTTTTTCTGAAGCTTGAGTAGGCCTAACTTTCTAGCTAGAATTTGTGTTGCCTTGTCATCACTTATCTTAGCGACTTCTTGTATTTGCTGACAGGCAATATATAAAAGAAGAAATTGGCGTTGATAACTGCGGTATGCATGCAATAAAAAAAGCCACTTTTCATTTTTAAAGAATAAACGTAATTTGTAAAAGTAATAAGCCAGATAATGATTCCACGTCTTTTTTTCATAAATAGCATCAACTTCTTTTTGATAAAGGGTAACATCCAGTGGTGCAATCTTCACAAATAATTTATGGCAAACTTCAATAAAATGCAGATGCCCTAAAAAAACTTTGACATCGCCTTCTTTTTTTAGAAAAGCTTTTAAGCGTCGCGCTGTTGTCGCAGGTTTAAAGTAACCCAATTGGTTAGGACTCACGATTAGATACATTTTTTTACCTCCTTTATTTAACAACGAAAAAAAAACGGTACATGTCAAAAAAACAGTACACGCTAAAAAAAATCACCGTTTTAAAAGCTTTTATGAAAATTGCGGCAAAATTAACGTAAGTACTTTTTTGTCTTTAAGCTGAATTATGCTTGTGAAAATTTATCCGTCCTTTTGAGTTAAATAATTAAAAAAATTCGGCATAAAAGTCACCCCACGACTCTTACCCCGAATTTTTTTTATTTTTGTTTTATCTCTATCAAATTGCTTCTTCAACTAATTGTTGCCGTTTTTTGTGATTTCCTTTTTTATGGGCATCCCATTTTTCAACTTTTAAAGGTTGATTAAATTCTGCCAATTCTTGCTGTAATTGACGCAATTGATTCATCTTGCTAATTACTTGTTCAATTTGCTCTGGTAGACCATGGCTCCGTGTGGCAAAAGCTGTTAATTTTTCATCAACAAAATCAACAAACTCGTTTTGATCTGTTTGCTGATTAGCAACTTGTTGTGCAATTTGGATCTGCCAATCACTTAGCTGGCTTAATTCATTTTTCACTAATTCTTCAACACGCTTTACTTCATGCAACATTAATTCAGTATGCTCCTGCAGCTCAAGTTTAAAATGATCGTATAACTCACCACGCGCCTCTTTTTCCCCTGCAAGTAAGCGGCGACTGTCATCAATCGTTTCAATACTCAGCTGATTCATCGAATGATAATGTTGTGCCAATTGTTTTTCTTGTTTATCGGCAAATTCTTCTTGTTCACGTTGCAATTTCGTAATGCGTTTTCTTTGCCCCAGTGTAATCCACAAAACCATAACTAAAACGATAATCCCCAAGCTGGCTATAAATAAAACCACTGTTTGTCCCTCAATTCCCATAATAACCTCCAATATTATTCAAAATATTCACAAAATATAAAATATTATAACTAATGTATTTTAATTTTACCAGTTAATTGTGCATTTTCTCACGAAGTTATTGAAAAAAAAGTTACTTTTTCAGATTAACCAGCTAAATATAGCCGCTTTTTGTGTGTGACAGTAAAATGCTACTGCATCTCTAGGCAACAAAAAAGTCACCCCTACAAGCAAAGCATTAAAAATTTGCTTACTTGCAGGGAGTGATCTCCACTTTTACTTGATTATTCTTTTGGCTTTGTCTCAGCAGCCAAAGCACTTTGAATGGTTTTGGCTACAGCTTCGGGAATACCAATTGCGCGAATTTCGTCGATAGAAGCATTTTGAATATTTTTTAGAGATTTGAACTCTTTTAACAATGCTTTTTTGCGCTTTGGTCCCAAGCCAGCAATATCATCTAACTTAGAAGCAAAACTCGTTTTACTTCTAAGTTGGCGGTGAAAAGTAATGGCAAAGCGATGAACTTCGTCTTGTATGCGTTGGAGCAAGAAAAACTCAGGTGAATTGCGAGCTAACGGTACCACTTCTAAGTCCTGACCAAAGAGCATCTCGCTGGTTTTATGTTTGTCATTTTTGGCAAGACCGGCAATCGGAATATCTAAACCTAATTGATTATCCAAAACTTCCCGGGCAGCATCCACTTGCCCTTTACCACCATCAATAATGATTAAATCAGGAAAAGGCAAATTCTCTTTTAAGACACGCGCATAACGGCGATAAATGACTTCCCGCATGGAAGCATAATCATCTGGACCGGTTACAGTTTTAATCTTGTATTTACGGTATTCATTTTTGGCTGGTTTACCGTCAATGAAAACCACCATGGCAGACACTGCGTTAGTCCCCATAATATTGGAGTTATCAAAAGCTTCAATCCGCACTGGCGTTGGAATTTGCATCGCATTGCCTAAACTTTCGATTGCACCGATTGTCCGCTCTTCTTTACGCTCAATTAAATCAAATTTTTCTTTTAAAGCAACTCCAGCATTTTTATTTGCCAATGCTACTAGTTTCTTTTTCTCTCCCCGTTTAGGTTGTAAAACTTTCGTCTGTAACAATGCTTCAACCGATGCTAAATCTATATCATCAGGGATTAAAACTTCTTTTGGAATAAAGTGTTCATTTTCTTGATAGAATTGCCCGACATACGTTAAAAAGTCGTCTTGTGCATCATTATAGAAAGGAAAAATTGAAACATCTCGTTCAATTAGTTTTCCCTGACGGACAAAAAAGACCTGAACACACATCCAGCCTTTATCAATTGCATAACCAAAAACATCACGATCCATAAAATCAGTTTGTGTCATTTTTTGTTTCGTCATCACGGTATCAATGGCTTTAATTTGATCTCGTAATTCTGCGGCCTTTTCAAATTCTAAATTTGCTGCGGCCTCTTCCATTTCCGTTGCGATATTAGCGCGAATTTCTGTATGACCTCCACTTAAAAAGCGTTTAATTTCGGCTACCATTTCTTCATAAACTTTTGTTGGTACATCAAAAACGCAAGGAGCTAAGCATTGTCCCATGTGATAATACAGACACACTTCTTTTGGTAAAACTTTACATTTACGCAATGGAAAAAGTCGGTCTAAAAGTTTTTTGGTTTCATTTGCCGCACCAACATCAGGATACGGGCCAAAATACAAAGCTTTATCCTTTAAGACTTTCCGGGTAATGAGTAACCGCGGGTAAGCTTCATTGGTAATTTTGATAAAGGGATACGTTTTATCATCTTTTAGCATGATATTATATTTGGGATCATTTTTTTTAATTAAATTAATCTCCAACAACAATGCTTCAATATTGGATTCGGTGACGATATATTCAAAATCTTCAATTTCAGATACAAGCCGTTCTGTCTTTGTATCATGACTGCCGGTAAAATAAGAGCGGACACGATTTTTTAAAATTTTGGCTTTTCCGACATAAATAATCGTACCATTTTTATCTTTCATCAGATAACAGCCAGGCTGATCGGGTAAGAGTGCTAATTTATTTTTAATCCGTTCATTCACGCGTAATTTCACCCACTTCATTTTTATCAACTTTCTTAAAATACCTACCAATTATAACATGGGCGTCAACGAAAATAAAAATTGGCGCATCTGCCACAGCCCAATAAAAACACCACAATCCTTTTTTTAAATTCTAGTAAAGCTAACTTTATTTTTAGAACCATGCTAAACAAGAATTGCTCATATAAATTGTTCACCTGCAAAAAATAAAAAAGATTTAGGAAAAGACACGATGCCTCTGCCTAAATCTTTTTTCTAATAATAAATTTTAACCGGTGTATTTCCCGGAATATTGTAATAAAACCACTTGGCATCTGCCACAGACATCCGAATACAGCCATGGGAAGCTCTGCGCCCCAATTTCATCCCTTCAATATGATTAAAGGCACTCGTAGTACCAGGATAGGCAATCGGAACCGTATGGAACAAGTAGACGCCGTGTTGATGGTAAGAGCGGTAAAAGGCACCACCCGACCCTGCATACCAAAAAGATGAGCCCCGTTCGGCTTGAATTTTAAAATTACCATATGGTGTACTTAAATTATTCGGCCATAACCCTAAGCCTGTTGAACAAAGCATGGTATAGATCGTCTTAGAACCCGAACGAATATATACGCGCTGTTTTTTTACCGAAACTTGAATATTTAAGTTTTTGACCTTTAAAGAAGGATACTTGCCGCCGGTGGTATACATGTAATAGCGATTATGAACATTGGTCGTCTCACTTGCTTTTAGCCACCCCAAAGCCCCCCCAGGAAGTGTCACACAATAATATGTCCCGCCACTTGTTTTCGCTTCTTTTATCGCCTGCACCATATAGCCTTTATACGTTTTCTTTGCTGATTTTTTACTGCTATTAGGATCAGCTTGACTATAAAAATTCCCCGAATTAGCGTTCATGCGCACGTAGCGGTTAATATTTTTAGTACTATAAATCGTATGGGGATTACCGGTAAAGCCCGCATTTAAATAACCAATCCACGTGTTCCCATTGTAAATAGAGTAATACCAGGCCCCATTAAAATGACGATACTTACATTTTACAGTATAAACTTTACCGTAATATTTAGCGGCACTGTCTTTTTTCTGCCAATTAAAGTTACGCCAAAAAGTTGCAGTTTTGGAAGTAATTTTTACTTTACGATTTTCTTTTTGGGCAATTCCCCCTGCATTATTGGCTTGTTTTGCCGCATTGGCATTCAAATAGCCCGCCCATTTATCCTTATTGTCACTTAAGCTGTAATATGTTGCCCCATTGTAATGACGATACATTCCTTTGGCAAGATACGTTTTTGTTAGCATAGCAGCTGTAGTACTTCTTTTTTTCCAGCCAAAACTACTCCACGTCGTGTAATTTTTATTGGTGATCGTCACATAGCGATTCAAGCTTTGGTACACACCTTGACTACCAGCTGCTAATTTAATATCTTTTGCTTCTATATACCCTACCCAGCTATCTTTGTTGTTCTTATTTTCATAAACTGTATAGTAGGTTTTGCCATTAAAATGCTGATAATAACCTTTAATTTTGACCGTTTTACCATAATAGGAGGTTGTATTGCCGCGAACACTATTAAAGTAAAAATTATTCCAGCGTATTTTACCTTTTTGCATAAAGGTGCCATAACTGCTTTTGGCATAATATTTTCCTCCAGGGCTAGTATTTAGATCTACCCCACTGCCTTTT
The DNA here is from genome assembly GCF_017316025.1 of Candidatus Enterococcus myersii. Taxonomy (GTDB): domain Bacteria; phylum Bacillota; class Bacilli; order Lactobacillales; family Enterococcaceae; genus Enterococcus_C; species Enterococcus_C montenegrensis. The sequence continues at coordinate 220,179 of NZ_JAFLVT010000018.1, forward strand.
GCAACAAAGCCTAAAAATTGATTTTGATTGTTGTATAAAGCGTAGTACTCTTTTTTGTTAACGGTGTAAATCTCGCGATATTGTAATGTTTTACCGTTAAAATTTTGATTTTTAGCTGCGGTGAAGACGTCTGGTTGAACGCTTAAATTTTTAGTAGTTACAGCAACATAGCCTGTTTTTGTCACATAGCTACCATTGTGCAGCGACAACGTAGTTTCAGGCACCCAACCAAGTTCAGAATTATTCCCATCTGCTTGGACAATTTGGATCATTTCCCGATTTTCACTGGTTTTTGCGCGATTTGTTACTCGGTATACATTCCCCTGATAAGCAGCCAAGCTTTCCTTTTTTACAAACTGATTTTGAGAATCTAATTGATAGAAAAATTCATCTCCTGCTTTAATTTTGGCATATGTTTTTAAACTTTCTTTCTTGCCTACCAAAGTTTCAAGCACGTCAGCCTGTTTGATTTGAAGCGTATCTGCTGTCGTGGTAGTTTCTGTTGTATTTTCAAAAGTTTCGGTGGTTTGGCTCTGTGTTGCTTGTGTTGTTGAAGTTTGCGTTGTTTGTGTTGCGCTGGAAGTTGTCGCATTCGTCGCTGTTGTTGATTGACTTAACTCACTTTCCCCATTAGCAGAACTCGTATCTGCTTGTGTTTGTGTAGCAGCTGAACTTGACTCACTCGTTTGCGGTGTAGCTGTCTGCCCCCAAGCATTCAGCGGCAATGAAGTCGTTAAAATGCTTGCAACCAACAATACTTTAACCCATTTGTTTTTTTTCATTGTCTACTCCTTTATATTTAATTTTCCTTTTATCTTTACAAATCAATTATAACCGCCAGTTAAGGAAAACAGAAGTGAGAACCTGTCAGAAAAATAAATTTCCACTATTTTTTTAGCCAAAAGCAGATGCCATAAAGCTACTAAATTTTTCTTTTTACAAATAAAGAACGTTTTCTAACTAACCATATCTGACCATAAATCAGATGATTCTAAAAATATGAGAAAGCATTTTTCAATCCTTCAATTTATGACTGTAAGACCTTTTGTTACATACGTAAAACTGCTGTAAGTAGCCACTAATGCTTTTTGTACTTGCTTTACTTTTGTTAATAGACTTCTAAGAGACAGTCTTTTAGCTCCAACTGTTGCACACTTTGCAGGGATTTTTATTGTTTTGATGCGACTATGATCTACACAAAGAGGAGGTGTGACAAAAATCTTGTCACACCCCCCTTTTTTGTAAATGATGTTTTAGCGTAGCCTCATTTAGAATTTATCTCTTTATTTGGTTACCAAATCAAGTGGTGAGTCGATTTTTTCATCCACTTTTTTACCAGCAAAGTGATCATATGCAGCTTGCAAGGCTAATTTTCCCATCTCTTCTGGTTTTTGAGCAATTGTGGCACTCATTTTACCATCTTTAATCGCTTTTAAGCCGTCTACTGTTCCATCAAAGCCAACAATGATAAAGTCTTTTCCCTTACTACTTGCTGCTTCTGAAGCACCTAATGCCATTTCGTCATTTTGTGCAAAGACACCTTGCAAGTCAGAGTGGGCTTGTAAAATGTTTTCCATCACTGTCAATCCTTTAGCACGGTCAAAGTTAGCAGATTGTTTGTCAGCTACATTTAATTTTCCTTTAGCGTAATCATCAAAACCTTTACCCCGTTCCCGTGTGGCAGAAGCCCCTGGTACGCCTTCTAGTTCTGCTACTTTTGCATTTTCACCTAATTTTTCAATGATAAATTGGGCTGCCATTTTACCGCCTTCTTCGTTATTTGAAGCAACAGTCGTTAATAATTTACCTCCATCACTGCTACGGTCAATCGCAATTACAGGAATGTTGGCACTATTAGCAGATTCCACAGCTGGCACAATTGCTGAAGAGTCGACCGGATTAACTAAAATAACATCAACTTTTTGTTGAATTAAATCATCAATGTCGTTACTTTGTTTTGCTGTATCATCTTGGGCATCGACTACTTTAATTGTGGTTTTATTTTCATCAGCCAGTTTTTGAACTCCGTCACGTAATGAAACAAAGAAGGGATTATTTAACGTGGAAACAGAAACTCCGACAGTTAACTCAGCCGGTTTTTTGTCATCTGTTTTACCTTCAGAACTACTTGAGCCGCCCTCTAGACCAGTTGCGCCACATCCTGCTAACATTAGTACACTTGCTGCGAATACGAAAAATTTTTTCATTATTTCTTCCTCCTCATATGAGTGAATTTCTTTTAAAGGATTAAGCTTTTTGCTCACTCCTAAAAACCATTTTTTCCATTGTGTGTTGCTTTTTTAAGGGCTTACATTTTTTAGTTATCTGGGTTTATTTCTTTTTACGATCAAGTAAAACCGCAATCACAATTACGATCCCTTTGACAATCTGTTGATAAAAACTAGAAACACCTAATAGGTTCAACCCGTTGTTCAAAGTACCGATAATCAAAGCCCCGACTAAAGTACCAAAAATACGTCCTTTCCCCCCTGAAAGACTAGTTCCGCCTAAAACTACAGACGCAATTGCATCCATTTCATATGACTGACCAGCTGTCGGTTGGGCAGAATTTAAACGTGAGGTGATAATCATCCCACTAATTGAAGCCATTAAACCGGATAGCGAATAAATCAAAATTTTGATTTTATCGATTTTGACCCCCGCAACAAAAGCCGCTTTTTCATTGCCACCGATAGCATAAGTCTTACGACCAAAAGCCGTTTTGTGCAAAAGAACAAAAAGAACAATAAACATAATAAACAGTAAAACTACTGGAAAAGGAATGCCAAATAAATAGCCCCGACCTAAAAAGCTAAAGAAAAAGCTATCCCCTAAACCGGTAATAGGATTCCCTTTTGTATAAACAAGTGTTGCACCGCGATAAATCGTCATTGTTGCCAAAGTAGCAATAAAAGGTGCCATACTTCCCTTTGAAATTAATAACCCATTAATAGCTCCTAAAATCGCTCCGGTTAAAAGCCCAAGTAAAACGGCTAAAGGTGCACTCATACCATTGGCGATAAAACCGGCTGTTAATGCACTGGATAAAGCGAGTGTTGAGCCCACTGACAAATCAATTCCACCAGTCAAAATGACAAATGTCATTCCAAAAGCAATAAAACCATTGGCAGCAACCTGCCGTAATAAGTTCAACAGATTGTTGGGATTTAAGAATTCACGATTCATAACAGAAACGACAATGACCAAGACAATAAGCGCAAGTAATGGTCCTAATTTTGCAATAATACCTGCTGCATCAAAATTACTTTTTTTAGCGACGTTCTTTTTATTCTCCATTTTTATTTTCCTCCTGTTGCATAAGTCATAATTTTTTCCTGGTCAAAATCTACTTTTTGCAATTCACCATTAATCCTGCCCTCGTGAACGACCAAGATTCTGTCGCTTATTCCCATTACTTCTGGCAAGTCACTGGAAACGACGATAATTGCTACCCCGCGATCTGCTAATTCATTGATCAATTGGTAAATTTCACGTTTAGCACCCACGTCTACTCCACGGGTCGGTTCATCTAAAATCAATACTTTTGGTCCAGCACCGATCCATTTGGCTAAAACAACTTTTTGTTGATTTCCCCCAGACAGATCACCAACGATATCATCCTCAGATTGCACCTTAATTAGAAGTCGTTTAATTAATAGTTCGGCAAATTCTGCTTCTGTTTTTTTATCTATCAAGCCATTTTTTACAAAGCCGTCAATGGAAGGCAGACTAATATTATCTAACACAGAGAAGTCCAAGACTAAGCCTTCTGATTTTCTATCTTCTGTTAAAAAGCCAATACCATTTTGAATAGATTTAGCCGGGGACTCGATTTTTTTTGACTCACCTTCAATCGTGATAGTTCCTTCTTCCAAAGGATCTAAACCGAAAATTCCCCGCATAATTTCTGTACGACCAGCCCCCATTAAACCTGAGAAACCTACAATTTCACCACTTCTAACGTTAAAGGAAACATCTTTGAAAACCCCATTTGCACCGGTTAAGTGCGCTGCTGTAAAGACGACTTCTCCGATGATAGCCGTTTTTTGAGGATAATAATCTGAAATTTCGCGTCCCACCATTTTGCGAACTACTTCATTGACGTCTGTCTCACTGGTTTTTGTCGTATCAATGGAAAGACCATCTCGCATCACGGTGATTTCATCACTGATTTGGAAAATCTCTTCCATTCGGTGGGAAATATAAACGATTGCGACATCTTGTGCTTTTAATTGGTAAATAATTTTGAATAAGGCTTTGATTTCCGTATCAGAAAGGGCGGCGGTAGGTTCATCCATAATCAAAATTTTTGCATCGGTCATTAAAGATTTGGTGATTTCAATCATTTGCTGTTGCCCGACTGATAGCTCATCTAATTCTTTATCTAAATCAAGTGAAATTCCTAGCTGAGCAAAATGGTGCAAGGCGATTTCTCGCATTTTCTTTGTATCCAATAAACCAAAAGGGGTCTTTAGTTCGTTGTTCAAAAATAGGTTTTCCAATACGGTCATTTGTGGCCAAGAATTCATTTCTTGATGAATAAAACTAATCCCAAACTCTTCGGCTTCTTTAGGACTCGAAAATGTCTTTTCTTGTCCATCAATTAAAATCGTTCCAGAATCTTTTTTATGCAAACCGGTCAAGATATTCATTAGCGTTGATTTTCCTGCACCATTTTCACCCATCAAGGCGTGAATTTCACCGCTTTTTATTTCAATACTGACATCCCGTAAAACCTGATTTGTGCCAAAAGACTTTGAAATGTTTTTCATTTCAACGTACATGTTATTCCCTCCTTAAAAGATGACAGCAGACTGTAAAATAATGTTGGAATAAGGCGTTACTTCACCAGTACGAATAACGGCTTTACTATTTTGCGTTTGCTTTTTAAATTCTGTGTGAGAAACATAGACAATTTTCACCCCTTTAGGTAGCGCTTTCAAAACTGCTTGTAATTGTTGGGCATTTTGCGTTTTAATTTCCTCTGCTAAAACGACCTTTTCAATTGCCATATCTGAAAGCACCGCCAACAATACATCGTTAAAACTCGGTAGCCCAAACTTTAAAGCTAAGTCAATTTTTGCTACACCATGGGGTACCGGCAGTCCGGCATCCCCAATAGTAATTTGATCTGTGTGACCTAAATCAGCTAAAACTTTTGTAATCTCGCTATTTAAAATGCCATGTTTTTTCATATTGAGGTTGCTCCTTCATCTTTTCTAGTGTCGGCATACCACCCTGGGCACCAAAGCCTTGGACAGAAATTGCAGCAGCCAAATTGGCAAAACGCAAAGCTTCTGACATCTTCAAGCCATATAGTAATGCAGTGGCCATCGCAGCGTTAAACGTATCTCCTGCCCCTGTTGTATCAACTGGTTGCACTTCAAAAGCCGGTACAATTTCTTCTTTTTTACCATCGTGATAAATTGCCCCCATCGCCCCGAGGGTAATCACTAACTTATTGGGATATTTTGCTAATACCTGTGAGCGACTTTGATCAGGAAAAATAATTGCCGATTCGTGCTCATTAGGAGTTAAATAAGTTATCTTTTCAAGATAGTCTTTTGCAAGGGGGCGGGCTGGTGCAGGATTTAACAAAGTTTTAATGCCATGTTCCCAACAAAAATCAATAATTGCTTCATTTGTTGCTTGGGGAATTTCATTTTGTAAGATAACTAAGTCACTATTTAACAACTGCGATGCGAATTTCTCAATATTACTAGGCTTTACCTCGTTGTTAGCAGCAGGAATGACAATAATGCTATTATCATGATCGTATAATACGATATGGGCAGAACCGCTTTCAGCATGTGTAACCCGTTCCACACAACTTACATCAACCCCATTTTCTACTAAATTATTTAAAATTGCTGTACCAAAATCATCACTGCCAACTGCACCGACCATCGCCACTTCCACACCCAAACGACTGGCAGCTACTGCTTGATTGGCACCTTTACCGCCAAATGCAGTCGCAAATTTTTCACCAAAAACAGTCTCGCCTTGATCAGGCTTAATGTTTGTAGTAACCACAAAATCTGTCGACATACTTCCTACAACCGTAATTTTCATTGTGCTTCCTTCTTTCGTAAAGTATCCCGTTTGACTAAACGAGTTGGTAAGACTAATTTTTTTTGCATCACTTTTTGTCCGTTCATTAACTGATACAACATCTCAGCACCTTTATATCCCATTTCATAAGCCGGCTGATGAATCGTCGTTAGCGGCGGTACCACCAAATTACTAATTGGAATATCATCGTAGCCGATTACTTGTAGGGCATCGGGCACTTTGATATTCCGGCGGTAAGCCTCTTGAATAAGCGCAATCGCATGAATATCGCTAGGAGCAATCACAGTATCAACTTGAGGAAATTGTTCAAACACCGCTTGTGCTGTAATAATTGCATCTTCCAATAAAAAAGAAGCAGAGTTCACGATATAATAATTACTCTTTTGTTGATTTAAAACACTCAAAACTCCTTGTAGTCGTTCTTGGGAGCGATCAATTTCTTTAGGACCAGAGATGACGATAATTTCTTTTGTCTTTCTTTTTAAAACCGTTGTAGCTGCTAAAGCACCGCCAGCCACGTCATCGGCGTGAATGGAATACTCTGAATCCTTGCCTACACGGTCTAAAAACACTAGGGGATGAACACTGTCATAAAAAGCATAGTCGTTATCTACAGCAGATAATACACCAGCCACGTTATTTTGATTAAAGGCGTGTAAATAATCATTAGCGCGTTCAGGATTTTCTTGGACATTGCCTAAAATAACTTGATAACCTTTTGCCTGCAAAAAATCTTCGACACCTTTTGCCAATAATGGGAAAAAAGGATTAGAAATATCCGGTAATAATAATCCCACCAATTTTGATTTTTTTTGATAGAGAGAGCGTGCCACTTCATTGGGACGAAAATCCAAATCTTTTATGGCATTATCAATTTTTTTACGAGACTCTTCACTAACATAACCACTCCCGTTGATTGCTCTTGAAACTGTTGCGACGGATAATCCTGCTAATTTTGCGACATCACGAATCGTTGCCATTTGTTCACCATCTTCCTTATGTAACCGTTTACACACATAATATAAACGATTTGTATTAAAAATGCAACCAGTTAATCTAATTTTTTTATGGATAAATGAAAAATAGTTAATTGACACCATTATCTGCCAGAAAAAGAACTTCATTACACTTTAAATTTTACGGCCAGCTATCTGATTGGTACAAATTTATTTTTCTACTTCCCGACCAACTAAAAAAGGCTTCGCAAACTCGCTCAGCTTTTGAGCAATAAGACTAAAATTTTGTTCTGTCGCTCCTCAGACTTAACAAAATTTTCGCTTATTGCCGATAAAGCTAGTTTGTGAATCCGGACATCGCTAGCGCTTTTAATTTAACGTTTTTAGATGTGAAAATTTTATACTCCCTTAAGAATTAAAAAAAGATTGGGATAAACGCCAAGCTGGCTTTTGTCCCAATCTTAAATAATAAAACTGAATTTTACAAATGTGATGCGATTAATTGTTCTAATTGGTCTTTTGTATGCACACCAATTACTTTATCCACAACTTCGCCGTCTTTTTTTAGTAACAAAGTTGGAATACTCATTACGCCAAATTGCGCTGGTGTTTCAGGATTTTCATCCACGTCCATTTTAACGATTTTTAACTCGTCTTCATCATGGCTAGCTGCTAATTGATCTAAAATTGGCGCTTGCATGCGACACGGACCACACCAAGTTGCCCAAAAGTCGATTAAAACTAACCCTTCATCTGTTTCACTTGCAAATGTTGCATCTGTAATTGCTTTTGACATATTATTCCCTCCGATTTTGCGTTGCGCATTTTCTCAACTGAATTTCCCCAAAGGATAACCTTAAATAAGATGTATTATCTCTCTAAAAAAGAGTATAGCACTGAAAAGTTAGGGATGATAATTTTTTGCTTACAATTGGTAAGTGGAAAAAATAGCTTTTGAAAAAGTGCGCTACACTGCATTCTTTCACATTTTTTTGAATTGAATTAATTTAAAAGTTATTTAAACTTTACTACAGTCGCACCATTTCCACCTTGATTTGGCGGTGCAAATTCAAAGCTTTTGACACTGCGATGATTTTTCAAATAATCTGTGATACCTTGCCGCAATGCGCCTGTACCTTTACCATGAACAATGGTTACTTGCGGATAGCCCGCTAAAATGGCCGCATCTAAATACTGATCCACTTCATTTAATGCTTCTTCATACCGCTTACCTCTTAAATCAAGTTGGGTTGCGACATGACTACTGTTATCAGAACGGACAGTGCTAACAACACGTTGCACCGGCTCTTTTACAGGTGCGACACTTTGCAGTTCACTTTCAGGTAAGGTCATCTTCAAAATTCCCAACTGAACTTGCCAATTGTGATCGCTCATTTTTTTGATCAAGATTCCCCTTTGACCATATGAAGCAACCAGCACCTCGTTGCCAGCTTTTAATTTTTTAGCTTGCTTGGCTTTTTGTAAGACTTTATTTTTCTTCAAATGATTATCTTCTGTTTGATGCAAATTATCTAGTTTACTGCGGGCATCAATTAACTCATGTTCTTTAACTGCCCCTTGACCTGCAGCCAATTGTTTTTTACGCAAATCAGAAATAATCACTTCTGCTTCTTCTTTAGCCTCATCAACGATTTCGTTGGCTTGTTTTTTGGCTTTGGCTAATTCTTTTTCCCGCTCTTCAAAGAAATAACTATAGGCCTCTTTTAATTCTTGTTGTAATTTAGCAGCTTCATCCACGTAATGCCGTACTTCTAGATATTCTGTTTCTGTCATTTTACGACGATTTTCTAAATCGGCAATCATTTCATTTAAATCTTGACTTTCCCCATCCATAATTTGTTTAGCTGCCGCAATAACTTGCGCATCTAGACCAAGGCGTTTTGATATTTCAAAAGCATTACTACGCCCGGGCACGCCAATTAACAAACGATAGGTGGGACTCAATGTATCAACATCAAATTCCATACTCGCATTAATCGTATTGCTCCGATTGTAGCCATAAACTTTTAATTCTGGATAATGGGTAGTCGCCATGACATAAGCAGATTTTGCGCCTAATGCATCTAGAATGGCAATGGCTAGCGCAGCGCCTTCTTGCGGATCTGTCCCTGCTCCTAATTCATCAAATAAAACTAAACTGTCTTTGTCTACTTTGGCTAAAATTGAAACGATATTGGTCATGTGAGAAGAAAAAGTAGACAGACTTTGCTCAATGGATTGTTCATCACCAATATCTGCAAATATCTCATGGAAAATTCCCATTTGACTGTCTTCTGCAGCGGGAATTGGTAACCCCGACTGCCCCATTAATTGCAACAACCCTAACGTTTTTAAGGTAATTGTTTTCCCACCAGTATTCGGACCCGTGATCACAACGGCTTGGAAGTCTTTACCGATCATAATATCGTTGGCAACGACAATATCTTGATTGATTAACGGGTGACGCGCTTGTTTGAAAAAGACATGATTTTCTGAACTAATGGTTGGCACGACTGCTTTTAACTCTTTTGCAAATCGCGCTTTCGCATTCATTAAGTCAAATTTACCTAGGACAAAAGCATTGTGAAGAATCTCTTTTTGATAAGGAACCAACTCAGCTGAAAGTTCAGCTAAAATACGTTCAATCTCTTGTCGTTCATTGATTTGGTGTTGCCGTAAACGGTTGTTTGATTCAACAATTTGTTTTGGCTCAATAAAAAGCGTTTGACCAGAAGAACTTTGGTCGTGAACAACACCGCCAAAAACACCGCGGTATTCTTGTTTAACGGGAATTACATAACGATCATTTCGCATCGTAATAATCGTGTCACTTAAATAGCGGGCATTATTTCCACGTAAAATCCCATCCAACTGTTCTCGAATCGTTCGTTCACTTCGCCGAATGTTATTGCGGATAATTTTTAATTCTGGTGAAGCTTCATCGGTGACATAGCCATCTTCGTCAATTGCACTTTGCAAGCGTCGTGTTAGTTCTGGCATCGTTTCTAATTGGTCATTCCAATCATAAAGACGCAAAAACTCAATTTCACTATCGGCTAAATCGGCGATAAATTTTTTGACCTGTCCGGTTGTGGATAAAACCCGCGCAATTTGCGCTAATTCACTACCATTTAAGTCTGCTCCAATTTCAATTCGCTTCATTTGCGGCCGAATATTTTCAATCTTAGGAATGGGTATTCCACCGCGTAAACGCTGGACTTTTAATCCATCTGCCGTTTCATTTAACCAACTATTGATAACCGTTTCATCAGTACTTGGGGTTAAATTTCCTAACTCTTCTTCCCCTTGTGCTGTTTGGAGGTATTGTGCCACCATTTGTTTCACAGAAGAAAACTCTAAGGTTTCATAGATACGTTTGTTCATTTCTTTCACCTACCTGTTAAAATGTGAAAAAAACAGGCCAGTTCAGCTGCTGCCAAACACTGCCCTGTTTTTTAAGCAAGAATACTTGTCACCCACAGATTTTTAAAAAGCCAAGACAAGATAACGGAATGTTCCACAATCATGCGGGCGGAAAAGTGATCTCGAAATATATTTTGAATTGTTGCTAAAGGAATCATCGCTAACACAAAAAGTACAAAGAAAATCACAACATAAGCTGTTAGGACATTCAACAAGCCGCCTAATACCCAATCGTAATTTTCTAATAAACGCTTAAAACGCAAATTGTTTAAAAAGACGGCAATTAAACTTGTAACTAGCCAACCAATAAACATGACTACCAAAAATGCAACTGCTGCATAATACGCCTTATCCAAATCCAAAGACTGCGTTTGGCTATAAAAAACCATTTTGGAATCTGGGGTAACAGAAGGATATGGAATGTATAGTTCCAATTTTTTTGCTAGGCCTTGGTAACTAAAACACGCCACAGCAAAAGATAAAAAATATCCTAGCGTGTATACTAATTGTAATGGCGTTCCACGGCGACCTCCAATATAAAACGCAATCACAAGTATCAGGATAATCAATAATCCAACCATCTGTTAGTCCTTTCTGTCTAGTGACGTCTTTTGTTTAATTTGTTCTTTTCTAGCTTCGTTTAAAATTTGTTGGGCGTGAACATGGTTTTTGATTTTAACATCTGTTTGCCCTTGTTCCGCCAAATATTTTCGCGCTTCGCTTTCAATTGCCTCAATTCGTTTGACGCGATTTTCCAATTCGACAATTCGAACTGTCTTCTCCCGTAGTTCTTGCACCTCTTTTTGCAGCCGCAATACTTCTGCTTGTTTGTCTACTTGGTCTGAGACTGCATTGACTGCTAATAAAATCGCAGCTTGTTCATCATTAATCTGGGGTGAAATCATCTTTATCTCACTTAGCTGTTCGTTCACAAGCTTTGTGACCAGATTCATATGCTGTGAACTCTTATTTCCAATAATCGTATAACTACGATTAGCGATCACAGCTTTATAGCGTTTGCGTTCCGCTACCATGCTCTGTCTTCCCTTCTTCATAACTTTCAGAAAACCAACTGCATTATTATAGCACTTTTACCACTAAAAGTTTTAGCGTCAAACTCCTGTATATTATAGGGTAAAAACGGTAAAATTTCCACGATTAGTTAAAATTCTCCTGTTTACCCTCTGCTTTTTTATATCTATGTTAAAATCTAATAGCAAATACAACATAAAAAAGGACGTTTTGATGAATACAATTGTTTTAAAATTAAGTAAAATTCAACTTGATCAGTTAAAAGCGCATTATGCGCCCTTTACTGTTCCCACTAAAACTCCCTATACCTTATTTGTTGCCAAAAAAAGTGGTGTCACAATCACCGGCTATACATCTGGTAAAGTAATGTTTCAAGGTACTAACGCTCAAAGTGAGGCTAGTAAATGGGATAACAAAAATGCGACAGTCGCAAGTAATACAAGTAAAAAAAATACCAGCACCTCTAATGGAAAAAATAATTTACCTACTGGTGGACTGCCAAAAGATTTTGCCAAAAAAAGTATCATCGGTAGTGATGAAGTAGGCAATGGCAGTTATTTTGGTCCTTTAGTAGTCTGTGCCGTTTATGCAGCAAGTGAAAATCTAGCATACTTAAAAGAAATTGGCGTCAAAGACTCCAAAATGTTAACTGATAAAGAAATTCGGCAACTAGCGCCTAAAATTGAAGCAGTCGTTCCTTTTCAAAAATTAATTGTCACACCAAAAAAGTATAACGAAATCCAACCAAAGTATAACGCTGTACGCATGAAAGTCGCGTTACACAATCAAGCAATTTACTTACTCCAGCAAAAAATTGCGCCTGTTAAAGAAGAAGGAATCTTAATTGATCAATTCACCTCAGAAGCAAATTATCGCAAATATTTGCAGCAGGAAAAAAATCAAGTTACTAAAAATCTCTATTTTGTAACAAAAGGGGAACAATATCATCTGGCTGTCGCCGCTGCCTCTATTTTATGCCGGGCTAGTTTTTTAGCAGAGCTAGATGCGGCTTCAATGAAATTAGGTTTTGTTGTACCCTCAGGGGCTGGTAGTAAGTCTGATCAAGTGGCAGCAAAAATATTACAGCAAGGCGGCATCACGCTGTTAGCACAATACGCTAAACTGCATTTTGCCAATACGCAAAAAGCGCAAAAATTAGCACGCTATTAATACGCGAAAATAATACCCGAAAAATTCACTTCCCTTGCCACCTCAATAAAAACAACAGGGCGCACTTAGGAGTAGGAATTTTTCGGGTAGTTTAGTTACAACGTATAAAACTAGGATTTCGGACCTTTGAAAAGTTTGGAAAAATCACCTTTTTGGGTTTGAAACTTATAAAAAATATGGAACAGACCACAGGCAACCATCAACATGCCATAGTAAAAATTTCCCTGCCAAACAGCAAACGTATTTAACGTTGCAATCAGGGCTAAAATAATAACATAGCAAACAAGGACACGAAGCATAACTCCTTTAGGTTGAATTTTATTGAAATAGGCTTCCCAAGCGCTCTGATCCATGTTGCTGACTTTACTTTTGATTTGCAAATACAACAACCAAACGCCAGTACTTAAGAACAACGCACTGTAAATTCCAACCAAAATCATGACAAATAAACTTAAAATATCACTGACCATTTTAAACTTCCAATCTATAAAATATCCATTTCCAACAGCTAAAAATGTCTGCTACGATTTTAACACAGGGATTTAGAATGTCAAAAATTGTCCATTATGTTGATAATTGGGCCGCTTGCATCTGGTACATTTGATAATAAATTCCCTCTTGTTTCACTAACGTATCATGACTGCCGCGCTCCACAATTCTCCCTTGATCTAAAACTAAAATCTCATCTGCTTCTTTAATAGTAGAAAGTCGATGGGCAATAATAAAAGTCGTCCGTCCTTTTTGCAGTACTTCCATTGCTTTTTGAATAATTGCTTCTGTCTGGGTATCGACATGACTTGTCGCCTCATCTAAGATTAAAATTTTCGGATTAAATACCAAAGCCCTGGCAAAACTGATCAACTGTCTTTCACCACTGGAAAAGGCCTGCCCTTTTTCTACTACCAAATGGTGAATACCATCTGGATATCGAGCAATTAAGTCCTGGGCTCCAACTTGTTTTAAAGCCGCTAAAACCATTTCATCACTAATACTTTTATCCCCCATATGAATATTACTGGCAATCGTGCCACTAAATAAATAGGGGTCTTGCATGACTATCGCCATAAAACGCCGCAACGATTGGCGACTATAGTCGGCAATTTTTTTACCGTCAATCAAAATACCACCACTATCTGGTTCATAAAAGCGAAAAAGTAAATTTAAAATACTAGATTTGCCCGAACCAGTATGACCAACTAATGCGACAGTTTCCCCGGGTGCTGCTGTAAAATCAATATGATGCAATACCCGTTGTGTTTTCGTATACCCAAAAGATACGTCTTTAAATGCCACTGCACCTTTTTTGATTTGAATCTCATTTTCTTCTTGGCTTTCTATTTTTTCATCGGCCAATTCAAAAATTCTTGTACCGGCCGCAAGGGATTGCTGTACACCTGCTACGGTTTGTACCATACCTTCAATGGGATCAAACAAGCGATTAATATAATCGATAAAAGCATATAAAAGCCCCGCGGAAATTGCCAACTGGCCATTTAAAAAGAAACTAGCCAGCGTTGTGATCACGAGTAAAATCGTTATATTTCGTAAAAAAGTACCCAACCCCCAAGCCGCACCTGCATCGAGTAGGAGCGCTTTTTTACCGACGTTAAACCATTTCGTAACTGTTTGACGAAACTCTTTTAACAGCTGCTTTTCTTTTTGGAAAGCTTGAATCACAGCCACGCCTTGAACAAATTCATTTAATTGACCACTGATTTGGGAAATATATTCTCGCATCGCCAAATTATATTTCGCTGCTTTTTTTGTGTAAAAGTGCTGCCACAATACTAAAACTGGCAATAAAGTTAAAAGTGCTGCCCCCAAACGGCTGTCCAATAAGAAAATCGCAATGTAGACGCCAATAATTTGAATAACATTACTTAAAAGATTACTAATAACACTCACATAAAAACTTGAACGCAAAACTTCGGTATCGTTAGTAATACGGGCCACGATCTTTCCTGCTGGTAATGTATCAAAATAGGCAACCGGCAGTTGGTGTAGCCGAGAAAATAGTTGATCCCGCATTTTCTTGACAATTTGATTGGCCATTTTTCGCAACTGTAAAATACTTACATAACGAAAAAGCGAACCTACAATATTTAACAATAAATAAAAAGCTAATAATTGAATTAATAACATGACCGGCAAATTCCCAGTGTCAAAGGCCGGTGTCATAACATTATCGATCATTCTTTTGGCAATTAAAGGCGAGATTAACTCCAAGCCTGAAGCTAGAATTAATAATAATACGCTAACGCCAAAGATTAATTTGTGGGCTTTTAAATAGCTTAAAAGCCGCTTAATTGTTTTAAACATTTTTTTACTCCTTAACAAACAACTTGAGACAAAATCCCCCCTGAGGGTTTTTTATTTTTCTTGCAACTGTTGATGATAGTATTGTTCTTGGTACCAGCCAGCTGTTTTAATCAATTCCTGGTGCGTCCCTTTTTGAATGATGTTGCCATCTTCTAAGACAATAATTTGATCAGCAGACGTAATAGCTGACAAACGATGGGTGACAATAATGGAAGTGCGATTTTTTTGGAGAAGTTTGAGCTGGTTAATAATCGCCTGCTCCGTTTTGGCATCCACGGCTGAAAGCGCATCATCTAACAACAAAACCTCACTGTGGCGCAAAAAGGCCCGGGCCAAAGATAACCGCTGCTTTTGCCCGCCAGATAATGAAACACCTTTTTCTCCAATCAGTGTCTCCAATTGTAACGGCATTTTTTCAACATCTTGGGCTAATGATGCACTAGCTAAAGCTTGCCATAATTCCTCTTGTGTCGCATCTTCTTTACCAAAAAGTAAATTTTCTTTGATCGTCCGGGAAAACAACGTATGCTCTTGAGGAACTTCGGCAAATTGCTTTCTAACAGCTGCTGTATCAAAAGCTGTTAAAGGCACATTGTTTAATTGCGGAACTTGATCTGAATATGGGTAGCGATGGAGCAACTGTCGCAGCAAGGTAGTTTTGCCACTACCAGTTTTTCCCACAATCCCAACAATTTGACCTTTTTTTATCGTGAGATCAATATGCTGTAAAACTTTATTAGAACTAGAGGGATAGGAAAAATCATAATTTTCAAAAGTGATTTTTGCAACTGCTGGCAGCATTTTGGTTCCGGCTTGTTCCAAATCATCTTGTGTTTGCAAAACTTCATTGATTCGTCGCCAAGATGCTGCCCCTTGTTGCATCACATTTACCAGATCTCCAGCAGAAATCATGGGCCAAACAATCATGGTTAAATACACTTGAAAAGAAACCATGGCACCAACTGTGATTTGCTGTTTTTGAACCATGAAGGCCCCAACACCAAAACTTGTGACAAAACTAATGGCTAAGATAATCGTAATCAAAGGACCAAAGCGAGAATCTAGTTCTGAAACGCGATTGTTTTTTTCTTTAACGACTGTCGTTTTCGCTTCAAAAGCTTGGCGCGTTTCTTCTTCTAAGCCAAAAGCCCGCACCACGCGAATGCCATCGATGATTTCTAACACTTCACTATTCAAATCAGAAACCGCATTTTGAGCTTCCGTAAAAAGACGATCGACCTTTGAACCCCATTTAAAAATATAATAGGCTAAAATCGGCATCGGCAATAACGCAATTATGGTTAAAACTGCTGAGACTGTCGTTGCCATCATCAATAAAATAAAGCCCAAAAATAAACTCGTATTCATAAATACCATTAACCCATAACCAACAGTCATCCCCATCACTTGAACATCATCACTAGAACGAGTCATTAAATCGCCCGTGCGAAAACGTTCATAAAACGGTGCCCCCATTTTTAGAAAATGCGCCATCAATTGCTCCCGCAAACTTTTTTGCAAATCATAAGACCCGATAAACAAGCGATAGGTCCAAGTAAAGTCCGCCAAATAGCACATGATAATCGTTAACGCAAAGAGTCCACCGTATTGCAGCAATAACGCAAATGTCAGTGTCTTTTGGATAATGGCATCAATAAACAAGCGAATAATATAAGTTGGTACAACAGCTAACGCGCTGTTAATAATCATAAAGAACAAAACGACAGCGTAACGCTTTTTATGTTCTTTAATATATGTGAATAAATGCTTTAAAACGTATTTCATAATAACCTCCAAAATAAAAGAAATCCTTGCCTGTTTTTATTATAAAAGCTAGGTAAAATCTTCTGGCAAGATATAGCTTTTATCATTTTTGCGCGCAAAAAAGACTCTACCCGAGTATAAAACCCAAGGCAGAGTCTGACTGTTAATTCAGCATACTATTGCACTAATTGGAAATATCATACGGGAGTAAGGAAATATTTGCGATGAATGAATGGAATTTTAGTTCGTTTAATGTAATCATCATGCTTCCTCCTTCCCAATTTTTTTGTAAACGTTACCCAAAGGATAACAGGTTACAAAAAAATGCACAAGTATTTTTTTCATAATTATTTAAATATATGCATTTTTCTGTACATTTAATCATCCTTTTACAGTAATCTTGAATAGCCAAAAAAAACTATCCCCTCACTACCTTTTGGCTTAGGCTATCGTGCCAAAACGTTTTTCAAAATATTTTTCCAAATGATGTTGGCAAAAGCCAATCAAAATACATAATCCCCAATAAATTAAAGCGACTAAAATATACATCGACATATAATCAAATGTCCGACCGCCAACAATTTTGGCCTTTTGAAAAATATCAGGAATCGTAATCATGGCTGCCAGTGAAGTTCCTTTAACTAAATCCATTGCCACATTTCCTAAAGCCGGCACGGATAAGCGAAAAGCTTGCGGCAAAATAATAAGTCGGATCGTCTGCCAAAAATTCAAGCCAGTAGCGTAAGCTGCATCCCATTGTCCATGCTCTACTCCTGTAATAGCGCCACGATAAATTTCGCCGATAAAAGCACTGCTGGTTAGGCTAAAGCAGATAATCGCAGCCGTTAGCGCCGGCAGTTGATATGGCAACCCAAAATAAAGTAAGAATAACAAAACCAGAGCTGGGACTCCCCGTAAAAAGGAGATATAAAAACGAATTAGGTTGCGTAATATCTTACTAGGTAAAAAAGACAAAACTGTAAGAATTATCCCAATTATATTTCCCAATAAAAAAGTAATCAAACTAATCCCTAACGTGTAACTTAAGCCTTGCAACACAAAAGGTAATGATGCAAGCATCAAGCCAAAATCAAGCTTTGGAATATACATTAGTCTGGTGACACCGTTTCTTTAATTTCTTGTTTTGGTTTAACTGAAACGTCAGTTTGAAAATAAGTTTCAGAGATTTTTTTCAACGAGCCGTCTTTTTGCATAGCTTTTAGCGTCTCATCAACTTTTTCTTTTAAAGCCTTGTGCTCTTTAACAAACAAAAAGCCTGTATGGTTAGCGTTAAAATACACGTCCTCTAAAATTTTAACAGGAATAGCCGGTAATGCTGCAACGGACATTTTTTGTAAATAATAATCATTTAAGATAACATCAGTGCGTCCATTGGCAACGTCGGTTAGATACTGATCGTTTGTCGCATTATCATAAGTTACAGGTGTTGCCCCATATTTTTCCGCAATTTTCATATAGCTTGTATTCGGTTCACCGGCGGCTTTTTTTCCTTTTAAATCAGCTAGTGAATGGATACCAGAATCATCACTTTTTCGGACAATCATGCTATCAAAAGAATATTTAATAGGCACTGATAAGGAAAATTTCTTAGCCCGCTCTTTTGATAAACCAAAGTCATTAGCTGCAAGATCTGCCTCACCGCGATTAATTGAAGAAATTTGACCGTCCACATTGTATTCCTTAAAAGTAACTTTGACGCCCAAACGTTTGGCGACTTCTTTGGCCACGTCCACATCATAACCATTTAATTCATTTTTATCGTTATAGTATGAAGAAGGAAATAACGTACCCGAAGTTGCAACGGTCAAGTTTTTTTCCTTTTCTACTTTAGTCCAACTATCATCTTTTGTTGCTGCTTTTGTATCACTATTTCCATTACCACAGGCGGCTAAAACCATCCCGCTTACTGCAATAACTGCTAATGTTGCCCATTTTTTCATCGTCTTCCCCCTGTAATGCTTATTATTTATTAATCCTAGTTTTTATTCACTAGGTTAAATACAAAGATTTACCTGCGAATGCTTTTTATTCCCCAAAGCTAGCAGCAACAATATGTTTGGTCTTGTCCAATTTAATCTTGATACGCTTTTGGTAAATGAAATTTTTTATTTACTTCAAAAATAGTGCCAATTTGAAAAAGTAGATCTTCTCGACCCTTAGCTGCCATAAATTGAATTCCTAAAGGTAGCCCTTCAGCAGTAAGATAAGTCGGCAAACTAATTGCCGGTTCCCCAGTTAAGTTAGCCAATTGGGTAAAGGGCGAAAGAGCCAAGCTTTTTTCAAACATTTCATACACAAGTGCGTCTGCTTGTGCCTCAGACAAATTTTCAGCTTGCGCTAATTTAGCAAAAATTGCTTCACTTTGTAGGCTTGCATCAATTTTCGGTGCTGGGTATGCAGTTGTCGGTGTTAAAAATAAATCGTATTGTGTAAATAATTCCTCCATGACAAAGGCTGCACGATCCCAATTTTGTAAAGTTGCCACATATTTTGCCGCCGAGGTCTTCAATCCTGCTTGGTAAATTCCCCAAGTCATTAACTCCATGTCCTCTTTTGTGACGTTACGCCCAATTCCTTGTTGTATTTCAGCAAACATTGCCGCTGTTTCAGCACCATTCATTTTGTAATAATCTAAAATCAGTTGTTTGCCATCAAGTGGATAAGTGATTTCTGTGACTTCATGTCCAGCTTGCTGTAAAAATTCAACCGCATCCATTACGGCTTTTTTTGCTTCTTTTGAAACATCACTTTTAACTGGTGAGGTTGTGGTATAGGCAACCTTCAATTTATTTTTAGTTGGTTTATCTTCCCACTCTAGTTTTGGTGCTTGATAAGGGGCTGCCGGATGTTGCCCTCGCATAGCGTAGAAGAGTTTTTCTGTATCCCGCATGGAAACGGTTAATGCAAAATTGATTGCTGCTCCTTGCCAGTCACGCCAAGAATCTGGGCCGGTCGGAATCGTGCCACGGGTTGGCTTTAAGCCAATCAATCCGCTAAAAGAAGCCGGAATGCGAATCGAACCACCGCCATCACTTGCCGCTGCCAAAGGAAAAATCCCTGCGGCAACAGCTGCCGCTGCCCCACCGCTTGAACCACCAGGAGAATAGGCTAAATTCCACGGGTTACGTGTTGGACCGTAAAGTGTCGGATCGGTAATATTTTTAAACCCAAATTCTGGTGCGTTCGTTTGACCAAAAGGTGTCAGACCACTTGCAGCTAAAGATTTCACAAAATTATTTGTGTGGCTAGCTTTGGCATCTTTAAAAATTCGTGAAGCCGAGGTTTGTGCCCAGCCTGCCTTATTTTGTCCTAAAATTTTTAGTGGTACAGGCAAACCACCAAATACACCATCTTTATTGTGTTCATATTCTTTTTTGGCTGCGATAACATCAAAATCACTAACAAAAGCGTTTAATTTACTTTCTGCCGCTGCTTTTTTGGTTATCTCGGTTAAAAGCGTCTCAATCGAAATATTCCCGGCCTTTAATGCCTCCGCGTAATACGTTGCATCCTTCACGTTTATCCCTCCTGAACTTTTGCTGTTTTATTATGCCTACTTAGCTAAAGCAAGCGCTATCCTTCTTTTGTATTATTACCATACCTACTAAAATAGTACAACTAATATATATTGTAACATTCAAAACAAGTCTTTTATTTACTGACTAATCTCAACTGATACTTTTTTATTTCCCAAATCAATAGAACAGTAAATAATCCTGTTACAAAATTATCCAGCAATTTTTTACTTACGACCAAAAGGATAATTTTGGAAGCTGTCCATTAAAAAAAACTTGCAAACTTCTTCAACGCGTCAGTAATAAACGGTTTTTCAAATCTCTTGAAATTTTACCTTTGCTTAAATAAACTCTTATGAAAGCCAGACAACACGAAAGCAGTCAAATCAATATTTTTCCTTTTAAAAATTTACACCGTATTCACAAAAACGCTCATTATCTGCAATTTTTTTACACCATTGTAATCAAAATAAAGGTAGATTTTTATAAGCTATGGTACGCTAGGGTTGAAAAGGACAATTATAACGAGGTGAATACAATGAACAAACTCCGCTTTCGGATCCATTTAGAATTCGGCGTCATTTTGTTAATGGCATTAGACTTACTCCAAAATTTAATTCTATACAATTACGTGGATCGCCAGACTTTTTATTACGCAAATATTCTGGTCTTCTTAGGTATTGTTTTTGGCATGATGGGGACCTCCCTTTTTGTCGTGATTGTTTCGCTGATGATGATTGCCATTGGTAGCTTTACTCTCTACTTTTTTCCAATTGTCATGATTGATTGGTTGAAAATCTATTTTATTTTTATCGTTCCTGCCTTCACTGTTTTGGGTTATTTCATTAAGACGGATATTTTCTTACGCAAACAAGTAATAAGCAGTAGAAAAGACATGGCGACGTATTTAAAAAATACCGATGCCTTAACCCAACTTGGAACCCTCACAAAGTTCAATGAATCCTACCAACGTTTTGTAGAAACTATTGAACTACGGCCAAAACTAGATCGCTGTTTGGCAGTTTCTCTTTTTTATATTGATTATTTAGACCAATACCGCTATCAAAGTGAAACCAAGACCAATGAGTTAATTAAAATACTGGCGGACGATTTAGAAACCATTCGTTTACCAGAAGAACAACTTTTTTATGTTGGGGATGGAGCATTTGTCGTTTTAACACCTTTAGTTGGTACAGAAAATATCGATCAGTTAAGAGAATTGACGCAAATTACCAAAACGCAGCTGTCTTTAATTCCATTTGACGGCAACCAAGATATTACCTTGCGTTCTGGTTTAATTGTCTTAGAACGTGATAGTCAGCTAACTGCTGAACAAGTTTTAAGTCGCCTAAATCGTCAAGCCGAGACCGATTTATCTGAAGAATACATTGTTTAAGGAGGATCAATATGCTGACAATTTTTTATTGGCTGGCAATTGTCGTCACCATTTTATTTTTCATTGCAACAATCTTGCTATTTATCAGTGCATTAATTATCCAATCGCGGGTTTGGAAATATTTCAAAAGGAGGAACTTGCGTGGCTAGAGGTTTAATGATTTTTACAATTGTTTCCATCTGGGTTTCAGTCTTTTTCTCACTTTTAACGATTTATGGCGCAGTGACTTTTTTACTAAAAAATTTGAAACCACCTAAACGTAAATTAGATCCACTTGTAGAGTATCCCCTTATTACGATAGTCGTTCCAGCCCACAATGAAGAAATCGTCATTAAAGATACTGTGCGAGCAATATTGAATTTGAACTATCCAAAAGAACAAATGGAAATCTTAGTCTTTGCGGATAATTGTACAGACAATACCTATGAAGAGGCCCGTAGCGTAACGAGATTACCCCAGTATGCAGACTTTAATATTGAAATTATCCAACGCAGGGGAAAAGGAGGAAAAGCAGGTGTATTAAATGACGCCTTAGCAAGAGCCAAAGGTGACTGGCTGTGCGTCTATGACGCAGATGCAATGCCAGAACGCAACGCCCTTTATTTTCTCGTAAAAAAAGGGATTGAAGATCCCCAAAATTACGCTGCCGTTTTTGGTCGCAATAAAACACGAAATTATAAACAAAATTTTTTAACCCGCTATATTAATTTAGAAGTTGTGACATCTCAGCGCATTCAACATACAGGATTGTGGCAACTTTTTAAAATCGGTCATATCCCTGGCACCAATTTTATTATCCAAAAAAATTACGCCAGAGAAATTGGCGGCTGGGATAACGGAGCCTTGACAGAAGATACCGCGTTATCATTTCGAATTATGGAAAAGGGAAAATTAATTGCCTTAGCACCCCAGGCAGAAGCTTTTCAGCAAGAACCTGAGACAATCGGCGTTTACTATCGCCAAAGAAAACGTTGGGCCAAGGGAAATTATGAGGTCATCACGGGCAACTTGAAGCATCTTTTTGACAAAAGCAACTGGCGCATCAAATGGGAAGTCTTTTATTACATCAATACATTCTTTTGGTTTAACTGTGCCATTGTTATCTCTTCTGGGATTTTCCTTATCAATCTGGTAACGATGTTATTGAATTTCATTGGTTTTACCTTGCAAATGCCCTTTACTTTTGGTGGTGGCAATCGCCAAATAGCTGCTATTTTATTAGTAAATTGGGCGATGATGTTTGCCATTTATTTACTGCAAATCAATATTGCTTTAGTTAGTCAGTACGGCCAAGCAACTACAGAAAACTTTTTGTACTCGGTTGCTTCTTATTTCACTTATTCCCAATTGTTTTTAGGCGTTTCAATTGCGGCTTTCTTTTCTTTAGTATTAGACCGCATTTTTAAACGTGATGGTACAAAATGGTATAAAACACAGCGTTTCAACGATTAATCTTTGTTAAATATTTGAAGGTGGAGGTTTGCGATGAAGAAAAAACCCTTAGTATTGTGGGGCATAGCAGCAATTTTGCTGGTATCTTATGTCGCAATTTTATTTATGGCGATTAAAGACAACCGTGCCCATATCCAACAAAAAATGTATGATGATTGGCGCGAACACTATCTAGTATCTTCCAAACAAGGAGATATAGTGAATACAGCTGCTAAAGGTAAAACGGCCCTGTCAGAAGCGCAAGGCTATGGCATGGTGATTGTAACCTTAGCCGCAGAAAAAGGTTTTGCCAAAGAAGCAGATTTTGAAAAATTATATCGCTACTACACTCATTACCAAATCAGCGAAAAAAAGCCCCTGATGCAGTGGCGGCAAGCGGAAACAAAAAAAGGTTGGGTTTCAGATAGTAAACACAATGCAACCGATGGTGATTTAGACATTGCCTATAGTCTGCTTATGGCCAGCAAGTTATGGCCCAATAGTAAACATGACTATAAAACAGCTGCCCAAAACTTATTACAGGCGATTAAAGCATACAATTATAATCCCCATACCGGCTTTCTAACTGTCGGAGATTGGGCAACTGTCGATGAAAAAGCCAGCCAAATTTTACGTCCTTCTGACATTATGCCGGGGTATTTTGATGCCTTTTATAAATTTACTGGCGATCGTTTTTGGCAACAGTTAAATGACCGCGGGATTGAATTATTGCAACAATTATCGGCGCAACACAAAACCGGTCTTATGCCAGACTTTGCCTGGATCAAAGATAACCGTGTGATCGCTGCTAAAGCAAACGAAGTTAATAACAAATATGACGGCGATTATTCCGCTAACGCTTGTCGCATTCCTTTGCGTTTAGCGCAATCTAATGATAAACGCCTGGCACCTATCTTAAGTAAAATGTTACGCTTTTTTGAAAAAGAGAATATGGTCTTTGCTGGCTACAATTTAAAGGGCAAAGCATTAGTAGATTACCAAAATCAAAGCTTTTCTGCCCCCGTTTTAGTCGGCGCTTATCACGAAGATCCTTATAGTGGTTTAGTTACCTCACAAAAATGGGTCATCCAAGAGCCAATTCACGGTCAAAATTATTACGACGAAACGCTGAAAGTCCTTTCCGTTTTAGAAATGTATAAAAATCTCGACGTAAAATAAAAGCTGTATAAACGCGATCAGCTGAGCTGACTTACAGTAAAAGTAAAGATAATGAATTCCCTTGCGCCACTGATAGCCAGCTAGGATTTAACGAAATTACGCGCAAATAAAAAAATCCCGTACCTACAAACAAAGACGAAATTTCGTCATAACTGTTGTAGCGACGGGATTTTTAGTTATTTCTTATTAGCAGATTGCAAAGCTTTAAACAATGTATTGAACTGCCCCTTAAAGGACATCACTTGTTCAAAAATATCTTCACCATCATTCAACATTTTTACCGTTACCCAGCCCAAAGACTCAGTGATGGCCATTGCGACTACGGCGTTGACTGCACCGCCTCCGATTGTGCCGACAACGGGAATAAATTTCAAAATATTTCCGACTGCACTGCGGCCAAAACTAACGACCACCAGCTCCTTTGTCATGCTTTTTCCTATTCCTTCTGACCAAGATTGGCCAAAAATTTTATGAAGTCGCGCCATCATGACTAACTGCACTGGCACTAATAAAAAAGCATCCGAAAATGGAATTGGCGACAAACCAATAATCGCCGCACTCAATGAAGCCATATGAATGATTCCATGGGATTTTTTTTGGGTTGTTTCATCCACACCCTTTAAAAACGGATCAAAAACACTGTCAAAGCGACTGCGGGTGGTCGCTAACAAAGATTCTGCCTTTACTTTGGTGCTATCAAATGTCTTCATGATAATCGCCGCAGCAGAATTTGGTAATTTTTTTACGACATCACCAAAAAAAGATTGAAATGCAGCATCATCAACTTCAGTGTCAGCTAGAACAATTTTTTCTTCCAAATCTTCCTTCTTTTTTACTTCAGCGCCATTTTGACGGCGGCGTGGAAATTTCACCATAATCGTCCCCTTCTCATTCTTTATTTCCGGCATTTCTTACCAAAAGGTAAATTACATTAGCTACTACTTTCAAAATATACTTTTTGCCTGTTTTAAACAACTATTACGTTTTTAACGTAATTAAGTTTACTTTTTAATTACGCAGCTCTAACTGTTGTGCAATATTTGCCGGAAAAGAACTCTGCAAAATTTGGACAATTTCGTGGGGGTTTTTCTTTGGATATTGTAGCAGCCACGTTTTGATACAACCCAATGCACCACTGACAAAATAAGAAAAGTAAAGCTCCAAATCCGCTTGGTTTTTCGTACCAAAGACAGCTGCAAAACGGGCAATAGAAGAAGGTTTGATCTCTTCTAGTAACAAATTGAAATTTTGTTCTTTAGTTTGATTTAATAAAATAATTGTCGCCAACTGTCTGTTTTCCACAAAAATCGCCAAGAGATTTTCCAACCATGTATTAAAGTCTGGCTGTTTGGCATTTAAACGCTGCAAAACATCGCTAAAAAATTCTGTTTCAATCTGGTGCATCAAATCACTGGGATCTGTGTAATATTTATAAAAGGTCCCACGATTTATATCAGCGGCTTTTGCGATTTCGGTAATCGTAATAACACTTAATTCCTTATTTTGTAAGAGTTGTAAAAATTCCTGTTGAATGATTTTTTTCGTCATTTGACTACGGCGATTATTATTGGTACCAACCATAATTTCCTCCTTTTTCTAAACAAATAAATGGCAGTTTGTCTATTTAATAACAAGCAAAAAAAGATTGCTGATTGTTTTGTTTCCAAACTCCTCGTATACTGACATAGTATCATTAATTAAACAAGTTGTTCAATTAAAGGAGAAAACAGCCATGAGCTTTTTAGAAGTAAAAAATGAATCGAAGCGCTACAAAATGGGAGATTCAACCATTACCGCCAATGATTCCCTCAGTTTTTCCGTTGAAAAAGGCGAGCTTGCCATTATTCTTGGTCCTAGTGGTGCAGGAAAATCTACTGTGTTAAATATTTTAGGCGGCATGGATACTCCAGATGAAGGAGAAATTTTCGTCGCTGGTAATGACATTGCCAAATATAACGACAAACAGCTTACAGCCTATCGCCGGACAGATGTGGGCTTTGTTTTCCAATTTTATAACTTAGTTCCTAATTTAACAGCCAAAGAAAATGTCGAGCTTGCAACAGAAGTTTCTAAAAAAGCACTTGATCCTATTCAAACTTTGGAAAATGTCGGCTTGCAAAACCGCCTCAATAACTTTCCGTCACAATTATCCGGCGGTGAACAGCAGCGGGTCTCCATCGCCCGTGCCCTTGCAAAAAATCCTAAATTACTCCTCTGTGATGAACCGACGGGCGCTTTGGATTTTGAAACAGGAAAACAAGTCTTAAAACTTTTACAAAACGCGAGTCGCAAAAATGGCAATACCGTTTTAATCATCACCCACAACTCTGCGTTAGCACCAATTGGCGACCGCGTGATTCGCATTAATGACGCGAAGGTACGCTCAGTTGAAATAAACGAAAATCCAATTTCAATTGACGAAATAGTTTGGTAGGTGGCTGGTAAAATGAAAAATAAAACCTATTTAAAGGCTACATTTCGTGAAATAACAAAATCTAAAGGGCGTTTTATCGCCATTATTTTGATTATCTTTTTAGGGACGCTACTTTACGTGGGCATTAAAACGACACAACCAGTTTTAGATCACTCCGCTGACGTTTATTTAAAAGAACGCAAACTTTCGGATCTGCAAGTCGTCTCAACAGGCGGCATTACAAACGCTGATAAGGATGTCTTAGACGATATCACCGGACTTTCAATCGAGAGTGGCTATCAATTCTTTTATGCGGATGCAAAGAAAAATGAAGTCATCCAGGTCTTTTCTTATGATCAAGAAAATGACCAAAATCACTTAGAGCTCACAAGCGGCGTTCTGCCTAAAAAAGATAATGAAATTCTCTTAGATCACTTGGCAAAAAAAGAAGGTTATAAAATTGGCGATACGTACACGATCAACGACCATGAGCAACTAAAAAGCACACAATTTAAAATCGTTGGTTTTGTGACCTCGCCTCTTTTTATCAGTGAAGTAGAACGGGGCTATGCCAATGTTGGCAATGGCAGTGTTTCTTATTTTGCTTATTTGCCAAAAAAACTTTTTAAAGCAGAAGTAGAAGCGGTCATGTATCTTAGCTTTGCCAATGTAAAAAAATACGAAACCTACAGTAATGCTTACAAAGAACAAATGGCAAAAAATACCGCGCTCATTGAAGACAAACTTTCTCAGCGTCCAAATGCACGCTTAAAAGAAATTCAAGCAGACGCAACAGAAAAACTTCGTCTCCAAAAAGAAAAAATTGCCACTGGTAAAAAAGAATTAGAAAAAGCGCAAGAGCAACTACAACAAGCAAAAGATAAACTCGCCTTACAAGCAGCGCAAATCAGCTTGTTACCCGAACCACAAAAAACAGCCGCACAACAAGAATTAACAACAGCACAAAAGCAGCTAGCAACCAATGAAGCGACTTTGAAAAAAAATCAGTCAGAGTTAGCAACTGGAACAGCAGAAATAAAAAAAACAGAAGCTACAATCAAAAATATGAAGGAAATTGTTTATCGCTATAATGATCGCTTTGACAATGTTGGTTTCCAAGAATTTGGTAGCCTGTCTGACCGTATCGCCGCAATCGCAGACGTCTTCCCAGTCTTTTTCTTTTTCATTGCAGCCTTAATTACCTTTACCACCATGACGCGGATGGTCGAAGAAAATCGCCGTGAAATCGGGACATTAAAAGCACTAGGCTATACAAAGGCAGAAATAGCGAAAAAATATGTCATCTACTCCTTACTCGCCGCCAGTATTGGGCTAGTTTTAGGCGTTGTCAGCGGTACGAATTTCTTGCCCCGGATTATCTTTTATTTAATGAGCGACCGCTATTCCTTCAATAAAGCTTATGTCTTTTACGACTGGGACCCTATTTTAAAAGCGATTATCGCCTTTTTACTCGCTACTTTAGGTTCAGCTCTCATCGTTTTAACCAAAGAATTACGGGAAAAACCAGCTCAACTCTTACAGCCAAAAGCACCAAAGCCCGGCAAACGGATTTTTTTAGAATACATTACACCCCTTTGGTCACGTTCAAGCTTTAATCAAAAAGTTAGCTATCGCAATTTATTTCGCTATAAAGCCCGTATGTTAATGGCAATTATCGGCATTGCCGGTTGCACCGGCTTAATATTAGCCGGCTTTGGTTTAAAAGACTCCTTGTCTTCGGTTGCTGCAAAACAATTTGGTCCAATCATTGCTTACCAAGGAATTGTCAGCCTAGAAGATGATTTACCCGCAGCAGATACTACAGCGATCACCAATGCACTAAAAAACGATGAACAAGTCACAAGTTTTATGGCTAGTCACAATGAGACCGTCGAAATACGCAAAAATAATCAGGCAACACAAAGTCTCACATTAATGGTGCCAACCGCAGCAAAAGAATTTGAAGATTATTTACACCTTCATAGTAAAGACAATAAAGTAATTTCGCTGACAAATACTGGTGCTGTCATCACCCAAAAAATGGCAGAGTTTTATGACATCAAAAAAGGCGATACCCTTTATATTTACGATAGCAAGCAACAGAAACAGCAAATCAAAATCGCCGGCATCGCCCAAAACTATCTTGGTAGCTTTTTGTACATGACACGTCCTTACTATGAGAAAGTTACCAACCAAAAATTTTCAGCCAATAGTTTATTGCTTAAAACCAACAAGATGACGACAAAAGAAGAAGATAATCTTGCCCAAGTATTATTAGATACTAAAAAAGTCGTCAACACGACTTTTATTTCCAAACAAATTGAAACGCAAAATCAGTCCATCTCCAATTTAAATGCAATCGTCTGGATTTTAGTGACACTTTCGGGATTACTGGCATTTGTCGTCTTGTATAATCTGACCAATATCAATATTTCCGAACGGGTACGAGAACTTTCCACCATTAAAGTATTAGGCTTTTTTGACAAGGAAGTAACTATGTATATCATTCGAGAGAATATCATCTTCACTATTTTGGGAATTATTGCAGGCTTTGGTGTCGGCAGGGTTTTAACCCACTTTATCTTAGATAAAGCCTCGATGGAAAATATGGTCTTTCCTTTGGTTATCAAACCCGCAGCCTATCTTTATTCTGGTGGTCTAACCATTATCTTTACCTTAATCGTCATGCTTGTAACTCACTTCAAACTAAAACATATCAATATGATTGATGCCTTGAAGTCAAATGAATAGAAAAAACTAACTTAAAACAAATTATTTTTCTAACTTAAAAACCCTTATTTTACAAACAGGAAGCTTGCTAAACGTAATACGCAAGCACCTGCTTTGCCAAAATAAGGGTTTTATTTTAAACACTATTTCAATTTTATGAATCATTGTTATTCATTCTTTACCATAGAGAGGTTTTTTAATTTCCAAATTATAAGCACTATCAAACAAATTATAATTCCCAAACTAACAATTTGATATGAGGCAACCTCATTTGTTTGCGGGTAACTACCTGAAGACACTTTAGAAACCAAAGTTCCTTCTTTTTCCTTAAAGGTCGCATCAACTTGATAAATTGCTTCTTCTGAAGAATCAGAAGTCCTCCCTAGCCAGCCATTTACTTCAATTTGATTATCCATAGGCTTTCTCCAGTATGGCTATTACCAAGCAACAGCGTCAAATTTTAGGGTCATGGTGTATTTTGGCTGCACTTGGGTAGTAGCAGTTGCAGTACCAGTATATTTGAATGTCGCCACATTCGAACTTGCATCTACTTCGTCAGCCAACGCCATACGGCCATCTTTATTTGCTAAATCAATCAGAGGTGTAGAAGTTGTAAAGTCAGTGGAAGTATTTGATGTCGCAATGTTTGATATAGGTTGCTTCCCTTCAACTTGTAAGTTTAAGGAATAGCTGCTTGGTAATGTTAGGCTAGTATTAGTATCATCATTTTCAAATCTTTCTAGCGATACTGACACAGGTCGCCCCGAATTATTTGTAATCTTATAATCTGGTGACTTAATCACTGGGTCCTTAGCAGTATTATAAAAAATCGTTTTTGTCGGTACTGTCACGTTAATCCAGTTATCATCACCTTCAGTAATAGTTGCACCAGGATCTGTATTATCTGCCCCTAAAGTTCCATTTACTTCAATTTCGGCTGAATTTTCACCATCAATAGTTTGCTGCGAATCAGCTTCAGTTCCATCTTGTGCAAACGCCGGCATTGCTACTCCTAATACACAGCTACTTAACAGCAGTCCTGCAATCACTTTCTTTTTCATATGCTCGTGCTCCTTTTTCATTTTTTATTAGTTCACCATTAAGGTTAATCCCGATGCGACTTGTCCTTGCTTTTCTTTTGTTTCTGGATCATATAAGCTAAATGTTGCGGTTGCTTTATGAACGCCTTTTGTCAATTTTTTTTCTAATTTAGCTTGCTTAATCTCCTCTCCGGGATTGATAGCGCCAGAAGTATAGATTAAGTCCTTACCATCATCCAAGCGTACTTCCACGTTAACAGGATAAGCATTCTTAGGCGGATTTTGAATAAACAACTCACTCATAGCAGTTTTTTCATTGACCGTAGCCTCAGATGCAATGACCATATTAAAATTACTAGCATCTACTGCAGCCTGGGCGTATTTCGCCATCTCCTCTTCTGAAATTTTCTGCGCGTCCTTACCATCAGGAAGAAAATCACCACTGACAATAGAAACAGGAACTTCATCTTTGTGCGTAAAATAGCGATAGGTAATTATTCCACCAATAGCTACAAGCAATAAAAGCAAAAGCCATAAGATACGTTTCTTTGATTTATTTTCTTGTTTTGTTTCCATTTTTCCATCTCCTCCTATTGCGCTGAAATCGTAAAGGTAAAGTTGTAGGCGACTTTTTTAACTTCTGAAACCGGGCCAGAATAATTTCCGATGAGATAAACTTCCGCTTGATTCTTATCTGTCTCCCAGAATGGTTCTAGTAGTATGGCTTTGCTATCTTCAGAAATTGGCCCCTCAGTGAGTGGTCCCCAAACTAACGGATTATTTGTTTCATCTGTATAATTTGTCGCTAGGTTTAGCAACAATTTGTAAGTATCTGTTGGAGACAAGGTGGTTGCTAGAGTAACATCTGAATCTGACTCAGCCGTAGGAGCAACTTCCGTCAAATCTACTGCAATCGAAATGTTACTATTATTGGTAAACGTATATTCACCTGCGTTTTCTTCCTTGCCAAATTCAGTGGTAGGACTTTTGAATATCATATTTACAGGAATATTTGTGTTGATTACTTTTGTAAGATTCACAGTCGTTTCTACCCAAAGGCTGCTGGAAGAGATACCGCCAATGGCATTACCTGTTACTTTGGCATACAAGTGATAGATCCCACCTTCTATATTATTGAAAGTAGTGTTTGTCTCAGGTGTGCTTTCATCAGGATTCACACTAATTTTATTTATAGAGGCGTCTTCTAATTGAAATTTTTCGTCTATAGCTGATTGAGAGATACTGTCGGTAATTGGATTTGATGCATCATAAAGCTGATTTTTAGTTAGCATATAATCGACTGAAGAAAGAGTGCGGTCGTTTGGCGTATAACCGGTTATATCTACATCGATTCTGCTTTCACTATTAGAAGTGGAAGGTTCTCCTTCAACACCGGAAAGAAAGAGGTCTTGTTCATAAATGATACTCCGTGCATTAGCAGGGGAAGTATTAGATATTTCAGCAGACGTAAGTATGTTACCTTGGAAAACATTAGTAGTATTAGCTGAATCTAAACAGTTGACTGAGTATGAAGTCCCTAAGTCTTGGTCAGTCCGATAGAAGGTAGCTTTCCCACTTGCAACGACATTTCTGTTATCTGTTTGTTGAATTAAAATATAATCTGGTTGATCACAATTAAAATCAGTCATTGATTTCAAATCAATAGCGGTTGATGAAGATACTAACTCTGTACGGGAGTTCTTACCAAGATTAAAGGTGATTTTGTTATTGTTAACATTAATATAGTTAGAACTTCCACCACCATCACCTTCATATTTTTCATATCTAAAAAAGCCATTTTCTTCCACATTCAATACGCAAGGATTACCAGAATAAAAAAGCCCATTTTTGCTGGATCTTGTTCTTAAAGAGGCATTCTTTTCAATAGTTACAACCATTCGATTTTTATCGGCATCGTCAAATCGTCCATAAAAAAGAACGTCATTTTGTATAGTATCGTTATCAACAAAGGTATTTGAGCCAGCAGAAAAATCAACAATATTAAAACCTTCTACAAATTCACCACCGTACGTACCAGCGTGACTTACAAAGGAGTTGTTTCCTTTGAAAGTTAAGGAAATTCCTCCAGTATTGGCATAAAAAGGTTGGGATCCATTAGTTAGCTCATATTGAATATTTTCAACTGTTAAAGAAGAACCAGCAGTATTCATTCGCATAATTCCCCAGTAGTCTCCATATGGATTATCTAAACTTCCATAATTCATATTTTTTATAGTTATATCTACAGCTTTGTCAACTTGAAAATGTGAAGTACCAAATCCAGCAGTTTCAGTATAAAGTATTGAATAATGATTATCAGGATCAGCGGGATCCTTTTCGAAGTCTTTAATGCCGTTAATAACGGTGCTTTTTGACAATGTAGTTGTTTTATCTGTGTATTCGATATCTGCTGTCAGTTGAATATAAAAAGGGCCTTGATTGTCAGCAGGCATTTTATTAATAGCGTCAATTGCGCTTTGCAACTCAGCAAACGTCGCAACCAAATAAGGATTTCCTTCACTTCCGTCTTCCACAGCGTCAGCTGTCGCAGCAAAAGTTGTAACTTTTTTAGTTTTCTCTAGAGATGTATCAGGGGTGGTACTGTCTGATTTTGTTGTTGCCTCTGTTGTGGATTCAATTGTCGTTGTTGCGTTTGTCCCATTTGTGTTTGAGAAATTTGTTTCCTTCAGAATATCGGCTGAATTAAAAGTACTTTCTTGACTGGCTGTACTCTCTAAAAGTTCTGAAGTTGCGTTGGTTGGCTCAGAAACAGCAACATTTACTGGACCATTTATAAAGACAAATGTACTAATCAAAGAAGCCGACAACAGTACAATAAAAGCATTTTTCATAATTCACCAACTTCCCATTAAATTTTCTTGTTTTTTTTCAATAATTATAAAGCCGATTACTTTTTATTAATTACACTTATTATTTTATCTAGATTCGCAAAAAAAATAAAACATTTTGAATAAAGCGCTTTTATATTTTAGTACGATTTCTGAAAAATATTCACAAAACAAAAATTTATCTTCCCTTAATTTTTAATATAAAATAAAATTTATGAAAAAAACTTTATTCGCAAAATTTTTGATGATTCAAAAAATAGTCAGTCAATATTCAAGGAAAAACTTCTTAAAGTTAACGCAAAATAGATTTCGTTTTATACGCCGTGATAATTATTTTTAAAATCGTTATTTAAAGATAAAAATAATAAAATGATTAGTTTGATAGGAAACTCTCCCACTAGCTTATTGCTGCTACGCCTTACGCTAAGATTGCGGTTTAGCTTCAAAAAAACTATTATGCAGGTGTAATATAACCTTCCCTGTTGGACAAAAAATTAAATCCATTCACAAAAAATCCATTCACAAAAAGAGCAGTGCAAGAAATCTTGCACTGCCTGTATCGTTTTTTCTATTCAGAGGAAAAGTTAATTAAGCCCTTTGATAGCTTCAAAAACTGAGACATCGCCAGAAACAACTTCAAATTCTTTTCCGATAGTTGCGTCATTTTCCAGTGTTGCCAGAATCACGGTTGCCACATCTTCTCTTGGAATCGTATTTTTTTCAAGTTCTCCTGTTAGATTGTCTGCTAATTTAATTTTGCCAGTTCCAACTTCATTGGTTAAAGAACCTGGATGAATAATCGTCCAGTTTAGATTGGTACGATGTTTCAACCATTCATCGGCATAATTTTTGGCAATTGTGTAAACGGTCAAAGAAGAGTTTTCCTTAATTTCTCGGGTAATTTCTTTACGCCCTGTTTTAAAGGTACTAACCATGACAAATCGTTTAACGCCAGCAATTTCAGCTGCTGTCATAATTTTTATTGCGCCGTCCAAATCGATCATAATCGTTTTATCTAAGCCCTTGCCACCTGCTCCAGCACTGAAAACAACAGCATCCACATCT
Source organism: Candidatus Enterococcus myersii (assembly GCF_017316025.1). Taxonomy (GTDB): domain Bacteria; phylum Bacillota; class Bacilli; order Lactobacillales; family Enterococcaceae; genus Enterococcus_C; species Enterococcus_C montenegrensis. Next base: position 254,554 of record NZ_JAFLVT010000018.1, read on the forward strand.
TTCATGGCAGCTGCAAACTCTTCGATAGAATTATTGACGATATCCAATAGTACTGTTTCAATTTTCCGTTCACTAAAAAATGGAATTTGTTCTTCATTGCGAATGACTGCTTTTTCTTGCAGCAAAGGATGTTCTTTGATCTGATTGGTAAAATGTCTTGCCACTTTCCCATTTGCACCTACTACTAAAATTTTCATCTTACTTCCTTCTTTCTTGCGTTTACAAACAGTTTGATAACAGCTTTAGCTAGAATTCAAAAATTACTGTTACCTCTTTCTACCTTCTTTTTTATTATAGCAATTTAACCTGTAAATTCCTTTTCATTAGACTTTAAGCAAATTAAATGAAAGATTTTTACTAGAAAGATACGATCTTATCCGCACTTCCAGATAAAAACACAGCTTAGCCAAAGCGTTTACGAAACTGAAATGGCGTCAGCGTATATTTCGCTTTAAAACTCGTTATAAAGTAACTAACATTGTTAAAGCCTGCTGCAAAACAAATCTCGACTACATCCTGTTGGGTCTCTAACAGCATTTTTTTCGCCTGATTTAGGCGATAGTCGATTACGTAATTGATTGGTGAAAGATGGGTATAGTTGTTAAACAAGTTGGTACACTTTTTCTTACTTATTGGAATTGTCTGTGCAATAGCTTGCACTGTAATTGGTTCTTGAAAATTTTTATGAACATAATCCAGCAATTGATAAATAATCGTCTCTTCCTCCTGATTCGTCAGATACTGGTTTTTATCGATATTATTTAGACTACTAATCAACAACTCATAGACATCCAGATAATTAATATCATTTACATTCTTTTTAAGGCTATTCAGAATTTCTAAATTTCGCGTAGTTATAGCTAAGAATCGATAGGAAAAAGAAGATCTCTTGCTATATTCCGCAATACTTTTCTGGTAAATTTCTTTATTGATAAAATATGGAGAAAAATCAATGCAGCTATATTCTACTTTTGATGTAGCTGGGATTGCTCCATGTATTTTAGAAGTATTAATGAGAATGCCTTCGTTTTGGTGAAGTAAAAATTCTTTTCCATCGACGCTATACAGCAATGTTCCTGAATAGACCCAAACCAATTGAAATTCCTCATGCCAGTGTAAAGTTATCGCATCGTGCCTTTCCTTTATCAAGGTCCGCTGATAAATGGCAAGTGGAATATTTTGGGTTACATGCTGTGTCGCTTCTTTTTTATTATCATCAACTTGAAAATACATACTAGCTCCTTTATACCCAATACTGTTATTATCGTCCTCAAAACTGTTAGAAAACAAAGTAAATAAACATTATACTGATATACTAACAGATATTAAAAAAGGAGTGACGGACCATTTTAAAAAATCAAAAAACGATTGGGATTCTTTATGCTAGTATTGCGGCCGCATTATGGGCTATCTCAGGAATATCTGGTCAAATTCTATTTAACCAGTTTCATTTTTCCGCAACTTGGCTTGTCTCAACACGAATGTTACTTGCAGGTTTTCTTTTACTTATGATCGCTCGGATTAAAAATAAAGATGCACTGACTTGGCCTTTTAAACACCGGACTGATTTTATTTCAATACTCTCATTTTCACTTTTAGGAATGTATCTGGTGCAATTCACTTATTTCAAAACTATCGAGCTCAGTAGCGCTTCTTTTGCGACAATTGTTCAATATATCGGTCCGGTTTTCGTCATTTTCTATACAGCATTGCAGACGAAAATGCTACCGGCGAAAAAAACAATTTATCTCATCTTACTTGCTTTGTTGGGCGTCACACTAATTGCCGCCAAAGGAAAGCTAGCAAATTTAATCGCCTCACCAGCGGCCTTTCTTTGGGGAATTGGCTCGGCTATTTCATTAGCCTTTTATTCCATTCAACCGCGCCGGCTACTTGCAGAACACGGAAGCATCGCAGTTGTTGGTTGGGGAATGCTTTTAGGCGGTATCGCCGCCAACATCATCCACCCGATTTGGAAAGTTGACGGAATGGTCACGTTAACTTCTGTCCTTCAAATTTTTATTGTCATTATTTTTGGTACTGCCTGTTCATTTTTAATCTATCTATCCAGTTTGCGCTACATCTCTTCAGCTTTAGCAAGTGTTTTGACCGCTTTTGAACCTATACTTGCCACAGTCTTCTCAATTTTTATCTTTCAGCTACGATTTTCTTTACCTGAATTTATTGGATTTCTACTTGTGTTAGGCGCGATTTTATTTTTACAAAAAACACTATAATTTTTTTATAACTAAAAGAACCTTTCAATCACTAGTCAAACGTATTCAAGCTCGTATTCAATTCAAAACACAAAAAAGCTGAACCCTTATCTACCAAGGGTTCAGCTAGTATTTAAAGCTTATTCTTCTTCTTCAGCCATGAAGTTAAGTTCATTAAAGATAATTGAAGATAGTTGAAATTTCAACGATTTTTGAAAAGAGCTAATCATTTTATTGATGCTCATTCATCTTGATCGGCTTTCTAATCGGCTTCAAAAACGTATTCAAGTTGCGTGGCGTGCTTTTGATGAGGAAAAAATATCACCTAGCAACCCATTTCAAGGGTATTTTTACGGAAACATAATCAAAAATTAGTCCTTGTTCAGTAATACTTTTATTTAATTGAACTTGTCAAATATTATTGTAAATTATAGTAAATATTTTAGAGTTAATCCAATACCTGTAAAAATCTATCGAGTTCTATATATATATATAGAATTTCTTTTGCGTATTGCTCATTATTAGACGGATTATACCTATTGGCTATTTCTCTTACCCAACATTCTTCATATTCGTAGCTTTCTATTTCGATAAACATATTTTTAAGAATATCTATTCCTTTAGCAATGCTTTCTTTATCATCTAAAGTATATTTCGATTGTACTTGCATTATTCCCGTAGAATATCTTCCCGAAGAAAATTTTGATACTACAAACTCTACTAGCCTATAGAATTTAGGGCGACTAAAATTTTCATATATGATAAAAGAATAAACCAAGAGAATAAATTTTCTCGTTATTTCCTTATCTATTTTGAATTCCTCACCAATGTTGCTTAATATATAAGAATTGTACTTATCAAAAAAATAAGAATACCTATTTCTTATGTATTTTTCTCTTCGTGAAGTAACATCTCTATCTTTAAAAACTGTAACTAAACTATTTTTGAAAATGTCGTACAAAAAAAGAATTAGCAAAAGCACTATTTCATTTTTAAAATCATCAATAGGGATCATTATTGAAATACCAGACCGAATAAATTTATCAAAGACTATATAAGTTCCTAATAAAGTTAAGGTCACTAAGGTAAATTCATATCTAAAGTTCAAAAGTGATTTTCTTTGTAAAATAAAAAAAATCACAAAATATCTGATTAATAGATATCCAATTACAACAAAATACAAATTATTTACATAGGGTTTGGCAATATTCATTTCATTTAACAAAAGAATATATATATTGGAAATAAAAATATTGTAGATAATATTTATTCCTGAAGTTGTTTTGTCCTCGCTAAAAGAAAAAGTATCATATTTTTGCTTTAACAGCGCTAAATTAGAAATAGGAACTCCGAGTATTTGCATAATAACAAAGAGCACCAGACTATTCATTATGATAAAAATCATTTTCATCCACCCTTAAAAGTACATAAATTTTGAATCGCATATTATATGGTATGTAACATGAAAGTATACCCTAACGTTGCACACCCTATTTACTATTATACCAGTATTCATTCATAATACATAAGGGTGTAACATTAAGAATTCTATTCAAAAGACTACAAGTAGTCACCTTTAAATGCGAGTATTTTTTTTATCCAATCCTTGTGCAACCTTGTCGTTACCCCTTGTATATCCCCGTACCTCGGATGTTTCGGAATATCAAAAATATACTCAAATTCCTGATCTTCATCAGTCTCCCACTCATGATTCAACGGTTCATGCCACTCTATAAACTTTGACCATAAAATGTTTTTCCTATAAAACTCAATAGGAATTTCAAAACAGTAAAAATTGTATTTGCTAAAATCTGTAAAATTATCTTTACGAGCATACTTTAAATGACAGGTATCTCGCCATACCCAAATTAAATCTCGATCCAATGGTAACTGGATTCGTTTCATATACTCTTCTTCAAGCCAACAAAGTGCACCAATTGCATTCAGATTATCAAAAAAGACAGATAACTCAGCGTGATATTTCCTTGGAAAAATAAATCCTTCTGAATCAACAGATTGTAAAAAATCTACTGGTTGAATCGTGTAAACTTTCATTTATTCGCCACCTTTTTGACTACTTGTAGTCGTTTACCGATTTGAAATTTGCATACTTTTTCATTCAATTGAACCCAGCATTAATTGTACATGAGTCTTCTTCACTGACGGATAATATCAGGATATACTAATACTATTCTGAACAGCGAAAGGAGATAGCAAAATGAGCAAAGTCGATGAATATATCAAAAAGAAATCCAAAAAAAGTAAAGAATGGCAAAAAACATTTGAGTTAGAATATAAGAAACTTTCAGATAGCCTCAAAAAGGACACTTATAATCTAAATAAACCAAGTAAAGCAGATAACCAATAAAGATTGCTCTGCCATATTTAACATTGCTTCACGAATCAGTAATCGTTGACTACAAGTAGTCATTGAAGCAAATCTTCATGAGACACCTATAGAATATCCCTAATAGTCCTGAATTGATTCAGCTTAATATGTTACCGGCCACCTTCAATCTTAACCAAGGCTTCTCTTGTCATAGCGATTTTACTGAGCTGTAGTTCTCGCACCAGTTCTGTCTGTCCCATTCCCTTTTCTAATCGGAGTCGTCTGATATTGCTACCGATTACATTTTCTTTATCTATTAACTTTTCTTCCTTCAAGAATAGCACACCTTTTGGACTAAAATTAGTCCTTTTTCTTATAATCGTCTAACTAACATAAACCAAAGAAAAACCATAGAGAAGCTAGTAGAACTTCTAAATTTCTAACAGAACGTATTCAATTCAAAACACAAAAAAGCTGAACCCTTATCCACCAAGGGTTCAGCTAGTATTTAAAGCTTATTCTTCTTCAGCCATGAAAGTATTGAAGACTTCTTCAATCATATCCCATTCAGCTTCAGTTTCGATTTGTTCCAATTCGCCTTCTGTGCCATCTTCATTTTCGATGTAGGCATAGGCTTGTAATTCAACGTCATCGTCTTCTGATGCACCTGCTGGGTACAATAAAACGTAATTGCGTTTGAATTCTTCTTGTCCATCAATTGTTAATAAAATTTCGTAAAGCGTTTCGTTACCTTGATCGTCGACTAACGTAATGTGTTCGTGTCCTTCGTGATCATGGTTGTGGTCGTGGTTATGTTCAGTCATCTGCTTTCCTCTTTCCTATAAAGGCGACTTTGTATCGCTGCGATCTAAATAATTTTGCAAAATCATCACGGCGGCTAACTTATCGATAACCTTTTTCCGTTTTGCCCGTGATGTATTGGCTTGTTCTACAAGCATCCGCTCAGCTTGAACGGTGGTTAGGCGTTCATCTTGATAAAAAACTGGCAAGTGAAATAACTCTTCTAATTTTTTACCATAAGCTTGTGATGCTTCGGCTCGTGGACCAATCGTATTGTTCATGTTTTTTGGTAAGCCCACAACAAATTGCGTTACTTCGTATTGGGTTACTAACTCTTTGATGCGATCAAATCCAAATTCGCCATTGGCTTCATCGATGCGGATAATTTCTACCCCTTGTGCAGTCCAACCAAGTAAATCACTGACTGCAACACCAACAGTTTTTGAACCGACATCTAATCCCATTATCCGCATTACAGGCTAATCCCATGATTGCCAAGGTAATAACGAATTAAGACCTCTAAAATCTCGTCTCTTTCATGACGGCGGATTAAATTACGGGCATCACGATAACGAGGTATATAGGCCGGGTCGCCGGAAAGTAAATAACCTACGATTTGGTTGATTGGGTTGTAGCCCTTTTCTTCCAAAGCGCGATAAACAATGGCCAACGTTTCACTTACTTCTTTTTTGCGACTATCGTCAAAATCAAAACGTACTGTTTCATCTGTAAAACCCACAGTTAACACCTCTTTCTTCTAACTATTGCTACATTTCATTTTACTAAAACTTGTCTGAAACTACAAACAAAGCGTCTACATTTCCTACTCTAACAAAGGAATATGTTTTTTTTATGAAATCTGTTTCTTATTTTAACATTTTTTTCGCTAAAAAAGTGGTTAAAATGAGCGATACACGTATTGATTTTTAGGGGCTGTGATTGTACTTGTTTTCATCGTCTGTACCACTGGTAATTCCCGTTTTAAAGGTTGATAAAAATTACTCTGAATAACCCCTTCGATATGCACCCATTGGTCGTTTTTAAAAGACGATCCCGCTGGTAAATGAATACGTAGACCAAAAACTCCAGAATCGGCAACACAGTGAATAATCCCAAAACGAAAAACAAAATCGTCTTCTTTTTGATCTTGTTTGGCATGATAAATAAAACCGTCAAAACTAATTTTGCGCCCAATAAACTCACTTGGGTAATTATAAATCAGTTCCATTATTTCTAGGTAGTTTTCTTCTGTAACGGCTAATGTACCAGATTTATCATACTTTTTCATTAATTTATCCATTTGTTTTTGGTATTCAGTTTTATTGTAGTACATGCTTGTATTAGGCTGTAGATATTGGGTCTGCATTTGTGGATCTCCCACAGACTCTTTACTAATCGGAAATTGGAATCCTTTAGCCTGAACAATCGTGGTATCTAAACTGACCACTGGAAAAAAAGTCCCGACAATCACCGGTAGTGCTAATAAAATATAGGCGATTACGCGTTGATGTCTTTTTTTCAGACCGTGCTCGTGTTCTATCCCCTCTTCATGACTATGTTCTACGGAGTCTTCTTTTTTACCGTCAGCTTTCACCCACAATACCAATTGCACCACCGCCAAGACAAAAGATAAAATCATGGACAAAATAGCCAAATAACTGTAGTGAACATTAATAAACTGATTGAGTTTACCAGAAACTTGTAAATACATCATCAACTCAAAATAACCAGCTAAAATTAAAAAGCGAATCATAAGGACACCACCAATGCATAGCCTGTTACACAGACAACAATAATTGCGACTAAACTCGCGATAAAGCGACCGCTAAAATAGCGTTTCATCATTAAAAGATTTTTAATATCCACCATCGGACCAAAGACCAAAAAGCCGACAACTGGCCCTGTACCAAACAAGCTTAATAAAGAAGAACCAATAAAAGCATCCGCTTCTGAACAAAGAGACATCGCTAAAGCTAAAAACAGCATCACAACGACTGCTAAAATTTTATTTGAACCTAAGGTCAACATAACCCCAGTTGGTAAATACGTTTGCATCGCAGCGGCAATTAGACCACCAATCATTAAGTAACGGCCAGTATCAAAAAATTCATCTACGCTATGTTCTAATACATGACCTACCTGCTGGATAAATGTTTTCTTCGTTTGATTATGAACACTTTTTTCATGATGATGGCTATGACTGACATTTGCCACAGCTTGTTGCAAGTTCGCGTCTTTAATAATGCTTTGTTGGTTAAAATAAGCCAACCAAACGCCAATCACCATGGCAACAATTAAACTGCCGATCACGCGTAAAAATGCATACCGCATCGAATTTCCAAAGGCAATAAAAGTAGAAAAAATGACAATTGGATTAATAATCGGTGCTGTTAGCATAAAAGCAAAGGCTGTGTGATTGGGCACTCCTTTTTTAACAAACTGATTGACTATCGGCACAATCCCGCATTCACAAGAAGGAAAGAAAAAGCCCAAACCACACCCTACTGCAATTGCGGCCAATTTATTTTGTGGCAATAGGCGCTGGACCCTTTCAGGTGTTAAAAAAACGTAAAGTGCACCGGAAATAATACAGCCTAATAAAACAAAAGGTAAAGCTTCAATCACAATTGATAAAAAAATCATACTCATTTGTAAGATTGAATCAGGTAAATGACTAAACATTAAAAGACTCCTTTAGCTATTTCAATATGTAAATTTGTTGTTTCAGCAAAAAGAAAAACCCTTCATATAGGGGTCAATGCAGAAAATAAATTTTTTAGCTTGTTTTTTCGTCGCTTTAATATACGCTTTTTCGTAAAATCTCACAAGTCTGTCGCAAAAAAATTAAGCTTTCATTTACCTTTTCAAATGAAAAACAGCTGATTTGACTTTTATTGACCAAAATCTTACATTAAAGATGAAAACAACGAAAAGTAGGTGAGTGAATGATCCAAATTACAGATTTTAACAGCGGATTACAACAATTAAACCAAGAAAAATTAGCGATTGCCTATATCTCCCAGCCTGGCTGTAGCGTTTGCGTGGCGGTAAAACCGCAACTAGAAGCTCGTTTTGCCAAAGATGTCCCAATTTACCATTTTGATGGGAGTAAATTTCCTGAAGTTGCCGGTCATTTTCAAGCTTTGACAGCACCTCTAGTCGTTTTATTAAGTCATGGCAAAGAATTAACCCGTTCAGCTCGTTTCATCGATTACCCTGCCTTGACAAAAATCATCGCAGAATTTTCTGATGAAAAACCTGATTACGCTGAACTTTTTCGCTAATAACTTTATAAACTCCCTTAGTTTCTGCGTAATCAGAGGCTATTTAAAATTTTTAGCCTTTCCTGCTAATCAAAAAAAGAAAGACCTAAGCAGATGTAGCGTCACTAAAAAGTTTAACTTTTTAATGATGCTATCCCTACTTGGTCTTTCTTTTTTATTTTTCGTCTTGTGAATGTAAGAAATAAATCAATGTTTGTAATTCATTAGTTAAGTCAACGTTTTGAATTAAGACGCTCTTAGGTGCGCTAAGACGAGCTGGAGTAAAATTCAAAATACCTTTGATTCCAGCCGCAACAAGTTCATCTACGATTCCTTGTGCAAATTCTGCTGGTACCGTCAAAATGGCGATATCAATTTCTTGAATTTTTATTTGCTCGACCATGTCCCGCATTGCATAAACAGGAACCCCGTCAATGATGCGACCAGTAATTTCTTCATCTGCGTCAAAAGCTGCGCTAACGCGGATACTATTACTTTGGTGGAATTTATATTTTAATAGGGCTGTCCCTAAATTACCAACACCGACTAAAGCAACGTTAGTCATATGATCTTCGTTTAATGTTTTAGCAAAGAAATTCATCAATGCCTCCACATCATAACCATAACCTCTTTTGCCAAGCTCACCAAAATACGAAAAGTCGCGACGAATAGTGGCACTATCGACTTGTACGGCTTCGCTAAGTTCAGTTGAAGAAACCTTTTGTTTTCCAGCATTATTTAAAATCCGCAAATAGCGGTAGTATAAGGGCAAACGCTTTGCTGTTGCCTTAGGGATATGATGATCTTTCAACGTGTACGCCTCCATTTGTGAATTTTTCACGTAATTTACTGACAAATCATAACAGGACGTACCAGCAAATGCAATTTCTCTGCTCACAAATTTGTGAATTTTTATTTTTGCTTTCTCCTGTAATATACACTAGTAGGAAAATTATGATAGACTACAACTGATACGCTGAATTTTTTTGCTAATTTTTTTAGCTTTATTTTAAAATTTGTGAAAAAACAGTCAGATGACATATTTCATTCAAAGGAAGATTATCCATGATATTATTACAAGCAAATCAAATTGCCCGCCTTTTTGGCGCAGAAGTCTTATTTCGCAATATTCATTTAGAGATTGCTACAAAAGCACGCATTGGACTGGTGGGGCGTAATGGGGCCGGCAAATCCACTCTATTAAAAATCATCGCCGGCATTGAAGCCCCCGATGAAGGAACAATCGCTAAAAATAAAACTGCAACCTTAGGCTATCTAGCCCAAGATACCGGCTTAACTTCTGAGGCAACAATTTGGGATGAAATGCTGACCGCTTTTGAAAAGGTCCGACAAATGGAACAGCGGATGCGAACTTTAGAAGTCAAAATTTCAGAAAGCAATCCCAGTGGCAGTGATTATGAAAGTACCTTAAAAGAGTACGATAAATTACAACACGATTTTGCTGATAGTAACGGCTACGGTTATGAAAATGAAATCCGCTCTGTTTTACACGGTTTTCAATTTGATGAAAGCTTTTATCAGCAAAAAATTAACAACCTTTCCGGTGGCCAAAAAACGCGACTGGCTTTAGCCCGCATGCTTTTGCAAAAACCAGATATTTTAATATTAGATGAACCTACTAACCACTTAGATATAGAAACGTTAAGCTGGCTAGAAAACTATTTACAAAACTATAGCGGTGCCTTACTGATTGTTTCTCACGACCGTTACTTTTTAGATAAAGTAACCAATGAAATTTACGAGTTGAGTCGTCATAAAATGACCCACTACAAAGGCAATTACAGTCGCTATTTGGATTTAAAAGCCGCACAATTAGCCAGTGAGTGGAAAGCCTATGAAAAGCAACAACAAGAAATTAATAAGCTAGAAGATTTTGTTGCGCGAAATTTAGTCCGCGCCTCGACAACCAAAAGAGCCCAAAGTCGCCGCAAACAACTGGAAAAAATGGAACGGCTAGATCGACCTCAAGGTGCAGAAAAATCAGCACATTTTCTTTTCCATATTGATAAAGTGTCTGGTAATGTCGTTTTACAATTAAACGATGGGGCAATTGGCTACAGCCCCACTGATATTTTAGCCCAACCTGTGGACTTAGATATTCGCCGACAAGACGCCATTGCTTTAGTCGGACCAAACGGCATCGGCAAGTCTACGTTATTAAAATCCTTAATCGGACAGCTTCCGTTTATCCGCGGTGAAGCCCAATTAGGGGCGAATGTTTCCATTGGCTATTACGATCAAGGCCAAGCAGACTTAAACAGCAATAAAACGATTCTACAAGAATTATGGGATGAACATCCTACTACCCCAGAATTAGAAATTCGCAATGTCTTAGGGAGCTTCTTGTTTTCTGGTGAAGATGTGGATAAGCCAATTAATTTATTAAGTGGTGGTGAAAAGGCACGTGTCGCATTAGCAAAACTGGCAATGGATGAAGAAAACTTTTTGATCTTAGATGAACCTACTAACCACTTGGATATTGATAACAAAGAGGTCTTAGAAAATGCCTTGATCGACTACGAAGGAACTTTGCTTTTTGTTTCCCATGACCGTTACTTCATCAACCGAATCGCCACCAAAGTCATCGAGCTGTCCCCAGAAGGCAGTCGGTTATTTTTAGGTGATTACGATTATTATCTTGAAAAGAAAAAAGAAGAAGAAGAAATTGCCGCCCTACTCGCTGCGGAAAACAATGACACACCCGTTGTTATCTCCGCTGGTAAAGAAAACTTCCAAAAAAGTAAAGAACAACAAAAACTTCTCCGCAGCCTACAACGTAAAGTAGGCGATGTGGAACAAAAGATGAGTGAGACAGACGAAATAATCGACCAACTAGAAGCCGAAATGGTAAAACCAGAAATTTTAGCTGATCATCTGCAACTACAAGAATTAAATGAAAAATTAGAGGTTGCCCGTAGTAAACAAAACGAGCTGTTAGAAAAATGGGAAGAATTAAGCCTGGAATTAGAAGAATACGAATAAAAGGTTGCCACTAAACGTGATCAGCTTTTTAAAAATAAGAACAAAATTGTTGGAAATCGTTCTTCAAATGTTTTGAAAACTTGTCTTAAAGTAATTTATTCATGTGAAAATTTTATACTTTCTGCCCATAAAAAATGTCTAGCGCAAAAGTCAACCTGACAATTGCGCTAGACATTTTTAATTTACGGCATAATAGGCTCTAATTTTATCGCGTTTGTATTCTTTGATTATTTTTAGCGCCCGTTTACGGGTTTTAATATTGGGGCTTTTCAGCCTGCGATAGGCACTCGCCAAATCTGTTTTTTCCATCATCTTCCTCCTTATTTTTTTTAGCTTAAAAAAACTTAATTTGCTGTCTATTTCACTTCTGTAAATATCACTTTTTGACGTAACTGAGGTGAATATTTTTTTAGCGTTAAGCGTTCGGGGCTGTTACGTTTATTTTTACTCGTTAGATATAAACGTTCTTTTGTTATCGGCGACTCTAAGATAATATTTTGACGCATTTTTTAACCTCCTAGCGCTCTTCTAGATACATTTGTAGCTGCAAAGTTTCATCATAGTCAAAAACGTTGGCAGCTAACGCTTGTAACAATTCATTTTTAAAATCCAAAGTTATTTCCCAAAAACCATCAATTTGTTGGAATAAGTCTGCATCATAGTTTATAAAAATAGGATACAAAGCTAAGAAATCCTCAAAACTCAAATCTTTTTCTTCGTAAAAATCTTTAATCATGCCATTTTCCAACGCACTTTCAGTTGGCATGCCAGTTTGGGTAATCAAGCCAGCAGCCACCATATCTTTATAAATTTGACTTTTTTCAAGTAGAATCCCGTTTTTTTCCTGTTGATAATTAAAGCAGTCTTCCACTAAAGGCGGATAAATAATTTGCAAACTTCTCCCTCCTTTATTTTTCCTCTGCCACATTGCGCCCTTTGTAATATCCTTTTAAAGAAACACGATGAGAACGTCTGTAATCTCCCGTAGCAGCATCAAAAGAAATTTCTGGTCGTTTCAAATTTTGATGGGTTCGTCTAAGCCGTTTTTTCATTTTTGATGTTTTTCGTGCAGGTACTGCCATTTTTCATTCCTCCAAATCACGTGTTTATTTCTTACCAGCTAGCCTTTTTCACGCCCGGAATTAACCCTTTGTGGGCTAATTGGCGGAAATTGATACGGGACATCCCAAATTTACGCATATACGCCCGGGGACGACCATCGATTTGATCGCGGAATTTCAAGCGATTGGGATTGGAGTCTTTTGGTAGTTTGGCTAAAGCAACATAGTCTTTTGCTGCTTTTAATTCCCTACGTTGCACGGCGTATTTCTCAATTAAAGCTTCTTGTCTTTTCGCTTTTGCAATTTTTGATTTTTTTGCCATTTGTCTTACCTCTTTTCGTTTTTCATTATATAAATCGTAATCGTTTCGTTTTGAACTCCATTACATTACCAACTTAAAAAAAATTTGTCAACACTTAAATAACATGAGTTTCAATTCAGATGAATCACCTATCATCTTTTGTACTGACTAAGTCGCTCATTTTATTTGAAAGTATCTTTTTTTAATGACGCTTTCAAACGACTGATAAAATTTAAGGTTTGGTAAATCAGACCCATGACCGATATCTTTTTTTAGAATTTTGCTTTAGAGTAAACCCAGTATGAATCAAAAGCGAGGTGTTTTCATGGCAAAAAAGAAATCCCGCCAACCCCAAATAATTTTTATCGGTTTTTGCATGCTTATTTTAGGTGTAATTTGGCTTTTTTTTATAAACCCTACGCAGGATACTCCATTACAAAGTGCAAGCATTAGTCAAGAGGAGTATAGTCAACAAGCCAATCATACTTTAAAAGGAAATCAGATCCCCACACCTTTGATTTTACAGACAGACGAACGTTGGGCTAATGATACCTATGGTAGTGGCGATAACAATACACTAGCCCAAAACGGCTGTGCAATTTTATCTTTGACAATGGTGCTTTCTTATTTTGAAGGAAAAGAAGCCGTCCCCCAAGATATTTTAAATTGGGCCCAAAATAATTATTTTGTTGCCGGACAAGGAACTGCTTGGCAAATTTTTAGTGATTTTGCTCATCACTACCAACTGCAATATCATGATTTAGGTACTGATTTTCAAAGTGTGCAACACTACTTGAGGCAAAAAATCCCCGTTGTCGTCTCTGTCAAACCGGGTCGTTTTACCGATGTGGGACATATTATGGTACTTGGAGCAGAGGCAGACAATCAAATTTTAGTTTTAGACCCTAATGATACGCCCGCAAAAGCAACTTACAAAGAATTATTTCATCCCCAAGATTTAACAAATGAGGCTGTCCATTATTGGACTTTCACCAAAAGCTAGGCTTTTCTTACTGTCTTAATGAGTATAAAAAATAGCCACTAGCAGTTTAATTAACTTGCTAGCGGCTATTTTTTTAGAGCTTTTATTTTTTTAACATTTTTTCAATCCGATCTAATTGATTCTGTAATAAAATGATTTCCTTTTTCAACTCAGCTAATTCACTATCCTCTTCCACTTGTCGCATGGCTTCGTTTTTATGGCTGAAATAAGAGGTGATTGTTGAGGTCAAGATCCCGATAAAACCAATCCCTAATAGCATCAGAACTGCGGCAATCAATTTACCAGCATCAGTCGTAGGGGCAATGTCTCCATACCCAACTGTGGTAACTGTAACAATTGCATACCACAAAGCGTCTGCAAAAGAGCGATTTTCTGCAATAGAGAATAGTCCGGCTCCAATCACAATAATCCCTAAACTAATATAAAGGACATAAATAAAACCATTGGTATATAAAATACTGCGCTTATTGCGCGACAGCTTCCCAAATAGTCCGATAATTCGGGCAATACGATTAATACGGGCAATTTTGCCAAAATGCGCAAGTCCTAGTACTCCAAAAATGAAATTAAGGGGCAAAATCGCAATCAAATCAAAAATATTCTTTTTGAAAAAAGTTTTTTTAGCTGGATCAACAAGCAAACGCCCACAATAATCAATGGTAAATAAAATCCAAATCAAATAATCAACAACACGAAACGGATTTTCATTAATATTAATGACAGATGCAAAATCTAACAGCATCAAAATAATCCAAATAATGGATAAGGTTAAATTTAAAACGTGATATTCATGATTATACTCGTTCAATTTCTTTTGTAACTTTTTGAGCATTTCATCACCTCTTGTCTTTTCTATTCTAGCCATCGTTTTACTTTCTCACAAGAATTTTGTCGCTTTTTTCCATAATTTTGAAAAGTTTCTTTGTAATCGTTTCCCATTCCTCTATACTAGAAAGTAAGAAAAGGCCGTTTTATTTCATATTTTGGTTATAAAATTTTGCTACACAGGATTCGTTTTGCTTTTTCGTAAGCCAAAAGTTCAAAAAATAAAGGAGTGATGTAGATGCGAATCGGAATTGCCAAAGAAATTAAAAATCATGAAAATCGGGTGGCACTACCCCCAAGTGGTGTCTTAGAGCTCGTGAAAGCTGGCCACACTGTCTTAGTAGAAAGCGAAGCTGGCTTGGGTTCTGGTATTGCTGATGTGGCGTATCAAAAAGTTGGCGCACTTTTGACCGATGCTGCCGAGGTTTGGAACTGCGACATGGTGATGAAAGTAAAAGAACCACAGCCAAGTGAGTATCAGTATTTTAGAGCAGGGCTAGTTTTATTTACTTACCTCCATTTAGCTGCCAATAAAGAATTAACACTTGAATTGATGAAAAGCGGTGTTACTGCGATTGCTTATGAGAATGTTCAATTAGCAGATGGTAGTCTACCACTACTTTCTCCGATGAGTGAAATTGCAGGTAGAATGGCCGCACAAATTGGGGCACAATATTTACAGCGAACATTTGGTGGTAAGGGAATTTTACTTGCGGGTGTTCCAGGTGTCCGCCAAGGTAATGTCGTCATTATTGGTGGTGGCGTTTCAGGATATAACGCGGCACGTTTAGCACTTGGTTTGGGAGCACGAGTGACGATTTTAGATGTAAATATCAATCGTTTAAAAGAATTGGATGATATTTTTAACGGACAAGTTCAAACTCTAATTTCCAATGAACTGAATATTCGTAATTCGTTAAAAACAGCTGATTTAGTCATCGGTGCTGTCTTACTTCCTGGTCACAAAGCTCCAGTTTTGGTGACAGAAGAAATGGTAGCCGCAATGCCCAATGAATCTGTTATCGTTGACATTGCCATTGATCAAGGCGGAATTTTTGCTACTGGTAGTAAAGTAACCACTCACAAAGATCCGACTTATATTGCGTCAGGCGTTATTCATTACGCTGTTGCCAACATGCCTGGAGCTGTACCTCAAACTTCAACTCATGCCCTAAGCAATGCTACATTGCCTTACGCAAAATTATTAGCAACAACTAATTTAGAAGATTTATTACAATATAACGATGCCTTATATCATGGGGTCAATACGTATAAAGGGCAATTAACCCTGCAGGCTGTTGCAGAAGATTTGGATTTACCCCATACAGAATTGTCCGCGCTAATTTAAAAAGGAAAGATTTGTTTTTTAGTTAATACGATTATTTATTAAAAAATGTTCTGTCAAAAAATAGCTAAAGAAAATAAAATGAGAAAAAAAGTAGTCAGCCTGCGGCGTCCAGCTATAAATAAAGTGATGTTCTTTTTTACCCAGTTGGGGCGCTTTTCCGGCGTCGTGGTGGTGATGATTGCATTGGCGCTGATCCCTGGATTCTGGTGGAAAGTAGTCCGGCCGGCGGGAATTGCCTTAACGATTAGCTGGTGGCTGGCATTTGCCATGAAGCGGGGAATGAAACGACCACGACCAGAGGGAAAGCGACTAACCGAGGAGACAGACCATAGCTTTCCCAGTTTCCACGCTACCTGTTCGGCGGCGCTATACCTCAGCTTAGCATTGGGCAGCTGGGCTCTTTATCCGCAACTAGCCTTCTTATTGGTTGCAGCAGCCGTGACAATCGCCGGGCTGATTGGATTTTCCCGTATCTATTTGGGCGTCCATTTTCTGACAGATGTTCTAGGAGGCTGGCTCTTTGGTAGCGGAGTTACCCTATTAGTGTGGGCAGTACTGGCACATGTGTAGAAGATGCGCCAAAAAAATTACAACAGCTTTTTTATAAGCTATTTTTTTTCGATGTTTATGGTGCTTTAGATCTATTTAGGCTATAGCGCTATTACCTTTTCAAAAATCCTTGTGCATTTTATTTGCGTTTTTAGTATAGTTTTTAGAAATACCGATAATGAGTTATTATCCCAGTAAATTTTAAAGCACCATAAAAAACGACCTTTGTAAGGTTAGTCTAAGAACTAAACTTTACAAAGGTCGTTTTCTTACTTTTATTTTCCTTATCCACCAATTTGACTCATGTGTCGCCAAGTAGGTTGTCGCTCTTTTACTTTTTCTTGTTCATCTAATGCCATTTGATGATTTTCTGGCTTATCGTTTAAAGCCGTAACCACAGCTGCTTCAAAAGCCGCCGCGTCATCTAGTTTGTTACGCAAATTAATTTCATCTGCCCAATAAAGGCAAGATTTTAAACAACCATCTGCTGTAACTCGCAGGCGATTGCAACTTTCACAAAATTGACAACTTACAGGGTGGATTAAACCAAAAGATCCCTTTGCGCCTTTAATTTGATAATTCTCTGAAGGGCCATTACCGGACAATGTCATTTTTTCATATGCCCAACCTTCAGTCTGACAAATTGTAAAGACTTCTTTTACCCCGGCATAGCCTTGCGTCCAATTCTTTTTTTGACTGGCAATTGGCATAAATTCAATAAAGCGTACATTAACCGGCTGAGTTATCGTATAACGCAAAAAATCCCTCAATTCCGTTTGATTCTGTCCATTTATGACAACTGTATTTAGTTTAATAGCTTTAAAGCCTTGCTGACTAGCAGCATCAATTCCTGCAAGCACTTTTTCTAATTTGCCACCCCGCGTCATCTGGTGATACTTTTTAGCATCAAAAGTATCTAAACTGATATTTAACCGATCAACCCCTGCTTTTTTTAAATCAGCAGCCATTCTTGGTAAAGCCAGCCCATTTGTCGTCACTGATAAATCTTCAATCTCGTCAATTGCCTTAATTCCTGCCGCAATTTCCAGTATATCTTTGCGTAATAAAGGCTCGCCACCCGTTAAACGCACTTTTTTGATGCCCATTTTGGCGAAGTGTTTTACTAAAGTAATAATTTCAGTAGCGCTTAAAACTTTTTCGTGGGGAAAAAATGGTAGCCCTTCTTCTGGCATACAGTACACACAACGTAAATTACAGCGGTCCGTAATCGAAAGACGTAAATAATCATGCTGGCGGCCAAAACGATCCTGTAAAGTTTTTTCTTGTTTTTTTATAAGCATTGCATTTGTCATGTTAACCTCCACTTACAGGTGGAATTAACGCTACTTCATCTGTCTTAGTCAAAGAGATTGTTTCATCTTGCACAAAATTTTGATTTACTGCCACACTACAAGTTTCAATTTCAGCAGCATAATTCGGGTAAGTCTTGGCTACAATTGCCAATAAATCTTCTTTTTTTATTTCTGTTGGTAGTGCTACGCTAATTTCCGGCGCAATCGCTTCAGCCAAATAAGCAAATAATTTAATGGGTATCATTGGCTTAAACCTCCCCAGCGGACTTTATCTGTATCGTATTCTTTTTTCCAAATTGGAACATTTCTTTTCAAATGATCAATTAAATATTCACAGCCTACAAAAGCATCTTTACGATGGGGACAAGCCACCCCGATAAATACCGCTTCTTCGCCAATTTTCAATTCTCCTAAACGGTGAACCAAAACGACTTTTGCGCCTTTTGCTTCGACTTTAGTCGCTAAATTTAAAAGTTCTTTTTCTGCCATTTCTTCATAGGCTGTATAGCCGATCCCTTTTGTTTGGATTGCACCGGTCCACTCGCGAATGACACCCGCAAAAGTAACGATGCCACCATATCGGGGATCTTTTAATTGATTATAATAAAAGGCAACATCAATTGGTTCTGTCTGTAATTTAACAAGCGCCATAACGTTTCCTCGCTTTCTAATTTGTGAGATACTGAACGTATTGTAATGCTTTTCGATAAAAAAAGAAATAAGTGCACTCCCCAATTCCCTTTTTTTTATTCTTATGTTATGTTAACGTGAGAATTTTTGTCTTTTTAGCTACTACTATCGCTATTTTTTAAGGAGGTTGTCATGGAACGATACGATCGTCAAATCCGAGTCAAAAAAATTGGCCCCTGCGGTCAAGAAAAAATTGCCCAAGTCCACGTTTTAATCGTTGGCTGCGGAGCACTTGGCAGTTATACAGCAGAACAGCTGCTGCGCATGGGGATTAAAAAAATGACTTTACTGGATTTTGACTATGTGGAGTTAAGTAATTTACAACGGCAAACCCTTTTTACCGAAGCTGATGCCACAAATAACGTTGCCAAAGTCGAAGCTGCAAAAAATGCTTTAAGTAAAATTGATAGCAGCGCGAAGATTTTTGCTTATAAAGAAAGTTTCAGCGATTACATTTTGCAAGAAGAAAGTTGCCCTGATTTAATCTTAGATTGCTCTGACAACTATCAGGTTCGTGAAGAAATCAATAACTATTGTCACTACTATAAAATTCCTTTTGTTTTTGCTGCGCTGGCGGCCACAAGTGGACAGGTGATGGCTATAAATCCTGTCGATGCCCCTTGTTTAGGTTGTGCATTGCCACAATTAGACGCTCTTATTCAAAAAGATTGTGATTTATTAGGCGTCATAACACCTTTAGTGCCAATGATTAGTAGTTACCAGGTCAGTCTGGCTTTAAAAATCATCACAAATCCAAAAGAAGTTATCTGGGATGAAATGCTTTATATCGATGCTTGGTCTTACCAGTTACAAAATTTTAAAGTAAAAAAACAAGCTCATTGTAAATACTGCCAAAAAACAGAATTAAAAAACGCTCCCCAAAATTTTATGATAAAAAAAATGTGCGGTCAAAATGTCTTTTCCACTCAAATACCCGCAGCTACTTTCTTTCTAATTGATCACTTTTGTCAAAAACAGCAGTTGCCATTAAAGAAAAATCCTTTAGCCGCTCGCTTTACTTGGGATGACTATGAGTTCACATTATTTCCCAATGGCCGTCTTCATTTTTATGGCTTTACCTCTAGCAAGTCGATTCAACCGTATTTAGACAATCTTGTAAAAGGAGCTTTAATTGCCCATGAAAGTTAATGTAAGTATCCTCACCGTTAGCGATACCCGTAGTCTGGCAGATGATTTTTCCGGTCAGCTGATTTTTGAATTGTTAACAAAAAAGAATTTCAATCCATCCCGACATATTATCGTTAAAGATGATTGCGCTGCAATTACCCATGGGGTCGGCTCACTGGTGGCTAATAGCGACGCAATTATTTTAAATGGCGGTACCGGTATCGCCAAACGTGATGTCACCTTTGAAGCCATCACACCACTTCTAGTGCAGGAAATACCGGGCTTTGGGGAATTATTTCGTTATCTTAGCTTTAAAGAAATTGGCAGCCACGCCCTTGCTTCTCGCGCTTTAGCGGGTTTTACCCAAGATGATACTTTGCTTTTTTGTTTACCTGGTTCCACGAAGGCTTGTCAGTTAGGCATGGAAAAACTCATCTTGCCAGAATTAGTCCATCTATTAAAAGAGCGCCGAAAATAAGTGCTACTCATTTTTTATGATGAATAAAAAACACCCCAAATGAACTGCAACTTGTACTTTTTACGTTGCATTGTTCATTTGGGATTATTTATTTCTTCTTTAAAAAACTAAGTGTTGCTTATTGCTTGGTGTAATGCCCACTTTTACCACCAATTTTTTCTACCAAGTGACAGTCAGTAATCACCATGCCCTTATCCATTGCTTTACACATGTCGTAAACTGTTAATGCTGTAATTTGACACGCCGTTAATGCTTCCATCTCTACACCTGTCTGCCCATTTACTTTGACTGTTGCCTGAATAGTCAACGTATCAACTTCATTATCGGTAAATAATATATCCACGCCACTTAGAAGTAGCAAATGACACATCGGAATTAATTCACTCGTTTTTTTTGCTGCCATAATACCTGCTACTTGGGCGACAGCTAACACATCCCCTTTTTTTACTTGGCCTGCTTTAATCCGTTGTAACGTCTCTTTGGTCATTTTTACTGTCGCTTGTGCCGTTGCCATCCGGTAATTTACCTTTTTGTCGGTGACATCTACCATTTTTGCCCGCTCTTGTTCATTGAAATGCGTTAATTCATTGTTCATTTGTCTTTGCTCCTGTTCTTTGACCCAGTTTTCAAACCAAGTCTGGCTTTTCTCCTTAGAGGTTAAATCTATTAATTTTGCACCTCTATTTTCAGGAAAAATCGTCCCCACATAATCAAAGGGACCAAATTTTGAAAAATCAGCAACTTCATCTTGTGGACGCAACAACAATAATTTGGGATATTTTTCCCATTTGAAACCCTCTATTAAAACCAAATCTGTTTGTGGTCGGACAAAATCATTGATTTCAGTCGCTAACAAAACTTTTTTTCAGGCTGACGTACTTCATGCCAAAAAAAACCACCGTCTTGCTGCATTCCTACTTGATCTGCTCCCGCCTCACTAAAGCGCGCCGTATCTGTACCTGCTACATCCATTGCCACACTATGATGGGTATGTTTAAACGCGGCTGTTTTTAAGCCTAACTGTTGACTTGCTTGAATGAAATTGATCATAGTTGTGGTCTTGCCACTTTTTTTCTTGCCAATTATTTGTAAGGTAAGCACCAAACTTCTACCTCCGTTCCTGCAGTTACAACTGTATCATGGGGAATTTTAAAAAAGCAGGTTGTCAAATGCAAGTTTCCTAAGGCGCTGGATTGATCGCTGCCGACTAATGAGACCACTTTGCCGGTCGCAGTTTCTTCCCACGTTCCCCGTAAATAACGATCAAAACTATTTGGCTTTTGATAATCATGCGCCAATTTCATCTTCGTAATTTTAATTTCAGTGGAATTTCCTTGCATATTTTGCAATAAACTCTCAAATAATAAATAAAAGCCAGTAAAACAGGCTCCTGGATTACCTGAAAGTGCCATGACTAGCGTTTTTTCATAGACAAACGCCGTAGTGGGACTACCTGGTCGCATGGCAAGTTTATTAAACAATAGTTGCCCACTTTCTTTGGCCGCAACTGCAAGGAAATCAAAATCCCCCACGGAAACACCACCGGTAGTCAAAATTAGATCGGCTTTTTTAGCTAAGTCGTCTAGCTTTTCTTCAAGACTTTTTATATCATCAGCAATTTGCCCACAATAGACGACTTTTCCACCATTTTCTTTTACTAAGGCTTCCAATAAAGGCCCATTCGAATTGTAAATTTTTCCAGCAACAGGCGCATCTTTTGGCTGTAACAATTCTGTCCCGGTCGCTAGAATTGCTACTTTTGGCCGCTTATAAACCAAGCAAGTCGCAAAACCAAAGGCTGACATCAAACTAATTGCCCCCGCATTAATGAGCGTTCCTTTTGTCAGTAAAACTGCCCCTTTTTCAAATTCTTCTCCAATTGGGGTTATATTATCATTACGGCTACCTGCTTTGATCACAACTTTTCCGTCAGCTAACATATGGGTGTTTTCCAGCATAATAACTTTTGCAACTTCATCAGGAACTTTTGCTCCGGTCATAATTCGGATCGTTTCTTTTGGCTGTAATTTTTTTTTCAGCTCAGATCCGGCTGGCACTTCAGCAGCAAGTGTTAAGGTAATCGGATAATCGCGATCATCTTCAGCTAAAATACCATAGCCATCATAACCCGAACGGCGAAAAGCCGGTTGTGGAAAAGGGGCTATTATATCTTGGGCTAAAATATATCCCAACGTTTCTTCGACTTGTTTTTCTTGTGTTATTTTTTTGGGTGCCACTGCTGCTAATCTTTCTTTTGCTTGTGCCAATGTAATAACATCTCGATTTAAATACATATCTTCACCTTCGCTTGCGTATTTTTTCACATATAGGGAACTCCCTAGCTGTTCTGACTTCTGCCCTATGATAAACTAACGAAGAGTTTTTGGCAAAGGGGGATTTTATGACAATTGGAATTATTTTGGCCGGTGGTCACTCCAGTCGTTTTGGTAGCGATAAGGCGTTATATTTTGATGCACTTTATAAAGAGTACTGGGTTTGTTTGGCCTATCAAAAACTTGCAGCACTGACAGATACTGTTTTTATTTGCGGCAATGCTAATAATCAGCAAGCGCTAAAAAACATATTGCCAAAATCTGCGATCGTGCTGACAGACTGTCTTCCATTTATTGACTGCGGCCCCTTAAGCGCACTTTATGCGGCGGCAAGTCAAAATCAGTGTGGGACTACCAGACAAGACTATTTGATCCTCGCCGTAGATTATCCTGATATTAGCCAAGATAGTTTGTCTGCGCTTCTTTCAAAACGTAATTGCTACTTACAAGATGCTAACCAGAAGAATCACTACACGGTAGCCCATTTGTCTTTTTGTAAAGATGACCTGACGTACTTTTTAACAAAAAGCCAACGAATGAAAAATTTTTTAGCTTATCTTTTAGCCATCCCAATTTTTGCCGATCAAAACGTGGTAAATCAAAATACATTATCGAAATGAGCGCTTAACATGAAAAAAATCGTCTTACTTGTCCCTTTATTTCTGCTAACGTTAGGTACTGCTGGCTGCACTAAAAAAGAAGCTGCCCAAACACCTTCTCCGCAACCAGAAGTGACCCTTCACTATTCAGCAGCAGCGAGCTTAAAAGATGCCTTAGGTGAAATTGAAAAAAATTACGAAAAGGCCAATCCCTCCATTCATTTAGATATTGATTATGGTGGTTCTGGTGCAATTCGTGAAAAAGTTGTCGCTGGCGCCCCCATTGATGGTGTTTTATTGGCAAGTAAAGCCGATACAGATAAATTAATTGAAGCTGGCAAATTGGAAGCTGAAAATAAGTTGTTAGAAAATACTTTGGTAATCGTCAAAAACAAACAAGACGATCGCAAGAAAGCTGATCTAGCAACTATTGTAGCTGATGTAAAAAAAATCGCCATCGGTAACCCAGAAACCGTTCCAGCTGGACAATATGCAAAACAAAGCTTGGAAAAAGCGGTCTTATATAATGCCGTCAAAGAGCACCTTGTTATGGCCAGTGATGTACGCCAGGTATTAGCCTATGTTGAAGCAGGCAATGCAGAGGTTGGTTTTGTCTACAAGACAGATGCCCTTACCAGTGATAAAGTTGCCGTTTTGGCAGATGTGGAAAATGATTTGCACGAAGATATTTTATACTATACTGGCGTTGTAAAAGACAGCAAAAATAAAGCGGCAGTCACAAAATTCAATACCTACTTAGGCAAATCAGAAAGTCAAACAGTTTTAGAAAAATATGGCTTTACTATGGCGCAATAAGAATAATATACCCTTACAATTGCGCGTAACTACGAGAAAAGGAGTTGAACTATTTGCTAAGCCCACTCCTGCATTCCCTGATTGTGGCGACAGTTGCGACAATTATCGCCTTTTTAATTGCATTACCCTTTGCCTATTGGGATGTTTATTATCCTTATCGCGGCAAAAAAATTGTCGAAATTATTTTTTTACTTCCCTTGGTCTTACCCCCAACGATTGTTGGATTTTATTTATTACAGTTATTTGGCCGTTATGGCGTTTTAGGCCAGTTATTGGAACAAGTTAATTTCTCATTAATTTTCACTTTACAAGGTGCCACTTTGGCTACTGTCATCGTGATTTTACCGTTAATATTTCAAGGATTAAAAGGAGCCTTTGCGGCCGTTCCTAAAAACTTGATTGCCGTTGCCAAAACGCTGTCAGCAAATCGGCGTGAAGTCTTGTGGCGCGTTATTTTGCCCAACTGTTGGCACAGCCTGGTTGCAAGTATTATCCTAGCTTTTTGCCGGGGCTTAGGAGAATTTGGCGCTAGTTTAATGGTCGCAGGTTTCATCGAAGGTAAAACAGATACCCTTGCTACCGCCATTTATTTTGCTGTCCAACAAGGAAATCAAAACTTAGCCTATACGTTAAGTTTTATTAACGTGGTTATCGGGATTATTTTACTGCTTTTCATTCAACTACTTACCTATTATCAAAAAAGGAGCTTTTAGATGAGTTTAAAACTACAAATTAAAACCCAACTAACTCCTAAAAATCTAACTTTTCATTATGATTTTTTTGCTCCGGTAACGGGACTTAGCGGTCCTTCCGGCGTGGGCAAAACAACTATTTTAAACGCCATTGCCGGGCTTATTACAGCCGATGATTGCAAACTTACGTTTAACGATGTAACGTGGGAAGATACCCGTAAAAACTTTTCATTACCCACCAATCAACGAAATTTAGCCTATGTGATGCAAGATGTAGCTTTATTTCCTAATTTAAATGTCACAGAGAATATTCTATTTAGTCAAAAAACAGCTGTGAAGAAAAAACAAACACCCCCTGCTAGTGACTACTTAAGCTTTTTATCTACCCGTTTGAATATCACAAGTCTTTTAAAGCAGCCCATCTACAAACTTTCCGGCGGACAAAAACAACGAGTTGCTTTGGCACGTGCCTTGTATAGTCGCCCCCAATTATTACTGTTAGATGAACCCTTTAATGGCTTAGATGATGAAATGAGGCAAGAGGCTATCACATTAACCAAAGAGCTTTTAGCAACTGAAAAAATCCCAGCCATTATCGTCAGCCACCATCGTGATGAATTAGAAGCCATGGCTGATGAAATTGTCCGGGTAAAATAAAACTTATCCTTGTATCCTATAAAAAAACTGTTATAGTAAAATTACCTTGGCAGGGGCGTTTATGCTCACAGACACAAAGAATCTTTCTTTGTGTCTTTTTTTTGCACTAATTGCCAGCAAGCGAATTTGTAAAGCCAGACATTGTTAAAACTACTACTATTCTAATTTTTTTGTAAATACTCACATTTTCTTTTACGATAAAAAAAGAGCTGGAGATTTATCACAGCTCTTATCATCTTTATTCTATTTATTCGACAACTTCAACTTCTTCAATACTTACTTTTGTAACAGGCTTTTTAACAGTTGCCAATACAAAATTGTGGGTAAAGTGATACACCACATACCCAATAACTAACGTGATCAAAAATAATTTTGCACCAAAAACTTGATTGAAAAAATTCCCTGGCGCTGTATGTCCCACATTGATTAAAAAACGTGCCGTATTCAATGTCGCAATTAAGCTGATGGCCATCGGGAAAGTTAGAGCAGCAAAGGTGCCATCAAATGGTCGATTCACAAAATTTGGCAGACTTTTTAAGATATATAAGAAAATCAAACAAATTAACGCATATAAAAACGTTACAAGCATCATGTTTGGTTGTGCCGTTAAGTTAAAATAGCTAACCAAACACAGGCTAGGTGGTGCTAAAAAGATAGTTTTCATTAATTCTGTTTGGCTTGCCATGCCCAATTTCAAAATACGGATAAACATGGCCGGCACCAAAATAGCAGAAATTACAAAACCATAGCCCAGTAAAGCTTTTAAAATAATCGGATTTCCATAAGCTGTTCCCACCACCACTGGGACTAAAATTCCCACGTAGGTAACAAACCAAGAAGGTAAAAATGTTTTAAGATTAAATTCTCTGATTACATTGCGCCAGGTGAAAAACAAAATATGAGCTGCGTGTACTACCACTGCCACATACCACATACCAATACCCAAAATTGGCAAGTAAGGATAGATATAACTGGATAAAATTGCCGTTAACATCATTACCGCAGCGTATAAACTGCCGGGGACAACTTGTGTATATTCTTTTTTAAAGGTATCAAAATGCAATACAATTTTGCTGATTGTTAAAACCCACACGATTAGTGCAAACCACATAACAAGATGGCGGATACCACTAAAACCAATGGCATTAAAAGCATTGGCTAATGTACATAAACCTACTGTGGTAGCCACCGCGCCTACCGGTAGTTTATCAGATCCTTGAATCATTTTTTTCATAACTTCACGCTCCTATTGGATTAATAAAAAACTATTTTCACGGAAAAATCCGCTGTGTTATTTGTTAAAAAGTGAGCAAGTAATGCTAGTAGCTTAAAGGTATGCTTACTACTTTTGAATGAAGCTGAAATCATGTGAAGTTTCCACATTCAAATTTCCATGATCTCAGCTTCATACTCTGATAGCATCAAACTAGAAGTATTCCGCTATTTAAAAATAACCTTATTTCTACCTAATCAGATGCTAGCTCTACACTTGTCATAGCCTTAAAGTACAATGTCCACCTAAATTTTTAATCTGTACAAAAACCAAATTCAAAGTTTTCCGTCATATTAAAGAAATCCGAATAATTAATGTCAAACACACACTTTTTTAATTTATCAATCCGAATTTGCTCTTTGACCAATTGCGTCAAAATACCGCTGTAAGATAGATCTCCTTGAATAACTGCTCCTGTAATAATTCCATCTTTATGAATAATTTTTTTATATTGACCAGGGCTTTCCCTTATTTCAACTTGGTAAGTATCATCCGCAGGAATTGGCGAGCCTAGGGACATGGTCTGGATTTTTAAGAAAGTCATAGTTGACTTACTGGCAAAAAAGTCTGTCAATACACGTTTTTGTCCCACCATATTACTTGCGGCAATAATTCCTTCTTTAACTGCTGCGGGCCAGATTGGATTTTTTCCGGATACATCACCGGCACCATAAACATTAGCAACATTTGTTTCCCCTAATGGATTAAACAACATGCCAAAACGATCCGTTTCAACGGGTGTACCTTCTAAAAATTGTACATTGGAACGAACACCTGTAGCGACAATCAATAGATCACAGGGAATTGTTGTCCCATCTGATAGGGCTAATTCTTTGACCTTGCCTGTTTCATCCATTAAAACTTCTTGAACGGCGGTATTATACCGTTGTTTCACGCCATATGCTGCAAAGGCATCCTGATATCTTTGCGAAGCTTTATGGTCCAATTGAATTGGTAATAAGCGATCACCGAACTCGACTAAAGTTAAATCCTTGCCGTAATGAAGCAGACCTTCGACTGCATCAATCCCAACAAGACCCGCCCCCATGACAACAATGTTCTCTACTTGTGGCAATTTTTCTTTAATAAAAATGGCGTCGTCTAAATTCCGCAGTCCAATTACATTAGCGGCGTCTTTAATATTTTTAACCGGTGGAAAAAATGTCGAAGCACCTGTTGCAAGTAAAACTTTATCGTACACAACTTTTTTACCATCAGATAAAGTTAATACTTGTGTACTTGTATCAATGGCAGTTAAGGAAACGCCTTTTAGCCAACGAATATTATTCTTTTCAATAAAATTGGCGTCAGTAAAATTCAATTGCGAAACATCTCGTGAACCTTCCAAATAGTGATGCAATATACAACGAAAGTGAATGGCTTCGTCTTTTGAAATCAACGTTAAATTATCATTTGGCGCTAGCTTAGCCAATGTTTTTAAAGCATTAATCCCAGCAGCAGAAGCACCAACTACAACGTATTCCATTATTTAACCTCCTCTAGTGTAATTGCCTGCATTGGACACTTTTCTACACATTGTGGTGTCTTGCTTGGATGATCCAAACACATATCACATTTCATAATAACCTTGTGCTGCAGTCGATCGGCTTTTAATACCCCATAAGGGCAAGCCATGACACACATATAACAACTCGCACATTTGTCTTTATCATATAAAACATATCCCGTTTCGTAATCTTTATACATTGCACCTGTCATGCAAGTATACACACATTCAGGTAAATCACAGTGGCGACAAAAAATGGGAGAATTCACCCCTTCATCACTGACGACAACGCGATTACGAGGATCTTCCCCGTTGTGAGCCACAGAACAAGCGGTGACACAAGTTAAACAGCTGATACATTTATTACGATCAATCTTGATTCGTTTCATTTTTTAAACAGACTCCTTTTCAACCTTGTCGATACGCACTGGCGTGGATTTATAAGACGGTTCTTTTGAATACGCGTCATAAACCGATGGCGTCAACCGATTGACTTCAATATAATGCATCGGGGCATACAATTCATTTTCATTTACAAATTGCGAAACAATAACTTCAAATTTTTCGCTGTGGCCATTCATAGAAGATACATAAACGATATCTTTATTTTTTACATTTAGATCGCTAGCTTTTTGCGGATGCATTAAAACATAAGCCATTCTTTCCACGGCATCTTGCACTTCTAAAATCTCACGGGTTCTCGTTTGCGTGTGCCACTGCCCAACCGTTCCACGCCCGGTATTTAAAAGTAATGGAAATTCATCACATAAAGCAACAGGGTTTTCAACTGGTGCTTCAAAGACAAAATTGGCCTTTTTCGTTGGCGTATAATATTGACCATCTTCATATAAACGGCGTTCATCTGGGGTATTACTTTTTTTATGTGCTGGTGTGTAGGGCCATTGCACTCCTTTAGAATTTTCTAATTCTGCGTAGGTCACACCGGTAAAATCACAGGGCATATTAGCCGAACATTTTGCCATTAAATTGAAAGCTTTCGCCGGCGTTTCCCAACCATGCAATAGATTTTCTGTCTCCATCCCCAAAGCTTGACCCATTTGATAAAAGACTTGATAATCTGTTTTTTCATTTTCACCTAAAGTTAAAGCCGGGCGCATTGGAGATAGTCTGCGCTCTGTATTAATTAGCGTACCTTCTTTTTTTGTTCCGGGTACGACTGGGAAATAAACATCCGCACTAGCTGAAGTTTTAGTGTCATCATAAATATCTTGAACGATTAATAATTCGTCGATTGTAAAATTA
>NZ_JAFLVT010000002.1 GCF_017316025.1 Candidatus Enterococcus myersii
AAATCATTTAAGTCTTTTTGTAAATTATCAGTAAAAATTTCACCAAAATATACGTTGCAGTCAAAATATACAGGTAAAATGTTATAACTAATACGCTACGTGCAGTGGTAATAAGTAGAAATTTTTAAATTTGAGTAGCAATTTAGCAATATGTTGCTCTTATTTGCAAAAGCTATGGGAATTGACGAAGTCTTCTTTATTTATTCTGGATAATACCAAATTAATTGTGGCCGGGTGGAAAAGGTGATATCAAAAGGGCGCAAGCCCATTACTTCACCATCTGCTTGACCGTATTCTGGAACAGTGGAGACAATTCTAAGTTTATGTCCGGTAAAATGGTGGTAATGTTTTGATGTTGTTAGTTTGTTGGTAATCAGACGAATAATCAACCCGAAAATTTTAATCATCGAAATTCTTTCTACTACAACCAAGTCAATATCTGAGACAGTAGCTTTTGCCATGGGCGCAATCGCCACGCCGCCACCAAAATAGGGATGATTGGTCGTAGTACATAAAAATGCTTTTTTAAACGTAAACTCTTCACCGTTGACCTCAAGTAAAATAGGGAAGCCCTTTTGTGTAAATAAAACTTTGACAATAGAGGCGATATAAGCAAAGGAACCAAGATTATATTTGTTTAACGTTTTTTTAGTCATGGAATCATTCGTAGCCGCCACAATTGCTGCATCCAAACCAATACCGATATTGTTAATTGCCAGCCCTGTTTCCGTTTGAATTTTTTCTTCATAAGTCAACGTGTTAATAATTTGTGGCTCTTTTGCCCGCTGAATTGCCCAAAAGGCTTTTTGGGGATCTTTTGGTAAGTTTATTCCCCGCGCAAAGTCATTGCCAGAGCCACCCGGGATATAGCTGACGGGAATTTCTTTGTCCATCCGGTAAAATTGATTTAAAACTTGGTGTAAAGTGCCATCACCACCAATTACGACCAGCAAAGGATAAAGTTTATCTGCATAATCTGCTTTTATTTCCCCAGTCCAACCAATTAGTTTAGAATTAGCAAGTTCTTTGGCTAATTCAGCTTCATGACCTGCATATTCGGTATAATAACTTTCGTAACTCATTTTTTGTTCATCTAATAAATTTTGAATAATCGCACCGGTTTTCTTTCCATTGCCGTTGCCTGAAACCTGATTAATCAAGAGTATGTAATGGAATTTCACAATGTTTGCTCCTCTTTTACACTTAATGCTCCATATTTTAACAGAAAAAATAGAGGAGGGAAAAGAAAAAAGCACACAAAAAAAGATCTAGTGAGTTTTTTTGTAACGTGTTACTCTTCTTGTTGCCTTTTTGTCCTTTTTATTAAGGTTCTGATGTCCACTTAATAAATGATAAACTCACTAGACCTATTCAATTAGTAAGGAGTAACTCAAATTCCCACATCCTTTAACAATTTTTTTAAGTCTCATAACAATTCTTCGTTTTGTAGAACCTACATCGTCTACGTTACTGGGAATTCCTATGACCCCTTACACTTATTTTATACCATATACGAGCACTTTTTGCAAGCGTTTACAACGGGGGTTACAATTTTTTTTGCTTTTATCTGATAACTCGTGTTTTCTTTTAGCGTTAATTTTGCTATACTCCACAGGGGAGGAAAACGATGAAATATTATCATTTAGTTGGATTTTCAGCAGTCTTATTTTTACTACAATGGGGTTGTGAAAATTTGTTAGGTTTAACTTACACCAAAGAGGCCAATTTATTTTTTGTCAGCTGTCAGATTATGGCGTTAAGCATTTATAGTCTATTTTTTTGTGTTTATTTCATTGCTAGTAAAAAACAAAGAACTAGTAAAAAGATAGCTGCTGTAGTTAAAATGGATCAAGACATCAAAAAACTTAAAAAAGCCAGTTAACCTCCCGCGGTTCATCAACCATCCCGCGTCATCAAAACTCGGAGAAAGAAGGAATAATTTGTGCAAATGAGTAAACGTAGCAGTAATGTTAAAGTTTTGGCGGTAAATGCAATTGTTGCGGCTTTATATGTCGCCCTTTCGCTTATTACGCCCTTTTCTGCGGGACCTATTCAATTTCGGGTCTCAGAAAGTTTGAATCATTTAGTTGTTTTTAATCGTAAATATTTGTGGGGAGTCTTTTTAGGCGTCGTCATTTATAATGCCTTATTTGGTTATGGTATTTTAGATGTGCTCTTTGGTGGCGCGCAGACGCTATTGGCTTTAAGTCTCACGAGCTTTTTACAAAATAAAGTCAAAGACAAAAAAGTGTTGTTAGGTCTAAATATTGCCTTTTTCACTTTTAGTATGTTCTTAATTGCTATCATGCTAATGATTACGGCTAATTTACCATTTTGGCCAACGTACTTCACTACAGCTTTAAGTGAACTGATTATTATGAGTATTTCCGCACCATTGATGTACTGGTTAAATAATAGCGTGAATTTTGATAAACAATTTTAAACGTATAGCATAAATGGACTTAGCAATTTTTTGCCAAGTCCATTTTTTTAGCTTCTGTTTTAATTTTAATCAGTAAATAGCCAAGACCTTAGCCCATATTTTCAAAAATCAGCTATGATTTTTTTATTCTGAAAGAGTTAGATCTTCAACTTCAACAACTTTGAAATTCTTACTTTCTAAATGACTAATAATTTTATCGCACAACGCTTTGTCAGTTTTGGCTGGCAGTGTAATTAATGTGCGACGAATAAATTCATCTTTACCGATATCTAAGGTAATACAGCTGGCGATGCTACTGTATTTTGCGATGATTTTACTAATAGCAGCTAAATCACCTTGTTTACCTGTTGAGGCAATTGTTAAAACGTAACTTCCCTGATCAATACTCCACGATTGGGATAACATATTTAATAAGGAACTATGAGTTAAAATACCATAAAATTCATTATTTTCATTTAAAACCGCAATATAAGGAAGTTCTTTAATCGTAAAGAATACTTTAAAGAAAGAAGAATTTACATAAATAAATTTTGTTGCATTTTTCAATAAATGAGTAACAGGTAAATTCATATCACCGCCGTTAGCTTTGTGGCGGTAAATGTGCATTTTATAAATGTTGCCGCGGAAAATTTTTTCACTTTCATCTAGAATCGGTACACAGCGGAAACCAGAATCTTCTAGAATTTCCAATGCTTCAGCCAGTGTTGCTGTTTCTTTGACCGTAGTCAAATCTCTTTTTTTATACACCATGGTTTTAAGTAACATAACAAACCCTCCATTGTCTCCAATTTAACAAATTAATCATATCATATTCTCTATAAAAAGACATAACCGACTACCTTCATTGACAGTCCGAAAAAAACATGCTAAGTTAAAGTGTACTTTTGTGAAGAAATTAACCGAAACTCGGGTAATTTTAAAAGTGTGATAAATTTGAAGGAGGCCATAAAGATGGGTGCGAAAAAAGCCGCTTTAGCCTGCTCCGTTTGCGGATCTCGTAACTACACTAAATCAGTGAGTGAAGGGAAAAAAGGCGAACGTTTGGAGATTAATAAATTTTGTAAATATTGCAATCAATATACATTGCATCGAGAAACCAAATAGGAGGCAGCAGGCATGAAATTTTTACGTAGTGTAATAGACGAAATGAAAAATGTAACATGGCCCACCAAAGCTCAGTTACGCAAAGATACATTGGTTGTCATTGAAACATCTTTGATTTTTGCTGCAATGTTTTTTGTGATGGACACTGTGATTAAGAGTGTCTTCGGCTGGATTTTAAAATAAATTAACTAGCTGAATAATACAAAAAATGCTATAATAGCCAAGAAGAAAAACTTCGGGTAACTGAGGTTTTTTTATTTTAGACAAAAGGAGCCAAACAAATGGAATCATTTGAAAGAAACTGGTATGTGCTGCACACGTATTCTGGTTATGAAAACAAAGTTAAAGCAAACATTGAATCACGGGCGCAAAGTATGGGTATGGGAGATTTTATTTTTCGCGTTGTCGTCCCAGAAGAAACTGAAAAAGAGCTAAAGAACGGTAAAGAAAAAGAAGTCGTTCATAAAACTTTTCCAGGTTATGTTTTAGTGGAAATGGTCATGACAGATGAATCGTGGTATGTAGTGCGGAATACGCCTGGTGTTACCGGTTTTGTCGGCTCACACGGTGCTGGTAGTAAACCTGCGCCTTTATTACAAGAAGAAATCAATCATATCTTACGCTCCATCGGTATGAGTACAAGAACTAGTGATTTAGAAGTCAACGTTGGTGATACAGTTAAAATCATTGAAGGTGCATTTGCTGGTTTGGAAGGGCAAGTTGCTGAAATTGATGAAGAAAAACAAAAACTAAAAGTCAACATTGATATGTTCGGCCGCGAAACAAGTACGGAATTAGATTTTGAACAAGTAGATAGCCTATAAAATAGGTTGTAATAAACTTGTCTTACATTTTTATAAAAATACCTAAGAAAGAAATGTTCAGGCTAATTGCCTGGCATACTGCAAAGTGTAAATTGGCAGTATACATTTTGGACTTAGGTATTTTTTTGTTGATCTTGAAAAATACAAGCTTATAAGACAAGTATAATTTTTTTAGATATATTGTGCTAATTATTAAAAAAATTATCAGGTTACAACCAGTTATGTATTTCCTTTACTGTTCTAAATAAATGAAGCTGTTAGTTCTTTTTTAGTTGAAATTACTTTAAAAAAACAGGATTTTTCTGATTAAGCGTGCTATTTTATTTGTTAAACTTTTTCTTGACAGATAATGTTAGCGCTTTTATAATTGGTCTGTGGTTACTACCAGATAGAGTAACAAAAGATTCAAGGAGGGGATAAGATGATTGGTTGTATATTAACTGGTCACGGTTCGTTTGCGCCGGGAGTTTACGGGGCATTAACAATGATTGCCGGAGAACAAGATTTTTTTGATGTAATTGCCTTTGAGGATGGTCAAAATGTCGATGATTTTGAAGAAAAAATGAAACAAGCGGTAAAACAATTAGATCAAACCTGTGAAGGTGTTTTAATCTTTAGCGATTTATTGGGAGGTTCACCTTTTAAAACTGCAATGATTGCAGCACAAGATTTTGATGCAGTAGAAGTTATTGCAGGTGCCAATTTACCCATGCTTATTGAAACAATTGGTTTGCGTTATGCCAATACAGACTTAGAACAATTAACACAACAAGCAATAACAGCCGGACAAACCGGTGTCGTTCATCCCAAGCTGGTTATTAAAGAAGACGAGGAATTCGGGGAAGAAGGAATTTAATTATGAGCATTTGGAACAGTATTCTGGGTGCTTCGATTGTGGTATTAATTTTTGTAATCGCTTTTGCTATTATTTATTATTTTGTGGGCGCCCGTGGCATGAAGTCACAAAAAGAGCATTTCAAAAAATTACATCAATCTCTTGCGCCAGGACAACAAGTGAAGTTTGCAAATGGGCTTTATGGCACTGTGAAAGTTATTAATCAAAAGAAGGAAACAGTGGATATTGAAGTCAAGTCAGGAACTATTATTGAAGTTTCTCGGTACGCAATTTCAGAAATCGTTAAATAAAAAACATTTAATTTAGGGGGAATTCTCATGTCAGAACCAAATATTTTATTAACACGTATTGATAATCGTTTAATTCACGGACAAGTAGCAACACAATGGAATGGTACTTTAGGAGCTAATTTGATTTTAGTAGCCAACGATAAAGTAGCAGGAGACAAAGTGCGCCAAGGATTAATGGATATGGCTGCGCCAACTGGAGTTCAAACACGGTATTTCTCGATCCAAAAGACGATCGATATCATCCACAAAGCATCACCAAAACAAAAGATCTTCATTATTGCGGAAAATCCTGAAGACGTTTTGAAATTAGTTGAAGGAGGAGTGCCAATTAAAAAATTGAATATTGGAAACATGCATATGGCAGAAGGAAAACGCCAAGTTGCGACAACGGTAGCTGTGGATGATGCAGACGTTGCAGCCTTTAAAAAATTGCAAGATTTAGGGGTGGAACTTGAAATACGCCGCGTACCAACTACAGCAGTAGAAGACAGTAGCAAACTATTCAACTAAGCTTGTGCTTAAGGAGGGAGTTTAAGAATGGATTATAATTTCATTCAGATTTTATTGGTCTTTATCGTGACGTTTGTCGCTGCAATTGACCAATTCAGTTTCTTGGAATCATTATATCAACCAATTGTTACGGGTATGGTAATTGGTCTTATTTTAGGGGATTTACAAACAGGTTTAATCGTTGGTGGTACGTATCAATTAATGACCATCGGCAATATGCCCGTTGGGGGAGCACAGCCGCCTAACGCCGTTATCGGTGGGATTATGGCCGCTATTTTATCGATTACATTGAAATTAGAACCAACTGCAGCTGTTGCAACAGCAATTCCATTTTCTTTATTAGGTCAATATGCAGTTACTTTAATTTTCTCTGCAATGTCACCAGTGATGTCTGTTGCAGATAACTACGCTCACGAAGCCAACACAAAAGGAATTGACCGCATTAACTATTTAGCGATGGCTGCAATTGGTGCTATCTTTGGTTTAATCGTTGTCTTATTCTTTATCGGTGGTGCAACTTTTGGTGAACAAGTCGTTAGTGCCATTCCTGAATGGTTAATGAAAGGTTTATCAGCTGCCGGCGGTATGATGCGTTATGTCGGTTTTGCAATTTTATTAAAAGTTATGGTTTCGCGCGATATGTGGGGCTTTTACTTTATGGGCTTTGGTCTAGCAACAATCGTAATGGCAGCTCCAAGTCTATCAGGTCCAGCCTTGATTATCTTGGCATTTATCGGTTTTGCGTTAGCCTTCTGGGATTACCAAATCCAATCTAAATTCAAAACAGCAACAGCCAATGCAAATGACTTCGGAGGTGACGAAGATGGCATATAATATTCCAGATACGTATCAAGATCAATCAGTCGGCGAAACACTGGATAAGAAAACGTTAAATAAAATGGTTTGGCGTTCATTGTTCTTACAAGCATCTTTTAACTATGAACGGATGCAAGCAGGTGGCTGGTTATATGGTATTTTACCAGGCTTGAAAAAAATTCATAAAAACAAAGATGACTTGGCAGCTTCCATGAGTCACAACCTTGAATTTTTCAACACCCATCCATTTTTAGTAACTTTTGTTATGGGGATTGTTTTATCACTAGAACAAAATAAAGCAGATATTCCAACAATTCGTGCCGTTCGTGTCGCTGCGATGGGACCTTTAGGTGGGATTGGGGATGCCTTATTCTGGTTTACCTTAGTACCGATTACTGCTGGTATTACTTCAAACATGGCTATCAGTGGTAATATCGCCGCACCATTTATTTTCTTACTTGTTTTCAATATTGCCCAATTTGCGTTACGTTTCTTCTTGATGAACTGGTCTTATAAACTAGGAACAGATGCTATTGGTGTCTTAACCGAAAATGCCAAAGAATTTACGCGGGCAGCAAGTATTTTAGGTATCTTCGTCGTAGGTTCACTAACTTGTGTTTACGGTGCTACAAAAGTAAACGTTCAAATTCCAAACGGTGAAACAAATGCTGTTCATTCTGTAACAACAGTTGTCCCTGCTGGGGAAGAACACAAATATGATGAATATATCTTCAAAAAAGATGACAGTGGTAAATTGACAGAAGAAGTGCAAGCGGCAGCTGAAGGTGAAAAAGCCTTAGGCGTAGTTAAATTGCCTTCAGGGGATTTTGAAGTAACCTTCAACCGTAATGAAACAACTCCGGTTACGATTGATATTCAAAAAATCTTAGACGGTATTTTACCACAAATGATTCCATTAGCTATGACTTTACTTTTATACTTCTTATTATCAAAACGTGGCTGGACACCATTGAAATGTATCTTGTTACTATTGGTAATTGGTTTAGTAGGCTCAGGCTTTGGTATTTGGCCTAATATTTGGCCTTAAAAAAACTTTGACAGATTATACCACTTATCCGTAGTTGATAAGTGGTATTTTTTTAGGTGGTGGTCTAGATAAAGTTTTAAAATAAAGCGTTTTATTTACTATTTCTATTGACTTTATAGGCCTTAGAAGATAAACTCATACTGTGGTAGTAACCAGTTAGAGGAGGTGTCATATGACCCGAGCAAAAAAACAACCTTTGTACGATCAATTAGTCGAATTATTAAAAGAAAAAATTGAAAATGAATACGAAGCCAATATGATGCTACCTTCTGAACGGGAATTATCAGATGTGTATGGTTTAAGTCGCACAACGGTTCGCTTGGCATTACAAGAGTTAGAAAAAATTGGCTATATTTATCGGCAACACGGCAAAGGAACTTTTGTATCTGACTTAAAAGAGTCCAGTTTCAATTTGCAGAGTATGTATAGTTTTACCGAGCAAATGAAATCTTTGGGGCGACATCCAGAAACGAGAGTTTTGGATTTTGAAACAATCGAAGCCAACAAATTTTTAGCTACGAAATTTAATGTCAAATTAGGAACGAAATTAATAAAAATGAAGCGTCTCAGAAGTGCTGATGGCGAACCATTAATGCTAGAACGCACCTATTTACCGCTAAATAAATTTTTATCCTTAACCAAAGAAGATTTAGATCAAAAAGCCTTATACGATATTTTTCGCGAAGATTATAATGAGATTGTCAAAGTAGCCGAAGAAGAGCTATTTGCCAATATTGCACGACCAAAAGATGCGCCTTTTTTAGATATTAGAGAAGGAGCGCCGGTGTTGACTTTAATGCGCAAAACTTATAATCAAGCCAATGAAATAATCGAGTTCACCTATAGTGTTGCCCGTGCGGATCACTTTCGCTATAAAATCGTACATCACAATGGCAATTAAAGAGCAAATAAGATCACGTTTGTAAATTAAAGGAGGATTACAATGTTTCAACTGACAGCAGCAGAATTAACTAAAATGGGAGCAGAAATTACCACCCGTGAAATTAAGCAACAACCAGAATTATGGCAAGAAGCATTTTCTTATTATAAAGAAAATCAAAAAAGAATTAACAATTTTTTATCAGAAGTAAAAGATGCCGCACATGGTAAAATCCGCGTTGTTTTCACTGGTGCGGGGACTTCTCAATATGTAGGCGATACAGTAAAACCTTATTTAAGTAAAGTAGGAGATAACCGTAAATTTATCTTTGAAAGTATCGGGACAACTGATATCGTGGCTTCTCCGGCTGAATATTTACATCCAGATGATTGGACTATTTTAGTATCATTTGCCCGCAGTGGAAATTCACCAGAAAGTGTGGCCGCTGTGGATGTGGCCAATAAATTCGTGAAAAATTTACGTCATATTACCATTACTTGTGCTCCAGAAGGACAATTGGCAAAAGCGGCTACCGATGATGCCCACAATTTATTATTAATGATGCCCGCTCGTGCCAATGACCAAGGTTTTGCTATGACTGGAAGTTTTTCTTGTATGGCGCTAAGCGCATTATTAGTCTTTGATGAAAGTAACGACTTCACTCAAAAAGAAGATTACGTCAATGCAATGACGACCTTAGGCAATGAAGCAATCGCTAGAGAAGCTGAGGTACAAAAAATTATCGATTTAGACTTTGAACGTATCGTCTATCTTGGTTCTGGCAGTCTATCTGGTTTAACCCGGGAAGCTTCCTTGAAAGTATTGGAATTAACTGCTGGGAAAATGGCTACGATCTTTGATTCTTCAATGGGATTTCGTCATGGTCCAAAATCATTTATTAATGATAAAACAATTATGTTTGTTTTTGTGAACAACGATGAATATACGCGTCAATACGATGTTGATATTTTAGAAGAGGTGCATGCAGATAAAATTGCGCCATCTGTTTTAGGAATTACTCAAAAGGCAGCAGAATCAAACTTTAGTGGTGATAACTTTGTTTTTGAAACAAGTGATGTGAAATTACCAGACGGATACGCAGCGTTGCCATTTTTAATTGTAGCCCAAACAGTTTCGCTGTTAGCCTCTATTAAAGTTGGGAATACACCAGATACACCGTCTCCTACTGGCACGGTTAACCGGGTTGTTAAAGGAGTAACGATTCACCCTTTTGAAGCATAAATTGAATACAAAGTCTGACTCCCGTGTTTTTTACGGGGGTCTTTTTTTTTAGACGAGAAGCACAATGGGATAGGCAAAGAATTCCTTAAAAATAGCTATAATTTTCGTCAGCAGGTTATTGTAGCGTATAATTAGGCGAAAGGAAGTGAAGACATGAAGAAGATACTCACAGTGCTTATTTTATTGTTGGCTTTGGCTGGCTGTGGTGGAAATGAAAAAAAAGCCAATCCTACTGCTAAAGCGCAAATACAACCAAAGACGAGTGTAATCCTTAAAAAAAGTGCGGTACCCACGCTATTTATCCACGGTTATAGCGGTACTAAAAATTCTTTCGGTGGTATGTTGCAACGTCTAGAAACAAGTAACTTAGCCAAAAAAGAGTTGATTAT
Source organism: Candidatus Enterococcus myersii (assembly GCF_017316025.1). Taxonomy (GTDB): domain Bacteria; phylum Bacillota; class Bacilli; order Lactobacillales; family Enterococcaceae; genus Enterococcus_C; species Enterococcus_C montenegrensis. Next base: position 10,403 of record NZ_JAFLVT010000002.1, read on the forward strand.
GACCGTCTCTAAAGAAGGTTCAATCACAACAACAGGGACACTGAGTGGTAAAAAAGATAATCCGATGATTCAAGTCATCTTTCAAGATAATAAAAATACGGAATGGTCACAATCTGAATGGTTGTATAATTGTTTGGCTGATTTAAAAAAAATGGGGGTTGAATCGGTCAATTTGGTAGGACATTCGATGGGTGGCGTTTCAGGATTGCGGTATATGATGAGTTATCCTGACGATCCGTCACAGCCTGAAATTTTAAAATTTGTGGCGATTGGTGCACCTTTCAATGATTTTTTAGACACTAGTAGCAATCAAGATATGGCCGACTTATTAAAAAATGGGCCTACTGAAGTTTCTAGTCGTTACCAAGATTACCAAAAATTAGCAGCCAATTTAGCTAAAAATACGAAAATTTTACTTTTAGCTGGACAGTTAGATGAAAATACGTTTAATGATGAAATGGTCCCAACTACGAGTGCTCTAGCAGTGAATGCCTTACTAAAACAAACCAACAGCGTGACAACCCAAATTTTTTATGGTCCCAACGCACAGCATAGTCAACTGCACGAAAATAAGGAAGTCGATAAAAAAGTTTCAGACTTCTTATGGCCAAAGAGCTGACTTGCAAAGCCAGACAACCAGAAAAGCTTTTCGGACTTGGTCAGCGCTCGAAAAATAAGCGTGGAATTGCCAGAAATTGTTTCTCAAATTTCTTGAAATTTCACCTTATTTCTTAGAGGGCTAGTGCGCAAAGCCAGACAACCAGAAAAGCTTTTCGGACTTGGTCAGCGCTCGAAAAATAAGCGTGGAATTGCCAGAAATTGTTGCTCAAATTTCTTGAAATTTCGCCTTATTTCTTAGAGGGCTAGTGCGTAAAGCCAGACAGTGCTAAGCGGTCAAATCACTATTTATCTTTTGAAAAATGTATCTCTTCTTTATAGTGAAGATAGTGAAGGAAATAAACGAGCCAATCACGGCGCACAAGGCGTGATTGGCTCGTTTATTTTTCCGGTGCTAAGCCTTTTAGTAAAACTTCGCTCCACTCTGCAATGTAAGGCAATGCACGAGTATAAATTGCTGGTTCGGCAATGCCTGCGATCATTGATTCAGTGTAAATAAAGAGAAATTCATCGGTATACTTCGGATCAATAAATCCTTCTTTTCGTCCTTGTTGAAATAAGGTGAGGAGTGTTTCATTGCTTTTTTTTGCATAGCCGTTCATGAATTCAGCTAATTCTTTATCTTCTGTTTGCGAATAATAAGCCATAAGATCAAGATAAAATTGTTGACTAACATGGTCTAAGCGGTTGATTTTTAGCTGTGTTAAGGCGGTAAAAGTATCTGGAAAAGATCTTTTTTCTTGCAAAGTTTTTTCTGCGTCATAAGCCATTTCGGCCATAAAGTTTTTAAACACCATTTTAATTAAATTATCCTTGGATTGAAAATATTTAAAAATCGTAGCTTTTGAAATATTGGTTGCAGCAGTTACTTTATCAATGGTTAGAGCCTTGCTTCCTTCGGGTCCATTCATTATTTCCGCTGCTGCTTTTAAGATGGCGTGCTTTTTTTGGGCACTTCTTTTTTCAAAACCGTTCAATTTTGTGCCTCCTTTTTAATCCATTACTACTTATATTATAGTAAAATAATTTTAAACTGCAAATTAAAAATAAGTTCAAAAGTAGGGGGTTTTTGATTGACATTTTCAACTGAGATGCATAATATTGAACTCGTATTAAGTAAATAGTTCAAAAATATTTTTTTGGAAAAAGGGAGACTTAAAAATGACGCAGTTAATTGAAATCAATAACTTGCAAAAAAGTTTTGGGAAGTTTCAAGCATTAAAGGATGTAAGTTTTGCGGTTGCTCCAGGAGAAGTGGTGGGATTCATTGGCCCCAATGGTGCTGGAAAATCGACAACGATTCGAACGATTTTGGGCATCTTAAAAAAAGATGCGGGCCATGTTCAAGTATTTGGCAAAGATGCTTGGCAAGATAGTATCGAAATTCATAAACGACTATCCTACGTTCCAGGGGATGTCGCCTTGTGGGGAAATTTAACCGGTGGGGAAATTATCGACTTATTTATGAAGTTGCATGGAGGCGGTAGTTTACAAAAGCGAGATGAATTAATTCAAAAATTTGAATTAGATCCACGAAAGAAGGCCAAAAGCTATTCAAAAGGGAACAGGCAAAAGGTCGGGTTGATTGCTGCGTTGTCGGTTGATTCCGATCTTTATATTTTAGATGAACCAACATCTGGTTTAGACCCCCTAATGGAGGCTGTTTTCCAAGATGAGGTAGAAAAAATAAAAAATGCTGGTAAATCTATTTTATTATCTTCTCATATTTTAAGTGAAGTAGAGCGCTTAGCAGATAAAGTTGTTATTATTCGTGAAGGCAAAATAGTAGAAACCGGCACACTCCAAGAATTGCGACATTTGACGCGTTCTACGGTTTCACTCGTTGCAAAAGGCGATGTGGCAAGTTTAGCTGATGTTACTGGTGTTTACGATTTCAGTCAAAAAGGAACAGAAGTAAAATTTGCGATCGATAATAAAGCGTTAAATACTATTTTAGCCGCGGTAGCAAAATTTGAAGTTGAAAAATTTGAAGTTGTACCGCCGACACTGGAAGATTTGTTTATCAGACATTATGAAGGGTGATGGCAGCAATGGCAGAGAAATTTTCACAATGGAATTTATTATTTTTTCAATTTCTAAAACGCGATTGGAAGAAAATTGTTGTTTGGTTACTGGGTTTAGGGTTATTTAGCGGTGGCTTTGTCTCCGCCTTTGAAGAACTTTCAAAAGGACAAGGGTTAGTGGGAATGTATCACACGATGCAAAATCCAGCCATGATTGCGATGATTGGCACAACACCCGTCTCTGATGCAAAAGCATATACGATTGGTGCAATGTATGCCAATGAAATGCTGCTGTTTTGCGGTTTATTTGCTATGGTAGTGGCCGCTTTACATGTTATTAGTCATACTAGAAAAGAAGAAGAACAAGGTTTAACAGAATTAATTCGTTCATTTCGTGTCGGACGACAAGCCAATTCGCTAGCTGTTTTACTTGAAACTTTTCTAATTAATGTTGTCTTGGGATTATTTATCGGTATTTTAATGGCATCATTTCATGCTACAAGTATCGATCTAAAAGGAAGTTTATTGTTTGGGGCATCAGTAGCATTAGCCGGTATATTGGGTGCTGTGATTGGATTGTTATTCGCACAAATTATGCCTTCATCAGCAGGTGCAACAGGCGCCAGCCTCGGATTTATTGGTCTGTTGTACATGGTGCGGGCTGTAACGGATATCAGTAATGGTGATTTATCAAAATTAAATCCTCTTTCCTGGACGTATCTTACGTACCCATTTACGAAGAATAGTTGGTCTTATCTGATAATTGGCTTGATTTTTAGTCTGATCATAATGTTATGTAGCTTCTATTTAGAAGGAAAACGAGATTATAATGCAGGCTTTTTACCAGAAAAAGAAGGGCGCAAAAATGCTAGCAGAGCACTTTTGTCTATACCAGGTTGGTATTGGCGTATTAATGCTGGCATGATCATCAGTTGGCTTGTTGGTTTTGCAGTGATGGGAGCAGCTTATGGTTCTGTTTATCAGGATATGCAAAGCTTCATGGAAGGTAATGAATTAATAAAACAAATGTTTGTGCATACGGGTGGAAGTTTAGCTGAATCCTTTACTGGCACGATCATGATGGTGATGGTAGCGTTAGTGGTGATTTTACCTGTTGCGATTTTAAACAAATTATTCACCGAAGAAAGCAGTGGGCGTATGAGTCAGTTGTTTTCGACTAAAGTTTCTCGTTTAAAACTTTATGGTAATAGTGTTTTATTAGCTATAATCAGTGGTGTGGCTGGGGTTTTCATTAGTTCAGCTTGTCTAGGAGCAACAGCAGTTAGCGTTATGAAAGAAAATGCAACAATGCCGATACAAGAATTTTTTGAAGCTGGTTTTAATTTATTACCAGTCGTCTTGTTCTTTGCTAGTTTAGCGGCATTATGTTTAGGCTTTGCACCAAAAATTAGCAAAGTTATTTACGCATATCTGGGTTATTCCTTTGCGCTAAGTTATTTTGGTGGTATTTTAGATTTACCAGATTGGTTTAGTAATACTTCTGCTTTAAAATGGTTGCCACAGCTGCCTGTAGCAGATTTTGATTTTACCCGTTTTGTTGTGATTAGCTTAATTAGTTGTGGTTTATTTATAGTTGGATTTATTGGTTATAATCGTCGCGACTTACAAGAATCGGCTTAACAAAAAGCATTATGAAGGCGTCTGCTTTCATAATGCTTTTTTTAGTCTAACTATAAGAAGAACCGTTACTCATTTATTCTTGTTTGGCAAAAATTTCTTTTTGCAATCGTTGGGCCGTAGGGGTCATGGCTAAACCGCCTTCTGCTGTTTCTTTAAAGATAGAAGGCATTTGACGTCCGACTTGATACATTGCAACTACCACTTCATCTGGTGGGATGACACTTTCAATTCCGGCTAAGGCCATATCAGCGGAAATAAAAGCTTGAGAAGAACCTAATGCATTACGCTTCACACAAGGCACCTCGACTAAACCAGCAACTGGATCACAAATTAAACCCATCATATTTTTTAAAGTAATCGCCACTGCTTGGGCTGCTTGATGGGCACTGCCTCCGTTAGCACAAACTAAAGCCGCGGCGGCCATTGCACTAGCAGACCCGATTTCTGCCTGGCAACCACCTTCAGCTCCAGAAATCGAAGCGTTATTGGCAATCACTAAACCAAATGCGCCAGCAGTAAAAAGAAAGTCCACTTGTTCTTTGTGACTTAAATTTAAACGCTCACGTACCGCCAGTAAAACCCCAGCTACGACCCCGGCACTACCAGCAGTAGGGGTAGCGCAGATTAAGCCCATTTTGGCATTGACCTCGTTGACGGCGATGCCGTTTCTGACAGCCGTTAAAATTGTATCACCACTTAAAAAATTTCCACTGTTTAAGTAATCATCCATCTTTTTAGCATCACCGCCAGTTAAACCTGTAACAGAAGTAACTCCCGCAACACCTTCGGCAACGGAATTTTCCATAACGGTTAAGTTACGTTCCATTAATGCGATAATCTGTTCTTTTTTTCGTCCTGTGACAGCTATTTCAGTAGCAATCATTAAATCTGCAACAGAAGGATAATTTTTAGCTTGTTCTACTAAATCTGCAATTGTATAAAACATCAGATAATGCTCCTTAATCAAAATAATTAACAGTATACATGTGATCCAAAGCTTTTAACTGCTCACAAATACCTGGTTGGGGCTCATCAACTTCAATAATCATAATCGCTTTTTCACCTTTTGACTCCCGCGTGACAGTCATGGTACCGATATTTGCCCCGCGTTTTGATAAGATATTGGTAACTTTAGCAATCATGCCTGGCACATCTTGATGAACTGTAATAAAGGTTGGTGTTCCCATAGATAAAGAAATTTTAAAACCATTTAACTCGGAAATTTGAATATTGCCACCGCCAATTGATTTGCCGGTTACAGATAATGTTCGCTCACCTTTATGCAGGACCATTTTGACTGAGTTGGGATGTTCCGCCTTTTCACTTTTAGGAATGAAGTATACTTCCATGCCATTTTCGTAAGCGATTTTTAAAGAGTCTGCCAAACGGGTATCATCTGGCTCCATCCCCAACAAACCACCAACTAATGCGATGTCTGTTCCGTGACCGCGATAAGTTTTGGCAAACGATTCATATAAATAAATATCAACACTATCTGGCTGCTCGCCAAAAATACTGCGAATAACTTTCCCAATTCGAGCCGCACCGGCAGTATGAGAACTGCTAGGGCCGACCATGACAGGTCCGATAATGTCGAAAACGCTGCGATATTTCAGCTGTTCCATTGAAGGCACCTCGTTTCGTTTTATGCACTTGTAGTCTAACACAAAAATAACAGTTTTTAAGCTTGTTTTTCTTATAAAAAAGATAAGTTTTTTGAAATTTTAATTCAATTCAACTGCGCAATAATAGCAAAAAAAATCAGATACCACAATATATTTACACGAAAGCATTCTTTTACGATATAATTATTTTATAAAACGTTTTCAAAAATAGAGGAGCGATATTAATGAAACTAATTGTTGAAAAAGATTATGAAGCTATGAGCCAAGTAGCCGCCAATATTTTACTAGGTTTAATGAGTGAAAGTCGTCGTGTTAATTTGGCGATTACTGCGGGCAATACACCCAAACGACTATACGAGATCATGGTGCCTCAAGTAAAAGGGCGCCCTTATTTTGAAAATGTTCATTATTATAATTTTGACGAAATTCCAATTGTCGGTAGCCAAGGTTATGGCATTACCATGCGCAATTTAAATGACCTGTACTTTGGACCAGCTAATATCAAAAAAGAGCAGTTGCATCCATTAGATGAAACAAATTGGCAAACACAAGATGCGCGTCTAAAGGAAGCTGGTGGCTTGGATCTAATTTTAATGGGTATTGGTGCAGATGGCCATTTTTGTGGAAATATGCCTGGTTGGACAAAATTTGGCTCTGAGACATATGCTGTGGATATTTCTGATGCCGATGAAGCCAGAGAGTCATTGGCCGCAGAAGTTGATGGCAATTTAAGTAAAGTTCCCAATGAGTTTTACACGATGGGACCAAAAAGCGTAATGGCGGCAAAACACTTAGTCATGTTTGCTAACGGTAAGAAAAAAGCAGCAATCGTCAAAAAAGCATTTTTTGGTGAAGTAACAGAAGATATCCCATCTTCAATTTTACAATTACACCCGAATTTAACGCTAATTTTAGATCAAGAAGCAGCCAGCGAATTAACTAATCAGAACTAGAGGACCTTCTAGATTCTCTAGTTTACCAACTCAACTTTCAAAACCAATAAGTCAAAAGCTTTCGAAATTGGAAGCGCAATTTATCAAGCTTCTGTCTTATTGCAAGAGAGTAAAGCAGGTTTGTTAAACTTTTCTTGTTGTCTAGTTTACCAACCCAACTCTCAAAGCCAATAAGTCAAAAGCTCGCGAAATTAGAAGAGCAATTTATCAAACTTTTGTCTTATTGCAAGAGAGTAAAGCAGGTTTGTTAAACTTTTCTTGTTGCAATTTTTGCGAATTTTGCTATAATATTTCAGTGTGCGTAAACTCACGCTTATTTTGAGGCACGCATTTTTAATTGTGTTTTTACTATTTAGTAGCAGCACAAGTACGTGGGAGGAGAAATATGCATCTCCAATTAACCACATCACGGACTCAAGGAGGTATGTCTCGTGGCAAAGAAAGTTGAAAAAATCGTTAAATTGCAAATTCCTGCAGGTAAAGCAACACCAGCTCCACCAGTAGGTCCTGCGCTAGGTCAAGCGGGTATCAACATCATGGGCTTCACAAAAGAATTTAACGCCCGTACTGCTGATCAAGCAGGTTTAATCATTCCAGTTGTGATCTCTGTATATGAAGACCGTTCATTTACATTCGTCACAAAAACACCACCAGCTGCAGTATTATTGAAAAAAGCTGCCGGTGTTGAAAAAGGTTCAGGCGAACCAAACAAAACTAAAGTTGCAAAAGTTACGCGTGATCAAGTTAAAGAAATCGCTGAAACTAAAATGGCTGACCTAAACGCTGCTGATGTAGAAGCTGCTATGCGCATGGTCGAAGGTACTGCACGAAGCATGGGGATCACTGTAGAATAATTCTACACCCTGAGGAAGTAGCTTCTCAGTTTACTCGCTATTGAAAAATACGAGACACGTGGGAGGTTCTACCGTTATAACCACATCAAGGAGGAAACAAAATGGCTAAAAAGAGCAAAAAAATGCAAGAAGCATTAAAAAAAGTTGACGCAACTAAAGCTTACTCTGTTGAAGAAGCTGTTGCTTTGGCAAAAGAAACAAATATCGCAAAATTCGACGCAACGGTTGAAGTTGCATACAAATTAAATGTTGACCCTAAAAAAGCGGATCAACAAATCCGTGGTGCTGTTGTATTACCAAACGGTACTGGTAAAACACAAACTGTTTTAGTTTTTGCTAAAGGCGAAAAAGCTAAAGAAGCAGAAGCAGCAGGCGCTGACTTTGTTGGCGACGACGACATGGTTCAAAAAATCCAAGGTGGATGGTTTGACTTTGACGTAGTTGTGGCAACACCAGATATGATGGCTACTGTCGGTAAATTAGGTCGTGTTTTAGGCCCTAAAGGTTTAATGCCTAACCCTAAAACTGGTACAGTTACAATGGACGTTACAAAAGCTGTTAACGAAGTAAAAGCCGGTAAAGTTACTTACCGTGTTGACAAAGCTGGTAACGTGCACGTGCCAATCGGTAAAGTTTCATTTGAAGATGACAAATTAGTTGAAAACTTCAAAACAATTAACGATGTGTTAGTGAAAGCTAAACCATCAGCTGCAAAAGGTCAATATATCAAAAACATTTCAGTGACTACAACATTTGGTCCTGGTGTTCACGTTGACCAAGCTTCATTTTAATTAAACGTAATTAAAACATTGACTTGACTACCTTATCTATGGTAAGGTAGTCAAGGTTAATAATTAACTGTACCGAAGACAGTAGGTGGCGTATGTCTTAATTTCCTACCGAGGACGTTTATTGGAGAACATTCAATAGTCCCTCTATGTCTACGGTGACAAGGAGAGGCTTTTTTCTTTGCCTAAAATCCTTGTTCATCAAAATCAGGAGGTGAAATACAAGTGAGTGAAGCAGCAATCGCTAAAAAAGCGCAAATCGTTGACGAAGTTGCTGAAAAATTCAATGCAGCTGCATCTGTTGTAATCGCTGATTACCGTGGATTAACTGTTGAAGAAGTAACAACTTTACGTAAACAATTGCGTGAAGCAGGCGTTGAAATGAAAGTTATCAAAAACTCTATCCTTTCTCGCGCTGCAAAACAAGCCGGCTTAGAAGGTTTGGATGAAGTTTTCACAGGTCCTACTGCCGTTGCATTTAGTAACGACGACGTAGTTGCACCAGCGAAAATCATGGACGAATTTTCAAAAGACGCAAAAGCATTAGAATTAAAAGGCGGTATCATTGAAGGTAAAGTGGCTTCTTTAGAAGAAATCACAGCTTTGGCAAAATTACCAAACCGCGAAGGACTACTTTCTATGTTACTATCTGTACTACAAGCGCCAGTCCGCAACGTGGCTTACGCTGTCAACGCAGTGGCAGAAAGCAAAGATGGAGATGCAGCTTAAGCGCCGCATAATCTAAATAAAAAAAACAAAACCTAAATTGGAGGAAAATCAATCATGGCATTGAATATCGAAAACATTGTCGAAGAGCTAAAAGGCGCGACAATCTTAGAATTAAACGACTTAGTTAAAGCTATCGAAGAAGAATTTGGCGTATCTGCAGCAGCTCCTGTAGCTGTAGCTGCAGCTGGTGCTGCTGGTGCAGCAGAAGAACAAACAGAATTTACTGTTGAATTAACTTCAGCTGGCGACCAAAAAGTTAAAGTTATCAAAGCAGTTCGTGAAGCAACTGGCTTAGGCTTGAAAGAAGCTAAAGCATTAGTTGATGGCGCTCCTGCACCAATCAAAGAAGCAGTTTCTAAAGAAGAAGCTGAAGAATTGAAAGGCAAACTTGAAGAAGTTGGCGCATCTGTAACAGTAAAATAATCACTGATTATTTCAAAAGCCGGGATCCTTTAGGGTCTCGGCTTTTTTGTATGACAAAATTTGTTTGAGAATTCACAAACGAAATATTTATTTGTGAATTTATTTTGAAGATTATTTGCCATAAAAGATAGTCTATAAAGAATAGATAGTTATTAAAAAAAATGAAGAACGGGAAGTAGTATCTTTTACCTGCTTGAATGTAAAAGATAGATAGTTATTAATAGAATCTGCTAATTATTCTTAATAAGAGGGAGTAAAATTTACCTTTTTGGCAATATTAATATAAATTGCTGGAAATATAGCACAATTATGAATTATTGATATAGAAAACTATCTATTTAATCCCCCTTCATTAATGGATGTCATAATTCTTCAAAATAATACAAAAGATAGGAATTGAATACCCTCCTCGTTTTTAAGTATTATAGATAACCTTTATTTTTTTTTATAATTTTTTAACGTCAATTCTGGCGTGGTCTATTTCTAAATTAGAATTAGTAAAATAACTGATAATTTTGTACTTTTTCAAAAAACAATTGTTTTGTCACAGATTAAAAAAAAAAACTTTTTTTGTGAGTTTGTTAATATGTGCTCTCCTCCATAGAATGGGATTATCCTACTAGTTAAAGGAGTGGAGACAATGAAAAAAAAGGGTTGGAAAAGGCAGTGGTTTGTTCTTTTGGGATTAGTAATTGTACTATTACCCTTTGCTCAATCTTTCATTAATGGCATGACAGCAATTGCGTTAACGGAAGGCAAAGAAAAAAACGAACAACAATTATTTGATAACGAATACGGTAAGGCTTCAATTCAACATCAAATTAAGGAAAATCATGTTGATTGGCAAATCAATATACATAAAAATGACAACAAAGGGCCAACACGCTTGACCTATTCGCTACAAGATGTAAAAGATAAAGCTGTTATCTTGCCAACAACGGTCAAAGATGATCAGTCATCAGAAAATTTATTTGAGGTAAAAACAGATAAAAGTATTGCAGACTACGGTCAAGTAGTGGAAAAAGAAGTATCCACTGCTATTAAAAACGATCAAATTAAATTTACGACACCGGTGGTAAGTGAAGTCAATTTAAAAGTTAGTTTGAATACAAAAACAAACGATAAGGCTGAAGAAGTAGGATTCTCAAAAGAATATCCGATTACGCTTGTGAAAGCTAACGTAACAGAATCGACAACAATACAAAGTAGCTTGGGTTCAAGCACTGTTGAATCGACTGCGGCTTCTTCTAGTGAGGCTACAAAAGAATCAACAAGTGGTGATGTAACAAATTTAGGCGATGCCGACGAAGCAACGGTTGATTCTGCTAAAAAAGAAGCTGAAAAGAAATATGAAGAAACAGGCAGACCACAGACAATTACTAGAAGTGCGGCAGTAGCCGAGTCAGGAAGCGTAACACCTGGAGGAGAAATTCCTAAAGCGAATGAGTTGGTTATCAGTAATGATATCGATAATTCTCTTGATCAAATTAGTGTTGAAGTAACAGGCATAGGTGTTGACGATTATACCCTAAATTCCAAGAAAGGTACAAAAGCAAATTACGCTAACATAAATGACTATACAGAAAAAGTCTTTACAGATTATGGGACCGTGAATGGAGCAAAGTCAATTATTTTTAAAAATAATGAGGCTGCAGAAAAAGCTAAAATCACAATTAACTATCCAAACGTGGGTACTTATAACAAGAAATCAATTGGTGCAAGGTTAACGATAACTAACATTATTTCTGCGGATACACATAGTTGGACAGGTGTCTCCCAGCCAGTTATCGATGTTGCGACATCACTATATTCAGGTATGGTCTATGACGATATTAAGGGAATGGATATTTCTTTCCAATTCACTGCTACTGAAGACTCAAGTCCTATAGAGATGAATAAGAACAATACATTTATCACATTTGCTTCTTTGAATAGCAATGATGGACAAGGTCCAGAGTTTGTCTTTCCTCATTATGATACACACTTCTATTTAACTAGTGATACTTCGGTAAAACAAGGAATAGTTCCCAATGGCTCCAGAAGTTCCTATCCATATGGACAACAAGAAGCATTTTATGGGTATAAAGGGTTTGATGATAATTTGGCTGCACCGGGATACGTGAATGGTGCTGTAAGTTTCAATGCTGCAAATGGAGGTACTTACACAATTGGATCGTTAGCCAGTCGTTCTTGGACCTCATTTATGAGCAGCGTACTGGTTCCAATTGATCCAGGGGCGCCAACTAAGACTGTTACGCAGTCTACAGATTGGGATAGTCGAGATAAAAATGAATTGAATAAGCAATTTTTAAATAGCTATTTAACTGGTTCAGATAAAAAACATTCGTATTTTATTAATCAACCGTTGTATAGTTCAGATGAGTCGATTGGTCGTCCAGATGCCATCCAACTAATTGATAACTTACCCGAATACGTTATACCAGAGAGTCTCTATCTATTACAAAAAGATAAAACCATTAATCTATCGAGCTTATTGCCAAAAAAAGAACCAAACAAGACGAAATACGAGATCAATGCTAGTGTTACTGGTGAAGATTTGAAACAAATTGATTTCGATGGTAGTGGGTTAAGTTTTAGAGTAGATGTTAAGGTGAATCCTGCTTTTGAGGCGGCCGATAAATTAAAGAAACAAATTGATATGGTAAATACGGCAACTGTTAATTTTAACTTGAATGGTGTTCCATTATTCAGCCATGATACTAATGATGTAACCACTTATGTTCGACCGAAAGATATCGATATTCCTGTAGAAAAGCGATGGACCGAAGACAAAAACTACACAAAATTACGCAAAAAAGTTACATTGCAATTACAAAAAACAATCGATAATGGTTCGACTTGGGAAAACGTGGAAGGCAAAAAATTTGAAATTCAGCCGACTGATACAGGAGAAGCGTTAAAAACAACATTTACTTCGCTGGCATCTTTAGAACAAAACCATCCAGTTGATTATCGTGTTATAGAAGTTTTCGAAAATGGACAAACATCAGTTCCAGGTTATAAGGAACCAATTTATAGCAAAGAAAATGGTACGTTCCTTGTAACGAACGAGTTGTTAAAAATAGATTTGAATTTTACTAAAATTGCTGATAATGGCGAACCATTATCTGACGTCACTTTTAAACTTATGAAAAATGATGGTAGTGATAAAAAAACTGTTACAACTGGTCCAGATGGTAAGGTGAGTTTTGAAGGATTAACATTAGGCAAGTATCAGCTGGAAGAGACTCAGACTGCTGATGGCTATGAATTAGGAAAAAATGGAATAACTCAATGGGATTTTGAGGTGACTTCTCAAGAAAATCAGCTTTCTATTAGTTGGGAAAAGGAGTCCCCAATAGATAAAAATGGAAATTTTGTAAATAAGCTTAAAGTCCCACTCCCAGCAACGGGTGGCATGGGTGTATGGCTAATTTACGGCACCGGGGCTTTGGCTATCATTGTGGCTGGCGGTTATTACTTCTTACGCAATAAAAGTAAGGGGGAAGCTTAAATGAAAAAAATCATAGTTACCCTTACTAGTATTATTTTATGCTTACCACTCTTGATGGGGATGACTCCTGCCGATCAAAATAAGGCGACTCAAATTCAAGTTGTGTTACACAAGATTGCATTTCCAGAAGGAGAGCTACCACAGAATACGCCTAATACAGGGAAAATTGACGATCAACATGCAGAATTATTAAAGGAATATCATGGACTAAATAATGTAACCTTTGATGTTTTTGATGTTTCCCGCAAGTTCTATGATTTACGCCAACAAGGTTTGACAACAGAGCAAGCGCAAGATCAACTTGCAAAACTTGGTCCGAATAAAGAACGGGTTGCTACAGGTGTAACACAAAATGTTGGCGGGGAAGATGGAACATTAGCTTTTTCACTATCGTCTACTTCTACACAAGCTGATGGTAAAGATGCAGTTTATCTATTTCACGAGGCGAAAGCGCCTGATTATATTAAGGAAAAGTCCAAAGATCTAGTGGTGGTATTGCCAATTTATGACGGTGATAAAGTCATGAGTAAAATTCATTTGTATCCAAAAAATGAGCGGAAAACGACAATTCCACCTCGATTCACAAAAGTCGTGACAGACGGCAAGGCAAATTATAATTTTGGCGATAAAATTCCTTTTACTGTTACTACGACAGTTCCGGCAGATTTAACAGATTACAAGTTTTATAAAGTCACCGACCAAGCAGATGAAGTGTTACATTTTAATCCGGAATCCTTATCTGTAACAATTGATGGGAAAGATATTTCTGCCCTCTTTGAAAAAATAATTCGGCAACATGGTTTTGAGCTCAACTTTAATGATATGAAGAAATTGGAACCCTATGAAGGCAAGACGATTGTGGTCACGTATACAGATACGTTAATGAGCCATGACAAAGTCGATGCCAAAATTGTGAATACAGCTTCTCTGGATACAGATTTTGACAAGATTGTGAAAGAAGTCGATGTAAAAACTGGCGGAAAACGTTTTGTGAAAGTCGATGCACGCGATACTAATAAAAAATTGGCGGACGCAAAATTTGTGATACTAAACGAAAAAGGCGACTACTTGAGCCAAGAGAAGACAGGGTTCGCTTGGACAAATAAAGTGACTAATCAAAATGTACTGAAATTAATTTCAGATAAAAACGGCCAATTTGAAATTCGCGGACTCGCTTACGGCACTTATCAATTAGAGGAAATAAAAGCACCAATTGGTTATGTGCTAAGCAAAGAAAAAATTTCCTTCAAAGTAAGTGAGACAAGCTACGATCAAAAAGCCGGCGTGCTTAAGGTTGTTAATACTCAAGAACGCAGAAAAATTCCAAAAACGAAAAAACCACATACCGGCATTTTTCCAAAAACAAACGATACCTTCAATAGCAAGTTAATTTGGTTAGGTGCATTCCTGGTTCTTATGGTAGTGATTGGGTTTATTCACAATAAAAAGGATAAAAAAGAAGAATAAAAAGGGGTAAAGAAGATGAAAATCAAAACAAAACTATTTGGTGCATTGGCTACATTAGCACTAGTATTACCGTTGGGATTAGGAATGGGCAAAACAGTACAGGCTGCTGATGATGATGTGTCTAACAATGATAATGTAAATTTACACGTTTATAAAGTTGAAGATAATGGAAGAACCATTACGAATAATGGTGACCAAATCAGCAATAGTGATGAATTGAAACCTATTTCTGGTGTTACATTTACTCTTTACGATGTAACGAGTATTGAATCAGAGGATTTGGAAATATTATTAAAGGATAAAAATAGTACTGAGTATAAATCTAAATTTGAAGATTTGAAGATTAGTGAAGTTAACTCGGGAGTGACAAATTCAGATGGTTTAGTTGATTTTAAGGGTATTGCTAAGAGAGGTACTATACAAAATTCAGAATCTGAAACTAAAAATGTTTATAAAAAGTATTTATTAGTTGAAACAGCTAAGCCCGAATATGTAACAGAAACTGCTCAAAATTTATTGATTCAATTTCCCGTATATCAAATAAAGGATGGTAAATTTACTAACGAAGAACTAAACGACATTTATCTATATTTTAAAAATAAGGTTTTCGGTGAATCACCTTCCTTTAAAAAAGTTTCGGTAACGGGAAATGAAACTAAAGGTGACGGCATTGAAGGTGCGCAGTTTATTTTATGGCGTGAAGTTAATGGTGGTAAAGAATATTTGAAACCATTAAATGACGGAGAAACAACGGGGAATATTTCTTGGAGTACAGACGAAAAAGATGCATATAAAATTACTTCAGGGAAAGATGGAAGTGTCTCAGTTGCCAGTGAAAATGACAATTACAAACTACCAGTAGGAACATATTATTTTAAAGAAGTAGCAACTCCAGATGACAAAAAATATGTATTGCCAAAAGAAGATAAGTTGGTTACTGCTACTATAAGTGATACAGGTATAACATATGAAGTTGCGCAAGGCTATAGAGGAGATGGAAATTCAGATAATACCCCAATAGTTACAAACGCACTACCATCTTTTAAAAAAACATTAAATAATGAAAAGCCTTCATACGATTATGGGAAAACTTTTAGCTATAAGATCACAAACGAAATCCCTAAAACTATTGGAACAGATTATGAAAAATATATAATTTCTGATAAGGCGGATACAGGGTTAATTCTTGACAAAGGTTCACTAAAAGTCGGGGATGATTTAGAAGAAAATAAAGACTACATCTTAAAAAATGATACTGACAACAGTTTTTCTATCGATTTTGATATTAACCCACTGGAAAAGGGTCTTCAACTTTCCGATAAAGTAAAAAATCTATCAGGAAAAACATTGACTATAACGTATGACATGAGTATTAAGAGTGGTGTAGTACCGGATAAACAACTTGGCAATGAAGCTACATTGGACTTTGGACATGAACCTAAAACAAGTGAAGCGACAAAAGTTACAACGTACGGGAAAAAATTTATAAAAATAGATGGGGATTCCAAAGAAGGATTAAAAGGATTAAAAGAGGCAGAATTTAAAATTAAAAATATATCTAATAAATATCTTGTGGAAAATAAGGGTAAATACGATTGGAAAAATAAGGCAGATGCAGATGCAGATGGTGTTGTGGTACTAACTTCTGGTGATGATGGTTCTTTTGAGATTACAGGATTAGCTGAAGGAACGTATTATCTTGAAGAAACAAAAGCTCCTGACGGATATGTTAAATTACTAAATCCTGTAGAGTTTAAGGTTGGAAAAGATGCTTATACTCAGGTTGTAGATACTGTACCAAACAAACAAAAAGGTACTCTTCCTTCCACTGGTGGTAAAGGGATCTATGCTTTCATCGCAATTGGTACGATTGCGGTAGTAGGTGCGGTAGTCTACTTTACACGCGGACGCAAACAAACTGAAGCGTAAACGAACTGAACTGGGACAGAAGCCGCGTATGGCTTCTGTCCTGATTTTGCTATAAGGAGCGTCTCATGAAAAAAGCAGCGAAGAAGAAAACAACGAAAAAAAGAACGATTTTGGATATTTTGATGGTTTTGTTGCTGATTTTTGGTATTGGGGCGTTGTCTTATCCATTTATCAGTGACACGCTGAATACTTTTTTAGATCAGCAAATCATCAATTATTATCAAGCCAAAGCAAATGCCGAAAATGAAGAGGCGATGCAGGCGGCACAAGCCAAGATGGAACAGAAAAACAAAGAATTAGCGGAAAAAGGTAGCAATCCGGGGGCTGATCCCTGGTCTGATGCGACAAAGAAGAAAAAAGTGCCGAAAAATCCACCGAAAGACTATTATCAAACCCATACGATTGGCGTTATCAATATCCCTAAAATCAAAGTGAAGCTGCCAATTTTTGACACCACCAATGATTTATTTTTAGCAAAGGGAACTTCGCTATTGGAAGGGACTTCTTATCCAACGGGCGGCAAAAGTACCCATGCTGTCATTTCGGGACATCGGGGGTTACCAGAAGCGAAGTTATTCACGGATTTACCAGAGCTAAAAAAAGGGGATCAATTCTACATTGAGATTAATAAAAAGATTCATGCTTATGAAGTGGATCAAATAAAAGTAGTAGAACCGACGAACACCGATTACTTGCAGATTGAAAAGGGCAAGGACTATGTCACGCTGTTAACCTGTACGCCTTATATGATCAACAGTCACCGACTGTTAGTGCGGGGACATCGCATTGCCTATGTACCTAAAATGGCAGCCGAGCTGAAAAAAGCCGACCACTATCAATTGTTGCGAATTATTAGAATTGTGGTCGGGGGAGTATTACTTATCGCACTTTTAGTCGCCGCAGTTATTAAGCATGCCAAAACATTAGCCATTGCCAAAAAGCGCTATTTGTTGGAATTCAACATATTGCAGAATCAAAAACCTTTAACCGGGGTGACTTTTGCGGTTTATGATCGTAAAGGAAAGCATCAAATCAATCGTGATGGCAAACCGCTAAAAGCAACAAGTGATGAAGCAGGAATCATTCAAATTGAAGCGATGAAAGGTGGAAAATACGTTCTGAAATCGACTACGGGCAATTTGAAAATTCAAATTAAAAAAGTGACAGATGAGCGATTTACCCTGGTTACCAAAAAGAGTCCTTGGCAAAAGACAAATAATTATACTGTTGAAAATAATCCAAATTTAAAATAATTTAATTTATAATCTGACACATTTGAAGCTCTTTCATTGGGCAGTTGACCATATTTTTGCTACACTTGAAGAGTAGTAAAGAATAAGGAGGCTATATCAATGGATAAAGATCAAGTTAAAGGTAAAGTAAATGAAACAGCAGGTAAGGCAACAGGTGATGATTCAAAAGAATTAAAAGGTAAGCTACAACAAGAAGCTGGCAAAATCAAAGAAAAAGCTGAAGATTTAAAAGATGATGTAGCTGGTGAAATCAACAAATTATTTGATAAAAAAGATAAAGAAAAATAAATTTTTGACTTACAGGCTGCATGCAGTCTGTAAGTTTTTTTACATTTTACCTCGGATTGTTAAGAAAAACTCTGCTACTTTTAAAATTTGTAAGCATAATTTTATAGCTAACACATATTTTTGTACGCATACTCGCAATATTTAAGAGAAAATTTTATCTAGTCACACGTTTATGAATTTCTTAAAAAAAGTGGAATTTGGTCTAGACTTTTGTTGCCTACATAAAAAAATGGTGCTATAATTGGGCTATACCAAACAAGCGTAGAAAGAGGTTATCAAAATGGAAATTATCCGCGTAAAAGATGCCGCTGCTGGCGGAAAAAAAGCCTTTGAAATTATTCAACAAGCCATGAAAGATGGTATCCATACATTAGGTTTAGCAACTGGAAGTACACCGATTACTTTGTATCAAGAAATGATGGCAAGTGATTTAGATTTTTCAGAAATGACTTCTGTTAATTTAGATGAGTATGTTGGTTTAGGTGGAGAAGATAAGCAAAGTTACCGCTACTTCATGAATGAAAATTTATTTAATCAAAAACCATTCAAAGAAACGTTTGTTCCAAATGGTAAAGCAGAAGACTTAATTGCTGAATGCAAACGTTATGATGATGTAATTGCAACGCATCCAATTGATATCCAAATTTTAGGTATTGGTCGCAACGGTCATATCGGTTTTAACGAGCCAGGGACACCACTAGATAGTAAAACATCAGTGGTTGATTTAACGGAGTCAACAATTGAAGCAAACAAACGTTTCTTCGATAAAATTGAAGATGTACCAACAAAAGCTGTCTCAATGGGAATTGGTTCTATTTTACAAGGTAAAAAAATGGTCTTAATGGCTTATGGTGAAGACAAAGCAGATGCGATTGCCGGCATGGTAAATGGTCCGGTTACAACAGATCTTCCTGCTTCTGCACTACAAAATCACGCAGATGTGGTCGTAATCGTCGATGATGCAGCTGCCAGCAAATTATAATAAAAGCTAATTAAATAAAAGCACTTCATTAACTGTAAGGTACGTCATTGTGACGAATGCTTACTTAATGAAGTGCTTTTTTGTTAAAAGAATTATAAATTTTATGACTTATAAATGTTCGAGATGGAGCTTTGTGCACCAGCTCTTTGCGACACTAAGTCAAAATCTTGAAAAATTTGAAGGACAATTTATCAAGATTCCATCTTAGTGCTTGAGAGCTAAGACGGTGCTCGCAGCTTTTCTAGTGATGTAGCTTTGTGCACCAGCTCTTTGCACACTAAGTCAAAATCTTGAGAAATTTGAAGGGCAATTTAGCATAATTTCATTTTCCTGCTATTCTTATTAAATAAACATGGTTATAACTAAGACTGTAAAACCGGTAAGCAAATTAACAATATCGTTATCAATAAATTTTAGTCCATGGACAAGCTGGCAGGGTTTATTGTGATGATATTCCTGCTCAGTTATTTGATGGCAAACAACGCAACGGTATTTACTTTGTAAAGCTGAACCCAAAAGACTATCGACAAACATTCCCAATACACCAAGTAAAAATGGCTGCCAAAAAGTAGCAGGCTGGAAGCTGATTGGGGTAAATAGAAAAATGCCGCCAGCGTAAGTTGCCGCAATTAAAAAACTGCCACCAATTGCCGCAAAAGTTCCCAGCAAACTCACACCGCCTGATAAACCAGTGGCAACTTTTTTTAACGTTAGAATATTGTAAGGATCCCCTTTAGCTAACATGCCAATTTCAGAAGCCCAAGTGTCTGCAGAACTGACTGCGATCAGAGCTGTCATAATTTCTGACCAGTTAAAAGTCGCGGGAAAAAATTGTGCTAATAAGCCAGCAACAAGAACGGGCAGGCTATTAGCCAAAAGCTGTTTAGCATCTCGCTTGGCTCCTTTTTTGCCAATTGTATCGAATTGGTTACTAGCAACTTTTTTAATCGCATGGATGAAAATCGCACTGCCAAAGAATAGCCCTAGTAAAAGCCAAACAAATGGAGGCGTTAGCGCAGCTAAAAAAGTACCTAAAAAAATAAAAGCAAGATAACCTGAGAAAGTTAGATAATGGGCGATAAAAAGTACAAAACCAAGGAGCGCTGTGAAAATTAAGCCACCACAGGCTAAATACACTGTAATCATTTGACACCTCTTTTGTTAACGGAATTTACACCCTTTTAGTGTAACATAAGAGAAGTTAAAGGAATGGTTCAGCCCAGAGATAGAAGATCAAAATCCTGATACATAGCAGTTCCTTTTTTTAAAATTTTGGCTTATTGTCGCAGCGAGTTAGTTCAAAAAGCTAGACAGGGCTAAGCCGTTAGATCAATCTTTTTCTGGTGGACAACTTATACTTCCTATAATAGACGAAAAAGGACCGCCAAATTATTTTCATTACATAATTGCCGTGAAATTCTAGCAATTGTAATAATCATAATTGTAGCGGTGCTTTTTTGAACTAATTTGTTATGACACTAGTAGTAGTCAAAAGAAAAGGAAATTTGCGAAGTCTTTTTTTTTACTTAAAGTCCAAAGTTATAGTCGTCATCTTCCATTGCTTCAACTTGACCTAATAAATAACCATTGCCGACTTGGGAGAAGAAGTCGTGATTGCTTGTCCCAGTTGAAATTCCGTTCATAACAATCGGGTTAACATCATCGGCAGTATCTGGGAAAAGCGGATCTTGTCCTAAATTCATCAATGCTTTATTGGCGTTGTAACGTAAGAAGGTTTTTACTTCTTCAGTCCAGCCGATTTCATCATATAATTCTTCGGTATAACGTTCTTCATTTTCATACAATTCATATAATAAATCATACATCCAATTTTTTAAGTTTTCTTGTTTGGTTTCATCCAGTTCGTTAAAACCTAATTGAAATTTATAGCCAATATACGTTCCGTGAACAGATTCATCGCGGATAATCAATTTAATAATTTCAGCGACATTGGCCAATTTATTATTACCTAGATAATACAAAGGTGTATAAAAACCAGAGTAAAACAAGAATGTCTCCAAAAAGACACTGGCGATTTTCTTTTCCAAAGGTGTGCCGTTTTTATAAATTTCATTGATTCGTTCGGCCTTTTTTTGTAAATATGGATTCGTGTTGGTCCATTCAAATATTTCGTCAATTTCTGATTTTGTATTTAAGGTTGAAAAAATCGATGAGTAACTTTTGGCATGGACGGATTCCATAAATTGAATATTATTCAATACCGCTTCTTCATGGGGGGTACGGACATCTTTTCGTAATTGATCCATTCCGCTTTCAGATTGGACGGTATCTAATAAGGTCAACCCGCCAAAAACGTGGCCTACTGTTTGCTTTTCAAGTTCTGATAAGGTCCGCCAGTCATCCAAGTCGTTTGATAGCGGAATTCTGGTATCTAACCAAAATTGTTCGGTTAGTTTTTCCCAAGTGGATTTATCGATAATATCTTCAATTTCGTTCCAGTTAATGGCTTCATAATAAGTTGCCATGATCTGCCTCCTAATCGTAATTGTTTTAACAGCTTGCTCGCAAAAAATGCAAGCTGTTAAGACAAGCCCTTTATTTTTTTCACTTTTAATTAAGGGTTAAATGACACAACTTTCACATTGGTTGCTGCCGATTTCTTCTGCATCGTCGGTAAAGGTACGGACGTAATAAATCGATTTAATGCCTTTATGAAAAGCGTAGTGACGCAAAATATTCAAGTCACGGGTCGTTTGTTTGGTGGTTGCCGTTTTCCATTCATAAAGGCCCTTGGGAATGTCAGAACGCATAAACAGCGTTAAGCTCATACCTTGATCAATGTGTTGTTGGGCTGCGGCATAAACGTCGATAACTTTGCGCATATCCATATCATAAGCTGATGTGTAATAAGGTAGTGTCTCATTTGAGAGATAAGGCGCTGGATAGTAAATTTTACCAATTTTCTTTTCTTGACGTTCTTCAATCATCCGAGTAATAGGATGTAAGCTGGCACTTGTGTCATTAATATAGGAAATAGAACCATTTGGCGCCACTGCTAAGCGGTTTTGATGATACAAGCCATCTTTTTGAATGGCTGCTTTTAATTTGGCCCAATCTTCACCTGTCGGAATGAAAATGCCGTCAAATAATTCTTTCACCTTAGCAGATTGGGGGATATGATTTTCAGCAATATATTTATCAAAATAGCTGCCATCAGCATAGGCTGATTTTTCAAAGTTGTAAAAAGATTGCTGGCGTTCTTTAGCAATTTTATTACTTTCGACTAAGGTCCAGTAATTTAACAACATAAAATAGATATCAGTAAATTCAACGGATTCCTTTGAACCGTAAACCAATTGATTTTTAGCAAAGAAAGTGTGCAAGCCCATGCCGCCTAGTCCAATTGTATGAGCTTGGTCATTTCCATGGGCAATGGAAGGGACTACATCGATATGAGAATTATCGGTTACAAAGGTTAGTGCGCGTGTCATAGCTCGGACTGATTTACCAAAATCAGGGCTAGCCATTAAGTTAACAATATTGGTTGAACCTAAATTACAAGAGATGTCCGTACCTAAGACTTCATATTCTTGACGTCCATTTAAAACAGATGGAGTTTGGACTTGCAGTACTTCTGAACACAAATTGCTCATGATAATTTTGCCATCAATCGGATTTTCACGATTAGCTGTATCGATATTGACAATATAAGGATAGCCAGATTCTTGTTGTAATTTAGAAATTTCATTTTCCAATTCCCGCGCTTTGATTTTTTGCTTACGGATATTCGGATTTTTAACCAAGTTGTCGTATTCTGCAGTGATATCGATATAAGAGAAGGGAACGCCGTATTCTTTTTCGACACTGTAAGGGCTAAATAAATACATATCTTCGTTGTTACGGGTTAACTCGTAAAATTTATCGGGAACTAATACACCTAGGGATAAAGTTTTCACACGGATTTTTTCATCGGCGTTTTCTTTTTTTGCCGATAAGAAAGCCATAATATCCGGATGGAAGACATTTAAGTAAACTACCCCTGCACCTTGTCGTTGCCCCAATTGGTTCGAGTAGCTAAAGGAATCTTCAAATAATTTCATAACCGGCATCACACCACTTGCAGCACCCTCATAGCCTTTAATTGGCGCTCCGGCTTCCCGCAAGTTGGATAATGTAATCCCGACTCCTCCGCCAATTCGAGAAAGTTGCAATGCAGAATTTAAGCCGCGGCCGATTGAATTCATATCATCGGTAATTTGAATTAGAAAACAAGACACTAATTCTCCTCGGCGTTTGCGTCCTGCGTTCAAAAAAGAAGGCGTTGCGGGTTGATAACGTTGATGAATCATTTCATCGGCTAAAGTTAACGCCAACTCTTCATCGCCAGCAGCAAAATACAAGGCGTTAATTGCGACGCGATCCTCGTAATTTTCTAAATAAAAAGCACCATCATTGGTTTTTAAGGCATATTGCGAATAAAATTTATAGGCTGCCATAAACGATTTGAAGGTGAAGTTTTGGGCTAATAAAAAGTCGTATAATTTTGTAATAAATGCAGCAGAATAATGTGTTAGAAACTCTGCTTCCAAATAATCTTGCGCTACAAGATATTCCAGTTTTTCATTAAATGTAGCGAATTGCTTGGTATTTGGTAACACATTTTCCTTGAAAAAAGCTTGCAGAGCTTCTTGATCTTTGTTTAATGGAATTTGACCATTAACAGGGCGATTGATTTCGTTATTTAGTTTGTAGTAACTAACATCTTTTAACTCTTTTAAACTCATGGAAGGACCAACTTTCTTTTTTTTTAGGCTCTAAAAAATAAAAAAATGCGAAAAAAAGGAGGCGTCCCCGTAAATTGCAAAATATGCTTGTATAACTGGTAAAAATAATTTTCCACTATTTGTAAAATAAAATCTGCCAGTTAGACTGCTGCTATTTTGTCTAGGATACAACCTCGGTTAAATGCGTTTAAGAAGCAAGACTACGTAATTGGTCCGGTCTAAAACCGATGATTGTTGTTTCACCAGCAGTTGTTACCGGCACACTCTTGAAACCTTGTTCTTTTAGAAAGTTCAATGCATTTGGCTCTTCATCTATGTTAACTTCTTTAAAACTGACATGATTCTCAGTTAAAAAGCGTTTTGTCATTTTACATTGCATGCAGTTGTTTTTTGAAAATAATGTAATCGTCATGATAATGCCCCCTTAATTCTTTATATTCTCAGTATAGAGAAGTAAAACTAAAAGTCAAACGAAAAACACTAGATATTGTGTTTTGTAATAATAAACACACTATACATTGTGGTTTTGGGATAGACAAGTTGAAAAGATAGCAGAAGGACAAGTTTTCTTTTCTATTTTCATGATGAGAATAGAAAATGGTCTAGTTCTAAATTAGAATAATTATTAATATGTGAAAAATATTACAATATTTTAAATTTGATTGACTTTGCTAGCGGTAGACCTTATCCTAAATGAGAATAATTATCAGTCGCAATTGATTCCTGTCAGTAAAGGAGTATTCATGAAAAAATTAGCAGAAGTTGCACCCAATCAAACCTTTGTTGTGAAAGAAGTAACAGCGCAAGCAGAAGTTCAAAAGCATTTACAAAACTTAGGATTGTTGCCAGGCAGTCATGTTGTGTTGTTAAAAAGTAAAGGTCAAGACGGAATTGTCCTAGTTCAAAATGCGCGCCTAGCTTTAGACCAGAGTTTATTAGAAGCAATTATCGTCGAGCCAGCTGCAAAAAAAGAAGAAGTCTTATCTTTAGATCAATTAGCAGTAGGAGATAAAGGCAAAGTTATTAAAATATTTGGCGAAGGTGCGGTCAAACGCCGCTTAATGGATATGGGCTTGACTAAAAATGTTGTGATAACGGTCCGTAAATTAGCACCATTAGGCGATCCCATTGAAATTAATTTGCGTGGCTATGAATTATCTTTAAGAAAAAGTGAAGCAGAGTATATTTTAGTGGAGTTAAAAAAGGAGGGATAGTATGGAAAACTTGCAATTTGCTTTAGCGGGGAATCCCAACAGTGGGAAAACAAGTACATTTAACCAATTAACAGGTTCCATGCAATCCGTGGGAAATTGGCCGGGGGTTACTGTTGAGCGTAAATCCGGTACATTAAAGAAACAAAAAAATATTACCATTCAAGATTTGCCTGGGATTTATTCTTTATCTCCTTATACTCCAGAAGAAATTGTTGCCAGAGATTATTTATTAACAGGTTCACCTAATACGATCATCAATATTGTCGATGCGACTAATTTGGAACGTAATTTATATCTAACGACGCAGCTTATGGAAACAGGTATTCCTGTTGTTTTGGGATTGAATATGATGGATCTCATCAGAAAAAGCGGCAAAACCATTAACTTGGACAAATTAGCTTATGGCTTAGGCATTCCGGTAGTGAGCATGAGTGCCTTGAAAAAACAAGGTTTACAGGAATTGATTCATAAAAGTACGCAAGCAGCGGAAAAATTTCCTCCTGAAACGACATATCCAACTTATGATGAGCGTTTAGAAGCAGCCTTAACTGAAATTATTGACGTCTTAGGTAATACTGTTGCGCAAAAACAAGCACGTTTTTATGCTGCAAAATTATTTGAAAAAGATGAATTGGCAACAGAAAATTTAGATTTAAGTAAAATTCAGCGTAAAGAAATTAACGAAATTATTGCCATTACAGAAAAAATCTTTGATGATACGAGTGATGCCATTTTGGTAAATGAGCGTTATGAATTTATCGCGCGCCTAATGGCATTATGTACCGTTAATGAAAATGAATTACGCTTAACTATCAGCGATAAAATCGATCAAATCGTGACCAATCGTTTCTTGGCACTTCCAATTTTTGCCTTTGTTATGTGGGGGATTTATTATCTGTCTATCCAAACAATTGGAGTCATGGGAACAGATTGGGTCAACGATGTCTTGTTTGGAACAGTCGTACCGGATTTTGTTACGAAAAATCTCGCAGCATGGCACGTTGCCGCTTGGATGCAAGATCTAATTTTAAATGGCATTATTGCCGGTGTCGGAGCTGTCTTAGGTTTTGTCCCGCAATTATTAGTGCTCTTTTTCTGCTTGTCACTATTAGAAGATTGTGGTTATATGGCACGGATTGCTTTTGTAATGGATCGTCTATTCCGTAAGTTTGGTTTATCTGGTAAATCCTTTATCCCCATGTTGATTGCAACCGGTTGTGGTGTGCCGGGGGTTATGGCGAGTCGCACAATTGAAAATGAAAAAGATCGTCGTATGACGGTTATGGTAACGACCTTTATGCCTTGTTCTGCGAAATTACCGATCATTGCCTTAGTTGCCGGTGCCTTTTTCCCACAAGCAAGTTGGGTTGCACCGTCTGCCTATTTCATTGGCGTATCCGCAATTGTTTTGTCAGGCATTGCCTTGAAAAAAACGCACTTATTTGCCGGTGATCCCGCACCATTTATTATGGAATTACCCGCTTATCATTTGCCACAAGTCAAAAATGTTTTCCGCCAAACTTTTGATCGGGGATTTTCCTTCATTAAAAAAGCAGGGACGATTATTTTTGTCTCCAGTATCGTTTTGTGGTTTATGTCCAATTACAGCTTTACCTTAAAAGCAGTTGATGGCAATCAAAGTATTTTAGCGAATTTAGGTCGTGTGATTGCGCCATTGTTTGCACCATTAGGTTGGGGAAATTGGCAAGGTGCAGTTGCAACAATTACTGGACTGATCGCCAAGGAAAATGTGATCAACACATTTGGCATTTTGTTTAGTCATTTAGATGAAGTTTCTGAAAATGGTGTAGAAATTTGGGGACCATTACAAGCAGCCTTTACACCAGTAGCGGCTTACTCATTTTTAGTGTTCAATTTGCTATGTGCACCGTGTTTTGCAGCAATTGGCGCGATTCATCGGGAAATGGGCAATGCGAAATGGACTTGGATCGCAGTGGGCTACCAATGTGGTTTAGCTTATGCGGTAAGCTTTGTCGTCTATCAATTTGGCCGGGTTATCTTTGAAGGAGGCCCAATGAATGCGGCTACTATTTTAGCAGCCGCGGTCTTAGCCTACGGTCTGTTCTTACTAATTCGTAAAACACCCGCACCTAAAAATGATGTCATTTCAATGCATCAATTAAAAGAGGAAGTGAAATAAATGGTAGCAACGATAATTTTAAGCCTTTTAATTTTTGGCGCAGCAGCCTTTGTTGTTTACCGTCAAGTAAAAAAAGGCAGCAGTTGTGAAGATTGTAAAACAAGTTGTCCTGTGAAAAAACCGGAACAGTTTTAGTAGTTGTAAAAGTAAAATAAGGGGCTATTTAAAAATAGGAAGAAAAGTTGAGAAAAAACCGCCTCTTGTTTTTGAGCGTGAAGAAAAATTGGTAAAGCCCTTCTTTTTATTAAGCGTAAGAAGGCGCGCTATTTTGTGACACGTTTATATAAGTAGTATTTGGTGACGCCCCGCATAGGTGTATCTGGTAGGCTGCCAAAGATAGTAAAACCATTTTTTTGATAAAATTCAACGGCTTGATAACTTTTGGTTGTTAAGGTTAGGTTAATTACACCTTCTTCTTGTGCCCAATCACTTAAGGCTTGTAAAAGTCGGGAGCCAATTTTTTGGTTTTGAAATTCTGGTTTGACAGCTAACAGACTGACGTGAAGATTTTCAAAATCTTGCTTGGCAATTAATCCGCCGACTAATTCATCTGCTAAGGTTGCGGCAATGACAAGTCTTTCGTGTTTTTTGGGCAATTCATCGTGAAATTGTGCCTGATATTGCGCTGTGAAAACTTCTCTTAATAAAGGTTCAATGGTTTCTGTCTGACTGGTTTCAATTCGAATCATGCAAATTCCTCCTGTCTATACGCATTTAGTATAGCAGTTTCTTTTAACCAATTGGAAATCTAAATAGATTTTTATAAAAGTAAGTAAAAATTTTAGTAAAATGACAAAAAAAGTTAAAATGCAAACGTTTTTTTGTGTGGGGTTGTTGTGTTATTCAATTCGCAAATTTTCTAATAGTATTTTATTTAAATTGTTGATTTAGTAAGGAATATTTTGCGTGAGAAAAGCAAAAACATTTGCTTTGTGTTTGATTATGTTTGGTATAAGTGTTTTTTTGAAAAAAATACAGTGGAAATATGTTAGAAAGGGTTTACAAGTGTTTGTTTACATGTTACGATACTTGTGAAGTTAATACGTAGTGGATTGTTACTATTCGATTAGGCAAAAACCGCGAATGCTAGGTGAGTACCAGTATCTTTACATGGTATGATAATCCTATCATTTGCGGTTTTTTTATTGGTTAGTTAGGGGGAATAGAATGTATCGCATTATTCAAGTCTTAAATAATAATGTCGCCATTATTCGAATAGAAAACGATGAGCAGGCTATTGCAATGGGAAAAGGTATTGTCTTTCAAAAGAAAAAAGGCGATTTACTAAAAAAAGAAGATATTAGTAAACTTTTCATGTTGCGCAATAAAGAGTCCCAGCAAAATTTTTCTTCACTGCTAAAAGATTTACCTTTAAATTTTATTACTACCGGTTATGAAGTGATTGATACGGCGATTTCTAAATTCAATTATCCAGTCCAGGAATATATCTATGTAACACTAACCGATCATATTTATTGGAGCTATCAAAATCAGCAAAAAGGAAACTATGAAGTCAGTCGCTTACCTGATATGAGTAAAGAATATCCGACAGAATATGCGATTGGCAAAATGGGTGTCACCATTATTAATGAGCGATTAAATGCGCATTTTCCTGATGATGAAATTGGTCGGATTGCCCTGCATTTTATTAATGCCAAACGAGAAGGGGAGCCTGTAACAAATGAAGTTTTGGATCCCCGTCAAGATATTATTAATCAGGTAGAAAAAATATTATTAAATAAAGGTATTGTGCGAACCGAAGAAAATAAAAATTTTTACGATCGTTTAATGATTCATTTGAATTATTTTGCAGATAGACTCGATCAGCCAGCAGAACAAGTCATCTTTTCTAAAAGTTTGGAAACAAATATCAAAACAGATTATCCTCGTGCCTACGCGATTGGCAATGAAATTTATCAATTGGTAAGTGATTATGCGAATCGCAAATTAAGCGATAGCGAGCGGGTATATCTGGCAATTCATATTCAACGACTATTGTGAAAGAAGGTTTAGTAATGAAAGAAATGAGAACCCTACCAAAAGATTTTATCATGGGTGGTGCAACCGCGGCATACCAAGCTGAAGGTGCAACACAATTAGACGGCAAAGGCTTAGTTGCTTGGGATACGTGGCTTGAGGAAAAAGGAAGATACACCGCAGAGCCGGCCAGTGACTTTTATCATCAGTATCCAGTTGATTTAAAACTATGTAGCGAGTTTAAGATCGACAGTTTGCGCATGTCCATTGCTTGGAGTCGAATTTTCCCGAATGGTTATGGAAAGGTCAATCAAGCTGGTGTGGATTATTATCATCGCGTCTTTGCGGAATGTGAAAAACAAGGGGTAATTCCTTTTGTTACCATTCATCATTTTGATACGCCGAAGACATTATTTGATAATGGTGATTTTTTAAACCGAGAAAACGTGGAACATTTTGTTAACTACGCTAAGTTTTGCTTTGAAGAATTTAAAGAAGTGCATTATTGGAGTACCTTTAATGAAATTTATCCTGTGGCCACGAATCAATATTTAACAGGTATCTTCCCGCCAGAAACGAAATTTGATTTAAAAAAAGTAGTGACTTGTTTACACAATATGATGTGGGCCCACGCACGGGCTGTGAACATTTTTAAAGCGGGCAATTACGCTGGTGAAATTGGTGTTGTGCACTCCCTGGAACCAAAATATCCTTATTCCAAAGCAAAAGAAGATGTTCATGCTGCAGCTAAAGATGATGCGCTTTCCATTGCCTTTTTACTAGATGCAACTTATAAAGGACGCTATTCTGATAAAACGATGGCGCTAGTTAATGAAATTTTAGCTGCCAATGATACAAGTATTACTTTTGAAGAGTCAGATTTTCTTGAGATGGAAAAAGCTGCTACCCAAACTGATTTTCTGGGAATCAATAACTATCAAAGTCACTGGGTACAACATTACGAAGGAAAAAGTGAAGTTGGATTTAATGGTACTGGAGAAAAAGGAACTAGTTTTTACCGGATCAAAGGAATTGGTGAACGTGTTCAAAGAGATGATATTCCTAAAAATGATTGGGATTGGGCTATTTATCCAGAAGGTTTATCTGATTTATTAATTCGAATTAAAGCCGACTATCCAAATTATGGAAAAATTTATATTACTGAAAACGGCTTAGGGTTTAAAGATAACTTCAATGATGGCGTGATTATGGACGGTCCGCGGATTGAATATTTACGGGGGAATTTTAATGCTATCGCAAAAGCCATCGCTGCGGGTGTCGATGTCAAAGGCTATTTCATCTGGTCTTTAATGGATGTTTTTTCTTGGGCCAATGGCTACAACAAACGTTATGGCTTGTTCTATGTGGATTTTGAAACGCAAAAACGCTATCCCAAAGAATCGGCATATTGGTATAAATTTGTCAGTGAAACAAAAGTAATTATTTAAACTTTAGTAGAAGTTGCGAAAAATTATCCGGAAAACGAATTCAGAATATTGAAAAAATGGAGTGAGAATGATGAATAAAGAAGAATTACAGATGCTGGGCTTTGAGATTGTCGCATATGCTGGTGACGCTAGAAGTAGCCTATTAACAATTATTAAAGAAGCCCGGGCCGGCAATTTTGAAAATGTTACGACACTCATGGCTGACGCTGAGGAAAATTTGAATTTGGCCCATAATGCTCAAACCAAATGTCTGGCCGCAGAAGCAGAAGGTGAAGACTTAGATATCGGTTTTATCTTTGTTCATGGGCAAGATCATTTGATGACGACTATTCTTTTAAAAGAATTAACAGAAAACTTTGTCGACTTATATAAAGAAAAATACAACAAATAAACAAAGGTTAAGGAGGAAATGAAATGAACGCCATTATTAAACAAATCGAAAAGCATCAGGCAACTTTTCAAAAGATTTCAAGAAACATTTACTTGTCGGCGATTAAAGATGGTTTCTTGGCAGCGATGCCAGTTATCTTATTTTCCAGTATTTTTATCTTGATTGCGGCGATCCCGCCAATTTTTGGTATTACACTACCAGCAGAATTTGAAACCTGGTTATGGAAAATTTATGACTTTACCATGGGCTTAGTGGGGATGTTGGTGGCCGGAACAACAGCACGTTGTTTAGCAGGTTCTATGAACCGTAAAATGCCTGATGGTAAAGTGATTAACGAAACTTCTGTTATGCTAGCTTCAATTTGTGGCATGCTTTTACTTGCTGTTAATAAAACAGACGGTGCCTTTGTCGCAGATTACATGGGAACAAAAGGTTTGTTATCAGCTTTTGTTGCAGCCTTCATCACCGTTAACATGTATAAATTCTGTATTAAACGCGACATTACCATCAAAATGCCACCAGAAGTACCCGGTAGTATTTCGCAAAATTTTCGAGATGTCTTTCCTTTTTCATTTTCAGTTTTAAGTTGTGCAATTATCGATTTGATTTCTCGTTATTTCATTGATGCTCCTTTTGGGGAAATGTTCTCTAAATTATTATCGCCACTTTTTTCAGCCGCCGAGTCTTATCCGGGAATGGCTTTGATTTGGTTTTTAATTCCGATGTTTTGGTTTGTTGGCGTACACGGTCCATCGGTTGTAAAACCGGGCCTGTCTTCAGCTTTGTATGGAAATACAGAAGAAAACTTGAAATTGTTCCAAAATGGTGAACATCCTTTTCATTCATTGACTGAAAACTTTGGGAATTTCATTGGTGAATTAGGGGGTACCGGGGCAACGTTTATCGTACCAATTATCTTCATTTTGTTAATGCGTTCCAAACAGCTAAAAGCAGTTGGTAAAGCTTCGATTATTCCGGTCATGTTTGCCGTCAATGAACCGTTACTATTTGCAGCACCAATTATTTTGAATCCTTACTTTTTAGTACCATTTTGTTTAGCACCGGTTGCCAATGTAATTATTGGTAAATTATTCATCGACATTTTGGGGATGAATGGTTTCATGTATGTCTTGCCTTGGGCTACGCCAGGACCAATTGGTACTGTATTATCAACTAATTTCCAACCAATTTCATTTTTATTGGCTGCCACATTATTAGTAGTCGACTTCTTCATTTATATGCCGTTTTGTAAAGCTTACGATAAAGTTTTAGTTGAACAAGAAGCACAACGGGTAGAAGAGATAGATGAAGTAGAAACAATTGCACCAGAATTAGCGCCAGCTAGTGCAGCAGCAGTTGTTGATGGCAATGAAACTGTTATTGTTGAGACAGAACCTGCTGTTAGTCCAAATGCTAGTGGCAAAGGTTACGATGAAGATTTAAATGTTTTAGTTTTGTGTGCTGGTGCGGGAACTAGTGCGATGTTGGCCAACGCTTTGAAAAAAGGTGCAGCAGAAACCGGGAAACACATTAATGCAGCAGCTGGGTCATATGGGTCTCATTATGACATTATGAATAACTACGATGTTATTGTTTTAGCGCCACAAGTAAATAGCTACTACGAAGATATTAAGACCGATACTGATAAATTAGGTATCAAATTAATTGCAACCAAAGGGGCGCAGTATATTAATTTAACCCGTGATCCCAAAGGCGCAGTTGACTTTGTCCTAGGTGAATTAAATAAATAAATTACTAAGATTTCTTCTTAGTTCGGGTAGAACGAAAAAATGGTTCTACCCTTTTTTCAAACAGACAAATCTAATTAAAAACAATGGCTGCCTAGTTGAAGAAATTATCTTTTGGATAAACAATGTAAAGTTGAAAAGTTTAGGAGTCTTTTGAACAATGGAGGAAAATACAAATGGAAAAATATCCCATTAATGATTGGCGTTTTTATTTAGGTGATAATGAAATCGCGTGGCAAAAAGATTTTAACGACGAAAACTGGCAAAATGTAACGGTGCCTCATGATTGGAGTATTACACAAGATTTTACGAAGGAAGCTTCTAGTGGAACAGGATATTTGCCAGGGGGGATTGGTTGGTATCGGGCTCATGTTACCATAAATGAGATTGGCGAAGTTACCGATAAAGTGACGCAATTGCGTTTTGATGGTGTCTATAAAAACTGTCAGGTCTGGGTCAATGGGTATCATGTTGGCGGCTGGGCATCGGGATATAGTTCATTTCAATTTAATTTAACTGAAATTTTAAGCTATAACACCAATGATGAACTTGTAATTGCCGTTAGAGTGGATCATACAGACATTGCAGATTCTCGTTGGTATAACGGCAGTGGAATTTCTCGTCTTGTTACAATTGTCACCAGCAATCCCGTTATGGTGGATCGCTACGGGATTACGTTTGAAACCGTTGCGTTAAATGAGCAAGATGCTGTTGTGAAAACCAAAACAGCAGTAACAAATTTCACTGCCAAAAAAGCAACGGCAGTGATTAAACAGACTTTAACAGATGAAGATGGAACTGTCGTAACAGTAGGGCATGAAGAAGTTTCATTACTAGCCGGTGAAGTTTGCAAAATTCAATTTGAAACGACTGTAAAAGATGCAAAATTATGGCAGGTGCAAAGTCCCAATTTATATACTTTAACTACGAGTATTATAAGTGGTGATAAGGCGAATCATTATGAAGAAAAAGTCGGTATTCGCACCTTTGCCTTTACTGCTGACAATGGTTTTATTTTAAATGATACCGAAAATCTAAAATTAAAAGGGGTCTGTTTACATGAAGATGCCGGTTGTTTTGGTACAGCTGTTCCCAAAGCAGTCTGGCTGCGTCGCTTGTTAAAATTAAAAGAAGCTGGTTGCAATGCGATTCGGATGGCGCATAATCCCCATGCGCAAATTTTGTACGATCTGTGTGATGAACT
Organism: Candidatus Enterococcus myersii; assembly: GCF_017316025.1. Lineage (GTDB taxonomy): Bacteria > Bacillota > Bacilli > Lactobacillales > Enterococcaceae > Enterococcus_C > Enterococcus_C montenegrensis. The sequence continues at coordinate 44,379 of NZ_JAFLVT010000002.1, forward strand.
CGGCTTTTTTGTTTTTGATGAAGCATTTGACGAATGGGAAAACCCAAAAAACAAATGGTGGCAAGGTCACAATGTCTATCCGCCAAAATATGAAGGTTATGCCAAAGACTTTCCAGTTTGGCACAAAAAAGATTTAGTGGATATGGTATTGCGTAATAAAAATCATCCCTCAATTATCGCTTGGAGTGTTGGCAACGAGATTGACTATCCCAATGATCCGTATGCCAATGATTTATTCAATGAAATGGAAGGCAATAATGACGCCAATAAACCAGTAGAAGAGCGAATTTATAATCCTAATCGTCCGGATACGCGTCGTTTGACAACGATTGCCAAACAGTTGAGTGAAGTCGTCCACAAAGAAGATGCAACAAGACCAACGACACTGGCTGCAGCCTTTCCAGAATTATCCTATCAAACGGGCTTAGTAGATAGTGTAGATGTCATTGGTTATAACTATAAAGAACACTTGTATGAAGAACATCACCGTCTTTTTCCGAACAAGCCTTTTATTGGTAGTGAAAATCGTCACAGCTATCAAAATTGGTTAGCGGTAAAAGATAATGATTATATCGCTGGCCAATTTTTATGGACGGGAATTGATTATTTAGGCGAATCTCGTGGCGTTTGGCCCAAACATGGAACTTATCGCGGTTTACTGGATATGTGTGGATATGAAACCATGATGTTTTATAAACGTAAAAGCTGGTGGTCAGAAGAATTAACTGCCCGTCTTTTTACGCGCCCTGCTAAAGAAAAATCAGAGGATCCATGGGAAGCTGTTTATCGTAAATGGAATTACAGTGAAGGCGAACAAGTTGAAATTCGCCTCTACACGAATGCTGCCAGTTTTGAATTGAAGGTGAATGAGGAAAGAATTGCTTTAACTTTTGATGAAGTGGAGGGGTACTATTCGACCATTGTTCCATTTGTAGCAGGCCCATTAATTTTGACAGCCCAAAAAGATGGGAAAACAATCATCGATACTTTAAAAGCAGTAGGGCAAGGACAGCGGTTAACCGCCAATCTATGGCAAGTGCCAACGGCTTTTAAAATGCTTTTGCCACAAGATGAAGTAATCCAACAAATTGAATTATCTATCGTCGACAAAGAGGAAAATCTAACCGATACCAATCAAGTTATTCACTTTGAAGGCGAAAACTGCGAGTTTTTAGGCTTTGAAAATGGGGATATGGATGATATTACCAATTATGGTGAAAAATATAGAAGAACACGCAATGGTCGCGCTATTTGCTATGTGAAAACAAAAGTAGCCGTGAAAGCAAAAGCAGTGTTTTCTGTCGCTGGATTTCATGATTTGATCATTACGTTATAGCACTGTTAGATAGTGGTTTTTAAAAGCGATGTTTACTTGCGCTTTTAAAGACCACTTTTTTTGGTTCTATAGTATTTTGTGCTGTCATTCAAGATGAGTACTAAAGGATTTACGCGAAAACGATTGATGGTTCGGTAACTGGATTGATAGCTTTGCGTAAGCCACATCATGCGGAGAATATCTTTGGTTAACACGTCAATCCTACGACCGAAAAAGACGGATTGTGTATAGGCGCATAAAATCATTATTGTCATCATTTTTGGATCGCAAGTGAGAAAATGATTCTCTAGAATACTCTCAATGAGCTCATTTATGACAAACGCAATATCATTTTTTCTATCCAAAAACTAAAATTTAGAGGAAGAATAATCTGATTTGTGACATAATCTTTAAACATAAGAACACTTAGCTAGTTTATTTGTTTTAGAGGACTTATGTCCCAGACTCTCTATATTTGTAGACGAATAAATTTACATAAGAACCAAAAAAGGTGCAAGTATTCCTTTAGTTTGATTTTATTTGGCTTCTATTCGGTTCATTTAAATTCCTATATAAACAAATCTGAATGAATAAAAAAGCACTATCGTAGGGTAGAAATAAGTCCCTATTCACTAGATCGGATAATTTTTTGATTCGATAATAGACAGTGTTTTTATGAATAAACAAATCTTTTGACGTCATTTTAGTATCCATATTGTTTTTAAAAAAATGAATAAAAGTATCGATTAATTCATGATTAGATTTAAATATTTCTGTCAAAATAGTGATATCTTTCTGAATAAAAAAATATTGATCCTCAGTACTAACGTTAGATAGCAGGAGTTCAATTTGGTTTTTATCAACTGAAAGAAGTGGGATATCAAGATTCCTGCGAGCATGATTCTCATGTAATTCGATTACTTTTTTAAACTCGGATCTATAGCTTTCCAAAGATGTACATGGACGACTGACAATGAATTGAGAACCTAAAGCAAGTACATCCATAATTTCTTTTCGAATAGTTAAAAGCTCTTCATCGAAGGTATCATTTTCTTTTTTAAAAAGAACAAATTTATCATCATAAAGATAGACTGCATATTCCGCATAACTTGAAATATGATTTTTAAGAATTTTTTGAACAGTGTCTAACTTTTCTTGAACCTCTATTTTATTTGAACTGTTTCGGACAACTTTTTTAAAATGAGTAATATCTACTAGGACTAGGCGACGACTTACAGCATAATCAAAATGCAAAAGATTTGCTCGTTCCACTAAATTGCTAAAAAGGTCACTGGAGTCCCGTAAAAGTAATTCTGTAAGAAAATCATTTAGCATATCAATACTGCCAACGTAGGAATTGTCGTTTACGAAGTTTAGGCTGGTTTCTAAAGTTCTTTTTAAAGAGCTAGCAAAATCTTGATAGAGCACACTATCATCTTCCTTATTTTTTTTGAAACGTAAAATAAAACTGATTTCTTTTTGAATTTCAATAGGAAGATATACATTTTGTTGAAGTTCAACTATATCAGGAATTAGTGCTTTTGAAATAGTTGAATCTAGCTCGTTTGTAAAATAGTTCTTCCCATTTAGATCAAACATTTCAACATTATAAATTGTGATGTCAGACAAAAATTTCTTTGTAAAAAGTAAATTTAGTTTTGAAATCTGCATTGTTTTCCTCCCATTTTGTTTTCCTATCCAAAAAATCAGTAATATGGCAAATGATTTATGTATATCCAGACATAGATGAAAAGCTTTAGTTTAATTACACTTAAGGGAAATAATGAGTGGACGATTTCATTATAACTTAGGTACATCTTATTTGAGAAGACCAAACTATAAGCAGAGATATTTTAAATTACACATCATTTTTAGTGAAGAAATTGCAAGTACAAAAAAATAAAAGAGAGAGTTTTAATGGCTGTGTTCTTTTAACAAGCTAAAGATTTTTTAGCTAGGAGAAATGTGCGATGCTACGCTGTTGTTGTTCAAAAGAGAGAAGTTTTTATTGCTATAAACCAGTAAGGAGATATCTTCAATGAGTGAATATGTTGTAACAAAAATTTTCCCTAAAAATAGAAAGAAAAATGAACAAGTTATTAGGCTGTTAGAAAAGGAGAATATTCGCAGAGATAAAAACCTGGAGTATACCTGTGGAATTTTTGACGAGGATAACAATTTGATTGCTACAGGAAGTTGTTTTGGAAATACGTTGAGATGTTTAGCTGTAGCTAGCAAGCACCAAGGTGAGGGGCTGATGAATTTGATTGTTACTCACTTAGTGAACTATCAGTTTAAACGTGGTATTTTTCACCTATTTATTTATACAAAAGCGGGACGAGAAGATATATTTAAAACTTTGGGATTTTATGAGATTGTTACAGTTGATGACCACCTTGTATTTTTAGAAAATAGAAAAAATGGTTTTGAAAATTATTTAAATAGTTTGCACACCAATGTTGCATTTGATTTAAATCAAGGTAAAAACTCGGCAATTATCATGAATGCCAATCCATTTTCCTTAGGACATCAATATTTAGTTGAGGAAGCTGCCAAAAAAAGTGATCTGGTTCATCTTTTCGTTGTAAGTGAGGATAGTAGTATCTTCCCGTTTTCAATCAGAAAAAGATTAATTGAAGAGGGAACAGCTCATCTTAAAAATGTTGTGCTACATCCAACCGGGCCGTATATGATTAGTAATGCAACCTTTCCAAGTTATTTTCAGAAAGATGAAACTTCGGTTATTGAAGGGCACGCATTACTTGATATAAAGATATTTCAAAAAATTGCGGAAAGATTAGCTATAAATTGCCGCTATGCAGGAGAAGAGCCGTTTAGTTTGGTAACAGGTATTTATAATAATGTGATGAATCATGAGCTAAGAAAAGTCGGAATTGAATTTATTGAACTAAAGCGGAAAGAAGTCAATGCAAAAATAATCAGCGCTTCTAAGATTAGGCAGGCACTAAAGGCAAATGATTTAAAAACCGTCAAAGATCTGGTGCCTGAAACTACATTTAATTATTTGGTTAGTGAGGAAGCTTTACCGATTATAGAGAAAATAAAGATGACTTCTGATGTAGTTCACTATTGAGGTGGTTAGTTTATGGCATTTAATTTTTTTGCTAGCGGTTTAAAGATAACTATGGAAGATATGTTGGAGGCAAGAGAAAAAAGGGCAATGCTCCAAAGTGAGATACTGCATGAGTATCCTGAAAATGTACTAATTTGCTTTACTTTGAATATACCTGGACCGGTAAAAAATATTCCTATAATAGAGCAAGTTTTTGAGATTATTTACGAAGAGCTAAAGAGAAGTATTGTTAAAGGACAGTCATGTTTGACGAAGTCTTATAATCGAAAAACAGGACTAGAATTATTTATCTCTTTGCCAGGTGATCCAAACGAAATAAAGAAAAAGATGATCGAGATTGAGAATACTCATATTTTTGGTAGAATTGCAGATCTGGATGTATTGTATGCTACTGAGAATCAGATTGTAGTTACAAGTCGCAAAAATTATGGTATTGCTCCAAGAAAATGTTATTTGTGTGGAAATAATGCAAAAATTTGCGGGAGAAGTAAGAAACATTCAATTGATGAAATTCAGGAAGCCATTTCAAGAATAGCCTCAACTTTGATTAAGTAGTGAACTAGCATTTACATTAGTGAATGCTAGTTTTTTTTGCCTAATGTAGGCTTTAATCTGATTTTTTCTATGCAGGAGCTTTTGGAGAACCCAAATTATATTACAGTACAAAAAAATGATAGATATGCCTTGTTTTATTGTGATTTGAAACATGGGTTTCACATTTAGTTAAAGATAAACTTAGTATGTAAAAAGAAAAATGGTTTGTGAGAGGAGAATTTCAATGAAGCTTAAGCACAGTGCTGTAGCTGGTAGCTATGAATCTAGTGATGTTTACGTAGTAATTGAGCCTGCTGAGAGCGGACTTAACATAGACATCGAAAGTAGTGTAATGAGCCAGTATGGAAAACAAATTAGAACAACAGTTGAAAGCGTTTTAATGCGATTGGGAATTGAACAAGCAAATGTAATAGTTAACGATAAAGGTGCTCTTGATTGTACAATTAAAGCGAGAGTTGAAACAGCTGTTTTACGTGCATGTGAAGTAAAAAAAGATATTGCATGGGGGGAAACAATCCTATGATCAAGAACAGAATTAGAAGAACGATGATTTTTCTAAACATGCAAAGAGCTTCCTTAGTAAAGGATGCCTTTGTGTATAAACCAGATTGCGTGATCTTTGATTTGGAAGACGCAGTAGCAGAAAGTGAGAAAGATTCGGCTCGCATTCAACTTTATCATACTCTTGCAGAATTGGATTATCAAGGAGTTGAAAGATGGGTTAGGATAAATGCACTAGATTCTGATCTTTTTGAAGAAGATATCCGAGCAGCTGTTGCTGGTGGAGCCGAAGGTATCCGGTTACCTAAAACGGAAAAAGCTGAAGATGTTCAATTGGTAGAAAATTTGGTTGAAGCTGCTGAAAAGGAATTTGGAAGAGAAGTTGGTTCTACGATGCTAATGGCCGCTTTGGAATCACCTTTGGCAATTATCAATGCATACGAGATTGCAGGTAGTAGTAAAAGACTTATGGGAATTGCGTTAAGTGCAGGAGACTTCACACGAACGATGCACTCCAAAAGAACGAATGAAGGCAATGAATTATTTTATGCAAGAAGTCAGATGTTGGTAGCTGCGCGAGCGGCAGGCGTGATGGCTTTTGATACTGTTTATACAGATGTAAACGATATGGATGGTTTTGCAAATGAAGTACAAATGATTGCGGATATGGGCTTTGATGGAAAATCGTGTATCAGTCCAAAACAAATTAGTGTTGCCCATGAAATCTTTAACCCGACTCAAAAAGAAATTGATCATGCAATTCATGTGATTGAAGCTGTCAAAGAGAGTGAAGATCAAGGGATTGGAGTCTTAGTTGTTGATGGTAAGATGGTTGATATCGCTTGGGTTGAAGGCGCTCAAAGAGTATTAAATCTTGCCAAAGCTTCAGGACAGTATAAGGGGGATCTAGTATGAAAAATGTATTAGGAAGAGAGATTCCAGAAGAATTACTCGTCGAAGGACAAGAAGTATTTCAGGGACAATATTATCGTGATGGTTATGTTTATACGAAAAGTGCGCCAACTGTTACTGCACATGTAAAACCGACTGGAGACAAAATTGTCGAAAATATAAGAGAGGCTATTGTAAAAAGTGGCCTAAAGGATGGAATGACAATTTCGTTTCATCACCATCTTAGAGATGGTGACTATATTGTAAATATGGTAATGAAAGAAATCCATAAGCTGGGTATCAAGGATCTATTTGTTTGTGCTTCAAGTTTGGGTAAAGCGCATAATTACTTGGTTCCGTGTATAGAAGACGGAACGGTGACTGGTATTTCTACTAGTGGAATTCGTGACGAGATTGGAGAAGCTGTATCAGCTGGGAAGCTAAAAAATCTCGCATATATAAGAACTCACGGAGGCAGAGCTCGTGCAATTGAAGATGGTACTGTAAAAATTGACGTTGCATTTTTAGGAGCGCCAACAAGTGATTCTTATGGTAATGCAAGCGGTAAAGGTGGAAAATCAGACTGTGGTGTTCTATCATACGTTGACGGCGATGCGAAATATGCTGATAAAGTTGTAATTATTACGGATACTTTGGTTGAAACACCAAACTTTCCAGCTAGTATTCAAGGTGTTGATGTAGACTTTGTTGTTCTTGTAGATTCGATTGGTGACCCTTCTAAAATTGCCTCTGGAGTCTTACGATTGACAAAAGATACGCGTGAATTGAATATGGCAGAAACTGTTGCTAAATGTATGTATCATTCCGGCTATTTCAAAAATGGTTTTACTTTCCAGACTGGTGCAGGTGGACCTTCTTTAGCAACGACGGTATTTTTGAAAAAGTACATGGATCAAGAAAACATTAAGTGTCGGTGGGCTATGGGCGGAATCACTGAACCAATTGTAAACCTGTTTAAAGAAGGTTACATCAATAAAGTAATTAATGATCAAGCTTTTGATCTTGCGGCGGTAGCTTCTGTGCATACTGATCCCAATCACTTTGAAATTTCTGCTTCACAATATGCAAATCCGTTCAATAAAGGCGCTTTTGTAAATCAACTTGACTTCGTAATATTAGGTGCATTAGAGATAGATGTCGATTACAATGTCAATGTCGTCCAAGGAACAACCGGTATTTTACAAGGGGCTCCAGGAGGCCACACAGATACATCAGCGGGAGCCAAAGTTTCAATTATTGTTGCACCTTTAATCAGAAGCCGTTTAGCAACAGTGAGAACGGAAGTAACCTCAGTCACGACCCCAGGTGAAAGTATTGATATTGTGGTAACTGATTATGGTGTAGCAGTCAATCCTAAACGACAAGACTTGCTTGATGCTTTTAAGGAAACAGACATTCCTTTAAAAACTATTGAAGAACTTCGTGATCTGGCCTATCAATACGCAGGAGAACCAGAAAAAATTGAATTTGAAGACAAAGTTGTCGCGATGATTGAATATCGCGATGGAACAATTATTGACGTAGTTAGAAAGCCTAAACAATTGAACTAGGTTTCGACTAATTATTTTGTTTCTATAAATCATAGACCAGAAAACCATAGCATAGTGAAAGCAACTAAAGCTGGCCCAAAAATAGATAGTTTAAAAAATTGTTATTCAAGTTACACTTGGTGATAGTGAGTCAGTAAGTGGGAATATTTTGATCATATGGCTTCGAACTGATAAATACCAAAAGGGATATCTCTCAAGGGAATTTGTTGTCTAATGTTCTATTAAACAGTGAGCAGCCCCCAACTCTTAACTTGAGAATGGGGTTGTTTTTTGTTGTTATTTTTTTATGAAATTAAAAAATTTAGAATTTCGTACCCAAATTCCATACCTAAGGCAAAAAAAATACCACCGCATACAATCTCTTCGAAACGTCTAAAAGACGCCGAGATCATACCGGTGGCGTGGGTTTGGCACCCAATGGGCCGTGAGGGGCTCGAACCCGCGACCCGCTGATTAAGAGTCAGCTGCTCTACCAACTGAGCTAACGGCCCAAAAATACTTTAAGAAAAGTACTTTTTTATGTTAGCACTCTGATTTTGAAAATGCAAGAATAAAGAGGAAAATATTTTTGCTTTGGTTAATTTATCGCAAGAAAAATTTTACAGAGGTGCAAAACTTCATTCACACTTTTTTCACACTTTCTCGTTACTATACAAGAGTACCAACAATAACCTGTCTTTTTAAGACAAACCCTAACACTTTTTCATTTTTACTCCTGCCTGTCGGTTCCCCGCCGACAGGTCTTTTTTTTACTTTAAAAATTTAGTGTAGCTGTCTTTTTAGCCATCAGCCTCTTGAGCTAACTTTTTTGGTTTTCTGCTGGAAAGCAAAACAAGTTTTAGAAAACCTTTCTTCCTGCCACACTTTATAAACACGCTTTACTAGCACGAAGTAAAAAATTTTAATTTGAGTTGCAATTTTGCAATATTTTGCTCTTACTATCTAAAAGCTGTGGAAATTTATGCAAACTTTCTAGGGGCTACTTCTAAAATTTTCCTTTAGCTGGCTAGTTTTGTTTCGTAGAATGTGTTATATTCTATCTAGTTTTTAAAACTACTTTATATAATTATCATAAATTTATTTGGAGTAATGAAAATGAATGATACTTTTCAAAATGAAACTTTAAAAAAATGGGGCGAAGTAATTAGTGAGTTCCATTTACCACGTTGGGACCAATTACCTGACTTGGAATTATATATGGATCAAGTGATTCAATTAGTTGATCAATATTTATCCCCTGTGACAACAGGCGACAAGCATCCGCTTTTGACAAAGTCAATGGTAAACAATTACGTCAAATTAGGCTTGATTCCACCGCCAGTTAAAAAACGTTATACCAGAACCCATGTGGCGTTTTTACTTGCTATTACCACATTGAAGCAAGTTTTAACGATTCCCGAAATAAAAGAAGCAATTGTTTTTCAAGGACGTACCGATGGCATTCGTGAGGCCTATAACTTTTTTTGTCGTGAGCAAGAAAGTGCGCTTCATTTAATCGCCCGCCAAGCGCAAGGTGAAGGGATAACTTACCCCAATGAACCTATCCCTTTTGCTTATTTGGCAGCCCGAACGGCGACAATTGCCTTTGCCAATAAAATTCTAGCCGCAAAAGTTATTAGTTGTGAGATTGATTATTTACGACAAGGAGAAAATAATGACTAAAGAAAAAATTGCCTTACTAGTAGACTCTGGAACAGACGTACCACAAGAAATTGTTGCCGCAAATCATATGTACACGATTCCTTTAAAAATTATTTATAAAGATCGGGAATACACCGATAAAGTAGATATCACCCCAGAAGAGATTTATGCCAAATTAAGTCAGGAAATTCCTTCTACTTCATTACCTGATGGCGATACGATTAATAAAATTTTTGATCAAATCAAAGCTGATGGGTTTACCCATGTCTTAGCGATTACGATTTCTGGTGGTTTGAGCGGGACAAATAATGCTGTTCGTCTTTTAGGCGAGCATTATGAAGGTTTAACTACTTATGCATTTGACACGAAAAATATTGGTATTGGTGCTGGCCTGCAAGCGATTCGAGCAGCAGAACTATTGCAATCAGGAGTATCTTTTACCGAATTAATCGTCCAATTGGAAAAAGAAGTGTTGCAAAACAAAGTTTACTTCAATGTGGCAACTTTAGAATATTTGCAAAAAGGCGGCCGGATTGGTTTAGTCGCATCGATTTTAGGCAATGCATTAAAATTAAATCCGATAATTTCATGCAATGATGAAGGAATTTATTATACCGTTGCCAAAGCCAGAGGGCGCAAAAAAAGTTTGGAAAAATCAGTGCGTTTGATTTCTGAAGCAATCGGGAATCATCAAAAAGTCCGATTAGCAGTTGCTCATGGTGATGCAAAAGAAGAGGCTGAAATGATGTTGGCGCACTTGAAAAAAGAATTTCCCCAAGTCAAAGAATTTTTCTTTGGGCAAATTTCCCCAGCGTTGGTTGTCCATACTGGTCCTGGATTATTAGGTTTTGGGATTCAAGCATTAGACTAATCAAAAAAATAATGAAGGAAGCTTAACAAGTGAAGAATCAAAGTCAGAAAAAAGGTGTGTTATTTGACTTAATTCTTACTCTTTTGTTAAGCTTTTTCTTTTCAAAAGGCTGCTAGAGCAGGAAATTTTCCATTTAATGAAATGCCTGTCAAAATGAGTTATAATAATAGAGACAAATTTAAGAAGCATAAAGAGGTGTCTTCTAATGAAGAAAATATTAGTTGTTGACGATGAAAAACCAATTTCAGATATCGTCAAATTCAATTTAACTAAAGAAGGTTATGAGGTACACACTGCTTTTGATGGGGAAGAAGCCCTAGAAAAAGTGAAAGAAGTCGAGCCAGATTTGATTTTATTGGATTTAATGTTACCAAAAATTGACGGGCTAGAAGTCGCTCGGGAAGTGCGCAAAAACTATGATATGCCAATCATCATGGTAACAGCCAAGGACTCTGAAATCGATAAAGTTTTAGGACTGGAATTGGGCGCAGATGATTATGTAACCAAACCGTTTTCAAACCGTGAATTAGTTGCTCGGGTTAAAGCCAACTTGCGTCGTGGTTCTACTGCGGCAAAAGAAGCTGAAGAAGCGCCAAACTCCGAACTTGTCATTGGAGATTTGACCATTCAACCAGAAGCCTACATGGTTATGAAAAATGGTGAGGCGATTGAGCTGACCCATAGAGAATTTGAATTGTTACATTATTTGGCAAAGCATTTAGGTCAAGTAATGACCAGAGAACACTTATTACAAACCGTTTGGGGTTACGATTATTTTGGCGACGTCAGAACTGTTGACGTAACAGTTCGTCGTCTGCGGGAAAAAATTGAAGATAATCCAAGCCATCCTAATTATTTGGTGACACGAAGAGGCGTAGGCTATTATTTACGCAATCCGGAACAGGAGTAATGGAATGAATAAAAAAGTTCGCTTTTTTCAATCAGTGAACTTTAAAATCGCCCTGGCATTTATCTTGATCTTAATTATTTCGATCGAGATTATCGGGGCGTATTTTATTCGCGGATTGGAAAATAAAACGATCGAAAGTTTTACCACGAGTATGAACCGACAAGCTGCCAGTTTATCCGGCACGCTTGGCTCAGAATTGAGTAAAGACAATGATAAAGAGACCGATGAAGCGGATGCTTCTATTCAGCGGATTATTGACACGAATAAAAGCGGCGATATTATTGAAATTCGAGTTGTGGATGAAAAAGGCATTGTGAGGGCTACTACCAATGTTTCTGATCGTAGTGCCCGCGGCAAAAAAAATGATTATCGCGATATTGATGATTTAGCCGTAAAATCCGAGATGGCCATTGATGATACAACAGGAAATCGAGTTTACATTAATGTACAACCAATTCAATCTCCTACAGGGGATAGCATTATCGGAGCTGTTTACATTAAGAGTGATATTGAAAAACAATACTTAGAAATTCAAAATACGGCTCTGATTTTTGTTACTGCTTCGATTATCGCGGCGGCCATTTCAATAATCGTGGCGGTATTGGTTTCCCGCTCGATCACACAACCGATTGGAGAAATGCGAGAACAAGCAAGACGAATAGCTAGAGGAGATTATAGTCGTAAGGTGGCTGTTCATGGTAAAGATGAGTTAGGGCAATTGGCTGAAACATTTAATCAACTGGGAGATCGGATCGAAGAAACGCAAGAAGCGATGGAAGCAGAGCGAAATCGGCTAGATAGTGTCTTGTCACATATGACAGATGGTGTTGTCGCCACCGATCGAAGAGGAAAAGTCATTACGATTAATGAAATGGCAATCAACCTTTTAAATGTCACCAGTGAAGAAGCAGTGGGACATTCGATTTTAGAACTATTAGATATTGAAGAAGATTATACCCTGCGAAAACTTTTGGAAAATCCTGATGAAATGTTAATTTCTCGTGAAGCACCAGATGGCAGTGAAATTATTTTGCGGACGGACTTCTCCATGATTCGGCGTGAATCGGGCTTTATTAGTGGTTTAGTAGCCGTTATGCACGATGTAACCGAACAGGAAAAAACAGAGCAAGAACGCCGGGAGTTTGTATCAAATGTATCCCATGAATTACGGACACCTTTGACCAGTATGCGTAGTTACATTGAAGCTTTGAGTGAAGGTGCTTGGCAAGACAAAGAAATTGCACCAAATTTCTTAAAAGTAACGCTAGATGAAACCGACCGTATGATTCGCATGATCAACGATCTTTTGAATTTATCGCGGATGGATAATGGTAAAAATAATATGCAACTAGAATATATTAATTTTAATGAACTAGTGAATTTTGTTTTGGATCGTTTTGATATGATGATGAATTCCCAGGATCAAAAGAAAAAATATACAATTCGGCGAGAATTTACCAAACGGGAATTGTGGGTTGAAGTGGATACCGATAAAATGATGCAAGTGATTGATAATATCATGAATAACGCCATCAAGTATTCACCAGACGGCGGCACGATTACTGTTCGTTTGATGGAAACGCATAATAACATCGTCTTGAGCGTTCAAGACAGAGGATTAGGTATTCCAAAAAAAGATTTGCAAAAAGTATTTGATCGTTTTTATCGCGTCGATAAAGCGCGAGCACGAAAACAAGGTGGTACAGGCCTAGGCTTAGCAATTTCAAAAGAAGTAATTAAGTCCCATGGTGGTAGTATTTGGGCTGAAAGTAAAGAAGGCAAAGGCTCTACTTTCTTTATTACATTACCTTATGAACCATATGAGGGGGAATGGTGGGAATGAAAATATCCGAACGTATTATTCGTATCGGTTTGATTTTTTTAATCGCATTAAGTTTTTATCTTTCTTATATGATTTGGTTGAGCCCGACTGCGCGCAGTAATTTGCAAACCAATAAGCAAGCAGAACGGATTGTCAGTACGACCCAGAATATCCGAAAAGCAACCGACATTTTTTTACCGCTACGTTTGGTATGGGTCAATGGTGAAGGCAATATTAAGCAGACATCTACAGACACAATTATTGGAGATGTTCAAAATCTAGTGAATAAAGCTAGTTTTGGTACCCCTGAGAAAAAAAACTATGACAGCGATGAAGAATTTTTTGCTGATGTCGATATTAAAAATGGCGTTGAACTTTCATATTTTGGCCCATTTTTAGTGAAGGAATATGTTGAAATTTTTAATCTGGACTTAGCATTAGATAAATTGCAAGATGTTCATTTTACTAAGGTGCAGCTTGACTTTGACAGTCATCAAATTCGCTTTATTAATATGCGCCGTCATCAAATTGTCGAGGTGCCAGTAACCATTGATGAGCTGAAGATTACGCAAATTGCAAGCCAAGCCGCAGAAAAAAATTGGCTGCAAATGAATGAAGAAAATCGCATCAGTAGTATGCAATACAATACGCAAACGCCGGTCAAATTGAAGCGTTATAGCTATATTGCTTCTAATTTATCTTATACAACATTCCGGGATGCATTTTTCACAAATCCCCAAGATGTAAAAATGAATGAAGAAACTAGCAACCTTGTTTTATATGATGGCACTGAAAATATGAGTATTCAAGAAGACAAGCAGCTCATTGATTTTCGTGGAGAGATTGACTTAAGTGGTGGTGAGGGCGATATCTATTCCCAAAGCTTCAGTTATATCACACGCCTTGGTGCTAATTTGGGAAATTTACGTTATTTTGATCGCGACAAAGATGAAATTACTTACCGGATTTTCGTGGAAGGCTATCCTGTGTTTGGGGATGCTTATCAAGGGGAAGTTAATTTAAAAATAAACGGGGAAAGTAAAACAGATAACGGTGCTTTGCCGGTCCAAATTCTCTCAAGTATGAATGCAATCCAAGTACCGATTCCTTCTGATGAGGTCGTGGAATTACCGCCAAGTCATACGATTATTGAAAACCTGGCTTATATGGGGGTCGATCAAAGTTTGGTTCAATCGCTTGTGATTGCTTATGGTCGCCAAGATCTATCTGCCACTAGTGGTGTTGTAGATCTAGTCCCGATGTGGTATATCCGCTATGATGGTCAGTGGTATTCTTATGATAGTTTAATTGCTAAAATCCAGCAGGAAACGGGGGCGGATTAATTGGATTTTAAAAAAATCGAATGGATCTTCTTCTTAGCTTTTCTGGGTGTGAATATCTTTTTATTTAATATTTATCACGCTACTAAAAATGAAGAAGGTAACGTTTCTAGTACGAATCAAAAAATTGATATCCTACAGCGTTTGGAAGCAGACGAGATTAGTATCAAAGGCAAACTTTCTTCAGAAATAAAAGAAGGATATTATTTGGCTGCGGTACCAACAAATATGAATGAAGCTGTCAATACTGCTAAGGAAAAAAACGGTGCAGCCTTCAACAGCGGGACAAACTTTGTTGGAGAAAATCACAGTCAATTCATTTATACGCCGAGTACGAATTTTTATATTAAAGATAGTAAAGAAACCAAAGAGAATGTGGATTCTTTTTTGAAGGATTCAAATGAAGTTTTATTTGGACAAGAATACATGTATGTCCCCCATGAGTCGTTAACAGATCCAGAATATCCAGAAATTATTTGTGCCCAAAGCTTTGAAGGTATTCCTTTTTATGATGACACAAGTAAAATGGAAATTATCTTAGAAGAAAATGACGGTCTACTGCGTGTTTCTCGTTATATGCAAACCCATCTGTCTGCAATTGAAAAACTACGGGAAAAGATGGGTTTATACAGTGAAAAAGATGCTGTCAATACGCTTTATATCAATAACAAACTACCAGCAAAATCCAAAATTTTGTGGCGCCAGCTGTCTTATGTGATGATTTTACAAGTTCGAGGTAAAAATGTTTATGTGCCTGCCTGGTTAGTAGCTGTGGAAACTGGTAAAAATAATGTTCAAATTGAAACAGTGAACGCCTTTACAAATCGTATTATTACAAATAATACGTTGCAAAAGGTGGAAAATACCAATTAAGGTATGTATAATAAAAATCGTTTAGAAGGTGAGGTTGTAAATTTCAATCACGCTTTAGTTTAGTTGAAGGGAAGTCTAGCAGATGGCAGAAGCTGCTTTAAAAATTAGTGTGTTAGCCAGTGGTAGTTCTGGTAATTCTTTATATATTGAAAGCGGAAAAAAACGACTGCTAGTGGATGCCGGTCTTTCTGGCAAAAAAATTACATCTTTATTAGCAGAAGTAGGTAAAGATCCAGCGGACTTAGATGCAATACTAGTTACCCATGAACATCGCGATCACATTCATGGTGTGGGAGTATTGGCTAGAAAATATGGTCTGGATGTTTACGCCAATGAAGGAACTTGGCAAGCAATGGATGGTATGCTAGGTAAAATTGATGTCGCGCAAAAGCATATTTTTGAAATGGGGAAGGTTCTAACCTTTGGGGATATGGACGTTGAAAGTTTTGGCGTTTCTCACGATGCGGCGGCACCGCAATTTTATCGTTTTCACAAAGACGGCAAATCTTTTGTAATGTTGACAGATACTGGTTATTGCAGTGATCATGTTCGTGGGATTATTCGCGATGCAGATGCCTATTTAGTGGAAAGTAACCACGATTTGGAAATGTTGCGGATGGGACCTTATCCTTGGAGTTTAAAACAACGAATTTTAGGGGATCGAGGTCATTTGTCAAATGAAGATGGTGCACTGGTTATGACAGATATCATCGGAGATAGCACGAAGAGAATTTACTTGGGGCATTTAAGTAAAGAAAACAATATGAAAGAGCTCGCCCATTTAACGATGAAAAATATTTTGAAAGAACATGATTTAGGTGTGGATTATAACTTTAAAATTTACGATACAGACCCAGATCAAGCCAGTGAATTGTTTGCAATTTAAGTATTGATATGAAAAAAGTCGTGAATAAACGACAGTTATATGTAAAAAAGCGGAGACAAAATTTTGTCTCCGCTTTTTTATTGATAAAGAGTAGATCAAGTTCATGCCGCTTTTTTAGGGTCTAGCTTCATGGGCTCACGCTGCTAGGAATAAGGCAATATTTTCAAAAATTTGCGGAATGATTTCTAAAATTTCCGCGGAAATTTTTGAGAGCAAAGGGCGTTAGCGAAGTTTTTTTAATAATTTGTACTATCGCCAGCAATACTGATGTGAATATTTTTTTGTGGCTGTTTGATTAAATCCATAACACCCTTCGCATAATCCGCCATGCTGACTTCACTTTTTCCAGCACTATCTTTTTCCAAGATATCTTCGTTGATTTGGTATTTACCAGTAAAAGGGGCATCATAGATAAAGTTTGCGGCAGGTGATACATAAGTCCAAACAACATCAGGAAATTCTTTTAACTCAGCCAATGATTGGGCCATATTTGACGCCGTTGGATGAATGGGAGAGCTGGCTGGAATGGTATCTAGCAAGCGTTTTGTTCGCTCTGTATTCAAATACAAAGAAGAAGCGCCGCCGACTACAATTAACCAGACAGATGTTTTCCGCAAAATTTTAGCTAAATGAAGCAAGCTTGTTTTATGCATTTCTTCTCGTCCTTGGGGTGCGTTAAAAGCATCAATCACAATATCAAAATCAGAGAGATCAGCAGTTGTTAAATCAAAAAGATCTTTTTTTAGCACGGGCACAGCTACTTGCAATTTTTCAGGGCTACGAACGATCGCTGTAACATCATAATGATCGTCTAATGCCGCTTTTAGTAGATGACTGCCGACATGACCTGTGGCTCCAATAATTCCAATTTTCATCAAAACGCCTCCTTAAAAATAAAAAACCACTACATCCCTTATTTTAGCGGTTAGCTCCTTTTTTTGCTAAAAAAAAGCCTATTAAAATAAAGGATTAAAGTGTAAAGCGCAATACTTGAATAAGCAATACTAAAATATTTGCACCGCAATGACTAAGGATGGCCGTTTTAATTGAACCTGTCTTGACGTAAATAAAGGATAAAAAGCAACCTAAAATAAAGTAGACTAAAATATCACTATCGGTGTGAACCAGCGCAAACGCTGCTGCACTAAATAAAATTGCCAAAGGTAAAGAAAAATATTCACCAAAAAAGCCAATACAAGCCCGTCTAAAAACGAGTTCTTCCATAATGGGACCACAAATAGTGGCTATAACTGCAAAAATAGGCCTCTGCCACAAAACTTCCATCATATTGAGACTGCGATTAAAATTATTTTTTATACTAAAAAAAGTTTCGATATAGCCAGTGATGCCGATTAATAAGACGGTCAATAAAATGCCAATCAGTCCGGTGAGAATAATTTTTTTTTGACTCATCGGATTTTTTTCGAAGGATAAAGGCGGAACTTTTTGGTATAAAAAAATTAGAACACCAGTGCCGATTAAATAAGATAAACCAGCAGTGAGGGTCTCACCGTTGTTTATTTTAATAATAGCAGGAATTAAAAAAACGAAAGCATAACATAAAATTGATGAAAAGCTATATTTAATTTGTGACATTTAACTACTCCTTTAGTTGTCTAATAAAAGTATACCTGAATCATTTTTACAAGACAATTACTTCGGAAAATAGGCAAAATTTCTTCAATAAAAAAACAAGGGAAAAAACTTGCATTGTGGGGATAAAATGAGTAATATAGTTCTTGTAGGTTAGCACTCAACTATTGAGAGTGCTAATACATGAAAATTGATGGAGGGATTTATCGTGTTAAAACCATTAGGTGATCGCGTGATCATTGAAGTCGCAAAAGAAGAAGAAAAATCTGTAGGCGGAATCGTGTTAGCATCAGCTGCACAAGAAAAACCACAAACAGGTACAGTTATCGCTGTTGGTGAAGGCCGCTTTTTAGAAAATGGTGAAAAAGCCGCAATCCCAGTTGTTGTGGGAGACCAAGTAATGTTTGAAAAATATGCTGGTTCAGAAGTGAAATATGAAGGCAAAGAATATTTAATTGTTAATGGTAAAGATATTATCGCTATTGTGGAATAATCACACAAAAAACGTTATAAAAAAATTAAATGAGGTGTTTTAGCATGGCAAAAGATATTAAATTTGCAGAAGAAGCACGGGCTGCGATGGTGCGTGGAGTAGATAAATTAGCCGATACAGTAAAAGTAACATTAGGCCCTAAAGGTCGTAACGTTGTATTAGAAAAATCATATGGTTCACCTTTGATTACAAACGATGGTGTTACAATCGCAAAAGAAATTGAATTAGAAGATCATTTTGAAAATATGGGTGCAAAACTTGTTTCTGAAGTTGCTTCTAAAACAAATGATATTGCTGGGGATGGTACCACAACGGCTACTGTCTTAACACAAGCAATTGTTAGAGAAGGAATTAAAAACGTTACAGCTGGTGCTAACCCATTGGGTATTCGCCGTGGGATTGAACTTGCAACTAAAACAGCAGTAGCAAAATTACACAGCATTTCTTCAATCGTTGACTCTAAAGAAGCAATTGCGCAAGTAGGTGCCGTTTCTTCTGGTAGTGAACAAGTTGGAAACTACATTGCTGACGCAATGGAAAAAGTCGGAAACGATGGTGTTATCACCATTGAAGAATCAAAAGGGATTGAAACTGAACTAGACGTTGTTGAAGGGATGCAATTTGACCGTGGTTACTTGTCCCAATACATGGTAACAGACAACGACAAAATGGAAGCTGTTTTAGATAATCCATACATTTTGATTACCGATAAAAAAATCTCTAACATTCAAGATATCTTGCCATTGTTAGAACAAATTTTACAACAATCAAAACCATTGTTGATTATTGCTGATGATGTTGATGGTGAAGCATTACCAACCCTTGTTTTAAATAAAATTCGTGGTACTTTCAATGTCGTTGCAGTAAAAGCTCCTGGCTTTGGCGATCGTCGTAAAGCAATGTTAGAAGATATCGCTACTTTAACAGGCGGCACAGTAATTACAGACGATTTAGGTCTTGAATTAAAAGACGCAACAATTGAAAGCTTAGGTCAAGCAAGTAAAATTGTCGTTGATAAAGACAATACAACAATCGTAGAAGGCGCTGGAGAAACAGATGCTATTGCTGCGCGCGTGCAATTAATTAAAAATCAAATTGCAGAAACGACTTCTGATTTTGATCGTGAAAAATTACAAGAACGTCTAGCGAAATTAGCTGGTGGTGTAGCTGTAATCAAAGTTGGTGCGCCAACTGAAACAGAATTAAAAGAAATGAAATTACGCATTGAAGATGCTTTAAACGCAACCCGTGCCGCTGTTGAAGAAGGTATGGTTTCTGGTGGTGGTACTGCACTAGTCAACGTTATCGCTGAAGTTGCGGCTATTGAAGCAGATGGTGACATTGCAACTGGTGTGAAAATTGTGGAACGTGCATTAGAAGAGCCAGTACGTCAAATTGCTGAAAACGCTGGTTATGAAGGATCTGTTATCATCGACAAATTAAAACATGCTGAAATCGGTATGGGCTTTAATGCGGCTAACGGTGAATGGGTAAATATGGTAGAAGCTGGGATCGTTGACCCAACGAAAGTAACACGTTCAGCTTTACAAAATGCAGCTTCTGTTGCAGCTTTGTTGTTAACAACTGAAGCAGTTGTTGCAGATAAACCTGAACCACAAGCGCCACAAGCTCCAGGAATGGATCCTGCTGCAATGGGCGGTATGATGTAATTTTTAACACTAAAAAAGTGATGATCTCTCAGGGATCATCACTTTTTTTATCCTTCAGTTAAAAGGGTGGCGAAATTTAAAGAACATTCATCAAAAAAATTTGAAGTAAGGACTGTTCTATTCTTTGGTATAGTGGTAAATAATGTCGTGCATAATATCTACAACATCGGCTTCAACGTGGTCGTTGTAGTACGCTGCAAAGCGCTCATCGGCAACATACAAGTCGGCTAGACCGCGATGATACGCAGAATTGTAAAAAGGAGCAGCGATTTGTAGCCAAGTTTTGTGAGCATTAAAAACATTTTTTGAAATGCTGCTGTCTAAATCAATTTTTTCTGCTTGAGACAAGATTTTTAAATTCGCAAATAGCGCAGTTTGAGCTGCTTCCATTTTTTCATATTGTTCTTTGGTCAAATGTGACCAGTTATCATTGGCGGAATTAACGGCTTGTTCCCCATACTTTTCACGAATCTCTTTTCCATAGCGTTGCTCGTTTTCTTCAATTTGTTTGGCTTTAAAAGCTGCAAATTTTTCACTATCTTTCATGTGTTCTCCTCCTTTGTAATAAACCAATGTTTGAGAAAGAGTCTGAACCATTTCATTCAGCTGCGCTTGTTGGGTTAAAAGCGCTTGGTATTGTTCTTCAAGCAAAGCGAAACGTTCTGCTTGGGGGAGGGTCATCACTGCTTTAATTTTAGCCAAAGTAAAGCCAAAACTCTTAAAAAATAAAATTTGCTGCAATTTATCCACCGCAGCACGGTCGTAATAGCGGTAATCAGAATTAGGTTGACGTAACGCTTTTAGTAAACCAATTTGATCGTAATAACGCAGCGTGCGGTTGGAAATTTTTGCTAGTTTGGCTAATTCATTAATCGTATACATGAGTAATCCTCCTGCTTTTTGTTGTTTCATCCCATTTCTCTTTTACAGCATAAGGGTTGACGCAACGTAAAGGTCAAGTTTTTTTCTAATAAATTATTTTGGACACTGATCACAAAGTAAAATGCGCCTATAAGTGACCAAATAGAACTTTAAAAGATAAAGTTAGTTGGATGGTAATGTGTTTTAAAATTCTCTTGTTTCATAATTTAAGCAAACTTTCTTCGCTAAAGTTGAAAACAAATTATGTTATAATATCAATGAGTAAAGGTTATAACAGTGTTAGTGTATAGTTGAATTTCACTTGAAAGGAAAGATGTTATGAAAATAATCGAAACACCAGTAAATAAAAATTTGAACTTAGAAACATTTTATCCTAATATTACCAAATTTGTTTTTGGCAAGACGGCAATTAAATATTACAAATTATATTCAGCTGATCGTACGCAAATCATTTATGCTGATACCTATGACAAGGTTCGGCTAATTTTGATTAACGATCACAAGAAAATTCGTAAAGAAGAAGTCGATACAATTATTCATCGTTTGTTAAAAGTGGATCGTCACGCTGTTTTTGTTGATGTAAACATTAAACAAAAAATGCAAGGAGCAGGCAGTAAATTCTCCAAACCCCGTAAAGATATTATCTTAGTGGAGTATACGCCTTTAGAAAACTAAACATATCCGCATTAAGTTTTACTGCATCATCATACAACAATAATTTTAGTTTAGTCTTTAAGAATATCTAAAAAAAGGAAGCTCTCTGTCAATTGATTTTGGTGAATCTCACCAAAATCAAAAAGTATAGAGCCAAAAAGAGGTAAGAGCAGTCTCTTATTCTCTTTTTTTTGCTGTCAATCTAAGAAAAAGCGTGATTTTCCTATCTTTTTGCGTTTTTTTGATATAATGGAAGGCATAAAATATCTTGAGGAGTTTAACTGATGCAAAAATTATATCCTGACGACAGCTTAACGCTGCATACAGATTTATATCAATTGAATATGATGAAAACTTACTGGGAATTAGGACGCGCCGATCGTCATGCTGTTTTCGAGTGCTATTTTCGTGAGATGCCTTTTAAAACGGGGTATGCGATTTTTGCCGGGTTGGAGCGTTTTGTCCACTACTTAGAAAATTTACAATTTACAGAAAGTGACATTGCCTATTTAAGAGAAGTTACAGGCTATCCGGAAGCGTTTTTGGATTACTTGGCAGACTTTAAATTCAGCTGTACAGTGCGTTCAGCATTAGAAGGGGACTTGGTCTTTAGTAATGAACCTATCGTCCAAATTGAAGGACCGTTGGCACAAGCGCAGTTAATTGAAACCGCCCTTTTGAACATGGTGAATTTTCAGACGTTAATTGCTACGAAAGCCGCTCGAATTAAATCCGTTATTGGAGACGATCCTTTGTTAGAGTTTGGTTCACGCCGAGCACAAGAAGTCGATGCGGCATTTTGGGGAACCCGTGCTGCGTTTATTGGGGGCGCAGATGCCACAAGTAATGTGCGAGCTGGGAAAATTTTTGGTATTCCTGCAAGTGGAACCCATGCCCATTCCTTAGTTCAATCTTATGGCAATGACTATGATGCCTTTATGGCTTATGCTAAAACCCATAAAGATTGTGTTTTCTTAGTGGATACTTATGATACTTTAAAACTTGGTGTTCCAGCGGCGATTAAAGTAGCCAAAGAATTAGGGGACAAAATTAATTTCTTAGGTGTTCGGATTGACTCTGGAGATATGGCCTACATTTCTAAAAAAGTTCGGGAACAACTAGATGAAGCTGGTTTTACCCAAGCAAAAGTCTATGCTTCAAATGATCTCGATGAAAACACCATCTTAAGTTTGAAAATGCAAAAAGCTAAAATTGACGTATGGGGTGTGGGGACAAAACTTATCACCGCTTATGATCAACCAGCTTTAGGTGCCGTTTATAAATTAGTTTCCATTGAAGATGACAATGGCAAAATGGTAGACACGATTAAACTTTCATCAAATGCAGAAAAAGTCACGACCCCTGGGAAAAAGCAAGTGTGGCGGATTAATCGTAATAAAGATGGGAAATCTGAAGGCGACTATATCACGCTCTGGGATGAAGATCCACGGGAAGAAGAAGAAATTTTTATGTTCCATCCAGTCCACACTTTTATTAATAAAACTGTTCGCGATTTTAGTGCGCGGCCTGTTTTACAAGAAATTTTTCATGCTGGTAAATTAGTCTATGACTTGCCAGATTTGGAGCATATTAAAGCTTATGCCCATGAATGTCTAGATTCTTTATGGGATGAATACAAACGTGACTTGAACCCACAACAATATCCAGTAGATTTATCTACCGATTGCTGGAATCATAAAATGGCAATTATGGAAAAAGTTCGCAAATCTGTGGCGGCTGTAACAAAAGAGGAGGGACGTTTTTAATGTCTTTACAAACAGAAATTATCAAAGAGTTAGGCGTTAAGGCAACAATTGATCCAAAAGAAGAAATTAGAGTAAGTATTGACTTTTTAAAAGCTTATTTAAAACGTAATCCTTTTTTAAAATCATTGGTTTTGGGAATTAGTGGCGGACAAGATTCTAGTTTAGCGGGAAGATTAGCTCAATTGGCGCTTACAGAATTACGAGAGGAGACTGGGGTTAATTATCAATTTATTGCAGTCCGCTTGCCTTATGGCACCCAAGCCGACGAAGCCGATGCACAAATGGCACTAGATTTTATAAAACCCGACGTTTTTCTAACTGTGAATATTAAAGCAGCTGTTGATGGGCAAGTGAACGCCTTAAATGAAGCAGGCGTTGAAGTTTCGGATTTTAATAAAGGCAACATCAAAGCTCGGCAGCGGATGATTACGCAATACGCAATTGCCGGAGCAAATAGCGGCGCTGTGATTGGTACTGACCATGCGGCGGAAAATATTACCGGTTTTTTTACCAAGTTTGGTGATGGTGGTGCTGATATTTTACCTTTATTTCGTTTAAACAAACGTCAAGGCAAATTGTTGTTAAAAGAATTAGGAGCGCCAGAAGCCTTGTATTTGAAAATTCCAACGGCAGATTTAGAAGATGACAAACCTCTCATTGCCGATGAAGCAGCACTTGGGGTGACCTATGATGAAATTGATGATTATTTAGAAGGAAAAACAATTTCAAAAAGTGCTCAAGCAACAATTGAATCTTGGTGGGCAAAAGGACAACACAAGCGCCACTTACCGATTACAGTTTTCGATGATTTTTGGAAGTAAAATAAGATTACGATGGTGTAAATTAATTTTTAATTAAAATGAACCCCTCCCTTTTGCTATATAACTTGGTTTATTTTATACTAAAAGTGGAGTTTTGGGGAAGACTCCGTCAACAACGGCTAGAGGATACCAGTTTGGTTCCTCTTTTTTTTGTCCTTTTTTAAATTTTCCATAGTTTCTTTACACCCGTAAAACAAACCGCTAAAATAAAGGCTACGAAAATAAATTGTTTAACAAAAACAACGAATAGAAGGTTTCTTCATGAAAAAAATGAAATATGTTTTAGCTGGTGTGGCCGTTTTTTTACTGATCATCATCAGTAATTTATATTTGCAGTGGTGTCAAAATAATTTATCGCTGGATTTAGCTTTGAAATTTGCTTTTTCTTGGCATACAGCCAAATTTTTCCTTGGTAGTTTGGTTTTACTGGCAGTCTATGGCATTTTTGCCACAATTGCAGGTTCGCTTTTATTTGGGGGCATATTTTATAGTATCGCCATTGGACTTTTAGGCTTTGCTGACTTACAAAAAATGACCGCCAGACAAGAACCTATTTATCCCGATGATTTAAAGATGTTAGGGCAATTAGGTGTTTTAAAAGATCTGGTGGGTTGGCCAGTCTTTCTGATGGCACTCCTTGCCACTTTTGTAGCAGTTATTGCACTAGGTTACAGTATTTATCGCAGCCGTAAATTGTCTTTTACCGAGCAAATCATTCGCGGTGTTGTCTTTTTACTTAGTTTATCTTTTTTAGTTTATGCTAGTCATTTTAACTCCAATGACAATTTATTAAGAAAGGCATACAATAAAACGGCTCTTTGGATTCCGTATTCGCAAAAAATGAATTACTATAATGTCGGTTTTGTTGGCGGTTTTTTATATAATTTAAGAGTAGAAGCAATGACTAAGCCAAAAGATTATTCTAAAGAGAAAGTCACAGAAGTTGTAAAGAAATACCAAGGTGAAAAAGGCAGCGAAGAAAAACCGAATATTATTTACGTGATGTCAGAAAGTTTCTCTGATCCAGCACATTTAAAAGGCGTAAAATATAGCGGTGAACCATTGGCTGATTATTATGCAGTGGCCAATAAAACGTATAGTGGAAAAATGTTATCGCAAAATTATGGTGGCGGCACTGCCAATATTGAATTCGAAGCTTTAACCAGTTTTAGTATGGAATTATTAAATGCCCAAATGACAACACCATACACGCTACTTGTTCCTAAACTACAGCAATTACCTTCCATTGTGTCGTTAACAAAAGAACAAGGTTATCAAACAATCGCTATTCACCCTTATGACACATCAATGTACAAGCGCAAAGATGTATATAAAATTTTAGGCTTTGACCGTTTTTTAGACCAAGATACAATGAAATACCAAAATAAAATTGAAAATAATCCCTATATCTCCGATGAGTCAGCTTATGACGAAATTTTATCCATTTTAAAAAAGGGAAAAACGCCTCAATTTATTCACTTGGTGACAATGCAAACCCATATGCCTTACGGAAATAAATATGGAAATATTCCCTATCAAGTAAACGCAGAGGGAAATACCTCAGCCATTGCCAATTACTTACAAGATATTGCCTATAGCGCTGAGGCATTGCAAAGTTTTACTGAAGCGCTGAAAAAATTGCCGCGACGAACCCTTATCGTTTTTTGGGGGGATCATCTGCCAGGGATATATTCAGATGCCATTCAAAAAGCAAATAGTGGTACGAACCTACATGAAACGCAGTTTTTGATTTTTGATTCAGCCGAAAAGTTAGCAAAAAGTAATCAGCATGATGTTATTACAAGTCCTTTTTATTTTGCGCCTAATTTACTTTTGCAAGCAGGTCTTGGTGTCACACCTTATTATGCTATGCTTTTGAAGTTGGAAGAAACATTGCCAGCTTTTGAAAAAAATATGTATTTAAAACAAGGAAATTGGCAGAAAAATTTAACACTTACCGGCGCAAAAAAAGACGTTTATGAAGATTATCGGTTAATTCAATACGATATTTTAGCTGGTAAGCAATATAGTTTAAAAACTGATTTTTTTAAATAGTCGATTGATAAGGAGCTAGTATGAGTTTTAAGAAAAAAGACAATCAACTTTATTACAATCCCATCCGGCGTGCGATTTTAAACCATCAACTCATTGAAGCAGGAGATAAAGTTGCAATTGGTCTAAGTGGGGGCAAAGATAGCACCAGCTTGTTGTATTTTCTGGATACCATTTCAAAGCAAGAGCGGCTTGGTTTTCCATTTGAAATTGTCCCAATTAGCTTAGACATGGGATTTGAAGATGTTAATTTACAACCACTAATAGAATTTTGTCAACAGCTAGGGTACCCATTAGAAGTAGTTCCCACTAAAATTGCCGAGGTTGTTTTTGATGTGCGAA
The DNA here is from genome assembly GCF_017316025.1 of Candidatus Enterococcus myersii. Classification (GTDB taxonomy): domain Bacteria; phylum Bacillota; class Bacilli; order Lactobacillales; family Enterococcaceae; genus Enterococcus_C; species Enterococcus_C montenegrensis. The sequence continues at coordinate 70,922 of NZ_JAFLVT010000002.1, forward strand.
AAGAGGCGTCTCCTTGTTCATTATGTGCCAAATTACGCCGAGGAATTTTGTATAACAAAGCTCGTGAACTTGGGTGTAACAAAGTAGCGTTAGGGCATCATTTGGATGATGCGATTGAAACGTACTTTATGAATTTTCTCTTTCATGGCAAGTTAAATAGTTTTGAGCCGAAAAGTTATTTATCTAAAACAGAAGTTACTTTGATTCGTCCGCTGCTTTATATCCCAGAGCAAGAAATTATTCGCTTTGTCAAAAGAGAAGCATTGCCTGTCATTTTTAATCCCTGTCCAGCGGATAAAAAAACAAAACGGGAAGAAATTAAAATTTTTGTTGAAAATATTGCTAAAACTTATCCAGATGTGCGGCAGAAGTTTTTAATGGGAATGGAACAAGGAACAAAAGATAACTTTTGGCCAATCGGCAAATAATCAAAAATGGAAAAATATAGCAATGCTTTTGCTACGTTTTTCCATTTTTTTGTCTGAGAAAAGAAATTGTAAATTTTTCACAAAGAAAAGCTTTATTAATCGTTTCATTCTTTCATTGTTTTTCTACTTAATGAGGACTTGCTACTAATCTGAAGCAAAATGAATAAAGAATTGTCAAATTTTTGCTTTAATCGCAGCTTTTTTCTACAATAAAGAAAAGAGTGAATCAAAAAAGAGTATAAAAAAAATATAGCTACTTTTTTGAGGTTTTTAATGGCAAGATTTTTCACAGGTATGAAGCGTGATAGGAGGAGTTGATTTAATGAAGGCGTTGGTGGCAATTGATTCATATAAAGGCAGTGCTACTTCACAAGAATTAAATGCAGCCGTCTGTCAGAAGTTGACAGAAATGGGCATAGCAAGTTGTAATGTACCAATAGCCGATGGTGGTGAAGGTACCATGGCTATTTTAGCGGCCGCTTTTACAGGCAAAGAAATAGCAGTTCCTACAATTGACTTATTAGGTCAGCCTATTACAGGTAAGTATTGGCTAACTGAAATCGCTGGCGTCAAAACGGCTATCATTGAGTCTGCTCAAATTCTTGGTCTAACCCAGATCACCCCTAGTGAAAAAACAATTCAAAAAGCACATTCCTATGGTTTAGGTCTGGTAATTTTAGCGGCATTAAAAAAGGCAAAACAAGTGTATGTTTCCTTAGGGGGAAGTGGTGTAAACGATGGCGGCTTGGGCATGTTAGCGGCACTTAATCAACAAGATATTCCCTCAAAAAATCCCTTACTTTTAGGCAAAGACTTTTTGCAAGCTGTAAGACTACCAAATTTTACGGCAAAAAAAATAATTGGTTTAACAGATGTGAGTAATTTTTATACGGGCGCTCATGGCTTTACGTATATTTTTGGCCCTCAAAAAGGAGGCACACCAGCTATTTTAGCGCAATTGGAAGCAGGCGCAAAATGTGTCCAAAAAAAATTTCAAGATAAAATTGACGTTAATGCCTTCTCTGGCAGTGGGGCAGCCGGAGGAATTGGTGGTGGACTATTATTAGCCGGGGGCATGTTGCAGCCTGGTTTTCCAACCATTGCGCAAATGCTAAAGCTGGAAGAAAAAATGGCAGATTGTAAATTTGTCATTACCGGTGAAGGTCGTTTTGATGAGCAAACTGCCCAAGGTAAGGTACCTTTAGGTATGGCGCGTCTAGCTCGGCGGCATAACTTAGCAGTTGTTGCTTTTTGTGGCGCACGCCCAGATCATACAGTAGGGATTGAATATCATTTTGACGGAGTTTTTGCCATTCAAACGAAGCCGCTTTCTTTACAAAATGCCATGGTAAAAGAAACAACACTACATAACATTGGGCTTTTAACGGAAAATGTCATGAAGGTTTATCTAGCTGGGAAAAATAGTTAATAATTACAAAAAAGTTATGATGATACTTATTTTTTATAAAGCAAATAAAAAAGCTGACTGAAATCTTTTTAGTAAATAAAGATTCGGCCAGCTTTTTATCTTAGGTTTAAAAAACTTTATTTTCCAATAAATGAGGAACGAGAATTTCAATGTAGGCGCTAATCTCGCGTAAAACGTCTTTAAAAACCGCTTTATGGGTCAATAAATAAAAATGGCGTAAATGATGTTCGTGAATTGCTTCGTAGGCAATATCATGGGAAATAGCCAGTTTTGAAATAATTGAACGACCAAATCCTTCACGCAATAAGGCTAGGATGGCTTCATTATTATCCACATATAAAATTTGCGGCAATAAATTATTTTCCCGCAAATAAATTTCATTATAAAAACGTAAACCCGATTCATTTTCCCGTAAAAGCCAATATGGAGAGTCTTCTTTTCCAGCCAAAACTAATTCATCTTCATAAATAGCTGTTTGATTGATGGCCTCATTGCGTTCTGGTTTTTCAATAAAACCAATACTGACTTTATTTTGAGCCATTTGCTGGCCGACTTCTTCTGAATTCATCAATTTAATAGAAAAATCAACATTTGGAAATTGTTTGACGAGATATGGGATTAATTTAGGAACAAAATAAACAGCACAAGTATGAGAACAGCCGATAATGCATTGGAGGCGGAAATTTTCTTGATTTTTAAGACGTTGACTCGTGTCATCCCACTCTTCAATAATTTGTAACGCACGGGGATATAAGAAAACAGCTTCTTTGGTGGGGATGATTTCTTGTTTGCCGTTGCGAATGAATAATTCCACTTGTAAATGTTCTTCTAATTTTTTTATTTGTGCTGAGATAGTTGGTTGTGACAAAAACAGATCTTCGGCAGTATGGGTAAAATTTCTCGTCTCATAGACAGAAACAAAGGTGTGTAACAGATGTAACATCAGAGGACCTCCGTTTTAATTAAAAAAACTAATAATAAGTATTTATACTATTTATTTTTCTTTTAGTCAAAATATCACTATACTAATAACGAACTCACTAGTGAGAAAGTAAACAATCTTTTTATTACAATTAGGAGGAACAAAAGTGCGAGACTTTCTAAAAATCATTCCTATTCCCATTTGCGGATTAATCTTGGGTTTAGCGACTTGCGGTAACGTGTTAAAAACGTATGGCTTAAACTTTTTTGGCAATAGTTTAGGTCTTATTGCCGGAATTTTATTTGTTGCAATCTTACTAAAGCTAGTTTTAACTTTTAGCCATGCCCATGCCAGTTTACAAGATCCCATCATTGCGTCTGTATCCCCAACATTCACGATGGGAACAATGGTCTTATGTACCTATTTACTGCAAATTCAAGCAATTGCACCTTATGTAAAATATCTATGGCTTTTGGCAATTTTAATTCATTATTATTTGATGACTTACTTTACCTATCATTTTCTAATTAAACCAAGCGTTAAAATAGATCATCTGTATCCAAGCTGGTTTATTGTTTACGTAGGTATTGGTGTCATTTCAGTTACCAGCAGTAACTTCTTTCCAGAAATCGGGCAGTTGAATTTCTGGGTGGGACTATTCTTTTATTTGGTCTTACTGCCTTTTATTATTCATCGCGTCTTTTTATTTAAAAATATGGCCGAGGCAACACTTCCCCTGATTACCATTATTGCGGCACCGGGTTCTTTGGAACTAACCGGCTATTTAAAAGCTTTTTTCAAACCGAATATAGCTCTAGTCGTTGGTCTATTGATTTTATCACAGATTTTGTATTGGTTCATCATTTTCCACGTCATAAAAATGATTCGGTTGCCATTTTATCCTAGCTACGCAGCATTTACATTTCCGCTGGCGATCTCAGCCTTTGCCAGCCGCAGTGCAGGGAGTTTTTTAACAGCAATGGGTTATCGCGTTATCGTAATTGAACATTTGGCAAAAATAGAGACCGCAATCGCAGTGATAATGGTCTTGTATGTTTTAGCCCATTATTTAAATTTTTTAGCAAAACAGGCATGGATTTTATATTTTAAGCATCAGAAACAAAAAATTTAAAACAAAAAGTCGGAAGTCTACAAAAATTCATTCAAATTTTTGTAAACTTTACGACTTTTTATATTTTTTAGGGACTAAAAATAGGACCAAGGAGGCGTACTTGGAGTGGAACTTTTTAGCCAAGCGAAAATAGTAAACACGTGGTTTTGTTTATCTAGCCGACCATTAAGCCGTTAAGAAAAGCTGAAGTAATCCTTCAGTCCGTGCCAACGGCTTAAAACTTGCTAAAATAGCTTTTGCATTTTTGTAACTTTCGGTTTTTGCCAAAAGGTCGATCCGTGAAGTTGGACAGGTAAAAAGTCAGATAATGCCAAAGTAGTCAAATCAATTTTTTTCCTGTAAAAAATGATACTTCTTTTATAAATCAGAAAAGACAGTTTTATCCTTTTCTTCTCGGTGTAAAAAGATCAATTTGTAGCTGCTAATAAAACTTCGTAAATTCGGGCTACATCTTTTGGTGTGCCTCGCAATTCATAATCAGCTAGAAATGGACAGTCAAATTGTGTTGCGTACTGTTTGGCTGTCAGGCAATACTGGCGGTTAAAGTTTTTATTCCCACTGCCGACAATGCCAAGACAATGTTTGGCATTCTCTTCATAGGCAATGTATTCTCGTAAGGCTTCTGTTAAAATTTCTTGATCGCCATTATCAACACCATTTCCTCCTTCTAAATAAGTAGGAACAAAGACAAAGAAAGGTTCAGTAATCACTTCTGGTAATGTATTATCGTCGACTGCTTGTAGCGTAATTGTCGGATTTTTAGTGTCTATTTCATGTTGTTGCGCGGCATATTTTTGTAAATTTGTCACAAAAGCACGGGTGTTGCCAGAAATTGACATGTAATAAATGTTCATGGAAATCTCTCCTTTATAAATACTGCTTTAACTTGAAGTATAACATGCTTTTTTGATAAATTTGTAAAAGCTCCCTTGGTAAAATATTTTAGCCGTGTTAAGCTTGTTAGTGGAGGTTGATAACATGATACGTTATGCAAAAAAGTCTGATGCTGCTGCGATAGCACCTTTAGTCTTAGTAATTTTAGAGGATATGGAGTTGCCTTTTGTACAAAAATATGGAGCAAAAAAAACATTAGCACTCTTAGAAGAAAGTGTGGCCATTCCTGATTACCGTTATGGCTATAAACGGGCCTTGGTAAAAGAAGTTGATGGCAAAGTTGCCGGAGTAGCTTATGGCTATCCTGCCAGTGAAGAAAAAATGATTGATGAACCGTTAATCACTTTGCTGGAAAAATTTGGGATCCCAAAAGATACACGCCTTTTTACCGATCCAGAAACTATTGATCCAGAATGGTATTTAGACTCTATTTCTGTAGCACCTGAATTTCGGGGACAAGGGATTGGTGGTAAACTATTGGCAGCACTCCCACAAATTGCAAAACGCGATGGCGAAGATGTCATTGGTTTAAGCGTGGACGTGAAAAATCCGGGTGCAAAACGATTATATGAACGAAATGGCTTTAAAACAGTAGCAAAAACAATGATCGCTGGTCACCAGTATGAACATATGCAAAAACCAATTGCGTAAAAAAAGACCGCTGAAAATAAACCAGCGGTCTTTTTTTTGATTGACGAATAATTAAATGTTGGGTATTGTTTAGTAAACAATTATAAGGAGTAGAAGCTATGGTAGGAATTCGGGATGTGGCACGACGAGCAGGCGTAAGTCCTGGCACAGTGTCAAGAGTATTGAACAGTGATCCAACATTATCAGTAGCAGCAGCGACAAAAGAACGTATTTATATAGCCATTAAAGAACTTGATTATAATATGGATAAAAGAAAATATGTGAAAAAAAGATTGCCTTCAATTGGTGTGATTACATCAACTAGTCGCCAAAAAGAATTGGATGATCCCTATTTTAATGCCTTAAGAATGGGGTTAGAGCAAGAGGCTCGACGTTTACACATTGGAATGAACCGCGTTTATAATTTGGAGGATAATCCCAAAGCGTGGCAGGATTTTGATAAATTAGGTGCGATCATTGTGGTGGGAACTGTTTCCGAACAGGCTGTTCGCCGTTTGCTAAAACAAAATAGAAACATCGTTGTGATTGATAACCCCGATATCAATCAGGAGGTAGACATGGTGTATGCTGATTTTGAGCGAATGACAAAGCGCGTCTTGCAACTCTTTTATGAAAAAGGACATCGTCGTATCGGCTATATTGGCGGTTTCAATATTGCGATTGATGAAGAAGGTGAAAAAAAATACGATGAAAATGAAAAAAGGTTACGGGCTTATCAATCCTTTATAACAGCCAAAAAATTAATGCCGCAAAGCAAAATAGGACTGTGGGAACCGTTGGAAGGTAAACGCATGATGGATGAGTGGTTGGCAGAAGAAGAAAAGTTACCAACAGCTATTTTGGTTGGAAGTGACCCGTTGGCAGTCGGAGTGTATCGTGCTTTACAGTCAGCTGGATTAATCGTAGGTAAAGATGTTGAAATTGCCAGTTTTGATGATATTGAAATTGCCGAATTTTTAACGCCAAGTTTAACAACGGTACACATTAGCGCAAATGAAATTGCCAAAGCAGCAGTACGTTTAGCTAAAGAGCGAATAGAAGGGCAGCGTCAAGAGCCAGTCATTATGACGTTCCCCTCAAAACTGGTCGTTCGAGAAAGTTTTATTCCAAATGAAGGCTAAAGGAAAAACATAAAAAGTTTTTCCTTTTTTATTTTTCTCTTGACAATTATGTTTAGTAAACATTATAAGGTAAACAACAAGACAAAAGGAGAGAAAATTATGGAACAGAACTTTATTACATTGAGTGAAACAACACAAACTTTTCATCTACACAATAATGAAATCTCTTACATTATTAAAATCGAAGAGGACGGGGTCTTAAATCATCTATATTTTGGTAAAGCGATGAAACATTACAGCGGACACAAGACCTATCCTAGACGAGATCGCGGTTTTTCAGGAAATGTACCGGGTAATCTTGAAAGGGCTTACTCAAAAGATACTTTACCGCAAGAGTACTCAACTCACGGGAGCATGGATTATCGCTTACCAGCTACCATTATTCGCAGAGAAAATGGATCAAACTTACATGATTTTCGCTATTTTGATTATCAAATAAAAACGGGTAAACCAAAGTTAGAAGGCTTACCACAGGCTTACGTTATGGCTGAAAAGGAAGCAACGACTTTAATCGTGGTGTTAAAAGATCGTCTGCAAGAAATATATTTAAATTTGACTTATACGATTTATCACGAGCGACCAATTATTACGCGTTCTGTTTCCGTAGTCAACCAAACAGATGAAAGTATTACATTAGAAAAAATTGCTTCTTTGCAATTGGATTTTCGCAATGACGGTCACTACGATGAAGTCATTTCTTTACCAGGGGCGCATCTAAAAGAGCGACAAATTAGTCGTGAAAAAATTCATGGGGGGATCCAAAATTTTGAAAGCCGTCGAGGTGCGTCTAGCCATCATATGAACAGCTTTATTGCTTTGGTCAATCACAATACAACAGAATTTAGCGGGCCAGCTATTGGTATGCATTTTGTTTATTCGGGGAATCATGCCTTTCAACTCGAAAAAGACCAGATTGAACAGTTGCGGGTATTAGTAGGAATTAATGATTATAATTTTTCTTGGTTGTTAGCGGCCAACGAATCCTTTCAAACTCCAGAAGTAATTTTAGCCTATTCAGATCAAGGGTTAAATAAAATGAGTAGTACGCTCCATCATCTGCTAAGAGAACGAGTTGCTAGAGGAGAGCATCAGTACAAAGAACGCCCAATTTTGGTTAACAATTGGGAAGCGACTTATTTTGATTTTGATAGTAAAAAAATCGAGGAAATTGTTGACGAGGCAGCAGCACTAGGAATTGAAATGTTTGTTTTAGATGATGGTTGGTTTGGTCATCGAGATTCTGATAATTCCTCACTAGGAGACTGGTTTGAATATGAAGGAAAGTTGAAAGAGGGACTAAAAGGAATTGCAGATTATGTTCATAAAAAAGGTCTGCAGTTTGGCTTATGGTTTGAACCAGAAATGATTTCACTTGACTCGAAGCTTTATCAAAAACATCCGGATTATTTAATGCAAGAGCCCAATCGAACACCTTCGTCTTCACGTGATCAGCATTTATTAGACATGGGAAGAAAAGAGGTTCGACAAAACATTGAACAACAGATTTGTGCAATTTTAGATGAAGTAGAAATTGATTATATTAAATGGGATATGAACCGCAGTTTATCTGATGTTTATTCCCTTGCTCTTTCTGAAAGAAGACAAGGTGAAGCGTCACATCGGCATATCTTAGGTGTTTATGAATTAATTGAAAATCTAATTACTCGCTATCCTAAAATTTTATGGGAAGGCTGTTCAGGTGGTGGGGGCCGTTTTGACGCTGGTTTCTTGTATTACATGCCCCAATCATGGCCAACGGATAATACAGATGCAGTGGAACGTTTGAAAATTCAATATGGTACTAGTTTGGCTTATCCGATTTCTTCTATGACCGCGCATGTTTCAGCTGTTCCAAATCATCAGACAGGACGAATTACTTCTCTAAAGACCCGCGGCGATGTAGCTATGAGTGGCGTTTTTGGTTATGAACTGGACTTAACCGAACTATCAGAAGAAGAAAAACTCATTGTAAAAGAACAAGTAGACTATTATCAAAAAATTCGTCCTCTGATTCAATTTGGCGAATTTTATCGCTTGAACAGTCCCTTTGAAGGAAATTTAACCGCTTGGATGTTTGTCTCTTGTGATCAAGCAGAAGCCGTGGTTTTAATGGCGAGAACTTTAGCTAATGCCCAACCGGTATTTCACGAGGTCTTTTTAACAGGGTTAGACAAAAACGCATGTTATGAAGAACAGATCACCAAACAACGCTATTTTGGTGATGAATTGATGAATTTGGGTGTGAATGTACCGGATTTTTACGGTGATTTTCAAACCACGTTTATTCACTTGAAGAAAGTTTAGGGGGAAAATAGATGATTAATAAAAATAGCCTTATGACCCGTTTATCGATTTTAGCAATTTCTCTGTTATTAACAAGTGCAATGTCAATAAATGGCGCTCTGCCCCAAATGCAAAAAGCACTTGGGATGACGACGACACAAGTTGAATTAGTAGCTACATTGCCCGCACTAGCAGTGGTAATTTTTGTAATCCTTTCCAATCTCATAGCCGAAAAAATCGGTACAAAAAAAACAGTCCAACTAGGTTTACTCTTAGTTGGACTAGGGGGAGGCGTCGCGCCGTTAGTACTTGACAGTTATGCTTTACTTTTGATTAGCCGCTTTATTTTGGGAGCGGGATTTGGCTTGTTTAATTCATTGGCGGTTTCTATCATTAACTTATTATTCCAAAATGAACCGCAAGAGCGGGCAGCTTTGTTAGGGTACCGAGGTGCAGCGGAAAATATCGGAAATGCCGGGTTAACTTTACTAGCTGGTTTCATGATGGCTTTTGGATGGCGCTTTGCTTTTACTGTGTACTTATTGGCTTTTCCTATTCTAATTTTGTTTACGATTTTTGTACCAGAAATCCAACAAGTAAAAAAAGAATCCCACGAACAGCAGGGGGAATTAAAATTTTCAGTATATTTGTTAGCTTTGTTTGCTTTATTTTTGGTCATGACCTTTGTGGCAATTGGCGTTCGATTTCCTACGATGGTAACCAATCTCAAAGGTGCAAACTACAACGCCTCAGCCTTCTTAGCTGTAATGCCGCTAATTGGAATTGTAACCGGTTCATTATTTGGCTTTTTTAATCACCTACTAGGTGAAAAGTGTTTGTATCTTGGGCTAGCCCTGTTAGCATGTGCAACATTTTTAATTGCAATTTCTGAAAATAATTTTACCTTACTCTTAATGGGCTACTTTATCAGCGGAATTCCCGGTAGTCTAATTTTTCCGTTTATCTACAATTCCTTAAATCTATATGCTACACCTACAAAAATGACAGCAGCGACATCAATTATTTTAATTGGTTGTAACTTAGGCAATTTTATTGCACCCTTTGGTTTGAGTGCATTACAGTTTATTTCGGGAACAAAAAATTTATTTGCTCCATTTCAATTACTAAGCATTTTATTGTTGGCAATTTTGGCGGGAATCTTTTTATATAAGAAAAAGCCTTTCTTGCGTAAGGCGTTAAGTGGAGGTGGAAAATCGTGATGGATTCCATTTTAAGCAGGAAAATGCAGACAGGTGAGATTTATTTTGAAACACCAGAATTACAAAAAGAGCAGGCTTTATATCGTGATTTGTTATTTCAATTTAACCATACTTTACCTAGTAAGCAACAAGAGAGGACAGCTATTTTACACCAACTGCTGGCCAATTTTGGTAAAGGATCATATATTGAACCACCATTAGCTGCAAATTGGGGAAAAAATACCTCAATTGGTGAAAATGTCTATGCTAATTTTGGCTTATCTTTAGTGGATGATACAAAAATTGAAATTCAAGATGATGTAATGATTGGGCCAAATGTTACATTGTGTACGGGAACGCATCCTTTAAGACCGGAACTCCGTTTACAAAAAGCGCAGTTTAATTTACCCGTTATTATTAAAAAAAATGTTTGGCTTGGAGCCGGCACAATTGTTTTACCGGGTGTGACCATTGGCGAAAACAGTGTCATCGGAGCAGGTAGCCTTGTAACAAAAGATATTCCGGCTAATGTTTTGGCCTATGGTTCTCCTTGTCAGGTGGTAAAGCAACTAGCAGATGTTGATTAAATGCTAAGGTGTTGTATCTTTTACTTCAAAAATAGACAACTGTCCTAATTTTTCAAAAGATAAGTATCACAAAGAAAATGAAAAGAGTTAAAAAAGGAATGTCTAACAGCGTAGCTGTTGTACATTCCTTTTTTAACAATTGGGTGTTAGGCGATAATCAAACTTTTGGGTTTTACTCCGATTATACAGCCAGTAATCCATAATGGCCGCAATACAAATGCAAACAGGCGCATCTTCATCGTTTCTCACATCAAGGACATAATAATCACCAGAAAACAACGTGGCTTTATCCATTCGCATTATCAGATGATTAAAATGACGAATGCTATATTGATGTTGATAAATATTACCTTGTACTGTCCAATGGAGTTGTTGAATGTAATAAAAATCCCCCGGCCAACGAAAAATCTTTTGTAAGGTCCCCACTTTTTCAAAATTTTTATAAATTTCAAAACGGGTACCAAAGGTAAAACTAATTTGTTTGATGCTGGCCACAAGTTCACCATTCATTTTATAAAGAGAGAGGGCATCACCTTTTGTTCCCCAACGACCCACTAATAAAAACAAAGATTTTCCTTTTTCGTCTTTGACAATGGTTCGGGTGATGGAACTCAACTGTTTGTCTTGAATGAAAAATTCAGACATTCTAGCGCCTCCTTCAAAAAGTAGCTAAAAATTTATCGTATCAAATTAAGTTTACGCCAAATTCTCGTCGATTGCTCGCATAATGGCTTTGCCAACCCCAGAATCGATATTGGTTTCAGTTAAGTATTTGGCAGCTTCTTTTAATTCGATCTTAGCATTTCCCATAGCAAAACTCACGCCAGCCATTTGAATCATACTTAGATCGTTCATATTATCGCCAATTGTCATCACTTGGTCTAAAGGGATATTCCGCTCTTTTGCAACATGGGCCACGGCAATCCCTTTTTGCGCATCGCGATGATTAATTTCAATATTATTTTGACCAGAAGAGGTAACGTGAAGTTGTTCATTTTCATCTAATTTTTTTGCAACTGGACCTAAGACAGCGGGACCGTCTTTATGGAAACAAATAATTTTTAAAACTTCAAAATCTGGTTTTCCTAATAAGTCTTTAATATCTGTAACATATTGTACAGGTAAAAATTCTAGTTGAGCAGAAGTCATGGCAATTGCCATTTTGTGAGTTAAATGGGGCATCATTTCGGCCATGTGTTCAGAGAAATTCTCAATCCGCCGCGCTTGGCTTTCAGAATATAGACCTTCATTTGTAGCTACTTCGTAATAAATATCTGCTGTTCGCAAAAGATCTAGTGTTTCTGCCACCGTTTGTAGAGCAATCGGAACCGTAAATAAAGAGTTGCCCTCAGCATCAAAAACTTGCGCACCATTTAAGTTAATCATGGCACACTTAATACCGGCTTGTTCTAGTGCGGGCAGAGCCTCTTCGCGGTTGCGGCCAGTTGCCACCATAAATTCAATTCCGTGTTCGTTGGCATATTTAATCGCCGCAATATTTTCAACTGAAATCTGCATGCGGGAATTTAATAAAGTTCCGTCCATGTCAGAGGCAATTAATTTAATCATAAAAAAATCGGCACCATCCTTTAAAAAATCTGACGCAAAGATTGCGTTAGAATTTTTTACTTATAAATTACTTGTCTTTAGTTTAACACAGATTTACAGGGAAATGTGGCGGTTTCAAAGACAATCCCTAACAATTGCGCTACAATAACCTTGAGTGGTTTAAAGTCTAATAATAAAGGCAGTGGCAGTACTTACTCTAAGTTGTTGCAGCTTTATCAATGAATTTAGGAGGCAGTAATGAAAGCAATTATTCATAATAGTTGGCAAGAGATTCTAGCACCGGAATTTGAGCAACCTTATTACCTGCAGTTGCGAAAATTTTTGAAACAAGAATATCAAACTCAGAAAATTTATCCAAATATGTATCATATTTTTGAAGCATTAGAGCTGACACCTTATGAAGATGTCAAGGTGGTGATTTTGGGACAAGATCCATATCACGGAGAAAACCAGGCCCACGGGTTATCATTTTCCGTGCAACCAAGGATTAAAATACCACCGTCTTTGCAAAATATTTATAAAGAATTGCAGAGTGATTTAAATGTGACGCCAGTAAATCATGGGTATTTAACCAGCTGGGCCAAACAAGGCGTTTTACTATTAAACACAGTTTTAACGGTACGAGCAGGCCAAGCTTATTCCCATCGCGGCAAAGGGTGGGAACAACTGACGGATAAAATTATCGAAAAGTTAAACGAGCGGCAAAAACCAGTCGTTTTTATTTTGTGGGGAAAAGGTGCGCAAGAAAAAATTAAAATGATCGATCAAACACGTCACGTTGTTATTGCGTCCCCCCATCCAAGTCCTTTATCAGCTCATCGTGGTTTTTTTGGCTCTCGACCTTTCTCAAAGGCCAATGATGCTTTAGTCAAGTTTGGCGAAGCACCGATTAATTGGCAGTTGCCAAAAGATCCCAATGCTGTATAATACAGTGTAATAATAAAGCGGTTGCTGTTATATAATAAAAGAGCGACTATGTGAAATCAAGAACAAAGAACCGTGCCTTTTTACTGTAACAGCAAAAAGAACTGTTCTTTTTTTTGTGAATAGTGTATGATGAGGAGGACAAAAAATACAGGAGGTAATTCCGGTGGAATTATTTGATAGTTTAAAATTTAAAATTGTACGTCGTGGCATTAAAATTGCTTTTCCAGAAGCAACTGATTCACGTATTTTAGGCGCAGCAGCACGTTTGAAAGCAGAAGAATTAATTACGCCTGTTTTAATTGGTAACAAAGAAGAAGTGGCAAAAGCTGCCGCTGCTCGTGGTATCACAATTGATCAATTTGAAATCCTAGATCCTGACGATTATCCTGATTGGGATAAAATGGTAGCAGCCTTTGTTGAACGTCGTAAAGGTAAGGCAACCAAAGAACAAGCTGAAGAAATTTTAAAAGATGTGAACTACTTTGGAACAATGTTAACTTACATGGGCGTAACTGACGGTATGGTTTCTGGTGCGATTCATTCAACCGGGGATACTGTGCGTCCAGCATTGCAAATCATTAAAACGAAACCAGGCGTCAGCCGGACAAGTGGAGCTTTCTTAATGGTTCGTGGTCGCGACCAAGAAAAATATTTATTCTCAGATTGTGCCATCAATGTTAACCCATCTTCACAAGAATTAGCTGAAATTGCAGTAGCATCCGCTGAAACTGCAGAATTATTTGATATCGATCCAAAAGTTGCATTATTAAGCTTTTCAACAAAAGGTTCAGCTAAAGCTCCAGAAGTAGATAAAGTGGTGGAAGCAACAAAAATCGCAAAAGAAATGGCACCAGATATTATTTTAGATGGTGAATTACAATTTGATGCGGCTTACGTTTCTGCAGTTGGTCAATTAAAAGCACCAGATTCAGATGTTGCAGGTAAAGCTACAGTCTTTGTTTTCCCTGAATTACAATCTGGCAACATTGGCTACAAAATTGCGCAACGTTTCGGTAACTTTGAAGCGATTGGACCAATTTTGCAAGGTTTAAATAAACCTGTGTCAGACTTATCTCGTGGCGCCAATGAAGAAGATGTTTATAAATTATCAATTATCACTGCTGCCCAAACATTAAATACTGCAAAATAAAAATTGATTCATAAAAGAGGTTAGAAAAGTTAAATTGACTTTTCTAACTTCTTTTTTTAACATCTGTGAAAAAAGCAGTTTGTGGGACAATAAGAAAGAAAACTTAAATATGGAGCGTAACCTTTAAAATATATTTTTGATAGTTGGTATTGAGGTAATTTTATTTATGTTGTCCTTTTGTTATGGTTAGCAATTTTTTGCATTGCTTTTGCAATCTAACTTTTAGCCAGTTATACTAAGCAAAGCTTATATTTTAAAATTAAGATATTTATTGGTTAGGAGGAGCAATCATGATTGCTTTAACAGATCTTTTAGCAACAGAAAAATTAGGTAAGGTTATTGGTGCTAGTGCAATTGCTGGGGATGTCATTATTTTGACAGGAGAATTAGGGGCAGGAAAAACCACGATTACCAAAGGAATTGCACAAGGCATGGGAATAAATCGAATGGTAAAAAGTCCGACTTATACGATTATTCGAGAATATGAAGATGGACGGTTACCTCTTTATCACATGGATGTTTATCGTGTAGGCCAAGAAGCCGATGAACTGGGCTTGGAAGAATATTTTGAAGGAAGTGGCTTATCGATTGTCGAATGGGGCCAATTACTAGGGGATGCTTTGCCGGTAGACTATTTGGAAATAATATTAACGAAAATTGACGCCGATCAGTTTGCGCGTCAAGTAGAATTTAAAGCAGTAGGGAATCAGAGCGAAGCATTTTTAAACCGAATTTTACAAAACTGGGAGACAAAATAATGACAGATGTAGATGTAATTATTCGCCCTACACAACCAAACGATGCAGCCCAGCTTTTACAGGTGATGAAGGAAATTGGCAGTCAAACAGATTTTTTGATTATGGACGAAAAGGGACTTTCCTTAACTAAAGAGCAACTAGCCAGACAATTAGCAGCCTTTTTAGAGAGTCCAAATAATTTATCCCTCGTGGCATTGGCAGGAGAAAAGATTATTGGCGCTGCTTCTGTTATGGCAGAAGAAAACCCCCGAATCGCCCATATTGGTGAGGTAGGAATTTCAATTTTAAAAGAATTTTGGGGCATGGGCTTAGGTGCTGCGATGATGGAAGAAATTATTTGGTGGGCTGAAGATTCTGGTATCATTCGCCGTTTAGAGTTAACTGTTCAAACTCGTAACCAAAGAGCCTATCATCTTTATCAAAAATACGGTTTTGTAGTTGAAGGAAAGCTGCAAAGAAGCTTTTTAACACCACAAAATGAATTTGTTTCTGCTTATTTGATGGCACGATTGATTGATTGATATTTTGTAAATCAGATGCTGAAAGTAATAAAAAGGCGCGGCGTTTTCAGGCAGCTTGTTGCTGCAAAGAAAACGTCACGTCTATTTGATTGTAACCATTTTTTTTAAAGGATCGGTGCCAAATTGTGCTTCTTGTCGTAATAAAATCTCAGCACAAGCGCGACTGTCTTCTAAAGCGTCGTGATGATTTTCTAAGGTAATGTCCAACATTTCACACATGGTATTTAAACGATGATTGGGAAATTCCGGATACAATTTACGACTAGAACGTGCTGTGCATAAAGATAAATAAGGTTGTTTTTCTAAGCCGTAATAATCTAAGCATCCGGCTAATACGCCATTGTCAAAAGGCGCGTTGTGGGCCACAATCAGGCTGTTTTGATTGTAATATTGGGAAATTTCTTCCCAAACGGTGGGAAATTTGGGGGCATTTGCAACATCTTCAGGATGAATCCCGTGAATTTGAATATTGCGCCAGAAAAAAGGTGTTTCTGGTTTAATTAAGGAATAATATTCCCCTACGATTTTACTGTTGCGCACCATGACTAATGCCAAAGAACAAGCACTGTGTTTTTCGTGATTGGCTGTTTCAAAATCCATTGCAATAAAGTTCATATTACCCGCCCTTTCTTCGTGTAATGTAGCACAAAAAAGGCGACAATAGCAAACGCCTGGTCGCCTTTTTAAAACAAATTAAAAATTTAAATCCAATTCAACTGGACAGTGGTCACTACCAAAAATTTCAGTATGAATTTTGGCATCAGTCATTTTGTCTTTTAGATCTTTGGAGACTACAAAATAGTCGATACGCCAACCTGCATTATTTTTACGGGCGTTAAAACGATAGCTCCACCAAGAATAAACACCCTCAAGCTCAGGATAAAAGTAGCGGAAGCTGTCAATAAAACCAGCGTTTAAAAGCTCTGTGAATTTACCACGTTCTTCATTGGTAAAGCCAGCATTTTTATGATTGGTTTTTCAATTTTTTAAATCGATATTTTCATGGGCGACGTTTAAATCACCACATAAAATGACAGGTTTTGTTTTATTCAATTTTACTAAATAGTTACGAAAATCATCTTCCCACGTCATGCGATAATCAAGCCGTTTTAATTCGTTTTGTGAGTTGGGGGTATAACAATCTACCAAGTAAAACTCGGGATATTCTAACGTAATAACCCGTCCTTCTAAATCATGGTGATCAATGCCGATTCCATAACTGACATTTAGCGCTTCTTTTTTTGCAAAAATAGCTGTACCAGAATACCCTTTTTTCTCAGCATAATTCCAATATTCATAATAATTGGGTAAGTCCATTTCAATTTGTCCTGCTTGCAACTTGGTTTCTTGTAGACAGAAAAAATCTGCATCTAATTCTGCGATAACATCCATAAAATTCTTTTTCATCACAGCTCGTAAGCCGTTAACATTCCAAGAGACTAATTTCAAAATTTTTCCTCCTTATCAAATAAACATTCTTATTTATTTTAGCGAAAAATGGTGTAAGATGAAAGGAAAGGCCACTAAAGGAAGTGTTTTAATGAAAATTGGTGTCATTGGAATTGGTAATATCGCCCAGAAAGCTTATTTGCCAACTTATTTAAAAAAACAAGACGAAGCGACATTTTATTTTGCAACCCGCAATAAAAAGGTTAGAGAAGAGTTACAAGCGCGTTTTGGTTTTCAGCATGTTTATCAAAGTTTGGAGCAATTACTAGCTCAAAATATAACAGCTTGTTTGATTCATAGTGCCACTAAAAGTCATTACGACTTAGTGAAAACGTGTTTAGAAAACGGGATTCATGTCTTTGTTGATAAACCATTAACAGAAAACTATCGACAAACAGAAGAACTCTATCGGCTAGCAGCAGCTAAAAATTTGATTTTAATGTTAGGATTTAATCGGCGCTATGCACCACTTGTAAACCTACTAAAAGATTTACCTGAAAAACGACAGCTCCACTTGCAAAAAAATCGTTTGGCCGGAAGTGGCACGCCGGAATTTTTAGTTTATGATTTATTTTTACATTTGGTAGATACAGCCGTTTATTTAATGCCAGGAACACCGCGGTTGGTTTATGGTAATTTACAAGTGAGTCAGAATAATTTAGAATATGCTACCATGTTGCTAGCCAGTGAAACAACGAGTGCAACGCTAACCATGGATTTAAAAAGTGGCGCAAACTATGAACGTTATGAGGTTACGAGCCCAAGTAAAACATTGATTTTAGAAAACTTAACAAACTTAACCGAGCTAAAACAACAAGGAACGCTGCAGTTAAGTGGTGATGATTGGCAAACAACGTTATTTAAGCGTGGCTTTGAAGCACTCGTAACCCAATTTTTAACTGCTGTTAAAGAAAAACAGCCCCTATCGCAAGAAAAGGTTCTCTTGAGCCACCAATTATGTGCAGAACTTTTAGCAACCTATGGCAATTAATTAGGAAGCTTAGGTGGCAAGAAATGCCTTTGCGTGCTAAAATAAGTGGGATGTTTTTAAAAGAGAGGAAAATTTTTCATGAAAGATGAATTTAAACAAGCTTTTCCTGAAATTAGTATTTTACTAGATGAACCTTTAATGAATTATACGTTTACCAAAACTGGTGGACCGGCTGATGTTTTAGCGTTTCCTAAAAGCACGGAAGAAACGAAAGCTTTGGTAGATTATTGCCGTAATGAGGATATTCCTTGGTTAGTATTAGGCAATGCCAGTAATTTAATTGTTAGAGACGGGGGCATTCGCGGTTTAGTCATAATGCTGAGTCAGATGACAAAAGTTTCTGTCACAGATACTGTGGTAGAAGCACAAGCGGGTGCAAAGTTAATCGATACGACTTATGCTGCTCTAAAAGAAAATTTGGCTGGTTTTGAATTTGCTAGTGGAATTCCTGGGAGTATTGGTGGGGCGGTATTCATGAATGCCGGTGCCTACGACGGAGAAATCAAAGATGTCTTTTTAAGCTGTGATGTTTTGTTTGCTGATGGTATCATCAAGACGTTGGATCATAATGAGATGAATTTTTCCTATCGTCACAGTGCCGTACAAGATTTAGGTGCGATTATTTTGAATGCTCGTTTCCAATTAAAAAAAGGAAATCACGATGAAATTAAAGCAAGAATGGATGAATTGACCGCTTTACGTCAGGCAAAGCAACCGTTGGAATATCCGTCTTGTGGAAGCGTCTTTAAACGACCTGCCGGACATTTTACCGGTAAATTAATTCAAGATGCTGGTCTGCAAGGATTGAAATGGGGCGGGGCCCAAATTTCTGAAAAGCACGCTGGCTTTATCGTGAATATTGATAATGCCACTGCAACAGACTATGTGGAATTAATTGCATATATACAAAAAACAATCAAAGAAAAATTTGACGTGACTTTGGAAACAGAAGTCCGCATTATTGGTGAAGAAAAATAGCAAAAAAACTGGGCAAAAAGTTAACTAACTTTTTGCCCAGTTTTTTTGTCGTAATAAGTAAAAATTTGATAAGTAGTTCTCATGAGTAAGGACGTACTAAAAAAATCAGCTCGTTAATACATTTCGGTACGGTTTTTCTTAGTTAAGCGTAACAAAATAGCACAAACTGCTGCGGTCACGACACCGGCTACAATTGACTCTGGAATTCCCTGTGTGAAAATGACAGTTAAAATGGCACCATATAAAAAGTTAGGACTTTGCCCGCTTTGTCCAACATACGTCCCATAGCTTTCTTGGAAGAGAAAATAAATGAAGTTCATTACCAACAAAGTATTGGTCAGTCCGCCACTAACACCAGCTATAAATAAAGCAACGCTATCGGCTTTATTTTTTAAAAGGCGACGCCCATATTTATAAACAAAAAATGGGACAACCCCGATTAAAATTCTAGGAACAATCGCGACAATCAAAGCTTTCCAATCCCCATGATTAGTTCCAATCACGTTAATAAAAGGAGAGAAAACAAAAGATAGTGGATTAGGTCTGGTCGTGGCATTATAGATACTCATAAGGCCCATTGAAAAACCAAGGAAAGCTCCCAAACGCGGTCCTAAAATAATGGAACCGATAATAACCGGCACATGTAAAATTGTGGCATTTAAAGGACCAATGGGAATAAAACCTAAAAAGGGTACCAGGCTCATTAAAATCATGATACCTAAAAAAAGTGCAGTTAAAACAAGATCAAAAGTTTTGCTGTTTTTCATTATAAACTCCTTTGGCTTAGTGTTGCTTCTACAGCTTTGACAATGGTTTCATTGGTTGCCAAAGCTCCGCGACCAAAATCGCCACAGGCTAGTAAAGCTTCCCGAGGCTCTATTTCTTTATACCCGAACTCTTTTAATGTGACAAGATTTTTTTGTGTTACTGGATTTTGATACATGTAAGTATTCATTGCCGGTGCAATTAATTTAGGTACTTTAACTTCAAGGGCCATGGCTACAGTCGTCACCATGTCATCTGCGATTCCACTGGCAAGTTTACCAATAATATTTGCTGTAGCTGGTGCAATTAATAATAAATCCGCCCGCTTAGCAAGCGCAATATGATTGACTAAATCCGCGCGCTGTTCCACCATAACGTCAGTGTGAACCGGGCGTTTTGATAAGGTTTGTAACGTGAGGGGCGTAATAAATTTAGTGCTGTTTTGAGTCATCAAAACATCGACGGCATAACCGCGTTTGGTTAATTCATTGGTTAAATCGGCAGCTTTGTATGCAGATATGCTGGCAGAGATGCCCAGTAAGATATGTTTTTGACGCATAATAGTTTGCTCCTTTTATTTATTTTTCCTTGCAGTAGTAATCGCTTGTTTTATTAACTGTGCAATTTCTTTTTTGGTAGCAGCTTCTGTGTAGCTGCCATCTTTGGCGATTAAATAACCATGATGTTCATTTGGACCAACTTCTGTTAAATCGTTAGCTAAGATAAAGTCGGCACTATTTTTTTGGATACTTTTCATCGCTACATCAAATAAGGCATTAAAGCTAACGTCAACCAGCAACTTAAAGCCAACTAATAGTGTTTCTGGCTGCAATTTTTTAATTAAGTGAATTACTTTAGGATTTTTCTTTAAAATTAAGAACAAATGATCCGTATCCGAAGAAATTTTCTTATCCTGGTGTGCATCGGATTCAAGTTCTGCCAACCAGTTTTTTAAAACCGCAGCCGAGATACTTTCCCCATTATTTTTTGCGAGTAATCCAGTTAAAGCGGTTTGTAGTTGCTCTTCAGACAAACTTGTCGCAGGGGTGAAATCACTAACGGCCATGCTGTGAATAACCGCATCATAGGAATGTGTTGTTAATAAATTTGTTAGCGTGTCTGCTAACTCTTTTGTGTCATTAATAAAATGCAGCGTAATTAGGTCACCTTCAGGCTTTTGTGCATTTTTCGTTGTGACGTAGTCAATGGTGGTCACCTCAGCGTTAAATGCGTTGGCAATTGCAACACCCAAACGACCACTTGAATGGTTTGAAATCGAGCGGACATCGTCAATTTTTTCAGATGTACCACCAGCGGTAATCAAAATGCGCATAATAAACTCCTTTTACATCGAAATAATACTGCGGCCTTCGTGCTTGCCAGCTAACAAGGATTGTGTAATAGCTCCCACATCGTAAAGAGGGGCTTCTTGAACTTTCAACTGTGAAGAAATTTTCCAATCGGTAGCCAATAAGTTCCAAATTTTTTGTCGCATAGGCATGGGTTGGTTGACTGAATCGATACCAAAGACTTTAATACCACGTAAAATAAAAGGTAAAACCGTCGTGTTCAGTTTAATACCTGAAGCGTTGCCGCACAAAGCTGCTACACCTTCATAGTCAAGTTGTGGCAAAAGAGCAGCCAAAAGGTCACCACCGACTGTATCGATGATACCGGAAAATTGTTGTTTGGCTAAAGGACGTATTTTTTCTGGGATTAAGGCATCAGGCGTGATAATTTCGGTTGCACCGATAGTTTTCAACCAGTCAGTTGCAGCATCTTTTCTGCTGACTGCGACAATTTTTTCGTAGCCTAACTTGTGTAATAGTGCAATTGCAATACTACCGACACCACCAGAAGCTCCCGTCACAAGTACTTGCTTATTTTTAGCGATATTTTGATTGATTTTTTCTACTGCGAGTGCAGCGGTAAAACCCGCTGTGCCGTATACCATACTTTCTTTTAAAGATAAACCCGCTGGTAGAGGAACCAACCAGTCGCCAGGGATACTTTGATAGTGGCTTAAACCACCAGGAGCAGATACACCTAAGCCATAACCAGTTGCAAGAACTTCATCTCCTTTTACAAAGCGACTATCATTGCTTGTAACTACAGTTCCGGCTAAATCAATTCCTAAAGTTAAGGGATAACTTCGGACAACTCCAGTTTTAGCTTGTGTTGCTAAAGCGTCTTTAAAATTTAAGGAAGAGTATGCAACTTTAACAATGACACCCTCAGTGTTGAGGGTAGTGAAATCTTGTTGGACTAAAGTAGCGTCAACTTGTCCGTCTTTTTCGTTAACGACAAATGCTTGAAATTTTTCTGTCATAATTTGCCTCCGGTTTTTTTCTAGCGTAGCCAAACGAGCCGTATTCTAGTAAAAAGATGTACTATAACGAATAAAAAAAATACATATACATATAAAGAATCGTTACGGAATTGGGCTTCGTCATTTTTATTATCATACCATAAGTAAGCTGATTTCTAGTTTTAGTTTTTCTCGGTTAGATTAAAGGAGTTTTCAGCGATGAAAAAATACTTATCGTAATGAAAAAAATCAAACTTTTTCGACCCATAAAATCCGAAATAGCACTTGTTAGCGGATAGTTATTATAATACATTTTGGCAAGTTTTTGCTATGATTTAATTAGGTCTTGTTTTTTGTCAATTTATCAGTATTCTTAATGAGTATGACCAAAAATTTTGTAGTGTAAAAGGGGGAGAAAAAGTGGCTAAATCCATCATCTCATTTAAAAATGTGACGAAACGTTACGACGATGAAGATACGGTATTAAAAAATGTCAGTTTTGAGATCGAGGAGGGCAAGTTTTATACCCTTTTAGGGCCTTCTGGTTGTGGTAAAACAACAATTTTACGGATTATTGCCGGCTTTTTAGATGCCACTGAAGGAGATATTTTCTTTGACGGCCAAAAAATTAATGATGTTCCGGCGAATCAACGCCAAGTGAATACAGTTTTTCAAGATTATGCGTTA
Organism: Candidatus Enterococcus myersii; assembly: GCF_017316025.1. GTDB lineage: Bacteria > Bacillota > Bacilli > Lactobacillales > Enterococcaceae > Enterococcus_C > Enterococcus_C montenegrensis. The sequence continues at coordinate 93,671 of NZ_JAFLVT010000002.1, forward strand.
TTTCCACATATGAATGTTTTTGATAATGTGGCTTTTGGACTAAAAATAAAAAAGGTTTCCAAAGATCAAATTGAAAAACGGGTCATGGAAGCTTTGCGTCTGGTGCAACTAAAAGGATATGAAAAACGAGAAATTCGTGAAATGTCTGGTGGTCAAAGGCAACGGGTAGCCATCGCAAGAGCGATTGTCAATGAACCAAAAGTTTTATTATTAGATGAACCATTGTCTGCTTTGGATTTGAAGTTGCGGACAGATATGCAATATGAATTGCGGGAATTGCAACAACGCTTAGGAATCACTTTTATCTTTGTCACCCATGATCAAGAAGAAGCGTTAGCCATGAGTGATGAAATTTTTGTTATGAATCGCGGTAAAATCGTGCAAAGTGGAACCCCAGTTGATATTTACGATGAACCGATTAACCATTTTGTTGCCGATTTTGTCGGTGAAAGTAATATTGTGTCAGGAACGATGATTGAGGATAATCTGGTGGAATTTGTCGGCAAAAAATTTGAATGTGTCGATAGTGGGATGAGACCTAATGAACCAGTGGAAGTCGTTTTACGTCCAGAAGATTTGTCATTAACTTCCGTGGAAAAAGGCAAGTTGATTGTTAAAGTCGATACGCAATTATTCCGGGGCGTGCATTATGAGATCATCTGTTACGACGAACAAGAAAATGAGTGGATGGTTCATTCTACGAAAAAAGCTGTGGAAGGTAGTCAAATTGGACTGTATTTTGAACCAGAAGATATCCACGTTATGCGCTTTAATGAATCAGAAGCTGATTTTGATGCCCGTTTAGAAAGTTACGATGAATAGGAGGAAAGACAGTGACTAAATTACGACGTTTTTACTCCGTACCGTATTATATCTGGCTGTTGCTTTTTGTCATTGCACCCGTTTTATTAATTATTTATCAGTCTTTTTTTGATATGAACGGCAATTTTTCTTTAGTTAATTATGAGACCTACCTTGGTTCTGGTAAGTATTTAACCATGACCTTAAATTCAGTATGGTATGCCTTTTTAATCACGCTTTTCACCTTATTAATTAGTTATCCGACTGCATATTTTCTGACCAAGTTGCAACATAAAGATCTCTGGTTGTTGTTAATTATTCTACCCACTTGGATTAATTTATTATTAAAAGCCTATGCTTTTATCGGGATTTTTGGTGTCCACGGTGGTATTAACAATTTCCTCGGGTTGTTTGGTATTGGACCTGAACAAATTTTATTTACAGATTTTAGTTTTTTAGTGGTTGCAACGTATATTGAATTGCCATTTATGATTTTACCGATTTTTAACGCTTTAGAAGAAATCAATCCATCGTTGGTTTTTGCTAGTCGCGACTTAGGAGCTAATAGTTTTGAGACCTTCCGCCGTGTTATTTTGCCCCTTTCCATGAACGGGGTAAAAAGTGGCGTGCAAGCTGTCTTTATTCCGTCACTTTCATTATTCATGTTAACACGTTTGATTGGTGGCAATCGTGTGATCACGCTAGGGACTGCCATTGAACAACATTTCCTTGTTACACAAAACTGGGGGATGGGTTCAACTATTGGCGTGATTTTGATTATTGCGATGTTTATCGTCATGAGCTTAACCGGAGAAAAGCGTAAAGGAGGCGTGAAAAAATGAAAAAAATCCGTTGGTCGAATCTTTATTTGATTCTCGTTTTTATCATTTTGTACATTCCCATCTTTTATCTGATTTTTTACTCCTTTAATGCTGGGGAAACCATGAATAGTTTTACCGGTTTTAGTTTGCAGCACTATCAGGCTGTGTTTGCAGATACACGCTTGATTATTATTGTTCTCAACACGTTTATGTTGGCGTTTTTATCAGCGCTACTGGCAACTTTAATCGGTACTTTTGGTGCATTAGGCATCTATTACACCAAAAAAAGACGTTGGCGCAATGCCTTTTTAAGCGCAAATAATATTTTATTAGTTTCACCAGATGTTATTATTGGTGCCAGTTTTTTGATTTTGTTTACGTTACTAGGCAATATTTTTAAAAGTTTTAGTTTAGGCTTTTTCAGTGTGTTGCTATCTCATATTGCGTTTTCTATCCCGATTGTCGTGTTGATGGTGTTGCCAAAACTCAAAGAGATGAATGATTCAATGGTAGATGCTGCAAGAGATTTGGGGGCTAATAATATCCAAGTCATGCAAAATATTATTCTACCTTATTTATCCCCAGGAATTATCGCCGGATATTTTATGGCCTTTACCTATTCATTAGATGATTTTGCAGTAACTTTCTTTGTCACAGGTAATGGCTTTACCACGCTTTCTGTGGAGATTTATTCACGGGCAAGACAGGGGATTAGCCTTGAAATCAACGCTTTAAGCACTTTAGTCTTTATTTTTTCAATGGTCTTAGTTATCGGGTATTACTTTATCAGCAAAGACAATCATTCCAAAAAAGGCAAAAACCGCCGCAAAAAAGTGGAGGTGCCAGAACTACGATGAAAAAACTACAGTCACTTTTTATTGGAATTATCGCGGTCATTTTAGTTTTACTTTTTGCCGTTAATCGCTTGGAACACGCCAGTGGCATGGCCGGAGCCAAAGTATTAAATATTTACAACTGGGGCGATTATATTGATCCGGATTTGTTGAAAAAATTTGAAAAAGAAACTGGTTATAAAGTAAATTATGAAACTTTTGATTCAAATGAAGCCATGTTCACCAAGATTCAACAAGGGGGAACAGCTTATGACATCACGATTCCAAGTGAATACATGATCCAAAAAATGATTCAAGAGAACCTTGTTTTACCGCTAGATCATAGTAAAATAAAAGGCTTGAATAATATTCATGAAGATTTTTTAAATCAAAGTTTTGATCCCAATAATAAATATTCCATTCCTTATTTTTGGGGCACTTTGGGAATTGTTTATAATGATAAGTTTGTTAAGGCAGATGATTTAAAATATTGGCGGGATTTATGGAATGATAAATTTCGTGATAACATTATGATGATTGATGGTGCTAGAGAAGTCATCGGCTTAGGTTTGAATAGCTTAGGGTATTCTTTAAACAGTAAAAACAATCAACAGCTTAATGAAGCAGTTGAAAAATTAAAAGGCTTAACGCCTAATATCAAAGCCATTGTGGCCGATGAAATTAAAATTTATATGGCCAATGAAGAAAGTATGGTAGCAGTGACCTTTTCTGGTGAAGCTGCTGATATGATGGCGGAAAATCCACATCTTCATTATGTTATTCCAGCAGAAGGTTCTAACTTATGGTTTGACAATATCGTAATTCCTAAAACTGCCAAAAATAAAGCAGGCGCTTATGATTTTATTAACTTTATGTTACGCCCAGAAAATGCTGCACAAAATGCCGAATACATTGGCTATGCCACTCCCAATAAAGAAGCTATGAAGCTTTTACCTAAATCTATTACCAGAGACAAACAATTTTATCCTACCGATCAAATGTTAGACCATTTAGAAGTCTATCAAGATTTAGGCAAAGAATATTTGGGAATTTATAACGACTTATTCTTGGAACTTAAGATGTATCGTAAATAATAAGTAACCTTAGAAGCGACCAGTTAAAAGCTAGATCATTAGGCTAGCTTTTAACTGGTCGCTTCTTTAGTGAATTTTAAATAACAAAATAGAAAGAAAAAAATAATTTTTTAAATGGTATATATCATTTTGAAATAGCGGAGAATTTGATTAAGAAAAGCTTTTTCCCTTTAAAATTTCAGTAAAAAAAATTTTTTTGTTATCATAAAGCGATTTTACGAAAGATAATATCCGTATTTGCATTATCTAAAAATAACGTTTCTTTGTTATTATCAGCCGGCATATGCTTCAGGTTAACTTACATAGGTTAAAACTTTTATACTTTGTTCGTGGTTGCCCCACTTTTCGCCAAAGAGGGTTAAACCGCCTACATGCTCCATATTTTCTTCTGAAGCAATGCGCAATGTAAAATAATCGGTTCCTTTAAGTGCTAAGTCATTAATATTTAAATCTGTCGTAGGGACGCCATCAATACTTGTGTCATATTGATTAATCCGGATATGTTTTAATTCACCATATTGACTACAAGTATCGGGCCACCAAGTTGGAGTTAGGCGCCCACGAACATCGGCATAATTGCCTCGGACAGTGTCGCTGCCCAATTTCTTTCCGTTGATATAATACGTAACGTCACTTGGCCAAGTATTATTAGAAATCGGAAATTCAGATGCGATTTCAAAACTAATATCTAATAATTCAAGGTGATCATCAACTTGAACGAGGTTAGGAATTTTATATTCTAAAAAACCTTTTCCGGTCCAAACTAATTGTGCGTTGACGCGTTGACTATCAAGAAAAGAACGAGGCTGATCGGCCATACCGATATGCCCTTCTTCTGAGGCTAGACCACAAGTTGGCTCCGCGTGGTAGTCAGTAAAATGTCCCACTTTTACGTCAGCATGGTAGTGTCGGTATTCTGGAAAAATTTTTTCCGGAAACTCAATGCCAATTTGATCAATCGCTAAGGCAACGATTTTTTGCAAACCAAATTTACCTGGACAACGACGCGTCTTTACAACACCAGCATCTTCTAATTGTTGGACGTGCCGCGTTGTGATGGCATTTGAAATGGCGAGGGCTTTGGCAATTTCACCAATATTCATTTCGCCAGTCGCTAGTTGATTTACAATTCCCAGTCGCGTTTCGTTTGCTAAGGCTTGTAAAACGGGGAGTGATTTTGTCGATGTATCAATAATCATAGAAAAGCTCCTTTACTTTTTCGTTAAGTATAACTCTAGTAATAATTGTAATTTTATAAGTTGTTTTACTAATTGGTTAAAATAGTTAAGGTTGATAGAACGGCATTGACGCTCTATGAAAACGCTGTTATTATTTTGTGTGTTGACCGATAAGTTAAATAGTAATGTTATTATAAGTCTTTGTTAACCAAAAGGTCAATAATGTTTTTTAGAAAATAGACCAAAGAATTTTTGGAGGTAAGCATGTTAAACAGGAAAGAACATCCGCGACCACAGCTGATAAGAAAGAAATGGCAAAGTTTAGATGGAAAATGGGATTTTGCCTTTGATGATAACAATATTGGCCTAATAGAAAATTGGTTCAAAGTATTACCTGCAGCATATAAAATTTTGGTTCCGTTTACATATGAGACGGAATTGAGTGGTATACACGATACGTCTCACCACAAGATTGTTTGGTACCAACGCACGTTTGAAAATGATAATGATGAAAATCAGGTCCTTTATTTCGAAGGTGTGGATTTTCAAACGCAGGTATGGCTAAACGGACATTTACTTGGAACACATAAGGATGGTTACGAGCGATTTTCTTTTGATTTGCAACCTTATTTAACCAAAGGGACAAATACGATTACATTACGCGTTGAAGATTCACTTTCTTGTGAACAGCCAAGAGGAAAGCAGCGCTGGCTAAAAGATAATTTCGGATGCTGGTACGTTCAAACAACTGGCATTTGGAAATCAGTTTGGTTAGAAGAAGCCGGTGAGCAGCGGATAAATTATTTAAAACTCACACCAGAATTGGATTTAGATTTATTAAAAGTAGAAGTAGAATTAAAAGACGCCGCTGTTTTGCCAGAAAGTAAAAGTTACTACATCGAAGCCGAGGCAAGTTTTAAAGGTGAATTAATAAGTTATCATAAGGGATTATTTCATCACAATGGGAGCAACTTTACCTTAGATACTCGGGTCAAAGAAAATGCAGACTCAGGTACACAGCGTTGGAGCCCACATACGCCTAACTTATATGATTTAACTGTGCGTTTATACACGCAAACTGGCAAGTTATTAGATGAAGTATACAGCTATTTCGGTATGCGAAAACTTAGCATCGAAAATGGACAAATTTTACTGAATAATCGTCAATTATACCAACGCTTGATTCTAGATCAGGGCTATTGGCCTGAATCGGGTATTACGCCACCATCAGTTGCAGCATTGGAAAAAGATTTAGAAAAAATAAGTGCAATGGGCTATAACGGATTACGCAAACATCAAAAAATTGAAGATGAGCGCTTTTTATATCTGTGTGATGAAAAAGGAATTCTTGTCTGGGCAGAGATGCCATCGACTTATGTCTTTAATGATATTGCGATTGCACAGTTTACAAAAGAATGGTTAGAAATTGTGAAGCAACACTACAATCACCCAGCAGTTATTACTTGGGTACCTTTTAATGAAAGTTGGGGAATAAAAGGTGTTAATGAACATGCGCGTCCACAACATTTCACCGAAGGAATTTACCATTTGACAAAAGCAATTGATCCCAATCGTCCTGTTATTACAAATGATGGATGGGAACATACGATTTCAGATATTTTAACCTTACACGATTATGAAGAAACTGGCTTAGCATTTGCTAAACGCTATTCCGATCAACAAGATTTTGCGACCCATGGTTATTCAAATAAAGAAAAAATTATTAATAATGAAATCCAATTTAATGACGGCTGGTTCGCCTTTGCTAAGGGCTTTTCATATAAGGGACAACCTATCATGATTAGCGAATTTGGCGGTATTGCATTTACTGCCGATAGTGAAGATCAGTGGGGCTATGGTAATCAAGTCAAAAATGAAACCGAATTCATGGAACGCTTTGAAAAAATTCATGCAGCAATCCAAAGTATTCCGTATATTACAGGTTTTTGTTACACCCAGCTAACAGATGTTGAACAGGAAGTAAATGGGTTGTTAACAGCAGATCGTAAGGACAAAGTGGATTTGACAAAAGTTAAAGAAATCAATGAGCGTCGCATTAATTTTAGCGAGATGAAAATAGAGAATAATTTTTAAACAGGGCATTAATTCGCAGTTTCTTGTAAGAGAAGCTAGCAATTTTATTTATTTTTGGAGGAATAGATATGAAGAAATGGAAGACATCTTTATTGGGATTAACATTGTCAGCGGTTGCATTATTATCACTTAGCGCTTGCGGTTCTGGAAATGCAAGCTCAGAGGACAAAGCAGGTGATAGTAAAGGGTTCACATTATTAAGTCCAGATCACAGTGCTGATCATCCAAAAAATAAGGATCTTTGGATGTGGAAAGAGTATGAGAAGAAGACTGGTGTTCCAATTACTTGGCAGGAAACAAAAGATATTAATGAAAAGAAAAATTTACTTTTATCAGAATCAAAATTACCTGATGCCTTTTACCAAGTTTATTGGACATCTGATGAGTTAGTAAAATATGGCGGGCAAGGAATGTTTCAGCCAATTGAAGATTTAATTGAAAAGCATGCACCAAACTTTAATAAATTAATGGAAGAACACCCTGAAATTCGTAAAAGTATTACTGCACCAGACGGTCATATTTATTTCCTACCAGAATTGTCGATTGATCCACAAATCATGGGCTTAACATTTAGATACTATATTAACCAAGAATGGTTGGATAAATTAGGCCTTGAAAAACCACGTACAACAGAAGAATTAAAAGAAGTGTTAACACAATTTGTTACAAAAGATCCAAATGGTAATGGCAAAGCTGACGAACAAGGTTGGTACATGAATAGCGGTGAACTACCAAATAGTTTTGAAAAACTATTGATGGCCGCTTACGGTATGGGAACAGGCGGAAGAACAGGGATCGAGTCTTCTGTTTATTATGAAAAAGATGGTTCAATGCAATTAACATTAAACAGCGATCGGATGAAAGATGTTTGGAAATATGAAGCAGACCTTTACCAAAATGGTTTAATGTCTAAGAATTCTTTTGCGGGTGCTGATGGTGATAAATGGCGTGCAGATGCAGCCAATAATACAGTTGGTCTTTGGACTTGGGTGAGCCCAGAATTTATCGGAGGTTCCGTTCAAGATAAATATACACCAATTAATATTATCGCAGGGCCTGAAGGAGATAAAAGTCTCGTTATTAACGGACCAGTGGGAACTTCAGGTTTAGTTATTACCAAAGACTGTAAAGATCCAGGCAAATTATTAGAATGGACAGATTACTGGTACAGTCAAGAAGGATCTGACTTTGGCTATTTAGGCGAAGAGGACGTTACTTACCATAAAGTTGGGGATAAAAACGTCTATGTGGATAAGATTTTGAATTACGATAAAGGGGCACAATTAGGCGCATACCAATATCTAGATAATGTTTACGGTGGTGGCTACCCATATTTAAATCCAGATCAAGCCAACCGCGATATCGCACAAGGGTTAGAACCAATTCAATACGACGATTTTAATGAAGAAGTTATGCCAGAAAAAATGTTATCACCAGTAATGCCAACACCAGAAGAGTCTGGTCAGCTATCAACAATTATGACAGATATGAACAACTATGTTGAACAATCTCGGGTGAAGTTTGTGACAGGTGAATGGAACTTTACAAATGATTGGGATAAATATGTGAAACAGCTGAAAAAAATCGGCTCAGATAAATTACTTGAAATTCGCCGTACGCAATATGAACGTTATGACAAAGAATAGATAAAACTTTTGTCCAGGCTTAAAGCAAAATACTACAAGAAGCTTTAAGCCTGGTTCTTTATGACAAAATGTTTTATTGAACCAATCAGCTTAGGATTAAGATGCTGCGCTGAACAGTTTAATAAAACAAGGAGAAAGGAAGAATAATAGATGGTAGAAAAAATATTATTCGATATGAAAAAGCATAAATGGCTTAATGCGTTATTCGTTGTACCGATGGAGGCTTTAAATAAATTGTTATTCGATATGAAAAAGCACAAGTGGTTATATATTATGCTGGTCATTCCTGTGTTATTCGTTCTAATTTGGAATTATTGGCCAATGTATGGTGTTGTGATTGCTTTTAAAGATTACTCACCGGCTTTTGGTATTTGGGGAAGCCCTTGGGTAGGGTTAAAACATTTCCAGCGGTTCTTTGATTCTTATTTCTTCTTAGAAATTATTGTTAATACAATTCGCGTTAGTTTTTATAGTTTATTAGTAGGTATTCCGTTGCCAATCATTTTGGCGTTAATGTTTAACGAGATTAAGCGGAAATGGTTCAAATCGACTGTTCAAACAGTTTCATATATTCCCAACTTTATTTCAGTCGTAGTTGTTATCGGAATGGTTACCTTCTTTTTTTCTGAACAAGGTTCTATTAATCAAATTTTAACTTCTCTACACATGAAGCCAATTGATTTTTTAGGTGATGCGAAGTGGTTTCCGCATGTTTATGTTTGGTCTGGGATTTGGCAAGGTGTCGGCTGGGGAACGTTGATTTATACAGCGGCAATGTCTGGTGTACCCCAAGATCAATACGAAGCGGCGTATCTTGAAGGGGCAACACGGATGCAGTGTATTCGCAATATCACAATTCCGGCAATTATGCCAACTATTGTGATTTCTGCAATTTTAGCAACAGGTAGCGTGATGTCAGTTGGTTTTGAAAAAGCGTATTTATTGCAAAATGCATCGAATCTGGCTACTTCAGAAGTATTGTCGACTTATACATATAAAGTCGGTTTGATTAACGGTGAGTATAGTTTTTCTGCTGCAGTTGGGTTGTTTAATAATATCGTCAATTTCATCATGCTTTTTGTCGTCAACAAGATCGCACAAAAAACTGGCGAAAATAGTTTGTGGTAGGAAGGCGGAACGAGCAAAATGGAAAAAATGCGATACATCTCAACAAAATCAGATAAAGTTTTTGATATCGTCAATATTGTAATCATTACATTGCTGACTTTAATTTTGTTATACCCGATTGTTTTTGTAGTAAATGCTTCTTTTAGTAATCCTAATAAAATTTACGAAGTGCCACTATTACTTTGGCCCCGTGGATTTAATGTTAAAGGCTATACTGAAATTTTAAAAAATAAAGACATCTTAGTCGGTTTTAAAAATGCTGTTATTTATACAGGGTTAGGAACATTGGTAAGTGTTGTAGTTACAACATTAGGTGCGTATCCACTTTCCCGGAAAGATTTACGCGGACGCTCAATGCTGACTTTATTTTTCACAATTACAATGTTCTTTGGCGGTGGCTTAATTCCAACGTATTTGGTCAACCAACGATTAGGTATCATCAATACGTTGTGGGTAATGATTTTGCCGGGTGCTGTGGGCGTTTACAACATGATTTTAATGCGAACTTATTTCCAACAAAATATTCCTTCTGAATTAGTGGAAAGTGCTTATATGGATGGCGCTAATGATTTGCAGCTTTTATATAAAATCGTACTGCCACTTTCAACACCAATCATTGTGGTCATCGCAATGTTTAATGGGGTAGGTCGCTGGAATTCTTACTTTGATGCCATGATCTATTTACGCGATCGGGCGCGCTTTCCATTACAATTGATTTTGCGAGAAATTTTGATACAAGGACAATTTGGTGATGACGTGAACCAAACCTTGGTAGGAAGTGCTCAGGCGGAATTAATGATGTTGAAACTAACATTGAAATACAGTGTGGTTATTGTCTCTACGTTACCAGTGTTACTGTTTTATCCAATTGTTGCCAAGTATTTTGAAAAAGGTATTTTAGTCGGAGCTATAAAGGGGTAAGAAAAGTGGTTAATAAAATTTATGAAGTTTTTAATCGAATTTACTATTTAATGAAATTAAATGGATTGTGGCTGTTATTTACGCTTTTAGGTGGCGTCGTGCTGGGGATTATTCCAGCAACGATTGCACTGTATGCTTGTATGCGACAACAAATTCGTTATGAATCAGAAAATCATTTGTTTCAAATGTTCAAAAAATATTATGGCGAGAATTTCCGCCGTGGTCTACTATTTAGTGCCGTATTTACCGCTATTGCATTATTCTTCTTAGGTGAAACGATCGTCTTAGCTAATGCAGGCGCAGGAAATCTGTTATTAGAAATTGCGATTAAAGCGACCCGCTTGCTTTTGATTTTAGGTGTCGCGATGTTTTTCCCAATCTTTGTTCACTTTGATGTAAGAGGTGTAAAAACGTTTTTGCAGCCGATGCTGTTTTTACTGATTTGTCCTTTGGAAGTCATCTATATGGCGGTGATTTTTGTAATCGTTAGTTTGTTATTTGCCATTAGTCCGCTTTTGATTCTTTTTATCGGTGTTGCATTACCTGCTTACGGAATGAGTCTTATTATGTTGAAAAAATTTGAACGGTTAGAAAAAAATATTAATTTAAGTGATTTTGCACAAGCCAATCGCTAAAAACGAACGTAAATTTAAAGGAGTCTCTAGATGGATATTAATCAAATCGACACCCGCCATGGGACCAGCAATTCTTTTGAGTTATCCCGTGGAAACTGTTTTCCCTTCACCGGTGTGCCATTTGGCATGAATTATTTTGCCATTGAAACCCATGAAGACAACTGGTGGTTTCATCCTGAAGCAATGCATTATCGCGGATTTCGTCTATCACATCAACCTACGATGTGGGCAGGAACAAAAGGTGATTTTTGCTCTTTACGAATTTTACCGTTTACTAAAAATACAAAAGGCTTGGTTGTAGTACCTTATGCACCACAGCAATCTGATTTTCATCCTAATTATTTAAAAATCAAGCAACCTAACAATCAATTAGATACAACTTTGATCCCATCTGATTATGGTGCCATTCTAACCATGGACTCACCGCAAAATAACAAAGGTGTTATGATTGGTTTTCCAACTGATGGGAAAATTACAAAAGCACAAGGGCATTTAATCGAAGGTTATTCTATGCAGTTACACGTTCATCGTACTACGCCGTTGAAATTTTATTTCCGTATTGAAGTGAGTGAGGAAATCACCCATTTTAGTGAAAAAGACGGCGTTTATGAAATTTGCTTTGCCGATGCAAAAGAAATTGAATTACGTGTCGGGACTTCATTCATTTCTGCTGAATTTGCCAGAAAAAATCTGCCTCAAACAGAAAAATCAGTACAGTTGCAACAAGTAACAAGCCTTTGGAACGAGAAACTGGCTAAAATTAAGGTATCTGATCAAGATAAAGAAAAGGTGAAAACCTTCTACCATAACTTGTATCGTACTTTTTTATACCCACAACGCTTATACGAGTTTGATGAAAATAATCAACCACTTCATCGAGATGCTTATGCTGATGAAGTAAAGCCAGGTTATTAATACATGAATAATGGTTTTTGGGATACAGCCAGAAGTGTTTACCCCTTATTTTCTTTAATTGAATTAGACGAATATGAAAAAATATTGGCGGGCTTCTTAAATAGTTATCGTGAAAGTGGCTATCTGCCAAAATGGTTGGCACCTGAAGATTCTGGGGGCATGCCAGGAAATTATATTGACGCGGTTATTGCAGATGCGGCTGTAAAAGATATTGCGGCCGAATTAATGCCAGAATTTTTAAATGGAATGCTGCATTCTGCAAATCAACAAGAAAAAAATCGTAGGCAAGGACGTTCTTATGCCGACGAGTACAATACGTATGGTTATGTACCGTCAGATTTACACGAATCTGTCAACCATACTTTGGATTACAGCTATAGTGACTATTGTATTGCTAAAGTTGCCGAAAAATTAGGTGAAAATGAAACAGCCGAAATTTTCATGACACAATCTACACGCTATCAAAACTTATTTTCAGTTGAAGATAAGTTCATGGTAGCAAAAGATCGCCAAGGACAGTTTAAAGAAAATTTCAGCCCTTTTTCTTGGGGTGGCGACTATACAGAAGGTTCAGCGTGGCAATCAACATTTGCTGTTAATCATGATATTGCGGGTTTAATCGCATTGCATGGTGGAAAAGCGGCTTTTGAAGAAATTTTAGTAACGCTCGCCAATACACCGCCAGAGTATACAGTGGAAGGCTATGGTCATGTGATTCATGAAATGGCAGAGATGGAAGTTAATGGTTTTGGCCAGATTAATGTGGGCAATCAACCAAGTTTCCACTTGCCTTACTTGTTCCACTTCATAAACAAACCGTATTTTGCACAGCCACTTTTAAAACAAGCTATCAATCGGTTATTCTCTGCAGATTTTAAAGGCTATCCTGGGGATGAAGACAATGGTAGCATGGCCTCTTGGTATATTTTCAATGCATTAGGCTTTTATCCATTTTGTCCAGGAAGCGGTGAATATCTAATCGGGATGCCAAACTTTGATGAAGCCATTATTCATTTGGCTAATGGAAATAAGGTCAAAATTACAACGACATTAAACTATCCGCAACAGCAATTTATTCATCGTATTACAGAAAATAAAGCGGATTTTAAAACATGTGTGATTGCTCATGATGAGTTAATCAAAGGAAAAGATTTTAACTTTGAATTAGGAATGGTGCCGAATTCAAAATGTTTTGATGAGACTGTGCCAGCTAGCATCCGCAAAAGAATGGTGCAAACAACAAGCTAAGAATAAATGAAAAAAGTTTAAAAGAATGATTTTAGATGTAGAAATGGAGTTAGTAGAAGATGACAAAAGTAAACCGAGGAGCTTCAATTCCTCTGATTTTAAGCGACCCTTATTTTTCAATTTGGTCTCCAGCCGATCGTTTAACTGATTGTGACACGCAAAGTTGGACCGGTAAAGAACAACCTGTGCGGGGCTATATTCAAATAGGGGATGCTACGTATCGTTTTATGGGAGCAGATGATCTTATTCCTGCTATTGCCCAACAAGACTTAGAAGTGACAGCAACCCAAACAAAATACACGTTTGCAAATGAAGTAGTTCATTTAGAGCTGACTTTTTCGGTCGATTTGGACTTACAGGATTTACAAAAAATCAGTGAACCGGTAACGATGATCACAGTTAAAGCGGACGTGAAAAATGATGAAAAAGCCGCAATTACTTTTGCATTTTCAGAAGAAATCTGTCGCGATAAAACACAAGAACCACTTCACTGGCATAAAATTACGACTGATGATGAGAAAATGGTTTGGATGGGGAAAAGACGTCAAACACCATTAGATTCAACTGGTGATCTGATTGATATTGATTGGGGTTATCTGTATCTAGCAGCTCCTAGTAGTCTTGCAATTACGTATCAAAAACAGCGTGAAATGCTACTAGCTCATTTTCCGATTCAATCCGGCCAAGCAACTACCATTTTAGCGGCCTATGATGATATTCATGCGATCAATTATTTTGGCACAGCATGCAATGCTTTGTGGAAAGAAAATTACAGCGGTATGTATGACTTGTTGCAAAATTACTTAATAAATTTACCCGCACGGTTAGCAAACTGCAAAAAAATCGATGACAAAATTCAACAAGCGTCCATAACTTCTGGTGGGAAAACATTGGACTTTATTACCGCATTTAGTTATCGACAGTCAATTTGTGCCCACAAATTAATTCGTGATGAACAAGGGGAAATTGTCTTTTTGTCCAAAGAATGTAGTTCAAATGGATGCATTGGGACAGTAGATATCAGTTATCCTTCACTACCGCTTTATTTACTTTATCAAACAGAATTAGCCAAAGGAATGCTACGTCCTGTTTATAAATTTGCTGCTTTGCCAGTTTGGGAGTTCGATTTTGCCCCACATGATGTAGGGCGTTATCCATATGCAACAGGACAAGTTTATGGAGAGATAACCAACCAAGGCGATGAAGGTTGGCCAGATCGTGGCGCTTACGGCACAGTTTATGATTATTATCAATTACCAGTAGGTCAAAATGTGTACCATTATGAGCAGCAAATGCCGATAGAAGAAAGCGGCAATATGTTGGCCATGGCAGCTGCAATTTATTTGCGAGATGGAGACGATCAATTTTTTAATCAGCATTTAAAAACGAATTTACGTTGGGCCGATTATTTAGCAACTTTTGGTCAGGATCCAGAAAATCAACTATGCACGGATGATTTTGCCGGACATTTGGCACATAATTGTAATTTATCATTAAAAGCGATTACTGCACTTGCAATGTTTGGCAAAGCACTGCTAGCAGCAGGGTATGAAAAAGAAGGGGCACTTTATTCAAAACGTGCAAAAGAAATGGCCGCTATTTGGCAAAAGACGGCGATAGCAAATGGGGAACATACACCGCTTTCTTTTGACAGACCAGACAGTTGGAGTATGAAATACAATATTGTTTGGGACAACTTATTTGAGCTTGGCTTATTTCCAGCACAACTAATGGAAAAAGAGATTAAGAAATATTTAGCAGAGGCAAATGAATTTGGTATCCCGTTAGATGAACGGGCGGATTATACTAAGGCAGATTGGATTATGTGGATTTCAATTTTTGCCCAAAACGAAGAAGAAATGGAAAAAATCATTCAACCTGTGCGCCACTATTTAGAAAATACGCCAAATCGGGTTCCATTTTCTGATTGGTATGATACGAAAAATGCCAAGGTCATGAACTTTAAAAATAGAACAGTGGTGGGGGCAATGTTTATGCCACTGTTAAAACAAGCACTAGTTAAAAACTTAGTTAAGGCATAAGTAAAAGCTGAGCAAAAAGTCCACCTGACTTTTTGCTCAGCTTTTTGTTTTGCTTGAAAATAAAATGACAAATAAATGAAAGTCATATTTCCTTTTTTTTATTTTGTTTTTTTCGTGTTCTTTTTAAATTTTCCAACCACAAAGTAAAAAAGAAAGAGTAAAATTCAAAGTGATATATTTTTGCTCACTGTTGCACAATTAGCTTAAAGATTTTTTATAAAGTGAAATCTCATGTTTGAAGTCGCCTTTTTTTGCAGCCATAAATTATCTAAGGCAAGCTGTCTAAGTAGCTACTAAGAGAAATAGAAATTATTCTTATTTGGCAAGTAAACGTAATGGTAAGCACAGTTTTAATTGTGACATATTTTTAGAAAGCAGGTTTATAAATGATTGTAAAAATAATAGAAACTTTGATTGTCGGCATGGTAGGAGGTCTAATAGCAAGGAAGATAAAATTACCCGCTCCTTTTATGACCGGCAGCATGTTGGCGGTCGCTTTATTTGCAATCTTTTCTGAGCAAATGTATATGCCAAATAATCTAAAAACTTTTGCCCAAATAATTAGTGGTGCATATATCGGGCAACAGGTAACGAAAAATGACTTACTTAATTTTCCTAAATTGGCAAAATCGATCGTGTTTTTGATGACCTTATTTACGCTGAATATGTTTATTGTCGGTTTTTTAATTCATACTTTTTTCTCAATTGATTTAATTACGGCCTTACTTTCCTGTATGCCCGGAGGAATTATGGATGTGTCTTTGATTAGTATCGATATGGGCGCACAAGCTGAGATAGTCGCAACGATGCAACTGGTGCGATTAGTCGGGATGCTGCTTATTCTTCCATACTGGATTAAGCTGCTGCTTGATCGCTTTCAAAGAAAAGAAGATACTTTAAAATCATCAGAGGCTAAGAAAATTGTCACACAGCTGCCTTTTGGTACAAGTGATTTTATTGTCAATGACGGTCTTATTTTGATTATCGCAAGTATTGGAGGATTGATTGGTTTATCCCTTCATATACCGGCGGGGGCGTTAATGTTTTCGTTAATTTTTTCCAGTATTTTGAAAATAATAAAAAATACTGCGCAACTAAACACGAATATTCGCTACATTGCCCAAATTTTTGCTGGGACAATCATCGGCAGTACCTTTACACAAGATAGTTTAAAAGAAATGAGTCGCTTATTTATTCCGGCGCTTTTATTATTAGGAAGCTACTTAATGATAAATGTATTGTTTGGTTACCTTGTATCTAAAAAAGGAATTTTAGATTTAAAGTCAGCATTATTTGCTTCTTCTCCAGCTGGGGCGACAGATATTTCCTTAATTGCGGGGGAATTAGGTGGCGACATGCCTAAAATTGCGGGTATTCAAATTTGTCGCACCTTGTACACCATCATCGTTTTACCCAATATTGTTCGCTGGCTTACGTAACACCTGAAATTAGCAGGATGGAAATGTGCCGTGTAAAAATTTTTTGGTTCACTGTTTGGAGGGGCATAAAATCGTATTTAAGTACTTTCTACCAAAAAACTTGACCAATCTATTTTTCTTTGTTAATTTAAGTGCAACCGAATATGTGGGGAGCTGTAATGGCTGAGAGGAAGTTCGACTTCGACCCGTTAACCTGATTCAGATAATGCTGACGTAGGTAAGGAGTTTATTTTGGTGTGCAAAGTAGGTCATCACGGACTTTTGTACAGTTGAATAATATAACTTTTGTCTCAGTATCGTCTTATGATACTGAGATTTTTTTGTTCTCAAAGACTAGAGTTTGAATAAAGAGCAAAAAGTTTGCTAGTGGCTGTTTTATTGAATCAAATCTTTAAAAGAAATTCATTTAGCTCATGCAGTTCACGTATCGGTAAAAAATTATGGAGTGTGAAAAAAATGGACGCAAGTATCGCAATTCAAGTTTTACCAAAAGTAGAAAGTAAAAAAGAAGTCATCGCTATTGTAGATGAAGTCATCGACTACATCAAAAGTACAGGGTATACCTATCAAGTGGGCGCTTTTGAAACAAGCGTTGAAGGAGATTATGAAGGCTTGATGGAGCTAGTGAAACAATGTCAATTAATTGCTGTTAAAGCGGGAGCGCCAAGTGTTTCTGCCTACGTAAAAATTGCGTATACGCCAAAAGGAGATGGGCTGACCATTGCCGAAAAAACGGATAAACACCAACATTAATTTAATCCCCGTTGCCACTATACTAATGATTTTAGCAGTGTGGCAGTTTGTCACAGTAAAAAATATTGTTCCAGCATTTATGTTACCCAGTCCTAAAGCGGTACTGCAAGCTTTACTAACAGACTGGCCTCAGCTAGCGGCAAATGCGAAAGTTACGTTGTTAGAAGCCATCTTAGGACTTTTAGCTGGTGTTTTACTCGGTTTTGTTTTGGCAGTTATTATGGATCACATCCATTGGTTGAAACAAGCGATTTATCCTTTACTAGTTTTAAGTCAAACAATTCCAACGGTTGCTTTAGCTCCCTTATTGATTATTTGGTTGGGATTTGGAATATTGCCAAAAGTTGTGTTGATTATTTTGACGATCTTTTTTCCGGTAGCGTTAAGCTTGTTAAATGGCTTTGCGGCCATTGATCCGGATGAAATTTTATTATTGCAATCGATGGGGGCGAAATCTTACCAGATTTTTTGGCATATTAAGTTGCCCGCTAGTTTAGGTTCATTTTTTGCCGCATTAAAAATTGCAGTCACGTATGCCTTAATCGGAGCTGTGGTATCAGAATGGCTAGGCGGTTTTGAAGGTCTAGGGGTGTACATGACCCGCGTGAGAAAATCTTATAGTTTTGACAAAATGTTTGCCGTGATTTTTCTCATTTCAGCTTTAAGTCTACTACTTTTAGGAGCTGTTTTAGTGTTAGAAAAAATTTCGATGCCATGGAAGAAGGAACAAAAATGAAAAAATTAATCAGTGGTATTTTATTGGTTACAACGTTAATAACATTAGGTGCTTGTCACAGTGGACAAGCAAGTAAAAAAGAAACAAAACTAGAAAAAGTGACGTTTGTTTTAGACTGGACTCCAAACACCAATCATACTGGCTTATATGTCGCTAAAGAAAAAGGCTATTTTAAAGAGGCGGGCTTAGATGTTTCCATCGTCCAACCTTCTGATGGAGATGCTAGTATGATTGTCGCTAGTAACAAAGCACAATTTGGTATCTCTGCTCAAGATTCTTTGGCCGCAAATTATGTTTCCGCGAAACCTTTACCAATCACAACAGTAGCTACAATTTTGCAGCACAATACATCAGGTATCGTTTCGCGAAAAGGTGAAGGAATAAATCATCCCAAAGGTTTGGAGAAAAAAACCTACGCGACGTGGGATTCACCAATTGAAAAAGCTATGATCAAAGATGTCATGGCAAAAGATAATGGCGGCGATTTTAATAAAGTAAAATTAATTCCGAATACAATTGTTGATGAGCCTCTCGCTTTGAAAGAAAAACAAGCCGACGCCATTTGGATTTTTTATGGTTGGGGAGGCATTAAAGCGGGGGTTGATAATGTAGCAATTGATTATTTTAACTTCAAAGATATAAATCCTGTATTTGATTACTATACACCAGTTATTTTTGCGAACGACACGTTTTTAAAAGAAAACCCCAAAACAGCTAAAAAATTCTTAGCCGCCGCTAGCAAAGGTTACGAAGATGCTATCAAAGACCCTCAGGCAGCCGCAGATATTTTATGTAAAGAAGTTCCAGAGTTAGATAAGAATTTAGTTCAAAAAAGTCAAGCTTGGATCAGTCAGCAATATAAGGCAGAGGCCAAATCATGGGGCTATATCGAGCCTAAACGGTGGAATGCCTTTTACGATTGGTTATCAGAAAATAAATTAGTTGCTAAAAAAATACCGGAAAATACTGGTTTTACCAATGCGTATTTAAGTGAGTGATGACAGTGGGACTAACAGTTGAGCGGATAAATAAAAGTTACGGGAATAAAGATGTGCTTGCAGATATTTCCTTGCATGTTCCTGCTGGCAAAATCGTCAGTTTGCTTGGACCCAGCGGTGTTGGAAAAACGACACTATTTAATCTGATTGCTGGCTTGGAGTTGCCAGATAGAGGTAGTATTCAGTTAAATAATGAAGAAATAACAGGTAAAAGGGGAAAAGTATCTTATATGTTGCAAAAAGATTTATTGCTTCCCTATAAAACAATGGAAGAAAATCTGGCATTGCCCTTGATTTTAAAAGGTGTAAAGAAAAAGGCAGCCTTAAAAAAAGTGGCAGCATACTTACCTGAATTTGGGCTGTCAGGGGTTGAAAAAGTCTATCCCAATGCCTTATCTGGTGGTATGCGACAACGGGCTGCGTTGTTGCGCACGTATTTATTTTCAGGAGAGTTAATTTTATTAGATGAGCCTTTTAGTGCATTGGACGCGATAACAAAACGCGATTTACATCAGTGGTTTTTGCAGATGCAAAAAGAATTTTCATTGACGACCTTGCTGATTACCCATGATATTGACGAGGCGATTCTTTTATCTGACCAGATTTATCTGCTGGCTGGCTCTCCAGGAGTGATACGAGAAACTATTACAGTTTCTCGTCCGGAAAATAAGGAAGTCGACTTTTCTTTAACCCCTGCTTTTCTTGATTACAAACGCGCTATCCTGCAAAAAATGCAAACAAATTAAACAGTAAGGCCGAAACAAAAGAACATAAATACTCACTTGTTGATTGTCTTTTTTAGACAAAGACTGGCTGTATTTGTGTAATATCTTTTGTTGCGGTCTTTTTTTTATTCCAATAAAGAAAGTATGAATTTTTCACAAGAAGAACCTTGGTTTGACTGTATTAACACTATCAATCCTTTCAAACTGCCAGTTTCACACACCAATCCTTCAATTTTTCTTGCCTTACTGTTGTTACAACAAAATAGATTAACAGCAGAAAAATCTATTTACTCCAAGTGATAATCATTCTCAATTGGTGTTATTTAATCAGCCTTATAAATGGATTTTTAGCTTGTTAACTAGGGAGTTCCCTAATGATAGTTTGTTTTTTTTTGCTATAAAATAAAAGAGAGTTAGAAAATATGCCGCGCTGCATTATTTTTTTTGATTAACAAGTGAAAAATATCACGAATAAAAATTAAGGGGACGAAGTATGAAAAAAACACAATCCACCTGTAATTATTGTGCACTAGCCTGTAATTTAGATTTTTACACAGAAAATGAAGAAATAGTAAAAATTATTCCTACACCGGGATATCCGGTTAACGATGGCTTTTCTTGTATTAAAGGTTTGCGGTTAAACCGCCAACACCAAGAATTCAAACCAGATCCAAGACCAAGGATAAAACAAGAAGATGGTAGTTTTACTTATGTCACTTGGGAAGATGGTCTAAAAGATACAGCCGCTAGATTAAAAGAAATCCGCGCAAAATATGGTCCCGAAAGTATCGCAGGAATTAGTACAGGTCAATTGACAATGGAAGAGATGGCATTATTTGGTCATGTAATGCGAACGTATCTAAAAGGAAATGTGGATGGCAATACGCGGCTTTGTATGGCGACAAGTGTGGTTGCCCACAAGCAAGCTTTTGGTTTTGACGCACCTCCTTATACCTTAAAGGATGTGGAATTATCCGACACCATTATTTTAATTGGTGCAAATCCAGTTGTTGCACATCCAGTTTTTTGGGGAAGAATTCGCGCGAATAAAATTGCCGGTAAAAAAGTAATCGCCATTGATCCGCGCATGTCTGAAACAGCGAAAAAAGCCGATATCCACTATAAACTAAAAGCAAAAGCTGACTTAAAGCTCATGTATATTTTGGCAAATTTACTGATTGAAAAAGGCTGGCTTGATGAAAAGTATATCGAAGCACACACGCAAAAATTTGCGGAATACCAAGCATTTTTAAAAGATTATCCACTAAGTCGTGCAAATGAAACCGGATTGACTGAAGGTGACATTGAAGAATTGGCGCAATTGATTCACGCTGGTAAAAATGTTTCCTTCTGGTGGACGATGGGAGTTAATCAAGGGTATGAAGCGGTGCGGACTGCACAGGCAATTATCAATTTAGCACTAATGACAGGAAATATGGGCCGTCCAGGTACCGGAGCGAATTCATTAACAGGACAATGTAATGCCATGGGTTCTCGCTTGTTTAGTAATACGACCGGCCTATATGGTGGTGGTGAATATGATAATCAAACAAGAAGAGAAATTGTTGGAACTGCTTTAGGAATTGAGCCAAGTTGGCTACCGGAAAAACCGACGTTGCCTTATAACGTAATTATTGAAAAAATTAATGCAGGGGAAATCAAAGCCTTGTGGGTTGCCGCAACAAATCCAATTCATTCTTGGACCAATAGCGATACTTTTAAAGAAGCCATGTCTAAATTAGAATTTTCATTTGTCAAATTAAG
>NZ_JAFLVT010000019.1 GCF_017316025.1 Candidatus Enterococcus myersii
ATAAAATCACGTACGTTAACTTCGTTTTGCCAAGCTTTGCCTTTAAATCCGTTCCATTGTTCCATTGAATGGACCTCCTTAAAAATTAGCTATACTTATGTAACAGCTTTACGAACACAGTATAACACATCACTTTGACTTTGCAAGCATTTTCTTGTGTGTAGGTGAACTATTCACCTCGTTATCTTATAAACGTCCTTATAAACCCCATTAAATCAATGATTACCCCATATGTAAACATCTTATTATTTTGTTAAATAAGCCCTTTCACTCTTCTTCATGCTCACAAAAAAGCATTTCTGTGTTAATACAGAAATGCTTTTTAAATACAACTATTATAACAGATTAATTTTTGACAACAACCGGCTGTTTAATTTCTTTAACATCGATTACTTGTCCGCCATTTTTTTCATCCATAACAAATGAACCATTTGAAGTTCGATCAGAAATATTAAAATCCTTGACGTCAATTTCTGTTTGTTGCCCTTTTTGATTGGTTAATAACAATGTTTGATCCACACCATCACCCATATAAATGATGCGATGAGGATTATTTTTAAGTTCTCTTAGCACCATTAAGCCACGCTTAGCTCGGCCTAATTGATTTAACTCTTGAGCTAGCATTCGTTTCACGCCACCTCTTTGGGTTACGATAACTACCGGATTATCCCCCATCGGATATACCAACAAGCCGTTTACTACAAAATCCTCGGCTTTTAAATTAATTGACTTAACGCCAGCAGCTTTTGGACCTACTAGTGGTACCTCGCTTAGTGGATAGCGTAAACCAAAACCACGATGACTTACTAGAAAAACATCTAACGTATCGTTTTCATCGACTAAAAAGACATCTGTTATAACATCATCAGCATCTTTGAATTTCACAATCGCTAACGGACGACTCTTATAAGTTCGCCATGGCTCAAATTCCGACATTTTCGTCTGCTTAATAAAACCATTTTTTGTTATCACAACAAAGTTTTTAGCCGGATCTATTTGCTTGTAAGGATAAACGGCAATAATCGCCTCATCCACTGCCATATTCAACATCGTTTGCGAAATATGTTCCCCAATTTCTTTCCAACGTAAATCAGGTAGTTCATGAACTGGACGATAAATAACATTTCCTTTGTTAGTAATTAGCAGTATATGGTCCAAAGTGTTGACCTCACCTGTATATAACACAAAGTCCCCATCTTTCATTCCCAGCTCTTCTGGTTTAGAAGCTGCATAAGAACGCAGACTACTGCGTTTGATATATCCTTCATGGGTAACAGAAACAATAACATCTTCTTGAGCGACTAAAACCTCTGTCTCAATTTTCAGCTCTTTAATTTCCGCTTCAATTTGCGTTAGCCGCGGCTGTCCATATTGTTTTTTCACTTCTTTTAGCTCTTTTTTTATCACGCTTAAAAGTTCAGTCTCATCATCCAAGATCTTTTTTAATTCCGCAATATACGCAGCTAATTCTTTTGCCTCTTGTTGTAATTGCGTAATATCTGTATTGGTTAGACGATACAATTGCAAATTAACAATTGCTTCAGCTTGGGCTTCGGTAAAGCCATGAGCTACAATTAAATTATTTTTAGCATCTTTTTTGTCTTTACTACCACGAATTGTGGCGATGACTTCATCTAAAATCGACAATGCTTTCATTAAACCATCAACGATATGCTGACGTTTTTTCGCTTTATCTAACTCAAACCGACTCCGTTTTATCACAACGTCTCTTCGATGTTTGACATAGCTTTGCAAAATTGTGACTAATCCAACTTGTTTTGGCCGCATCTCATCAATAGCAACCATATTAAAGTTGTAGTTAATTTGCAGTTCCGTATTTTTAAACAGATAATTTAAAATACCCTCGGCGTTGGCATCTTTTTTCAATTCTACAACAATTCGCAACCCAGTTCTATCTGTTTCATCCCGAACCTCAGCAATTCCGTCAATTTTTTTTGCCAAACGAATTTCATCGATTTTCTTCACCAAGGTAGCTTTATTCACTTCATAAGGAATTTCATTCACAACGATCTGCTCTTTATTCCCTTTGATTTTTTCAATCTCCGTTTGAGAGCGGACAATCACTTTGCCTTTTCCAGTTTCATAAGCTTTTTTCAGTTCTGCTTTACCTTGTAAAATTCCGCCAGTAGGAAAATCTGGACCCGGAATAAATTCCATTAATTTATCCAAACTAGCATTAGGATGGTCAATGAGATAAATTGTACCGTTAATTACTTCAGCTAAATTGTGTGTTGGAATTTCGGTGGCATAACCAGCAGAAATCCCAGTTGAACCATTCACCAAAAGGTTAGGAAATTTTGCTGGTAAAACAGTCGGTTCTTTTTCAGTATCATCAAAATTCCAAACCATATCAACTGTTTCTTTTTCAATATCTTTTAGCATTTCACCACTTAATTGTGATAAGCGCGCTTCTGTATAACGCATTGCCGCAGGAGGATCACCATCCATACTCCCGTTGTTACCGTGCATTTCAATTAAAATGGCTCGTAGTTTCCAGTCTTGACTCATCCGAACCATGGCTTCGTAAATACTACTGTCACCATGGGGGTGGTAATTCCCCATGATATTGCCGACAGACTTCGCTGACTTACGAAAGGCTTTTTCGTAAGTATTACCATCTTTGTTCATAGCATATAAAATCCGGCGTTGTACCGGTTTTAAACCGTCTCTGATATCTGGTAATGCACGTTCTTGAATAATATATTTTGAATAGCGGCCAAAGCGGTCGCCCATGACTTCCTCAAGTGTCAATTCTTGAATATTATGATTGTGTTCCACTTTGCCACCTCCTATTCTTCAAATAAACTGATTTCTGCAAAATTATCTTTGGCACCATCTGCATTTTTTGCATGTGCTTTTTCTTCATCAAAAATTTCACTACTAGATACTTCTTCATCTGCTTTTTTTTCTAAAATACTGCCATCTTCTTCTAAAGAAAATTGAACGTGGCTTTCAATCCACTTACGTCTTGGTTCAACTTTATCCCCCATTAACGTGGTAACGCGACGTTCAGCCTTGGCGGCGTCATCGATTCGCACACGAATTAACGTACGCGTTTCAGGATCCATGGTGGTTTCCCATAACTGCTCCGCATTCATCTCCCCTAACCCTTTGTAGCGTTGTAGCATATAGCCTTTACCAACTTGTTGAATGACTTGTTGTAATTCTTCATCTGTCCAAGCATATTCTGTCACTGCCTTTTTGCCCACACCTTTTGAAACTTTATAAAGTGGTGGTAAGGCAATATAAACTTTTCCTGCTTCAATTAACGGTTTCATATAGCGATAAAAGAAGGTTAGCAGCAACACTTGAATGTGGGCGCCATCTGTATCCGCATCGGTCATGATAATAACTTTGTCGTAATTGCAATCTTCAATAGAAAACTCTGGCCCTACACCAGCACCAATTGTATAAATCATAGTGTTAATTTCTTCGTTTTTCAAAATATCTTGTAGTTTCGCCTTTTCGGTATTAATTACTTTTCCCCGCAACGGTAAAATTGCTTGAAATTTGCGATCTCGTCCTTGTTTTGCCGAACCACCGGCAGAGTCTCCTTCGACCAAATACAATTCATTTTTCTTTGGATTTCGCGATTGAGCTGGCGTTAGTTTACCAGAAAGTAAAGATTCACCTTTTTTACGCTTTTTACCGGTACGACTTTCTTCTCTAGCCTTACGAGCTGCTTCACGAGCCTCACGAGCTTTAATCGCTTTACGGACCAGCATTTGACTCATTTCGCTATTTTCTTGCAGGTAAAATCCAAGCTGTTCGCCTAAGACACCATCCACTGCATTTCGAGCGCTTGGTGTGCCTAGTTTTTCTTTTGTTTGTCCTTCAAATTGTAACAAGTTTTCTGGCACTCGAATGGAAAGTACCGCCGCTAACCCTTCACGAAAGTCACTACCTTCTAGGTTACGATCTTTTTCTTTTAATAAACTTACTTTACGAGCATATTCATTAAAAGCTTTCGTTAAAGAAGCCTTCATACCAGCTTCGTGAGTTCCGCCGTCTTTGGTGCGAACATTATTAACAAAGGATAAAATATTTTCTGAGTAGCCGTCGTTATATTGCATCGCGATTTCTACTTCAATACCATCTTTTTCCCCATTAAAATAAATTACTGGTGTCAGGGTATCTTTTTCTTCATTGAGGTAATCAACAAATTCTTTGATTCCTTCTTCAAAATGAAAAACTTCTGAAACAGGTTCTTCTCCCCGAAGATCCGTCAATGTAATTTTGACCCCACGCAATAAAAAGGCAGATTCTCGCAGGCGTTCAGCCAATGTCTCATAAGAAAATTTTATTGTTGAAAAAATGCTATCATCCGGTAAGAAAGTGACGGTAGTCCCGTTTTTCTTTTTTGTTTTCCCGATTTTTTTCAACGTTCCTTGGGGTTTACCGCCGTCTTTAAATTTTTCTTCATAAGCTACACCATCTCTGACGATGGTTACGGTAAGCCATTTTGATAAAGCATTCACAACACTGGCCCCTACACCATGAAGACCACCAGAAGTTTTATAACCGCCTTGACCAAATTTACCGCCGGCATGTAACACAGTAAAAATAACTTCTACAGTTGGAATACCAGAAGCGTGCATTCCCACAGGCATGCCGCGTCCATTATCGCTAACAGTAATACTATTGTCTTGATTAAGCGTAACATCTATTTCATTACCAAAACCAGATAAAGCCTCATCGACAGAATTGTCGACAATTTCGTAAACTAAATGATGTAATCCACGACTATCCGTCGAGCCGATATACATTCCTGGTCGTTTTCTGACAGCCTCAAGTCCTTCCAAGACTTGAATGGAGGCGTCATTATACTCAGTTGTTTTTTTTGCCAAAGCAAACGCTCCTTTGATAAAAGTAATGGGACAAGCCCTGTTATACTACACTATTTTAGCGCAATTCAAAAGCGCTCCTTCTATCTTACTCTAAAAAACCTGTGAAAAAAAGTATTAAATAGGCAAGAGTACAGGAGACGTTCAAACCGCAAAGAAAAACACAAACATACGTTCTTGTTTTATTTTAAAGAAAAATACGTATAAATGCAATCACAACTCAAAATAAAGCTTATTTTACTTAAACGTCAAATTTTTACGTATCCGCTATACAGTCAAAGTCACGCCTTTTCAGACAAAAAAACTAAGCAAACTTTTTGTAACTGCTCTTTTAGCCTCAAGTTTGCTTAGTGATTTTTTTATTAAAAAGATTATGCGCCCATTTTGTTTAACTCAATTTTGATACAACGATTCATAATTACATCATCTCGTTTTGCTTCATGCAGCATTTCCCAAGCTTGCTCATTTTCTAAACCAAGTTGCGCCCAGTAAACCTTGGCATCTGTCTTTAAAAAGTCTGCTGCTACGTCTGGCAAAAACTCGCTGCGACGGAAGATATCCACAATGTCGATTTTTTCAGGAACACTGGCTAAATCAGAATAAACTTTTTCACCTAAAATTTCACTACCAGCATGTTGTGGATTCACCGGAATAATTCGATAACCGTAGTTTTGTAGTAGCCGTGCGATTTGAAAACTGGTACGATCTTCCTTTGGACTCAAGCCAACTACCGCAATCGTTTTTGCTTCTTTTAAAATTTGAAAAATTTTTTCTTGACTAGGATTTTGAAACATACTACCACTCCTTTAGAAGTTTAATTATCAACCACCTAGACTATATCCTATTGAAGAAATATTGGCAAAGAGTTGTTCCTGCATTTCTTTCATGCTAAAATTACGCTAGTTTGAAGAATTGAGGTTATTTATGAAAGTAATTATTTTAATGATAATCGCCTATTTATTAGGATCTATTCCTTCTGGTGTTTGGATTGGGAAACTATTTTACAAAAAAGATATTCGCCAGTTCGGCAGCGGTAATACTGGTACTACTAATACATTTCGTGTTTTAGGAAAGCCAGCTGGAACTGTCGTTTTATTGATGGATATTTTGAAGGGAACTTTAGCCACACTATTGCCAAGCTTATTTCATGTAACAAATATTAACCCGTTATGGTTTGGCGTTTGCGCAATTTTAGGGCATACCTTTCCGATTTTTGCCGGCTTTAAAGGTGGCAAGGCGGTCGCGACCAGTGCTGGGATGTTATTAGGCTATAGCCCTATCTTTTTTATCTACTCCGCGACAATTTTTGTTGTTTGCCTCTTTATCACAAGTATGGTGAGCTTAACAAGTATGATTGCAGCCGTTCTAATTACCCTATCAACTGTTATTTTGCCGCTAGTCTGGCCACAAATTTTACCACAACACAACTGGCTGTTAACAATTATTGCAACTGGTCTGACACTTTTCATTTTTTATCGACACCGCGACAACATCAAACGGATTAAAGATGGTAGTGAAAGTCGGATTCCTTTTGGTTTAAACAGTAAAAAAAATAGATAGTGTAAACTCACCCCTTTTTACCTCGAATAAGAGAAGTTTTTTTAAACTCGTTTTTTCTGTCAGCAATAAGGCGAAATTTTCCTAAATCGCTTTTCAAATTTTTCGATATTTTGACTTATTGCCGCCAAGAGCTAGTGGATGAAGCCAGACAGAACAAAGGAGTCAAATCAATTTTTTTCTTTAAAAAATTCGTACTCTCTTCACAGTTTAAAAAGACCTCTAAAAGTCTTAAGACTTTTAGAGGTCTTTTATTAGCTATTTAACGGTAATTGCATATTTTGTAGCAAATTTTTCGCGACCAGCTAATTGTTGAATGCCTAGTTTTTCAACTAGTTCGCCAGTTGCGTCTGTCGTATCAGCAATTCCACACCACGGTTCAATACATACAAAAGGTGACTCAGTTGGATAAGGTGACCAAATACCCACATAGGGCATATCTTTATAACTTAAAGTAACACTATGGGGTGATTTTTCACTACAAATAGAAATCGCGTTTAATCCTTTTGTCTCAAAAATAACTGCATCATTTTTGAACATATCATGGGTTAAGGCTAAATTCGTATTGGTTTGTCCCAAAGTCCGTTGTTCCAAATTGATATAATTGCCGTCAAGAGGCAAGCTTAACCGCGATTTACGAGGTGAAAAGGCTAAATAGTAATCCTCAAAACTTAATCCTTCTTCTAAAGGAACATTAAAGGCCGGATGCCCCCCAATTGAAAAGAACATTTCTTCTTCGTCCAAATTTTCCACTTCATATTTTACTGTTAGACCATCGCCACCTAGTTCATAGCGAATAATCAGTTCAAAATCAAAAGGAAAAACTGCCTTAGTTTCAGCCGTAGCAGTTAAAACAAAGCTAGCGGCATCCCCGGTCTCTTCTAAAAGTTCAAAGTCCATATTGCGCGCAAAACCATGCTTTGGCAGCTGATATGTTTTATCTTTATAACGATAGCTATCTTCTTTTAAAGCACCTACAATTGGAAATAAAACCGGCGCATGTTTTCCCCAATATTTCGGATCTGCTTGCCAAATATATTCCAATCCGTTTGTTTTGCTAATTAAACTTTGTAACTCTGCCCCGTGTAAGGCAATTTGGGCTTTTAGTTGATCATTTTCAATTGTGACCGTCATTTACGGCACCTCCTAATTTAACATTTCCTTTTTGCTACCAGACACTTCATTATAATCCTAGTGACTGTGTTTATCCAATTCTTCTTTGAAGCGTTTATTTAAAACGCGCAAATACGTTCCCTTCATACCTAAAGAACGTGACTCAATAATCCCAGCAGATTCTAGTTTTCGTAGAGCATTGACAATCACCGAACGGGTAATGCCAATTTCATCGGCAATACTAGAAGCAGTTAAGCGACCTTCATCCCCTTGCAAAGCGGCAAAAATCGCTTGGACTGCTTTTAATTCACTATAAGAAAGTGTACTAATCGCCATTTGAACAGCCGTTGCACTTCTGACGTCTGCTTCAATATCACGAGATTTTTGATATAGGAATTGCATTCCGACTACGGTGGCGCCATATTCAGCTAAAACCAAGTCATCTTCGTTAAAAGCTGCATCCATCCGGGCTAAAATAATAGTTCCCAAACGTTCTCCCGCACCAAAAATTGGGACAACGGTAGTTAAGCCATTGGGATATTTTTCCCGTTGTTCAACAGGAAATGCCGTCATATCAGAAGAGATTGGAATATTTGCTTCGGTTTTCGTTAAATGATCTACCATATCGGTATAGATTTGTGGAAATTGTTTTTCTTCAAACATATTTTTGACGCGGTCATTGTTGACATCGTGTTTTTCATTAAAGCCCAACAAGACACCCTCACTACTGATAATATAGGCGTTGCTATCTAAAATATCCCCTAAAATTAGCGCCATATTGTTATAAGGTAGATCCAAAGTCATATCAAACGTATTTTTTTGTTGTAATAATTGGTTGATACGGCGAGTTTTATCTAATAAAGTTGTCATCTTTTTCATTTTCCTTCCTGTAATTACAAAATGTAGCGGCTTAAATCTTGATTTTCAACAATAGCGTCGAGTTTTTCTTCTACATAAGCTGCAGTAATGGTGATCTCACCCATTTGCATATCTGGTGCTTCAAATAATAGATCTTCCAACAATTTTTCCAAAATCGTATGCAAACGTCTAGCCCCGATATTATCAGTATCTCGATTGACATCAAAAGCAATTGTTGCAATTTTTTCAATGGCTTCTTTAGTAAAGATCACTTTAATATTCTCTGTTTTAAGTAATGCGATATATTGCTTAACCAAAGAATTATTCGGTTCAGTTAAAATCTTAACAAAATCAGCAGCAGTCAAGTCATCCAATTCAACTCGAATTGGGAAACGCCCTTGCAATTCTGGTATCAAATCACTAGGTTTTGCCACATGGAAGGCACCAGAGGCAATAAATAAAATATGATCGGTCTGAATAGTTCCATACTTAGTATTCACTTGTGACCCTTCTACGATTGGTAAAATATCTCGTTGGACGCCTTCTCTTGAAACTTCGCCGGACTGTTGAGAACGTGAGGTGATTTTATCAAATTCATCAATAAAGATGATCCCATTTGCTTGGGCAAGTCTAATGGCTTCACTGTGAATGTCTGCGTCATTGACTAGTTTAGCAGATTCTTCTTGAACTAAAAGCTCCCGTGCTTCTTTAACAGTTACCGTTCGTTCAACTTTCTTTTGCGGTTTTAAAGCATCAAGTGTTTCGTTTAAATCAATTCCCATTTGTTCTAAACCGTTGTTCATCATTGGGCCTTTGGTCTTTGGCTCGTCAATTTCAATTGTAACTTCACGATCATCTAAAACACCGCGCTCTAATTGCTCAAAGATTGCTTGTCGATTGGTTTTGATTTCCTCAGTCAACTCTTCTTTTGGTTCTTCTTGTTGCGTATTAAAAATGTTCATCATCTGCTCATAAGGATTGCTCGATTTTTTCTGTTCTTTTTTAATACCAGGAACCAAAACTTTAACCAACCGACGATTGGCTTTTTTCACGGCACGAGTATAAACACGGCTGTATTGTTCTTTTTTAACAATTTGAATGGCACTTTCGACTAAATCGCGCACCATTGATTCAACATCGCGGCCAACATAGCCGACTTCCGTGAATTTAGTAGCTTCCACCTTAATAAAAGGAGCTTGAACAATTTTTGCCAACCGACGTGCAATCTCTGTTTTACCGACACCTGTTGGACCAATTAGCAAAATGTTTTTGGGTGTCACATCTTGTTGCATTTCTTCGTCTAATTGCAAGCGACGATAACGATTGCGTAAAGCCACAGCAACTGCTTTTTTTGCATCTTGTTGTCCTACGATATATTGATCTAATTCCGCCACGATTTGGCGGGGTGATTTTGTCATTTCATTCATAAAAAATCCCTCACTACATTTCTTCCACAATAATATTGTGGTTGGTAAAAATACAAATATCTGCGGCGATATTTAGTGCGTTTTCTGCGATTTCTTTTGCTGTCATTTCATCGGTATTGTATTTTTTCATCGCTCTTGCCGCAGCTAGTGCATAATTACCACCAGAGCCGATTGCCAAAATACCATCATCAGGTGTAATAACTTCCCCTGTCCCAGAAACTAACAACATTTCTTCTTTATTCATTACAATTAACATCGCTTCTAATTTTTGCATGGCTTGTTGTGTCCGCCACTCTTGGGCTAATTCAACAGCAGCACGTTGTAAGTTGCCATTATATTCATTTAATTTTGCTTCAAATTTTTCTTCCAAAGTAAACGCATCAGCTACGCTGCCGGCAAAGCCAACAACAACTTCACCGTTATATATACGGCGAACCTTACGGGCTGTACCCTTCATAACTACTTGTTCTCCCATTGTGACTTGACCGTCACCAGCCATAGCAAATTGGCCATCTTTTTCCACTGCACAAATTGTGGTGGAATGAAATTGTGATTCCATCTTGTTCCTCCTAAATTGTGAAATAGCTTATTCATGCGCCCGCGGATGAAATTTACGATAATTATTTTGTAAACTCTCCTTTGTGACGTGGGCATATATTTGGGTTGACGATAAATTAGCGTGTCCGAGTAATTCTTGAACCGTTCGCATATCCGCACCATTATTTAATAGATGGGTAGCAAATGTATGGCGTAACATGTGGGGATGAATTTTACTATCTAAACTGCTTTTTTTGATCAGTTGACTAAAAACGTATTCAATGCCGCGACTTGTAATCGGAGTTCCTCTTTGATTTACAAAAATAAAAGCATGATCCGCCACTTTTTCCATTAGACGCGGTCTGGCTAGGGTTAAATATTCTTGCAATGCTACTTGGGCATAAGTGCCAAAAGGAACATAACGATCTTTATTGCCCTTACCATGAATTAATAAAACCTCTCCTTGCCAATCAACGGCAGCCAAGGTTAAATTAGCACACTCACTAACCCGTAAGCCTGCGCCATACATAATTTCTAATAAGGCACGGTTGCGAATTTCTAAAGGTTTATCCCCTTGTGCGGCTTGAAAGAGCGCTGCCATTTCATTCTCATAAAAAAACCGTGGTAACTTACTATTTTGTTTCTTCAAATGAATATAGGCAAAGGGATTTTCTTCAATAACTTCTTGTTTTAGCAGATATTGATAAAAAGAACGCAGACTGGCAATTTTACGACTAATCGAATTTCGACTGTACTTTTTTTCATTTAAAAAACTAAGGTAAACCCGCACATCCCGATGATCAATCTTCAAAAAATCACTATCGCCACTTTCTTTTAAAAACTCACGAAAATCTTGCAAGTCTTCTTGGTAGGCCGCTGTCGTTAATTGCGAATACCCCCGTTCAAATTGCAAGTAGCGTAAAAATTCTTGTGGCCAGTCAAAAGCTGTCATTTTACACCTCACTTCTGTCCGCAATTAATGTAGCATACAACGAATTAAAAAACAAACAAATTGTCAGAATTTAAACAATATTTCCTTCTTTCGTCACAATTTACACAATATTGTCATACTTTTTTCACGACAAAATAAAGCTTAATAAGCTTAACACGGCAAGATTTTCACCGAATCAAAATTTGCTAGCCTAACATTTAGATGTCAGATCAGCATCTTACAAATTAACAAAACTTTCATATTTTTTCAATCTTATTTTTATTTCTATTAGACTTTCGCTCTATTGACTAAAGACACTCAGAAATTTATTAAGCCATCTTCTAACTTAACAAAAGAAAATAAGCAGTAAAAAACCGCCAACAAATGTTGACGGCCTAGTGTAGTTTTAGACTAAATTATTCTGAAACTACTTCTGCTGGAGTATTCAAGTGACTTAGGGCTCTCTTTGCTAATGTTTGATAGCGTAATTTTTTATCGCGAATACGCTCTGGCAATTCTGGTAATAATCCAAAATTAGCATTCATCGGCTGGAAGTGTTTGCCTTCTGCATGGGTAATGTAGTAAGCCATTGAACCCATAACTGTTTCTTTTGGCATGGTTTGTACTGCTTGTCCCAACGCTAATAACGCAGCGTTACGCCCAGCTAACAAGCCGCTAGCCGCACTTTCTACATACCCTTCTACGCCGGTCATTTGACCAGCAAAAAATAAATCATCCCGTTTAACTGACTGATAAGTTGGCCGTAATAATTCTGGTGAATTCATAAAACTATTGCGGTGCATGACACCATAGCGAACAAATTCAGCATTTTCTAAACCTGGAATCATTTGGAAAACTCGCTTTTGCTCGCCCCATTTTAAATGAGTTTGAAAACCAACGATATTATACAACGATGCCGCAGCATTATCTTGTCGTAATTGAATCACGGCATAGGGACGTTTGCCGGTTTTAGGATCGTCTAGTCCCACTGGTTTCATCGGACCAAAAAGCATCGTTTTTTCACCACGAGCAGCCATAACTTCAATTGGCATACAACCTTCGAAGTATTTCTCTTTTTCAAAAGTTTTTAACGGCGCAACTTCAGCTGTAATCAAGGCTTCGCGAAAAGCGTCAAATTCTTCTTTGTTCATTGGACAATTGAGATAAGCCGCTTCTCCTTTATCATAACGAGATTTCAGATACACTTTATCCATATCGATGGTACTTTTATCAATAATTGGTGCTGCAGCATCGTAAAAATAAAAACCGTCAGAGCCATTAAATGCTTTAATGGCTTCTGCTAATTTAGAAGAAGTCAAAGGACCGGTCGCAATCACGGTAACTCCGCTTGGGATTTCCGTGATTTCTTCTGAAATAACGGTCACATTTGGATGGTTTTTCACTTTTTTTGTGACAGTAGCGGAAAAAGAATCACGATCCACTGCCAAAGCACCCCCGGCTGGAACTGCCGTTTCGTCAGCCGATTGAATAATTACTGAGTTTAACCGCCGCATTTCTTCTTTTAAAACGCCAACTGCATTGGCCAAACTATTTCCTCTTAAGGAATTAGAACATACCAATTCTGCAAAATCTGAAGTATGATGGGCTTCTGTTGATTTTTCTGGACGCATTTCATATAGACGTACTAAAACCCCTGCTTCAGCAATTTGCCAAGCTGCTTCACTACCGGCTAGGCCGGCACCAATTACATTTACAAATTCAGTCATTTTATTCTTCCGTTCTTATATTTTTAACAAAAAAAGTGCACACTAAGCGAATTTTTAGCAGTGATTGGATACGGGTAAAAAAGTGCGCCACTTATTTTTGTATTACTTATTTTTGGACGTTTTCTTCATAGTCGCCATTAATACAAACGACTTGTTTGCCACCTTTAACTTTTTTCTCAACTAAATATTGACCACATTTTGGACAATCGCGCCCAACTGGTTTATCCCAAGAAGTAAAGTCACAATCTGGATAACGAGAGCAACCATAGAATAAGCGATTTTTCTTAGACTTTCTTTCGATAACTTGTCCTTTGTGACAAACCGGACAAATAACGCCGATTTCTTTTACAATCGGTTTGGTGTTGCGGCAATCAGGGAAATTGCTACACGCATAAAACTTACCATAACGCCCAAGTTTAATCACCATTGGATGCCCACAAACGTCACAGTCAAAGCCAGCGGGTTCATCTTTGATTTGAATTTTTTCAATTTTTTCTTCTGCATTTGTCAACTCAGTTTCAAATGGCTTATAAAAACGATCCACAACCTTAACCCAGTTTTCTTTGCCGTCTTCTACTTTATCCAAGTCTGTTTCCATTTCAGCCGTAAAGTTAACATCCACGATTTGTGGGAAGAAATCTTCAATTAAGGAGTTGACAATTTCGCCTAATTCCGTTGGTTCAAAGCGTTTTTGCTGTAATTTTACATAGTAACGACGTTGAATCGTCTCAATTGTTGGGGCGTATGTTGAAGGACGTCCTACGCCTTTTTCTTCCAACGTGCGAATTAAAGTTGCTTCACTAAAGCGTGCTGGTGGCTGCGTAAAATGTTGTTTTGGTTCAATATCAATTGCTTTTACAACATCACCTACAACTAATTCTGGCAAGATGTTTTCTTTTTCTTCTTTACCATCATCGGTACCTTCGACATAAACTTGCATAAAACCTTTAAACTTAATCTTAGAACCGTTGGCAATGAAGATCACACCATTTTGCTCTAAAGTGACTTTCATTGTATCTAAAACAGCTGGTGTCATTTGACTTGCAACAAAACGAGACCAAATCAACGTATAAAGTTTTAATTGATCTTTATCTAAATATTGCTTCATTTCCTCTGGTGTTCGTGTCACGCTGGTTGGACGAACTGCCTCGTGGGCATCTTGCGCGCCTTGCGCGTTTTTTACTTTTTTGTGACTATGAGAAGAATATTCTTTACCATAAGTTGTTTCAATGAATTCTGCTGCTTCTGCTTTAGCAGAGTCTGCAATCCGTTTTGAGTCGGTTCGCATATAGGTAATTAAACCGACGGTACCTTGTTTACCTAGCGCAATTCCTTCATAAAGTTGTTGGGCGACCATCATGGTTTTACGTGTTCTAAAGTTTAATTTGCGGGCTGCTTCTTGTTGCATACTGCTGGTTGTAAAAGGCGCAGCTGGATTGCGCTTACGTTCTTTTTTCTCGACTTTCACGACATCGTAATCTTTACCATCTAAACGACTTGTAACTTCTTTAATACTTTCAGCGTTAGGTAATTTTTTCTTTTTGCCATCGACGCCCCAAAAATTAGCTTTGAATTTTTTTCGTTCTTTTTGGAAATTGCCATCAATCGACCAATATTCTTCCGGAATAAATTGACGAATCTCTTTTTCCCGATCGATAATCATCTTTAGCGCAATGGATTGTACGCGACCAGCACTCAAGCCTTTTTTGACTTTACGCCATAAAATTGGACTAATAGAGTAACCCACTAAACGGTCTAAAACGCGCCGTGCTTGTTGAGCATCCACTAGATCCAAATCAATAGTTCGTGGTTCTTTAAAAGCAGCTTTAACGGCATCTTTGGTGATTTCGTTAAAGACTACGCGATTTTTGTCTTCTAAATCAAGATTTAATAAATGTGCCAAATGCCATGCAATAGCCTCCCCTTCACGGTCCGGGTCACTTGCGAGATAAACTTTTTGTGCTTTTTTGGCGGCACTTCTTAAACTTTTGATTACATCGCCTTTTCCGCGAATGGAAATATAATGGGGCTCGTAATTATTTTCAACGTCAATTCCCATTTTACTTTTTGGTAAATCGCGAATATGGCCGACGCTGGCAACAACTTTATAGTTGCGACCTAAGTACTTCTCGATTGTCTTGGCTTTTGCCGGTGACTCAACAATTACTAAATATTTATATGCCATATATAATTGATGGCTCCTTCCTAACAATTTACTACTATATTATACCTGAATTTTGGTAACTAAATCGTAGGTAATCATATCCATTAAAAAAATGTTTGTCAAGGAAGGCAATTAATCTTACTCAAAATTTGGCAACTCTTCTAAAATATCTTTTAAAGAAATTACACATTTTGCACCATCTTGAATCAGCTGCAAACAACCGGTTGAACGGCCGTTTAAAATATCGCCAGGAAAGGCAAAAACCTCTTTACCTGTGTCTAATGCCAATTGTGCCGTAGTAAGTGAACCGCTTTTTGCTTTGGCTTCTACTACGCATACCGCCTGTGATATACCGGCAATAATCCGATTGCGCATCGGGAAGTGATATTTTCTTACGGGTGTACCATAGGGATATTCACTGATGACCAACTGATTTTTTAACATTTCCCAATAAATGGTAAAAACTTCTTTTGGATAGCAGATGTCCAAACCACACCCCACAACACCAATCGTCTGACCAAAAGACTGCATCGCAGTTAAATGACTGCAACTATCCACCCCTTTTGCTAAGCCACTTGCAATCGTGTAGCCTCGGTTTGTTAAGGGTGGAACAAACTTTTTCACGATCTCCTTACCATAAGGTGAAACATTTCGAGAACCGACAAAACCAATAATTTTCTCTTGTTGCAACAGTAAAATATTTCCTTCGTAAAATAAAGCAAAAGGTGGTTGGTAAATTTCCTTTAGTCGCTTTGGATACAAAGGAGAGTCTAACGTGACATATTTTTGACCGTTTAATTTTTGCTGCAGCACCTCTTGCGTCAAAAAGTTCCAATCATTGTAAAAAACAAAGCTGTCACATTTTCTTGATAATAACGGCTGCACTTCTTTAGCGGTAAAATTAAAATACTGGTGTTTTTGCGCATATTCCAAAATACGCCACTTGGTAATAATACCTGCACCTTGCAATAAAGCTAATTTTAATAAGAACCATTCTCTTTCCATTAAAAAACCTTCTTTCTAGTTATCTTCAAATAAAGATACGCAAAAAGAAGGAAAAATATTTATAAATAATTTTTAACTGGTGCAAAAGTTTTCCGGTGAATCGCACAAATGCCGTGATTTTTTAAACCATTCAGATGATCTTTCGTTCCATAACCAGCATTTTTATCAAAAGCATAAAAAGGAAAGATTTGATGGTATTCTTTCATCAAATTATCCCGCATTTCTTTGGCTATAATACTTGCTGCTGCTATTGAAACCGATCGCGCATCCCCTTTGATCAGATTGTCTTGGGAAATATCACAGTCTAGTTTTACTGCATCTACTAATAGATGTGTTGGTTCTACGGCTAAGTCATCTATAGCTAACAGCATCGCCTTTTTACTTGCTTGCAAAATATTAATACGATCGATTTCTTCGTGATCCACGACGCCAATTCCGACAGCTATCGCTTTTTCTTGAATCTCACAATATAGCTGCCCTCTTTTTTTAGCCGATAATTGTTTAGAATCATTTAAACCTAAAAGCACAACATCTGCAGGTAAAATAACCGCCGCAGCCACAACCGGACCTGCTAGAGGACCCCGTCCTACTTCGTCAATCCCTGCGATAAAACGATGACCTTCTTGGTGTAATGTTCGCTCAAAACTAGTCATTTCAACATATTTATCTTTTAACGCTTGCTCTTTATCTAAACGCCGATAAAATTGTTGCAGTAATTTTTGAACACCAGCTCTTTCATCTTGAGCTAAAGCCATTAGATAAGGATCATTGGCATCGGTTAGTGTCGCTAGTTTTATTTTGATATCTTTAATTGCTTGTGCTTTCATTGAAAACTCCTGCTTCTTCGTAACGATCTAGGGTAAAGGGGCCTAATTTACTTTGCCGAATCTCAACGACAACCAACTCGCTACCACGATCATAGTCATCACGAAATCCTCTTTTTTCTGTAATCAACATCAATAAGTCTGGTAAAGGTAATTGCTCGTCGACTAACTCCAAATGATAGCGCTTGGCTACGCGCCCCGGGTAATACCGCGTGAAAAAATCCAAACCAAATAGTGCAATATCATCCAAATGTAACAGTTGGTCTTTAATGGCGCCAGTTAAAGCCAATTTCTTACCAATTTCAGGATCTTCAAATTTGGGCCATAAAATCCCTGGCGTATCTAAAAGCTCTAATTCACTACCAGAACGCAGCCACTGTTGCCCTTTTGTTACCCCTGGTTTATTTCCTGTTTGCGCGATTTTTTTACCAACTAAACGATTCATTAAAGTTGATTTGCCGACATTTGGTATGCCAATCACCATCGCGCGAATTGCCCGTGGTTTAATGCCTCGGGCTTTATCTCTGGCAAATTTATCAGCCAAAACAGTTTTGGCCTTCGTCACAATTTTTTTAGTTCCTTGATTTTCCAAGGCATTCATTGCCAAAGCTGCAAAGCCTTTTGCTTCAAAATAGCTCTGCCATTTTTGTGTTTGTTCAGGGTCAGCCAAATCAGCCTTATTTAATATCACTAAGCGTGGTTTTTGTTGTAAAATTTGATCTAATAATGGATTACGCGAAGAAAGCGGCAGTCTGGCATCCACTAATTCAAAAACGATGTCAACAAACTTTAGCTTTTCACTAACTTCCCGTTTGGCTTTTGCCATATGTCCTGGGAACCATTGAATTGTCATCTTTAGACAACTCCTCTCATTTAAACTACATCTTCGCATTTTAACATGAATAATGGCAATTTAAAACGTGTTCTTTTTCATTTTTAACTATCTGTAATATATTTATTACAGACTATACTAAAGATAACAAACCAAAGCAGGTGAAAAAATGAAGCTTAAATATACTTTTGTTGCAGAAATAATGCCCTCAAAAATTGGCAAGGGTGGCGCATATGTCGTTTTCCCCTATGATTTGAAAAAAGAATTTGGTGTAGGACGCCTTAAGGTTAATGCTACTTTTGATGGCGTCTTTTATGCCGGCAGCATTGTAAACATGGGACTTAAAGATTCAGCGGGAAATATTTGTTATATTCTCGGCATTAAAAAAGACATTCAGCAAAAAATTTGGAAAGTTGATTGCCTTAAATAAAAAAAAGACACGTTGCAAAATTGGCAACGTGTCTTTTAAATCTAAAATTAGTTTTCGATTTCAGTAACCATACCTGAACCAACAGTACGTCCACCTTCACGAATTGAAAAAGTAGTTCCTTTTTCAACAGCGATTGGATGAATCAATTCAACTTCGATTGTAACGTTATCACCAGGCATTACCATTTCAGTACCTTCAGGCAATGCAATGTTACCTGTTACGTCCGTTGTACGGAAGTAAAATTGTGGACGGTAGTTATTAAAGAATGGTGTATGACGTCCACCTTCTTCTTTTGTTAAGATATAAACTTCACCCTTGAATTTTGTATGTGGTGTAATTGAACCTGGTTTAGCTAATACTTGACCACGTTCAACTTCGTCACGGGTAATCCCACGTAACAATACCCCAACGTTATCGCCGGCTTCACCATAATCCAAAGTTTTTCGGAACATTTCCAAACCAGTTACAACAGCTTTTTGTGTTTCCGGTTTAATCCCGATAATTTCGATTTCATCACCAACGTTGACTTTACCACGATCAATACGACCTGAAGCAACAGTACCACGACCAGTAATTGTGAAGACATCTTCAACTGGTAACAAGAATGGTTTGTCATTGTCACGTTCTGGTGTTGGGATATATTCATCCACTGTATCCATCAAGTGCATGATAACTTCTTCTTGTTCTGGATCTCCTTCTAAAGCTTTTAAAGCAGAACCGCGGATGACAGGAATATCATCCCCTGGGAAGTTATATTCGTTTAATAATTCGCGAACTTCCATTTCAACTAGTTCTAATAATTCTTCATCATCAACTAGGTCTGTTTTATTCAAGAAAACGATCAAATATTTAACGCCAACTTGACGGGCTAACAAAATATGTTCACGCGTTTGAGGCATTGGGCCATCAGTTGCAGATACAACTAAAATTGCCCCATCCATTTGAGCTGCCCCGGTAATCATGTTTTTAACATAGTCCGCGTGTCCTGGCGCATCAATATGGGCATAGTGACGTTTTTCAGTTTCATATTCCACGTGAGCAGTATTAATTGTAATACCACGTTCACGTTCTTCTGGTGCTGCGTCGATACTTGCGTAATCTTGTGGGTTTGCTAATCCTTTTTTACCTAAAACAGTTGTGATAGCGGCAGTCAATGTCGTTTTACCATGGTCGACGTGTCCGATGGTACCGATATTAACGTGTGGTTTACTTCTGTCGTAATGTTCTTTTGCCATTAATAAAACCTCCAATAATTATTATCAGCGGGTCATACATTGCTGACTCTCTGATACCTATTATAGACTTTTCCTTACAATTGTAAAAAATTTACGCTTGTAAACTGCTTACTTTTTATAAGTTTCGATCTGACTCTTATTATAGGTCAATTTTAGTCAAAGTCAAAAAATATGTCTCGCTCAAAAATACAGCTACGTAATAACCGAATTAATCCATCTAAACACCTTATATAATAGCAAAAAAAGGCAGATAGAAGTTTTCCTTCTATCTGCCTTTTACTCAATAAAAAAATTTAAATTTTTCTTCGTTGTGCTAACTCAACTTGTATTTGCGGATATTCTTGATCTAATTTATAAAAAGACATCACAATGACAGAACCGACAATGAGCGCTATAGGAATATATCCATACATTAATTTAATGGCTAAAGTGGCTTGGTTCGTTTGCTCTACAGCATTTGGTGCATAGCTTCCCCAAGCAAGCAATATCCCAGCAATCCCTCCAGCAACAGCTTGTGCAACTTTTCCTAAGAACCCATTGATAGCAGATAGAGAACCTGAAACGTCTATTCCGTTTTTCCATATGCCGTAGTCAACAGGATCTGCTTGCATAGAAAAATAGATACTTTCTTTTATTCCGTATCCCAAGGCGGACACTAGTGCACCAACTATAATTACAAAATGATTTATAGTTCCAAGCAGAATAATGACTATTCCTCCTGCTTGGATAAGCGAAGCTATGATAAAAAGATTTCTCTTCCCCATTTTATTAGCCAAAAAAGGAACAAAAAAATTTGCACACATAGGTACAATTGACATAATAGTAGCAATTGTAATTGAAAGGCCTCTGTCTCCCACCACTACAACAAAATAATAAACCAAAGAGCTCGTTTGTAAGAAAAAGCCTGTCCACATAAATAAAATGTTCAATGCAAAAATTAACCAGGGGGTATTTTGCCGCAATGCTTTTATAATATTTTTCATTGTTAGTGTTTGTTTTTCTTCGACACGTATTTCACGAACAGAAAGAAAGGTAATAAAAAATAAAATACAGCTAATTAAACCAAACATAAACATTACTTTTTTAAATCCTAAAGCTTGATTGTTACCACCAAAAAGATTAACTAAAACTAAAGCTGAAGAACTTACAACAGTTGCACCAAGAAAACCAAAAAATTTTCTAGATGTAGAGAGTGCCGTTCTTTCTTTTGCATCTGTTGTTAAACTTGGCAAAATCGAAGCCATCGGAACATTGACCAACGTATAAGAAAAAGATAAGCCAATGTAAGTAACATAAGCATAAACCATTTTGCCAGCAACGGAAGTATTCGGCACACTAAAACATAAGAATGCAAAAAAGGCAAAAGGAATTGCTCCAAAAAGAAAATAAGGGCGCGATTTCCCCCATCGTGTATGGGTGTGATCAATTAGATATCCTACTAATAAGTCTGTCACGCCATCAATAATCCTGGTAATGACAAACATTAGACTAACAGCAGCGGCATTTAATCCCATAATATCTGTATAAAAATAGAGAAGGTATAAAGAAATCATTTGCCAAATTAGATTACACGCTAAATCAGAAATGCCATAGCCTAAACGTTGACGCCATTTGGAAATCCCACGTACATCATGTTTTATCCCTTTAGTAGATTCCACCTAAATCCCCCCATTACTTATTGATTTTTGTCAGTAGATATTTTCTAATCAAATATGGCGGTGTACAGCTCCATGCATGGCAATAACTGTTAACAATGGGACTACCATAAGGTGAAAAGTTTGGGTCTTCGGGTTTAAACGCTTCCCAAAATGTATCTGCTCCCATATCAATCATTTTTCCCCAATAATCTTTTATCAATGTAACTGCTTCTTTTTTCATACCAGCAATACAAAAGGCTTCAACTACATGGTGATACGTATACGGTGTTGCGATCCCTTCAATAGGAAATAATGTTTTCACCGTATTTTCAAGAATTTTTTTATTCATTTCAGGTGGCATGATTTCTGATAAAATCATCCAAACTTGACTAACAATATTTATTTCTTCGTTTTCTGCAACGATGAATAAGTTTTCTGTTGCATCAAACAAATAATCTTTGGCGTATGCAACTAATTGTGCCAACTTCTCCTGATAGAATTGCAATTGAACATCTTCTTGGCGTTTTGCTAATTCTACAAATCTTTTTAGCGCATAAATCATAACGCCATGACCAGCCGTATTCTTTTTAAAATCATTTGACCAATCAATAAACACTGGCCATTCATCTTGTAAGCATAGTTTTCCTTGCTCAGTTACTAATAA
Organism: Candidatus Enterococcus myersii; assembly: GCF_017316025.1. Lineage (GTDB taxonomy): Bacteria > Bacillota > Bacilli > Lactobacillales > Enterococcaceae > Enterococcus_C > Enterococcus_C montenegrensis. The sequence continues at coordinate 21,807 of NZ_JAFLVT010000019.1, forward strand.
CAGTGCCAAATCAATTTGCTTTTTAGCTACTGGATATAAGTCCTCTAGTACCTCTACGTCATTTGTATGTTGGATATAATCAAATAATGTTGTTACGAAAAATAGACTATAATCAAATAAAAAAGTATCATCTGGCGTCAATTGCGGAGTAATGAAAACATTGGCAGGAATTTTTCCTTCACTTGTCGTCATTCCACCAAATAAATAAAGGCCTCGTTTAATTAGCCTAACGTCATTAAAGGTATAGTAGTCGGCTAACGCTTGTAAACGAAGATCTCCTAGCCAAAGACGGCGATCTCGTTTGGGTCCATCTTCAAAAACATCTTGCATACAATCCATCAAAGTTTTTACTGAAACGTTACAGATTGCTTCTAATTCAGCATCTGCTAGTGTATCTTTTGGTAATTGTTCCATCGTAACGCTACTCTCAGCTGTAAAAACCGGATTTTGAAATGAAACTTGCCATTTTGGTGATGTATCAACTACAGATAACTCAATAAATCGACAACTATATCTTCTAGGCATTTTTAATGTCGTCGGCAATACATCTAAATGAATGTATTCTTCTTGAATCCAGGAGCGAGAAAGCCAACCATCATATGCAGCCGAATCAGCTGCAATTTCAGCAGCAACCTCCGCAAACTTCACTTTCAAAAATAAAGGAGCATCCATTGGAGAACCAATGGACTGAATATCAATAGCAAAAGTACCTACATAATGATCACCTAAATCCAAAATAATGCTATCATCTCGTTTTAATAAGACTTGCGGAAGGTGTTGAATTTTCGTTTTTGTAATCGCTGATTTATAGCCATTAATTTTCTTTTCATCCGGCAATATTTCGACGATAGCAACCGGCTGAATTTTACTTTTTAGTATTTCTGGTTTATTTCTATCAGCCTTGTCCAATAATTTTTTATCTTTATTCCAAACTACATCATCATTAATTTGATAAGTAAAAGTCACAATAATCCCTCCAATTCGTTTTACGCTACTATTTTTTCTTGTTCTGCTTTTGGTTTTTTACCATGACGATATTTATTTTGTAGACGCATCATCATAATTCCAGCTAACGTTGCAAGAAAAACAATACCTGCAAAACCATACATTGAATATTGGATTCTTCCTGGCGCAACAAGAAATGGTGTAACAAAAGCAAACAGACCACAACACATTCTTGAAAAACCATTAATAAATCCTTGTAAAGATGCCCGCGTTTCTGCTGGAAATGACTCTTGTGTCCAAACTTTGTAAATGGCTTCTCCTGCTAGTGGATTGCCAAAATTGTAAAATCCGATTGTAACCGCTAACGCTAAGAAACCAGCGCCTCCGCCAATTAAAGCCATCCCCAACATTGCCGCAAATTGAACAAAGGCACCTAAGAAAAATGCTTTATTACGATACTTTCCACCAGCTACAGAAGTAAAGGCAATAGTTGTCAATAGTGAAACAACATTCAAGATAATGCCCAGACCAGTTGCTTGTGTCTGTGTTGCTCCTGCATTTGTTAATGCATATGTTTGAAATTGTCCCCATGTATTCGCTAACAAATTCCAACAAACATAAAAGATTAAAATGGCAAAGAAAAAGCCTAAGTATTTTTCTTTATTTGAGCCAAACAATACATTTTTAAACGATACTTCTGCATTCTCGCCTTCTTTTTTAGCTGCTTGATTTTTTGCACCGCGTTCATGAAACATTTTGAATTTTTTCGATGAAGATCGCCATAACCAGGTCACCAAAGCAAAAGAAAATAAAATCCCAAAAACAATTCTAGCTCCTAAAACTCCACTAATACCGGATAATAAAAACGAGCAGATATACGAAATAAATACGCCAATTTGCCAAAAAATTTGTGTTGAAGATACTAATTTCGCTGATGTTGTTTCGTCGGGTGCATCATAAGAAACTACAGTCAAGCTAATTGGTAAATCCGCTCCAGAAGCAAATCCCATAATAATTACGCCAACTAACAAAAAATTAAAGTTATTTGATAAAACACAAATTCCAGCCCCGATTGCATAAAAGAGATTCAGCCAATTAAAAGATTTAATTAAACCAAATATTTTAGTAATATTTCCTGCAAATAGCGAACCAAAGGCAATCGCAAACGTCAACGCACCTGAAATAATTCCCACTTGTCCAGCTGTTAACTCCAAACCTTTTTGCCAGACCGGAATAGTAGCAGACAATCCAACGATACATCCAGATCCCAGCATTGAGCCGATTCCAGCTGCTGTTGCTAATGGTGAGTATTCCTTTAATAAATCTGATTTTTCTTCATTCTTATTCACGTTTTCCACTCCTTCATTTGTAATGAAATAATTCATTTAACTACTAAGATTGTAAGCGGATAACAAGCAACTAACTATAGCACAATCCAACAATATTTTTATCCAAACCACAGAAAAAGGGGAATGAGTCCTTTACTCATTCCCCTGAAAATTCGATTTTTCCATCATTTTTCTAATCTCTTTTGGTGTATCTCTTGTGTATTTGGCAAATAATTTGTATAACGAGGATAAATTTTCGTAGCCAACTTCATAAGCAATCTCTAAAAAACTTTTATTTGTTTCCCGCATCAATTCTAGACTATTTTGATAACGCATGTAATTAGTTAATTCTTTAAAAGAACGACCTGTCTGTTTTTTCAATTTATTACTAATATAATTTGGGTTATAACCAAATTCTTTCGATACTTCAGATAAGGTCAGATGCGGATAATGAATTTCAATGTAGCGTAATAATTGCAAAAGTTCCTCATCTTCGTCTTCTTGTTGACTTTCAATGCTTCGGGTCAGTTCAATAATTAAAAGTGACATTAGTAAATTAATCGCCCGCATATAAAAGTTCTCTTTATTATAATATTCCAAAATTAAACGGTGTAACACAGACTGGACAGCTTCATTTTCGCCGCAGTGAAAATGTAAAAAAGAATCATGGCTACTGTACTGATTCGAAGCATTCATCAAGAATTCACCTACGACACCATTAGATTTCACCATATTAACAATTAATTCAGTCGTGATGGATTCATCTTTTAGCAAGATATTAATCAAAATATCATCTTTATTGAGACTATTGATTTCTTGAACAATATCTTTATCTAATAAAAGAAGTTCGCCTTGTTTTAGTATAATTTCTTTTCCATTAACATATTGAATGCAACTTCCTGAAAGCATGTAGTTGAACTCAACAAAAGAATGCGTATGAGCCGGCATAACAGAATAACGATGATGCTTATTGATAAAAATATTTCCTTCTTTGAAAAAAGACTCTTGCGGCATTTTAGGAACAGCAACCTTTTCGAAGGGTAAATTCTGATCGTTAACATTATACCCTTCTTTTCGCTGTATTTTTTCAATTTCATTTTCTTGCTGCAAAATAATTTCTAATTCAGAAAATTCCATACTATCCCCACTTTTAACAAAACTACTCGCAACCAGCTACTGAACAAATTCTATCTACAACCGATTAATCACATCTTCCACATTTTTAATCATCACCGAAATCGTCCCATCTGGATTATTAGTGAATTCAATTAGATTGGGATCTCGATAAACATCTAACGGAACTATTAATTCAATCCCGTTTGAAAGTTTTAGTTTTTGCTTACTGTATTTCTTTTCCGTAATTTCTTTTACTTCCCTTAGTAATGGGGCTTGGTTCACAAACCCCTTTTCTACTACTTCTTCTTCAAAGGCCATTTGAGCTGTAATGTTGTCTTTAAAAACTTTTTGGGCAACTTCTTTTACTTCAAGTTGACCATTTTCTTCTATTGCTTCATAGACAGCGTCTTTGACATCAGCTACCACATCATGACTAGCAGCTTCAAATTTCTTACCGATTTTTTCGGCTACTTTTTTGATTACTTTGACATTTTCTTCTAGTGATGGGATAGGCTGGCTTTCAATCACACGGGTTGAAAAATAGAAGTTCTTTTCCCCAGAAAAGGTGTATTTTTTTTCAATCAATTCATAAACCATATCGGTTAAATCAAGCGTGATGCCTTCGTCAGCTTTTTGCGACTTGCCGGCTAAAATTGCCCGATTAATGATTAATTGATTATTTAGCCCACTTTCTGATGAATCCACAAAATGCGTAAAGCCGTCATTGTAATTAACCTTCAAAAAAGCCAGCTGCATTTTTGTATCCAACTCATATAACACGACAAAAACATCGGCACTAGGAGCATCTTCACTTTGACTATACACGTCATACCAACGGGCAACCAATTGTTCTGAAACTTGCACAAAATCATTTTGTGCTTGACTGGCTAATGCTTCAAAAGCAGAGCCAACCACTAAACTACCAGTTTTTGTTTGCGCACTTGCCAATTTTTGAATTTTTTTAGTCAAATAATCCCGAATATACTCCGTCGTTAAATCCAATTCCATTTGTGAATAAACAGGATCACCGCTTTGGCGATCAATAATGTGTAAAATTGCCTTTTTCAAATAGATATCCATTTTATTTCGCTCTTTTCTTAATTTAAAGTTCTGATTCAGTGTACAGAAAAAAGCAATGAAAAGACAAGTCTTTTCATTGCTTTTATTTTAATCTAAGGAAGTCGCAAAATTATAAATATCCGTTGCCAACAAATCATCACCGTTAATCGCCGGTTGATTGGCAAAGAGTAATACGAGGTTTTCATTGCTTTCATCGCCATAAACAAAAGTATCATAGCCGCCTAAAGAGCCGTGGATACTCTTAATCCCTTCATCGTGCCAAATGCCCCCAGCATATCCAGCATCTTCAATTTGCGCCAACTCCTTATATTCTGCTGCGGTTAGGATTTGCCCATTAGTTAAGCCTTTTTGCACTTTTAACATGTCGTCAATACTCATAAATAAATTGCCGGCCCCCAGCAGACTTGAAAATAATTCTTTATCCGCATGAAATTCATCATCTTGATAATCTTTTTCATTTTCGTAACGATACGCAATTGGCAAGGTCATCTTAGGCGGCCGTTTTTCCCAAGAAAAAGTTCGCTTTAAATGCAAAGGTTTAATAATTTTATTTTCCAATACCGTCTCATATTTTTCACCAGTAATTTGACTAATCACCCCTGATAACAAGGTGTAATTGGCATTCGTATAGGAAAAGCTTTGATCTTGCGTAACTTGCATTTCTGACAAAACATAGTTGAGTTGATCTTCTTCTAAACCCAAAAGCTTTCCAGGATTACTTTCTGCCATTTGAATACCCGAAGTATGATCTAAAAGTTGCCGAATCTTGATATTTGCCAACTCCGGCTGATTAGGATAAAAAGCAGCCAAATTACTTTCATAGGAAAGCTTTCCTGCTGCTACTAGTTGAGCAATTAGGCTGCCGGTCATAAATTTTTGTAAAGACGCAATCGGATAAGAAAGCCGAATATTATTTTTTTTCAAACGACCAAAATCAGCATAACCATAGGCACTACGATTAATAACTTCTCCATTTTTTACAACGAGTATGACACCTTTAAAATGTTCTTTTTGTACCATTTGGTTGATATCTGCTTTAAAAAGCGGATTACTCTGGGCTAAAATGCGCGAGACAGATGTTTCTTCTGCCGGAGCTTTTGTGGTAGTCTTGTGTGCCATTTGCCAACTAGCACCAAAAATAATGAACAATACTATAACTATGCCAATTACAAACCAATATTTTTTTTTCATCTAAATGCCTCTTTCCTGCTGCTGATTATACTGCAAACTCTAAAATTTGTTTACTAAAACAAAATGAAAGAAAAAAATCGCTAATTACGCTAAACTAGAAGTAGCAAAAAAGAATTGGAGGCATTATAGATGGAAAATCTTACATCAACTTACACATTAAAAAATGGCGTTAAAATTCCTAAAGTCGGCTTTGGTACTTGGCAAACACCCGATGGCGATGTGGCGGTTTCATCAGTTAAATCCGCTTTAAAAGCTGGATACCGCCATATCGACACGGCCCAAGGCTACCACAATGAAAAAAGTGTTGGTAAGGCGATTAAAGAAAGTGGTGTTCCTCGCTCTGAAATTTTTCTAACGACGAAATTATGGAATGAAAACCATAGCTATGATTTAGTGATGGAAAGTTTCGCCCAATCTTTAAAAGAACTAGAGACAGATTATATTGATTTATTCTTAATCCACTGGCCAAACCCCGTAACTTTCCGCGATAACTGGCAAGAAGCAAACGCCAGTACCTGGAAAGCAATGGAAGAGTTATATGAAGCAGGTAAAATCAAAGCAATCGGCGTCAGCAACTTTTTGCCACATCATTTAGATGAACTAAAGAAAACAGCTAAAATTATGCCACAAGTCAATCAAGTTTTCTTGGCTCCAGGTGAATTGCAACCTGAAGTTGTGAAATATGCACAAACAAATGATATTTTGCTAGAAGCTTATAGCCCACTTGGTACAGGTAAAATCTTTAGTGTACCAGAAATGCAAGAAATTGCGGCAAAACACAACAAATCAATTGCCCAAGTTGCTTTACGCTGGTCGTTACAACATGGCTTTTTACCATTACCAAAATCTGTTCATAAAAACCGCATTCAAGAAAATAGTGAAATTTTTGATTTTGAATTATCAGATGAAGATATGGCAACAATTGACAAACTAGATGGTGTCGTAGGGAAAGCCAAAAATCCAGATACTGCGAATTTTTAAAATGACAAAAGAAAAAATCCAAAAACGACTGCTAAACTTACCAAAAGAAATTACGACAGCCATTAGTTCTGATTTTGTTTTCTTAGTATGGCCTGATAAGGTCCAACATTTTCCAGCTAGAAATTGGGCAACACCCCAGTTTCAGAAAACTATTTCAGAGTACCTTACAACCCCTCTTTACACAACTTTTAATGGTTATCTAGTAGCATATGAAGAAAATAATGAGTTGATTTTGATTTTACCCGGAATGAAGCAATAAAATAGAGGCATTGGTTGTCGTATTTTAGCTGAAAACGACAATCGATGCCTTTATTTTCATTTTTTTTACAATATTGCTTTTCATTTACCCGAACTTTTTTTATAATCATAAAGGACTCAACTCAGAAAAGGAGATATTTATGAAGAAGAAACAAAAGCAAAAATTGCTAAAACAATTTCGACCTAACTTCGAACAAGTACGTTTAGAACTGTTTAACGAAATCGTTTTAAAAGCCAAAAAAGATTATAATTTAGTATTGGATATTTTTATTGATCCTAAGAAAAAAGACGATATGACTGTTGCTTTTAACAATGGCGCTCAAGTGCAACAGTTTACTGTACCGATGGATGAAAACTTTAACACTGTGGTTAAACGCATCCAAAAACAAGAAAAAGGCTTACTCGCTCGTTTTAGTACAAACTTAGCTGATAGTATTGCCTCTTACTTACAACCTAACTTACCACAAGGCTTATCAAGTACAACTGCCAAAGAAGATAAAGCAGACAAAGCTGCTGCTAAAAAGCCCGTAGAAATTGAAACACAGCCAAAAGAAGTGGAAAAAGAAGCTGTTACTGACAAAGACGTGAAAAAAGAAGCTGAAAAAGATGGGGCTAACAAAGAAAAAGAAGTTCACGCACCAATGACAGTAACAGACTTTACTCAAGCAATTGCAAATTTTCCTAAGTTTGTGGTTAACCAAACAGACGCCGGGTATGAAGTCGTGGAAAAAACACCAAAAGAAGAACGTTTATTGGCGACTGTTGCAAAAGATAGTAACGAATTTACAGTTGAAAAAGCTCTTGAAAGAAAGTATAAGTTAAAAACAGAAGTGATACCTGTCATTGAAGCTTTTGCTGCAACACCAATTTCAGCTCGCTAATTCTGTAAAAAACTGCATTACACCAAATTCTATCGCTAAAAAATGCGTTATAACCTAGCCAAATGGACAGACAAAAAAGCAAGTCACTTTTCTCAGTGACTTGTTTTTTTATGCATAGATTTTAATTACTTGCTCGCAATGTAGCCAAAATTTTAGCTGCTGTTGCTTGGTTCATAGTCGTCTCTTTTTGCAATTTTCGACTGACCATTTCAATTTCACTGCCAACTGCGCCAACCGTCATTGCTAAAGAACGAGATTGAAGTGCCATATGCCCTTTTTGTATACCTTCTGAAACAAGCGCCCGCAAAGCAGCTAAGTTTTGAGCTAAACCAACTGCCGCAACCACAGCAGCTAATTCTTTGGCATCTTCTACGGCTAAAATATTCAGTGCAGCTTGTGCTTTTGGCAAAACCCTTGTAGCACCACCGACTGTGGCAATCGCAAGTGGCAAAACAAGACGTCCTTCTAAATAGTCATCAACGACTTTCCAATCACTCAAACCTTGATACTGTCCGTCTTTTACTGCGTAGGCATGAGCCGCTGCTGCAACAGCTCGCGTATCATTACCTGTAGCTAAAATAACGCCGTCAATACCATTCATAATGCCTTTATTGTGCGTAGCAGCCCGATAAGGATCTTTTTTTGCATAATCTGCAGCAATGGCGATTTTTTCAGCCACGACATGCCCATTACCACCCTTAGCTAAATTCGCAATGGGCACACGGCAACGTACTTCAACTAACGACTCAGTTGCCAAATTACTTAAAATACTAAATAATATTTTTTCACTTGGAAAAACGGTACGCAATTTCGCCGCTACCCCTTCAAGTATGCCGTTGACAATGTTAGCTCCCATCGCATCTTTTACATCAACCTTTAAATCTAAGGACAAATAATTTCCCTCAATTTTTCGCCAACTAACATCTTTCAAGCCGCCACCACGTTTCACAATTGACGGATAGCTTACATTTGCAACTTCAAATAAGGTTGCGTAATTATTTTCCAACCATTCAATTAACGTTTTTTCATCTGCAACGTCATAAAACACGATTTGTCCTCGTAACAAACGTTCTTTAATAACAGCAGTAAATTTCTCAGCCATCTTCGCGCCATAGCTACAAGCAGCGATAACAGAAGGTTCCTCCGTCGTTAGGGGAACAGCATATTCTTTATCATTTACTACTAAGTTTAAAGCAAGCCCCATCGGTATTTCACTTTCACTGATTTGATTTTCAATCATGTGATTTGCCACATCTGAATCAAGCGTAGTATTTAACAGCTCCGCTGCTTGAATAGGATCAATTTTCTTGTCTGCTTGTAATTTTTCAAGCCGTTCAATTTGACTCATTTGATAAAATTTTTTTTTTGAATTTTCTTTACTTGGACTTTTCAATAACATAGCAAGGCCAAGGCCACCGCCAATACATAAAGAAGCGATACCATATTCTTTATCTTCTTGTTGTAGCTGATGGCTAAGTGTGGTCAACAACCGAGCTCCAGTTGCGCCAATTGCGTGACCCAGCGAAATTCCACCGCCGTAAGGATTAACTTTGTTACTATCTAAGCCTAACTCTTTCTCTACGGCCACAGAAGAAGCTGCAAAAGCTTCATTTATCTCAAATAAATCAATATCTGCAACTGTTTTTTCTTGAGCTGCTAATAATTCTGTCACAGCCTTAATCGGAGCTACTCCCATAATAGCCGGATCAATGCCGACTTCACTAAATCCACAGATTTCAGTTAAGTAAGGTAGTTCATGCAGATCTGCATATTCTTTTGTTGCCAATAATAAAACAGCGGCGCCGTCATTAATAGTAGAAGCATTACCAGCTGTCACCGTGCCATTTTCTTTAAAAACAGTTCTTAATTGACTTAGCTTTTCAACCGAGCTATTTCCACGAATGCCTTCATCATGTTCCATTAGGCCATGAATGGTTTTTATCGGAACAATTTCTGCAGCAAAAGCCCCATTGGCTTGTGCTTTTGCTGCCTTTTGTTGGGAATTAACAGCAAATTCATCTTGCTCACTGCGGGAAACATGAAAATCTTCTGCTACTTTTTCAGCAGTTAATCCCATATGTTTTTGGCTAAAGGCATCTGTTAAACCGTCTAAAATCATCGCCGATAAAGGTTCACCGTAGGCATTTGTTTCATAATTAAAATGACGCAATTGTGGTGCATTGGTCATACTTTCTGTACCACCAGCAATCGCAACTTCTCCTTGGCCCAATTGTAAGCTTTGCCACGCCATGATCACAGCTTTCATCCCAGAGCCACACACTTCATTTACTGTAGTTGCTGGTACTTCATACGATAAACCACTATTGATACTAATTTGTCTTGCCACATTTTGGCCGTTTCCTGCTTGTAAAACATTGCCAAATACTACTTGTTTTATGTCATCTTTTACTTTAGGATAACGCGATAATAACGACTGTGTAACTTTTGTACCTAAATCAACAGCACTATATTGGGTCAATGCCCCTTTGTATTTTCCAATCGGACTGCGCAAGGCAGCAACAATGACTACTCTTTTCAAATGTAGCACCTCCATTAGGAAATATATCATTTCTTTCATAAAAAAAAAACAACCTTAACTAATTCTGACCATTTGCAAAGAAAGTTTAAATAAACTTTAAATTATAAAATAATTTTTTCGTCAAAAAGCTTTTTTTATGCTACCTTATAAGAGCAAATATGACTGCACGAGTAACAAATTCAAAGAGAAATTTAGAAAGATAGGGGTTTGTTTATGAACGTCGGAATAGATAAAATTAGTTTTTTTGTACCACCTTATTACATTGACATGACCGAATTAGCGCAAGTGCGAAATGTTGATCCCGGAAAATATATGATCGGAATTGGACAATCTGAAATGGCCATTGGGCCAAGTAGCCAAGATATCGTTACTTATGCTGCAAATGCGGCAAACAAAATTTTAACCGATGAAGATAAAAAGGCAATTGACTTGGTGATTGTAGGTACTGAATCTAGCTTTGATGAATCAAAAGCTAGTGCTGTAATTTTACATCGCCTGTTGGGCATCCAAGATTTTGCCCGTTCTTTTGAAATTAAAGAAGCCTGTTATGGTGCAACAGCTGGTTTAGAAGCTGCAAAAAATCATATTTCTCGTCATCCTGAAAGTAAAGCGTTAGTTATCGCTGCAGATATTGCCCGTTATGGTTTAAATAACGGCGGTGAACCTACACAAGGCGCTGGTGCGGTAGCAATGCTTATTAGTAGCCAACCGAAAATCCTAGCCCTAAGCGATGATACGATTAATTTAACCCAAGACATCTACGATTTCTGGCGTCCAACTGGCCACGCTTATCCATTAGTCGACGGACCTTTATCCAATGAAACGTATATTAACTCTTTTAATAAGGTTTATAATCGTTATAGCAAAGAATACCAAGAAAGTTTTGGCGATTTTGCTGCATTAGCTTTTCATATACCTTACACAAAAATGGGTAAAAAGGCATTGCAATCAGTTCTACCACAAGCATCAGAACAAGATGCTACTCGCCTATTGGAGCGCTATGATGAAAGTATTACCTATAGTCGACGTGTTGGTAACTTGTATACTGGTTCCTTATACTTAGGCTTGATTTCCCTCTTAGAAAACAGCACTGCTTTAAAAGCTGGTGACAAGTTAGGTCTTTTTAGTTATGGTTCAGGAGCAGTTTCACAGTTTTTCACTGGTATATTACAATCTGGTTATGAAAAACATCTTTTGAAAGATTATCATCAAGCTCTATTATTACAACGCACTAAGCTGACGATCTCAGCCTATGAAAAAATGTTTAATGAATATGTTGATTACAACAAAACAACAACTTTTAATGATGAACTACCATTTAGTATTGCAAAAATTGAAGATAACATCCGCTTTTACCACAACTAAAAAAAGACCCAGATCATGTAAACTGATGATGGAATGATTTCCAAAACTTAGACCGAAAATCTAAGTTTTGGAACATCCATACGCATTAATACATGACATGGGTCTCTTTTAATTAGTTCAAATAATTTTTAAAGTAATCATCTAAATCAGCAACAGCAATTTTATCTTCTGTTCCTTTTTCCATATCTTTAATAACTACTTTTTGCTCTTGTACCTCGGTCTCACCAATTACAACTACTAATTTTGCTCCTAAGCGATTCGCGGTTCTAAATTGTGCTTTTAATTTACGAAAATCAATATCTCTTTCACAAACTAAACCTGCATGACGTGCACTTTGAGCAGCAGCTTGTGCTAAAACATTCCCTAATTGATCCATACAAGCTACGTAAACGTCGATAGTTTCATCTACTGGGATTTCCGCCCCTTCTGCTTCGATTGCGATCAGAGCTCTTTCTATCCCTAATGCAAAGCCAAAGCCTGTATCTTTTTCAGCCGGTCCGCCAAACTCACTAATCAAACCATCATAACGTCCACCAGCACAAATTGTCGTTAATACACCGCCGAAACCTTTTGCTTCGCTCATGATTTCAAAAACAGTATGATTATAGTAATCGAGGCCTCGTACCATTCGGTGATCGACAACATAGGGAATACTTAAGGCATCTAACATGCCTTTTACTTCATTAAAGAAAGTCGCACTATATTCATCTAAATAATCTAAAATCGAAGGTGCGTTTTCCACGATTACTTTATCTTTTTTATCTTTACTATCCAAAACTCGTAATGGATTTTGGTGTAGTCGACGTTTGGAATCTTCACTAAGTTGTTCTTCCACAGTTTCCAAGTAAGCAATTAAAGCATCACGATAACGCATACGGCTTTCTCTATTACCTAAGGTATTGATAACCAGTTTCACATGACGAACACCTAATTTTTGATAAAAATCCAACGCCATCGCCATTGTCTCAACGTCTGTAGCTGGATTTTTACTTCCGATAACTTCCACCCCAATTTGATGGAATTGACGTAAACGTCCTGCTTGTGGTCGTTCATAGCGAAACATCGGCCCCATGTAATAGCCCTTAAATGGATTTACATGTTCTGGACCAAATAATTTATTTTCTACATAACTGCGGACCAATGGTGCTGTTCCCTCTGGTCTCAATGTAATGTGGCGCTCTCCTTTATCGTAGAAATCATACATTTCTTTTGTTACGATATCTGTAGTTTCGCCGACACTTCTGGCAACAACTTCAAAATGTTCAAAAATTGGTGTTCGTAATTCACGAAAATTATATTCGCCAAAGACTTTGCGAGCAGTATCTTCAATATATTGCCATTTAGCTGAATTTCCTGGCAAAATGTCCATGGTTCCTTTTGGTTTTTGATATTTCATCAAATAACTCCCTTCAAAGATGTTCAGAAATACTATATCACTTTCTACAGCGGGTTACTAGCTTGAATCCATTCCAGAATTTATTTATAAGAAATGATAGACTTTTTTAATGGTTAATCTACAATCGGCTTAGGATATTTAATCGCATTTTTCTTTAGTTTTTCAGCAATAATTTCATTAATATCAAAGCCTAAATTGTCTGCTAACATATAGCTATAAATGAGTACATCTGCTAGTTCTTCTTTGAGATGTTCTCGTTCAAGATTTCCTTGTTGCGAGGTCTTCCATTGATATATTTCCAACAGCTCACTTGCCTCTAGCGAGATAGATAGAGCCAAGTCTTTTTCATTATGAAAAGGACGCCAATTTCTTTCATCACGAAATTTATTAATTTTTTTCATGGTTTCTTGCATGTCACCCATTATCTTACCTTCTTTTCTTTCTCTTTATTAGTTTGTTCTTCCCCGTATTATTCAATCTACCAGATTGAATAATAAAAAAAAGAGACTAAACAGATGTCTAGTCTCTTTACTTAGGGCGAACGGTGGGAATCGAACCCACGAATGCCGGAGCCACAATCCGGTGCGTTAACCACTTCGCCACGATCGCCATTACCCTATTTAATTTCAAATAAAAAACTAAGATGAAATAACATCTTAGCTCTTTATACCGGCGGCCGGGGTCGAACCGGCACGCCCGTGAGGGCACTGGATTTTGAGTCCAGCGCGTCTGCCAATTCCGCCACGCCGGCATGTCTTTATTAATAGTAGTCTAAGGCGCTAACCGGATTTGAACCGGTGATGAAGGTTTTGCAGACCTCTGCCTTACCACTTGGCTATAGCGCCATTATACTATTATAACAAACATGATTTCAAGTGAAACCAACTGGGGTAGCTGGATTCGAACCAACGCATGAGGGAGTCAAAGTCCCTTGCCTTACCGCTTGGCTATACCCCAATGAAAAGGGCGAACGATGGGAATCGAACCCACGAGTGCCGGAGCCACAATCCGGTGCGTTAACCACTTCGCCACGATCGCCGTATTAAATTAATGGCAGGGGCAGCAGGAATTGAACCCACACTAACGGTTTTGGAGACCGCTGTTCTACCTTTAAACTATGCCCCTAATAAAAATGGAGGAGAGTGGATTCGAACCACTGAACCCTAAGGAACGGATTTACAGTCCGTCGCGTTTAGCCACTTCGCTACTCCTCCGTGGTGGCGCGGGACAGAATCGAACTGCCGACACATGGAGCTTCAATCCATTGCTCTACCAACTGAGCTACCGAGCCAATTTAAAATTTATAATGGCGGTCCCGACGGGACTCGAACCCGCGATCTCCTGCGTGACAGGCAGGCGTGATAACCACTACACTACGGGACCACACTATATGGGGGTTAACGGGTTCGAACCGCTGACCCTCTGCTTGTAAGGCAGATGCTCTCCCAGCTGAGCTAAACCCCCAAATTAAATTTTAATGATCCGTACGGGATTCGAACCCGTGTTACCGCCGTGAAAGGGCGGTGTCTTAACCACTTGACCAACGGACCAGTCAATATACGGAGAGTAAGGGATTCGAACCCTTGAGACAGCGTTAGCCATCTACATGATTTCCAATCATGCTCCTTCGGCCTCTCGGACAACTCTCCAGAGTTAAAGAAGCTCAATACTCTTTTCTCAAGTAATTGAGAACTCCGGCAGTAGGACTC
>NZ_JAFLVT010000020.1 GCF_017316025.1 Candidatus Enterococcus myersii
AGATATTGACTCAAATCCAATATATAGGGGGAGGATAAAGTGCAACGAATAAAAAAATGGATAATTGGTATATTGGCATGTGGGTCATTATTAACTGCAACAACAGTATATGCAGATGATAAATTATCCAATGGCAGCAAAGAGGAATTAACTGCAACAATAGTATCAGAAGAAATGGAACGTGATTCTTTAGAAAATATAAATGAACAAAATGATAATGAGATTGTATTGGATTCAAGCGGGAATAATCAAACCGATAACTCGGTTGTTCAAAATGATGTGTATACTTCAACAACAGCTTCAGAAACAGATAAAGATCTTGAAAATTATCTACAGCGAACTGATGATTTATTTCCTTTACAAGAAAGTCGCTCGGATTTAAATGGATCAGCAGGGAAAAGAAATTTACGTTCTTTAGGGAGAAGCTCGTTTTCGATTCCAATAATTAACGCAGGAGAAGCTGGTCGGCCTAGATTTGACTTTATTGATGTATCGTCTTGGAATAATAACTTGAAAGTTTCAGACTATGTAAAAATTAAAAATTATGGTATTAAGAGCGTAATTGTTAAATTAACTGAAGCCACTTCTTACCAAAATCCTTACGCGGCTGATCAAATAAAAAATGCACATGCGGCAGGTCTCAAAGTTCATGTATATCACTATAGTTGGTTTACCAGTGTAGCAGCTGCAAGACGGGAGGCGGAATATTTTGCCGCCCTAGCAAAAAAATTACAGTTATCGAGTAGTACTATCATGGTAAATGATATTGAAGAACCCAAAATTATAAATAGTGGCGATCATACAACAAACTCGCAGGCTTTTGCACAGCGATTGAGCGAGCTAGGCTTTAAAAATACTATGCATTATGTAGGACGCAGTTGGGTTGATACAGGGAAAATTAGCGCACAAAAACTCGGTATGGAAAACTGTTGGGTAGCGCAGTACCCATATAATCCTACCAATCATTGGAACACAGATTTCAGTGCGTGGCAGTGGACTTCTCAAGTAGTGTTTCCCGGCGTAAATGGCGTCTTTGACATGTCGGCGGACTACAAAGGAAAATTTACCGGTAATCTACAAGGAGACGCGATTAGAGATCAGCGTTATGTAACGATTTCGAAAGGTAATTATTCTATTTGGCAAAATTTTTCATGGAAAAAACGTTCAACTTCAGATAACTATTTAAATAAAACTCTCGAGGTTCGGTATCGGTACGATCATCTTAACGGTTCAAGTTATTATTCACTTTATGATAATAACGGCAGTTGGGTTGGCTATCTGAATAAAAGTGCAACAACCACTGGAGCAGGGGGACAATTTGGTAAGATATTTTCAACAAATAATTATGTGAAATTAAATGCCGATGCAAAACTATATACTAACAAAACATTAAGTAAACAAAAAAATATTTCTGATACAATGAAAAATGAAGTTTATTCATCAAAATATTACTATGTAGGGTTTAACGGAAAACGTTATGATTCAGTTTATGATATAAGCGGGACTTGGCTAGGCTATGTTGAAAATATCCTTTTAGACAAACAGGGAAATCAGGGGCCAACGCGATCATTTCATCAATACGTTTCAATTAGTAGTAAAAATTATGATATTTGGCACAACTTCTCTTGGAAAAAAAGAGATGCGTCTTCAAATTATTACCAACAAACTGTAAATGCAAAATATATTTATGAACATACAAATGGCAGTGGCTATCTTTCGCTTTATGATAAGAATAATAGGTGGATTGGCTACATTAATAAAAACGCAACAAGAACAACAGGAAAACAAGGGGTGGCATTTGCTTATAATAAGACAGTAAAAATTAAGCGGAAAAATTATAGCATCTGGCAAAACTTTTCTTGGAAAGAAAAAAACAAAAGTAATAATTATTTGAATCAAAACGTGATTGCTAAGTATCAGTATAGACATCTTAATGGTGCAACTTACTATTCACTGTATAACAACAATGGTGTCTGGCTAGGTTATATCAATGCAGATGCTACAAAATAATTATTGATAAATTTTTAAAATAATAAAAAGCATTTCACTCCTTCTTACTTTCGTGTATAATGATACAAGCTAGTATCATGAAAGTAAGGAGGAGTTGTTTTGTCTAAACAACATCCGGAAGAAGAATCTTTTAAAGACAAGATTTTAAATTCGTTAAATAACTCAGATGAGGAAACTTCAAAGAATGAAAGAAGTTCAACTCGTCAAGGTCAACAAAATAGAAATAGTTCGTCAAATGGTCAACGAGATCGTTTGAATGTTTCCAAAGAATCAGTTGGCGCAAGAAGAAGTGGTGGAGCAAAAAGCAATTCACCAAGTACTAAAAAAAATACGCCATCAAAAAAGGATGCAAAAGAAGTAAAAAAAGTGTCTGCTAAAAAGCAGCCTAAAAAAGAAAAAGCGGACACGAATACAAAAGTACCACTTAGCACGTCTTCAGATGAGATGCAGCGCAGAAAAATGCGTCAAAAAGAAGACCGCATCGTTAGTAAAATTGTGACGGTTGTTGTGGTTGCCTTATTAGTTATTGGTGGTATTTTAGGCTTTTCTGTTTATCGTTATGTTTCAAGTAGCTTACAACCTTTAGACACTGATAGTAAAAAAACTATTGCAGTAGAAATTCCAAGTGGTTCATCGAATAAACAGATTGGTGAGATTTTGCAAGAAGACAAAGTGATTAAAAGCGGTATGGTATTTAATTACTATACAAAATTTAATAACTTGACTGGGTTTCAAGCGGGCAGTTATCATTTTTCTCCATCTATGACATTAGAAGAAATTAGTAAAAATCTACAAGGTGGGGGCGCCGGAACTGCAGGTGCAGATGCGAAGTTAACTATTCCAGAAGGCGTTGATATTGATAAGATTGGTGATATTATTGCCAAAGATACGAAAATTAAGAAATCCGAATTTATCGATTTGATGAGGAATGAAGATTTCTTTAAGAAAACACAAGCGAAGTATCCTGATTTATTAGCGAGTGCGGCGAAAGCTAAGGGAGTTCGTTATCGCCTAGAAGGCTACTTATTCCCTGCGACGTATGATTATTATAAGACTTCGTCATTAGAAGATATCGTAACCCAAATGATTGACAAAACTAATACTGTAATGTCAGCATACTACGATACAATTAAGCAGAAAAATATGGATGTACAAGAGGTTCTAACCCTTGCTTCTTTAGTTGAAAAAGAAGGGGTAACAGAGACGGACCGTAAAAAAATTGCGCAAGTATTCTTTAACCGGATTGCCGCGGGGATGCCACTACAATCAGATATTTCCATTTTATACGCTTTAGGCGAGCATAAAGAAAAAGTTTACAACAAAGATTTACAAGTAGACTCACCTTATAATTTATATACTAATACTGGGTATGGTCCAGGACCGTTTGATAGTCCAAGCGAACAATCAATTAAAGCAGTCTTAGATCCAACACCAAATAATTACTATTACTTTGTTGCAGATATTAAAACTGGTAAAGTTTATTATGCTGAAACATATGAAGAACATTTGGCCTTAGTTGAAAAATATGTAAATAATTAAATAAATGACGTTTACATTTTAAAAAAAGCATGGTAACCTTTTCGATATTAATTGCGAAAAGGTTACTATTTGCGATTTTAGAGTTGAAAATGAAGGAGAAATTACCATGGTAGAAAAAGTTTATCCAATGACAGTTGAAGGTAAAGAAAAATTAGAACAAGAATTAGAAGAATTAAAGACTGTAAAACGAGGCGAAATTATTGAGCGAATTAAAATCGCACGTGGATTCGGTGACTTATCAGAGAACTCTGAATATGAGTCTGCTAAAGATGAACAAGCATTTGTGGAAGGTAGAATTACCACATTAGAAAATATGATTCGTTTTGCCCAAATTATTGACAACGATGGGGTCGATAACGATGAGGTCTCCCTTGGAAAAAAAGTAACGTTTGTAGAACAACCTGATGGTGACGAAGAAGAATATACAATCGTTGGTAGTGCTGAGTCAGATCCGTTTTCTGGCAAAATTTCTAACGATTCACCAATTGCACAAGCTTTAATTGGCAAAAAAGTTGGTGATGAAGTAACAATTCAAACTCCTGGTGGTGACATGTTAGTAAAAATTACAAAAGTTGCACAGGCCTAATTAAACTAATTAAAAAACTTCTGAAACTTTTTGTTTCAGAAGTTTTTTTCATTCTCTAGACCGATTTTATTTATTCTGATTTTCGTTATGATAAAATAGAAATGTTGTAATGAAAGTTAATGAAAATTGTAGGAGAGTTTCTTTATGAATAAAATGATTTATAGGAGGTGGAGAAGTTGAAAAATCCGTGGCGTTTTTTTCTTATAGTAGAGGCACTATTGCTTCTTTATGCTCTTTGGCAAGTTTTCAATAGTCCACCACTTTTTATGTTGCTACTTTTTGGTATCCTTTGTTTGTATTTTGCCAGTCGCGGAAAAAAACAAGGTCGAAGAACGAATTTTCGCTTGGTTGTGGGCTGTTTAGCTGTTTTTATTAGCTTGTTAAATAATCCAGCAGTCTGGTTGATGTTGGTGTTTGGTGTGTTATTTATTGGTTTAAAAGGTGTAGAGTTAACAGGAATAGATCCGACTAAAAATGCTTTTTGGAAGAAAAAGCAGATGGTAATGGTGGAAACAGAAGCTCCAGGGTTACATCCTGATAAGCGCCAACGACAAAATTTGTTTGGGAATGAAAGAATTGGTAATCAAGTTTTCGAGTGGGATGATATAAATATTAATATGATTTCTGGAGATACTATCATCGATTTAGGAAATACGATTTTACCAAAAAGAGACAATATTATTATGTTGCGAAAAGGTTTTGGCAGAACGCGAATTTTAGTGCCTTTAGGTATTGGTATTGCGTTAGAACATGGTGGCTTTATTGGTAATGTGACTTTTGTGGGAGAACAAACTCCGCTTCGCAGCGAGAGAATTACGGTATATAGTGAAGATTATGATACGAGTGAGCGCCGAATTAAGATTTTATCCAGTACGTTGGTTGGGGATATTGAGGTGATTCGGGTATGATGGCAAAAATTTCCAAAGGGATGATTGCATTATATACCGGTATTGCAATTTTTATTACGCTGATTTTAGTTTTGTTTTCTTATCTTCATGCCAATAATGTAAAGAATTGGTGGTTGGTTTCCTTACAGACACGTATTTTCTTTTTACCTTTAATATTTTATATTTTAGCGATTTCAGTCGGTTTTGGGATTGTCACCTACATTTTGATTTCTTTATTTCGCAAGAGTTCTTACGGCGGCATCGAAGAAAAATTAAGGTTGTTAGTGGCCGGAAATTATGATTCTGACTTGCTAGGTGAACCATTATCACATTCTAAAGAAAATCATTATTTAACAGCGATTGATCAAGATATTACACAAATTGGCAAAAAAATGAATGAGCTTTCAACGGAATTACAGGTGCTAAATAGCCGACCACAATTAATGGATGGCCAAACAAAAGAAGAAATTTTGGAAATTGAACGTCACCGCTTAGCCCGGGAGTTGCATGATTCTGTTTCACAGCAACTTTTTGCAGCAATGATGATGTTATCTGCTTTGAATGAGCAGGCAAAAAAAATGGAGCTACCAACGCTACAACAAAAGCAGCTACAAATGGTATCTGATATTATCAACGCTTCCCAGTCGGAAATGCGGGCCTTACTGCTACACTTGCGCCCGGTTAATCTTGAAGGGAAAAGTTTGAAACAAGGTATTGAACAATTATTAAAAGAATTACAATCCAAAATAAAAATCAAGCTAAAATGGGAGGCAGAAGAGATAACTTTGGCGCCGACTATTGAAGATCAGCTTTTTCGGATTGTTCAAGAATTATTATCGAATACATTACGTCATGCCAAAGCAGATGAGTTAGAAGTTTATTTGCACAAAGTTGGTCAAAATGTTTTATTGCGGGTAGTTGATGATGGTGTGGGATTTGATACAAGCGAGCAAAATGCTGGAAGTTATGGTTTAATGAATATTAAAGAGCGTGTCGCCAGTGTTGGTGGAACATGTAAAATTATCAGTTTTAAAGGACAGGGAACCAGTGTGGAAATAAAAATTCCAATTGTCTAATTTTTTATCGTTACGGGTTTCTTTAAAGGAGGATGTTGGTGTGATTAAAGTTTTACTTGTGGATGACCACGAGATGGTGCGTTTAGGTGTATCTTCTTATTTATCCATTCAAGATGATATAGAAGTTGTAGGTGAAGCTGAAAATGGCCAAATTGGTTATGAAAAGGCGTTATCTTTAAAACCAGATGTAATTTTGATGGATTTAGTGATGGATGTCATGGATGGTATTGCGTCAACTAAAGCTATTTTAAAAACATGGCCAGAAGCCAAAATTTTAATTGTTACCAGTTTTATTGACGATGAAAAAGTTTATCCTGCTATTGAAGCAGGTGCGTCTGGTTATTTACTGAAAACATCTACGGCCCATGAAATAGCCGATGCAATTCGAGCGACTTACCGGGGCGAACGAATTTTAGAGCCAGAAGTTACAAGCAAAATGATGAATCGTTTAACGAATAAAACGCCAATTTTACACGAAGATTTAACAAATCGGGAAAGAGAAATTTTATTATTAATTGCACAAGGAAAAAGTAATCAAGAGATCGCTGATGAATTATTCATCACCTTAAAGACTGTGAAAACACATGTCTCGAATATTTTATCAAAATTGGAAGTTGAAGACCGAACGCAAGCGGCTATTTATGCCTTTAAACATGGACTAGCCAAATAAAACAAAACCTCTTCGATAGCACAACGAAGGGGTCTTTGTTATACTAGCTACATAAGTTACGATAGCTGTTTTAAATAAAGTGTACGAATGAAGGAGAATAGAATGAAACAAAATTATGCCATTATTGGTTTAGGGCGTTTTGGAGGCAGTATTTGTCGAACTTTGATTGAATCTGGTCAAGAGGTTTTAGCGATTGATAGTAGTGAAGATCGTGTAAATGAATATATGAATATCGCAACCCATGCTGTCGTGGGAAATGCGCAAGACGAAATGACTTTACGCTCATTGGGCATTCGTAATTTTGATCATGTGATTGTCGCAATTGGAGAAGATATTCAAGCAAGCATTTTAGTTACGTTAATGGTAAAAGAAATGGGCGTGCCAAATGTTTTGGCTAAAGCGCAAAACGAATATCACGCCCGGGTATTAGAAAAAATCGGCGCCGATCGTGTTGTGCATCCTGAAAGGGATATGGGGGTAAGAATAGCCCATAATCTCGTTTCTAAAAATATTTTAGATTATGTTGAATTATCAGATGACTATTCATTGGCAGAAATACGTGTGACCAATCCCAAATTTTATGATAAGACATTGGCAAACTTGAATTTCCGCCAAAATTTTGGTTTAACGGTAGTCGGTATTCGCCGGGTTAACGGCAAAGTTGTTGTTTCTCCTACCGCCGATGAAATCGTTTTAAAAAATGATAATCTTTTGGTGATTGGTGAAACAGACGACGTGGATATTTTAGATGAAAAAATGAATGATTAGTGAGGGATATTAATGAAAATAACAATAACACCAGCAGCGGCAAAATGGTTTAAAACAGAATTAACAGTTGATGAGGGGATGGGCGTTCGTTTTTACGGTAAAGTTTACGGTAAAACGCAAGTTCACGAAGGTTTTTCAGTTGGGATGTCTGTTGATACACCAGAAAATCCAATTGCAAAAGCAACCGCTGATGGGATTTTATTTTATGCCGATGAAGCAGATGAATGGTTTTTCAAAGGCTATGATTTAACCGTCGACTTGGATGAAAAGTTAAATGAACCTAAGTATTTATTTACAGAAGACTAAACTATTATAGGAGTTTAAGCAAATGCTTTTGTCGGTTATTGTACCGTGTTTTAATGAAGAAAAAAGTTTGCCTTACTTCTTTGCTGAAATGGCAAAAATTGAAGAAGTGCTGCCATTAGATGTGGAATACATTCTAATCGATGACGGATCTACTGATAAGACTTTGAAGCTGATGAAAGAATTGTCAGTAAAGAGTGGTGGAAAGGTTCATTATTTTTCATTTTCTCGTAATTTTGGCAAGGAGGCTGCAATATATGCGGGGTTACAAAATGCCAAAGGAGACTATGTGACATTAATGGATGCTGATTTGCAAGATCCACCGCAATTATTAGTGGAGATGTATGATTTATTAGTGGCCCATGATTTAGATAGTGTCGCTACCAGAAGAAAAAACCGCGCTGGTGAACCTAAGCTTAGGAGTTTATTTGCGCGCTTATTTTATTATTTGATGAATAAAATTGGCGAGACTGAACTCGTGTCTGGTGTCCGTGATTTCCGACTTATGACAAGGCAAATGGTAGATGCTGTTTTGCAAATAACTGAATATAACCGTTTTTCTAAAGGAATTTTTAGTTGGGTTGGTTTTAAAACAGAGTACATTGCTTATGAAAATGTCGCACGTGTTGCGGGTAAAACTTCTTGGTCTTTTTGGCAACTTTTAAAATACTCGATGGATGGGATCGTGAATTTTTCTGACTTACCACTAAACATCGCTTCTTTTGTAGGTGCTTTGTCGTGTTTTGGCTCTGGTATTGCCTTGATTTTTATTGTTGTACGGGCCTTATTGTTTGGCGACCCTACCAGTGGCTGGCCTTCTATGGTTTCCATTTTTCTATTTGTGGGGGGCTTACAGTTACTTTGCTTAGGGATTATCGGGAAATATATTGGCAAAATATTTTTGGAAACAAAAAAGCGACCCCATTACTTAGTAAAGGAGTCAGATAAAAATAGACCGTAAAACCTTGTTGAAAAACTGACAGTTCGTTAGCTTTTCAACAAGGTTTTTTAGATTCTTTCGATATCAATAAATGACGAAAAAAAGAGTTGATTTAAGATAAAGTTGCTATCCTTAGAAAGTTATTCTAGTGGATATTAAATTACTTTGTACCAGTTGCATTAATATAACCTATCCAAGTTCCGCCTGGAGTGTAGATAGAATAATACAAAGAGCCGTTAAAATGTCGATACATGGTTTTGGCAATATAAGTTTTATTTAGACGATTTTTTGTGCTACTTTTAATTTTCCAGTTGAAGTTTGAATATATATTGTAATTTTTACTAATAATTCTTACTTTTTTATTCGTAGAAATGTAAGAACCTTGTTGTCCTTTGCCTTTATAAGTTCCTTGGGAGTTAATATAACCTACCCATTTGTTTTTATTGTTTACAATAGAATAATACGTATTGCCATTGAAATGGGTATATTTTCCTGTAACTTTGTAAGTGTGGTATTTTAATGAAGTATATTTACTAGCTACGGTCCACTTATTAAAATTTTTGTAACTGTTATAGTTTTTCATAACAGTTATATATCTATTTTCTGGTTGCCAAGTGCCTTGAGCACCAGCAGCAATTTTGGTAGCTCTGCTATCGATGTAGCCCATAAAATTGTTTGTGTTATCTATAATAACATAATAAGTAGCCCCGTTAAAGTGATTGTAACTAGAGGTTACCTTATATGTTTTATTAACGAGTTTTGCGCCGATGTTTTTTTGAGGCCATTGACTGCTAGGATAGTAATGAGTGTTGAAAACATTATCAGGATCCCATCCAAGAGTACGATATGAGGGCCAAGCTTTATTTACAGTAATATATCTATTTTCGTTAAAATAGTTTCCTTCCTGACCATTGGCTATAGAGATAGCATTTACATTAATGTATCCGATGAATTTTTTTTGGTTATTTTCAAGTCGAAAATAACTTTCTCCATTTTTTTTATCAATTTTTTCTGTTATCTTTAAAGTTATATTTAAAAATTTTCCTGATTTTCCGATCTGTTTTTTAAAACTAGTGTCTTGCCATAGGCTAGAATCTTTAGTTACATTCCCATAGCTTTCCAGGCTTTGCTTTGTTTCCAGATTTTGGCTTACAGCAGTTGTCTCTGAACTGCTAGGGTAATTTGATTGGTCAGTATGTATCATTGCATCTGCTTTGATTTCGCCCCATGTGCCCCAAATACCTAACATTGATAAGATAATAAAATTAACAACATTCTTTTTCATTATTATTGCTCCTTTTTTTTGAATTCGTTTTCAATAATTCTAGCACTATTAAAAAGTAAATGCGAGAGCATTAAACTGCACAATAATAGTACATGTTGACTATATTAATCTTTATATAAAAAAGGATGAGTATAATTCATAGGTTCATATTTAGTAACCTTTTGTAAGATCAACTTGATTTTGGCTGACAGCTTGCGTTTTAACAAAGGAGTCAAGATTTTTCAAAAAGATCCTCATGAATTTTTGCTGGAAATGTGGTACCATGCCAGCAATATGGGGGGTAATCAAAATGTTATCTAGCTCCCATAGGGGACTATTAGAAGCAAGTGGCTCTTCTTCAAAGACATCTAATGCGGCATAGGCAATTGTTTGTTCTTGTAGGGCTTTAACTAGGGCAGGTGTATCCACGCTGGCACCTCTTCCGACGTTAATAAAAGTAGCCGTTTTACGGAGTAGATTAAAAAATTCTGTGTCATACAGATGATACGTTTCAGCGGTGAGGGGAAGAATGTTGACAATGAAATCAAATTGTTGAGCTATTGTTTTTAGTTCTGAAATTGCATGTGTATTCGTGAAATTTTGGGCACTGTGGCCAGAAGTATTAATTCCGGTGGGATGATTACCAAGTATATTCAAAGTTCCAGCGAGTTCTTGGCCAATTTGACCAGTACCAACAATCAAAATTTTTTGTTCTTCTAATTTGCCATAAAAAATAGTTTGTTGCCATTTTTTATGACGTTGGCCAACAGCTGCTTCATTAAAGCCTCTAAGGCGCATCAAAATTGTCGTTAAAACGTGTTCACTAATCGCTTCTTTGTGAATACCTTTTGCATTCGTCAACAAAATATTTTGCTTTTTAAAATCTTGAAGTGGAAGATAATCAACTCCCGCGGAAATACTTTGTACCCACTTTAAGTTGGAATTAGGTGCTAGTAATTTATCCCATTTTTTTTGCCAACCGATGGTAATTTCCACTTGTTGCCAAGCTTCAGTTGTAGCGATTTCGGTAATAAAATCATATTCTGGCGCAATTTTTTTTATTTCATTAATCAATTCTGGTTTAAAAGGGCGACTGGATAAGATATATTTCGTCATAAAACTTCCTCCTTTATGTACATACATTTATTGTAGCAAAGGAAATTAAAAAAGACGCTTTTCAAGTTTTGTAGGACTCTAAAAGTTAGATTTTTAAGCTAACTTTTAGAGTCACTACATTGAAAGGCGTCTTTTATTTAATTTGATTTTTGTTCTTCTTGCGGGATTTTTTTAATGACTTGATTAAAGATAAATAAAGTTGCAATCAAAATGAACATGGTAGCATCGAAATTCATTGTCACAAAATGGATAATTGCAGTTAAGATCACAGGTAAAGTTGCAGCGAAAACTACAATTTTAAAATTCTCAAAGCTACTTAGTTTTAGCCGTCGCATTTTTGTTTGCAGTGTTGCACCGAGTGTTGCAAACAATAAGGTGACAAGTAAATTCACAACGCTAGGGTAAAGTGAAACTAAAAAAGCAATCAGATACATCCACCAAGGAATCTTAGTGTCTTGTAAATAATCTCGGATATGACTACCAGATAAAGAAGCAAGGGATGCTTCAGAATAAGGTATAACTATTTGATTGTCACCAAGTAGTGCAGAACTTGCGCCGGTACTTGGCATTGCTACAACTAAATCATCTTTTAAAAGACCGATACTAAGAAAGTTTCCTACCATATCTGTTGTAATATCTTTGGCAGTTCGTTTGCCTTGCGGATCAAAGGTGAAAATAATCGAATCAGTTTGGTAGATAAATCCTTTTTCTTTTGCATCCGCTGGTTGTAACTGGTTCTTTTCAATTGTAAAATCAGGTAGCTTAGCGGCAATTTTTTGGCCATCATGTTGAATATCGTGAAAAACACTGCTAACCTTATAGGCCAGAGGTAATGTAAGAATAGCGCCTAAGATAAAAATATAGCCAATCACTTTACCAAAGGCTAATTTTTTTGCTGCAAGTAACTCCCGAAACTGGAAAAAAGAACTTTTCATTAAGTGTAACATTCAGAGCAGGACTCCTTTTTATAAGTATTCAATCCATTCTATCGAAGGTCTGGGGCTTTTACAAGGAGAATTGATTAAATATCTTTGAAATTAGTAGTTTCTATTTTAGTTTTTGTTTATTCTTATATTTAGTAGAAAAATAAAGAGGTACTTAAATGAAATATTATTTGCAATTTAAAACGAAAATGAAGCGACGTCATTTATGGGAAGTTTTTATCTATTTATTTTTTGGCGGACTAGCTACTGTTGTAAATTTTGTTATCTATTTTTTTGCGCGTGATGCTTTTAACTTAAATTTATTTAATTCTAATTCAATTTCATGGTTAGCTGCTGTACTATTTGCTTTTGTAACAAATAAGTTATGGGTTTTTAAGTCAGAATCAGAAAACTTTTTTGAATTAATAATCGAGTTTGGTAAGTTCATTTTTTATCGCATTGTATCCTATGGACTTGACATGGGAATGATGTTTCTTTTCGTTGATAGCCTGGAAATCGCCGATTTTTGGGCAAAACTAATAACGCAAGTTGTAGTTGTCATTGCTAACTATCTTTTTAGCAAATTGTTTATTTTTAAATCAAAAGATAAAGTGGTTTAAATGTTGCTCAAATTAATTAAATTGAGGCATATTTTTTGAATAATTGACTTTTCTCTGATAGTGTTTACATTGTAAATAACATTTAGGAGGATTTCGAAAATGGCTTATACTTTACCAGAATTACCTTACGCATATGACGCATTGGAACCTTATATTGACGTGGAAACAATGCACTTGCATCATGACAAACATCATAATACTTATGTGACAAATTTAAATGCGGCTTTAGAAAAATATCCAGAATTAGCAGAAAAAAGTGTGGAAGAATTGATTGCTTATATGGATGAAATTCCGGCTGATATTCGTACCGCTGTTCAAAATAATGGTGGTGGTCATGCTAACCATACTTTCTTTTGGGAAATTATGGCACCAAATGCTGGCGGAGCGCCAACAGGCTCTTTAAAGGATGCCATTGATGAAACTTTTGGTTCTTTTGAAAACTTTAAAAATGAATTTAAAACAGCCGCTACAGGGCGTTTTGGTTCTGGTTGGGCTTGGTTAGTAGTAGATAATGGTAAATTGGCGATTATATCAACAGCTAATCAAGACTCTCCTTTAATGGAAGGTAAGACACCAATTATCGGTTTAGATGTATGGGAACATGCTTATTATTTAAAATATAAAAATGTACGACCAGATTACATTGCAGCTTTCTGGGAAGTTGTAAATTGGGATAAAGCAAACGAACACTTTGAAAAAGCATAGTAAGTAGTCTAAAATGTGATGAAGGGAAACTTTCATCACATTTTTTTATTTTGGAGGCGTTGAGGTGGAGAAAAAGAAGGTTGAAACACAAAAAGATATCCAGGCTTTGTATCCTGTCGTGGTCGAAATTTGGCAAGAATGGTTTACGCCGATAATTGGCGCAGAACAGGTTGATTTTATGTTGCATAACTATCAGTCAGAAAAAAATATTGCGGATGAAATTAAAAACGATGTGCATTATTTTGCCTTAATACGAGAAAATGAAATAATTGGCTACACTGCCTATGAAATAAAAAAGGAAGTTATTTATATCAGCAAACTTTATATTAAAAAGCAATTTCGTGGGCAAGGCTTAATGCGTCAAGTCTTTGATTGGTATGATAGTATCAGTGAAAAACTAGGCTTGAAACAGCAATTGCGAGTGAATCGGGATAATGCACAGTCTGTGGCAATTTATAAGCATCGCGGCTTTAATATTGTTGCCACCAAAGACGATGAAATTGGTCAAGGCTTTATTATGAATGATTATATTTTGGAAAAATAAAGTTTGCTACCGCTTTCAAATTTCGTTATAATTAAGTGACGGAATATCCGTTAATTATAATTTTTGGAGGCTACACGAAACATGGAACAAGGAAAAGTGAAATGGTTTAACAACGAAAAAGGGTTTGGCTTTATTACAACTGAAGGTGGCGATGATGTATTCGTACACTTTTCAGCAATTCAAGGGGATGGCTTTAAAGCATTAGAAGAAGGCCAAGATGTTGAATTTACCATCGTTGAAGGCGCTCGCGGCCCACAAGCAGCGGAAGTAACTAAATTATAATTTAGTTTTTAACCGGATTTTGATCCGGTTTTTTTATTTGGTTGCCTTTTTAAAGCTTTTTTGCTATCTTCGTTATAAGAAAAAGAAACGAGGGAAAGACATGAAACGTGTTATTACTTATGGAACTTTTGACTTATTACATTATGGGCATATTAATTTATTGCGCCGTGCGAAAGAGCAAGGGGACTATTTAGTAGTTGCTTTGTCAACAGACGAATTTAATTGGGATGAAAAGCAAAAAAAATGTTATTTCAGTTATGAAAAACGCAAACAATTACTAGAAGCAATTCGTTATGTGGACTTGGTTATCCCAGAAGAAGGTTGGGATCAAAAATCAAGTGATATCGAACTTTATCACATTGATAAATTTGTGATGGGAGACGATTGGGCTGGTAAATTTGATTTTCTACAAGAAGAAACAGATGCAGAAGTTATTTACTTACCACGTACGCCAGAAGTTTCTACGACACAGATAAAAAATGATTTAAAACTAAAATAAACAAAAAAGTCGAGATTTTTCTCGACTTTTTCATATTTTTGTTCTATTTTATTAGAGGCAGTTTTGCCCAACAACTAAAATATGGTATGATGTAGCGTGAACTATTTCAAGTCAATATCTGGTAAAGGATGAAGATTTTGGAAAATAATATTAAAGTAAGAAGCACTCTTGTCACCAAAGAGTACGATTTGTACAAAAAGAAATCCGATAAAGTAAAAGCGTTGTTCAAATTTTATCACCGAAATGTCCCACGCTTTTGGGCACTAAAAGGCGTCAGTTTTGAAGTGAAAGCCGGCGAGTCAGTAGGGATAATCGGGATAAATGGTTCGGGTAAGTCAACTTTATCCAATATCATTAGTGGAATTATTCCACCAACATCAGGCACGATGGAGGTAAATGGTGATACTTCTATTATTGCTATTGGCGCCGGTTTAAAGCCACAATTAACGGGTATTGAAAATATTCGCTTAAAAGCATTAATGACCGGTCTGACTAATAAGGAAATCGATGCGAGAATGGGAGAAATTGTTGCTTTTGCCGACTTAGGTGATTTTGTAAATCAACCGGTAAAAAGTTATTCTAGTGGGATGAAATCCCGGCTAGGTTTTGCGATTGCCGTTCATAATGACCCTGATATTCTTATTATTGATGAGGCTTTATCAGTGGGTGATGAAACTTTTTATCAAAAATGTGTCGATAAAATTATGGAATTTAAAGAACAAGGCAAGACTATCTTCTTTGTCAGCCACTCACTTCCTCAAGTGGAAAAACTCTGTGATAAGACAATTTGGATGCATTACGGTGATATGCGCGCGATAGGACCAACAGATGAAGTAATGGCGGATTATCGGGAATTTATTAATTGGTTTAAGAAACTATCGAAAAAAGAACAAAAGGCATATCAAGACAAGTGCAAAGAAGAACAAAAATCGTTTAATCTGGATAAACTTGCAGATAATGCTAAAAGTGATCAACATTTGGCTGCCCAGCACTTGTCAGAAGTTCAGGTCAATAAGAATTTAAAACGAACGCCATTAGGTGATAAAATGACTGGAATAACGAAAGCTATTCTAATTGGTGCAATTACCGTAACCACTTTTTTTTCATTAGTATCTTTTAGTGGCCGTTCATTGACCCATGCTATTAAGCATCCCGTTGATACGATTGTACAAGTTTTTAAATAAGGATGGCTAATTTTAGTCGTTGTCATGTAAAGGAAGATTTTAGTGAAAGAAATTTGGTTGATAATTAAAGAACAATTTCAACATCTGGGCATGATTTTTCGGATGTCTCGCTATGAAGATAAAGCCACTTATCAAAGCCATTATTTGGGTCTTGCTTGGCAGATTTTAAATCCTGCGATTCAAGTGGGAATTTATTATTTGGTATTTGGGATTGGTATGAATGGGAATCGTAAAATTGACGGAGTTTCATTTTTTGTCTGGATGATTATGGGGATTACAGCGTGGTTTTATACGAATACTTCAATTTTAGGAGCGTCTAATTCCATTCATCGCCAAGTAGGCATGGTTGCCAAAATGAAATTTCCGGTGAGTGTATTACCTACAATCAATATTATTAGTAATCTATCCTCCTATTTTCCAATGCTTGCGATTGTAATCGGTGCGCTTTTGTTATCTGGCGTTGCGCCGACCATTTACTGGCTTCAGTATATATACTATTTTATTTGTATGGTAGTATTCTTATTTGCCTTTGGTATTTTGAACTCAACAATTACGGTGTTAATTCGAGACTACCACATTTTTTTACAATCCGTTTTAAGATTGTTGTTTTATGTTTCTGGTACTATTTGGGATATTAATAATCGTAATTTACCAGTCTGGTTAGTTAAAATTTTGAAATTAAATCCGATTTATTATATTAACGATGGTATTCGGGATTCTTTCTTAAGTCGCGCTTGGTTTTGGGAAAAAGCAAATTATACGCTGATTTTTTGGGGAATAATTTTAATTTTATTAATTCTTGGTAGTCATCTGCATATGAAATTCAGAGCACGTTTTGTCGATTATATTTAGTAAAAGAAGCGATCTTTTTTGGTCGCTTCTTTTCATTTATGTTGCAAAAATATTAAGTTTGAGTAATAAACGTAAACTTAGATTGCCGAAATAAAAGAAGTGTGGCAAAATTTATACGATATTCAACAAATGAAAAAGTTAACTAAGAGGTGTCCAATGCGTTTATATCAAAAAATTATTTTGGGAATTGTAGGTCTAATTACGGTTGCAGTTTTAGGCGCTACTGCTTATGGCATTAAAATGTATCACGATGCGAATAGTTCGTTTAATGCGATTGTTGAAAAAATTGATCGAAAAAATAGTCGCCACGTTTCAAAAGCTAATATCGATAATACGGAGCCGTTTTCAATTTTATTAATGGGAATTGATACGGGAGCTCTAGGACGAACAGAACAAGGGCGTTCTGATTCTATGATGGTAGTAACGGTGAATCCTGCAAAAAAACAATCAACGATTGTTAGTCTAGACCGTGATATCTATACGCAAATTGTTGGCTATGGTACGATGGATAAATTGAATCACGCCTATGCTTTTGGTGGTGTAGAGATGGCAATGGATTCTGTTGAGAATTTGTTAGATGTTCCATTAGATCATTACGTATCTATCAACATGCAGGGGTTAAGAGATTTAATTGATGCTGTTGGTGGTATAACAGTTGATAATAAAATTGATTTTACGTTAGAAGGAGTCCATGTTCCCAAGGGGAAAATTAAACTCAATGGTAAAACGGGTTTAGCTTATGCCAGAATGCGGAAACAAGATCCTCAAGGGGATATCGGACGACAAAAGCGACAACGTGAAGTTATTACTAAAATTGTCAATAAAGTAATGAGTCTTGATAGTGTCGCAAACTATCAAAAGATTTTAAAAGCGGTAGAAAAAAATACAAAAACAGATCTTTCTTGGGAAGATATGTTAGATATCGCCAATAACTATATTCCAGCCTTTAAAACAATCAAACAAGATCAACTCGAAGGTGAAGGACAAATGATCAATGGCATTTATTATCAAATGCTGGGTCTTAATCAAGTCCTGGAAATGCAAAATAAATTAAAAACGGAATTGAATTTACCGACAAGTGAAACTTTGCCAACTGGTGATGAATATACAAGCGGCTATGCTCAAGGTCAATTTTACGATGATACAAACCAAACTGCAGAAGCTGATGGTTCTGTTCAAAATGTGACCGGAACAGAAAATTATGGTGATGGTAGCCAAGATGGAAGTAATACTGGTTATGATCAAAATTACGATGAGCAAGCGGCCTATTAATTAAACTTAAAGATAATGTGAAGGCAATCCTTTGAAATAGGATTGTCTTTTTTATGTGTAGAGCAATTAGTGGGGAGCAGCAGTGATAGGGCTGCTTTGAAAATATAATTATTTTTACTTACCCACAATTTTATAAAAATAAAAGCTTACTAAAAGTAATGTTTCACGATTTATGAGAAATGATTTGATACTAAAGTCTGAAATTCATGCATTTTGTTTAGATAAAATTAAAAATATAATTATTCTTGTGGAACATTTTAAAAATACTTAGAAAACAAGCTTAAGGTTTTATTTATTTAGTGAATAAAACTGTATTATCAATGTTTTTTTGGTAAAATAAGACGGTACTGATGTTTTGGAAGGATTTGACACATGAAAGATCTTAAAAATAAATTAACACGAGCCCATATTGAAAAAAAATTAAAAGATGGACGAGCACCTTCAAAAACGGCGCCTCGTTCTCATGTTCCGTTTCGCTTGAATTTCCTTTTCTTTATTATTTTCGCATTGTTTATTGCTTTAATTGCGCAATTAGGTTATTTGCAAATTGTAAATGGCGATAATATTGCAACGCAACTAAAAGCCTCGTCGACAATTAAGATTAAAGGAAGTACACCACGGGGCATGATTTATGATGCAACGGGAAAACCATTGGTATCAAACGAAGCAAATCCTGCGATTACCTTTACCCGGGGTAATACTATGTCAGCTGAAGATTTACTAAAAATCGCCAATCGCTTAAATGAATTAATCGACGTTCCAATTGAAAAAACATTGCAAGAGCGCGATTTAAAAGATTATTGGCTGGCGAATCCTGAAAATCTAAAAAAAGCCAATAGTCGTTTGAGTGCAAGTCAAAAGTTGATCACCGATCAAAGTAAACGTTACGCCTTGTTAGTTGATAAAGTTTCGGATAAAGAAATTCAATTTGATACAAAACAAAAGAAAGCTGCGATGATTTTCAAAAAAATGAACAGTGCATCGGCACTAAATACTGTTTATATTAAAAATCGCGATGTTACTGATGAAGAACTTGCTATTGTAGCAGAACGGGCAAGTGAGTTATCTGGAGTTTCTACAGGTACGGATTGGAGCAGAGACTATGCTCAAAAAGGCTCGCTGCGCAGTATTTTAGGCAATGTATCAACTGAGACAACGGGGTTACCAGCAGAAGATTTAGAGAAATATCTAGCAAAGGGCTATGCTAGAAATGACCGGGTTGGGACAAGCTTTTTAGAAAAGCAATACGAGGATGTTTTACAAGGAACAAAATCTCAATATGAAGTGATATTAGATCGACAAGGTAATATTTCTAGTCAAAAAGAAGTCTCACCGGGAGCAAAAGGGGATAACTTAGTGTTGTCGCTAAATGCAGAATTTCAAAAACGGGTTGAGAATATTTTGAAAAAGAATTACCAAGGATTAATCGATGCTGGAAAAGCTGACTATTCACCGGGAGCCTATGCTGTGGCGATGGATCCCAATACCGGTGGTGTGTTGGCGATGGCGGGTTTCTTACACAAAGAAAAAAGTGATGATTTAGAAGAACATGCCCTAGGAACTGTGCAGTCAGCTTTTGTACCAGGGTCTGTTGTTAAAGCGGGAACGCTAACGGCAGGTTGGCAAAATGGTGTCTTAGATGGCAATGAAGTTTTGTATGATGAACCGATCAAAGTTAACGGTACCGAAATAAAGGCTTCTATTTACAATAAAGACGGCAGTGGCAGTCGTAATTTGTCTGCCCGTAAAGCATTGGAAATTTCCTCTAATGCTTATATGATGAAAGTGACCTTTAAATTACTGAATATGAATTATCAGTATAATGTTTCAATGCCTTTAATTGATAAACAGGTGAAAGCTTATGATGCGTTACGCAAAGCATTCTCAGAATATGGGATGGGCGTAAAAACAGGAATTGATATTCCCAATGAAGAAGATGGTATTTCTACACCAATTCGTTATTTGGATTCACAAAACAATGGTGGTAGTGTGCTAGATTTATCTTTTGGACAGTTTGATACGTATACGCCAATGCAACTGGCCCAATATGCAGCAACTGTTGCAAATGGCGGTAAAAGAATTCAACCTCATCTCGTGAGTGGTATTTATGGCAATGATACAAATGGTGGACTAGGTAACTTGAAAAAAGCCATTCAACCGAAAGTTTTAAATACAGTTAATCTTTCGAAAAACCAAATGGATATTATTCAAGGTGGTTTTTATGATGCCGTTCATGGCAACGATCCTTTTACTACGGCTACTGCCTTAGCTGGAGCAAAAATGACGGCCTCTGCTAAAACAGGTACTGCCGAAACGGCTGTTTATAAAGATGGCAAAAAAATTACCGATACCATTAATAGCAATATTGTGGCCTATGGTCCGTCTGATGATGCAAAAGTAGCAATCAGTGTCATGCTACCAAATTTAAAAAATGACGATGACCATGTCAATGTAACAACCGCTAAAGAAATTATGGATGCTTACTATGATCTTTACATGAACAACTAAAAAGTAAGGGGTGTGACAATTTTTGTCAGGCCTCTTATTTTTTGTTGCCTTATTTGTTGTTGTTACTTGTCAAGTACAGATGTTTGCGCTACTGTTAGGGAGACATTTTTAAAGGGAGTAAAAATCATGAGTAAAGACTTTGAAACGCAGCTGAATTTATTACGGACAAAATATGGTAGTTTAACAATGGCAGAAAGACGGCGTATTTTGGAAAAAGTGCGACGTAAAAATCTTTTCAGCTATCGAAAATTGGAACGCTTAAAGCACGAACTCCTACGCTTAGAAGCAAAAAGAGCACAATTGGAGCTTGAAGAAGAACCAGCTGAGTTAACGGAGCTTGAACAAAAAATTGTGGCGCGCAAAGAAATCTTTTTAAAATTATTATGTGAATTTAAACAAAAGGAGTAAGGCATGGAATTAGTTGAATTAATTATTTTAATTGCTGTTGCAATTACTTTTTCAAATATTTTTGCCAAAATTATTCCCACCATTCCTATTTTTTTCATTCAAATATTTTTTGGAATTCTCGTTGGTTTATCGAGTTACGGTCGGACGTTAAATTTTAGGCCGGAAATCTTTCTGGTTTTAATTATTGCTCCGTTGCTATTTCGCGAAGGGGAGCACGCAGATTTACCGGTAATTTTTAAAAACTTTGGTACCATCTTGTCTTTGGCTTTTGGTGGTGTGTTGGTAACACTTGTGGCAGTAGGTTTGACATTGCATACATTGATGCCGACGATCCCTTTAGCTGCTTGTATGGCTTTTGGTGCTGCATTAGGACCTACAGATGCAGTAGCAGTCACTTCGATTACCAAATCGCTGAAAATTCCTGATCGCGTTATGCGGATATTAGAAGGCGAAGGTCTTTTAAATGATGCTTCTGGTGTTACGGCTTTTCAATTTGCAACAGTTGCTCTTATTACGGGTAGTTTTTCATTGTGGCAAGGTTCTTGGCGTTTATTATTTGCCAGTGTCGGTGGGGCTTTAGTCGGGATGATAGTAGTCTGGGGAAAAAGAAAATTAATTCGCTTAATTGAACAACTATCCGCACAAGACGTTACGGCTTATCTACTCATTGAGCTATTGCTTCCTTTTGTGGCCTATGTTTTTTCTGAAATTATCGGTGTGTCGGGAATTATTGCGGCAGTTGTCGCAGGTGTTATGCAAGCTACTGGGCGTCAAAAAGTGACATTGTTTCAAGCAGAACTTGCTAATGTCTCTACTGCAACATGGAATACCATCGTATTTACCTTAAATGGGTTAGTCTTTATCTTTTTAGGAATTGAGATTTCGCAAGTTTTCTCACCGATCTGGGAAAGTGATGTCTATGCAAACTGGCTACTCCTTTTAGTTATTGTGGCAGTTACGGCGATTTTGTTTTTTATCCGTTTCATTTTTTTACTTCTTTTAAATCTTTTTAGTACCAAAAAAGGAAAAGCCAAAACGTGGCAGGAAATCTTACTTTTAACATTTGGTGGTGTGAAAGGAACCGTCAGTTTAGCTACAATTTTTATTTTGCCCACATGTCTTCATGGTGAAATCTTTCCTGAACGTAGTGTTTTGCTATTTTTGACAGCTGGTGTCATTTTATTAAGCCTCGTCATTAGTTTAGCTATTTTACCGCAATTAGCTGATGGTGAAGCGGAGGTTCCCGTGGATGAAAAAGGATTAGCTATTTTAGCTGAAGTCAAAAAAGAATTACGGATAGACCAAAAAGAGACAACTTTAACTGAAAGTGAACAAATTGCCTTAAAAGCGGTTATCCAAAGTTATGAAAATCGCATGTGGGATACGTATACTGCCGCAATGACTGAAAGTGAACGTCAAGAAGTGCAAGAAATTCAAGCTTTGATTATTGGGATTGAGCGAGATGGATTAGATGAAAGTTTTCGCCGCCATGAAATTGACGTGAACACCTATCGCTTTTATTCGCGGTTTATTGCAAATTTCCAACATTCAGTAGGGCAACAAATTTTATCTTTTCTAGCGTTTTGGCTATTGGTTGTACGCCGAGTTATTCGCGTAATTTTACATCCCAAATTATTTTTTGAACGAAGACAAACTACACCAAAACAAATGCAGCCAAATGATTTAAGTCAGATAAAAAAAGTTTATTTGCGTAATACTAAATTAATTAAGCAAAGCTTGACCAGTTTAGATGGTGTTTATGATGAAAAAATTATTGCTCATTTCTTGGAACAACGGCAAAATATGATGGGACGGCTAGAATTAAATGATTTTATGGCTGCGGTCATGATTCGCCAAGATCCAGCTTATATTAAAGAAATGCTACGGGGCTATTATTTAGAGCGAAAAGTAATTGATACATTTGAAACGGCAGGCACAATTACCACTTTTGCGGCAAATGAATACCGACGTAAAGTAAATTTATTAGAATCCTATGCGATGGGCCAGACGGGGAATTTACCCAAAATTCCTTTTTTTAGATGAATTTAAATTAAGCAGATAGGTATTTTGCCTACCTGCTTTTTTTTACAAATAATGGTACAATGTGTGAGATATTGGAGGGGAACAAATGAAAGAATTAAAAGTAGTAGGCTTAAATAAAACTTACGGCGAAAAGACCTTGTTTTGTGATTTAAACTTTATGATCCATGAAAAAGATCGAATTGGTTTAATCGGAATTAACGGGACTGGTAAAAGTAGTTTGTTAAAAATTATTGCCGGCATTGAAAGTGGCGACGGTGATTTGAATCCTCTAGAATATGCCAAAGATTATCGCATTGCCTATTTAGCCCAAGAAAGTGATTTTGCGGGTGATCAGACGGTTTTACAAGCAGTTTTTGAAAGTGATAGTTTAAAAGTTCAAGTCGTTAAAGAATACGAACAGGCCCTGCAGCAACTGACAGAAGATGGTACGAATGAACAAGCTCAAAAACGTTTTGTAAAAGCCGAAGCGGCTATGAATGAGCAAGATGCCTGGCAAACAGATACCAATGCCAAGATTATTTTACAAAAATTGGGTATCCAACAACTAAATGAACCGATTAAAAATTTATCTGGGGGCCAACAAAAACGGGTCGGATTGGCACAAGTTTTAATTGATGAACCTGATTTGCTTTTATTAGATGAACCGACAAACCACTTAGATTATGACGCGATTACTTGGCTGGAAAATTATTTGAAAAATTACCAAGGATCGCTTTTGATGGTCACCCACGACAGGTATTTCTTGGACCGTGTGACTAACCGGATTTTTGAACTAGCAGACGGTGCATTACAAGAATTTAATGGTAATTATGAAAACTATTTAGCCGCAAAAGCGGAAAGAGAACGGGTAAACGCTGAAGCAGAGCAAAAGAAAAAGCAGCTTTATAAACAAGAATTGGCTTGGATGCGTGCTGGTGCAAAGGCAAGAACGACTAAGCAACAAGCTCGTATAAATCGTTTTGAAGATTTAAAAGAGAGTATGGGGCAAAATAAAGGTGATGACCAAGTAAGTATTGAAATTGCGACAAAGCGTCTTGGTAAAAAGGTCGTTGAATTAAAAAAAGCAAATTATGCTTTTGAAAATAAAGTGATTGTAAAAGATTTTGATTTATTAATTCAAGCGCGAGAACGAATTGGTATTACAGGTGAAAATGGTGCAGGTAAGTCGACGCTGCTAAACATTATTGCGGGTAAAATCCCTTTGCAAAGCGGAATTTTAGCAATTGGTGAGACCGTAAGAATGGCCTACTACACCCAACAAAACGATGCCATGGACCCGAATCAGCGAATGATTAGTTATTTACAAGAAGTAGCCGAAATGGTCAAAAAAAATGATGGTACCACAGTTAGTGTAACTGAAATGCTGGAGCGCTTTTTATTTCCGCGTCATACCCATGGGACACCCATTGGAAAACTATCTGGGGGTGAAAAACGGCGCTTGTTTTTATTGAAATTATTGATGAGTCAACCAAATGTCTTGTTGTTAGATGAACCAACCAATGATTTGGATATTGCGACTTTAACGGTTTTAGAAGATTATTTAGATACATTTGCCGGTGCTGTTTTAACAGTTTCCCATGATCGATATTTCTTAGACAAAGTAGCAGAAAAATTACTAATTTTTAATGGCAATGGAAATATTACTTCTTATTTTGGCAGTATCACCGATTATTTAGCCAACAGCTTAGAAGAAGACATGCTACCAAATGCAACAAAGAAGGTAAGTGTGGAAACTACGCATACAAAAGAGGCTGCGATTAAGAAAAAACTAACCTATATGGAACAAAAAGAGTGGGAAACAATTGAAGAAGACATTACTGCCTTGGAAGAAAAAATTGCAGCATTAACTGAAGAAATGAATCATCAAGGAGCAGACTTTACGAAATTACAAGAATTACAAAAACAAATTAGTTCATCTGAAAAAAATTTAGAAGACAAAATGCAACGTTGGGAATATTTAAGCGAATTTGTAGTGGATTAAAGAATTTATCAGTGAAATTTGAGGGGGATATTCATGGAACAAGCATATTTAGATTTAGGGAAAAAACTATTAGAAGAAGGCCACGATAAAGGGGACCGCACAGGGACCGGAACTAAAAGTTTATTTGGCTATCAGATGCGTTTTGATTTAAATGAAGGCTTTCCACTGTTAACGACCAAGCGGGTACCATTTGGCTTAATCAAAAGCGAACTATTGTGGTTTTTAAAAGGGGATACCAATATCCGTTACTTATTGCAACACAATAACCATATTTGGGATGAATGGGCTTTTGAACGCTACATTAAAAGTACAGATTATAAGGGGCCGGATATGACTGATTTTGGTCGGCGCTCACTGGTTGATGAAAAATTTAATGAAGAATATCAAAAACAGTTAAAAGATTTTTGTGAAAAAATTGTTGCCGATGAAAAATTTGCCGCAAAACATGGAGACTTAGGTCACATTTATGGATATCAATGGCGTCATTGGGAAAAACAAGATGGGACGTTTATCGATCAAATTAAAGATGTCATTGAAATGATCAAAAAAAATCCCGATTCACGTCGCTTAATCGTGACTGCCTGGAATCCAGAAGATGTACCTTCAATGGCTTTACCACCATGTCATACGATGTTTCAATTTTATGTCTATGATGGCAAATTAAGTTGCCAGCTCTATCAAAGAAGTGCTGATGTATTTTTAGGTGTTCCCTTTAATATTGCCAGTTATGCATTATTAACACATTTAATTGCCCATGAAACAGGTCTTGGCGTGGGAGAATTTGTGCATACTTTAGGGGATGCGCATTTGTATCAAAATCATATTGAACAAATGAAAGAACAACTATCGCGCGAGGTGAGAAGCGCACCAACATTAGTTTTAAACCAAGAAAAAGCCTCTGTTTTTGATTTTGAGATGGAAGATATTAAAGTAGAAAATTATAATCCTCATCCAACAATTAAAGCGCCAATCGCGGTTTAAGTTTTAGTCAAAAATTTTAAAAGGAGGTAGCCATGCTAGCAGCAATTTGGGCACAAGATCAAAATGGTTTAATTGGCAAAAATGAAGTTCTACCTTGGTATTTACCAGATGATCTAAAATTTTTTAAAGAGATGACATTGGGTAAAACCCTCGTCATGGGGAGAAAAACTTTTGAAGGTATGGGGGGGCGCCCTTTGCCTGGACGAAGGACAATCATTTTAACCCGTAATGAAAATTACCAAGCACCAGTGGGCGTACTTGCTATGAATGATATTAAGCAAGTTATCGCCTATGCAAAAGCAAGTGATCACACGGTTTTTATCGCTGGTGGTGGGGCAATTTATGCGACGTTATTGCCGGCTTGTGACTATATTTTTCGAACGGTGATTGAAGATTCCTTTGAAGGGGATACGTATTTTCCTGAAGTTAAGTGGGAAAGCTGGCGCTTAGTCAAAAAAGTTGCGGGAAAAGTTGATGAAAAAAATAAATTCCCCCACTCTTTTGAAGAATATGAACGCATCCATTTAGACTAAACAAAAAGTGCAATCAAAAGTTAACTTTTGATTGCACTTTTTAACTATATGGAAAGTATAAATTTTTAGATAATTTATTATGTGTAAAGTAAGATGGAAAAATACATGAGACCAGCCCCTAACATGACAAACAAATGCCAGACAACATGCATGAAGCGAATATTTTTAAGACTGTAAAAAAGCGCGCCAACAGAATACGCAACACCGCCTGAAACTAAAAGGGTAGTGCCGACATTGCCTAAAGAAAGCCATAAATCTTTAGCTGCAATTAAGCAAAGCCATCCCATAAATAAATATATGAAAGTTGAGACTTTCGAGACGGTGTCTTTTTTATGCAGCGTCAAGGATTTATAGACAATGCCGCTGATAGCTAAAAGCCAAATTAACGCAAATAATGTCCAACCAAGCCAGCCTTTAACACTTAGTAGGCAAAACGGTGTATAACTACCGGCAATTAAAAGAAAAATTGAATCGTGATCGAAAACTTGGAAGACTTTTTTTGCTTTGGTAAAAATTAAACTATGAAATAAGGTGGAAGATAAAAATAATAAAATCATCATTGAACCATAAATTGCATACGAGACGACGTGAAGAGCTGAGTCTAAACGGGCTCCTTTAACTAATAAGATAACTAAACCAGCTACTGCTAAACCAAAACCGATACCGTGGGTCACAGCGTTTAAGACTTCGTTGACGATTAAATATTTACGGGAAAATTGCGGTTTGTCCACGTATTTACAGCCTCCTTTTAGGGAATGTTCCAAAATTAATGAAAAAACAAAATGTCTCTGTTATACTTAGTGACAGAGCATGTTTAGCTGTATTTTAACATGAAGATGAGCAATGTTAAAGGAAGAGTGAAGGAACCATGGCAAAACTTAAAATAGTTACCGATTCATCGTGTACGATGGAAAAAGCGTTACAAGAAAAATTAGATATTCAAATCGTTCCCTTATCGGTTATGATTGATGGCGTTTTATATAAAGATGATGAAACGTTACCTGGGGAAAAGTTCATGAGTATGATGGCCAGTGCTAAAGAACTGCCTAAAACGAGTCAGCCGCCGATTGGGGAGTTTGTCGAACTTTTTGATGAACTCGGAGCAGATGGCAGTCAGATTTTATCAATTCATATGACAAAAGGCTTAAGTGGGACTGTTGAA
The DNA here is from genome assembly GCF_017316025.1 of Candidatus Enterococcus myersii. Classification (GTDB taxonomy): domain Bacteria; phylum Bacillota; class Bacilli; order Lactobacillales; family Enterococcaceae; genus Enterococcus_C; species Enterococcus_C montenegrensis. The sequence continues at coordinate 27,657 of NZ_JAFLVT010000020.1, forward strand.
GCTGCCCGACAAGCCAGCAACTTGTCAAAAAGTGATGTGACTGTCATCGACAGTGATACAACTGACCAAGGATTATCTTTCCAAGTCATCAAAGCCGCTGAAATGGCACAAGCTGGGAATTCTTTAGCAGAAGTTTTGGTAGCGGTTGAAAAAGTACGGGAAAATACGAAGCTTTATATTGGTGTTTCCACTTTGGATAATTTGGTGAAAGGTGGCCGAATTAGTCGTGCTACTGGCATTTTATCGAATTTATTAAATATGCGCGTTGTAATGGACTTTGATCATTCAGAGTTAATTCCTGTGGTTAAAGGGCGCGGCACTAAAACATTTACCAAGTGGTTTGACGGTTTGAAAAAAGAATTGCAACAAAAAACAAATGTTAAAAGTATTGGGATTTCCCATGCTGATGGGTTAGCATTATGTGAAGAATTTAAAAAGGAACTGCAAGAACTATTTCCAGAAATGCATATTCCTTTGTTGCACACCACGCCAATTATTGCGACCCATACAGGTAAAGGCGCTTTTGCCATCACCTATTATACCGAAGACTAATAATTTGAAGTTGAGACAAAGATAAGTTGGCAAAGTGCCAAAATAAGATAGAAAAGTGCTTTAAAGCTCTTAAGGTTAGTAGTTTTTAAGAGCTTAGCATTTCACTAGACGATTTTGGCAGTTAGCGTCAACTTGTGGTTTTTGTTTCAACTTTTTTATTTTTTCAGCAATAATAAAAAAGACTGCAATAAAAATTGTAGAAAAGTAAAGCTTTATAGGAAAGCGGTGGACAAACTACCCATTTCATGTTTTTTTTGCTAAAATAAGCGGTGCTATAGCTTTTGCTACTAGTCCAGTAAATGTGTGACAAGGCTGGAAGTTTCGTTGTCAAAAAAAGCGCATGGTTTAATCTTTTTGTTAAGGAATAGAAATTATTTTACCCAAATTTGTAACAGGATGTTTTTTAATCATCAATAATAGTTTATTTAATTAAAAGGAGGTTTAGCTTTTGAAATTTTTTAAACCCCTGATTACGCTTTTAAGCGTAGGAATTGGAGCATTGCTTATTTATATCGTATTAAATCAGACGATTCCGCAGGCAAAACCAATTTTAAAGCCTGCCCAAGTTAGTGAAGTGGTAAAAAATCAAAAGGAAAAACTTCACTTTGTCGCCATTGGGGATTCCCTAACTGAAGGCATCGGCGATGAAACAAAACGGGGTGGTTTTGTACCGATAGTAACCAGTGATATTACAGAACGTTATCGTTTAACGAGTGTGGAAGTGGAAAACTATGGTGTTGCTGGTGAACGCAGCGATCAGATTTTAACGCGCTTGAAAAAAGAGGAGTCAATTTTAGCAAATGTTGCTACTGCCGATATTCTAACGTTAACGGTGGGGGGCAACGATTTAATGAAGGTCATCCAAGATAACTTCTTTGGTTTATCGATTAAGACTTTTAAAAGACCACAAGAAAAGTATCAAAAAAGAGTGGCTGAAATTATTGCGCTAATGCAAAAACAAAATAAAAATGCTCCAATCTATGTCTTTGGTATTTATAATCCTTTTTATTTAAACTTTCCTGAAATTACCGATATGCAAAAAATTGTTGATAACTGGAATTTAGCGACTGAAGAAACCACGAAAACATTCAAAAATGTCTACTTTATTCCAATTAATGACCTGTTATATCGGGGTTTAGATAATGAGGTAGGTATTGATAGTACCCTGGATTCTTCAACCGAAGATGAGATAAAAAGTTCTGATAGTAGTGATTTAAATATTGTAGACAACAACGCTTTGTATGATCAAGATAAATTTCACCCCAATAATTTAGGCTATCAGTTAATGGCAAATGCATTGCGGGATGAATTAATCAAAACACAAGCACAATGGCTAATTAAAAAGTAGACCAGAAAATAAAGACGAGGAGCAGTCACATATGACAGAGAATAAATCAACGCAAACTCGCGAAGAAAAACAAGCATCAAAAAAATTTGACCTAAAAAAAATGAACGGCTGGAAGATTGCCTTTTTGTGTTTAATTGCTTTTGTTTTAGGAACAGGTGTGTTTTTGGGGACACGAATTTTTTCCATTCGCGAACCCGATTATAGTAAAACAACAAAAGTATTAGACAAAAAAGGACAAGAAGTAACGACGATCTCCATGAATAAAAGTCAATTGAATGCTTTGATTGATTACTATTTAACCGATTTTCAAAAAGATAGTAGTGTGAAGTATCAATTTGCTTTGGAAAATGAAGCAATGCTTTCGGGGGAAACCAAAGTATTAAATTTTCCTGTACATTTTTATTTGTATTTTGATCCTTTTGTGATGGAAAATGGCAATATCCAATTACGGGCGAAAAGCATGTCGATTGGCACACTTGGTTTACCGATTGAAGAAGTAATGAAATTGGTAAAACGTGGTTATGATTTTCCAGAATGGATTGAGGTAAAACCAAAAGATAAATCGATCACGTTGCGCTTGGATCAATTTCAATTACCTACGGGACTTTTCGTCAAAGCAAAAAAAATCAATTTAATTGACGATGAGATTCAGGTAGGCTTATATTTACCGGAAAGAAAGGACTGATTTGATGGAACGAGCAATTTTTGCTGGTGGATGCTTTTGGTGCATGGTGCAACCTTTTGATGAGCAACCTGGTATTTATACAGTAACCTCTGGTTATACTGGGGGGCATGTTAAAAATCCAACTTATGAACAAGTTTTGACCCACACAACAGGTCATACCGAAGCTGTTGAAATTATTTTTGATCCAGCAGTGATCCGTTATACCGATTTATTGCAAATTTATTGGCAACAAACTGATCCAACGGACGCCTTTGGTCAATTTCAAGATCGTGGTGATAATTATCGGCCGGTAATTTTTTATTTGAACGAAGAACAAAAAGTTGCAGCTTTAAAAAGTCGTCAAGCTTTAGCTGACAGCGGTATTTTTAAAGAACCAATTGTCACGCAAATTGAGCCTGCGCAACCTTTTTATGAAGCAGAGGGGTATCATCAAGATTATTATAAAAAAAATCCCCAAAACTTTGCTTTAAATCATCAAAGAAGAGCAGAATTTATCAAAGAGCATTGGGAGGATTTTGATGCGTAGAAGTTTTTATCACTATGTTCTTACCTTAAAAGGTCCCAATCACTTAAGTGAAGAGCAAGTTTTTGCCAATCATGTTAGTTGTGATATTCAATTTCCAAAACATACTAGTGATTATGATGAATTATCGAGTTATTTAGAAATGAATGTTGATTATTTATCTAGCATGGATATTTTTGACCGTATTTATGAACAATACGTGGAAAACAATCGTTAAGAAAGTAGGCCAGGGATGAAAAAAATATCCATAAAATTATACCTCATCTCTTTACTTGCAGCGGCACTTTTATTTGGTGGTGGCGGTTATTTATACGGTACGCTGCACGAGTTGCAAAAAGAATCCCGTAGCCCTCAGACAGATGAGCTGGCTAAAGTACATCAATTATACGACGAAATAAAAAGCAGCTATTATCGAGATGTTGATTCTAAAACTTTAGTAAATGGTGCTCTTAAAGGTATGACAGAGGCTTTAGGTGACCCGTATACAACCTTTTTAGATGAAGAAGGTTCTAGTCAGCTCAATCAATCACTATCCGATAGTTTTGAAGGAATTGGTGCTACTTTGCAAATAAAAAATGATTATCCTGAAATAGCGCAAGCACCAATTAAAGATACACCGGCTGCTAAAAAAGGTTTGAGGGCAAAAGATATCATTTTAAAAGTAGATGATATGGCAACTAAAGGTAAAAAATTAGATGAGGTCGTTAGTAAAATTCGAGGTAAAAAAGGAACTGAGGTAACTTTAGAAATTAGGCGGGGGCATGAAACGTTTACCACGAGTCTAAAAAGAGCAAAGATTTCCATACACACCGTAACAGATAAAATCAGCGCGGATGACAAACAAATTGGTGTAATTCAAATTGCTAGCTTTGGTGAAAATACTGCCAAAGAATTAAAGGATGCCATTGTTTCATTGCGCAAACAAGGCGCAAAGTCATTTATTTTAGATGTACGACAAAATCCTGGTGGCTTATTAGATCAAGTTGAGGAAATGGCGAGCATGTTTTTAAAAGATGGTCAAACAATTGTTGAATTTAAAGACAATCATCGAACCGTGTCAAAAGCGGTGGCGGGCGAAAAGTTTGATCAAGGTTTTAAAGTCAGTGAACCAAGTGTCGTATTAGTTGACGGTGGTTCTGCTTCGGCGGCAGAAATCTTTGCAGCGGCTTTAAACGAGTCTGCTAATATACCAATTATTGGGACGACAACTTTTGGTAAAGGAACGGTTCAAACGATTAGCCCAATTGATGACAAGAGTAGTTTAAAACTAACCGTAAGTAAATGGCTAACGCCAAAAGGCCATTGGATTCACGAAAAAGGATTAACGCCAACCATAAAAGCTGATTTTCCCGATTACGCTTATCTTGCGCCTTTACCGCGGGATAAAGAATTAAAAGAAGGACAAACATCAACAGAGGTTAAACGCTTGAATCGCTTTTTAGCGGCGCTGGGGTATGATACAAAAGAAGATGTTTTTACCGCGGAAACGACAAATGCTTTAAAAGATTTTCAAAGTAAACATAAATTGTCTGTAACCGGCATTTTAAATAAAGAAACAGCTGATGCAATTGAAAATGAACTGGCACTACAAATCAGGGCCCATGATGCAGCTTACAACAGGGGAATTACTGAATTAAAAAAAGAAATGACAGCAAAGAAGTGATGCAGGAGAAATGGTATGAAAAAATTTAAAGATTATTTTTGGATGACAATAAAATATGCCATTATTGCACTTTCACTTGCTATTTTAGTTCGTGGTTTTTTGTTAATTCCAGTACCGGTTGAGGGAAATTCGATGGAGACAACTTTGAAGCAAGGGGATATGGTTGTCATGGAAAAGATTTCTAAAATTAAACGTTTTGATGTGGTTGTTTTTCAACTTGCAAGTGGTACAACGTATATTAAACGTGTCATCGCGTTACCTGGAGATGAGTTGCGTTATGATAATGACAATCTTTATATTAACGGTAAAAAAGTCCCAGAAAAATTTTTAGTTGCAAATAAGCGGCACTTGGCAGATGAAGGTTCATTTACCAATGACTTTTCTTTAGAGGAGTTGACGGGGACTAAAAAACTGGCACGAGACAGTTATTTTGTTATGGGAGATAACCGGCGTATTTCAAAGGACAGTCGCTCTTTTGGTGCCATTAAGTCCCAAGATATTTTAGGCAAAGCTCGTTTTGTTTATTATCCTTTGAAACATTGGCGTATTATTTAAAAAAACCGGAGCAATTTAATTGCTCCGGTTTTTTTGCGTAGTGATTTTACGCTTAATTTAAGTCTGAAAGCTGTTTAACGTTTCAAGAAACGCTTAACACCGTGAAGGGGCGTATTTTTGCCAACGGCGCGATTGTCAATAAATAAAATGGCTAACATAACGTAAGCTATCCAGCTGTCTCTGGAATACAAGGTGTAGCGAGAACGCCATTGACTGGCATATTTTTCTTTATAGTCTCGTAAACCTTGGAAAGAATAAAATCGGGAACCAAACTCATAAACTAAATAGGCAATTCGTTCTTGAATAAAACTTTTGCGGGATTGTCCAACATTTGAAAGTGGGGCCATGCCTAAATCAAAATATTGAATACCTTCGTTTTGCATATAAGCAAATAAATTAACAAATAGAAAATCCATACTACCAGATGGGGCTTTGTCAGCATGGTGTCGCATTAGATCAATCGTTCCAATTTCTTTTGTATAAGTTGGAATAATGTTCGCAAAAGAGACGATTTCTCCTGCGTTATTTTTCACTACAGCCATTGGTCCGCGTTGTAAATAATCTTCATCAAAAAAGCCAAGTGAGAAGCCTTTTTCCTTGCGGCCATCTAACCAACTATCGGAAATTTCTTTAAAAGTAGCCATGGTTTCAGTCGAATAAGGCGGTTGGATAACTTCAAAGGTAAAACCATTTTTCTCAATTTTGTTTAAGACCGCTCGTGTCCCCTTCATTTTCTTACCTGAAGTTGTAAAAGTATCCAACTCAACTAAAGCTTCTTCACCCATTTTGATAAAGTCGTATCCTAATTCATGCAAAATCATAACGGTGTCTTCGTCTGTTTCATAAAAGACAGGCAAGTAACCTAACACATCGGCATCGCGGATAAATTGCGCAATAGCTGCTTCAAAATCTGATTTTTTACCATTAGGACTACCCATCACGATATTTTTATTATTATAGGTAGCAAATTGTAAAAAGACAGTGTCATCAGTACCATCGTTATAAACATAAATATTTTTGTCTTTTAAATAAACTAATTGAGAATCTGAATTTCCACCGTAAGTGTTTAATATATGACTGACTTTGGCTTCGTTGAACGTTTCGCCAGGCTGCTTTTTCTTTCCTTGCAAGTAGCGGACAAAAAGTAAAATAAACAACGCGATTACTAAAATAGCAATAAAGCCTGAAAACCATAATTTTTCAGATGGAAACAAGAAAAAGCTAATGATTTTTTTGTGGTGATGGGGAAATGTTGGTAAATTGTAAATCCCAATAATTAAATACAATAAAGTTAATCCACCAATAATTATGCCATCAATGGTCAACTGCTCAAAAGAATAAACCAATTGTTCGCGGAATAATTCTGTTTTTGATAAAAGTGTAATGAGTAGAATCAGGCTTAAAAAGATAACTGCAACAAGACTAAAATCAATTAAAAAGGTGTAAATAATGGCAGCTACAAGCAACATGATCGTAGGAAAGTAAGCTCGTTTTACCCTTGAGGCAATCGCGCGCCCCATAATCAATAAGCTAAATCCTAAAATGATACTAGGAAACTGAACGATAATATGAAAACGAAATGGATTGACATGTTGCAGCCATTTGAATTCTGAAAAAGCTTGGGGAACAGTCGCCATTAAGACCATCATAATGCCAGAAAAATATAACATAGCTACTTCAATTTTATGGAAAACCTCTAATGTCAACTGTTTAGGAATACCAGAGTAGCGGGTATCCACTTTAGTCCATAAATTTTTGAAAAACAGCACTAATCCAATTGCAAAAGGAATCAAGTAATAAAAAATACGGTACAATAGCAGCCATGCAATAACTGTTTCACGATTAATTCCCAGATTGGATAATCCTAAGATCATCATAATATCAAAACTGCCTAGTGCACCTGGAATCATGGAAACAATCCCAATGACAGAAGCAGCAATGTAAAGGGGTAAAACTTGCCATAATGGAAACGGAACTTCCATTAGATAGCCAATTGCTAAAAATGAACCGGCGACACCTGTCCACTCAAGAAAAGAACTGGCAATTAATTCCAAGCGATACTGTGGCTTTAAGCCGCCTAACAAGCCGGTTTTTTTGAAGTGGGTGATAAGTAAAACAACGGGAAAATATAAGCCACCACCGATTAACCAAATCCAATATTGTTTTAAATAAGGATTGATATCTGTGAACATCACTAAAAAAAACGAAATAAGACTATAAATAGAAAGACCAGACATTAAAAAAATTAAAATCTTGGATAAGGCACTTGCGACATCTTTGCCTTTTTGTCCTTTGCCAAAAAATTCAGAGCGTAAACCGATACTAACAAATCCGCCAAAGCCTGCGATATTATTAATCGTGTTGATTAACCAACTCGTTTCAAAAATATAACTTTTTTTATGGTCTAAATTTAACATTTTATTTAAGGTGAAGTCATAACCTACCATCGGCAAGACCGCTACAAGACCAATTACAAGCATTAAAAAGACTTTATAGATAGGTACATCAACTAATGTCATCTTTAATTGATCAATATTAATGGTTTTACTGATGGAGATTAATTCACCGGCGACAATTATGATAACAGCAAATAGAAAAATTGTTTTTAAAATACTTTCATAGCTTTTTACTTTGGTAATAATTTTTTGCATACCAACACCTACTTTTCTTGTAAAAATTTGTAAACAACATGGTTGAAATATTCTGGGTGACGTTGTGCAGCTGTGTGACCAGCTCTTTTTATCAAAATTAACGTACTATTCGCTAAAAGAGCGGCAATTTTTTTGGTGTGACTAGTCTTAATGACATCTTGTGTGCCTGCGATTACTAAAGTAGGCGCGACAATTTGCTTTAAATCGGCTTCGGTTAGGGGTAAGTCATCTATCATTAAGCCGAGCATATTTTTTTGGCGATAAAAATAGTGACTGAAAAGACCTAAAAAGGCAGAGGCAAAATAACCGAATTGGGTGGCGATTTTTGGTGGCCATTTTTCTCCGCTTAAGCGATAATTGCCGGAATTTAAAATTAGCTTTTCTATTTTATCAGGAAAAATATGGGCAAAAACCATGGCGAGATTAGCACCGTCGCTGAAACCTAATATACTTGCTTTACTGAGCTTTAGTTGCTCCATGACTTCGGCTAAGTCACCAGCTAAAAGTCGAAAATTAAGTTCATTGGCTTTGTTATCAGAACGGCCGTGACCGCGGGTGTCAAGTACGATGCAGTCAAAATAAGCAGCAAAAAAAGGAATTTGCTCTTTGAAGTAGCGACCACTGCTGTTATTACCATGTAAAAAAATTAAAGGCTTCCCTGCACCGTAGCGCTCATAATAAAGCTTTGTTTGATCGTTTAAAAAAATATAGCCGTTTGTCATGGACATCCCCTCAATTTCATTATAACGATTGTTTAACATTCTGAACAATGATACGGGTAACAATGAACAAACAATACTGTAAGTTAGCGGCACGAAATCTTTTGTTTTTCTAAAATTATTCCAAAGAATCTAGTTAGACATAGTCACAGGAATTTAGAAATAGTAGTATAGAAAAATACTCAGAAGATTTGGATGGTTTATATGTTTAAAAAGATTAGCAAGTTCTTATTGAAAATTATCGTTTTGATCGTTTTAATCGGTGTCATGGTGACAGGATATCGCAATTATCAAATACTAAAACGGGTGCATCAATATGATGCTATCGTGGCACAAACAGTAAAAAAATATCAAATTCAAGATCAAAAACAATTGGCACAAGCAATTATTTTTACAGAGTCAAAAGGTCGGGGCTCTGATATTATGCAAAGCTCTGAAAGCAGTTATGGCCAGCAGAATAAAATTGCCACTTCTGATGAAAGCATTGACGCAGGAGTAAATTTTCTGGCACAAGCTATTAAAAAGGCAAAAGATGCCGATTGTGACATTTGGACGGCGGTTCAGGCTTATAACTTTGGCCTCGACTATGTTGATTACGTTGCAAAAAATGGTGGTAAAAATACATTAAAGTTGGCGGAAAGCTATTCTAAAAATGTTTTGTCACCAATTTTAGGGAATGAAGAGCAAACAAAATATCGCTATTGGGGACTGCAGTCTATTTTTTACAATGGAGGATTTTTATATCACAATGGCGGCAATTTATTTTATGCTGACGTGGTAAAGATGAATGAAAAGAAAATCAATTGGACAAACTTTCTATTTTAACTTGCAAGCCAAGGCAAGTATGCTAAACTTTAAAAGGGAATTTTCATTAGCTATGTTGTTTAATTTGAATTTATGATGAGGAGTGTTTAGTTGTAATGGAAAAATCAATGTCAAAAGAGGCGAAAACCAAAGATTGGCTATTGCGTTTTGTCAAAGGGGTGTTTATTGGCTCTGGCTTTATTTTACCTGGGGTTTCTGGCGGAGCGTTAGCAGCAATTTTTGGTATTTATGAACGGATTATTTCTTTTTTAGCTCATATTACCCGCAACTTTAAAGAAAATGTTTTGTTTTTTATCCCAGTTGGACTAGGCGGTGTTACGGGAGTATTCTTGTTATCTTTTGTCGTTAGTTTTTTACTGGGAACTTATGAAACAATTATTTTATGGTTTTTTGTAGGCTGTATCATTGGAACTGTACCGGCTTTATGGCAAGAAGCAGGAAAAAAAGGGCGGAGTACGCGAGAAATTATCATCTTAGCAGTCAGCTTTGTTTTGGGCTTTTTGTTCTTATGGAAAGGTTCTGGCTTATTCTCACATGTGGATCAAAACTTTTTCACCTGGGTTATTGCTGGTGGCTTAATTGGTCTGGGAATGATCGTGCCTGGGCTTAGTCCTTCTAACTTTTTAGTTTATATGGGAATGTATAAGGCTATGTCTGACGGCATTAAAGATTTGAATTTCAGTGTGATTATTCCAATTGGCATTGGTGGGATTGTGACCGTTTTAGGCTTATCAAAAGTAATGGATTATATTTTTAGTAAAGCGTATCCGCAATTATTCCATTTTATTTTAGGAATTGTTTTTGCTTCAACCGTGATGATTGTCCCAACAAATTACAGTGGTTTTAATCTCGGTAGTTATGCAGGCTGCTTTGTCTTGTGTGTGTTAGGTATATTATTAGGAGCTTGGATGAGTAAACTAGAAGATCAATACAAATAAAAAGTATTTGAACATTCAAATATGAAAGATTAACAAATTATCTTTTTGCAACCACTATTTTTTTGCTTTTTTCAATTACGACACTTTGGGGCGTAACACTTGAAAAACAATAAGAATATGTTAGAATATAGTTTGTATTATTGGGTCTTTTTTGAAGTCGCGCTGATTTTTAATTAGTGCGATTTTTTACCGATAACAATTATTTAATAATTTGCAGGCTGGAGGTGAGTGAAGTGGCAAGAATACCTCAGAATGTAATTGATGAGATTCGTGAAAAAAGCAATATCGTCGAAGTCATCGGCCAATACGTTCAGCTTAAAAAAGCCGGCAAAAACTATGTAGGCTTATGTCCTTTTCACGAAGAAAAAACACCTTCTTTTTCTGTTGCTGAAGATAAGCAGATTTTCCATTGTTTTGGTTGTGGTCGTGGCGGCAATGTTTTTGGTTTTGTGGAAGAATTGGAAGGGTTAACTTTTCCAGAAGCAGTGGCTAAGGTGGCTGAGATTGAACAAATTCCTTTTGCCCCTGAGTACAAAATTGATACGCAAGCACACACGCTAAACTCGCCGCAGCAAGGGCTAATTAAGCTCCACGAAAAAGCAAAAGAAGTATATCATCATATGTTGGTAAACACTGCTGCTGGACAAGCTGCGCTAGATTATTTGTTAAACCGCGGCTTAACAGAAGAGCTGATTGCAGAATTTGAGATTGGCTTTGCTCCAAATGAAAGACAGTTTTTACGGCAAGTTTTTGCAAACGAGAAAGTTGAGACTGCACTTCTAGCACAGACAGGACTTTTTGTTGAGCGGGAAAATGGAGAATTGGCTGATCGTTTTTACCAGCGGATTATGTTCCCAATCCATGATGCAAAGGGAAAGACAATTGGTTTTTCCGGCAGAATTTTAACAACAGAAGAATTCAAAGGAGAAAATCAACCGAAATATTTGAACTCGCCGGAAACTGAATTATTCAACAAACGGCAAGTACTCTTTAACTTTGATAAAGCCAGACCAACTATTCGTAAAGAAAATACGGTGTTTTTATTTGAAGGATTTATGGATGTTATCGCGGCATGGCAGTCTGGTGTGAAAAACGGAATTGCCAGCATGGGAACGAGTTTAACTAGTCAGCAAATCACTGCAATTGAACGCGTTGCTGGTGAAATTGTCATTAGCTATGATGGAGATAAAGCAGGATTAGCTGCTACTGATCGTGCGATTGGCTTATTGGCTGAACACAGTAATTTGGATTTGGCAATTTTACAATTACCAGAAAAACTCGATCCAGATGAATATGTAAGAAAATATGGTAGTGCGGCGTTTTATGATTTGGCGTATCACGGGCGTGAGACGGTTTTTGGTTTTAAAATGGCCTACTTGCGCCAAAATCGTAATTTAGGTAATGAAAAGGAACAATTGGATTATGTTACGGAGCTGTTGCAAGAATTGGCAAAAGTCGATTCTTTGTTAGCACAAGATCGTTATTTAACCCAAATTGCAACGGAGTTTCATTTAAGTCGTGAAACATTGCAACAACAACTAAGTGAATTTAAACAAGTGCGTCGGCAAGCAGAAAAAAAGCCAACCCAACCAAAGGCTGACTATGAACAAGCAAGTCCAAGTCATGATGTGAGTGGCGACTCATCAAGCACTGTATTGCCTCAGACACCAAAACGGGCGTTAACACAGGTGGAACGTGGTGAGCAGTTGGTTTTATATCGACTTTTCAACGACAGTTCATTACTGGCACGCCTACAGCAAGCGCAATTAGTTTTTATTCACGACGAGTACCAAACAATTTATTTTATGTATGAAAACTTTATTGAGAGTTTTGGTAGTTTTTCGCTACCGGATTTTCTCGATTATTTGACGGAGACGTCAATAAAAAATAAAGTGATTGAAATTGCTTATCTCACTGTGCCACAAGATTCTTCAGAAGAAGAAATAAAAAGCATTTTGCGTTTATTCCAAAAGGCGCGCATTGCTGAAAAAATTAATCAAAAGAAATTTCTGCAGCAAGAAGCAAGTCAATTGGGCAATATGCAACAGGCATTGGAGTTGGCAGTTGAAATAATAGATTTAACAAAAAAATTGCAGCAAGCTTAACTACACAAAGGGGGCCTTCTTTTCATGGCAAAAGAACAAAACACAGAATATGATAAAGCGGTAAATGCTTTTATCAAAGAAAATAAACCCAATGGCCAAGTCGTATACGACGAGTTGTCCAATAAATTGGCCACACCTTTTTCATTAGATGCTGATGCAATGGACAAATTAATCCAAAAAGTCGAAGATGCTGGTATCAGTGTTGTTGATGAAAATGGTGAACCGTCTGTTCACAGCTTAAAGAGCAATGAAAAAAAAGCAGAAGCAGCTAAACAAGAAGATTTATCTGCCCCGACAGGCGTTAAAATCAACGATCCTGTGCGGATGTATCTAAAAGAAATTGGCCGGGTTCCGCTTTTAACAGCTGAAGAAGAAGTTGAACTAGCTTTAAAAATTGAAGAAGGCGATCAAGAAGCAAAACAACGCTTGGCAGAGGCTAATTTGCGTTTAGTTGTTTCGATTGCAAAACGATATGTTGGGCGCGGAATGCAATTTTTGGATTTAATTCAAGAAGGCAATATGGGCTTGATGAAAGCCGTTGAAAAATTTGATTATCGTAAAGGCTTCAAATTTTCAACATATGCGACGTGGTGGATTCGCCAAGCAATTACACGGGCTATCGCTGACCAAGCCCGGACGATTCGTATTCCTGTGCACATGGTTGAAACTATCAATAAATTAATTCGAATTCAGCGACAATTGCTACAAGATTTAGGTCGGGAACCAACGCCTGAAGAAATCGGAGCTGAAATGGATTTGCCAACTGAAAAAGTTCGCGAAATTTTAAAAATTGCACAAGAACCTGTTTCATTGGAAACGCCAATTGGTGAAGAAGATGATTCACATTTGGGTGATTTTATTGAAGACCAAGAAGCAACAAGTCCTGCTGAACATGCAGCTTATGAATTATTAAAAGAACAACTTGAAGATGTTTTGGATACTTTAACAGACCGAGAAGAAAATGTCTTACGTCTCCGGTTTGGTCTTGATGATGGACGTACTAGAACCCTTGAGGAAGTCGGAAAAGTCTTTGGTGTTACCAGAGAACGGATTCGCCAAATCGAGGCAAAAGCACTACGAAAATTGCGCCATCCATCTCGTTCTAAACAATTAAAAGATTTCTTAGAATAAAAAAACTGTTGCGCTATAAAAATGGCGCAACAGTTTTTTTATACGGCTAATTTTTAGTAAACGTTTTGCACCCGTAATTTTCTTAATAAAATCCTAACTTCCTATCCTAAGCCGAAACGTTTATAATAGACTAGATAGTCTGGCAGTTTTTTAGCTGGCTAATGTGAAATCAAAGTTTTATGCAGAAAGGAAGCAAGAAAAACAGTGATTAACAAATGTCCCCACTGTGGGTTTGAACCTCTTGAGGGTAAAATGGTTTGTCCGCGTTGTGGTGAAGAAATAAAAGAAAATATTGCCGGGAAACTTGCAACGATTAAAGAAAACAATCGCGAAAATAATGATTCCGTTAAATGGTCGGATTTTAAAGATGTTTCAATTGGTTCAGTGATGGAAGAGTCTTTAAATGAAGCGACAAAAGAAGATGATTTGGCTGATGTGAATCCAATTTTAGCTGATTATATTAAAAAGCATAAAGATGACTATGAAGAAGACGAGTCGACACCAGCAGTTAAACAAATCAAAGCTGAAGATAAGGACGAGAAAATTATAGCGGGCAACGAAGAGGCTAAAGAAGAGTTATCTAACTTTCAGTCAAAGAATGAAGAAATTGACGAAAGTAAAAAGGATTCCAGAACGTACGAAAAAGACACTGCCGCCAGTGAAGAGCTAAATGAGGAACAAAGTGAAGCACCAAGTGAAGCGCTAAACGAAGAGCCAAGTGAAAAATCGCAAAAAGAAGCAAAAACAATAAGTGAAACGACGGTGTCAAAAGCGGCTTCAGTCACAAAGAAGACAACTACAGCTACAGATGAAATAAAAGTTGCCACAAGCAAAGGCGAAGAAACTGAAGCTGACCATATGCTGCCAAAATCAACTTTACCAACAAAAGAGCAAACAGATGTAGACCAGGATAAAAAAGAAGACGCCGTTTTACCATCTGAAGCAAGCAAAATACCTAAGGAAACTGAAAAAAATGAAATTGATCCTGCGGCACTTAATGATAATAACAAGCCAACAACGTCTAAAGCACCGAAAAAGAAATGGCCATATGTTCTTTTAGCCGCAGTACTTGTCTTAGGTGGAGGAGTTGGCTATTATGGTTATGATCAAAGTGTAAAAGCTACGGCGCAAAAAGAGCAACAACAAATTGAAAAACAAGAAACAGTTATCCAAAACCAACTGGCTGACTTTTATACTGATAAGCAGCAACAATTTGTTAAAGCGGATAAAACAAGTGATGAACTAACGGATTTAACCGCGCAAGTTAAAGAGTTAACACAAAAAGCTAGCAATACTGAAACGAAAGATCGCGCTCACCATTTAACCAATGAAATTGGCCGTATCAAAGAAAAAATTGCCACTGTTACACGTGTAAATAATCTGTTTGAAAGTCCGATTATAAGTGGTGACCAAGTGAAAAAAGATATCGCAATCAAAGGTGACGCAATAAATGTTGAAGTGTTAACTGCAGAAGATGAATTTGCAAAAACAATCAACGGCGTGATTAGTGAAGCCAAGTCTCAGTTTAATGATTTAACAAGCGCCCAAAAAGCCGTGACTGTTGTATATGCAGACAATAAGGTTAAAGATAAAGCGACGCGCACACAATATCAAGCTGCCCAAAAAGCAGTAGCAAAACTGGTCAACGGCAATCAAAAACAAACTTTAGTGGCTAATTTAAAAAAAGTTGATGCTGAATTAGGCAAGGAAGAAGCAGCTGCGGCTAAGAAAAAGCAAGAGCAAGCAGAAGCTGCTGCCAATGCCGCCAAAAAAGCGCAGAGTACTACTAGCAGTCAAAATTCACAAGCAGGTAGTTTACCGGCAGAAGCATCACCAAATATGCGCCCCAATACAGACAATGCACCAATTATGGCCACAAATCCAAGTGCTGTAGCAGATAGTGCAAATCCTGCCTGGGTCTGGAATTCTGGTATCCAAGAAAAAGTTATTCAAACCTGTATTGATCGGGGTTATATTGTTGCTGGTGGTTATTATTTAGAACCTGTTACGATTGAAAATGGCGAAGGGTATTATAACTTGTATGCTACTAATACGCAGTCTTCTTTACTAAAAGGAATTTCGGCAAAAGCTTTACCATATTACATTGTCACAATTAATTGTAAAACAGGTTATTTCCGTGGTAACGGCAATGACCATACCATTCGATAGTAAAAAAACGAATATTATTTATTTTCTGATAATTGCTTGTCTTGCCCTCTTTTTTTCGTTATGATTAAAAGCAAACGAAAAGAAGGGGGCATTTTTGTGGAAGAAGTACAGCGTTATGAAAGCTTTTCAGATGGTGTGAAAGCTTGTGTGCCCACAATGTTAGGCTATATTGGAATTGGTTTTGCTGCAGGTGTTGTGGAAAAAGGTGTGGGACTTTCCCTTTTAGAAATTTTATTGTTATCGTTATTTGTTTATGCAGGTAGCGGTCAATTTATTATTTGTGGTTTATTAGCAATTCAAGCGCCGATTTCGACTATTATTTTAACGGTCTTTTTAGTTAATTCGCGGCATTTTTTGATGAGTTTATCAGTAACTAGCTATTTTAAACCCTACTCAATTTTAAATAATATCGGCATTGGTACACTTTTAACTGACGAATCTTATGGTGTTTTAACAACAGCGCTGCAAGAAAAACGACCGTTGACTGCAAAATGGATGCACGGACTAAATGTTGCTGCCTATTTGACTTGGACTTTAGCCAATGTGTGCGGAGGCCTTTTAGGTCAATTTATTCCTGATCCAAATCGATTTGGCTTGGATTTTGCATTAACCGCGATGTTTTTAGGCTTATGTTTATTTCAAATTGAGTTACCATTAAAAAAAAGAACGAAACAAACACTACAAGTGCTTGCTAGTGTCGTTATCGCCTTAGTTTTATTTATGCGGTTTACTTCGGCTGAAATTGCAGTAATTGCGGCAACTTTGATTGGTTGTTTAGTAGGGACGGTGACTCATGATGCTTAATTTGAATATCTTGATTTTAATTTTAGGCTGTAGTATCGTCACTTGGATTCCACGAATTCTACCTTTTGCCTTTGCGCAAAAATTGAAATTTCCTCCTAGAGCGGAAATATTTTTATCGTATTTACCCCTTTGCATTTTATTTGCCCTTTTAATACAGAGTTTGCTGAACTTTAGATCAGGAAATTGGCCTACTATTAAAGGACCAGAAGTACTTGCCAGCATCCCTGCTTTAATGGTAGGTTACTATACGAAGGACTTAATGAAAATTGTGATTGTCGGCATTGTAGCGATTGCTTTAATCCGACTAGTCATCTAGTTAGGCGCATGTGCGCAACAAGGAGAAAAAATTATGAATGAATTATTAGCTACTATTATTAGTGGAATGGTAACAGATGAAAACGAAACGGCCTATTTTGTCCAAAAAAACGGTGTGACGTTTCGTTTACCAAAAAGTGAAGGGGAGCACCAATTAGGCGAAAGCGTCACTGGTTTTGCTTATCAAAATCAACGGCATGAAAATGCTTTAACAACCAATATTCCGAAAAGTCGTAAAGGACACTATGCCTTTGCAACGGTTATTGCCACCAGACGAGACTTAGGTGTCTTTGTAGATATTGGTTTACCAGACAAAGAAGTTGCGGTTTCTTTAGATGAATTACCAACACTAACGGAATTATGGCCTAAAAAAGGTGATCGTTTGCTTATCGCTTTACGCGTCGATCAAAAAGACCGTATTTGGGGTACGCTGGCAGAAGAAAAAGTTTTTCGCTCTATGAGTAAAAAGGGCAAGGAAGAACAAAAAAATCAAAATATTACCGGAACCGTTTTTCGCTTGAAAATTGCTGGAACGTATCTTTTAACAGAAGATTTTTATCTTGGCTTTATTCATCCTAGCGAGCGATACCAAGAACCACGCTTAGGAGAAATCGTCTCAGGACGCGTCATTGGAGTGAGACCAGATGGCGTATTGAATGTTTCTCTTAAACCACGGGCCTATGAGGCAATTAGTGATGATGCAGAAATGTTATTGGCGTATTTGCGTCGTGCTAAAGAAAATAAAATGCCGTATACCGACAAATCTGATCCCCAAAGCATTCAAGAGATGTTTGGGATTAGTAAAGGACAATTTAAACGGGCGATGGGACATTTGCTAAAAGCAAAATTAGTGATGCAAAAAGATGGATTTACCTATCTAATTGAGAAAACAGGCCTTGTATAATTCTTGCTTTTTCCTTATAATAAGTATAATCTAGGGTTTGTAATTAAAGGCTAGTTTAGAATTATTATAAAGAAGGTTGCGGAGGATATATGGATACAACAACTACAATGAAAAAAGTGAAACAACAACTTCACGAAGCCGGATTCAAATTAACTCCGCAGCGGGAAGCAACGTTGTTAGTTTTATTAGAAAATGAAAAAGATCATCTCTCTGCTGAAGAAGTGTTCTTTTTTGTAAAACGAAAAAGTCCTGAAATTGGCTTAGCTACTGTTTATCGCACTTTAGAAATTTTAACAGAATTACACGTGGTGGATAAGGTTAGCTTTAATGATGGTGTTTCACGCTATGATTTAAGAAAAGAAGGAGCACAACATTTTCATCATCACTTGTTGTGTATTGAATGTGGCAATATTGAGGAAATTGAAGAAGATTTATTAGGTGACGTGGAAGAAATAGTCGAAAATAAATATCATTTTGTTGTCAAAGATCATCGTTTAACTTTTCATGGATTATGTCAAAATTGTCAAAAAAAATAAAGTTATGCCAGAGTCAATTGAAGGCTTTGGCGTAGCTTATTTTTTTATCTGTTATAAATGGGTTTCATTTGGTATGATGATAAAGGTGCAATTGAAGAAGGCAAGGGAGAATTATGCAAGAACAAATTACAGATTATTTACATTATTTGACAATTGAAAGAGGTCTGTCTGAAAATACAAAGAAAAGTTATCAACGAGATCTTTTACAATACCTCTCTTTTTTAGAAAAACAAAAGATAACTGACTGGCAAGAAGTCGATCGTTTTACAGTTGTTAGTTTTTTACAGGAACTAAAAGAAGGCAGAAAATCTAGTGCAACGATTGCTCGAATGATTACGAGTTTACGACGATTTCACCAGTTTTTACGGCAAGAACGCATTACAGATCATGATCCCATGCAACATATTGATTCTCCTAAAAAACAGCAAAAATTGCCAGATACATTAAGTTTAGGCGAAGTTGAACAATTGCTTGGCACACCTGATACCAAAGAAACATTGGGCTTAAGAGATCGAGCAATTTTAGAAGTGATGTATGCAACGGGCTTACGGGTCAGTGAATTGATTAATTTAAAATTAAACGATGTCCACTTAGAAATGGGATTGTTGCAAACTTTGGGCAAAGGCGATAAGGAGCGGATTGTACCTTTGGGTGATATCGCTATAAAATGGGTGCGTCGTTATCTCGCTGATGCCAGACCTTATTTGACTCGTAAAAATCCAGCAGAATCCTATCTATTTGTGAATAATCACGGTAGTGGACTTAGTCGGCAGGGAATTTGGAAAAATTTAAAGGCGATTGTACAAAAAGCCGGTATTTATAAAACGGTAACGCCTCATACATTACGCCACAGTTTTGCTACTCATCTGCTAGAAAATGGTGCTGATTTAAGAACGGTGCAAGAACTATTAGGTCATGCCGATATTTCCACAACCCAAATTTATACCCATATTACAAAAAAACGCATGACGGATGTCTATAAGCAATATTTCCCGCGTGCATAAAAGTTGGTGAATTATGAGTGAGATTAATGTTAAACTGGATGTTTTTGAAGGTCCATTGGATTTATTGCTGCATTTGATTCAAAAATTGGAAATTGATATTTACGATATTCCCATTGCAGCAATTACAGAGCAATATATGCAATACATTCATGCCATGCAGACTTTAGAGTTAGAAGTTGCGGGGGATTATCTGGTTATGGCAGCAACCCTTATGGCAATTAAGTCCAAAATGCTTTTGCCTAAACAGGAATTTGTGGCAGAAGAAGATGCTTATGAAGAAGATCCAAGAGAAGTTTTGGTCAGCCAGCTACTGGAATACCGCAAATTTAAATATGCAGCTGAAATCTTGTCAGATAAAGCCAAAGAACGCAGCGATTACTTTACCAAAGAACCTATGGATGTGGACGAGTATAAAGAGGATAGCCCACTTTTACCTGCGAATCAATTAAATACCATCGACTTGTTTTTGGCTTTTCATAATATGCTGGAAAAAAAGAAAAAGCGTCAGGTAATCGAAACGACTATTACTTCTGATGAAACCACCATTGAAGACAAGATGTCTGCTATAAAAATTGGATTGGCAAATTTAAAACCTCACGAGGGGAAAAATTTGGCTGATTTTTTACAAAACTATACAAAAAGTGAAGTTGTCACTACCTTTTTAGCGTTATTGGAACTGATGAAAAATGGAAGTGTGGCAATTGTTCAATCAGAAAACTATGGTGAAATTACCTTATATGCAACAGGAGAAAAAGATGAAGATCAGTGATTTAGAAGCGATTTTATTCGTAGTTGGAGACGAAGGAATTGGCTTAGAAGAATTAAGCTACTTATTAAATACCAAAACAGCAGAAACTTATGAAATGATTCAATTATTGCAAGGGCGCTATGACGAAGATGAAAACTCCGCATTGCATATTTTAGAAGTAGGGAATCATTTTGTTTTAACGACAAAAAAGAAATTTGCTCCGCTGCTAAAAAAATATGCGCAATCGCCTCTGTCAAATACCTTATCGCAAGCTGCGCTTGAAACGCTTGCAATTATTGCTTATAAACAGCCCCTCACTAGAATGGAAGTCGATGAGATTCGCGGCGTTCAATCTAGCGGCTCTGTTCAAAAATTAGTCGCCCGACAATTGATTGAAGAAAAAGGCCGAGTTAATGGACCAGGACGGGCAATTTTATATGGAACAACCGATTATTTCATGGACTACTTTGGTCTTAAAACATTAGGTGAATTGCCGGATATAGAAGCGATGGAAGACGAATTAACAGAAGATGTCCCGATGGATTTATTTTTTGATCGTTTCAAGGAAACAGAAAATGGAGGATAAGAATGATGGAGAGACTACAAAAAGTAATTGCCCATGCAGGCATTGCATCACGCCGTAAAGCAGAGGAATTAATCACGCAAAAAAGAGTCAAAGTTAATGGCACAACGGTAACAGAACTAGGAATTAAAGTCAGTCCCAAAGATCAAATTGAAGTAGATAACGTTCCAATTAATCAAGAAGAACCTGTTTATTTTATGTTTTATAAACCTCGTGGAGTCATATCTGCGGTTAGTGATGATAAAGGACGCAAAGTGGTAACGGATTACTTTATGGGAATTTCTGAACGAATTTATCCGGTCGGTCGTCTGGATTATGATACGTCAGGATTATTATTATTAACAAATGATGGTGCGTTTGCCCAAAAACTAACTCACCCCAAACACGAAGTCGATAAAGTTTATGTGGCTAAAGTAAAAGGCGTGCCAGAAAAACAACAATTACGGCCATTAAGTCGCGACTTGTATTTTGAAGGTGTCAAATATGCGCCAGCACGCTATGATGTTTTATCTGCTGATACAAAGGCACAAACCTCAATTATTCAACTAACGATCCACGAGGGTCGCAATCATCAAGTTAAAAAAATGTTGCAAGCAGTAGGTCTACCTGTGCAAAAGTTGAAGCGGGAAAAATATGGCAATTTAACCTTAGAAAACTTACGCCCCGGGGAGTATCGTCCTTTGCACAAAAAAGAGGTTAGCCAACTTTTAAATTTAGCCAAGAATTAATACTTGTAATTTTTCTCTTTTCTTATATAATGTAAGTGTAATTAAATACAAGGTTCGTCTTCAGGGGCAGGGTGTGATTCCCGACCGGTGGTAATAGTCCACGAACTGCATTAAGTTGCGGTTGAATCGGTGTAATTCCGATACCGACAGTATAGTCTGGATAAAGAAGATAGGGCTTATTTGAAGTAGCTTATTTCAGATAACTCTAACTCTATTTTCCCTGCATGGAAAATAGAGTTTTTTTATTGGAAAAGTTATTTCAAAAGGTTCGATTGAAGATGGGTCCTTACCTAGGAGGATTTCAATGAAGAACACAAAGGTACAAAAAATGGTGGCTGTTGCATTATTTGCAGCAATGGGAGTTATTTTACAGTATGTTGCGTTTCCACTTTTACCGGCTTTTTCTTTTATGAAAGTTGACTTTAGCGACATACCCGTAATGTTGAGCATGTTTTTATTCGGGCCGATGGCAGGGATTGCGACAGCTTTTATCCGTTCCTTATTACACCTACTTACAACCGGCTTAGAGTTGAGTAATTTAATTGGCGATGCTGCAAGCTTTTTTGCTAGTGTACTCTTTACTTTACCAATGTATTATTTCTTTAACGGGAATAAAAATGGTAATAAAAAAATTGCCAGAAAAGTTTTAGGAGTAACAAGTGGCGTTTTAGCTATGACGATTTTCATGAGTATTGCTAACTATTTTGTTATCACACCTGTCTATTTAAATGTATTAGGTCTGACAACTGATAAAATGTTAGGCATGTCACTGGCTCAATACGTTGCAATTGGTGTTGTACCCTTTAATTTATTAAAAGGTGCGATTGTCAGTGCAGCATTCTTAGTCATTTACACCAAATTGCTTCCATTTTTAGAGCAAAAACGACGTAAACAGCAACACATTGGTTAAAATTAAAAAGATGGCACAAATGTTGAGCAGACATTTGTGCCATCTTTTTTTGATAAGAATTTTTTAGCAATCGGTCAATCACTATCTCAAAACGTATCCTTCAAAAATAAAAAAACTTTTAAAAAATTAACAGTGGCTAAAAAACTTCCCACAAATTTAACTTATTGCGGAAATTTGTGTGTTTTGTGCCCAAATTTTCTAGCTAACTAGGATTATTAAAATACGAAATCTTTAATTCAAAAAAACATTGCTTTTTTTTAATGAAATAAAATACAAAAAGAAGCAAAATGATAAAGCGTTTTCATCTTGTTGGGTTTTTATATGCAATGAATTGTATAATAATCAAAAAGGTATTGTATAAAGAGAAATCCATCACGTTTTTAAGTGGGTATTTTTCATATTAGTAAAAAAATCTAGCGTTACAATTATTGTAGGAGTGGAACAAAGACCGTGGCAATCCGTTCTACTTACAAATTCGTACACTATAAAATGAATATGCATAATAACAAAAAGAAAAAGACGATAAAAAAACTTGTGTAATTATTTCCCAGATCGTCTTATCTTTGATAAAATAACTATGTAATCTATTTTATAGTTACAATATAGAAAAGAGAGGAAGAGAAAAAATGGAAAATACGCAAACGAAGAAAAAATTCCAGATGCCTTCAGCGTACACGGTATTATTCATTATCATTGCATTCATCGCCATTTTGACTTGGTTCATTCCAGCCGGTCATTATAAAGTGGACGATGCTGGTAACATTTTAGCAGGAACCTATGAACGGGTTGCTCAAAATCCACAAGGGTTCTACGATGTTATGATGGCACCAGTTTTAGGGATGTTAGGTTCTGATACAACAGATCCAGCTATCTCGATTTCATTTTTCATCTTAATCGTTGGGGGATTTCTTGGAATCGTTAACAAAACCGGCGCATTAGATGCAGGTATCGGCTCAATTGTAAAACGCTTTAAAGGCCGTGAAAAGAACTTAATCTTTATCTTATTACCAATTTTTGCTTTGGGCGGTTCAACTTATGGGATGGCCGAAGAAACAATTCCGTTTTATTCATTACTGATTCCAGTTATGATGGCGGTTGGTTTTGACTCTATCGTTGCTGTATCAATCGTGCTAATTGGTTCTCAAGTTGGCTGTTTAGCATCAACAGTTAACCCATTTGCCACAGGGGTTGCTTCTGATGCAGTTGGTATTTCAATGGCAGACGGTATGTTATTACGTATTATCATGTGGGTTGTCTTGGTGGGTATTTCAATTGCTTACGTTTATCGTTATGCAGCAAAAATTGAAAAAGATCCAACGCAATCAATCGTTTACAGCCAAAGAGAAGAAGACGCAAAACATTTCGATATTGAAGCAATTAACCGTCAAGAAGGCGTAACGAAAAAACAACGTAACGTAAATATCTTGTTTATCGTGACATTCTTCTTGATGATTTTGAGTTTAATTCCTTGGGAAGAATTTGGGATTAATATTTTTGCCAACTTTACTAAATGGCTATCCGGTCTTCCAGGTTTAGGCATGGTGTTAGGAAAAGATATGCTACCATTTGGTCAATGGTACTTCCCAGAAATTACAATGTTATTCTTATTGATGTCAATTATTGTTGCAATTGTTTACGGCTTTAAAGAATCAGACTTTATTTCTGAATTTTTAACGGGTGCTTCTGATTTAATCGGGGTTGCCATCGTCGTAGCTGTTGCCCGTGGTATTCAAGTTGTGATGAACAACGGGATGATCACCGATACCATCTTAAACTGGGGTGAAAAAGGACTTTCAGGTCTTTCATCTATCGTCTTTATCATTTTGACATTTATTTTCTACATTCCAATGTCATTTTTAATTCCATCAACATCTGGTCTTGCCGCAGCAACAATGGGTATTATTGGACCAATGGGCGAATTTGCTGGTGTTGGTAAAGATTTAGTTATCACAGCTTATCAATCAGCTTCAGGTTTGGTAAACTTAATTACACCAACTTCTGCTATTGTTATGGGTGCTGTTGCGATTGCCCGCATTGATATTGGTAAATGGTGGAAATACATCACCAAATTAATTGCCATTTTATTTGTGGCAATTTGTATCTTGCTTGCAATTGGGACAATACTATAAGATAGACAAATTTTCATAATTTGGCTAAGATGAAGTTAACTTTATATCTATAACTGAGTTTCTCAGTTTTAAAAAGAGAGTTTCGGTTATTCTTGAAGCTCTCTTTTTCTTATTTTTGGTAATTTGTAAAAAAGTTATGCAACTTTACTTTTTTACTTTTAAAATTTAGGAGGTAGTACAATGAAACAATTCGTTACCCAAAAGCATCACGAAGAAGCAGTCGAAGCATTAAAAAAATTAATCCAGGTTCCTTCAGTTTTAGATGAATCTGACAGTGGTGAAGGCCATCCATTCGGGAAAAACGTAGTGAAAGCTTTAGATCAAGTTTTAGAAATTTGTGATAGCATTGGTTTTCGGACGTTTAAAGATCCAGAAGGTTACTATGCCTATGCTGAAGTCGGTCAAGGAGACGATTTATTTGCGATTTTATGTCACATGGATGTAGTGCCAGCCGCCGAACAAAAAGGTTGGAATACTGATCCGTTTGATCCAGTCATTAAAGATGGTATTATCTACGGTCGCGGTTCCCAAGATGATAAAGGTCCTTCAATGGCTGCGTTATATGCTGTTAAAGCATTAATGGATGATGGTGTTGAATTTAACCAACGCATTCGTTTTATCTTTGGTTCTGATGAAGAAAACTTATGGCGTTGTATGGAAAAATATAACGAAAAAGAAGAAAGTGCAACAGCTGGAATCGCGCCAGACCACAGCTTCCCGTTAACATTTGCTGAAAAAGGTTTGCTACAAGCTTATCTTGTTGGCCCAGGAACGGATAAAATTGCTGTTAATGCTGGTGGTGCGCTAAACGTTGTGCCAGATACAGCTTCTTATGAAGGTGAACACGTAAATGCAGTCAAAGCTGCTTTAGACAAATTAGGCTTCCCTTATGAAATGGAAGGGGAGACAGTTGTTGTTCAAGGTAAGAGCGTTCACGCAAAAGACGCACCAGAAGGAATTAACGCAATTACGCGTTTAGCTATGGCATTAAGTGAAGTGGTCGACTTTGCTCCTTTGAATTTCTTAGGCAAACTAGTTAAGGAAAATGCAACAGGCGAAAATGTTGTTGGTAAAACACAAGATGCGCAATCAGGTGAGTTGACAATGAACTTTGCCAGTTTAGTTATTTCGCCAAAAGAAACTAAAATTGGTGTAGATATGCGCTTACCAGTAACAGTTAAAAAAGAAGAATTAGAAGAAAAAATTGCAGCAAAAGTGAAGGAATACGATTTGACTTATCAAGAATTTGATTGGTTAGATTCTTTATATGTCCCTCAAGATTCTACTTTAGTCAAAACATTATTAGCAACTTACCGGGAAATGACAGGGGATATGACAGAACCTGAAATTTCTGGTGGTGCAACTTTTGCCCGCACAATGAAAAATTGTGTAGCTTATGGTGCAATGTTTGAAGACACACCAGACTTTATGCACCAAGCCAATGAACAATGGGAATTAGACCAAATGTACAAAGCAATGGACATTTACGCTGAATCTATTTATCGTTTATGTGCAAAATAGTTTCACACAGCTCTAAACGAAAAAATTAACACAAATACCCAAACGCAATGATCTTCTTACTGACAGTTTTATAACTGTGAGATAAGGACAATCTTGAGCGTTTGGGTATTTTATTTCGTTTTTTCTATTATTTTGTTTTTTTTTCTGTTATTTCGTATGCTATTTAAAAGTAGTATTTTTAAAGTAATTTCAACTAGCGCGCTTTTTCTTTTTCAAGTAAAATTGCTCTGACAGGACATTTAGCAGCGGCTTTTTTTACTGCAGTGAGTTCTTTGGTACGTACAAACTGTTGGCTAGCTTCTGGTTCTTCTTTAAACAAAACGATACCTTCTTCATCGTAATCAAAAATATCGGGTGCATAAATTGCACAAAGACCACAGGCGATACAGCGTTCTGGGACAAGACGGCAAGTCGTCGTCATTTTTTCCACCAACTTTCAGGAGGATTTTTTATGAATCAATTTATTTTAGCCTTATTTTCAATGACTGACAAGTTAAAGACCAGCACGCTTTTTCATTTGCTAAAAGGCAAGCGAACATCAGCAATTATGAGTTATGCTTTTTTTACGAATTTATTACCTTTTTTAGGTTGCCAAGTAGATCTTTCTTTAAAAGTATTTGAAAATGCTATTGCCACGTTAGAAAAAGAAGGATTGTTGGTTAAAAGTGAGGCTGCAACTTATCGGATTACAGCCAAGGGACAAAGCCAATTGAACCTTCAGTTAAGAGAAAGTTTACTTGAAGTGGATTATTTTAATTTTGGTCGCAGTGATGAAAATTGTTTTCGACTACTGGCTTACTTTATTCAACAGGTTTCAAAGGGGCAAGAAAATTTGCGCCCTTTAGAGACAAGTCCGTTATTTACACGTCCAGTTGCCCAACTCATCACACAGCAAAAAGCAAGTCCGGATATTTTATATGAAGAATTAGCGCAACTTTTTAATAAACTAACACAAGTTGCAGGCGATTTTTTAGCACAACAATTTAGCGGGGCTACTGTTTTGGCTAAAACAGCTTATCAAATACTGCCAGACGAATATCAAAAGGAGCCTTGGAGTCAACTTTATCAGGCTAGTTGTCTGCACCCTTTATTAAAGGAAATAAAAAAAGCTCAGAAAAAGACGTTGTGTTATCAACTTTTAAAAGGTCTTTTACAACAGAATTATAACAAGAGCATGCTTTATACAAGACAACTCTTATTAGAAGAAAAATCAATTGGCGAAGTTGCACAGATTCGTGATTTAAAAGTCGGGACAATTTCTGACCATATTGTTGAATGGTCATTATACGAAGAAAGTTTTCCCTTTGAGCGCTTTATTTCAAAAGCCAGCCGGGAAAACTTAGATTTACTCGCTGCAAAAGAAGATGTATATGCCATGCGCTATAGTGCTGTAAATGAAAAATTTCCGTTGGATTTTATCGAGTTTCGTTTGTATCAAATTAAACAAAAGAGGGACGAAAATTATGATATTAGAGGATAGTCTAAAATACTATTTTGGCTTTACAACTTTTCGGCCTGGTCAAAAAGAAGTAATTACAGCACTATTAGCAAAAAAAGATGTTCTTGGCATTTTACCAACAGCAACTGGTAAAAGTTTGTGTTATCAGTTAGCCAGTTATTTAACCTCAGGGATGACAATTGTCGTGTCGCCGCTAATTGCACTAATGGAAGATCAAGTAAATCAAATACAGCCTAAATTAGGATCAGCGGTGGCTTTAAATAGTCAGTTGACAGCCGCAGAAAAAGAATTTGTCTTGCTTCATATAGCAGATTACAAGTTTTTATTTATTAGCCCTGAAATGCTATGGCAAAAAAAGGTTTTACAAGTATTAAAACGTCAAAAAATTGGCTTGTTTGTCATAGATGAGGCTCATTGTGTATCGCAATGGGGCATTGATTTTAGACCGGAGTATCGGCAATTAAATAAGGTCAAAGAATTTTTAGATAATCCCGTTACACTAGCGTTAACGGCAACGGCGACATCTTTTGTTCAAACCGATATTGCCCAACTTTTACTGGATAACGATTATCAGTTGGTAAAAAAATCAGTAGATCGAAAAAACATTCGTCTTTTTGTACAGCACACGCAAGAAAAATTGCCCGACTTAGAAAACTTATTAGAAAATATGCTCGGTCCGGGAATTATTTATTGCGCTACCAAAAAAACAGTAGAATTTCTTTATCAAAACTTAAAAGACAAATTTAATGTCGGCTTTTACCACGGTGGTTTAAATGGGAGTGAAAGAAGTCGCTTACAGTTGCAATTTCAAAGTAACCAACTTGATATCTTAATTGCGACTAATGCATTTGGAATGGGGATTGACAAAGGGGATATTCGTTTTGTTATCCATTTTGATCTACCTGACAGTATTGAAAACTATGTACAAGAAATCGGCCGCGCAGGACGGGATGGCAAGATAAGCCAGGCAATATTACTTTATCAAAAAAATGATGAAAAAATTCATCATTACTTCAAACAAATGCGCCAAGATGAACGTAGTGGTTTCCAACAATTGTTAAATGAACGCTCGGAAATAAATAGCGAACTACAAAGAAAGTGGCTTGATTTGAGTCAGAGTATAGGTTCTAACGAAGTGTTACAAGCGCTAAAAGTAAATGAGCAGGTGAAAAGTGATAAATTAGCTCAAATGCTAGCTTATATTCAAACGACTACTTGTCGCCGCGCTTTTATCTTAGATAATTTTGCTGAAAGTTTGCAACAAAAGCCGCCTGAGTGTTGTGATAATGACAATGCGGTCATAAAATATAGCCAAAGTGCACAAAAGAGAAGGACTGAAACAAAACATTGGCAGGAGATTTTCCTAAAATTATTTAAAGAAAACGATTGAAGTTATATTTTAGCGACAACAATAAAATGCCTATGGTATAATACACTGCGAAAGCTTTTCAGGAGGTAGGAACATTGAGTAAAAAGAAAAATGATTTTGACAACGAAACACAAGAACCATGGGAACAACCAATTTATGATACCGATGATGAAACTTCATCACGAGCACAACAGCGCCGTCAAAAGCGTGGAACATCAAAGTTCTTAGTTATTTTGGTCATCTTATTATCACTTTGTATCTTAGTACCAGCAGGCTTTGTTATGTGGTTAACACATGATAAGAAGAATGCCGATTCTACACCATCAACGGCTTCTTCGTCATTAGTTTCTTCAACCAAAGAATCATCGACTGAAGAATCTTCAACAGCCGAAAGTTCAACGACTGAATCTTCTGAAAGTGAATCAAGTTCAAGTTCAAGTGAAGAATCAGTACCAAGCTCAACGGAAAATAATCAACAAGAAAATCAAAATCAAGAGCAACAAAATCAAGCAAACCAAAATCAACAACAAAATCAAAATCAACAAGATCAAAATGCACAAGCTGGTGAACAATACATCACTGTTCAAAATGGTGAAGGTCCAAATCAAGTTGCAGCGCGAGCTGGGATTTCAGTTGATCAACTATATCAACTAAATGGCATTGATCCAAATAACTTCTTGTTATATCCAGGCCAACAATTACGAATTAAGTAAAAAATAGCCGCTCCAAAAATCACGGTATTTTTGGTTCGGCTTTCTTAATGTCTAGTTTTTTAATTTACTTTGTACATGCTAAGTTCCCACTTAAAAGCGAAGGTTACTTTAAGCGTTTGTTTAAAAAAGTATTTAAAAAACTTTTCTAATGTCTAAAGATAGGTGGCAAACAAATGGAAAAAATTAATATTGCAATTGATGGACCAGCTTCTTCTGGTAAAAGTACAGTAGCGAAAATTTTAGCAAAAGATTACGGCTTCATCTATACGGATACAGGGGCTATGTACCGTAGTGTGACTTTCATGGCGATTAAACATCACGTCTTATTTTCAGATGAAGCAGGGCTAGTTGCGCTAATCCATCGTTATCCGATTACGTTTAAACAAAGTGAAGCAGGACAATTGGTTTTTATTAATGGTGAGGATGTCACCTTAGCTATCAGAAAATCAGATGTCACCAATAACGTCTCTGAAGTTTCTGCCCATGAGTTAGTTCGCAAAGAGCTCGTTAAGCAACAACAAATCATCGCAAAAGACGGTGGTGTGGTGATGGATGGACGGGATATTGGCACAGCTGTGTTACCAGATGCTGAAGTGAAAATTTTTCTAGTTGCAAGTGTCAAAGAAAGAGCAGAACGCCGCTACAAAGAAAATCAGGCAAAAGGAATCCCAACAGATTTTGAAACGTTAAAAGCAGAAATTGAAAAACGGGATTACATTGACTCCCATCGTGAAGTCTCTCCTTTAAAACAAGCGCAAGATGCAATTTTAATTGATACGACCGGAAAAACAATCGTAGAAGTAGTGGCAATGATTAAAGCAGTTGTTAACGAAAAAGGTTATTTGTAATTTTTGAGACTTACACAGTTTAGGTGTAAGTCTTTTTATTTGGTGAAATGTTTTTTGTGTCGTTATAATAGACTAAGAGGCTAAATTTTATCTAAAGTAACCCTATCTTCGGATGAAATTTACTGGTAACACCAATTTTAAAGGGAAAAAACGCTAAAATGGAGCAATTTTCAAGAAATAATGGAAATCGCTTTATTTTTGGGGTAGAATAATTTAAACTTAAAATTGTAGTGTGTAGTGCACAGCGATCGATTAATTGTTGGTTAGGAGGACATATGTCATGACAGAATTTGAAAACAATCAAGTAGAAAACGGCGAATCTATGGCGGATGCTTTGGAAAGCTTCCAAGAAGTCAAGGTGGGGGATATTGTCAAAGGCGAAGTTTTAGCCGTTGAAGACAAACAAGCCATCGTCGGTATTGAAGGCGCTGGTGTTGAAGGGGTAGTTCCAGTTAAAGAATTATCAACTCTTCCAGTTGAAGATATCAACGAAGCTGTAAAAGTAGGGGATGTCTTAGAGTTAGTTGTCATCTCTTCGATTGGTAAAGATAAAGAAAACGGTAGTTACTTATTATCAAAACGCCGTTTAGATGCAAAAAAAGTCTGGGAAGATATTGAACAAGACTTTAAAGATGGCAAAATTATCGAAGCACCTGTTACCAATGTGGTTAAAGGTGGCTTAGTTGTTGATGTTGGCGTGCGCGGTTTTGTGCCAGCTTCAATGGTTGAAGATCATTTTGTAGCTGATTTTGAAGAATATAAAGGTCAAACTTTGACTTTCAAAATTATCGAAATTGAACCATCAGAAAATCGTTTGATCTTATCACATAAAGCAGTTGTGGAAGCACAAAAAGCTGTTCGTAAAGAAGAATTGTTAAGTTCTATTCACGATGGTGATGTGATTGAAGGGACAGTTGCACGTTTAACTGATTTTGGTGCCTTTGTTGACCTGGGGGGAATTGATGGTTTAGTTCACGTCTCTGAAATCTCTCATAGTCATGTCGACAAACCAAGCGATGCTCTAAAAGTTGGCGATAAAGTACAAGTAAAAGTATTATCGATTGATCCTGAAAAAGAACGTATTTCATTATCTATTAAAGATACTTTGCCTGGACCGTGGTCTGACATTGAAGAAAAGGCAGCAGTGGGAACAGTTTTAGATGGTACTGTAAAACGTCTAACAAGTTTTGGTGCTTTTGTAGAAGTATTTCCAGGAGTAGAAGGATTGGTTCACATTTCCCAAATTTCTCACAAACACATTGCCACACCTCATGAAGTATTGCATGAAGGTGACGAAGTGAAAGTGAAAGTTTTGGAAGTAAATCCTGATGAACATCGCATTGCGCTTTCAATTAAAGCATTAGAAGAAAAACCAGCTGAAGAAAAAGTTGTGGAAGAAGACAGCTATGAATTACCAGAAGAAAGTACTGGTTTTACAATGGGTGATATTTTAGGTCAAGCTTTAGCTGATAATGATGACGCAAATGAAGAAGCAACTGTTTCTGAAGATGCAAATGACGTCGTTAAAGAAGACGAAGAATAATTTCGTATAAGTTGTAAAAAATGAAGAGATACTGCATAATTTCTCTATGAGATGCAGTGTCTCTTTTCTTTTTTTTACTTGCATGTTGTCTGTGCTTTAGGTAAACTAAGAAAGATTGTGCAAGTGGACTGTATTATCAGATAAATTTTGTTACGATAAAGATAAAATTTTTTATTAAAAGAAATTGTTGTGAAGAAACGAGGAGGTAGAGTTATGGCAAATCCAACTCTTGCGATTGTCGGCCGTCCCAATGTGGGAAAATCGACAATTTTTAACCGCATTGCCGGTGAGCGTATTTCAATTGTGGAAGATACTCCAGGTGTTACGCGAGACCGTATTTATGCAAGTGGTGAATGGCTAGGTCGCGATTTCAGTATTATTGATACTGGTGGGATTGACTTAGGTGATGAACCTTTTATGGAACAAATTAAACATCAAGCAGAAATTGCAATTGATGAAGCTGATGTGATTATTTTTGTCACGAGCGCTAAAGAAGGCGTGACTGATGCTGACGAAATGGTCGCACGGATTTTATATCGCAGTAATAAACCAGTAATTTTAGCTGTCAATAAAGTCGACAATCCCGAAATGCGTTCTGAAATTTATGAGTTTTATTCTTTAGGACTAGGCGATCCGTATCCAATTTCTGGTAGCCATGGTTTAGGTCTAGGGGATGTATTAGACGAAGCTGTTAAACATTTTAGTGATGAAATGGAAGAAGAAGACGAAGGTGTTATTAAATTTAGTTTGATCGGTCGTCCTAATGTTGGAAAATCTTCTTTAATCAATGCAATTTTAGGTGAAGATCGCGTAATCGTTTCAGATATTGAAGGAACAACTAGAGACGCAATTGATACGCATTTTACTTCTGAAAACGGGCAAGAATTTTTAATGATCGATACAGCTGGTATGCGTAAGCGTGGCAAAGTGTATGAAAGTACCGAAAAATATTCGGTCATGCGAGCAATGCGGGCAATTGAACGTTCCGACGTTGTTTTAATGGTCTTAAATGGTGAAGAAGGCATCCGGGAACAAGACAAACGGGTAGCAGGCTATGCTCATGAGGCTGGTAAAGGAATGATTATAGTTGTCAACAAGTGGGATTTAGTTGAAAAAGAAACCAATACCATGCGCGATTTTGAAGCTGAAATTAGAGATGAGTTTCAATATCTGGATTACGCACCGATTATTTTCGTTTCTGCTGTAACCAAACAACGCCTAGGAAAATTACCAGAATTAATTGAAGAAGTCAGCATGAATCAAAATCTTCGAGTTCCATCAGCAGTCTTAAATGATATTATAATGGATGCGGTGGCAATTAATCCAACACCTACAGATAAAGGCAAACGTTTGAAGATTTTTTACGCAACGCAAGTGGCAGTAAAACCACCAACCTTTATTATTTTTGTGAATGAAGAAGAATTGATGCACTTTTCATATGCACGCTTTTTAGAAAACCAAATTCGGAAAGCCTTCACCTTTGAAGGAACGCCAATTCGAGTTATTCCAAGACGGCGAAAATAGCGATTTTATCATATTTTTATCGCTTTATCAAAAGATAACGCTCCCTTTTGATAAAAAGAATCATGCAGGTGAAAAAAGCTGCTTAAAATGCCCAAAATCCTTGATATTACAAGGTTCTTATGATAACGTAGTATCAGAATATTGATACTGATCAATATTTTTCACAGAAAGTTGGACCACTCAAATTTTTGTGAATTGATGTTTACATCAAGACTCTTTTTAGGAGGTGAAATCATCCATGGCAAATAAAGCTGAATTGATCGAAAAAGTTGCACAAGCTACTGACTTAACTAAGAAAGACGCTACTGCAGCTGTAGATGCTGTTTTCTCAACAATCCAAGATGCTTTAGCTAAAGGTGAAAAAGTTCAATTAATCGGTTTTGGTAACTTTGAAGTTCGCTCTCGCGCGGCTCGTAAAGGACGTAACCCACAAACTGGTGATGAAATTGAAATCCCTGCAAGCAAAGTACCTGCTTTCAAACCAGGTAAAGCATTGAAAGATGCTGTGAAATAATTGCAGTGAAAAGACCGCCAGGGCCCTAGGGCTCTGACGGTTTTTTGTTTTGTCAGAAATTGACAGCTAGTAAAAAATTTCAAGATAAGGTGACTTACTAATAAATTTATTGCAACGACCAGTCTTTCTAATTGCTAAATTTAACCCATTTTCTACATTTAAAGCTTTTCTTTAGCTTACTTTAAGCTTTTGTATTTATACTGTAAGTAGAAAAGAAAGGGGCAAAAAAGGCGATGTTAAAAAAGACTTTTATAATATTACTAGTCCTCACGGGAACTATTTTGCTCCAAACAAAGACATTTAAGATAAATGAAAAGGAAAACCAATCCTTTGAAAAAACAGTTAATACACTAAATGAAGAGCAGGGTAAAGTTTCTAACACTTTACTCGATGTGCCGCTTGAAAATCAGTTTGCAGGAGATGTTCCCCTTGAAAATGGTTGTGAAATAACGGCACTTTCGATGTTGCTCCAATTTTATGGTTATAAGACAAATAAAAATGAATTGGCAGAAAAGTTAGCTTATGTGCCAGTTTATGAAGATGAAGAAAATGATATTCACGGTGATCCCCGTAGTGGTTTTGTCGGTAACATTTATGAAGGTTACCTAGCAATGGGGGCTTTTGTAGAGCCAATTGCCAAATTAGCAAAATCAGTTGTGCAAAGTGACTATCGTGTTGTCAGTTCAAGCAATACTGATTTTTATTCTTTGTTGCAACAAGTAATGAATGGTGTACCTGTTTGGATTATAACTACCGTCGATTTTGTTATCCCAACAGAAGGTGATTTTATGCTGTGGCAAACAAATAATGGCAGTGTTTCAGTAACAGCACTATGTCATGCAGTGGTAATTACTGGTGTTAAAGATAGCGATATTTACGTTAACGATCCTTACGGCCAAAAAGAAGTAGTTAATTCGGATGTTTTAAAAAGTATTTATGAAAAAATGGGTTCACAATCACTTTATTTAGCTAAAAAAAGATAAATAAAGTGCTATTTTAAATAAAAACTCAAAAGAATATTCTGAAAATTCTTGACTTATTTTACTTGTTTCTGTATGATTGGCTTTAAATATTAAGCGAACAAAAGAGGAGTAACAAATTTTCAGGCTTTTCAGAGAACTGGCGGCAGGTGCGAGTCAGTAAGTCAAAATTTGTGAATGGACTTTTGCGCTGATAACTTGAACATCAGTAGGGTTATCCGGAAAACTCCCGTTATCTAAAGGAAGGTTGTTGTTTGACGACTGAATAAGAGGTTTATTTAGGTTACTTAAATTGCTTGGAATAAACAAAATGAGGTGGCACCGTGAGCTATTCGCCCTCAAGTCTGCATTAGCAGGCTTGGGGGCTTTTTTGTTTTTTAAATGGAGGGATGGTATGAAAATTATACAAAGGATGAATGGTGACTTTTTAACACCAGTTTCATTATATTTACGCTTAAAATCCAAAGAAAAATTTTTATTGGAAAGTTTGCTTCAAAATCATCAACAGGAGTGCTATTCGATGATTGCACTTGATCCAATCGATAAGTTGTCCTATCAAAATGGAATCTTCCAAACGCAAAATAACTGTTACCCAGTGACAGATCCTTTAAAAGAATTAGAAAAATATGTCGTGAAAAATTGTGATATTTTACCCCAATTGCCCTTTCAAGGAGGGGCAATTGGTTATGTTGGCTATGATATCGCGGCTTGCTATGAAAATATCGGTAGCATACCTCCTGATGAAATGGAATTGCCAGATTTACATCTTTATCTTTTTGAAACATATGTGATCTATGAGCACGTTAAAAAGCAGGTCACTATCATCTGTAGCAACGCCTACAGCAATTGTGATAAAACAACATTGCAAAGGCGTTGTCAGCAGTTAGTAGAAGAAATAAAAGTAATGGCAGAAGATGAAATGACACCTATGAGGGCATTAAAGCTAAAAGCTGAGCCCTCTGTTTGTCAAAAAAAGTTTGAAACAATTGTTAAAAATGCCAAGAAATTAATTGCCGCCGGAGATATGTTTCAAGTTGTTTTATCCCAAAGATTAACAGCTGAATTAACAGTTACGCCATTTGCCTATTATCGTCAGTTAAGAAAATCAAATCCATCGCCATATATGTATTATTTGGATTTTAAAGATTACCAAATTATCGGTGCATCACCAGAAATTTTAGTCAGTGTAAAAGATCAAAAAATAGTAACGAATCCAATTGCAGGTACGAGACCGCGGGGGAAAAGTGAATTAGAAGATAAGCTTTTTGCTAAAGAGTTACTGGCTGATGAAAAAGAACGAGCAGAACACATGATGTTAATTGATTTAGCCCGAAATGATTTGAATAAGGTATCAAAATTAGGATCAGTTGCTGTAACGCAGCTGATGACAATTGAAAAATATCGCTTTGTGATGCACATCTGTTCTGTTGTGGAAGGAAAAATAAAAAAAGAGCTAACGCCTATGGACGCCTTAAAAGCCATATTACCAGTGGGAACAGTTTCTGGTGCGCCAAAGATTCGCACAATGCAGCGAATCTATCAATTTGAAAAAGTGAAAAGAGGTGTCTATGCTGGCGCGGTTGGCTATTACTCCTTGAATAATGAAGCGGATTTTGCAATTGCAATTCGAACAGCAGTTGTCAAAAATCAAATCATTTATTTACAAGCCGGTGCCGGTGTTGTCTACGACTCGAACCCTACAAAAGAATATTTCGAGACACTACATAAAGCTCAAGGGCTTTTGGAGGTGGGATTATGATTTTGTTGGTAGATAATTATGACTCTTTTACTTATAATTTAGCGCAGCTTTTTCCTGGTAGAAAATTAACAATTTTAAGAAATGATGATCCAGATTTGTACGAGGTTGCAAATGTTGCAGAGGCGATTGTATTCTCACCAGGACCAGGTGTCCCCAGTGAAGCTGGTGAGATGGAAAACTTGATTCGAAATTTTTATCAGACAAAGCCAATGCTGGGAATTTGTTTGGGACATCAGGCAATCGGAGAAGTTTTTGGTGGGCAGATCATTCAAGCCCCTGGGGTTTTACACGGGAAAGTTTCCGAGCTTTATCACAAGGGATGTGGTCTTTTTGCAGGATTGCCTGAAAGATTTGAAGTTATGCGCTACCATTCATTACTTTTAAACAGTTTGCCTTTAAAACTTGAGGTTCACGCTTGTAGTGATGGCTTAATTATGGCGATTAAACATCGAGACTATCCAATTTTTGGCTTGCAGTTTCATCCGGAATCTATCGGCAGCCAATATGGGCAAGAATTGATAAAAAACTTTATTACAGTTTTGGAGGAAGTAAAATGAAGCAGCTTTTTGAAAAATTATATCAACAAAAAAATTTAGCTGAAGGTGAGATGAAACAAGTAGCACAAGCCATGTTTAGTGGTCAGCTAAGGGAAAGTCAAATCAGTGCCTTTTTAATTGCGCTAAAACTAAAAGGTGTAACCTCTTATGAGATGGCCGCATTGGCTCAAGTGTTGCAACAAGCAGCGTTAAAAATTGACAATACTCCTGTGACGGCAATGGATAATTGCGGTACAGGAGGTGATAACTTACAGACTTTTAATATTAGTACAACGGCAGCCTTTGTTTTGGCAGCAGGCGGTATTCCCATGGCAAAGCACGGTAACCGTAGTATTTCGAGTCGCTCTGGTAGTGCCGATGTTTTAGAAGCGTTAGGAGTGAAGCTTGCTTTGTCAAAACAAGCGCTAAGTTATTTGTTAAATGAAATTGGTATTGCCTTTCTTTTTGCACCAGCGATGCATAAAAATATGTGTTATGTCAGTAAAATACGGCAAGAATTGGCGACACCGACGATATTAAATTTAATTGGTCCGCTTACAAATCCCGTTACATTACAAACCCAATTAATGGGGACATGTGCGGGTGATTTAATCAAAGAAACTTGTGAAACATTAATGCACTTAGGTCGTAAAAGAGCGATTGTCCTTCATGGTTTTGGCGGGATGGATGAAGCAAATTTAAGCGGGGATACCCAATATGCGCTTTTTGATGGTGAGAATGTAACGCAACACGTTGTTAGTTCAAAAGAATTGGGATTACCAACTTATGAAATAGCAGCAATTTCAGGAGGAGATGCCAAAGAAAATAGCGAAATTCTTTTAAGCGTCTTGCAAAACAAAACTTCCCCCTATCTAGATACAGTAATTTTAAATGCTGCTTTTGGTTTTTATGCTAATGGTAAAGTTTTAAGTCTCACAAAAGGCATTGAATATGCACGAAGTATTATTGCATCAGGAGCCGCTTATGACAAATTGCAACAGTTAATTAAATTACAGGAGGTAGCCTGATGGATTTTTTAGCCAATATTTTAGCACAAAAAGAAATTGAAGTTGCAAAAATGCAGCTAGAACCGATCATCTTACGCCAAGACTTAGTCAGCTTTATAAAAATTGTGAAAGAAAATCCCCAGAGAATGCATGTGATTGGTGAGATTAAGCGAGCATCGCCATCAAAAGGTGATATTAATTTAACAGCTGATATCTTAGTACAAGCAAAAACTTATGAGTCAGCGAAAGTTAGCGCCATTTCTGTTTTAACAGATCCAATTTTTTTTAAAGGTAGTATCACTGATCTAAAAAAAATAGCAAAAAAAGTTCAAGTACCGATTCTTTGTAAAGACTTCATCATTTCCAAAAAACAAATCAATCGTGCTTATAATGCGGGGGCTAGCTTGGTCTTACTAATCGTAGCAGCATTATCACAAGCTAATCTAAAAGAATTATTTGACTATGCTAAATCACTCCAATTAGAAGTACTGGTAGAATGTCACAATGCTGGTGAAATCACACGAGCAAAAGCCCTAGGTGCTGACTTAATTGGTGTCAACAATCGTAATTTAACGACATTTGAAGTTAGTATAGATGTTAGCATTGCTTGTGATATAGCAGATGAAGGTATTTATATTAGCGAATCAGGTTTTAAAACGCAAGCAGATGTCAATTTAATCAAGGATAAATTTCATGGTGTTTTAGTTGGCGAGACATTAATGCGCAGTAGTAATCCTAGTGAGAAAATACAAGAATTGCAGGTGAGCTGTCAATGACGAAGGTGAAAATTTGCGGCATTACCGATAAAGAAACGTTGCTAAAAATATGTCAATTAAAAGTAGACTATGTTGGTTTTGTTTTTGCCAAAAGTCCCCGCCAAATAACGCCAGAAAAAGCAGCCGTAATAAGCGAAGTGGTACCTAAAACAATAAAGAAAGTCGGTGTATTTGTTTCACCAACAATAGCTGAGGTAATACAAATTGCTACTACCGCAAAATTAGATGTTATTCAAATTCACGGCAAAGTGCCGAAAGGTTCATTACCACTACCTGTCATTATTGCCCAAAGCCCTGACAAAAAAGATTTTAATTGTTGTGCTGATTACTTACTTTTGGATGCTCCAGCTGGAAAATATGCCGGTGGTAATGGTGCTATTTTTGATTGGAAAAAAATTGAGATAGCAAAAATCGACAAAACAAACTTATTTATAGCAGGTGGTTTAAACAGTCAGAATGTAACAGCGGCCATTGCATATTTTTCACCATTTGCTGTCGATGTTTCAAGTGGCGTTGAAACTGGAGGAAAAAAAGATTTAGCAAAAATTACTGCATTTATTCAAAAAGTTAAAACTAATTAAAATTTTTTAGGAGGAATTAGATGTATAAAATGCCAAATGAAAAGGGTTTTTATGGTTCTTTCGGGGGACAGTTTGTCCCGGAAACATTGATGTATGCTGTTAAAGAACTGACTAAAACCTATGAAGCATCAAAAAAAGACGAAGCCTTTCAAGCAGAGCTAAGCTATTATTTAAAAGATTATGTTGGACGTAAAACGCCTTTGTTTTTTGCCGAACGTTTAACAAATTATTGTGGCGGTGGCAAAATTTATTTAAAAAGAGAAGATTTAAATCATACGGGTGCTCATAAGATCAATAACGCTTTAGGCCAAGTTTTGCTAGCGAAAAAAATGGGCAAAACTAAAATAGTTGCTGAAACGGGTGCTGGTCAACATGGGGTAGCAACGGCGACAGCAGCAGCGCTATTTGGAATGGAATGCATTATTTTTATGGGAGAAGTAGATGTTAGCCGCCAAGAATTGAATGTTTTTCGGATGGAGCTTTTGGGGGCAAAAGTTTTTAGTGTAACTTCTGGAAGTAAAACCTTAAAAGATGCGGTGAATGAGGCATTACGTTATTGGGTTGCGCAGGTGGAAGATACGCATTACGTGATGGGATCAGTTTTAGGTCCCCATCCGTTTCCTGAAATTGTACGGGACTATCAAAGTGTTATTGGTCAAGAAGCCCGGGAACAATATTTTGCAAAAGAAAAAAAGCTACCAGAAATTGCCCTTGCCTGTGTTGGTGGTGGCAGCAATGCTATGGGGCTGTTTTATCCATTTATAAATGATGAATCGGTAAAATTAATTGGGGTAGAAGCTTCGGGTAAAGGACTTGATACCTCACAGCATGCAGCTTCAATAACTAAAGGGGCAGTTGGTGTTTTACATGGTAGCAAAATGTTCTTATTACAAGATGCGGATGGTCAAGTCGAAGAAGCTTTTTCTATTTCTGCTGGACTAGATTATCCGGGGATTGGACCAGAACATTCTTATCTACATGAAATAAAGAGAGCTGAATATGTAAGTGTAACAGATGAGGAGGCAGTAGCTGCTTTTCACTTGCTTTCCAAGTTAGAAGGGATTATTCCTGCTTTGGAAAGTTCCCATGCTATTGCGTATGCTTTAAAACTTGCTCCAAATTTAGCTAAAGATGAAGGAATGGTAATTTGTTTATCTGGTCGTGGCGATAAAGATGTAGCCCAAATCAAAGAAAGAGAGGGAAAATAAGATGAAATCACTAACATATTTTTTACAAAAGAAAAGAGAAACCGGAAAAACATTATTTGTTCCCTATCTCATGGCCGGTGCTAACGGATTAGAAAATTTAGCCCAAGAAATTCATATGTTAGCCGAGTGTGGTGCAGATGCAATTGAAATTGGTATTCCTTTTTCTGACCCAGTTGCAGATGGTCCAACAATTCAAAAAGCGGGCCTAAAAGCATTACAAAAAAAAGTAACATTGGCAAAAATTATCGCTGCCTTAAAAGAGATACACGCACCAGTGCCTTTAATCATGATGGGCTATACAAATTCTTTTTTTCGTTATGGTCTTGAAAAGTTCGTTGAAGATATCGCGCAAACGGATGTAAAAGGAATGATCATTCCCGATTTACCCTTTGACCATCGTGATTTAGTCAAACCAGTATTGGATGAAAATGATATTGCATTATTACAATTGATTTCTTTGACTAGTTCAAAAAAACGTATCACCGAACTTTTAAGTGTAGCAGAAGGCTTTGTCTATGCTGTAACACTTAACGGCATCACAGGAAGTAAGAATGATTATGAAAAAAAATTAGACGACCACTTGGCCTATATCACAAAGCAAAGCAGTATCCCGGTTTTGGCTGGTTTTGGTATTAGTCAAAAAGAACATGTGACACGTTTTAAAGCCAATTGCGATGGCGTTGTCATTGGCAGTAAAATCGTTTCGACTTTGGAAAATGAAGGAATAGCAGCAACCAGGAAAATGATTTCTCAAATTATGCAATAATGAACCCTAACATTCGTTATGAATGACAAAATATTAGAGTTGAGATAGCATAATTAATAAGTAGTGTTAGAATAATCAGTTTATCGCAAATTTTTTGGGAAAAACAGCAAACAATTTTCTGAACAATAAAGAAAGAAAATAAAAAAAATTCTGAAAATTCATTGACTTTACTTAGTGAACACGATATATTTAACAAAATTAATTGAAAATAAGCCTTTTTAAGAATAGGAGAATCCTGTATGTGCAAATTCGACTTGAATCATGAAATCGTCATTTTAATTATCAAGTCCTGGACTTAGAACACGGAAGATGAGTAAAAATCCGGTTGTTTGAGTCCTATTTGCGCTAGCGAGAGGGATTCTTACTAAAGCATCCCAAAACATTGGGATGCTTTTTTTCTTAAATCGATAAAAATGGGAGCTGATGAAATGAGAAGTGATCAAATAAAAAAAGGAATCGATGCGGCGCCAGCTCGCAGTTTATTGTATGCAACTGGACAAGTTAAAAATATTCAAGATATGAATAAACCTTTTATTGCCATCTGCAATTCTTATATCGATATTGTTCCCGGTCACGTTCATTTAAGAGAGCTTGCTGAAGTAGCTAAAGAAGCGATTCGCGAAGCTGGTGGCATTCCTTTTGAGTTTAATACAATTGGTGTTGATGATGGGATTGCGATGGGACATATTGGGATGCGCTATTCATTGCCTAGTCGTGAACTAATTGCTGATGCAGCTGAAACGGTGATAAACGCGCACTGGTTTGACGGTGTTTTTTATATGCCGAATTGCGACAAGATTACACCGGGAATGATCATGGCTTCAGTTAGAACTGATGTCCCTTCAATTTTTTGTTCTGGCGGTCCCATGAAAGCAGGAATTGATCCCAAAGGACACAAAGCGACGTTATCTTCAATGTTTGAAGCTGTTGGTGCTTACAAGGAAGGTCAGATGTCAGAAGCTGATTTTAATTTTTTAGAACAAAATGCCTGCCCGACTTGTGGTTCTTGTGCTGGAATGTTTACCGCCAATTCTATGAACTGTTTGTTAGAGATTTTAGGATTAGCATTACCAGGTAATGGGACGATTTTAGCCGTTTCCAAAGAACGAAAAGAATTAGTCCGAAAATCGGCTCATCATTTAATGGATCTTGTGAAAAAACAAATAAAGCCTCGTGAAATTGTAACAAAAGAAGCAATCGATGATGCTTTTGCTTTGGATATGGCGATGGGCGGTTCAACCAATACGGTGTTACATACCTTAGCGATCGCCAATGAAGCACAAATTAATTACAATTTGGAAGAAGTTAATGCAATTGCTAAACGTGTTCCTTATTTAGCTAAAATTGCCCCATCCTCTGCTTATTCAATGCATGATATCCACAAAGCAGGTGGTGTTTCTGCCATCATTAATGAATTAGTTCACATTGAAGGAGCGATTCATTCCGATCGGATTACAGTGACGGGTAAAACAATTCGAGAAAATGTGGGCCATGCTACAATTCAAAATGAAGCGGTTATTCATCCAAAAGAAAATCCTTATAGTCCAGTGGGTGGACTATCAATTTTATATGGCAATATCGCACCAGAAGGTAGTGTCATTAAAGTTGGTGGGGTAGATCCTAGTGTTAAAGTCTTCACAGGAAAAGCAATTTGTTTTAATTCTCACGATGAAGCAGTTAATGCGATTGACAATCATATTGTTCAAAAAGGTCATGTGGTCGTAATTCGTTATGAAGGGCCAAAAGGCGGACCAGGAATGCCTGAAATGCTGGCCCCAACATCTAGCATTGTTGGACGTGGTTTAGGCAAAGACGTGGCGTTAATTACAGATGGACGTTTTTCTGGGGCAACAAGAGGAATTGCAGTTGGTCATATTTCCCCTGAAGCTGCTAGTGGTGGGCCCATAGCGCTCATTTGTGATGGTGATGAAATCACAATTGACTTAGTAAAACGAACCATTAACGTAGCTTTATCCCAAGAAGAAATGACTTTTCGTGCAGAAGGGTTACCGCAATTTAAACGTAAAGTCAAAAAGGGTTGGTTAGCCCGCTATTCAGCTTTAGTTACCTCGGCTCATACCGGTGGGATCAT
Source organism: Candidatus Enterococcus myersii (assembly GCF_017316025.1). GTDB lineage: Bacteria > Bacillota > Bacilli > Lactobacillales > Enterococcaceae > Enterococcus_C > Enterococcus_C montenegrensis. Next base: position 71,378 of record NZ_JAFLVT010000020.1, read on the forward strand.
GAAATTACCAGAAGAAATGGAGTGATATAAATGGCAAGTACGCAAAAAAATGCAAGCGTCGCAGAACAATTTTCAGGTGCAAAATTATTATTAGACTGTCTAGCAAAACAAGACGTTGAAATTATTTTTGGGTATCCCGGCGGCTCGGTCTTGCCATTATATGACGCGCTTTACCACGAAGATATTCCCAATATTTTAACCAGACACGAACAAGGAGCTGTTCATGCCGCACAAGGATATGCTAAGTCAACCGGAAAACCGGGGGTTGTTGTTGTTACGAGCGGTCCGGGAGCAACAAATGTTGTAACAGGGATTGCTGATGCGATGAGTGATTCAGTCCCCTTAGTTGTTATTACCGGGCAAGTGGTGACGCAAGGAATTGGTAAAGATGCTTTTCAAGAAGCTGATATTTTAGGTATCACGCTACCGATTACAAAAAATAATTATCAAGTCCGTAATATCAATGATTTACCCCAAATTTTAAACGAAGCGTTTCATATTGCCACTACAGGTCGTAAAGGTCCAGTAGTAGTTGATTTGCCTAAAGATATGACAGTTTGTCAAACTGATGCGCAACCAGCAAATGAAGTTCACCTAGAAAGCTATCATCCCAATACGCAGCCTTCTGCACTGCAGATAAATCGGTTGATGGAAAAATTAGCAGAAGCAAAACGACCTGTAGTTTTAGCTGGTGGAGGAGTTGTGGCCGCAAATGCAGCAATGGAACTTACGCGTTTTGTTGAAAAATATCAGATTCCCACAATTTCAAGTTTGCTGGGTTTGGGCGTTCTTAAAAGCGATCATGAATTATTCTTAGGCATGGCAGGTATGCACGGATCTTATGCAGCTAATATGGCGTTAGTGGACTGTGATTTATTGATTAACTTTGGTTGTCGTTTTTCAGACCGTTTGGCAACTTCTCCAAAAGATTTTGCCCAAAACGCAACAGTAGCTCACGTTGATATTGATCCTGCAGAAATTGGGAAAATCATTCCAACTGCGATTCCCATCGTAGCAGACGTAAAAAAAGCTCTTTTGAGTATGTTGAATAAAGAAATTAAAGTCCAAGATACTAGAAAATGGCAATCTTTATGCCTGCAGCGTCATCAAGAAAAACCATTTACTTACGATCGTGATAGCACTACAGAAATTAAACCACAAAAAGTAATTGAACTTGTGGGAAAATTGACGAAAGGTAATGCTTACGTGGTAACTGATGTTGGCCAACATCAAATGTGGGTTGCGCAGTATTATCCTTTCAAATTTGCCAATCAATTGGTTACAAGCGGTGGATTAGGGACTATGGGTTATGGTATTCCCGCTGGTATCGGTGCTAAATTTGGAAATCCCGATAGTCAAATTGTCGTTTTTGTGGGGGATGGCGGTTTCCAAATGACCAATCAAGAGTTCGCTATTTTAAATGAACACCAATTAGATATTAAATTTATTTTGCTAAATAATAATTCTTTGGGAATGGTGCGACAATGGCAGGAAGTTTTCTATGAGAATCGTCGTTCCCAATCAGTTTTTGCAAGCTCACCAGACTTTGTCATGTTAGCAAAAGCTTACGGCATAAATGGCGTCAAAATTGAAAATTCAGCAACGATGGAAGCTGATTTTACTAAGGCATTTAACAAGCCAGGACCAGGCTTAATTGAAGTTGTTATTTCCCCCACCGAACATGTTTTACCGATGATTCCTCCGGGAAAAGCCAATGATCAAATGATAGGGGTGGACTAAAATGAAACGGATGATTACTGCGATGGTCTACAATCACGTTGGCGTTTTAAGTCGGATTAGTAGTGTTTTGTATCGCCGACAAGTGAATATTGAAAGTATTTCCGTTGGAGAAACTGAAGATAAAGAAATTTCTCGCATGACCTTTGTTATTAATGTTGCGACCTTAGCTGAAGTTGAACAAGTCACCAAACAGCTCAATAAACAAATTGCGGTCGTAAAAGTTTCTGATATTACCGATGAGCCACACCTTGAGCGGGAATTGGCACTGGTCAAGGTGAATGCGCCAGCTGCTACGAGAACAGAGATTAAAACAATGATCGAACCCTTTCGAGCAGACATTGTCGACGTGGGTATCAAAACTATTGCCGTTCAAATTGCCGGCTCATCTGAAAAAGTTGATGCGTGTATTGATATTTTAAGACCATACGGAATTAAAGAAATGGCACGTACAGGCATTACTGGCTTTACTAGAGGTTAATCGCAAAAAATTGCTGTTAATATAATTTTGAATATTTGGAGGGACTTTAATATGGTAAAAGTTTATTACGAAAATAGTGTAGAACAAGATGCATTGCAAGACAAAACGATTACAATTGTAGGTTATGGTTCACAAGGACATGCTCATGCGCAAAATCTGCGAGATACAGGACACAACGTTATTATTGGTATTCGTGAAGGCAAATCAGCTGACGCAGCCCGTGAAGACGGTTTTACCGTTAAGTCAGTAGCCCAAGCAACAAAAGAAAGTGACGTTGTAATGATTTTGGCACCAGATGAAATTCAAGGTGAACTTTACGACAATGAAATCGCCCCGAACCTTACTGCTGGTAATGCATTAGCTTTTGCCCATGGATTTAATATCCATTTTGATGTTATCACACCTCTAGCAGATGTTGATGTTTTCTTAGTTGCGCCAAAAGGACCAGGACACTTGGTTCGCCGTACTTTCACAGAAGGATTTGCTGTCCCGGCGTTGTTTGCAGTGTATCAAGACGCTAGTGGCAAAGCACAAGATATTGCGCTATCTTATGCAAAAGGAATCGGAGCCACCCGCGTTGGTGTATTGGAAACAACTTTCAAAGAAGAAACTGAAACAGATCTATTTGGTGAACAGGCTGTTTTATGTGGCGGTCTAACTTCAATGATCGAAGCAGGTTTTGAAACCTTAGTCGAAGCTGGATACCAACCAGAACTTGCCTATTTTGAAGTATGTCATGAAATGAAATTAATCATCGATTTGATTTATGAAGGTGGTTTTTCTAAGATGCGTCATTCTATTTCAAATACAGCTGAATATGGGGACTATGTTTCTGGGCCACGTGTGATCACAGCCGAAACAAAAAAACATATGAAAGAAGTTTTAACTGATATTCAAAACGGTAACTTTGCCAAAGGTTTTATTGATGATAATAAAGCTGGTTTCCCTGAGTTTAAGCAAATGCGAAAAGAAAACGCCGGACATCAAATTGAACAAGTTGGTAATGAACTACGAAAAATGATGCCTTTTGTAACGAAAAAAGATTAGTTTTGGAGGTGAGCACCTTGGATTTGACGACGGATGTACAAATCAAAAGGGCATACAAAGTATTAAAAGAGGCAGTTAGCCATACGCCATTACAATACGATCGCTACTTATCTGAAAAGTATGAGGCAACGATTTTATTAAAGCGGGAAGATTTGCAAAAAGTTCGGTCCTTCAAGTTAAGAGGTGCTTATTATGCCATAAAAAAACTACCCCATGAACAATTAGTTAATGGGGTAGTTTGTGCTAGTGCTGGTAATCATGCCCAAGGAGTTGCTTATACTAGTCACGAAATGAATATTTCTGCTGTTATCTTTATGCCCACAACGACACCGCACCAAAAAATTGCACAGGTAGAATTTTTTGGTGGCAAGAAAGTTTCAATCAGATTAGTTGGTGATACTTTTGATGCTTCAGCAAAAGCGGCAAAAGAATTCGCAGTAAAACACAAAATGGCATTTATTGATCCTTTTAATGATCCAGATATTATTGCTGGACAAGGTACACTAGCGCTTGAAATGATGACCGATGCCCAAAAAGAAGGATTTAAACCTGATTATATTTTAGCTGCCATTGGTGGCGGCGGGTTAATCAGCGGGATTGCCTCTTATGTAAAAAATACGAGTCCAGCAACAAAAATTATTGGAGTTGAGCCAAAAGGAGCACCTTCTATGCAGGCGGCTTTTGATCATGGTGGTCCAGTTTCATTAAATGAAATTGACAAGTTTGTTGACGGCGCTGCGGTTAAAGAAGTGGGGTTATTAACGTATTTTCATGCCAAAGCTTACCTAGACGCGTTAGCAGTGGTAGATGAAGGTTTAGTTTGTTCGACTATTTTAGAATTATATACCAAGCAAGCGATTGTGGCCGAGCCGGCTGGTGCTGTGAGTGTGGCAGCATTAGAAGTTTTAAAAGATGAAATTAAAGGAAAAACCATCATTTGCGTTATCAGTGGTGGGAATAATGATATTAGTCGCATGGCAGAAATTGAGGAACGTTCTCTTGTTTATGAAGGCTTACAGCATTATTTTGTGGTGAATTTTCCACAACGTCCTGGTGCTTTAAAGGAATTTGTGAGTGAAGTTTTAGGTCCAAAGGATGATATTACGCGTTTTGAATATACAAAAAAAATTAATCGGGGGACAGGTCCAGTCGTGTTAGGTGTCCTGCTTAAAGAAACCGCTGATTTAACGGCGTTATTAACGCGCTTGGAGCAATTTGATCCAACATATATTAACTTACAAGCAGCACCTTCGCTTTACTCATTATTAGTTTAATTAAGTTTTAAAAATAAAGGAAATAGCAGGTAATCGTTACATTTAATTAAATAGAAATATATCTATTATTTTATGACTATAAAAAATAGCTTCAGCTAAAACTACTAAAAGCAAATGGTAGAGTAGGGTTAGTTGAAGCTTTTTTTGACATGTAGAATGTATTTGATCCTTCTAAGCTAAGTTATTTGCGGCAAAAGGAAAAACGTGCTATATTAACAAAGCGTAAATATTACGTTTTAAATGCTCAAATAATTGTCTGCTGGCTAAAAAAGAAAGGACAGCAAAATGGCAAAAAAATCAAAAATTGCAAAATCAAAAAAACAAGAAGCGATGATTGCGCGTTATGCGGCGATTCGCTATGAATTAAAACAAGCCCACGATTATGAAGCGTTGGCGAAATTACCCAAAGATTCTAATCCTAACCGCTTGAAAAATCGTGACCGGATTGACGGACGTCCAAGAGGCTATATGCGCAAGTTTGGCATGTCACGGGTGAAATTCAGAGAATTGGCCCATGAAGGAAAAATTCCTGGTGTAAAAAAAGCAAGTTGGTAATTTGATTGGTCGTAGGAAACTTCTCATTAAAAGTGGGAAGTTTTTTTCTTTTTTTTGAAGGAGAAAATGATGGCGAAATCTTTTGGTTCTCTGCCTTTTAATGATAAACTTATACTAGGAGGAGCTTATGGAGAAGAGCTATCAAAAAGACCAATTAACCACACAGATATTTTATGGCGAAACATTAAATAAAAGTATCAATCCTGCTGCTAGCGATAATTTACACGTGATTATTTTAACAAATCAGAAATATTATGATCGTTCTTTTGAAAAAGTCAGTCAGCTTTTCAAAAATGCCTATGACATTGACTGGTATGTTTGTCGCAATCAAACATATTGTAATAATTTAGAAGAACTAATGAATTTACTCCACTTTTTAGAACGATTTCCGTCAAATCGCAAGTATCTATTTTGTGGTTATGGAAATGAAGGTGTTATGCAGTTAACTGGCTTTTTAGCACAGACCACGGTTTTGCCCGGGCATTACTGGTGTCTCCCGGTTTCGGTTCGTTCTTTAGCCAAAGCCTTAATCACAGAACAAGCCGTAATGAAACAAAACAGCCAAGTGTTACTGCAGGTTAAAAATTTGCCACAGGCAGTATATTTTGATCAAACTTTGACAGAAGCACAAACAGAGGGAAAATTAGTTGATCTACTAGTTTTCATACGAATAGGTCTAGTTTGTGACTACGATTTCTTGCAAAATTTATATCAAAATTTTCCTAATCAACAACTAGTATATCGCCGTTCTTTTGCTGCTTTAATAACAGAGTTGATTGATTATTATGCTGAATCAGCTGAAATTGAAACCTTCGGGCAGTTATTTGAAGCGGCTTTTTACCAGACCGAAAATGGGCATTTGCTATCTTCTAATATGAAACGTTTATTTGGAATTTTATTCCATTTATTCTGGAGCGATGCCAATGACAAACTGCACTTTAATTTGAAAAATTTTTTAATTTGGTTTCAACGACTAGGCTATCCTATTTATTTACCAAAACAGATTTCTTTAACCGATTACCAGTTGCAAGTTTTAGCTCAAGCACAAAAAGAGGCACCAATTTTCGTGTTAGCAAAAATTGGCAAAGTTGGTAAGAAAACAAAGGTTACCGTTCAATCATTGCAACAAGCAATTGAAAAATATCAAGCTATCATAAAGGAGATTCGTGAAAGTTAATGGAAAAATCATATAGTGAACAAATGCTAGAAGCCTTAGAAAATGAAGATTTGGTGAGTGCTAATTTAGCATTTAATCAAGCGTTAGCTAAAGATGATGATAGTCAATTACATGAATTGGCACAATATTTGTTACAGATTGGTTTTTTAGAAGAATCGGAACAGACTTTTTTACATCTATTGGAGAAATATCCTAATAATGAAGAATTATATTTAGGCTTAGCTGAAGTGGCCATTGAAAATGATAATAGTGACCAAGCGTTGAATTTTATTGAAAAAGTTCCCAAAAATAGTGATTATTATGTACAAGCACTACTATTAGCTGCGGATCTTTATCAAATGATTGGTATTCCAGAAGTTAGTGAAGCAAAATTGACTGAAGCTGCAAAAATTTTGCCAGACGAACCTTTAATTCAATTTGCTTTAGCGGAGTTATTTTTCACAACCGAGCGTTTTGGTGAGGCTGCGACGATTTACCAAATTTTATTAAATTCCAATATAACAGAAATGGCAGATATCTTATTAGAAGAACGCCTAGGCACGGCGTTAAGCATGGAGGGCCAATTTGAAGAGGCTGTACTTCATTTGCGTCGCGCACTCGAAACGCAAGTAACCGATGATCGCCTTTTTCAAATTGCTTTTGTGTACCGTCAATTAAAAGAAAATGAACAAGTTATTCAATATCTTGAGCAATTACGCAGTTTAAACCCCAAATATCAATCCTTGTATTTGTATTTAGCAGAAGCAATGCAAGATGAAGAGCAGTTAGAAGAAGCCCAAGAAGTAATTGAAGCGGGGATTAAAGAAAATCCTTTTAATGTTGATTTTTATCAATTTGCCTCTGAGAATGTTTACCGACTTCACGATGATAAAAAAGCTGAAGAATATTTGCAAAAAGCATTGGAAACCGGTGATAAATTAGACCAAACACTATTTATGTTGAGTAATCTATACTTAAAACAAGAAGAATACGAAGCGGTTATTACGACGATTGACCAAATGGAAAATCCCGATGACGCCTATGCCCAGTGGAATTTGGCTCAGGCCTATAATCAATTAGAAGACTTTAGCCAAGCAGCGATTCATTACGAAAAAGCTAATATTGAATTGCATCACGAACCAGAATTTATGAAAGAATATGGGATTTTCTTACGAGAAGAAGGTCAGATTCAAGCTGCAAAAGAATTATTGGAACACTATCTGGCTCATGAGCCTGGTGATTTAGAAGTACAGTCGATTTTGGAGGCTTTATCATAAAGAAAAGAAGGTGAGGACGATGTTTATCGACGTCAAAGAAAAGAAAAATTTTCTCAATTGGTTTGTTACCCATGCCTCTTTTAGCCGTCGGGAAGTTTGTTGGATTTTAAATTACTTAGCAAATCATGAAGCAATTTTAAACAATGTTCATTTTGTTGAAAATGCAGATACAACCAGTCGGGGGTTACAGATTCGTGATTTAACAGTCCAAGGTGATCCTATCAAATTGTTTATTTCAGGAAAAGTTTTTGACGACAGCGACCAAATTTTTCATGAAATTCGTTTGAATTGGAAAGATGCGTTATATATTGAATGCCTCTTTGACAATGCGTGGGATAATCCTGGCTATTTGTCGATTTTAGAGGATAATCCTTTCATGAAGTGGAATGAAAACATCGATCCTGATGTAATTGACAGTATTGATCAATTCCTCTTTGAAGAAGAGCAAACGGCACGGATTAAGCAATTGTACCAAGAAATTGATGCAGCGTTAGAAAAAGGTGATGAAGAGACATTTTTACGTTTATCAGAAGCTGTGAACAAAGAGTTAGAGCAATATAAAGGACAAAAAACAGTTGATTAAAATGGCGGTAAAATTTTATTCCTAAGTATTTTAGGATAAGATTTTACCGCCTTTTTTATGAGAGGTTAACTATGATTTTTGACCTTTTTAAAAAAGTTATTTTTGGGGCGTTTGTAAGTGAAGCCTTCACCTGCCACTTCATGGACATTGATAACGGAAATAAAAGCTTGTTCATCAAATTCAGCAATAATGCGTTTTACTTCCATAACTTCTCTGGAAGTAACCACCATGTACAAAATATTTTTATCTGTACCAGAATAGGCGCCCTCGCCTTTTAAAAAGCTCGTACCCCGTCCGGTTATTTCCATTAAGACAGGTGCCATTTGTTTTGTCTCATTGGAAATAACGAGAATGCCTTTGGCTGAATAGCCGCCGTCTAAAATGGTATCTACGATGTTGGCAAAGACATAAGAGAAAATTAACGTATACATCATTCTTTTTAAATCAATATAAGTTAAGGAAGCCAATAAAATTAAAATATCAAAGAAAAATAAAGAGCGACCGACTGAAATCCCCTGTTTTTTTTCTAAAATGCGGGCGATAACATCACTACCACCGGTGGTACCACCGACACGGTAAACGATCCCGCTACCAAAACCGGCGATAATACCGGCTAGTAAAGCTGAAATAAGCAAATCATGTTCCAAGTTAATCGCCAAAGGAACTTTCTGCCAAATAAAAAGCCATACAGACAAGCTGGTGGTGCCAAAAATAGTGTAGTAAAAAGAACGTTTTCCTAAGATTTTACCGCCTAAAATAATAATTGGGATATTTAAAACAAAGGTACTATAGGCTGGGTTAATGCCAAATAATGCCCGTAAAATCAAGGTAATCCCAGTTACGCCCCCTTCAGCGAGGCTGTTTGGGATGTTGATATAAATTAAACCAAATGCATAAATACAGGTGCCAATCAGAATTAAAATTAGATCTTTTAATAAAGGAGTATATTTGTTTGTATTCATGGTCTCACCTTCTTTTTTTATCAATTAGAAACTAAGGAAGATAACGCCTGTTTTCTGCCTTCTCAAATGTAGCACGAAAAAATGACACTGACAATTGGCGCATACTTTGAATTGCATAATTATTTTGATAAGATAATGACAGGAGTGATCACATGAGTAAAAAAACATTGCAACAGATGCAACATGAAGTAGATGATTATATCGACCAATTTAAAGTAGGATATTTTTCTCCGCTAGCGCAACTTGCGCGTATGACAGAAGAAGTGGGGGAATTAGCAAGAGAGGTAAACCATTACTACGGTGAAAAACAAAAAAAGGCAGAAGAAGCCCCAAATACAGTTGCTGAAGAACTAGGGGATGTATTTTTTGTCTTATTATTAATGGCGAATTCTTTAGAAATTGATTTAACAGAAGTTTTTGATCAAAATATGGCGAAATTTAATCAGCGGGATTATTACCGCTTTGAAAGAAAAGACGGCAAGCGTGCCCCGGAGGATGAAAATGCGATTAGCTAAATTACCTGAAGAATTCCAACGTGCTTTACCGGTAACCAATCAAATTGAGGCAGCTGGTTTTGAAGCTTACTTTGTAGGCGGTAGTGTGAGAGATATTTTGTTGGGACATAAAATTCATGATGTTGACATCGCTACTAGTGCATTTCCGGCAGAGATTAAAGAGATCTTCCCCCGCACAATTGATATCGGCATCGAGCATGGCACGGTTTTAGTTTTGCAGCAAGAGGAACAATATGAAGTGACCACTTTTCGGACAGAGTCGACGTATCAGGATTTTAGACGTCCTGATCAAGTGGAGTTCGTCCGGTCTTTAACAGAGGATTTAAAACGTCGGGATTTCACGATTAATGCCTTTGCGTTAAAAGATGATGGCGAAATCATTGATTTATTTGATGGTTTAATGGATTTAGAAGAACACGTCTTAAAGGCAGTAGGAGATCCTCATGAACGCTTTCATGAAGATGCGCTGCGCATGATGAGAGGCTTACGTTTTGTCAGCCAACTAGGTTTTGCTTTTGAGGTTGAAACTTTTGATGCAATTTTGGAAAACCATGCACTACTCGACAAGATTTCAGTTGAACGCATTTATGTTGAGTTTAGTAAACTTTTGTTAGGTGAATTTCGCAATCAAGCAATTTCATTTCTCGTGGAAACAGAATGTTATTTGTATTGTCCAGGGTTGCGGCATTACGGTGAGGCTTTATTGCGCTTTGCCGACATGAAACCTTTGACTTTCTCCTCAAAAGAACAAGCGTGGACAGTGCTCATTGAGCAAATGGGGATGGGGCAAACATTAATTCGTCCATTTTTAAAACAATGGAAGGCGTCAAATGAGTTAATTCAAAATGTCCAAGCACTTCATTGGGGATTGAAAATACGGCAGGAAAAACCATTAACAAATTGGGAAATTTATCAATTAGGTTTAGAAAATAGTTTGACAGTAGAAGCTTTGGCACCATTTTACAACTTGACTGCTGATTTAAAAAAAATAGAAATGCAATATGAAAAATTGCCGATTAAACAATTACGGGACTTAGCAGTTAACGGTAACGACTTATTACAAACTTTTGATCGAAAGCCTGGTAAATGGTTAAAAGAAATCTTAAGTCAATTGGAATATCAAGTAGTAACACAAGTCTTGGAAAATGATGCTAAAATTTTGTTAAAAACAGCACAAGAAATACTACAAGCAGGTGAGAAGTAATGAGACAAAAACAATTCACAGTCACCAAAGATTTAACAGCAGAAAAAATGGGTTCAGGTGGCTTGGCGGTGTTAGCTACGCCAGCTGTTGTACAAATGGTAGAAAATACTTGTTTTGAATACTTGCAAGAAAAACTAGACAGCACTAAGACAACGGTTGGTGTAAAGTTTGAGCTGGTGCATCTAAAGCCTTCTAAAATTGGTGCAACAATAACAGTTGAAGTGGATATTGAATTAAGTCAGTCAGGCAAAACGCTCTTTTTGTTTCAGTGTTATGAAGGAAATGTTGTGATTGCAAAAGGGAAACATCAACGCGTCGAAGTGAAAACCGCTGACTTTTTGAATCAGCTGTAAGCATTTTCTTATCCTGCATTTTAAAGTTGTGCTAAACTAATGAGTGGAGTGAAACAAATTGTTAAAGTCACAATTGTTGTGTTATCAATCACAAAGGTTGTTGACAATCTGAGGAGGAAGTCAAATGGCTAGAGAAATGACAGCTTTGAAATTTTATTTCCGTAATGGAGAAACTTGGACGATTAACCGTCGCTTTATTGGCGATTTGTGGATTAAACAAATTACCACAAGTTTTGGTCGAATTAATGGCAGTGAATTTGTTGAAATTCATCCATGTGCGGGCTTTAAAATTGAAATTTATCCAGAAGGTGATCATGTTGCAACCCATGATATTAACCTGGGTGGTTTAGAATTGGGGATGTTTGCCCGTGCTTTGAAATATCAAGATATCGAACGGATGGAAATTTTATTTAAAGCCGGCAAACCAGATATGGTCTACTTCCCATATAAAGACAAAGATACAGAAGGTTTGGATAATGTTTACCAAACAACTAAAGTAAGTGAAGAAACAAAGAGCCTTTATATCGTAATTAACCCAGAACAAACAGTAGATGATGTCTACGGTGAATTTTTCGAATAAAAAAAGAATACAAGGTCTCCCACAAAAATTTTAATTTTGTGGGAGACTTTTATCATAACCGTCTGTATTTTTCAATCGTAAGATCTCCATATTGAAAAATACAAGTGATTCTATTGTCATCATCTACCACTCTTTATCGTCAAGTAAAACTACTTAACAAAAATCACTTAAAAGACTAGCATTCAGAGAAAAAACATGCTATCATATTCAAGTCTGAGAGAAATCTTAGAGTACGAATGAGGATATGGGAGGGAAAAACATGCGCGTAAACATCACATTAGAATGCACTTCTTGCAAAGAACGCAACTATTTGACAAGCAAAAACAAACGTAACAACCCTGACCGCTTGGAAAAAAATAAATATTGCCCACGCGAAAGAAAAGTTACTTTACACCGCGAAACTAAATAATCGTTTCAGAAACCCTTTAAGACCAGTGTTTTAGAGGGTTTCTTTTTTTAGCGGAAATCAAAGCTATTGCTTATGATTTTTCTTGTTTATTTTTTCTTTCAACCATTTACCTTCCATAACACTTCCCCAAGCAGCAAAACCAATTATTGCAAAAGTGCCTACTATAACAATGATATCACGCATAGGCTTGTCAGCTCCTTTTTCATATTATATCTTAGTCAAAAGCCAATCGTTTTAATAAAAGACTTTCTTTAGACTAAATATTAGTGAAAGACTTGTATTAACCAACTTAATTTTTTTAAGACCAACAGTTAAGTAACAGTTGAAATCTACTCTTAGTTATTTTTTCTTCCGATTTTTGTTAAAATCTATCAGATTTCATAAAAGTACAGGTTAGAAAAGGGCTGAAGGTGTGTTGTTGAAAAATAATGCACCAAAGTGTTTTCTAACGTGTTAAAAGTTGTACTATTGCGCTATAAGAGGGGAAATGTTTCTTAGAGTTTAATTATTTTACTCAAGTTTCTGAATGCGGAATTTTTTTGACTTTCATAACATCTAAGAAGAAAGTAAAAATTGGGATGCCAACAATTAAGCCCCAAATTCCAAAAAGGCGCTCTGCCACTAAGAGAATCACAAAGGTGTAAAAGATGGGTAATTCTGTACGGCTTGACATGAATTTGGGATTTAAGACATAGGCTTCTAGAATATGGATGCCAAGAATCATGAATAAGATAAAAATTAAGTCCCACATTCCCCCTTGTGAATAGGCAATAAATGACAGCGGAATACTTGAAATAATGGCTCCAGCAACAGGGATGAGACTAAATAAGAAGACCATTAAGCCCAAACTTGGTAGTTGATGAAATCCCATAATGGCTAAGCCGATAACCGTAATGACGGTGTTTACGATAGCAATAAAAAATTGTGCTTCTAAAACGACGCCAAAAGTGTTAATAAATTTTTGGGCAAAGTAAAATATATCTTGAAAAAACCAGCCAAAATCACTAGTAAAAAATAATTTTGAGAAATCTTTTACTTTCTTTAATTCAACGGTAAAAAAGAAGCTCAGTAAAAAAGATAAAGCTAGCGAAACAGCGAGTTTGCCAAAATCGTGGAGGTACCCAATGATAAAGCTGGCGCCGCCTTTTAATTGGTCAAGAAACTCACTCCGTTGGACGTATTGTAAAATCCAGTCGAGGACTTGATTGGAATTAGTCGGTTGGTTGTCGTAGAAGTCTATGACCGTATCGACCATGTGCCAAGTTTGGTGAAATAAGATTGGGATATAGTTGGTTAAGGCAATATACAAAAGTAATAGTGTTCCACCATATAAGGCAACCACGATAAAAATGGGTTTAATTTTGATCAAGCGTTGGACCAATTGTACAAAATGAATAGCCAAATAGGTGAAAATAAAGGTTAATAAGATTGGTGTCATAAGACTACGGGCAAAATAAAGTAAAAAAATGATGCTCAACAACACAACATAGCGTCTTAATTTAAGATTGGCAACAAAATTATGATAAAGTTTCAATTAGACACACCTCGTTTTTATAAATGTTTTCTTTAGTATAGTCGTTTTTGATGAGCAAACCTATTAAATTCAGTTCAACGAACAAAAATGTTAGGCAGCAACATGTTATTCTTAAGGGAGTCTATTTTTTAATGAAGTAAAATGACAGCTTTTTAAACTGTCTTTTTATAGGTGAAAATTTGAGACAAAAGCTACTTCTCGATTACCTTTTAGCCGTAAACAGGAGTTTAGAATAGATGAATGTCTTCGCACCTATCTGAAATAAAAAAGAGGCTTCACTTCGTTAGAACTAGTAAAATTACAGACAAAGGCGGAAAAAAGGATTTATGAATAATCAACAACTTTATTTTGATTCATTTGGTCAACCAGCTAGAGTTATTCAAATGAAAGATAAGCAGCTTACAAGTTTGAATGAAGGGGAAATTTTAGTTGAGATGTTGTATGCACCAATCAATCCATCTGATCTAATCCCAATAACTGGTGCCTATGCCCACCGAACCCCTTTACCCAGCCTTATTGGCTATGAAGGTGTGGGACTTGTCCGACGTGTGCACAATGAGTCAGATAAGCACTTGTTAAATAAACGAGTCTTACCTTTACGAGGAGAGGGAACTTGGCAGAAATTTGTAGTGACACAGGCGGATTATGCGGTCATGGTTCCTGAAGAAATTGATTCCATTACTGCCAGTCAGGCTTATATCAATCCGGTTACGGCCTGGGTGTTGTGTGTGGAGGAATTTAAGTTAAAAAAAGATGATTTCTTAATCATCAACGCTGCAAATTCTTCGATTGGTAAATCGTTTATCCAACTTGCAAAAATACTAGGATTTAAATTGATTGGCGTAGTACGAAATGAGAAGGCGCGAAAAGAGCTAGAAAAACTTGGCTTGTTTTTTGTTGTGAATTCAGCTAAAGAGGATATAAAAGATACCGTCACAAAAATAACCAATAAAAAAGGGGTTCAGGCTGCAGTGGACTCTATTGGTGGTCAACAAGGCAATATTTTGGCTGAGTGTGTAACAGCAGGAGGAAAGTTTCGTACAATAGGATTGTTGTCAGGAGAGCAGGTTGATTGGCAGTTTTTGACTACCCAGTTGGATATTTCGGTAGAAATTTTTCATTTGCGTCATTGGCTAGACCGTATCACAAATGCCAAATGGCAGCAGACTTTTACAGAAATTTTTTACTACTTGAAAAGTGGACTTTGGCATTTACCACGACCTTCAGCATTTTATTCATTGATACAATTCAAACAAGCAATTGCAGACTTTGAGCAATCAGGCAAAAACGGAAAAGTGCTTTTTGATTTTTGTGATAACATAAAAGCATAAAAAATGGCATCTGCTACTGTAGTAATTTCCCCAAAATTAGCGTAAAAAGCTAATTTTTTAGGCGATACAACAGCTATAGCAGGTGCCATTTTTATTTATTTTAGTTTTGCTTTGACATCTTCAATCATCTTTTGATACGCGATGGGGCCATTATACAACCAGCTTTTTTCAGGGCCGAATTCCCATAAATTCCCATTTTTTACTGCGGGAATATTTTGCCATAAAGGATCTTTGAACATTGCCGCTTTTTTGTCACTATTAACAAGAATTAAATAGTCACAATCAATTTGGGCTAATTTTTCTAGTGAAACCGCCGACCAATCTGAAGTTGCCTTTTCGCTGATTTCTTTGGTTAGATTCGGAATCTTAAAGCCTAATTGTTGATACAACAGATCACCGCTGGAACGTGTGTCAGCAACCATAAAAGCAGAGTTATTGGTTACCCACAAAACAGCGACAGATTTACCTTCTATTTTTTTGGCATAATCTTTTTTAGTTTCAGCTACTAATTTTTCATAGTCCGTAATGATTTTTTTGCCTTCTTTTTGTTTGTTCAAGACATTGGCAACGTCAGTTAATTTAGCTTGCCAGGTAACTTTTTCGCCATTTTTAACAACATAGGTTGGAGCAATTTTGGTGTATTTATCGTATTTTCCCCCTTCAACTAAACCGTTTGATTCAATTAATAATAAATCAGGCTCATAGGATAAAACATCTTCATAAGGTAAGTCATAATTAATTAAAGGAACATCTTTTAGATCCTTACGCAAATAATCTTGACGAGATCCACCCCCAACAGTCCATTGGGCAACTGGTTTTTCTCCTAATGCTACTAGGTAATCTTCTAAATAACTGCCAATAATTCGCTTGGGATTATTGGGAATTTCAACTTTATGATCCAATTGATCGGTCAGTGTCCGACTTTCTTTTTGAGTGGACTCTTTATTTTCCGTCCCACAACCTGCAAATAATAAAAGACTAGCTAATAATACTAAACCGGTGGTAATTTTTTGATACTTCTTCATGAATGACTTCCTTTCTTGTAAAGCAAATTCAGGTATTTATTTCTTTAAATGAGAATGATTATCAATTAAAGATACTAGCATATTTCTCTTTTTTGTCAATTTTATTTTTAAGACAAATGCGATGAAATCAATTTTCCTACTATTGACGAATTGAAAAATTAAAGCGATAATTGATAATCATTATCAATGAAAGTAGAGAATTACAATGACTACCTTGGAAGCAAAAGAGATAACTGTTGGTTATCAAAAACAAATTATTATTGAATCGTTGTCGCTCCAATTACCAGTAGGAAAAATAATTGGGTTAATTGGACCAAATGGCAGTGGCAAGTCGACACTATTAAAAACATTGGCGCGAATTATGCAGCCACAAAAAGGGGTAGTAAATCTAAATGGTGTCAGTATCAAAACGTTACCGACAAAAGAAGTGGCACAGCAGATCGCTTTACTTGCACAAAACACGGAACAAAATCTTGAGTTGACAGTTAGAGAATTAGTTTCTTACGGACGTTTCCCCTATCAAAAGGGACTGCGACAATTGGATCAAAAAGATCAAGAGGCAATTAATTGGGCACTTTCTGCAACCGGTCTTGAAAATCTAGCCCAACGTTCATTACAAGCTCTCTCGGGTGGACAGCGGCAACGTGTTTGGTTGGCAATGGCGTTAGCACAAGATACAGATATTTTGATTTTGGATGAACCAACAACTTTTTTAGATCCAGCTCATCAGTTGGAAATTTTACAACTACTTCAAAAAATCAATCAAAAGTATCAAAAAACGATTGTCATGTCTATCCATGATTTAAATTTGGCTTCCCGTTTTTCTGATATCCTAATTGGTTTAAAACAAGGTCAAATTATAGCTAATGGGACACCACAAAACGTCATGACCACTGAAATTTTGGCGCAATTATTTGCCATTAAGGCGGAATTATCAGTAGATATCAAAACGGAAAAACCGCTTTTAATGAATTATGAATTGCAGGAGACAGAAGATGAAGATTAGTCGTTTTGTTTTGGTCTGGGGATTTTTAATAATCGCGGCTTTTTTAGTTCTATTTTTATCATTAACAAATGGAGCTGCTGATATTTCTATTCGTGAAATTATAAGTGCTTTTTTTCACTTTGATAAAAACAATCAAGCCCAACAAATAATCGTGAATTTACGTTTACCTCGCATTATCGGTGCTTTTTTTGTGGGAAGTGCATTTGCTTTAAGTGGAGCAGTTATGCAAGGGGTGACTAGAAATCCACTAGCTGATGCTGGTTTATTAGGAATTAACAGCGGTGCTTCGTTAGGCTTGGCGCTTGTTTTTATTTTGTGGCCCAAGGCTTCAATTAATCAAACAATTTGGTTTTCTTTTGCGGGTGCTTTTTTAGCCGCCTTTTTAATTTTTTTGGTCAGCCGCCGTTCTGTTACCACCTTGACACCAACGCGTCTTGTGTTGGCCGGGGTGGCGATTAGCAGTCTTTTTACCGCACTTAGTCAGGCATTGTCGCTTTTGTTTGATTTGCAACAAGATATTGCCTTTTGGTTTGTTGGTGGAGTCGCCAATATTACTTGGGAGCAATTAAAACAAGTTTGGCTGCTTTACTTAATTGCAGTAACAGGCATTTTGTTTCTTGCCGGGGGCATTAATTTATTACTTTTAGGGGATGACAATGCATTAGCTTTAGGAAAAAAACCGGGGCGTATTCGTTTTTTTACTTTACTATTTGTCGTTATTTTGGCTGGAATTGCGGTGGCACTTGTTGGACCCATCAGTTTTATCGGACTGATGGTCCCTCATGTCTTGCGCTATTTTACAGGAGATAATTATCGCCGTTTATTGCCATTAGTTTTGGTTGGCGGGGGGCTGTTTGTAGTGCTAGCGGATTTATTAGCCCGCCTTTTAAATCCGCCATTTGAAACACCTTTGGGACTTTTGATTACAATTGTTGGGGTTCCATTTTTACTCCTAAAGATTTGGAGGAGTCGAGCGTGAAAAAAAAATATGTGTATGGCATTGTCCTTGGTTTACTCCTTATTTTACTTTGGCTGAGCGTTATACTTGGACGTCAAATTTTAACTTTGAATGATATTTTACTATTGATCAGAGGAAAGGCTAGTAATGCATTGCAATTGACAGTTTTTGAGTTGCGGCTACCGCGAACTATTTTAGCTGTTTTAGGTGGTGCTGGTCTGGGCGTAGCGGGATATTTATTGCAAGGTGTGACCCGTAACGATTTAGCAGATGCATCTTTACTGGGAATTAATAGTGGTGCGGGTTTTTTTGTACTGATTTATCTTGGCTTTTTTGCTCAAGGGAGTGGCTTTTTGCTGCCGCTATTAGCATTAGCAGGTGGTTTGATTGCGGTCTTTGCAGTATATGGGATTGCCTATCAAAAAGGTCCTTTTTTAACTTTGGATAAATTATTATTAGCAGGGATTGCTGTGAACGCTGGTTTTGGCGCTTTGACTTTATTGGGCACGATTAAAGTGGCACCAGATCGCTATCGTTTTGTAACAAATTGGCTTGCGGGCTCGTTATGGGGGGCAAACTGGAGTTATGTTTTTATTTTACTCAGCTGGCTTATCCTTTTACTTGGGGTCACATTCAGACAGTTGCCTTATTTAGACTTATTGCAGTTAAACGATGAGCAGGCTTTCAGCATAGGTGTAAAAGTTCGCAGCGTTCGCCTTCGTTTTTTATTTTTAGGGGCGGCGATAGCAGCCAGTTGCGTGGCATTTTGCGGAAACTTAGCTTTTGTTGGACTTTTGGCACCTCATATTGCGAAGACTTTAGTAAAAGGGCGAGCGCAACAACGTTTTCCATTAACCTTATTGATTGGTTCTGTAATTGTTTTAGCCGCTGATACCTTAGGCAGATTACTTTTAACTGGTGGTGAATTACCTGCAGGCGTAATGATTGCCATTTGTGGTGCACCTTATTTCTTGATTTTATTGGTGCAAAATCCCAAGGTATAAGACTATCGGTAATGAATTGCTACTCTCTTTAGGATTACTAGAATTAGACAAGGAGTAAGGTTTGTTTTTACTTACTACTTGTCTTGTTTTTACTTAAAATGAAAATGCAGGCATTTTGGTATTTTCCAGCCGTTTGCTATTTTTTTATTTTTTCGATACCATGCAATTAGAGTCTTAATTAGTCTGTTAAGATGACGTATCGCGAGATCTCACTTGGAAAATATCCTGAATAAGGAGCGATGGATTTGGATAAAAAAGAGTTACGCCAAAAAGGAATTGCTAAGTTGCAAGAATTAGCTCTTCATAAAGGTAAAAAACAAGAAAAAGAAACCATTATTTTGCAATTGTTATTTGCCAGTCGTCTATGGCAAGAGGCAAATTGTATTGCCGCTATCCGTGCAACGGACATAGAATTAGATACGCAGCCAATTTTTCAACGAGCTTTTCAAGAAGGTAAACAAATGGTTGCCCCAAAAGCTTTACAAAATCGTTTATTGACTTTTCATCCGGTTGTTGAAGATACAAGCTATCACGTTTCTAATTTTGGTGTACAAGAACCACTAGTAACTGATACAGTAGCAAAAGATGAAATTGATTTATTAATAGTTCCTGGCATCGTTTTTTCAAGTCGCGGTTATCGCATTGGTTTTGGTGGTGGGTATTACGATCGCTTTTTAATGGATTATAAAGGACAGACGGTTAGTTTGGTTTTTAATGAGCAGATTGTTGAGGATTGGCAGCCTGAGAAATTTGATCTTCCGGTAAAAAAAATAATTACGGATTATAGAAGTGAGGTTGTTTATGAATAACGAATGGAAAATGACATTAAAACGCTGGCTTAATCGGCCGGTTGTTACGTACAGCTTTTTAGCAATTCAAACAGTCGTTTATTTGCTTATGTTTATTCCCAGTCTACAAATTGAAGCTCGTGGTGTGATGTTTGGACCTTTTGTCGCCTATCTTCACCAATACTGGCGCTTTATAACACCGATATTTATCCACTTTTCACTGACCCATTTTGCTGTTAATTCAATTGTATTATATTTTATTGGGCAGCAAGTTGAAGCCATCTATGGTCATTGGCGTTTTTTTGTCTTGTATTTATTAAGTGGCGTGATGGGAAATGCAGTCAGTTTTGCATTTAATAACGCAGGCATCCGTTCAGCTGGTAGTAGCACTTCAATTTTTGGTGTCTTCGGGGCCTTTTTGTTATTAGGATATTATTTCCGCAATAATCCGGCTGTGCAAGGCATGGTCAGACAATTTGCCCTTTTTGTTGGTCTTAGTTTATTATTTGGTATTTTTGATCAATCGATTGATATCTGGGGACATATCGGCGGTGTTATCGGTGGGCTATTGTTAGGTAATGTCGTAGCGCTACCACAAAATCACGGTCGTTTTTCAATTCATACAAGAGTTATTTGCGGTGTTGTTTTTGTATTTCTTTTCGTGATTTGTCTTTTATATGGTTTAAAAAAATATGGATTGCCTGTATAATATGCGAGGAAGTGTGTAAAATGGAAACTCTTTACGATGTTCAGCAATTATTTAAACGTTTTGGTATTTATATTTATGTAGGCAAGCGCATTTATGATATCGAATTAATGTTAATTGAATTAAAAAATTTATACGATGGTCGTTTAATCGATCACGATACGTATCTAACTTGCTGGCGCATATTAAAACGAGAGCATCGCATTGAAGAAAGTCGGCAGAAAGGATAATTGTACATGGACAAAAAAATTATCGGAATTGATTTAGGCGGGACTACAGTAAAATTCGCAATTTTAACTACCGCAGGAGAAATTCAACAAAAATGGAGTATTGAAACCAACATATTGGATGAAGGTAGTCATATCGTACCAGAAATCGTGGAATCCATTAACCATCATTTAGCCTTATACAACATGAAACCAGCAGATTTTGTTGGAATTGGAATGGGAACACCAGGTAGTGTTGATCGTAATGCAGGAACAGTAATTGGGGCTTACAATTTAAATTGGACGACCTTGCAACCTGTTAAAGAACAAATTGAAGCAGGAACTAAAATTCCTTTTGCCATTGACAATGATGCCAATGTTGCAGCTTTGGGCGAACGTTGGTTAGGTGCTGGGGAGAATAACCCAGACGTTATCTTTATCACCCTTGGTACCGGTGTTGGTGGTGGTATTATCGCTGAAGGTCATTTATTACACGGTGTTGCAGGTTGTGCCGGTGAAATCGGCCATGTCACAGTTGATCCAGCAGGTTTCCAATGTACTTGTGGTAAAAAGGGTTGTTTAGAAACTGTTTCTTCTGCTACTGGTGTTGTACGGGTAGCTCGTCATTTAGCTGAAGAGTACGCAGGGGATTCGAAATTAAAAGCGCAACTAGATGAAGGGTATGATATTTCATCTAAAGATGTTTTTGATTATGCCCAGACAGGTGACGCCTTTGCTTTAATGGTCGTTGACAAGGTCTGCTTTTATTTAGGCTTAGCATGTGGTAATTTAGGCAACACCTTAAATCCATCTGCAATTGTTTTAGGTGGTGGAGTTTCAGCAGCAGGGGAATTTTTACGTAGTCGCGTTGAAAAGTACTTTGCTGAATTTACTTTCCCACAAGTAACTGAAAGTACCAGTATTAAATTAGCACAACTAGGCAACGAAGCAGGCGTTATTGGCGCAGCTTCATTAGCATTAGATTTCGTGAAATAGGAAGGAAAGCAAAAGATGTCTCCAATTATTATTATTGATATTGTTTTAATTGCAATTTTATTAGGAATCGGAATTAATGAATTGTATCTTCGAATTATGGCTAAAAAATCTGCTACAACAATTGATCAAGAGACTTTTCGAGAAGGTATGCGTAAAGCACAAGTCATTGATGTTCGGGAAAAAGATGAGTTTGATGCCGGACATGTATTAGGTGCCCGCAATATTCCCTACTCTGTTTTGAAAAATTCAATTGGTAGTATTCGTAAAGATCAACCAGTTTACATTTATGATCAAAAACGAGCAATTGCAGTACGAGCTGCCAACAAATTGCGTAAAGCCGGCTATACAGATATTTACTTATTAAAAGGTGGATACCAAAGCTGGGAAGGTAAAGTTAAAAAGAAAAACAGTTAAATTTTTAATACTGGAACAAAGGTCACTTCTGGCTTTTAGTCCAGTATTTTTTTTATTGGGTGGTTTTACCAAGAAGTGCTAAACTAAAGAAAGGAGGGATTAATCATGATTACGACAAAAAGAATTTATGCCGACTACGAAAAAAAAGATGGCTTTCGCGTTTTAGTTGACCGAGTCTGGCCGCGGGGCATTAAAAAAGTGGATGCACACTTGGATGAATGGTTAAAAGAAATTGCTCCTTCAACAGAATTGCGAAAATGGTTTGGCCACAAGCCAGAAAACTTTCCGGTCTTTAAAGAAAAGTATATCGCGGAGTTGCAAACTGAGCCGGCTAAGTCTGCACTTGCCCAACTTACGACAATTGTTCAGCGAAAAGAAAAAGTAACGTTGTTATATGGCGCTAAAGATGAAGTGCATAATCAAGCGGTCGTGTTAGCAGAATATTTAAACCGCAAAACATAATTTTTATTTATCAGTAAATAGATTAAAAGAAAAAAGACTACTAAGATAAGCAGTCCTTAGAGATACATTAAAAAAATCACACCAGTTGATGGTGTGATTTTTTTATTAGCGGGCAACGCGTTTACGCATTGCTTTTTTTCGGTTTTCTTCAATCATCGCTTCTTTTTCATCGATAGGATCGATTACTTGTTTTTTGACAGTTGCTACAAAAGCACCTGCTGCTGCAACGGTAGCCAAAGTACCGACTAAGACACCTGATACAAATTTTTTCATCCCAATCACTCCGTTCATACTTTTATTATATTATGTAACAAGTCCACTAAAAATAAAAGCTAAACGCTTTTTTTAGTTAGTGACTGGCATTAAGTTCGTAAATAAATAATCATTGAAAATATTTAGTAAATAAATTATAATAAATTTACTAAACAAAAATGATGGGGTGTTTTTTGATGACAAAAGACTTACAAGAACTTTTTAATGCGAAATTTGGTAATAAACCAACCGGTGAATATTTTGCTCCAGGCCGAATTAATTTAATTGGCGAACATACAGATTACAATGGCGGTTATGTTTTTCCAGCTTCAATTACAATCGGTACTTATGGGTTAGCACGAAAACGTGAGGATAAAAAAGTCCGTCTTTATTCGGAAAACTTCCCGGAAAAAGGAATTATTGAATTTTCAATTGATGATTTGGATTTTCGTAAAGAACACGATTGGACTAACTATCCAAAAGGGATGATGCGCTTTTTAAAAAGTGATGGCTTTCAAATTGAAAGTGGCATGGAAATTCTTTTTTATGGTACTATTCCAAATGGAGCAGGTCTTTCATCTTCAGCATCGATTGAGCTTTTGACAGGGGTAATCTTACAAGATTTATTTGACCTTGATGTCAAAATGATTGAATTAGTCCAAACAGGTAAACGCGTAGAAAATAAATTTATTGGTGTCAATTCAGGTATCATGGATCAATTTGCAATTGGTATGGGAAAAATGGATCATGCCATTTTGCTGGATACAAATACACTTGAATATGAATTGGTTCCAGCAGAATTTGGCGAATACGTTGTGGCGATTATGAATACGAATAAACGCCGTGAATTAGCTGACTCGAAATACAATGAACGCCGAAGTGAATGTGAAGAAGCATTGAGTCGCCTCCAAACAAAATTACCGATTAGATCATTAGGTGAATTATCAGAAGCAGAATTTTTCAATAATACGGATTTAATTGGGGATGAGGTTCTCATTAAACGAGCAAAACATGCAGTTACTGAAAATGAACGGACTAAAAAAGCCAAGATGGCATTAGTGAACGGTGATTTAGCAACTTTTGGTAAATTATTAAATGCATCTCATGCGTCTTTGCAGTATGATTATGAAGTGACAGGTATTGAGTTGGATACTTTAGTAGCTACAGCCCAAGCGCAATCAGGTGTATTAGGGGCGCGCATGACTGGAGCAGGTTTTGGTGGCTGTGCGATTGCACTTGTTAAAGAAAGTGAATTTGAGCATTTTACTGAAAATGTAAAAGCTGCCTACAAAGAGAAGATTGGGTATGCTACAGATATTTACAAAGCGAGTATTGATGATGGTGCCCGCAAATTAAAATAAAAAATGGAGGCTTTAAAATGTCAATTTTAGTATTAGGCGGAGCTGGTTATATCGGCTCTCACGCAGTGGATCAATTAATTACCAAAGGATACGACGTGGTGGTTGTGGACAATTTATTAACTGGGCACAAACAAGCAATTCATAAAGATGCGCGTTTTTATGAAGGGGATGTGCGGGATAAAGACTTTTTAGAAAGTGTTTTTCAAAAAGAGAAAATTGAAGGTGTCATTCACTTTGCGGCTAGTTCTTTAGTTGGCGAATCAGTAGAAAAGCCATTGAAATATTTTAATAATAATGTTTACGGAATGCAAATTTTATTAGAAGTGATGCAAGCAAATGATGTAAAAAATATTGTCTTTTCTTCTACTGCGGCAACTTATGGCGAACCAAAAGTTGTACCAATTAAAGAAACGGCTGAAACTGCACCCAAAAATCCATACGGGGAAAGTAAACTGATGATGGAAAAAATGATGAAATGGTGTGACAACGCATACGGGATGAAATACGTTGCCTTGCGTTATTTCAATGTTGCCGGAGCTAAAGCAGATGCTTCAATTGGGGAAGATCACGATCCGGAAACCCATTTAGTACCGATTATTTTACAAGTTGCTTTAGGGCAAAGAGAGGCGTTGCAGATTTTCGGTGATGATTACAAAACACCAGATGGCACTTGTATTCGTGATTATGTTCAAGTAGAAGATTTAATTGCCGCGCACATTTTAGCTTTAGAATATTTAAAAGCAGGTAACAAAAGCAATGTCTTTAACCTTGGCAGTAATAATGGTTATTCCGTTAAGGAAATGCTAGAAGCCGCTAGAGCAGTTACGGGTAGAAAAATTCCTGCCAAAATTGCCCCCCGAAGAAAAGGGGACCCTGCAACACTTGTGGCTGCAAGTGACAAGGCAAAAGAAATTTTAGGCTGGCAACCTGCGTATACCGACATTAAAGATATTATTAAAACAGCTTGGGATTGGCACGTTAGTCATCCTCATGGTTATGAAGACTAGGAGGTAAAATAATGAGTATCAGCCAGACAGTGGTGGATTTTGCGACATTAGCCATTCATGCCGGTGGTTATATGGAATTAGACCGCTTATACTTACAAAATCGGATTATTGCTTTAATTGGGGAGGATAGTCTGGATGAGGTTAAGCCACAAAGTGCGACCCAAAATTCTTTAGAGTTATTAGATGCATTAGTAAAAAAAGCAAAAGAAAATGGTGTAATCGGAGATAGTCTAGCCCAAAAAGAAATTTTGGAAGCGCAGTTAATGGATTTTTTGACGCCGCCGCCTTCAGTTGTTAATGCTTTTTTTGCCCAACATTATGCTAAAACACCAGAAGCCGCAACCGAATACTTTTTTAAATTATGTCAAGAAAATGACTATATTAAAACGCGTGCTATTGCTAAAAACATTGTTTTTCCAGCTGAAACGAAATATGGAAAATTAGAGATTACAATTAATCTTTCTAAACCAGAAAAAGATCCTAAAGAAATTGCAACAATGAAAAATGTGACAGCGGGCGATTATCCCAAATGTATGCTTTGTATGGAAAATGAAGGCTATAAAGGGCGCCTGAATTATCCAGCGCGGACCAATCACCGCATTATTCGCATGAACTTGAATGGTGAGAGTTGGGGATTTCAATATTCCCCATATGCCTATTATAATGAACATTGCATTGTCTTATCAGAAGAGCATCGCCCGATGCAAATTAGCCGGGCAACTTTTGAACGTTTATTGACCATCATTGAAGTTTTACCCCATTATTTTGTGGGCTCAAATGCGGATTTACCGATTGTAGGAGGATCAATTTTATCCCATGACCATTATCAAGGTGGAAAGCACACCTTTGCAATGGCAAAAGCTCCCTTTGAAAAAGAAATTAATTTAAGTGTTTTTCCAAATATTAAAGCGGGAATTGTAAAATGGCCGATGTCAGTTCTTCGGTTGCAAGGAGCAGACAAAACTGAAATGATAAATGCTTGCGAGTATATCTTACAAGCCTGGAAACACTATTCAGATGAAAGTGTTTGTGTCAAAGCATTTAGTGAAGATGGCACGCCACATCATACGATAACGCCCATTGCCAGAAGAAATGGAAAGTTATATGAGGTTGATTTAGTATTGCGGGATAATAATGTTTCAAAAAAATTCCCCGATGGTATTTTTCATCCCCATCCAGATGTGCAACATATTAAAAAAGAAAATATTGGTCTGATTGAGGTAATGGGACTAGCTGTCTTACCACCAAGATTATTACCTGAATTAGAAGAAGTTGAAAAATATGTATTAGGTAAACCTAATAATATTGCCGACTACCATAAAACTTGGGCACAAGCGATGATGCAAACCCATGAATTTACGCCAGCAAATGCCATGGATATCATACATGGTGAAGTTGGACAAATTTTTGCCCGTGTTTTGGAAGATGCTGGTGTTTTTAAACGGGATAAAGTGGGGCAACAAGCCTTTTTGCGTTTTACTGATACACTTTAAGCGTTAAAAAATCAGCTGCACAAATTTGTTTATCTTTAACTTACAACTCGGAAAATAAAACTAAAGGAGGTGTAGCATGGCAACAATTAAAGATATAGCCCAAAAAGCCAACGTCTCCCCGGCCACTGTTTCGCGAGTCTTAAATTATGATGCTGGACTTTCAGTGGGACAAGATACCAAACGGAAAATTTTTGAAGCAGCAGAAGCTCTCAATTATACGAAATATAAAAACAAGCAAAAAAAAGCAGACCAAGTCTTACGCTTAGTTCAGTGGTATAACGACGAAGAGGAATTGGAAGATTTGTATTATTTGGCGATTCGTTTAGGCATTGAACGAAAAGCAGAAGAATTAAACATACAATTGGTAAAAGAATCTTTATCTGAACTTTCTGATACAAAAACCGATGGGATCATCGCATTGGGAAAATTTGATGCCAAACATATTAAAACGCTAAAGAAAATGAAGCAACCACTTTTATTTGTGGATTATGATGGAATGTCAGCTGGGTTTGATTCTTTAGTTGTTGACTTTCATCAGGCAGTAGATTTAGTCATTGATCATTTCATCAAAGAAGGGCATGAAAAGATCGCTATTTTAGCTGGTGTAGAGTTTACGAAAGATTATCATAATGAAATTGCTGACCCTCGTTTGCGTTTGTTTACTGAACGGTTGCGGCAATTGAAGCTTTTAAATTCACAGTATGAAATCACAGGGGATTTTACAGTTGAAGGTGGCTATCAAGCCGTTAAAAAATTTTTACAGTCTGAAAAAGAAATTCCCAGCGCACTATTTGCCGCAAGTGATGCAATGGCAGTTGGGGCATTAAAAGCCATTCACGAGGCAGGCTTAAAAGTACCGGCAGATATTTCAGTTATTGGTTTTAATGATGTTAGCGTGGCCAAATATGTAACGCCTGCTTTGTCTACCATTCAAGTACCGACAGAGTGGATGGGAGAATTAGCTTTAGAAACGATGGTACAAATTGAAAAAGATGAAGCACCCGTGCCACGCAAGATTACAATTGGCACGAAACTGATTTTAAGAGAGTCAACATTACAAACAAACTAGTTGAAAGATGTTACCGCAGTTGTTTTATATCTGACGGTAGCATTTTTTATTGGCTCTACGCAGGTTTATTTAACTTTTTTAAATTTGTGGTAAAATACACTAGAGTTAAAGGAGAGGATAGCACCGTGAAGATATTGGCTTTTGATACATCAAATAAAACCTTAACAGTCAGCGTGATGGCTGAAAACATCGTCTTAGGCGAAATTACAACAAATGTTAATAAAAATCATAGTGTGACGTTAATGCCCGCTATTGCTGAGCTAATGGAAAAAGTTGCATTAACCCCACAAGAAATTGAGCGCATCGTAGTTGCCCAGGGACCTGGATCTTACACGGGGCTTAGAATTGGTGTCACAACAGCAAAAACACTAGCAGATACACTACATTGTGAGTTGGTTGGTGTTTCTAGTTTGGCTTTAATTGCCGCCAGTTGCCGTAATTATGCAGGCGTTATTGTCCCATTATTTGATGCAAGAAGAAACAATGTATACACTGGCCTTTATCAATGGGTTGCAGATGAATTGCAAATGATTCAAGCAGATCGCCATATGGCACTAGCAGATTTACTAGTACAGTTGAAAAATGAACATGACATTTTATTTGTCGGAGAAGATGTGGCAAAGTTTGCAGCGGAGATAAGTGAAAGTTTACCCACTGCAAAAATAAATAAAATTTCCCATTGGCAACTTCCCAGTGGGGCAGTTTTAGCAGAATTGGGTGCCAAAAAAGCACCAGTGACCAATATTGACACTTTTTCACCGCTATATTTAAAACGTGTCGAAGCAGAAGAAAAATGGCTGGCTGCCCACAAAGATTGGTCAGGTGACGAAAATTATGTTGAAAAAATTTAAAGCTCTTTTTCCAAAACCACCTTTTAAAAGTGCAGGCTATCCAAAAAGGATTTATCCAGGACATGCAGCCTGGTTTGTTCGCGAAGTGACAAATGACGACATCAAAGCGCTTTTAGCAGTGGAAAGGAATGTTTACCATGGCAAGTTACCTTGGACTAAATCAGCATTTTTGTCAGAATTAATTTCACCGCTACCACATTTGTATTTATGTGTGGAAGCTGAAGCTATTTTAGCTTTTGGCGGATGCCGTATTATTGGCAATGATGCCCATATCACCAATATTGCCGTTGATCCAGATTTTCAAGGAAGTGGCATTGGCACATTTTTATTACAAGAGTTGGAACATTTTGCTAAAAAAAATGGTTGTTTGACCATGTCTTTGGAAGTTCGGTTAAGTAATCGCGATGCGCAACGCCTATACCGCAAATTAGGGTATGTTTCACGCGCAATTAAAACCGCCTATTATGATCAAACAAATGAAGATGCATTGGATATGGTGAAATACATTGACTGATTTTAAGATTAAAGAAAAAAAGGACTACAACTTGACGGAACTGGCAGATTCATTGTATAACATTGCAGAGGCTGCCTATCAAACAGGAAGTCCTTGGAAAAAAGAGCAATATCTCGCTGATTTAAAAAATGCTGCAACCAATTATTTTATTATAGAAGAAAAAGGACAAATAGTAGCTTTTTTGGCTTATCAAAAAATTATTGATGAAGTTGAAATTGCCAATGTGGCCGTTCATCCTGCAACACAAAATAAAGGTTACGGCGGTTTTTTAATGAAGTTAGTGGATAAAATTCCGTCAGTAAATCAATTTTTTTTAGAGGTACGGGTAAGAAATTTTTCTGCCAAAAATCTCTATTTAGCGCATGGTTATAAGGTTATTAGTCGACGGGCAGATTATTATCAAAATCCACGGGAAGATGCCTTAATTATGCTAAAGAAAGTGGGGCCAATTCAAACAAATGAGTTCTGAATTAATTTTAGCCGTTGAAAGTAGCTGTGATGAAACAAGTGTTGCAGTGATTAAAGACGGTCATGAAATATTAAGTAATATTGTTGCTTCCCAAATTAAAAGTCACCAACGTTTTGGTGGCGTTGTGCCAGAAGTTGCAAGTCGTCATCATGTGGAGCAAATTACGCTTTGTTTACAAGATGCGTTAAGTGAAGCACAAGTTACACCAAAAGATTTAACTGCTGTGGCGGTAACGTATGGTCCTGGTTTAGTCGGCTCGCTTTTAATTGGAATCGCAGCGGCCAAGGCGTTTGCCTGGGCGCACCAATTACCGTTAATTCCTGTAAATCATATGGCAGGACATATTTATGCAGCACGGTTAGTAAAACCATTAGAATTTCCTTTAATGGCTTTACTTGTTAGTGGTGGGCATACGGAGTTAGTTTACATGGCTGAAGACGGCTCTTATGAAATTATTGGTGAAACCCGAGATGACGCTTGTGGTGAAGCCTACGATAAAGTAGGACGCGTCTTAGGTTTAAGTTACCCTAGCGGTAAAGAACTAGATCAGCTTGCTCATCTGGGGAAAGATACGTTTCATTTTCCTCGCGCAATGATCCATGAGGATAATTATGATTTTAGTTTTAGCGGTTTAAAAAGTGCCTTTATTAATTTAGTGCACAATGCAGATCAAAAAGGTGAAGTGTTAGCAAAAGAAGATCTAGCTGCAAGTTTTCAAGCCAGCGTCGTGGATGTTTTAACTGCAAAAACAATCCGTGCTTGTCAAAATTGGCCAGTTAAACAATTAGTTGTTGCTGGTGGCGTTGCAGCCAATCAGGGGCTGCGAGAACGTTTAGGTGAAGTATTGCCCAAAGAAGCTCCAGGCGTTGAATTAATTGTACCGCCATTGCGTTTATGTGGAGATAATGCTGCAATGATTGGTGCTGCCGCTCATGTAGAATTAGCAAAACAACATTTTGGCAACTATTTTCTAAATGCTAAACCGGGTTTGGAATTAGCCTGATTTTTTCAAAAGGAGTTTTTAATCCGCAATTAATTTGAAAAAAAGAAAATTACAATTACGGTACACTTATTGATGTAAGCTAGAACTAAAACATTTAAGATTCTTGATGGATTTTTGGGGGAAATGAAGTCAAACTTTTTAAGTGGCTTTTTTCTGGCTTACATTTACAAATATAAAAACGGATGATTTGGCATAGGCTAAATCATCCGTTTTTATAATTTGACTAGGCTATTTGATTACATCTTCATAAAAAGTGAATATTTTTTTTTCATAATCAATTAAACCTTTTTCTTTTAGCTTTTTAATGACTTGACCTGCTGTTTCACGGGTAGTACCACTATTAACAGCTAATTCTTTTAAAGTAATTGGAAATGGAATCGTGACTTTGGTTTTGGATTCTGGTTGTCCTAACTCTCGTTTTAATATGTAGAGATTTTGGGTTACACGATCGTGAGCATTTGAAGTTAAGCCCGTTTGTAGGCGTAATTGATGGCTTTCGATAATTTTATTTTGCTTTTTTATAAGGTAAAGTAACTGCTGGTTGTTCTTTTGGCAAATTTGTTCATAAATTTGGGTAGGAAAATAGAAGGTTTCAATGTCAGTCATGGCTTGAGCACTATGGGTGTAAACTTCTGCTTCAAAAACGCCTCCCAAAGGAAAAACACTGTAATTGGTTACGTAATCATAATAGTAGTAAGTTGCACTTTCATCATAGCGTTCAATTCGTACCAAACCAGCAACGACATAATACAGTCGGTCTCTTGCATCCCCTTCGTCAAAGAGTACTTGTCCTTTTTTATAAGAACGTAATAAAACATTGGCCTTTAAAAGTTGGAATTCGTCATCAGTAAGGTGTTCAAAATCTGCTTGGTATCTTAAACGGGAAAATTGATAGTCTACCTTATCGGCATACATAACTGGCTAACTCCTTTTTTACACTTTTTTTCTCTAGTTTATATTGTTGCCTTTTTCCTTTGGTTTGTAAAGGGAAAAATAAGGTGCAAAGGGCAGATTTCAGCAAAAAAATAATATGAGAATGTAAGTCGGATTTTTATTGAGTGAAAATGGCAAAAATGAATAAAACAAGGTTTTGCATACCGAAAATATACAAAAACCGCTGAAAAGTATGCGTTTTCAAATTATCTAGACCTTTAAAATAAAGAAAATATTCTATATGCAAAAAAAAAATCCAAATGAATAAATATTTTTTTTTCGTTCAAAATGAATAAATATATCTTCTGTTATGATTGTTTCATTCATTAATCGGGTAAATATAAATAACATCTAATATAATGTGAAATATTTCTCCTTTATAATGTTAGATAAATTTGAAAGCCCTTTCTTTTAAGAGTTAATCTATTAATGTAATCAATAACGAGGAGGCAATAAAAAATGGACAAACCAATTCACGTGTTTTCCGAAATCGGAAAACTAAACACTGTTCTATTGAAAAGACCTGGCGCAGAAGTTGAAAACTTAACTCCAGACATTATGGATCGTTTATTATTTGACGATATTCCATATTTGCCAAATGCCCAAGCAGAGCATGACGAGTTCGCCAAAGTTTTACAAGACAATGGTGCAGAAACTCTGTATTTAGAAAAATTATCAACAGAAGCTATTGATGCTGGTAATGTGAAAGAAGAATTCTTAAACCGCATCTTAGATGAATCTCATATTGATTCAGCAGCTGTCCGTCAAGGATTGTTCGAATATCTGCTTAGTATGGAAACACAAGACATGGTTGATAAAATCATGGCTGGGGTACGTACAAAAGAAATCGATGTTAAATCTCGTTCATTACTAGATTTATCTGCTGACGATGAATATCCATTTTACATGGATCCAATGCCTAACCTATACTTCACTCGCGACCCTTCTGCATCAATTGGTAACGGCATGACTGTTAACAAGATGACTTTTGAAGCACGTCGTCGTGAATCATTATTTACAGAATATATTTTAAATCATCATCCACGTTTTGCAGGCAAAGTTGATGTTTGGTTAGACCGTGAAGCTGAAGGCCATATTGAAGGTGGGGACGAATTAGTTCTTAGCCATGAAGTATTAGCAGTTGGTATTTCACAACGGACAAATGCGAAAACTTTGGAAAAATTAGCGCGCAATATGTTTGCTAAACATGCTGGCTTTGAAAAAGTTCTAGCAATTAAAATTCCAAACAACCGTGCAATGATGCATTTGGATACTGTATTTACAATGGTAGATTACGATAAATTTACGATTCATCCAGCTATTCAAGATGCTGATGGTAAAATCGATTGCTTCATTTTAGAACCAAATGGCGACGATATCACAATCACACAAACAAATGACTTACACGGTACATTAAAAGATTTATTACATTTAGATGATTTGGTATTAATTCCAACCGGTGATGGCGATGCAATCGTTGCACCTCGTGAACAATGGAATGACGGTTCAAATACCTTAGCAATTGCACCAGCTGTAGTAGTAACGTATAATCGTAACTATGTATCAAACGAAATTCTACGTAGCTATGGTATTAAAGTGTTAGAAATCCATTCAGGAGAATTATCACGCGGTCGTGGTGGCCCTCGTTGCATGAGTCAACCATTAGTACGTGAAGATCTAAAAAAATAAAGGTATGAATTGGTTCTGCGGGCGGCTGTAAGCCGTCTTGCGGACCAAATGAAAACTAACTAAAGGAGAGCTCAACTTATGAAAGAATCAGTATTCCAAGGAAGAAGCTTGTTAGCAGAAAAAGATTTTACAAAAGAAGAATTACAATATCTAATCGATTTTTCTGAACATTTGAAAGATCTTAAAAAACGTGGGATTCCACATCGCTACTTAGAAGGTAAAAATATTGCACTTTTATTTGAAAAAACTTCTACACGGACACGGGCTGCTTTTACTACAGCTTCAATTGATTTAGGTGCACATCCGGAATACCTTGGTGCAAATGATATTCAATTAGGTAAAAAAGAATCTACAGAAGATACTGCAAAAGTATTGGGTCGTATGTTTGACGGAATTGAATTCCGCGGATTCAGCCAAAAAATGGTTGAAGAGTTGGCTGAGTTTTCAGGCGTTCCAGTTTGGAATGGTTTGACAGACGAATGGCATCCAACACAAATGATTGCCGACTTCTTAACAATCCAAGAAAACTTTGGCACAGTTGAAGATATTACATTAGCTTACTGTGGAGATGGCCGTAATAACATGGCAAACTCATTGTTAGTAACAGGTGCGATTTTAGGTACAAACGTACGTATCGTAGCACCAAAAGAATTACAACCGGAAGAAGAAATTCAAAAAATGGCACAAGAGTTTGCTGAAAAATCTGGTGCTAAATTAATGGTAACAGACGATGTTGATAAAGGCGTTGATGGCGCTGATGTATTGTATGCCGATGTTTGGGTATCAATGGGTGAAGAAGACAAATTTGAAGAACGTATCAAATTATTGCGTCCTTACCAAATCAACATGGAATTAGTTGAAAAAACACATAATACAGATCGCTTAATCTTCTTACACTGCTTACCAGCATTCCATGATACAAACACTGTATATGGCGAACAAATGAAAGAAAGATTTGGCATTACTGAAATGGAAGTTACAGATGAAGTCTTCCGTTCTAAATATGCGCGTCAATTTGATCAAGCGGAAAACCGCATGCACTCAATCAAAGCTATTATGGCTGCGACATTAGGTAATCTGTTTATTCCACGTGCTTAATCGCTACTAAATTAAAACCTACTTTAACTAAGACGAGTCAGTTCTTTGAGCCTTTTGCCTGTCAAAAGAGCTGGCTTGTTTTGGTGTTTCTAAAAACTGTCAAAATTTCTTACGAGGAGCGATAATTATGGCAAAACGTAAAGTCGTTGTAGCTTTAGGTGGTAATGCAATCTTATCTGATGACGCAACTGCACAAGCACAACAAAATGCATTAAAAGAAACTGCAAAATATTTAGTTCAATTTATCGAACAAGGGGATGAATTAATCATCTCCCATGGTAATGGTCCCCAAGTTGGGAACTTATTAATCCAACAAGCGGCAGCGGACTCTGAAAAAACACCAGCTATGCCTTTAGATACTTGTGTTGCTATGACAGAAGGTTCAATTGGTTACTGGTTGCAAAATGAAATGGGCGCTATCTTAAAAGAAAAAGGTATTGATAAAGATGTTGTTTCTTTAGTGACCCAAGTTATTGTGGCAGAAGACGATCCATCTTTTAATAATCCAAGTAAACCAGTTGGTCCATTCTTCACTGAAGAAGAAGCCAAACAACAAATGCAAGCGGGCAATGCTACTTTTAAAGAAGATGCAGGGCGAGGCTGGCGTAAAGTTGTTGCATCACCAAAACCACTTTCAATTAAAGAAGCACGCGTGATCGAAAGCTTAGTAGATCAAGGTGTGGTGACAATTTCTGTTGGTGGTGGCGGTATTCCTGTTGTGGAAACTGCAAAAGGTTTGGAAGGTCGCGAAGCTGTAATTGACAAAGATTTCGCTTCTGAAAAATTAGCTGAAATCATTAAAGCAGACCTTCTAATCGTCTTGACTGGTGTTGACAATGTGTATGTAAATTATCAAAAACCAGATCAAAAGAAATTAGAACGCGTGACAGTTTCAGAAATGAAACAATACATTCAAGAAAATCAATTTGCTCCAGGCAGTATGTTGCCTAAAGTACAAGCATGTATTGAATTTGTTGAAGCTCGTCCTGAAGGTAAAGCAATCATCACTTCATTGGAAAATATTGAAAACTTATTGGCTAATGAAGATGGCACGATTGTAGTTGCCGACTAATAGTTAATTTGCTAAAAAATATCTCTGCTGTACATTTTTCTCCTTTAGGGTACAGTGGGGATATTTTTTGAAATCTAATTAGTAAAAATACAATTTTAAACAAAGAAATGAAAGAAAATACTTTTTCATTTAAAATAATGATAAAAAGACTAGCCAGAAAAAAAAGTATTTGTTATAATCAGTGTCAGTTTAATAATTGATTTTGTGAACAAGAGAGTATTGTTTGTTGGAAATTTAGCGAGTTTGGGCGGGTGTGAGCCAAGCAAGAAGACAAATAAGAAACGCACTTGGGAAAATCTGCATGTAGCAGACGGCGATCTACCGTTATAGAAGAAGCTGGTTTGAGTATTCAAACAACAAGAGTGGTACCGCGGGAAGTCTCGTCTCTAACGATTATCGTTAGGGGCTTTTTTTATTGACAAAATCAAGAATAACTAAAGCTCTAAGTGGCTTTGGTGATCATTAAATTGTAAAATAAGGGTAACTGATGAGTTTTTAACTCATTTTAATCTAAGGAGGATATCAGATGAACAACAAAGATGTCGTAGCAAAAGCGCTTTATAATGTATTAAAAGATGATTTAACCATGGAGCAAATCGAAAAATTATTGGAAAATCCAAAATCAGCTGATCATGGGGATGTTGCTTTTCCAGCCTTTGCTTTAGCTAAAGCGTATAAAAAAGCGCCACAACAAATTGCACCAGAATTAGCGGAAAAAATTGATGGCAAAAACTTTGAAAAAATCGAAGTAGTAGGTCCATACTTAAACTTCTTTATGAATAAAGGTGCTATTTCTGAAAAAGTTTTAGCGACTGTTGTCAAAGAAAAAGAACATTATGGGGATGCCAATATAGGTGAAAATCGTAATGTACCAATCGATTTGTCTTCACCCAACATTGCCAAGCCGATTTCAATGGGACATTTACGTTCAACGGTTATCGGAAATTCAATTGGTTTTATTATGGAAAAAATCGGCTACAACCCAATTCGTATTAACCACTTAGGTGACTGGGGTACGCAATTTGGTAAATTAATTGTTGCTTATAAAAAATGGGGTTCTGAAGAAGCTGTAAAATCTGAACCAATCAACGAGTTATTACGTTTATACGTGCAATTCCACGAAGAAGTAGAAACACAACCTGAATTAGACGATGAAGCGCGGGCATGGTTCAAAAAATTAGAAGACGGCGATAAAGAAGCGGTTTCTTTATGGCAATGGTTCCGTGATGAGTCAATGAAAGAATTCAATAAGATTTATGACATGTTGGAAGTGAAGTTTGACTCATTAAACGGTGAAGCTTTCTACAATGACAAGATGGATGAAATCATTGAATTATTAGAAGAAAAACATTTGTTAAAAGAAGACCGTGGGGCTGAAATCGTTGACTTATCTGCTTATGATTTAAATCCAGCGTTAATTCGTAAGTCAGATGGCGCTACACTTTATATTACCCGTGACTTAGCGGCAGCGTTATACCGCAAGCGCACGTATGACTTTGCGCAATCCATTTATGTTGTCGGAAATGAACAAAGTTATCACTTTAAACAATTAAAAGCAGTCTTAAAAGAAATGGGCTTTGACTGGTCTGATGATATGCATCACATTGCCTTTGGTTTAATTACTCAAGGTGGTAAGAAATTGTCTACCCGTAAAGGTAAAATTGTCTTACTAGAAGAAGTGTTAAATCAAGCGATTGATTCAGCCAAAGAACAAATCTCTGAAAAAAATCCTGACTTGGAAAATAAAGATGAAGTAGCAAAACAAGTTGGTGTGGGGGCAGTTATTTTCCACGATCTTAAAAATGATCGTTTAAATACCTTTGACTTCACGTTAGAAGAAGTTGTTCGTTTTGAAGGTGAAACAGGACCATACGTACAATACACACACGCTCGTGCAATGAGCATTTTGGCTAAAGCTGGCTTTACACCAAATGAAGCAGCTGATTACAAACTAAATGATGAAGCATCTTGGGAAGTTGTAAAATTAATTCAACAATACCCAGAAACAATCTTAAAAGCAGCTGCTAATTATGAACCATCTGTCATTGCCAAACATGCAATTAAATTGGCACAAGCGTTTAACAAATACTATGCGAATGTGAAGATTTTAGCAGACGATGATCAAAAGGATGCTCGTTTAGCTTTAGTTTATGCAGTTACCGTTTTACT
The DNA here is from genome assembly GCF_017316025.1 of Candidatus Enterococcus myersii. Taxonomy (GTDB): domain Bacteria; phylum Bacillota; class Bacilli; order Lactobacillales; family Enterococcaceae; genus Enterococcus_C; species Enterococcus_C montenegrensis. The sequence continues at coordinate 108,921 of NZ_JAFLVT010000020.1, forward strand.
AAAAGAAGATTTACGTCTATTAGGATTACATGCGCCTGAGAAAATGTAATAAATTACCGTAAAAACAGCGGGAAAAGTCGTTTCTAATGACTTTTCCCGCTGTTTTATTTCCCGTAGGTTTCAATATAATAAAAAGCTAGCTTATACGTAAAGATGTCATTTACTTATAAGCGTGGATTTTAATAAAAATTGTTGTGACTATTTAAGTAGTAGCCAGCATAATATTAGCAAAAAAGCGACAAAAAACGGCGGAACCACAACAAAGATTAGGTGGCTAATTCTCAGGCCAATTTCCCTTTCTTTTTTATAGGCAGACTTTGTTACGTCTTCTTTGAATTTTTGGGGTGATCGGGCCCAAAAAAGGCCGCTGGTAATTTGTAATAAAATGGCCAGCAAAAGTAAAAAGCCAGTGATGGCTAAACCCACAAACAAAAGTACTGTCAAATGATCAAGTCCGGTTAGTGTATTATTCATCACGATTGCTCAAATTGAAGCAATTGTTGCATTTTTTTAATCCCAATTACTTTTATCAATAATGGTATTCGCGGTCCGTGATCTTGATTTAAAGTCAATTGATAAAGGGCGGTAAAGAGTTCTTTTTGTTTGCTGCGTTTCGTTTTTTTATCGCTGGTATCGGATAAATCGTAAATTTTTTGCATGAAATCTGCAGCTGCTAAATCATTTGCTTGCGGAAGTATTTGACGAAATTTTTCTATTTCTTCTTTTACTTCATCCGAAAGTTTTTGATAGGCTGCAAAATTTTTGGTGTCATTGATTGTAATCAGACGGTTTTGGGCATCATTTTCAATCCAATACTGTGCACGAGGCAAGATGTAATCAATTGCGGCTTCTGAATAAGCAGCTTCTTTTTGCAATAATTCCTTAGCTAATGAATCGTTATTGGCGGTAAGGGCTAAGATGCTAACTACATGGCCAAATTCAGGATAATTTTCTTTTAAATTCACACCAGTTAATTGTAATAATTGGTGGCGGGTTTCATCTAGTTGATTATTTTTAGCTTTTGTAACCAGTTGTTCAAATTCTTTGTAGTTGCGCAAAACATCATCATCAAGACCTAGATCAAATTGCGCTTTTGGCTGATATTTTCCGTATAAATAGAAAACCAGCTCTGGTGTATAAATAGATAATAAGTCTGGTAATGTCAAAATATTGCCAGCAGAGCTAGACATCTTTTTGGTTTGACCTTTAATGTTTACAAAATCATAAGGCTGGTACATGGGGGCGTGCCATTCAAAAATTTCAGCAGCAATTGCTTTAGCAACATCAAAACTCCCATTTTTTGAAGAATGATCTTTACCTCCGGGTTCAAAAGCAACTTTTTCATAACGCCATCGCATTGGCCAGTCGATTTTCCAGTGAAGTTTAATCCGTTGTTTTTGTCCAATTTGTTGTTTGGCAACGTGACCGCAATTGTGACAAGTATAAGAAATACGTTGTGTTTTTTCATCATAGTGGGTAATTGTTGTCGTGTCGTGATAGCAGTTGTCGCAGTATAAAGAGATTGGATAATAGCTTTCTCTTTCTAAATTGTCGGCTTTTTCGGTACGGAAACGGCTTAAAATATCATATATTTCTTTACGTTTGCTTAAGGCTAAGGCGATATCTGCATCATAAGCGCCGCTTTCATAAGCCGTTGTTTCAAAGATAAATTCTGGTGTGATATGCATTTGTTTTAAATCATGGATAAACAAATTTTCAAAATAATCACCATAGGAATAAACGGATTCAGATGCCTGACTAGGAGGGGCTATTTTAGTGTAGGGCATTCCAATTTTTTCTGCTGTGACCCCGGTAACATTTTTAGGAATCTTTCGTAAACGATCATAATCATCCCATGATAAAATATAACGGGGAGTAGCACCTAAAAAGTGTAGTGCCTGCGTGACAAAATAGGTGGTGACAATTTCGCGAAAATTACCGACATGAATGTAGCCAGAAGGACTAACCCCAGAAGCACAAGTAATGGGTGTCTTTTTGTCAGGGTATTTTCTTATTAGTGCTTGTGCAATTTGAAAAGCCCAGTGCATAAAAAATTCCTCCTTTATTCTTGTATTTAAATTTTTATTATAGATTAATTGTAGCATTGAAATGTACAAAGTTAGCTTGCAAAAGGTTCTAAGTTAATAAAAAAATCCCAATAGTTAATAAAGAAATACAGTGGCAAATTTAGTATAAGCTAAATTTCAGGAGTATATCTTTATTTATGCTATTGGGATTTTTTAGTTAGTTTTAAGCGATAATATGAGATTTAAAATATTCTTCAATTTTGAGTGCGTCTTCTTCTGTTCGCGAGATAACAATGACAGTGTCAAAACCAGCAATAGTGGTGACTTTTTCAGGTACATCGATATCGTCAATTAAAGCACATAAGACTTGGGCGTTATCCGGGATAGTGACGATAATCGTTAAAAATTGAACGCGTTCCACTTTAACAACGACATCTTCGACCATATGAATGAGGCGGCGTTCTTCTTCACGGCCATCTCCTTCAAAGCGGTCTCCTTGAAAAATTTCAAAACGGGCGACACCATTTTCATCAGGTACCTTGATAATTTTTAAATCGCGGATATCTCGCGAAATTGTTGCTTGTGTAGCTGTCACACCATGACTTTCCAAAATATTTAAAAGCTCTTCTTGTGTACGAACGGTTTGATTGCTAACAATTTGTTTAATTAATAAATGACGATCAGCTTTACGCATCGGTTTGCTCCTTTAATAAAAATTTGCAATCTCATCATAACAAAATAAGTACTTTTAAGATAGTAGTATTAATGATTTTTTATACATCAAAGGAATTGTTAATTTAACTTTATGCGAATTAATGCGATTTATTAAGATATGTTTGAATTATCTGTCTTTTTCAAAATACTAAATTAACGAAAATAATAACATTTAAAAAGAGAAATATATCTTATTCTAGCTGCGAATACGTTACACTTTTTCACCTTTATCAAGATAAAATTTAAAAATGGTGATTTCATGCTTGAAACTAAAGACCTTTATCGGTATAATAGCAAATGTTGTGGGGTGAAGACTCTACAGCTAAAAAATCCACATCAAAAACGGATCTGAGACAGGGTGCTTTACAAATAGTAAAGTCTGCCAAAGAGCTTGACGTTTTTGAAAGGGAAAAACCAAATTGGAGGAAACAAAAACATGGCAGTAATCTCAATGAAACAATTGCTAGAAGCCGGCGTACACTTTGGTCACCAAACTCGTCGCTGGAACCCAAAAATGAAGAAATATATCTTCACAGAACGTAATGGTATCTACATTATCGACTTACAAAAAACAGTTAAGTTAGTAGATGTAGCATACGACTACATGAAAAACGTTGCTGAAGAAGGCGGCGTTGCATTGTTTGTTGGTACTAAAAAACAAGCACAAGAAGCTATCAAAGAAGAAGCAACGCGTGCTGGTCAATTCTACGTTAACCATCGTTGGTTAGGTGGTACGTTGACTAACTGGGAAACAATCCAAAAACGTGTAGCTCGTTTGAAACAAATCAACAAAATGGAAGAAGACGGTACTTTTGAAGTACTACCTAAAAAAGAAGTTGTGGGCTTAAACAAAGAACGCGAACGTCTTGAAAAATTCTTAGGTGGTATCGCAGATATGCCACGTATTCCAGATGTAATGTACATCGTTGATCCTCGTAAAGAACGTATTGCTGTTCAAGAAGCTCGTAAATTGAATATTCCAATCGTAGCGATGGTTGATACAAACTGTGATCCAGATGAAATCGATGTTGTAATCCCATCAAATGATGATGCGATTCGCGCCGTTAAATTAATCACAGCTAAAATGGCTGACGCTTTAATCGAAGGCAACCAAGGTGAAGACCAAGTTGTTGAAGAAACTTTCGTATCAGAAGATGCTGAAGGCACAACTTCAATCGAAGAAATCGTTGACGTTGTTGAAGGCGACAACCAAGCTGAATAATTTTAGTTAAATAATTTTTGACACGGAGCTGTTTCAAAGGCTAGGCGGCAAGCCTCACTCTCCTTTGAAACAGCTTTTTTTAAAGAAAATGCAGACTATCTGCAACAAATTTCGAGGAGGAACCACAAAATGGCAGACGTTACAGCTAAAATGGTTAAAGAATTACGCGACATGACAGGTGTCGGTATGATGGATGCAAAACGTGCATTAGTAGAAGTTGAAGGCGACATTGAAAAAGCCGTAGATTTATTAAGAGAAAAAGGTATGGCCAAAGCTGCTAAGAAAAATGACCGTATCGCAGCGGAAGGATTGGCTTCTGTTGCTGTAAACGGTAACGTTGCAGCAGTTGTAGAAGTAAACTCAGAGACTGACTTTGTTTCTAAAAACGAAATGTTCCAAGATCTAGTTAAAGAAATCGCTGAATTAGTAGCAGCAAACAAACCATCTGACATGGAAGCTGCTATGAAATTAGAAACTGCTAAAGGTACAGTTGAATCTTCATTAATCGAAGCAACTCAAGTTATCGGCGAAAAAATCAGCTTCCGTCGTTTTGAAGTTGTTGAAAAAGATGATAATGCAGCATTTGGCGGCTACTTACACATGGGTGGACGTATCGCTGTATTAACTGTTTTAGATGGTACAACTGACGAAGCAGTTGCAAAAGATGTTGCAATGCACGTTGCAGCTATCAACCCACGTTACGTTGACGAATCACAAATTCCAGCTGAAGAGTTAGAACATGAAAAAAATGTTTTAACTGAACAAGCTTTAAACGAAGGCAAACCAGCTAATATCGTTGAAAAAATGGTTGAAGGCCGCTTGAAGAAATTCAAAGCTGAAATTTCTTTAGTTGACCAACCATTTGTTAAAGATCCAGATATGACTGTTTCCAAATACGTTGCTTCAAAAGGCGCGACAGTGAAATCATTTGTTCGCTTTGAAGTTGGCGAAGGTATCGAAAAACGCGAAGATAACTTTGTTGAAGAAGTTATGAGCCAAGTTAAAAAATAATTCTATTCAATTGAATAGTAGGGAACGCATTTTATGCGCTCCCTTTTTTTAAAGCCAGTTATAAAAATAACGGCAAAGACTGACAAAGGTGCAAAGATTATTCTGATCTATGCTACAATAGTCAGTAGAAGATACGGAGGAAGCAAAATGGTTAAACCAAAATATCAACGAGTAGTCCTAAAATTAAGTGGGGAAGCATTAGCAGGCGATGAAGGCTTCGGCATTAAACCACCAACTATTAAAGAAATTGTCAAAGAAATTAGAGATGTCCATGAACTTGGTGTCGAAATGGCGATTGTTGTCGGTGGCGGCAATATTTGGCGGGGACAAATTGGTGCCCAAATGGGAATGGAAAGAGCACAAGCGGATTACATGGGAATGTTAGCAACCGTCATGAATGCTCTAGCACTCCAAGATACCTTGGAAAACGAAGGGGTACCAACCCGTGTGCAAACTTCAATTGAAATGCGTCAAATTGCAGAACCATATATTCGCAGACGAGCAGAACGTCACCTTGAAAAAGGCCGGATTGTCATTTTTGCTGGTGGAACAGGCAATCCTTACTTTTCAACGGATACTACAGCTGCATTGCGCGCAGCAGAAATTAATGCTGACGTAATTTTAATGGCAAAAAATAATGTTGATGGTGTTTACTCTGCAGATCCAAAATTAGATGATACTGCTGTTAAATATGAAGAATTAACACATTTAGATGTGATTGCAAAAGGTCTTCAAGTAATGGATTCAACCGCAAGCTCACTAAGTATGGACAATGATATTCCTTTAGTTGTCTTCAATTTAAATGAACCAGGAAACATTCGCCGCGTTATTTTAGGTGAGCATATTGGAACTACAGTGAGGGGGAAATAAAATGGCAGATGCAACAATGACAGAAGCAAAAGAAAAAATGCAAAAGGTTGCTGATAATTTACGACGTACATTGGGACAAATTCGAGCTGGTCGTGCCAACGCAGGCTTACTTGACCGTATCTTAGTACCGTATTACGGCGCACCAACACCACTTAATCAAATGGCTTCAATTCAAACTCCAGAAGCACGGGTGCTTTTAATTACGCCTTTTGATAAATCAATGATTAAAGAAGTGGAAAAATCACTATTGACAAGTGATATTGGAATTACACCACAAAGTGATGGTACAGTAATTCGTCTTGTCTTTCCGCAATTAACCGAAGAACGTCGGAAAGAATTAGCTAAAGAAGTAAAAAAAGAAGCAGAAAACGCTAAAGTTGCTGTTCGTAATGTGCGCCGTGATGCGATGGATGCTTATAAAAAACAAGAAAAAAGTAGCGATATCACTGAAGACGACTTGCGCAACTTAGAAAAAGATGTGCAACAGTTAACCGACGATAGTATTAAGCAGTTAGATCAAATCGCTGCTGATAAAGAAAAAGAACTTTTAGAAGTTTAAACCTTTGATGAAAGCCGCACAATTTTTGTGTGGCTTTTTTGGTGTCAAAATGACAATCATAAAAAAGCAAATGATAGCAACATTCTTACTGTTTTGTTAGCAAAGCTTTACAGATAAAGCTTGTAAATTTAGATTGCCCATCGATTAGAAGTGTCTTATGGCCAAAAATTTAAATCTTTCAGTTGTTTTTTTGTGAAACAAAATCAACTGAAAATGCTTATGTTAATCATTTATTTGCATGAAATATATTACCTGCATTCTTTTTGTGAAACATTATAGTGCGTAAAAAAGCGCTTTTCATATCAAATATGTGGATAAAGGCCTTAAGATTTTTACTAAGCCTTACTGCTTTTCATAGGCAAGCATTTTGATTATTGCTATAATGGGGAAGATGATTTATTTTAAAGTGAGAATTAGTTAGGAGGCTTTTTTATGTGGCGTTTTTTCCCACAGAAAAATAAATATGTGCAAGAAGAAGCAGAGTTTACTTTTGATAGTAACAAAGCTGTTCCTAAACATATTGCGATTATTATGGATGGCAATGGTCGCTGGGCACAAAATCGGCGCTTGCCGCGGGTAGCTGGACATAAAGAAGGGATGGAAACAGTTAAGACGATTACCAAGCACGCTTCTAGTTTGAAAATAAAAGTGTTAACGCTCTATGCTTTTTCGACTGAAAATTGGAAACGACCAGAAGAAGAAGTTAGTTTTTTAATGCAATTACCGGTAGATTTTTTTGATAAGTTTGTGCCAGAATTAATCAAAGAAAATGTTAAGGTAAATGTCATGGGCTATACGGAATTTTTACCCGCGCATACGCAAGAAGCAGTCAAGAAGGCAATTGAACAAACAAAAGATAATACCGGCATGGTTTTAAATTTCGCTTTGAACTATGGGAGTAGGGCTGAAATTGTGACGGCAGTAAAAGATATCTACACAGAGCTCAAAAAAACAGATGCAAAGGAAGAGGAAATTACTGAAGCTCTTATTAGCGAGCATTTAATGACAGGATTTTTACCAAGTGAATTGCGTGATCCAGAGTTATTGATTCGCACCAGTGGTGAAGAGCGGATTAGTAATTTCTTATTATGGCAGATTGCCTATAGTGAACTTTTCTTTACCGATGCTTTGTGGCCAGATTTTAATGGTGAGTTACTGGAAATGGCGATTGCTTCGTTTCAAAATCGCGATCGCCGTTTTGGTGGTTTGAAAAAATAAAGGAACTTTTGAAAACAAAGGAGGAGTAGTTGTGAGACAACGAGTCATCACAGCAGTAGTCGCCTTGGCATTATTTATTCCGATTATTTATGTCGGCGGTATTGCAATCGAAGTGACTGCAGCTGTTTTAGCTGTAGTAGCAGTTTATGAATTATTTAGAATGAAAGAGTTAAATATAGTCAGTTTTGAAGGGATTATAAGTGCCGTTGGTGCAGTTTTGCTAGTTTTACCTAAGGAGCGTTGGTTTTTCTTTTTACCCGCTAATGTAGATACTTTTTCACTGTTTTATCTGACGGTACTGCTTTTATTAGGTGCTGCTGTAGTATCTAAAAATATGTACACGATTGACGAAGCGGGCTTTCCAGTATTAGTTAGTTTGTATGCGGGCATGGGTTTTAGAGATTTTGTTAGTGCCCGAGGGGAGAGCCTCATTATTTTATTCTTCGGACTACTAATTGTCTGGGCGACAGATATTGGTGCCTATATGGTTGGGCGTCAATACGGCAAAAATAAATTATGGCCAGAAATTTCACCAAATAAAACTGTCGAAGGTGCCCTTGGTGGTATCATTTCAGCAGTGGTCGTTGCCGCTGTGTATGTCTTAATTTTCCAAGGCAAACAAGATTTTGGACATTCGCTACCGCTTGTTTTGATTTTCACAGTAATTTTCTCTATTGTGGGACAATTTGGTGACTTAGTAGAATCAGCCGTTAAACGCCATTTCGGTGTTAAAGATTCAGGTAATATTTTACCGGGTCACGGTGGTATTTTAGATCGTTTCGACAGCCTATTGTTTGTTTTTCCAATTATGCATTTGTTTGGTATCTTTTAAAATAATAATGAACATTAAGCAGTCTTTAAGAGGCAGAGAACACCTGGCTTTTAACGATTGCTTTATTTTAATGGAACATTTTAGTTTGCGATTTGTAAAATAGAGGATAAAATGACAAAAAGCGATTGGGCATTTTGCCCACAGTATTTCTGTGATAAAATAAATAAGCACAGTTTACGTATGTAAGTAGTTTTTTAGTAAAAAAAGCTATGAATGAAGGGAAGACAGAACATGAAGACACTTATTACATTTATTATCGTGTTTAGTGTAATTGTTATTATACACGAATTTGGTCATTATTTTTTTGCAAAACGAGCGGGGATTTTAGTGCGAGAATTTGCGATTGGAATGGGACCAAAAATTTGGGGACATCAAGGTAAAGATGGGACTACGTTTACCTTGCGGGCATTGCCAATTGGCGGATATGTACGAATGGCTGGCAATGGCGAAGATGAAGTAGAATTAACTCCAGGAATGCCAATTGGTTTGGTATTAGATGAAAAAGGGAAAGTGACTCAAATCAATACCAGTAGTAAAGTGCAATTGGTAAATGCTTTTCCTTTTGAATTAGCTGAATTTGATTTAGAAGACAAATTGTTCGTTTCGGGATATCAAAATGGTGATGAGAGCCAATTAGTAACATATGATGTTTTGCACGATGCCACGATTATAGAATCTGATGGTGTTGAAGTGCGCATTGCACCGCGAGATGTCCAGTTTCAATCGGCAAAGTTATGGCAGCGCATGTTGACTAACTTTGCTGGCCCGATGAATAACTTTTTGTTGGCGATTGTTTTGTTTATTGTTATCACCTTTATTCAAGGGGGCGTAGCAATAACCAATACAAATAAAATTGGCGCAATTAGTGAAAATTCACCAGCGCAATCAGCTAAGTTAAAAGAAGGCGATGCCATTCAAAGTATTGATGGGCAGAAAATTTCTTCTTGGGATGATTTAACAGCTGCTATTACAGGCAGTAAAAAATCAGTTTTGAATTTTACCGTCAAAAGAGAAAATGAAACATTTACTACACAAGTAAAACCGGAAAAAGAAGAAGTTGACGGACAAAAAGTGGTGCGAATTGGGGTACAAGTACCAATGGATACTAGTTTTTTAGGCAAATTCACAGGAGGCATTAAACAAGCTGCAAATAGTTCAGTTCAATTACTGCGCGCGTTAGGTAATTTGATTGCTAAACCAGATATTAATAAACTGGGTGGACCAGTTGCGATGTTTCAAATGTCTTCTGAAGCGGCGAAGCAAGGTCCGCTAACCGTCATGGTTTTAATGGCCGTTATCTCCATGAACCTTGGCGTAATGAATTTATTGCCTATTCCAGCCTTGGATGGTGGAAAAATTGTGTTGAATGTTATTGAAGGACTACGAGGAAAACCCTTAAGTCAAGAAAAAGAAGGAATTTTAACCTTAATTGGTTTTGGTTTCTTATTACTGTTAATGGTACTTGTGACTTGGAATGATATTCAACGTTGGTTCTTTTAAAAAAAGCGTCCAAACAGTTTTGAATTGTTTGGCGTTTTTTACTTCGTGCAATAATTTAAAATATAGCTTATACTATTTCAGGTATCTTTAAGCAAGAAGGGGGAAGATTTTTTGGCAAATGGAAATGAACGTTTTGCAATTTTATTAGAGCAAATCGATTTGGCGCCAGAACAAAGGCAGCATCCCTTATTAAAAGACGGCGAAATCACGGAGGTTATCGTCCATCGGAAGTCGCGTGTCTGGGAATTCACTTTATCTATAGCAGAGCTTTTACCGGCTGCACTCTATCAAAATATATGGCAAAAACTGCAATTAGCTTTTAATGAAATTGCACAAGTTAAATTGCATATCAATACCGCAAAAAATGAATTTGATGAGACGTTTTTACAAGAATATTGGACGTTGGCTATGCAGCAAAATTGTAGTACTAAAGCGGTTGAACAAGCAGTAAAAGGACAAATGCCCTTTAAAGAAGACAACAAAATTATTTTGCCAGTAGCCAATGAAGCTGTAATTTCTTATTTAACCAGTGAATACTTACCAAAAATGGAAATGAGTTACCAAGACTTTGGGTTTCCTAAATTTCGCATTGAGCCGCGCTTTGATGAGGCAAAAGGGGCACAAGCACTGCAAGAAATGGTACAAAGGCAAGAAGTGCAACATGCGCAATTAATGCAACAAGCTCAAGAGAATATGGCCATACATGTTCAAAAGAAAAAACAAGAAAAAAATCCAGCTGCAGGACCACTTGTTTTAGGCCGCAATATTCCAAGTGATGAGCCAATCACACCTATGGTTAATATTATTGAAGAAGAACGACGTGTTACTTTTGAAGGTTTTGTTTTTGATGCCGAAGTGCGGGAACTACGTACAAAACGTAAATTACTGACAATAAAAGTCACGGATTATACGTCTTCTTTTATTGTAAAAAAATTCTCAAATGGAGAAAAAGATGAACAAATCTTTGAAGCTTTAACAAAAGGCAAATGGCTAAAAATTAGAGGGAGTATTCAAGAAGACACCTTCCAAAGAGATTTGGTAATGATCGCCCAAGATATAGCTGAGGTCAAACATGATCCTCGTAAAGATTATGCACCAGCAGACGAAAAGCGTGTGGAGTTGCATATGCATTCGAATATGAGTACCATGGATGCGACAAATAGCGTCTCTGATTTAGTTGCTCAAGCAGGAAAATGGGGACATCGCGGGATTGCAATTACCGATCACGGTGGTGCCCAAGGATTCCCAGATGCTTATCATGCAGGGGAAAAAGCAGGGGTGAAAGTTTTATATGGCGTGGAGGCCTATGTGGTGGATGACGGTGTACCGGTGGCTTATAATCCAGCCCATGTTTCGTTAACCGATGCAACCTATGTTGTTTTTGACGTGGAAACGACCGGCTTATCTGCAGTTTATGATACGATTATTGAATTAGCAGCTGTAAAAATGCACAAGGGAAATGTCATTGCTACTTTTGATGAATTCATTGATCCTGGCCACCCTTTGTCTAAAACGACAGTAGATTTGACGGGTATCACCGATGAAATGGTACGAGGATCAAAACCTGAAAAAGAAGTTATGGCACTCTTTACGGAGTTTGCCAAAGACAGTGTTTTGGTTGCCCATAATGCTTCTTTTGATATGGGGTTTATTAATACAACTTATAAACGCCTAGAGATGCCAGAAGCTGTTAATCCAGTTATTGATACCTTAGAGTTGGCACGTTATTTGTACCCGGAATTTAAACGATTTGGTTTAGGTGTTTTAACGAAAAAATTTGGTGTTGGTTTAGAACAGCATCACCGGGCGATTTATGATTCAGAAGCTACGGGGCACTTAGCTTGGATTTTTGTTAAAGAGGCAATGGAAAAACACGACATGCATTATCACGAGGATTTAAACCGGCATGTTGGTGGAGAGAATTCATTTAAAGCTGCTAGACCTTTTCATGCAACTATCTTAGCGCAAACGCAAGCAGGGCTAAAAAATCTCTTTAAATTAATTTCAATGGGAAATGTAAAATATTTTCATGGTGGTGTGCCCCGCATTCCGCGCTCAGAAATTTCAAAACTACGTGAAGGTTTGCTACTAGGAACAGCCTGTGATAAAGGCGAAGTATTCGTTGCGATGATGCAAAAAGGTGTCGATGAAGCAAAAGAGAGAGCGAAATTTTACGATTACATCGAAGTCATGCCAAAAGCAGTTTATGCTCCTTTGATTGAGCAAGAGTTAGTTAAAAACGAAGCTGATTTAGAAGAAATTATCCGCAATTTAGTCGCGATTGGGCATGAACTAGATAAACCGGTTGTGGCAACGGGTAACGTCCATTATTTAAATGAAGAAGATGGTATTTACCGTAAAATTTTGATCAACTCACAAGGTGGTGCCAATCCGTTAAATCGGCACAGTTTGCCAGACGTTCATTTTCGAACAACCGATGAAATGTTGACTGCTTTTCAGTTTTTAGGTCCAGAAACCGCTAAAGAAATTGTGGTAGAAAATCCTAACAAGTTATTGGATTCCTGTGAAAAAGTAATACCTGTCAAAGATAAACTTTACACGCCTAAAATTCCCGGTTCAGAAGATGAAATTACTAATTTGAGTTATAATCGCGCCAAGGAATTGTATGGGGATCCTTTACCAGATATTGTAGAAAAACGATTGGAAAAAGAATTGAAATCAATTATCGGTAATGGGTTTTCCGTGATTTACTTGATTTCACAAAAATTAGTGCATAAAAGTAATGAAGACGGCTATTTGGTTGGTTCCAGAGGGTCGGTTGGCTCCAGTTTTGTTGCCACTATGACTGGGATTACCGAGGTAAATCCTTTGGCTCCGCATTATTATTGTCCAAATTGTCAGTACTCGGAATTTTATGAAGATGGGTCCTATGGCTCGGGCTTTGATATGCCGGAAAAAGCTTGTCCAAAATGTGGTACGCGGCTAAATAAAGACGGCCATGATATTCCCTTTGAAACTTTCTTAGGTTTTAAAGGAGATAAAGTTCCCGATATTGATCTGAACTTTTCCGGAGAATATCAACCAGAGGCTCATAATTATACAAAAGTTTTGTTTGGTGAAGATTATGTTTATCGGGCTGGTACAATCGGTACAGTAGCTGATAAGACGGCCTATGGTTTTGTGAAGGGTTATGAAAGAGATCACAACATGCAATTGCGGGCGGCTGAAATCGACCGGCTCGCACAAGGGGCAACTGGTGTGAAACGAACTACCGGTCAGCATCCGGGGGGGATTATTGTAATTCCTGATTATATGGATGTTTATGATTTTACCCCGATTCAATATCCTGCTGATGATTTAAACGCGGAATGGAAGACAACCCACTTTGATTTTCACTCCATTCATGACAATATTTTAAAACTGGATATTCTCGGCCATGATGATCCTACCGTTATTCGAATGTTGCAAGATTTATCTGGTATTGATCCTAAAACAATTCCAACCGATGATCCAAATGTCATGCGCATTTTTGACGGTCCGGATGTTTTAGGTGTGACAGAGGAACAAATTTTCTCTCGAACCGGCACGTTAGGTATTCCTGAATTTGGGACGCGTTTTGTACGGGGAATGTTAGAAGAAACGCATCCCGCTACTTTTGCTGAATTATTACAAATTTCTGGGCTATCCCATGGAACCGATGTCTGGTTGGGCAATGCAGAAGAATTAATTCGCCAAGGGCAAGCAACTTTAGCAGAGGTAATTGGTTGTCGTGATGATATCATGGTTTATCTAATGCATGCCGGCCTTGAAAGTGGTATGGCGTTTAAAATTATGGAAACAGTACGTAAAGGACAATGGAATAAAATTCCTGATGATTTGCGGGAGACGTATCTTGCAGCTATGCGGGAAAATAACGTGCCTGATTGGTACATTGATTCTTGTTCAAAAATTAAATACATGTTCCCCAAAGCCCATGCGGCAGCTTATGTATTGATGGCGTTGCGGGTAGCTTACTTCAAAGTTTACTATCCAATTTTATATTACTGTGCCTATTTCTCAGTACGAGCAGATGACTTTGACTTAGTGTCTATGACCCGAGGAAAAGACGCTGTTAAAGATCGGATGAAAGAGATAACTGATAAAGGTTTGGAAGCCTCCACTAAAGAAAAGAATATGTTGACCGTTTTGGAATTAGCAAATGAGATGTTAGAACGTGGCCTAGAATTTGGCATGATTGATTTGTATAAATCAGATGCAGTGAATTTCGTCATTGAAGATAACAAATTAATTGCACCATTTCGAGCTGTACCAAGTTTGGGTATCAACGTAGCCAAACAAATTGTTGAAGCCCGTAAAGATGGTCCGTTTCTTTCCAAAGAAGATTTAGCAAACCGTGGGAAAGTATCCAAGACCTTGATTGAATATATGTCTGAAAATGGTGTTTTAAAAGATTTACCTGATGAAAATCAATTGTCTTTATTTGATTCTATGTTTGATTAAATTAAATCTGAACTAAAGGTATCTACCTTTGGTTCAGATTTTTTCTATACTAAAAAATGGCAAAGAAAAATTTAGTGCCAAAAGTAATTTGTGGTAAATTTTTGCTAAAAATTTTTCAACTGTTTCTTTGTTGATTTTTTTGATTACGGCACATTATTTAGCGATAAAAACTATCAATCTCAATTAAAATAGCGTAATATTATTTAAAAGTAGTAATGTTTTACGGAAAGGGGATTGCAGATGTTAAAAGAAGAACGTTTTAATGCAATCGTATCATTAGTTGATGAAAAAGGAACCATTCGGGTAGCTGATATTGTAGAGCGCTTGAATGTCTCAGATATGACAGTGCGGCGAGATTTGACAGAATTGGAAGAGCAAGGCCGTTTAAAACGTGTCCATGGTGGTGCCAAGACTGTTCATACTTATCGGCAAGAAGAATTATCCCATTCTGATAAACAAATTATCAATATGACCGAAAAAAAAGCAATTGCCCAAAAGGCACTAGAATTAATTAAAGAAGATGAAACGATTTTTCTAGGTCCGGGTACCACCATCGAAGTCTTAGCTCAATTAATTCAGCATAACTCACTACGGGTAGTTACAAATTGTCTACCAGTTTTTGAAACACTTAGTAAAAAACAGGGAAATTTGAAAGTATATTTAATTGGTGGCGAAATGCGGATGCGCACGCGGTCATTTTTTGGTGAAATCGCGAATATCGCTTTAGCTGACATGCATTTTCATAAGAGTTTTTTTAGTTGTAACGCACTAAAAGAAGATAAAATTATGACAGCTACCATCGAAGAAGGCCAAACACAGTTAATCGCATTGCAAAATTCTTTTGCCCGCTATTTACTAATGGATACTTCAAAAATTGATAAAGAAGACTTCTATACTTTTTATCGCTTAAAAGATGTGAGTGCTGTTATCACAAATCAAGACGAATACAATAGCAGTCAAATCTTTGAAGATAAGGTTTCTGTTATCAAAGGCTGACAAAACGAAAGCCTGAAACAAACACTTGTAGTGCTACAAGTGTTTGTTTTTTTTGTTTCTGTACAAAAATGATACCGTTTAATAAAAAATAAACGCAAAAAATAAAACAACAACCCAATAAAAGTGTTGAAAAATGTTTGTAAATGTTTTATTATAACGAAGGAAGGTGATGAGATGCTCAAAACAAAACGCCAACAAGCGATTGTTGAATTGTGTGAAGTGCATGGTGTTGTGACGGTGAAATTTATTCAGGAACAATTGAAAGTTTCTGATATGACGATTCGCCGTGATTTAGATGAATTGGCTTCTCAAAACCGATTGATTCGGGTTCACGGGGGCGCTAAAAGTCTCGACTTTGAAAATGAACGTCCAGTTGAGTTATCCCACGGTGAAAAAAAGCAACTTCATAGTCGTGAGAAAGAATATATTGCCCAACAAGCAGCAGCGGCAATTCAAGAAAATGATACTATTTTTCTTGGGCCGGGTACGACAATTGAGTTAATGACAAAATATTTACCGGCCAAACATTTACGCATTATTACCAATAGTCTTCCAGTTTTTAATTTGTTAACGGCAAATGAAAAACATGATTTATACTTAATCGGGGGAGAATATCGCAATATTACCGGTGCTTTCGTTGGCTCCATTGCCAATGAAACAATCCAAAAATTAAGTATTCAAAAAGCATTTGTGGGGGTCAATGGTATTACAGAAGAATATGTGTCTACCTTTAGTATCGAAGAAGGAAAGTTTCAACAACTGGTGCTAGACAAAGCCCAACAAAAATTTTTGGTTGCCGATGCGAATAAGTTTAACCATAGTGATTTTTATAATTTTTATAGTTTGAAAGAAATTAATGCTTTGTATACCGATGACGCAATTAGTGACAGTGTAAAAAATCACTATGGGCAATATACGAATATTATTCATTAAGGGGAGATAAAATGCGGGTTGTATTAGGTTCAGATGCACAGGCAAAGAAATTGAAGGATATTATCAAAGAGTATCTAGTTGGCGAAGGTTTTGAAGTCGTGGATAAAACAGAAACACCAGCCGCAGATTTCATTGATTCAACTTTAGCTATCGCAAATGATATTAAAGAAAACGCAGGCTCAATGGGAATTGCTTTTGATGGTTACGGTGCGGGGAGTTTTATGGTAGCCACAAAAGTTAAAGGCATGGTCGCTGCAGAAGTCTCTGATGAACGTTCTGCATATATGACTAGAGAACACAACAATGCCCTTATGATTACGATTGGTTCTGAAATTGTCGGTGAAGAGTTGGCAAAAAATATTGTCAAAGAATTTTTATCTGCTCACTATGACGGTGGCCGCCATCAAATTCGCGTGGATATGTTAAATAAAATGGCGTAAAAGGAGGAATGAATAATGAAAATTGCCATTGGTTGTGACCACATTGTCACAGATACAAAAATCGCAGTTTCTGATTTTTTGAAAAGTAAAGGTTATGAAGTAATAGATTGTGGCACGTACGATTTCACTCGGACCCATTATCCAATTTACGGTAAACGCGTCGGAGAAGCAGTAGCAAGTGGGGCTGCAGACCTTGGTGTGACGATTTGTGGTACCGGCGTTGGGATCACAAACTCT
>NZ_JAFLVT010000021.1:0-3408 GCF_017316025.1 Candidatus Enterococcus myersii
CTCGAAATGGTGACCCTCTGATTAAAAGTCAGATGCTCTACCAACTGAGCTAACGGCTCATATGGGGGTTAACGGGTTCGAACCGCTGACCCTCTGCTTGTAAGGCAGATGCTCTCCCAGCTGAGCTAAACCCCCATAAGTTCGCGTGGCGACGTCCTACTCTCACAAAGGGAAACCCTTCACTACAATCGGCGCTAAGAAGCTTAACTTCTGTGTTCGGCATGGTTACAGGTGTATCCTTCTCGCTATCGCCACCACACTATTTAATTAAGTGAATTTCATTCACTCAAAACTGGATCTTGAAGTTTTTCAAAACTCTTCCGAGTTTTCTTTTACTTTGGTTAAGTCCTCGATCGATTAGTATCAGTCCGCTCCATACATCACTGTACTTCCACTCCTGACCTATCTACCTGATCTTCTCTCAGGGATCTTACTTTCTTTAAGAAATGGGAAATCTCATCTTGAGGTGGGCTTCACACTTAGATGCTTTCAGCGTTTATCCCTTCCCTACATAGCTACCCAGCGATGCCTCTGGCGAGACAACTGGTACACCAGCGGTAAGTCCATCCCGGTCCTCTCGTACTAAGGACAGCTCCTCTCAAATTTCCAACGCCCGCGACGGATAGGGACCGAACTGTCTCACGACGTTCTGAACCCAGCTCGCGTGCCGCTTTAATGGGCGAACAGCCCAACCCTTGGGACCGACTACAGCCCCAGGATGCGACGAGCCGACATCGAGGTGCCAAACCTCCCCGTCGATGTGGACTCTTGGGGGAGATAAGCCTGTTATCCCCAGGGTAGCTTTTATCCGTTGAGCGATGGCCCTTCCATGCGGAACCACCGGATCACTAAGCCCGACTTTCGTCCCTGCTCGACTTGTAAGTCTCGCAGTCAAGCTCCCTTCTGCCTTTACACTCTGCGAATGATTTCCAACCATTCTGAGGGAACCTTTGGGCGCCTCCGTTACCTTTTAGGAGGCGACCGCCCCAGTCAAACTGCCCATCTGACACTGTCTCCCACCACGATTAGTGGTGCGGGTTAGAGTGGCCATAACACAAGGGTAGTATCCCACCATTGCCTCCTTCGAAACTAGCGTCCCGATCTCTACGGCTCCTACCTATCCTGTACATGTGGTACAGACACTCAATATCAAACTACAGTAAAGCTCCATGGGGTCTTTCCGTCCTGTCGCGGGTAACCTGCATCTTCACAGGTACTAAAATTTCACCGAGTCTCTCGTTGAGACAGTGCCCAAATCGTTACGCCTTTCGTGCGGGTCGGAACTTACCCGACAAGGAATTTCGCTACCTTAGGACCGTTATAGTTACGGCCGCCGTTTACTGGGGCTTCAATTCGTACCTTCGCTTACGCTAAGCACTCCTCTTAACCTTCCAGCACCGGGCAGGCGTCAGCCCCTATACTTCATCTTTCGATTTTGCAGAGACCTGTGTTTTTGATAAACAGTCGCTTGGGCCTATTCACTGCGGCTGACCTTGCGGTCAGCACCCCTTCTCCCGAAGTTACGGGGTCATTTTGCCGAGTTCCTTAACGAGAGTTCTCTCGCTCACCTTAGGATTCTCTCCTCGACTACCTGTGTCGGTTTGCGGTACGGGCCGTTGTCTTCTCACTAGAAGCTTTTCTCGGCAGTGTGACATCAGAAGCTTCGGTACTATTATTTCCCTCCTCATCACAGCTTGTCCTTATAGAAATAAGCATTTGACTCATCTCAAGACTTACTGCTTGAACAGACATATCCATCAGTCTGCACTTCTTAGCCTCCTGCGTCCCTCCATTGCTCAAACAAATACAACGGGTACAGGAATATCAACCTGTTGTCCATCGCCTACGCCTATCGGCCTCGGCTTAGGTCCCGACTAACCCTGGGCGGACGAGCCTTCCCCAGGAAACCTTAGTCATTCGGTGGACAGGATTCTCACCTGTCTTTCGCTACTCATACCGGCATTCTCACTTCTAAGCGCTCCAGCAGTCCTCACGATCTACCTTCAACGCCCTTAGAACGCTCTCCTACCAATACACCTTCGGTGTACTCCACAGCTTCGGTAGTATGTTTAGCCCCGGTACATTTTCGGCGCAGGGTCACTCGACTAGTGAGCTATTACGCACTCTTTAAATGGTGGCTGCTTCTGAGCCAACATCCTAGTTGTCTGTGCAACCCCACATCCTTTTCCACTTAACATACATTTTGGGACCTTAGCTGGTGGTCTGGGCTGTTTCCCTTTCGACTATGGATCTTATCACTCACAGTCTGACTGCCGAATATAAATGAATGGCATTCGGAGTTTATCTGAATTCGGTAACCCGAGATGGGCCCCTAGTCCAAACAGTGCTCTACCTCCATCATTCTTAACTTCGACGCTAGCCCTAAAGCTATTTCGGAGAGAACCAGCTATCTCCAAGTTCGTTTGGAATTTCTCCGCTACCCACACCTCATCCCCGCACTTTTCAACGTACGTGGGTTCGGTCCTCCAGTGCGTTTTACCGCACCTTCAACCTGGACATGGGTAGATCACATGGTTTCGGGTCTACGACTACATACTCATTCGCCCTATTCAGACTCGCTTTCGCTGCGGCTCCGTCTCTTCAACTTAACCTCGCATGCAATCGTAACTCGCCGGTTCATTCTACAAAAGGCACGCTATCACCCATTAACGGGCTCTAACTTGTTGTAGGCACACGGTTTCAGGATCTATTTCACTCCCCTTCCGGGGTGCTTTTCACCTTTCCCTCACGGTACTGGTTCACTATCGGTCACTAGGGAGTATTTAGCCTTGGGAGATGGTCCTCCCGGATTCCGACGGAATTCCTCGTGTTCCGCCGTACTCAGGATCCTCCTAGGTGCCTTCCAAATTTCGCCTACGGGGTTTTTACCCTCTTTGACTGACTTTTCCAAGTCATTCGACTATCTGAAAGAACTACCATATTGGAGTCCTACAACCCCAAGATGCAAGCATCTTGGTTTGGGCTGTTCCCTTTTCGCTCGCCGCTACTTGGGGAATCGATTTTTCTTTCTCTTCCTGCAGGTACTTAGATGTTTCAGTTCTCTGCGTCTACCTCGTATACGCTATGTATTCACGTATACGTAACATCCTATAAAAGATGTTGGGTTCCCCCATTCGGAAATCTCTGGATCATAGCTTACTTACAGCTCCCCAAAGCATATCGGTGTTAGTCCCGTCCTTCATCGGCTCCTAGTGCCAAGGCATCCACCGTGCGCCCTTATTCACTTAACCTTATAAGACCTTACGGTCTGGTTTTGAGCAGTTCTTCTAGCGATAGAAGCTTACTCAAGAAAATAAGCAATTGAACTTATTAAAAAACTCATTCAACGCGGTGTTCTCGGTTTGTTTTGATTTTTTTCTTCAAGTATCCAGTTTTCAATGAACAAAA
>NZ_JAFLVT010000021.1:3414-5226 GCF_017316025.1 Candidatus Enterococcus myersii
AAACTGTGTAGTTTCCGTAATATTCCTTAGAAAGGAGGTGATCCAGCCGCACCTTCCGATACGGCTACCTTGTTACGACTTCACCCCAATCATCTATCCCACCTTAGGCGGCTGGCTCCATAAAGGTTACCTCACCGACTTCGGGTGTTACAAACTCTCGTGGTGTGACGGGCGGTGTGTACAAGGCCCGGGAACGTATTCACCGCGGCGTGCTGATCCGCGATTACTAGCGATTCCGGCTTCATGTAGGCGAGTTGCAGCCTACAATCCGAACTGAGAGAAGCTTTAAGAGATTAGCTTAGCCTCGCGACTTCGCAACTCGTTGTACTTCCCATTGTAGCACGTGTGTAGCCCAGGTCATAAGGGGCATGATGATTTGACGTCATCCCCACCTTCCTCCGGTTTGTCACCGGCAGTCTCGCTAGAGTGCCCAACTAAATGATGGCAACTAACAATAAGGGTTGCGCTCGTTGCGGGACTTAACCCAACATCTCACGACACGAGCTGACGACAACCATGCACCACCTGTCACTTTGCCCCCGAAGGGGAAGCTCTATCTCTAGAGTGGTCAAAGGATGTCAAGACCTGGTAAGGTTCTTCGCGTTGCTTCGAATTAAACCACATGCTCCACCGCTTGTGCGGGCCCCCGTCAATTCCTTTGAGTTTCAACCTTGCGGTCGTACTCCCCAGGCGGAGTGCTTAATGCGTTTGCTGCAGCACTGAAGGGCGGAAACCCTCCAACACTTAGCACTCATCGTTTACGGCGTGGACTACCAGGGTATCTAATCCTGTTTGCTCCCCACGCTTTCGAGCCTCAGCGTCAGTTACAGACCAGAGAGCCGCCTTCGCCACTGGTGTTCCTCCATATATCTACGCATTTCACCGCTACACATGGAATTCCACTCTCCTCTTCTGCACTCAAGTCTCCCAGTTTCCAATGACCCTCCCCGGTTGAGCCGGGGGCTTTCACATCAGACTTAAGAAACCGCCTGCGCTCGCTTTACGCCCAATAAATCCGGACAACGCTTGCCACCTACGTATTACCGCGGCTGCTGGCACGTAGTTAGCCGTGGCTTTCTGGTTAGATACCGTCAAGGGATGAACATTTTACTCTCATCCTTGTTCTTCTCTAACAACAGAGTTTTACGATCCGAAAACCTTCTTCACTCACGCGGCGTTGCTCGGTCAGACTTTCGTCCATTGCCGAAGATTCCCTACTGCTGCCTCCCGTAGGAGTCTGGGCCGTGTCTCAGTCCCAGTGTGGCCGATCACCCTCTCAGGTCGGCTATGCATCGTGGCCTTGGTGAGCCGTTACCTCACCAACTAGCTAATGCACCGCGGGTCCATCCTCAAGTGACGCAAAAGCGCCTTTCAAATACTAAACATGTGATTGGTATTGTTATGCGGTATTAGCACCTGTTTCCAAGTGTTATCCCCCGCTTGAGGGTAGGTTACCCACGTGTTACTCACCCGTTCGCCACTCCTCTTTTTCCGGTGGAGCAAGCTCCGGTGGAAAAAGAAGCGTTCGACTTGCATGTATTAGGCACGCCGCCAGCGTTCGTCCTGAGCCAGGATCAAACTCTCATAAAAAGTGTTTGAACAGTCATAGACTGTTAAGCTCAAATAAAAATTAACTTTGCTAGCTATTGCTTGCATGTTGTTTGCTTCTATAAAAGAAGCGCCCTACACATTGGTTCGTTTGCTTGCTTTGTTCAGTTTTCAAAGGTCTACTTGCGAAGTTAAATGTATTTATTTAACTTGCAGTTGGTTGCTTTTTGAAATGTTTCAGCAACTCTTATATCTTATCAGCTG
>NZ_JAFLVT010000022.1 GCF_017316025.1 Candidatus Enterococcus myersii
GTCGGTGGTTCAATTCCTTCTAATGGATATTTTAAACCCAATTCTTGCCACTTGTACTTGCCCATCGTGTGATAGGGTAAAATCTCAACCTTATCGACATTTTGCAACGTCTTAATAAAGCTATCTAAGCGGATCAAATACGCATCATAGTCACTGCGATAAGGAACCAATACGTGACGAATCCAGACCGGTTTATTTATTTCAGATAAATATTTGGCCATTTCCAAAATAGGGGTATTGGCTTGTTTGGTCAGTTTTTTATGGGCGTCATTGTCGATATGTTTAATGTCAAACAACAATAAATCCGTATATTCCATTAAAGTATTGAATTTTGAAAAGAAAGGTTCTTCTCTGGTAAAAGGTTGCCCACAGGTATCAATGGTCGTATGAACCCCAGCCGCTTTGGCTTTTTTGAACAAATCAATTAAAAAATCAAGTTGTAACAACGGTTCTCCACCACTTACTGTGATTCCGCCTTTTTCTCCCCAAAATTCTTTATATTTTAAGGCTTCTTCTAAAACATCATCTGCTGTACGCTCTTTACCACTGCCAATTTTCCAAGTATCCGGATTATGGCAAAACTCACACCGCATCCGACAGCCTTGGGTAAAAACGATAAAGCGAATGCCTGGTCCATCAACGGAACCAAAACTTTCGGTTGAATGAATACGACCTGTCACAGTCATGCTTATGACTTCCTTTCGTATATGAAATACTTGAAACAAACGTCTCAAAAAAGAGGCTAGAAATTTTTTATGCCGCAATTCCAGCCTCTTTTTCACTACGTTTTTTGTGAAGAAGAGGACAAGCAAAAATAAAAAGTGACGGATAGTTTCCCATCCGCCACCTTGTAGTACGTTTAAAATTGAAATTACATAGATTCGTGCATTGTCCGTGCAATAACGTCATCTTGTTGTTCTTTCGTTAACTTAATGAAGTTTACGGCATAACCAGATACCCGAATTGTTAATTGTGGGTATTTTTCTGGGTGTGCTTGCGCATCTAACAAGGTATCCCGGTTGAAGACGTTAATGTTCAAGTGATGACCACCTTTTGTTGCATATCCGTCTAACATGGTTGCTAAGTTTTCTTCTTGGGTTGCTTCGTCACGACCTAAGGCTTTTGGTACGATAGAAAACGTATTTGAAATACCATCTAATGAATAGTCGTAAGGAATTTTCGCAACTGAAGACAAGCTTGCTAACGCACCGTGTGTGTCGCGTCCATGCATTGGGTTAGCCCCTGGCGCAAATGGTTGGCCCGCACGACGTCCGTCTGGTGTATTCCCTGTTTTCTTCCCATAAACCACATTGGATGTGATTGTAAGAATAGATGTGGTGTGTTTTGCATCACGGTAAGTTTTGTTACGTTTTACTTTCGTCATGAAGGTTTTCAATAAGTTCACCGCGATTTCATCCACGCGATCATCGTTATTGCCGTATTTAGGATAGTCGCCTTCAATTACGTAGTCTTCTACGATTCCATTTTCATCACGAACTGTTTTCACTTTGGCATATTTAATGGCAGATAATGAGTCCACTGCAACAGAGAAACCAGCAATACCAGTTGCCATTGTGCGTAGGATATCTGTATCTTGTAATGCCATTTCAATCCGTTCGTAAGAATATTTATCGTGCATGTAGTGAATGATGTTTAATGTATTCAAGTACAATTCTGTAATCCAGTCCATCATGGCATCATATTTGGCTAAAACTTCATCGTATTCTAGATATTCAGAAGTGATTGGTTGATATTTTGGTCCTACTTGTGCTTTTGATTTTTCATCAACCCCACCGTTAATTGCGTATAACAAGGTTTTCGCTAAGTTTGCACGAGCACCGAAAAATTGCATTTGTTTCCCAATGCGCATTGCCGATACACAACAAGCGATTCCGTAGTCATCGCCCCAATGAGGACGCATCACATCATCGTTTTCATATTGAATCGCAGATGTTTGGATACTCATTTTCGCACAGAATGTTTTGAAGTTGTGTGGTAAACGTGTTGACCATAAAACTGTCAAGTTTGGTTCTGGCGCAGGACCTAAGTTTGCTAATGTGTGTAAGAAACGGAAGCTGTTTTTTGTTACCATGTGACGTCCGTCTTCACCCACACCACCGATTGATTCTGTTACCCATGTTGGATCCCCAGAAAATAGGGCATTGTATTCAGGTGTCCGAGCGAATTTTACAAGACGTAGTTTCATAACGAAATGATCCACGATTTCTTGTGCTTCTTCTTCTGTAATCACGCCATTTTCTAAGTCGCGTTCCACATAAATGTCTAAGAAAGTCGATGTCCGACCCAATGACATTGCTGCACCATTTTGTTCTTTGATTGCAGCTAAGTAGCCTAAGTATAACCATTGGAAAGCTTCTTTTGCGTTTGTCGCAGGTTGTGAAATATCAAAACCGTAAATGTTACCTAATTCTTTTAATTCAGCTAACGCACGAATTTGTTCACTTAATTCTTCCCGTTGACGGATGATGTCTTCTGACATTGTGCCGTTTCCACAGTTGGCTAAATCTTTTTGTTTTTCTTTAATTAAAAAGTCTACCCCGTATAATGCAATCCGACGGTAGTCGCCGATAATACGGCCACGGCCATAGGCATCTGGTAAACCAGTAATGACACCTGAACGACGTGCTGCGCGCATTTCTGGTGTATACGCATCAAAGACCCCTTGGTTATGGGTTTTGCGGTAGTCGCGGAAGATATGTGAAATTTCAGGATCGATTTCAAAACCGTATTCTTCAGCGGCTTGTTCAGACATACGAATTCCACCGAATGGTTGTAAACCACGTTTGAAAGGTTTGTCTGTTTGGAAACCAACCACTGTTTCTAAATCTTTATTTAAATAACCAGGACCATGAGAAGTAATCGTTGAAACTACTTTTGTGTCCATGTCTAAAACGCCACCGTTGTCGCGTTCTTGTTTGTTTAATTCCATTACTTGATCCCAAAGTTTTGTGGTAGCTTCTGTTGGGCCAGCTAGAAATTCATCTGTGCCGTCAAATTGTGTGTAGTTTGCTTGGATAAAATCACGTACGTTAA
>NZ_JAFLVT010000023.1 GCF_017316025.1 Candidatus Enterococcus myersii
AACACCGGTTAAATTATAAAAAGGCTAGCTGTCTAAAAATATCCGAGAGAAGTATACAGCTACAAGTAAAAGACCAGAAATTTCGAAAGCTTGAAAAACAACTTTCGGATTTTCTGGTCTTTTTGTCATCTATAAAGGAAGTATAAATTTCCCTAAGAAAAACACTGATTTGACTGCTTTAATACTGCCTGCCACTTTCTAAGTGTCATACTTTACGCATAAGCTCTTAATGACATGAGCCAAAATCTTAGCTTGATGTCTAGGACTGAAAGATTCCTTTAGCTTTTCCTTTTTCTTATAGTAGCTAGTTTTGTTGCACAAATTGATTTCTATTTAGCTACACAAAATTAATTATCCCGTCTATTTTTTTGGAAGTTTAAAAATCAATTTCGTGACGCAACTTTTTTAGACAAATGTGCCCAATAGCTCAGTGCTGGAAGTGACGAGGCTTATTTTGGGATAAAGTTTTGTCATGAAGATGCGATGTAATTCTTCATCGCGGCTACTGCAAGCATCCTCCACTACAATGACACGATAGCCGAATTGATACGCATCTAAAGCGGTAGCGTAAACACCATTTTCTGTTGCCACGCCAGTTAGAATTAAGGTATCAATGCCCCGTCGGCGTAATTGCAAATCCAAATCTGTGCCAAAAAATGCCCCCGGATTGTGTTTGGTAATGGTAACGACATTTGCTTTAGTTGAATTTTCTATTTTAAGAGCAAGTTCGTCATAATCTTTGGCTAATGTTAAAGGTTGGCGCTTTTTTAAATCAAAATTCAAGTAACCAAAAGTAGTGGCGTCTACTTTAACCAAAGCGACCAAGCCAAGTTTTTCAAGCAACGCAGCTACTAGTTGCTCATTTTTTTGAAGAACTTCACTAGCCAAATAAGGAGTTAAAGTGCCGCTGTTTAAAATTCCTTTTTGCAAATCAATCGCGACAAAAGCGCATTTTTTTAAATTGAGGGTTTCAATCATATTAATACCTGCTTTCTTTTAATTGGGGGAAATTTGTTGCATAGTTCAAAATATTTAAAACGATGAATAAGGCAGATACAAAAAAGACATAGCGATAATCAAAGTAAGCTGATACAGTCGAACCGATTAAAGGTCCGCCAATAGCGCCAATAGACTGCATCGTTTGGTTATAACTAAAAATCCGTCCGGTTGCTTCTTGGGGGCTATTTTGCGACAAGATAATTTGCACACTAGGGGCTAGTGCCGAATCGCTCACACCGATAAACAGCCGCAGCAAGATAACTTGCCAAATTGCGTGGCTAAAACCTAATGTCAAATAGATGGTAAAAGATAAGACAAGGCCAAAAAGTAAAATTTTATATTGGCCAATTTTGTCACCTAAACGCCCGAATAAAGGGGCAAAAAACAACATGACGACCCCTGGAGCAGAGGCAACGATACCGCTGTAAATGGTAACAAGTTGTGGATTATGTACGAGCTGACGAACATAAAGGCTTAAAATTGGGCTAATGGATTTATCGGTTAATTGCAAAATCGTCGTAGTCAAAAGCATGGCAATAATTACTTTAGGATGGTCAATCACTTGGGTTAACGCTTTAGCACTTAAAACTTTGTCTTTTGGTTTTGGCGTAAAATGTTCTTTGACAAAAAAGACGGTCAATAAGAAAACAAAAAACATAATGATACCAGTAATCCAAAAAGTCATTTTATAACCGGCATGGGCAACCACAACACCACCAAACAACGGACCTAACAAGGTGCCGGCTACAGTCCCGGTTGAAAGAGTACCAAGTACACGACCAGAATGCTCTTTTGGGGTAATAATAGCCATTAAGGCAACTGAATTACTGGTGTATCCAGAAAAAGCACCTAATAAAAGGCGTAAAATCAGTAATTGCCAAGCCTTCGTGACAAAGCCCATGGAAAAAATCATAATGGCCATACCTAAGCTAGCGCGAAGTAACATGGGTTTGCGCCCTTTTTGATCGGCTAGCTT
Source organism: Candidatus Enterococcus myersii (assembly GCF_017316025.1). Classification (GTDB taxonomy): domain Bacteria; phylum Bacillota; class Bacilli; order Lactobacillales; family Enterococcaceae; genus Enterococcus_C; species Enterococcus_C montenegrensis. The sequence continues at coordinate 1,976 of NZ_JAFLVT010000023.1, forward strand.
GCCCCATAAAGGTGAAACAATCGCCATGGTAATAAACGTGCTAGCAAAAATTAAACCAGATTGGAAACTTAATTCCTTTTTTGTGAAGACTCCTAAAGTGTCTACGTATAATGATAAAAAAGGTGAAATTAAACTAGAGCCAATTCCAGTCATAAAACTACCGAACCATAAAATAAGGAGGTTGCGTTGCCAGAGCTCACCACTGGCAAAATAATTTTTAAATTTTGTCAAAACAGTCACTTCACTTTCGTTCCATAGATTAAACTACTATTCGTAGTTTGTCAACTATCGTTAGTAGTTTAAACAGCTTTATGATAAAATAGCTGCGAGGAGGGGCTTTTATGAAACGGCGGGATTTAACACCGGAAAAAATCATTTTGAGCTATATTGCATTAGCAGAAAAAATGGGCTTAGCCCAAGTAACATTTCCCCGCTTAGCTGAAGCGTTAGGGATTAAACCACCATCTTTATACAATCATTTTAAGAATTTAACGGACTTAAAAGTTCATACTGCGATTTTTCTCCATGAAAAATTACATGAATATTTGACCACGCAATTGATGGGCAAGACAAAAGAAGCAGCCTTATTAACCTATGGTGAGTCTTATCGGACTTTTGCTTTGAAGTATCAAGCGGTTTATGAATTGTTAAATACGATTCCAAGCTTCAATAATGACGCACTCCTTTTAGCAGGGCGGAAAAATACAGTCTTATTGTCCCAGCTCCTTTTCTCTTTTGGATTATCTGAAGAAGAAGTTTTGATGGAAAGTCGAGGATTTCGTAGTCTTCTTCATGGCTATGTTAGTTTGAGCCAGTTGGGTTATTTTCAAAATGCGATGCTGGATGCAGATGAAAGTTTTGTCGAAGTATTGGTACAATTTGTTGAAACGATTGAAAAAAAAGCTGAAAATAGCCATCATTAAGTTGAAATACTTTCGTAAAGTTTGCGGCATAATTTAGCTAGAGGAATAAGCTAGGTAGAAAATTACTTGCTCATGCAGTTGGGGAATTTTTAGCTTGAAGGATTAATTAGGGGTAATTTTACATTAGCGCAGCAATACAGCAGATAATAAAATGATGACGTATATTTTTTATTGGTTTTGCGATTAGAGTGATACTTTTTTATAAGCCAGATAAAATTTTTTATCTCTTTTAAGGGGCAAGAAGGCTTTGGTCATAGAGCTGATCTTTTCTCAGTTTAAAAAATCGGAATGCAAAAGGACTATTTCTGCTAATTCCGATTTTTTTTCATGCCTTTTTCTGTTTAAGTCTGTTACAATAGAAAAGTAAAAACTGTATTAGTTTTATTTTACAAAGTAAGGGGGAGAAACGATGAAAATCACCTATCACGGTCATTCCGTAATCGCTGTCAAACTAGAGGATGGTACGGATTTATTATTTGACCCATTTATTACTGGTAATCCTAAAACAGATTTAGTAGCAGAAAAAGTACAAACAGATTATATTTTGGTAACTCATGGACACGAAGATCATGTCGGAGATATGGTACCAATAGCCAAAAATTCAGATGCGACTATTATTGGCATGGTGGAGTTATGTGCTTTTGCCAAAAAGAATGGCGTAAAGCACACGCACGGTATGAATATTGGTGGCAAATTTGATTTTCCTTTTGGTCGGGTGAAGATGGTCCACGCCCAACATAGTTCCGGTTATGAAGTTGACGGCCAAATGCTTTACTTGGGGGAAGCGTCAGGCTTTATTGTTCAAGCAGAAGGTAAAACAATCTATCATGCAGGAGATACTTCAAACTTTGGCGATATGGCACTTTTTGGGGCCGCTTTTTCAATAGATGTCGCTTTTTTACCCATTGGGGACAATTTCACGATGGGGCCTACTGAGGCAGCGTCGGCGGCGAAACGATTAAATGCCAAACAAGTAGTGCCGATTCATTACAATACTTTTCCGTTGATTGAACAAGATCCTAAAGCCTTTGCAGCTCTTTTACCAGTTGGCGTGGGCAAGGTGCTTGAAGTGGGAGAAAGTATGACTTTATAAGAAATGACAAAGAGGTTAATAAGCGCTGTGTAGAAAATTTTACACCGTAACTAGGAGTGGGAAAATGGCGACAAAACATGATTTAATTTTGGCTCATATCGAAAGCTTGCCAGTGGGGGACAGAATTTCTGTCCGCGGGATTGCCAAAGCACTAAATGTTAGTGAAGGAACTGCCTATCGGGCGATCAAAGATGCTGAAAATATCGGTTTAGTTTCAACGATTCAACGAGTTGGTACCATTAGAATTGAACGGAAATTAAAGAAAAACATTGAACGCTTAACCTTTGGTGAAGTTGTCCAAATTATTGAAGGGGATGTTTTAGGCGGTAAAGCCGGTTTAAATAAGGTTTTACATAAGTTTGTGATTGGTGCCATGAAAGAAGATGCGATGGCCCGTTATATCACACCGGGTTCTTTGATGATTGTTGGTAATCGCGAAGGTGTGCATCGTTTGGCCTTAAAAGAAGGTGCGGCCGTTTTAATTACCGGTGGCTTTGATACTACAAGTGAGATTTGTCGGCTAGCTGATGAGGTGGAAATGCCAATCTTGCGGACAACTTATGATACTTTTACTGTGGCAGCGATGATTAATCGTGCTTTAAGTGATCAATTGATTAAAAAAGATATTATGTTAGTGAGTGATATTTTCACGCCACTAGAAAAAACATCTTATTTAGATATCACTGCGACGGTTAAAGATTATAAGCGTTTAGCCGAAAGTACAACGCATTCTCGTTTTCCAGTCGTTAATAAAAATATGCGCTTGGTGGGTATTGTTACGCCAAAAGATATCTTGGAAAAACAAGATAATCAAGCGATTGAACGAGTCATGACAAAAGAAATCAGTTACGTTAAGCGGGAGATGAGTGTGGCTTCTGTCAGTCATCAAATGATTTGGGACGGCCTAGAAGTTATGCCGGTTGTATCTGATGACTTAGGGTTAGTAGGGCTTGTTTCCCGCCAAGATGTCATGAAGGCGATGCAACTTGTGCAGCGGCAACCACAAATCGCAGATACCATTTCGGATCAAATTACCGGCGATATTCAGTTGATAGACCAAGATAGTGAAGGCCATAAATTGGATAAACCCTATTATACTTTTACAGTTACGCCGCAAATGGTCAATGAGGTAGGAACGATTTCTTTTGGTGTTTTAAATGAAATTGTTGCTAATACAGCAAAGCGTGCCTTACTGCAACAACAACGGCGCAATACCTGGATTGAACAAGTGAATATGCATTATTTGCGTCTGATTCAATTGGAGAGTAAAATAGCAATTCATACCCGCATGTTAGAGTTGGGGCGGCGGAGCGCGAAGTTGGAAATTGAAGTTTATTTAGAAAATACATTGGCGGCCTTGGCGATCGTTACTTGCCAAGTTTTAGAGCGACCATAAGTTAAGGTGAGAAAATGAATATCAGACATGAAATTTTAAAAGCAATTGAAGAATACGATCGAATTATTATCCATCGTCATATGCGACCAGATCCCGATGCATTAGGGTCACAAGTTGGTTTGGCGGAAGTTCTGCGTGCCAGTTTTCCGACAAAAGAAATTTATCAAGCCGGTGGTCCGGTTGAAGGGTTGAACTATTTGGCAGAAATGGATGAAGTAGCAGATGCGCTTTATGAAGGGGCATTGGTAATCGTCACTGATACGGCCAATTCTCCGCGAGTTAGTGATCAGCGTTATGCCAATGGTGCTAAATTAATTAAAATCGATCATCATCCTAATGATGAGCCTTATGGAGATTTAGTTTGGGTCAATACCAAGGCCAGCAGTTGTAGTGAAATGATTGCAGATTTTGCTTTTTCATTTCCTGACGTGTTAAAAATTAGTGTGGCAGCGGCACGATTATTGTATGCTGGAATCGTTGGCGATACTGGGCGCTTTTTATATCCAGCGACCACTTCTTATACGTTAGAAATTGCCGGTAAATTACTGGATTTTGGTTTTGATGCAGCCAAGCTAAATCGTGAGTTGCAACAAATTTCCCTGAAGGTAGCGAAGCTTTCTGGCTATGTTTATGAAAATATTGAAGTGGATGAAAACGGCGCAGGACGGGTTATTTTACCCCAAGAGTTATTAGATAAATTTAGTGTGGTAGATTCAGAAACTTCCCATGTTGTATCTTTACCTGGAACAATTGATGTCACGCTAGCTTGGGGGATTTTCGTCCAACAACCAGAAGGCTATTACCGGGTACGTTTACGTTCAAAAGGTCCAGTAATTAATGAAATCGCTAAACGCCATCACGGTGGCGGGCATCCTCTAGCTAGCGGTGCCAACGCCAAAGACTTAGCAGAAGTTGCTGAAATTTATCAAGAAATTCAGGCTGCTTGTCGTAAGTATATCAAACAGTAAGAATCACCTTCATTTTTAGTACAAATAAAAAATACACCTGCTGATTATCGCTACGTACCAAATGGCCGAGTGATAAAAGTTGCAGGTGTATTTTTTTGTTTAAAATTTTGATATGCGCTAGCTGATTAGTCTAAATCTAATCCCAAAGTCGTATTGTAAGCTTCTTCGTTGTGCTCACATTGATCCATTCCCTGCAACTCGTCTAATTCAGAAACCCGCAATGGGATGAATTTTTTGATAATACTGATGATGATAAAGCTCATCGTACCTGCAAAGGCAATGGTGATAACAATACTAAGAAGTTGTGCGACGAATAAATCTGTTTGGCCAAAAATTAAACCGCTGCGTCCGCCAACACTAGGGTCAGCAAATATACCTGTTATAATTCCACCAAAAATTCCTCCGATACCATGACAGCCAAAAGCATCTAAGGCATCGTCAAAGCCAAGTTTTTCTTTCACAAAACGAATACCATAATAACAAACCGGGCTAACTAACACGCCAGTTAGTAGTGCCGACTGCATGGAGATAAAACCTGCACCTGGGGTAATAGCCACAAGCCCGACAACAGCCCCGGTACATGCACCTACGATTGATGGTTTGCCATTCACTAACTTTTCTAATCCCATCCATGAAAGCATGGCAGCGGCAGCTGCCGTGTTGGTGGTTAATAAAGCGTGAATTGCTAGGCTGTCTGCTGCTAAAGCACTACCGGCGTTAAAGCCAAACCAGCCTAACCATAACAAGCCGGTACCTAAAACAACAAATGGAATGTTATGGGGAATATGTTCGACTTCCTTTCGCTTACCTAAAACAATCGCTAAAACTAAACCAGAAATACCAGAACTGATATGAACAACATTCCCGCCGGCAAAATCGACAGATCCAATTTTATCTAAGAATCCACCGCCCCAGACCATATGAGCCATTGGTGCGTAAACAACAACTAACCAAACAGCTAGAAATAAGAAGATAGCGGAAAAACGCATTCTGCCTGCGACGGAACCTGTTAAAATGGCTGAAGTAATGAGAGCAAACATCATTTGAAACGCAGCGAAAAGACCCTCTGGAATACCGTCACCTTTTGTCATGGAGACATGTTGGAAAAATAGTTTATCTAAATTTCCAATAAAAAGGCCAGTGCCGCTAAAAGAAAGGCTGTAACCAATTAAAATCCAAATGACTGAAGCTAGTCCCAATGTACAAATCGACATCATCATTGTGTTTAAAATATTCTTCTGACGGGAAAGCCCACCATAAAAAAAGGCTAAAGCGGGGGTCATAATGAAAACTAAACCGGTACAAATAATGATAAAAGCAATATTTCCTGTATTCATTTGCATTCCTCCATTTCTTTATGTTAGAAATCGTAACACGTCATTTTACTGAATTCCAGTATTTCGTGGCAATTTTAGAAATTTTCTGAAAATTAATTACTGTTTGTGTTAGGAAATATTACATTAACGAAGAAATTTTAAGTATAAAACAAGATAGCACACAAAAAGACACTTTATTATCAAACTAATGTGTCTTTTTGATAATAAAGTGCAGAAATTTTTATTGCAGTAAAACAGGGCGATTTATCCCCGTAAATCATCGAGAAATTCGGTTTTACTGACAGTTTTTTCGTCTTTTGTTTTAATGACTTTTGCAGGCGAACCAGCAACAACGCTCATAGCTGGAACATCTGCTGTTACGACTGAACCAGCTGCTACAACCGCCCCTTTGCCAACGCGAACGCCTTCTAAGACAACGGCGTTTGCGCCAATCAAAACATCGTCTTCAATTACAACTGGATCTGCTGAAGGTGGCTCTAAAACACCCGCTAAGACAGCTCCAGCTCCAATATGCGCGCGTTTTCCTACAGTTGCGCGGGCACCTAAGATTGCGCCCATATCAATCATAGTTTCTTCGCCGACCACAGCTCCAATATTAATTACAGCCCCCATCATGACTACCGCATTTTTTTCAATTACCGCCTCATCGCGAATAAAAGCACCAGGTTCGATTCGGGCATCAACTTTGGTTAAGTCCAGTAATGGGACTGCAGAATTGCGCCGATCGTTTTCAATGTAGAGATCTTCAATTTTTTCAGGATATTTTTTCAAGAATTCCTGAATGTCTTGATTATCCCCAATGAGTACCCAAGAATTATAATCACCAAATATTTTTATTTTGTCGTGGCTTAAACCACCAAAATTACCGCGAACATAAGCTTTTACCGGCGTTTTTTTCTCGGCATCTTTAATATATTTAGCTAGTGCATAAGGATCAGTAAAGTGTAAATCTGACATTTGTTAACCTCCTAATAAATTATTTTTTAGGCTAATAAATCTTGCATATTATATAAGCCCGCACTTTGCTTTAATAAAAATTCCGCTGCTTTTAGGGCACCGTTAGCAAAAATGTCGCGGGATAAGGCAGTATGTGTAAACTCTAAAATCTCATCTGAACCGGCAAAAATTACCGTATGCTCACCTGGAATACTGCCACCTCTGATAGCGTGAATTCCCATTTGACTTAAAGGATTTTCTAAATCATTGCCAGCTCTGCCAAAAAGATAGTCCTTTGGTTTAGTTAAGGAATCATTAATACTATCGGCGAGTAACAGTGCTGTACCACTAGGAGCATCTTTTTTCTGGTTATGATGTTTTTCGATGATTTCAATATTAAAATCGTTTTCTAAAGCAGGGGCCACAGACTGTAAGGCTTTAATTAAAACATTGATCCCTAACGACATATTGGCAGAATAAAACACCGGAATAATTTGACTTGCTACAGGCAACATGGCTTTTGTATCATCTGTTAGCCCGGTTGTAGCAATAACGATGGGCAAATTTTTAGCAACACAGCTGTTGATTAAAGCAGGTACGGCGCTGTAATGAGAAAAATCAATCACGATATCTATTTTTTCGACTACATCAGCTGCAGCAGCATAAACGGGAAAATCGGCCTCTTTATCTAAGGTGTGGTCAAGACCTGCGACAACTTGTAAATCTGGATGTGCTGTAATTAATTTTTGCAAAACTTGACCCATTTTGCCATGACAGCCACTCAATAACACGTTTTTCATGGAAAACTCCCTTCAACATTTAATCTTAAAGCTTAAAATAAGAAAAGCTGAACCAAAAGGCACAGCTTTTTTAATTGGTAATCGACATGTTAAAGTAAACCGTAGTTTTTCATTTCGGTCTTTAATAATTGTAACGTGTCTGGTTCGGGTTTGTCTAATGGAAGGCGATAATTCAGGTCACATTTTCCTAAAAGATTAACGGCGGCCTTAACAGGGACAGGATTCACTTCTTTAAAAATAGCTTGGATTAAAGGAAGTTGCTCAATTTGGGTTTTTTTAGCTGCTGTTATATCCCCTTTTAAGAAGTCATGTACCATTTGGGAAGTTTCAGCAGGTAAAATATTGGCGATAGTTGAAATGACACCTAAACCGCCAACCGATAAAAACGGTAAGACTTGATCGTCATTGCCCGAATAAACGGCAAAGTCATCATCGGCCAGACCACAAATTTCCACCACCTGAGAGATGTTGCCACTGGCTTCTTTAATGCCGACAACATTTGGAAGTTCTTTTAATTTTGCTACCATAGCAGGGCTTAAATTTAATCCTGTTCTTGCCGCGATGGAATATAGAATAATCGGAATGTCGACGCTGTTGCAAATTGCTTCATAATGTTTTATTAGGCTACTGTCTGTGGCTTTGTTGTAATAGGGCGTAACGACAAGCAGTCCATCTGCGCCTACACGCTGGGCTTCTTTTGATAAGTGAATGCCATGTTGCGTATTATTTGAGCCAGTACCACCAATAACAGGGACGCGTCCGGCAGCTTGTTTTACAACTGTTTCAATTACTGCAATATGTTCTTCATCTACCAGAGTAGAGGCTTCACCGGTTGTGCCACAGGCAATGATCGCGTCAATTCCCTGTGCAATTTGCCAATCCACGAGTTGTTTTAACTTATCGAAATCTACCGTTTGATCTGCTTTCATTGGGGTAACAAGGGCAACGCCAGCTCCTGTAAAAATTGCCATATTAACACATCCTTTTTTTAAAATATTTACTTTCTAGTTTTTTCTAGGTAAAATAGAGAGAAATTAAGAAAATATTCAGAAAATATTTTTTATACGGAATTTTCAACTATTTACAAAATAATATACTATAATAGCAAGAAATAGCCAAGTTTATTCTGTAAATAATGAATATTTTTGCAAATGTAAATAATAAGAAAATTGACAGAAAAACAATTTCTTTAAAAAAAGAGAGAATAAAAGTTGCTATGACGTGAATTTTTACCAAATAAAAAAACAGCGATCAAAATTAAGCTGTTAGACCATTTTTGATAAAAATTGCAAAAATGATTCATACAGTTAAAAATGTGAACGAGTAAGTTGATCATTAAAAACTACCTGTGGAATTGATTTGATTAAAAGTCAGGTTTAAAACTTCAAAAGAGGGTGAGTCAAAATGGAAATCCGTAAAGAAATCACAGCATTATTGCCAGAAGTAACGAAATTCCGTCAAGATCTACATCAAATCCCTGAATTGGGCTTACAGGAATTTAAAACCTGTCAATATTTAAAAGGCGCACTAGCTAGTCTTGGTGTGAGGGAAGTCCATGAAGTTTTAGATACGGGTTTAGTGGCTGTTTTTCGTAGCGGCAAGCCAGGAAAAACTTTAGCTTTTCGGACAGACATTGATGCATTGCCGATAACAGAAGAAAGTGGTGTCGCATTTTATTCCCAACACGAAGGACGAATGCACGCGTGTGGCCATGATGGCCATATGGCGACGATGTTAGGCTTTGCAAAGTATTTAAGTGAGCATCCAGATGAAATAATCGGAACGATTGTTTTGATTTTTCAACCAGCTGAAGAAGGCCCTGGTGGTGCGCAGCTGATGATTGACGCGGGTGTTTTGGAAAAATTTAAAGTGGAACAAATTGTAGGTTTACACGTTTTTCCAGATTTTGAAGAAGGCGTTATTGCGTGTAAAAAAGGTGGTATGATGGCCCGCAATGGTGAAGTTAATATCACAGTCTATGGTAAAAGTGCCCATGGTGCCCAGCCGCAACAAGGAGCTGATGCAATTTTAGCAGCTTCGGCAATCATTCAAGGCCTGCATTCAATTGTTTCACGTAATTTAAGTCCACTTGATTCAGCTGTCTTAACGTTTGGCGAAATTCACGGTGGGGACGCAATGAATATTATTCCCGGAAAAGTAGAACTTCATGGTACAACCCGCGCATTTTCAGATACAGTCTATGACAAATTAACCAATCGGGTCACAACTTTAGCGACCGATATCGCACAAGCTTATGATTGCCAAGCTGAAGTTGATTTTAATCATATGTATCGCGTCGTAGATAATGACGCCCAAATGGTGGATGCTTTACAAGTGGTGGCAGGAGATAGTTATCTTGAATCTGCACCTTATTTATTAGCAGAAGATTTCTCAATGTTCCAACAAAAAATTCCCGGTCTCTTTTTCTTTGTCGGTATTCGCAATGAAGCCAAAGATGCTATATATCCGCTGCATAGTAACAAATTGCGTTTTGATGAAAAGAATTTATTAGGCGGTATTCAATGTTACGTGGATTTAATCAATGTTTTAAATGAAAAAGGGGCGTGAAAAGATGTTTCTAGGTACAAGTAAAAATGGTCATCTTTATTGGGATGGCTGTGACATGGTTAAATTGGCTGAAAAGTATGGCACACCGTTATATGTTTATTCCGAAAATCTAATTCTAAAAGAATGCCAGGCCCTAAAAGAACAATTTTTAGATAAATATCCCCATACGCGGGTAGCCTACGCGAGTAAAGCCTTCAATACGATTGCGATGTTGCAATTAATCAATCAAGAAAATTTGTCTTTAGATGTGGTTTCTGGGGGGGAACTATACACGGCAATCGCTGCTGATTTTCCAGCAGAAAAAATTGAATTTAACGGAAACAATAAGTCAGTGGCAGAATTAGAAATGGCGATTGATTATGGCGTGGGTCGAATTATTGTGGATAGTTTACAAGAAGTGGACTTGATTCAAAGTATTTGCCGCAAGCTGCATAAGAAAGCACAGATCATGTTTCGCATTACCCCAGAGGTCAATGTTAAGACCCACGCTTTTATTTCAACTGGGCAAAAAGATTCTAAATTTGGGATTCCCTTAGTACCAGAAATTTTATACCCACAAATTGAAAAAGTGTTCGCTTCAGAAGAGTTGGAATTTTACGGATTTCATTTTCACGTGGGAAGTCAATTAAGTGATAATAGTGCTCATATCGCAGCTTGCAAAGTTGCCTTGAATTTAATGCTTGAAGTGAAAAAACGCTACGATTATCAAATTAAAGAGTTGAACTATGGCGGCGGGTTTGGCGTTTGTTATACCAAAAAAGATGTGCGCAAACCCTATCATTACTTTTTAGATCCAGTCATGGCATTGACCAAAGAATTTTGTCAGAAAAATAATTTGGTCGTCCCAGAAATCGTAATTGAACCCGGTCGTAGCATTGTCGCCGAAGCGGGGATTACATTGCATACGATTGGCGCGATTAAAGAATTACCTGGTTTAAGAAAATATGTCAGTATCGATGGCGGTATGACCGACAATATCCGCCCAGGACTTTATGAAGCGGAGTATACGGGGATTGTAGCCAATAAAGTTGACGAAAAACTGAGCCAAAAAGTAACCATTTCTGGTAAAGCCTGTGAAAGTACAGATTTATTGGTGAAAGATTTATCCCTTCCAGAAGTTGTTGCAGGCGACATTTTTGCAACCTTTACAACCGGAGCTTACGGGTATTCAATGGCGAGTAATTACAATAAATTACCATTACCCGCAGTCGTTTTTGTTAAAGATGGCCACGAACAGGTGGTTGTAAAACGACAAACTTATGCTCAAATGATTCAAAATGAAGTGAAAAGATAACTAAGGGGGCAAGCAGATGGAAATTCCTTTTGTCAAAATGCAAGGAGCGGGCAATGATTTTATCATCATCAATAACCTTGCGCTAAAGTTAAGTAAAAACGAATTAAGCCAACTTGCTAAAGGTGCATGTCGTGCGCATCTTTCATTAGGAGCAGATGCGCTCATGGCAGTAGACAAAGCCAAAGCAGGGGGCGATTTTCGCATGCGTTTTTACAATGCTGATGGTACTGAAGCAGAAATGTGTGGCAATGGTGCCCGGTGTATTGCCCGATATGCTTATGAAGAAAATTTAGCTCCAGCAGAAATGAAAATTGAAACGATGGCCGGAATGGTACCCGCTTGGCACTTAAATAAAACGACCTATAAAGTGCAATTAAATGATGTAACGAGATTTGAAGAAAAAAACTTTGCTAAAAAGACGGTATATTATGTTGAATTAGGCAATCCTGCTATTCCTCATTTGGTGATGCCTGTTTCTAATTTAGCTGAAAAAGACTTAGCTGATTTGCGACCATTAGCCAAACAACTGCGTAACTGGCAAGAATTGCCCAAAGGTGCGAATGTTAATTTTTATGAGATTGTAGAAGACGTGGTAATTGTTCGTACTTATGAACGAGGGGTAGAGGATTTTACTTTAGCCTGCGGCACAGGTTCAGCTTCTGTAGCCTACGTTGTAAAACAGCGGCAAAATCAGTTTAAAAATCCGGTTGCATTAAGAACATTAGGTGGTAAGCTAGAAGTGCAGGTACAAGCCAAGCAACTTTTTCTAACCGGTGGTGCGGCTTGGATCGCAAAAGGAGAATTAAGTGAAGAAGCGCTTTGTTCGGATAAAATTTAAACAGAAATTTGGTGGAATATGTTAGAAGCAATTATTTTTGATATGGATGGTGTACTGATTGATTCAGAATATAGCTATTTTGAAGCCAAAGACAGTATTTTAAAAGATGAAGGAATCACTGTTCCCAGCAGCTATCACAGTAAATTCATGGGAACTTCTTACCAATACACTTGGGAAACTATGAAAAAGGAACTAGCACTGCCACAAAGCCCAGCTTATTATAGCGCTGAAATGGTGAAGCGCCGGCAAGAAATAGTAAAACGAGATGGTACTAAGCCAATTAAAGGAGCTGCGGCCTTCGTTAAAGGATTAAAAACGGCAAAAGTGAAGTTAGCAGTGGCCTCTTCCTCACCGTTAAGTGAGATAGAAAAATCGTTGACAGAAATTGGGATTTATCAGGACTTTGAAGTAATTACAAGTGGCGAAGAAGTTGAATATTCTAAGCCCGAACCAGATGTTTACTTACTAGCGGCAAAACGCTTAGCCGTCACACCACAAAATTGTGTAGCGCTAGAAGACTCACCCAATGGCAGCATTGCCGTAAAAAAAGCTGGAATGGTGGGAATCGGGTTTGCCAATCCAGATTATCCCCAATTGGACTTAGCTTCTGATTTTATCGTCACGACATTTTCAGACTTGGATTATGAGAAGTGTCAAAAAATTTATCAAAAATTCCATAAATAAACAACCGTATCACCACAGGATGTAAAAAACGTAAAAATCAGCTAAGTAGCCGATTCTTACGTTTTTTATTTTTGTCGTTCTTGTTTAATAGATGCGGTGTTATTTTTATTTGTATTTTCTGCTGCAGCATAGTTTTCAAAGCGTTTGAAAAGACGTGCTTCAAATTCATTTCGAGGCGTAAAAGTTTTGCATTGCTTTTCTTTGCTAGTTTTTGTTTGTTTCAAAAAAATCAACTCCTATATAAATTTATGAAAAAATAATTTCCTTTGTTGTTGTTATCTTAGCAAGAACCCTTGTTATATAAAAAGGTTATGCTCAAAAATTATAGTTTTATTTAAAAAAAGTAAGATAACTTGATTGCCATCAAGTACGCTGGTGATTTTAACCGTTAAACTAAGGGCAAGTTAAGAAAATAAATTTTACTTTTTTGTCAGTTAGGGTCACTTTTATAATTTTGCTTGTAACAAAGCTATCATCAGAAAATTTGGCGGAAGTTGTTTAGCTTTTGCTGACAAAATAGGAGGAGAGAGTATGAAATATCAACAACAGGTTTTGCAGCATAAAAACCAACTCGCTTTTTTAGGGGGCGTTTTGATTAGTCTGGCTTTTATTAGTAAGCTCGCACATTTTACAACCGCTTATAGTCTTTTCATGGCACTAGCTGCAATTTTAGGCAGTTTGCCAATTTTTATCCTTGCGTATCAAGCATTGCGGGTAAAAGTCATTAGCATCGATTTATTGGTGTCAATAGCAGTTATCGGTGCTTTTTTGATTGGAGAATATAATGAGTCGGCTATTGTGACGTTTTTATTCTTATTTGGCAGTTGGCTGGAACAAAAAACGTTGGCTAAGACCCGTTTGGCGATCAAAACACTCACGCAAATGGCACCTACGACAGCTTTTGTCATTAAAAATGATGAAATTAGCGAAGTGGATGTGGATGACGTTGAAATTTTTGATCAGTTATTGGTTAAAACAGGAGGTCAAGTACCTGTTGACGGCATTATCACCTCAGGAGAGGGCTATTTAAATGAAGCCAGTGTCACCGGCGAAGCTAAATTTGTGCACAAAGAAGCTGGAGCTACTGTTTTTGCCGGCACCTTTTTAGAAAATGGTACGTTGCAAATAGAAGCACAAAAAATTGGTGAAGATACGACCTTTGGCAAAATTATTGAATTAGTCGAAGAAGCCCAAGATTCCAAGTCAAAGGCCGAACGCTTTATTGATCGTTTTGCGAAGTTTTATACACCATTTGTTTTACTTTTGGCTTTAGTTGTAGGACTGATTAGCTGGAATTTATCCTTGGCTATTACCATTTTAGTACTCGGCTGCCCGGGAGCATTAGTCATTGGCGTACCTGTTTCCAATGTGGCTGGAATTGGCAATGGGGCCAAATTTGGGGTCTTGTTAAAAGGCGGCGAAGTTTTAGATACCTTTAGCAAAGTAGATACTTTTGTTTTTGATAAAACCGGCACGTTAACGGCAGGAAAACCCACAGTTAGTGGGATTTACAACTATTATGGTGATAAAGCAGAAAATTTGCGCCTATTAGCTAGCGTTGAAAGACAATCAGATCACCCCCTAGGACAAGCTGTTATTCAGTTTGCAGCTCTTGCAAGTTATTTACCGGTGGAAAAAACAGTTGTCTTAAAGGGTCGTGGTATTAAAGCTCGGATAAACAATCATGAGGTGTTAGTCGGCAACGCCCAACTACTACAAGAAGCAGGGATAAGGATTGACGCAGCCGCAAAAGATCAAAGTTATTTACAAGAAAGTGGCCATTCATTAGTTTATTTGGCACAAGATGGAAAGTTATCACAGCTATTAGGTATTAAAGATCAAGTGCGTCCGAAAGCCCAAAAAACACTTGCACAGCTAACGCAAATGGGGGTAAAAAATTTAGTCATGTTGACCGGTGATAATAAAAAAGCGGCTGAGATTGTCGGAAGACAATTGGGAATCACTGAAGTTCACGGCGAGCTCTTACCAGCCGAAAAAGCAGATTTTATCACCAAATTGCAAAAAAATGGTCATAAGGTGGCGTTTGTTGGGGACGGGGTTAATGACAGTCCTTCTATCGCCCTAGCAGATATTGGAATTGCAATGGGGAATGGGACCGATGTTGCTGTTGAAACTTCGGATGTGGTTTTAATGAACTCTGATTTTACCAAACTAGTTCATGCGTATGCTTTAACGAAAAAAACAGTTTGGAATATGAAGGAAAATATTGCCATTGCGATTGGAACGGTAGCTTTTTTATTAGTCGGTTTAATCTTTGGGTACATTTACATGGCCAGTGGTATGTTGGCTCACGAATTAAGTATTTTAGTCGTGATTGCAAATGGTATGCGCCTATTACCATTTAAAGTGGGAAAACTTGATAGCTATCAAGTTTCTAATCCAACAGAAGTTTTACAATAAGTACCATAAAACATAAAAAGGAGAATATCTGATGGAAAAAGTAATTATTCAATTAGGGGCGCTAACTTGTCCCTCTTGTCTACAAAAAATCGAAAGTGCGGTCAGTCAAAAGGCAGGAGTAAAAAAAGTAAAAGTTTTATTTAACGCCAGCAAAGTTAAAGCAGAAATTGATCCAAAAGCAGTAAGTGGCAAAGCACTAGCAGATACAATCGAAAAATTAGGCTATGAAGTGCAATCTATTAAAGTGAAGGAAGACTAAATTATGAATGCAGCAGAAAAATATCAAGCAGAATTAATTCAAAGTGAAAAAGACCACCATATACCAACAGCGGGGGCCATGAGTGGACACATCTTAGCTAACTTGTTTATCCAACGTAATAAATTACGTCAAATAAATTACTATTTAAAGGGGCCTGGCAAAGCTTTTAGTGTTGAAATTGCCGCTATTATCAAAAAAGAAGACGAATTATTTGACCGTTTAAATCAATTGTTGTTAGATGAAGGTCAAGTCATTCCCACGACAACAGCCGAATTTACGCAATATACGATGTTAGAAGAAAGCGGACAATTAAAATATGAAGAAATAGATTCTATTTTATTTTCCGCAGTGCAAGATTTTAATACGCAAAATTTATTTGTGGTACGTGGGATAAAATTGGCTGAAAAAGAAGAAAAATTTGCTTTAATGCAATTTTTGCAAGATTTATACGGTTGGTTAAAAGGACAGAGTCGTCTTTTTCAAAGTTTTATCGGTCATGACGCATTAGAAGGTTTACTGCTAGAAGATGACGATGACGACGACTAACGTTTAATTAGCTCCAAAAAGGAGGAGAGCTTGTGGTTTTTGATCACTTATGTGTTACACTGGTGCCTTTATTTAATCATTTAGATAAAGAAGATCAGGCTAGAATTAATCAACTCCTGCATCATCAAGTTTTTCAAAAAGGCGAACAAATCACAACGCCGACTGGTGAAGCGCAACTGGTGATTGTTGCCAGTGGTAATTTAAAAGTTTATCAACTATCAGCAGCTGGAAGAGAACAATTATTGCGCGTGGTAGAACCTGGGGGCTATGAAGGTGAGAACTTGCTTTTTGGAGCTAGCAATGACAACTTGTTTAGCGAAGCACTGCAAGAAACAGAAGTTTGCATCTTGAAACAAGCTGATTTTAAACAGTTACTGATAGATTATCCAAAGCTCAGCTTGAAACTTTTAGAAATTAATGCCAAGAAAATGACAAAAGTAGAACAGCAAAGTCAATTTTTAACGATGGAGAAAATTGAAGAACGCTTGGCTGTCTACTTGTTGGATTTGAGCATTGCCGAAAATAGTGATGAGGTTACAATTCCTATGAAAATGAAAGAACTGGCGGCTTTTTTGGGAACTACGCCAGAAACTCTTTCCCGCAAAATGAAGTTGCTTGAAAAAAGACAGCTGATTTTGCGAAAAGGCTATCAGATTAAGCTTTTGAATAAAGACGGATTAGAAGACTTATAAAAAAAGCTAGGTCATAACAGATAACTTTAAATTAAGCAGGCGCTTTTACAAAATTGCTGCTAAAATTTTTACAAGTGAAAACAGCGATTGCCAATTTTAGCACGGGCCAGCTTCAGGGCTGAAGGATTCGTTTCGCCTTTCTTATTTATAAGAAATAAAACACTGAATGAAAAGGGGGATGTCCTCTTTTATTCAGTGTTTTTTAGTGAAGAAAATACCTTAGAAGGTTATGCTGTTTTTATAAAAACGACAGATCACCAACTAAAAAAATGCAAAAGTCTTCTACTCAATGTGTTTTTGTGCTACCAAACTATCAACAGCCTCTAAGACCGCAGTTTTGCTATCTGCCAGTGGTTGCCAACCTAATTGTTTTTTTGCTTTATCATTTTTTACATTGCGATTCATCTGTAAGAACAAAGCCCCTTCTTGGGCGGTTGTGTTAAAGTGAGACGCTAACTTGATTAAAAAATTTGGAATTTGCTTTTGAGGGACTTTGGCTGCTAATGCAGGCCGTTCCTTTTTTATTAGTGCAGCTATTTCAGCCATAGTGATTATCCCATTTGCAGATGCAATAAAACGTTGTCCGCCAGCTTCTGGTGTTAGCATTGCCAGAATGTGAATTGCTGCGACATCGCGAACATCAACAACATTTAAAGGTAAATTAGGATAGCGTTTTGTAGACCCAGTCAATAACATTTTTAATAAGTCGAAACTACCGGAGACATGGCCGTTTAATGATGGACCAAAAATAGCGACCGGATTAATGGCAACTAAATCAAAATTGGGTTTTTCACGTTTCATAAACTGCCAAGCAGCTTTTTCAGCTAATAATTTTGATTTTTCATATAAAGAGAGACCGGCTTGATTTTCGTCAGTCCAATTTTCTTCGGTGGTCCAACTATTTTTATCCAAATTACTAAAGCCCACTGCACCAAAATTTGAGGTCATAACAACGCGTTTGACTCCGGTTTTGCTGGCGGCTTTTAAAATCCGCAATATGCCATCACGGGCTGGTTTCATCACTTCTTGTTCGTTGGAAACTTTACCAAAAAAGACAGGTGATGCGACACTAATCACACCATCGCAATCTGCCATAATCTCTTCCCAATGGGCATCTTGATTTAAGTCTGCTACTGCAAAGGACAGTTGTGAGGTATCGTAAATACCGTTTGCTTTTATAGTAGCAAGAATAGCTGCTTGGCTGTTATTTTGACGGATTGTCGTTTTGACAGCAAAACCTTGTTGCAATAGTTGAAAAATAATATGGGAGGCTAAAAAGCCAGTTCCCCCCGTAACGAGAATCTTTTTTGACATGTGTATTCCTCCTAAGTTGAATGACTTGCATCTGTTTTAACTTGTTACTATAGTGAGTGTAAACCCTAGAGTGCACTCTAGGGAAAGTAAGTTGCACAAAAAAGGAGTAAAAATAATGTATTCCATTAAAGAAGTCGCAGAACTATTTGGTTTATCTGTTTATACCTTGCGTTATTACGACAAAGCAGGCTTGTTACCTTTTGTTTCAAAAAATGAAGCGGGGTACCGTGTGTTTACCGAATCGGATTTAGGTTTTATTCAAACTATTTGTTGTTTAAAAGATACTGGTATGCCAGTTAAAACGATTAAAGTCTATATTGATTATTGCATGGAAGGGACAAAAAGTATTCCCAAACGATGCGCCCTTTTAGCACAACATCGGCAAAATGTTTTAGCTGAAATTGAAAGTTTGCAGCAAAATCTAAAAGAAGTAGATGAAAAATTGGCTACTTACACGAGCCCTGAGGCAGTTAAAGTAGTTGCTGCTATGCGGCAATTTTCCAGTGCTGAAAAAGAACGCTATGGTTTATATAATCCATACCGCTAAAAAGTTTAAAAGTTAAAAATGAAGTGGCCTTCTAAAGTGACATTCTCCAGATGAGATAATTTTCATGAAGTCTTTTCACCACCAGTTTTTTTAGGTAAAATGAAAGCTACGAAAAAATTTTAAAGGAGAAATGAAATGTCACAATTACCGAAATGTCCAGAATGCGGGTCTGAGTATACCTATGAGGATCGCGGCCTATTTGTTTGTCCTGAATGTGGTCATGAATGGAGTGCAGCAAAAGAAGCACAGTCACCAGCAGAGGGCGTAGTTGCAAAAGATGCAAACGGCAATTTATTACAAGATGGCGACAGTGTCACTGTTATTAAAGATTTAAAAGTCAAAGGGGCTTCAAATCCCATTAAACAAGGTACAAAAGTAAAAAATATCCGCTTAGTTGAAGGGGATCATAATATTGACTGTAAAGTGGATGGTTTTGGTCCAATGAAATTAAAGTCAGAATTCGTCAAAAAATTATAAAATTCCTTCTGATTCTCTTCACAATATTTTCATGAGTAAAATGGTAAAATAAAGATAGACAAGTCTTATTTGATTCTGTGAGGGAGGAAACGACGATGTATGGAATGGGTTATGGCTTTATGCCGTTTTTTGATCCAACAATGATTTTAGTGATTATCGGGTTGGTGTTATCAGGGATTGCATCAGCTTATGTAAATAGTACCTTTAGAAAGTACGATGAAGTGAAAAGCCGCAATAATGTTACAGGGACACAAGCTGCCCAGTATATTTTGAATGATCAAGACATTAACGACGTCGGGGTGCAAAAAATTGCCGGAAATTTGACCGATAATTATAATTCTCAAACAAAAATGTTAAGTCTATCAGAAGCAACGGCGCAATCTACCTCGGTAGCCGCGATTGCTGTAGCCGCCCATGAATGTGGGCATGCGGTTCAAGATGCAAAAAGTTATGTACCGTTGCGTTTACGCGCTGCCATTGTACCAGTAGCAAATTTTGGTTCAACTTTGGCATTTCCGATTATTTTAATTGGCTTTTTCTTAAGTGCGCCAAAACTGGTTACGATTGGACTTTGGGCTTTTTCATTGGCACTAATTTTCCAATTGGTAACATTACCAGTAGAATTCAATGCTTCAGCTCGGGCATTGAAAATTTTGAGTAACGGGAATTTGTTAACAGAAGAAGAGCTGCCGATGGCGCGGAAAGTTTTATTTGCCGCTGCTTTAACGTATGTTGCTGCCGCTGTAGCAACGTTCTTGCAACTCTTGCGCTTGATTTTAATTTTTGGTGGTAATCGGCGGGATTAAGATTGCTAAATTTAAATGCGTAACCAACTTTGATTGGTTGCGTATTTTTTATGCGCTTTTGCTCGATAAGATACTTGATATAAGGCAAATCTTTGCACTTTTGCGATAATTTTGACAAAATAATAACTAAATGAAACGATTGCTATTTTAAAATCAGGCTGGAGGCACGACATGAATAAAAAGGAAATTGGTATCCGCTCTCTTGTAGCGCTAATAGGTGTTGCGATACTAGCATTAGGGGCGACCACTTTACGCATGGGAAAAGTTGGTTTAGATCCTTATACGTCCACAAATATTGCACTCGGGGGCAAACTTGGTTTATCACTAGGCGTCTATCAACTGATGGTAAATATTATCATTTTGGTATTGATCTTTATTTTCGGAAAAAAATACATCGGCATCGGTACCGTCATCAATATGGTGCTGGCAGGTTTTTTCATTGATTTTTATACGGAAATTTTTACCAGTCTAAATTTAGTTGCCCACAATATTTTGATGCAATTGCTCTTTTTGGTAATTGGTATTTTGCTTTTTAGTTTTGGTGCATCATTATATATGGGGGCAGAATTAGGCAATGCGCCATACGATGCAATTGCACCAGTAATTGTGGACAAAACAGGAGCCCCTTACCGGGTTATTCGAGTGATCCAAGATGTTGCGTTCAGTGTAGTGGCCTTTGTTTTTGGCGGACCAATTGGTATTGGAACATTTATTAGTGCCTTTTTAACAGGTCCGTTTATCAGTTTCTTTGACCAAAAAATCACCCATCCCATCGTCAATTCTTTAACCAAAAAATAAGAAGGTAAAAAAGGAGACTAGCTTTTGCAATCATTTTTCAAAAAAATGTTGTTTAAGTCTTTCTCGTTTTTGACTTTTATGTATCTAGTCAAAGCACCTAACTTTTACAAGAAATAAACAAGAGACAGAAAAGGTAAAAGAGCTACCTTGTCAGTCTTTGTATTATTTTTGAAAAGTTAACCGAGGTGTTTTGACTTTTACGTATCTAGTCAAGGCACCTAACTTTTACAAGGGTGAAAGCCCTTTTGGTTTTGCTATTTTTTTCTCTGTGCTATGATGAAGTAGTAGAAAAAGTTCTTAAAAGAGGGGCTGAAAAAGGATGAAAAATAAGACAAAAGTAACGATTGGACTAAGTATTGCGGCGGTGGCTGGTATTACAACAGCTGTAATTGCTTCGGATGCGGTAATTAATAAAATTCGCCATAAAAAAGATCGCTGCAAGGTAAAACGATTTGTTGATGATAAGTTTGACGGCAACGAAAAGTTAATGTCAGTGGTGGATAATTTGTCAGACGATGAATTGGATTCATTGATGAATGTTATGAAAAAAATTAAATCCGGTCGCAAACAAATTTCTGTCTATGGCGATTCTTTAAAAGAAACAACCGAAAGTTTAAAAGATAAATTAAGTGGTTTGATTGATCAAATTGTCTAAAAAGTAAAAAGAAAGGCACGTCAGAATGACGTGTCTTTCTTTTGGTAAATTTTTGGAATAAAAAAAACGAAACCGAAGTCTCGTTTAAGGTCTTTTTAATCAGACACATGGCAGATCCCGCTTAGTGCTGCTTCCTTCCAGATCTGACACAATTCACAAGCCTGCCATTGTCCTAGCCTTGCGGCAAGAACTAGTATAGCGTATTTCGTCAAATTTGGCTAGTCTTTTTCTAAAGTTTTATTCCGTCGGAAGATCTAATGTAAGTTTACGCATTTTTTTCTCGGCTTTGTTTTTTGCCCGCAATGCACGGAAAAAGTCAGTTAAGATCTGACCACAGTCCGCTTGTAAAATGCCGCCTTCAACATAAGACCAATGGTTAAAGCGTTCATCAGTTAAAATTGTCAATAATGAACCAGCTGCGCCACCTTTTGGATCATAAGCACCAAAATAAACTTCTTCCACGCGGGCTAATTGCATCGCCCCGCTACACATGGGGCAGGGTTCTAATGTGACAAATAGTTGACTGCGTTCTAAACGCCAACTGTCGATATTTTGACACGCCTCGCGAATGGCAAACATTTCTGCATGTGCAGTTGCATCTTGATCTGCCTCGCGGCGGTTGTATCCATAACCGATAACTTTACCGTCTAAAACAACTACAGCACCAATCGGTACTTCTCCGATAGCTTGCGCTTTTTTTGCCTGTTCTAAGGCCAAGAGCATATATTTTTCTTTTGTTAAAGTATCCAAGCTACTGCTTTTTTCCACATTTTTCACCTCGCCAAATTTTAGCATTTTTTGACAAGAGACAAAAGAGGTACCCTAGTAAAATTGGCAGTTTTACTAGGGTATCGAAAAAGAAGAAATGAAAAAAATTATTGGGTATGGCAAAACTATAATTCTGCAAGCTTAATAACAGCTTAAAGTACCGTATTCTTTTACACCGTTTTTGAAGTCAGCTACAATCAAAGTAGGAGGTGGTGACGATGGAGAAAAAAACCAGTCGCTGGATAAAATTTTTAGGTGGTAAAAATTTAATTTTTACTTTAGTAGCGTTACTTTTATTAGGCGCTGTTTTGTGGCTCTTTGCCCAGTTAGATTTCTTATTTGATCCGTTTGTGACAATTTTTAAAGCCATTAGTGGCCCGCTTATTCTAACAATGGTCTTATATTATTTATTTAATCCCATTATTGATTGGCTGGAAGGTAAAGGGGTGAAGCGGGTAATTAGTGTAGCAGCTTTATTTATTGTTTTGATTAGTTTAGTCGTAGTTGCTGTTGTTTTAATTAGTCCGATTATTCAAAAACAAGTTCTCTCTTTAGTCTCTTCTTTTCCAGATTACATGGATAAGACGATAAAAATGATCACGAAGCTTTTTGATAATTCACCATTTGAAGAACCGTTGGATCAAACAATGGAAAAATTGCAGAATTGGTCTGAGGGACTTTCTAGCCAAGTAACCGATTATTTATCAGGGGTTATTAAAGGGGCTTCCAATGTTGTTTCAACTATTACCAGCACAGTATTAATTATTGGGACGGCACCAATCATTACTTTTTTCTTATTAAAAGATGATCGCAAATTTTTTAGTTATGTTACCAAGTTGATTCCTCCTCGTTTTCGTAAAGATGCTAAAGCGATTGCAGGGAGCATGAATACGCAAGTAGGAGCATATTTGAAAGGACAAGTTTTAGTTAGTATTGCGATTGGCTTGTTAACGTTTATTGGCTTTTTAATTATTGGTATGCCGTTTGCCGGATCGCTATCCTTACTAACTGGTGTGACGGCTATCATTCCATATATTGGGCCATTTATTGCCTTTATCCCAGCTTTTATTGTCGCATTGATGTCTTCTTTTGGCATGTTAGTAAAAATGTGTCTGGTTTGGGTAATTGTCCAAATGTCCAATGGGCATCTGATTGAACCAGCAGTGATGGGCAAACATCTTTTAGTACATCCAATTACGATTGTTTTAGTCTTATTGGTAATGGGAGATTTAATGGGGATGTTTGGTCTGATTTTTGGGATTCCTATTTACGCTGTGATAAAGGTTTTATGTATTTATTTCTTCCGTAAACTAAAAGGGCGGTATAATCGCTTTTATGGTGAGTATGGGAAATATGAAGAGACTGATTTTGAAGAATAAAAAAGCTATGCTCGTAGATGTTTTGAATCTACAAGCATAGCTTTTTTTACTAGCTAAAGAATTATTCGTGGTAGTCTTCGTAACGAGGGGCGTTAGCTTTTAATTCGTTTTGTTCGGCTAAACTTAGTTCGCTGAAAACGTCATTGCCATCTAAGAATGATTCCCAATCAGAAGTCATTAATTCATTTAGACCGTCTTCGTCATGCTTTTCCCAGACTTCGGTTTTGACGCCATCTGGTGTAATAAAGTGTCCTTTTTCATTTTTATTAAGGTTTTTTAATTGGGATAAGTCGTGTTTTTTGTTAAATAATTTTTCCCATTCGGTTTTTAATGCGTGTTTCATCTGCGTTCCTCCTTTTTTACTGCTAGCTTTATTTTAGCAAATGCATGTGATTGGGTAAAAGATTTCAAACCCGGGTATCAAAATAAGACGCTGTGAAAAAAATGTGCTAGTCTAAGTTTAGCTTATTTACCTACCTTTAGAAATGAGGCCTCATTATGGAAAAAATTACCATTATGCATACCAATGATTTACACTCCCATTTAGAAAACTGGCCGAAAATCAGACGCTATTTGGAACAACGCCAGCGAGAATTAGCCCAAAAAGGTCATGGGGCTATTACAGTTGATTTAGGTGATTTCGTCGATCGTTGGCATCCTTTGTCAGAAGCGACAAATGGCAAAGCAAACGTTGCTTTAATGAATGCCGTTCATTATGATGCGGCTACAATCGGAAATAATGAAGGGGTCGGAAATTCCCAATACGATTTAAATCACCTGTATGATGAAGCCAATTTTGATGTTTTGTTAGCCAATTTATTTGATAAAAAAACTTTACAACCACCCAAATGGAGCAAAGAGTATAAAATTATCACCACAAAAGCTGGGAGTAAAGTTGGCCTAATTGCACTGACAGCACCATTTCCTCTTACCTATAGTCCTAATGGTTGGGATATTCGGTACCCATTAGAAATTTTGCCTAATTTAGTTGCCCATTTAAGACCGCAAGTTGATGTTTTGGTATTAATGAGTCATTTGGGAATTGAAGACGATCAGTTAATTGCCAGCGAAATGCCGGAAATCGATGTGATTTTAGGGTCCCATACCCACCATTTATTTCCAGCCGGTAAAGTGGTCAATGGCGTGCAATTAGCTGCCGCTGGGAAGTTTGGCTATTATATTGGAGAGGTTCGGCTGGAATTGGACGAAAATCATAAAATTATTTCCAAAATGGCGCGTACCATTGAAACTGCAACTTTAACGACGTTTCCAGAAGATGAAGAAGAAATTAAGGGCTATCTGCAAAAAGGGCATGACTTATTAAAAGCGCAAAAGGTCGCGAACTTACCTTATGATTTAACGCTGGATTTAAATGGTGAGCACCGCCTGATCGATGCAACTTTAAAAGCGGTAGAAAAAAGAGGGCAGACAGATGTGGCTATTTTAAATAGTGGTTTATTTTTGCAAGAATTGCCAAAAGGTGAAGTGAGTCAAGATCAACTCCATACGACTTTGCCCCACCCACTGCACCTTTTAAAGGTCACGTTAAAAGGTGCTGACGTCCGCCGTTTAGTTTTAGAGATGGAAAAAAATCGTAACTTTTTACGGAATTTTCCCATGCTGGGGATGGGATTTCGCGGGAAGATCTTTGGTGTAATCACGTATGATGGTATTTTTTATGACAGTGTGAATCATGAAGTTTATTGGTTAAAAGAAAAACTGCAAGATGATAAAGACTACACATTTACGACAGTGGATCATTTTATGTTTGTCCCGTTTTTTCCTACAATTGAGATTGCTGGTAAATACGAATTTTTATTTCCAGAGTTTATCCGTAGCGTGTTAGGGACGTATTTGCAAACTCACTATCCAAGCAAATAAAAACAAGGTATAATGAAAAACAGGTGGTGAAAGAATGACAAAAGAGAACAAAAATCTAACCGAAGAATTAACGACGGTTTTAGAGGAAGTCGCAACCGAAGAAGTGGCAAAACCGCAAAAAGGTGAGCTTGTGACACCGATTAATGAGACTGATTTTATGATCGGACAACGTCAGTATAAGCTTGTTTATGACCACCGGGAAGGCTTTGACGCAGAAAAATTAGGGGAACGTTTCAGCGAGGTTTTGGCTCGTTATGATTATATTGTTGGCGACTGGGGCTATGAGCAGCTACGCTTAAAAGGCTTTTTCAGTGCTGATGATAAAAAAGCACAACCAGAACAACGCATTGATACTTTAGAAGATTATTTATATGAATACTGTAATTTTGGCTGTGCCTATTTTGTGATCCAGCGCGTAGGAAATAAGCGGGAGAAAACACAAAATCGTAAACGCCGTAAGAAAAATTACACGAATCAGCCGGCACAAGCACATATTGCCGAAAAGAAAACAGAGGTAAAGAAAAAGACAAAGCCGGTATTAAAGAAAAAAGTTGAAAAACAGCCGACTAAGAAAACAGAAGCTGCTGCAAAACCTGTCAAAAAAGATGGAAGAAAAGGCGGCTTTACCATTAGGAAGCGAGAAGATTAATGTACAAAGGATACTTAATTGATTTAGATGGCACGATTTATCGTGGTCAAGAACCAATTCCAGCAGGAAAACGCTTTGTAGATGAATTAAAACGCCGTAATTTACCGTTTTTATTTGTCACAAATAATACAACCCGTAGCCCTGAGACAGTTTCAGAGCGCTTGGAAAATGAATTTGATATCAAAGTCGCGCCCGCAACAATTTATACAGCAAGTTTGGCTACTATTGATTTTATGAAAGCTGATAATGCCGGTAATAAAGTCTTTGTCATTGGTGAAGCAGGCCTGATTGACTTAATACTAGCAGCCGGTTTTACTTGGGAGGAAGAAAACCCAGATTATGTTGTGGTAGGGCTGGATAATCATGTAACGTATGAAAAATTTGTATTGGCAACTTTAGCCATTCAAAAAGGTGCTACTTTTATTGGGACTAATCCAGATAAAAACATTCCGACTGAACGCGGTTTGTTACCTGGAGCGGGCTCATTGATTTCATTAGTTGAAACAGCCACGCAAACAAAACCAATTTACATTGGAAAACCAGAAGCGATTATTATGGATAAAGCGCTGGAAAAAATTGGCTTAGCTAAAAAAGATGTGATTATGGTTGGCGACAATTACGAAACGGATATTTGCTCTGGGCTAAATAATGGCATCGATACCTTGTTGGTGCTGTCAGGTTTTACTCAAAAAGCAGAGGTTGCTACCTTACCTGAGGCACCGACTTTTGTATTGGATTCATTAGATGAGTGGGATTTTGAGGTTCAAAAAAGATGATGACAGCTTGGCAAAGACGCTTAGGTTTTTTCAGCCTTTTTTTAACGATTATCACGTTGGTTATCACAGTAGCGATTAACTTTCGGCCTTTATATGTCTTTGATATTCATTATTTGAATATCCTCGATTATACAGTTGTTGATAAAACGACATTGTTAAAAAATTTTGACAAACTAATGGCTTTTTTAAACAATCCCTTTGCAAGTCAATTGGCTTTGCCAGACTTTCCGATGTCTGAAGCTGGTCGGGGACATTTTATCGATGTTAAAAAGTTATTTATGCTAAATTATGCTGTTTTACTTGTAACCTTCATTCCTTCTTTGATCTTTTTAGTAAAGTTGAAAAGACAGCAAAGTTTATGGCGCTTAATCTTGCCCTTTGAACTGGGAATGGTAATTCCAGTGGTTTTTGGTTTTGTGATGGCAACCGGGTTTGATCGTTTTTTTGTGACATTTCACAAATTGTTTTTCCAAAATGATGACTGGTTATTTGACCCCAGAACAGATCCAATCATTAATGTTTTACCGGAAAGCTTTTTTATGCACTGCTTTATTTTAGCGTTTGTTTTATTGGAATTGTGCTTTTTAGCTTTCGTTTTATGGGGACGGACAAGTTTCAAGCAAAAAAAACAACGATCCTAGCTAAGGGTCGTTGTTTTTTTTGGCTATAAGAAAAGAATAAATTTTTCAGCGAAATAAACGCCTGATAGCAAGAATATCCACGCCTGATTTTCCGAACTAACTTGCCTTATTGCTGGCGAGTTGATCGAGTGCCTTTAGCTTTTCATATTGTCTAGCTTCATGCACTAACTCTCGGTGATAATAAGGCAAAAGTCTTAAGAAATTTGAAGCACAATTCATCAAGCTTTTTGCCTTATGTTTTAGAGCTGAAGGATTCTTTTAGTTTTTCTTATTGGGTGATGTAATGGGACTTGCCGGGATTTTGGTGAGCTAAACGACTAGCAGCAGAAGCCGCAATAGCTCCGACAATATCATCTAAAAAGGTATGGACATGTTTGCCATCGTGGCTGTTTAATTCTTTTAAAATGCCAGGCTTTACTTTGTCGATATAGCCGTAATTCGTGAAACCGATGGAACCATAGACGTTAACAATCGACAGCGCCAAGATTTCATCAATACCATAAAGGCCTTCGTCATCTGCCACAATTTCTTGTAAAGGATCAAGTAATTTTCCTTCTTCAGCTAAAATATCCAATTGAATACCTGTGATAATCGCATTGTGGACTTCTCGTTTGGTTAAGACACTATTGACGCTTTCAACACATTTTTCCAAGGTGATATCTTTGATATAATCTTTTTGTAAAAACATTACCAACTCACCAATTTCATCTAGGGAAACACCACGACTTGTCAATAATTCACGGGCTTTTTCTTCGAGTGTTTTTGTTTCAATTACCATTCAAATCCCTCCAATTCTTCTTGCTAAGGTTAGCTCATCTTTTATGTTATACTATCTGAAAGCATCAAGCAAAGAAAAGGAAGACCGTCATGAAACCTTTAATCGAATTTTGCGAACAAAACCTAAGCCGCCAGGGCAACCTTTTATTAGAAGATGAAGAACTAAAGGAAAAGGCAGATTTTTTAATTACCAGTTGTTTAAGTATGTGTGAATTATGTGCCAAAAAATTATTTGTTATAGTTGAAGGAGAAGTCATTGTAGCTGATACGATGTCAGAGCTTTTAAGTAAAGTCAAAGGTGCTATTTCGGAGTGGGATGATTTTTAAATAGCTAAATAAAAAAAGCTAAAGGAAACCTTCAGCTATAAGGCATAAGTCCAAAATTTGTATTTTCTGATATAAATGAGACCTAAAAATTTTTACTGCTTTTTACTAGCTTGCAACTAGTATAAAGGCAGTAAAATTTTTAGGTCTTTTGATTTTAAAATAAACTTGTACTATGAGCAGGTTGGGTTCGATTTTTAGGGTCGATAAAATGCAAAGCGTTGTTCACAGCAGTTGGGGCTTCGCCAAAACCGGTTGCGATCAGTTTTACTTTGCCTTCATAACCGGCAATATCACCACAGGCGTAAATTCCCGGAATAGAAGTACTCATGTCAGAATTGACTGTGATGGTTTGTCTTGTTCCAGCCAAATTCCAATCTTTCACATTTAGGTTAGAAGTAAAGCCGTAGTTTACCAGGAGGTGATCCACCGCTAACTCAATTTTTTCTTTAGTCTTAACGTGTTGCAGACTTACGCCATCTAAAAAGTCGGTGCCGTGTACGTCGTTAATCACATAAGGCGTCATAATATTAACCGATGATTGGTAAAGATTTTCAACACTGTGTTCTAAAGCACGAAAATTGTCGCGGCGATGAATCAAATGAACTTCAGCGGCAATGGGTTCTAACATTAAGGCCCAGTCAATGGCAGAATCGCCACCGCCGGCTAACGCGACTTTTTTACCAGCATATTTCATTAAATCATTGACATAATAATCCAAACCACGCTTTTCAAAGGTCTTGGCATTTGGCACGGTTAGTTTACGAGGCTGAAATGATCCGTTTCCTAATGCTAAAATAGCGGCTTTGGTGTAGTGGGTATCTTTATCTGTTGTAATGACAATGACATCGTCTTGTTTTTCAAGGTGAATCACTTCTTCACCCAAACAATAAGTATGGGGAAATGTTTGTAACTTCTTTTCTAAAACTTGCACCAAGTCATTGGCCTTTATTTGAACGTAACCGGGAATATCGTATATATTTTTTTCAGGATAAAGCGTGGATAACTGGCCGCCTAATTGGGGGAGACTGTCGATAATTTTTGTTTTTGCATTGCGCATCCCTGCATAAAAACCCGCGAACATCCCCGCTGGACCAGCACCGATAATGGTAATATCATAGACTTCCATCTTGTTTCCTCCTTGCATGTTGTCGCAGTAAACCACTGCAATAGCTCCTAGTATAAGGGCAAAGAGTTGTTTTTTCTATTAAAAGGCATTATAGCGTTCACACCTTTAAATCTTTTAAAGTTCTCTTAGTAAAAAGCAATCCATTGCATTGTGAGCAGTGGGAAGTAAGGGTGTTTTAAGCATTTTGAAATCAAATTTTTGATAGAGGCTTAATGCTGCTTGTAAACTGTGGTGGCTCTCTAAATAGATTGCTCGATACCCAGCCTTTGTTGCAAAGGCTAAAGCGGCAACCATTAATTCATTGCTGTAGCCTTTTCCTTGTGCTTTTTTGGTTAAGTATAACTTTTGCAGCTCGCAAATATTTTTTTCAGGATAAAATTCGGCAATCCCGATACCTCCGAGAATTTCATCCTTTTCTGTGATAACAAAATAATTTCGCTTAGGTGAAGTAGCATAGTAAGTAGACAGTTGGTCTAGTTCAGAATCAAAATAAGCAGTTCCTGGGATTGCTAAGTTGCAGTCTTCAAGACTTGTACGAATAATCTTGGCGATTGTTTTATCATCTGTTTTTTCGATTAGACGAATTTTCATTGGTGCACCTCCTGGTAGAGCGTTTAGTTTCCAGCAAGTATAGCAAATATCGCAAAATAAAATCAAGAATACGTGGCAAAATAAAATCAAGAATACGTGGCAAAATAGGCGAAGTCTGCTATCATGAAATTAATCCATTAAATAGAAGGAGGAATTATCGTGAGCGATTTTCCACAATTAACATTAGAAAACCAAACTGGCCACAAAGCACTAATCAAAACAAACCGTGGCAATATTTTAGTACAACTGTTTCCAGAATTAGCCCCAAAAACAGTCCAAAACTTTGAAGCATTAGCCAATAAAGGCTATTATGATGGTGTTATTTTCCACCGTGTCATTCCAGATTTCATGATTCAAGGCGGCGATCCAACCGGTACTGGTATGGGGGGTGAAAGCAGTTTTGGTGGGAATTTTGAAGACGAATTTTCAAAAGAATTGTTTAACGTTCGGGGAGCGTTGTCTATGGCCAATGCCGGACCAAATACCAATGGTAGCCAATTCTTTATTGTGAACAACCAAAATGTTCCAGGGAATATGCTGGGACAATTAGAAGGTGCGGGTTATCCTTCTGAAATTATTGAAGCGTATAAACAAGGCGGCACACCGTGGCTAGATTTCCGTCATACTGTCTTTGGTCATGTGGTTGAAGGCATGGATGTCGTAGATGAAATTGCGAATGTTCAAAGAGGCCCGCAAGATAAACCTGTTCATGATGTGGTTATTGAAACGGTTGAAATTTTAGCCGACTAATTTAAAATAGTTAAAACAATACCCGAATAAGCCAATGTTTTTTTAACAGTGTCTTATTCGGGTATTTGTTTGTCTGTTAAGGTGTTTTAACATCACTTGGGTCATCGGGGGCTACCATTTGCGCATATTCGTCGGTTTCTTCAATTGGATGTTTGGAGGTTTTTACTTCGATAAAATGAATGAGACGTCCAACACATAATAGAGCTGTGAGTGTCCCAAAGCCAATCCCGTTTGGTTGGCCCAAAAAAATCATTCCCAATAAAAAGGCGAGGGTAATCATCGTTAAATCAAAATAGAACTTGACTTGACCAAAGCGCTTTTCTTTTTTTAACGCAATAATTTCTACTAAACCATCAGGTGGGTTTAAGATCAGTTTGGAGTTCACCATCAAAAAGGCTCCCACACTAGTAGCGATTACGGCTGCAATTAAAAGTGCAATTTTGCCAATTAGACTTGTCACGACAAAATCTTTCAAACCTAAACCGACATTGTAAAAATCTACCACTGCACCAAAAAGAAATGAAAAAGGTAATTGCAAAAGAATTTTTAATGGCAAACTTTTGACCAGGATAATCTCAACGATAACCAATAAGCCAAAGACTAAACTCGTGGCATTACCTAGGGATAGACCAGTAATGGTCGCTGTCGTAAAAGGTACTGAAACTAAAGAACTGACACCTAGTTGGCAACTTGAAAAAAGCACAGTTCCCAAGGCTAAAATGAAAATCCCAGGGACATATTGAATGAAACGTTTTGCAAAATCAGGCATCTTTGTCCTCCTTTTTTATTTTACAGAGAAATTTTTAAAAAAAAAAGTCTGTAAAATACTATTTTTAATCATTGTCTTATTTTAGTGTAACAAAATTTTCATGGCAAATGTAATAAAAACAAGAAAGAAAAAGAAAAGACCGCATCAAAAGATACGGTCAAAATGTTTTTATTATTTAAATGCCCGTGCTATTTGCTCTAATCCTTGTTGTAATGTGGATTTAGGACAAGCAATGTTTAGACGCATGTGTTGTTTTCCATTAGGTCCAAATGTAAAACCTCCATTTAAAACAACACCAGCCTCATCAATCATCTTCTTGTTTAACGCAGTATCCGTTAAATTATAAGCAGAAAAGTCTAACCAGAAAAGATAAGTACCTTCTGGGGGCATGATCTTTACTTGCGGCAGATTTTTTTGGAGAAATTCAATGGTAAAGGCGCTGTTTTTTTGTAAATAGTCTAACAGTTCAGTTAACCATATTTCGCCACCTTCATAGGCAGCTTTAGTACCAATCAGTCCAAATGTATTAATCGTATCTTGTTCACTTTTTGCTTGAACAGCGGTAAAAGCGGCTTTTAATTCGGGGTTTTTCACAAAAATCATCGAGTTTTTAATGCCGGCCAAATTAAAAGTTTTGGTAGCAGCAGTTAACACAATAGAAAAATCAGCAAAACTTGGATCGATATTATGGAAAGTTTCATGTTGATAAGGCGCAAATATCAGATCTTGATGAATTTCATCACTTACAACCAAACAATGATGTTTTTTACATAAGTCACCTAATTGTTTTAATTCGGTCTTGCTCCAAACGCGTCCACCTGGATTATGGGGATTACATAAAATAAAAAGTTTGACATCTTCTTTAATCATTTGCGCTTCCATTGTGGTAAAGTCCATTTCAAAGTGCCCATTGACTACTTTAAGTGGACTTCGAACTAATTTTCGTTTGTTTTCTTCTACCATTTGGGCAAAAGGGGGATAGACAGGATCGTGTATCATCACGCTGTCACCTTTGGATGTGAAAGCCTCAATACTGACAGCAATACTTGGTACGACACCAGGGGAAAATAAGATATCCTCTTTTTTTATATCATAATTATGACGTTTTTTTTGCCAATTTATAATAGCAGCATATAGATCATCTCCAAAAAGTGTATAGCCATAAATTCCCTGTTCTACATAAGAAAGCAGTGCTTGTTTAACAGAAGGTGGTGCAGTAAAATCCATATCTGCTACCCACAACGGCAATAGATCATCTTTGTGGTAAGTTGTTGCAATACTATCCCATTTGACGCTATTTGTGTGACGGCGTTCGTTGCGTTGATCAAAACTTGACATAAAAAGACCTCCTAAATTTCTAAACTTCTTTTTTAACTCTAATTACAGTATAATGAATAAAGCAAGGAGTGGAAACCAAATGTCTTATAAAATCGGCGATATTCTTGAAGGTCAAGTTACAGGTATTCAGCCTTATGGTGCCTTCGTTTCTTTGGATGATAAAACCCAAGGACTGATACATATTTCTGAAGTACAGTCTGGTTATACTAAAAATATCCATGATATTTTGTCCGTTGGGGAAAAAGTAAAGGTCCAAATTATTGATATTGATGAATATTCACAAAAAATCAGTTTATCTAAACGAACGCTAGAAAAAAATTATGTTCCAAATCGCAATTACAAAAAACGTTACTTTACAAATAAAAATAAAAAAATTGGTTTTACCTCAATTAAAAAAGTATTACCAGACTGGATTGATGAGGCTGTAGCCTATTTGCATTCTGAAAATCGCACGAAATAATTATGCATGTTTTCTGAAAATGTGCTATCATAAAAGCAGATAAAACAGCCGAGGTGGTATCGTGACTAATAAAAAAGTTGCTGGAACAGTAATGTTGCATTTACAAAATGGCTCTAAACGATTTTTAGTTCATACTGTAGGAGATACAATGGAGTTGGCGTCTACTGATTTTTCAAACGAACGTACTGGTTTGGCTAATATTTTGAGCTTATTAAAAGAAAGCGTTAAGCTCGATGTGAAAAATATTGACTTAGTAGAATTGACGAATGGTCAAATTGAAAAAGAGAACGTTCCACTGTTTGTTTTTGAAACGAGTGAAGAAAAGTTAGTTGGTGATTTACCTGAAGATTTTCGTTGGGAAGAACCACAAAGATTTCGGGAAATTATTAGGCATTATGATATTGAAGGTGTACCTTATTTTTAAATGACCAAAAGGAGATTATCAAAATCTCCTTTTTTTGTACAAAAAAATAAATACTCAAAAAATATTTAACGGATAAAATAGTAATAGGGTGGATTTTAATTCGTAAATAATATCAATATAATAATTTTTTTTGTGAAATTCACTTTTTGATATTTGAAATACGAATGATTGAATCGTTTGATGGAAATTGTATGTTAGTCTTCCTTTATTTTTCTAAACTTTTTGGTTGACCTGAACTTCTTAAAGTGGTAAATTAATCAACGTTGGCAAGGCAGTCACATAATTGAAAACAACTTGAAATATTTTTGAAAAAAGTTGTTGACAGTTGCTACAACGACTGTTAAACTAACGAAGTTGCTTGATGAGCGACGAACTTCTGAAATATCATTTCAAAAAGTTTTTAAAACTTTTTGAAAAAAACAGTTGACAGAAATTAAGTCAGCTGATAAGATATAAGAGTTACTGAAACATTTCGAAAAGCAACCAACTGCAAGTTAAATAAATACATTTAA